>NZ_JAKRNE010000009.1 GCF_022347205.1 Corynebacterium sp. ACRPO | reverse complement strand
AAAATTTCAGAACAAAATCCGAAACAGGCCGTGAAAAGCCCGAAACCCAACAAAAGAACAAACCACCACAAACCACAAAAGCCTGTGCTGGCGTCCAAAAAATTACTACAAAGAAAAAATACAGTCCCCTCAACCCGACGGGGTCAAAAATAAGGAAACCAAAAAGTTGAACACAATCACATGCCAACCAATCCATCTCAATGCAGCCGAAACACCAAACAGCATTCAAAAGAGTACGTGCTCCACATACCCAACCGGCACACACCAACCAACAAACCACCTAAAGGCCCATTGGCAGACAAACCAATCAACACACAACCATGCACACAAAAAATAAAAAGTACATTGGCACACTATTGAGTTCTCAAACATCATCGGTACGCTTTGATTGGAACGCTGCGGTTCCTCTCTCAAGCGACTCGGACTAACTTAATCAATCCTCTGAAAATTGTCAAATCCTTGATTTGAAGTTCGTCTTTGTCGCTCGCTTGTAACCTCTCGGCTACCTCGCGGCGACTCGCTATAAGTTAGTAGAACTACCTTGTCCTTAGCAAATCTGCAGGCTGTTGCCTGTTTTCTACGTTATTTAATTAACGCTACGGTTATTTCGTTTATTACGGGCAGCCTCATCCCCCTGTTCAACCTTGGTGGTTGCGGCGCCGGTATGGAAAAAGGGGCGTCGGCAAGCATGCAATGCTTCCCCACGACCCCTTGGTGTCTGTGGAATAGACGGTGGACGCCTTAGTGGTAACAGGCCAGCAGGCCGGCGGGCCCATCGATGACTGTGATCGGCGTATTGAAGATAGGAGTCAACACCTCATCGCGCATGATTTCGTGCGGCCTGCCAAAAGCGACAATCTGGCCGTCTTTTGCGGCGCAGATGTAATCGGCGTAGCGCGCTGCGAAGTTGATGTCGTGCAAAACAATGATGATGGTGCGCCCAAATTCCTGAGCTGCCTCGCGTAAGTGCTTCATCATCTCCACTGAATGGGCGATGTCTAGGTTGTTGAGAGGCTCATCGAGCAATACGTAGTCGGTCTCCTGACACAGGACCATAGCCACGTAAGCACGCTGGCGCTGACCACCAGAAAGCTGATCAAGGTAGCGGTCCTCCAGCTCCCGCAGGTGCAAAAAGTCGATATAGCGGGAGATAATCTCCTCATCGTGCTCGGTCAACCGCCCTTGGGAATACGGGAAACGGCCAAAGCCCACGAGCTGGCGCACCGTCAGCTTGGTGATGAAGTGATTCTCTTGGCGCAGAATCGATAGCACCTTAGCCAAATCCTCCGACTTGGTATCAGCGATATCCATTCCAGCTACCTCTACTGCGCCTTCATCCATTTCAAGCAGGCGGCCGACCATCGTCAGCAATGTCGATTTACCCGCGCCGTTCGGCCCGATTAACGCGGTGATACCGCCTGCCGGGATCTCCAAATCCACAGGACCAATGGAAGTCTCAGAGGAATATGCCTTAGAAACATTGGAAAGCTTGATCACAGGCGTCCCTTTCTCAAGATGACGAATAGGAATACCGAGCCTCCCACGAGCTCGATAATGATGGAGACCACGCCTTCCGCGTAGAAAACGTGCTTCATCAGGAAATAAGCCGCAGTAAGTACCGTGAACGCGGTTACCGCTGCCATGGGAAACAGAAAACGGTGGTCGTAGGTCTCTGCGAACTGATACGTCAACGTCGCCACCAAAAATCCCAGGAACGTCATCGGGCCTACCAACGCGGTGGAGGTAGCGATGAGTACGGAGACCAAGATCAACGTGTAAATCGCGTTGGTCTTGTGGTTTACGCCTAAGTTCGTAGCCGCATCCCGCCCCAAGGACAATACGTTCAACTTCCGAGAGTTCACATACAACGCCGCCGTGGCCACAATAACCAACGGAATAGCGATGGGGTAATACTCGGTTTCCGCGTTGTTTACTGAACCGAAAAGCCGGGCGGTCAGTACGTCGAATTCGCTAGGAGTCAACATACGCTGCATAAAGGCGGACACTGACCCCAATCCCCCGCCAATGACGATGCCGACCAACAACATCGCATGCATATTGTTGCTGCGATTGGTCAACAGCCACGAATAAAGCACCAAGGACAACGCCACCATGATGCCCATCTGGAGCAGGAACGAACCGAGATTGCGCGCCTGAGTCAGCCCGCTGGAACCGAGGAAGAAAATGGTCGCTGTATTAATGGCCACGTACAGCGATTCAAAGCCCATGATTGATGGGGTCAAGATGCGGTTATTTGTCACCGTATGAAAAGCCACGGTAGCTACCGCTTGGCACACGGCGACGATCGCCATTGCGGTTACGGCGTCAGCACGGCGTTGCGCAATCAGCCACCACTTACGGGTTCCCAGTTCCATAGGATTCTCATAGGCCAATAACCCGAAGGCGCTGATTGCACCTACAACAGCGAGTACCCCAAGGAGAATCCAATACTTCCTCGCCGCCGCTGCCGATTGAAAGCTACCGACGGCGCGGTGCTGTCTGCTTGCCGCAGCCACACCAGTTGCTGCGTTAACGCTCACGGGTAGACCTCACGATCAGGAATACGAAAACAACGGCGCCGACGATACCGAGGATTACCGAAACGGGCATTTCGAACGGCGCAATGACAACGCGGCCAAGCAAGTCACATACCGTAACTGTGGCGATACCCAAAAGGCACACCCAAGGCAGATTGGAGCGCAGATCATCTCCACGGAACATGCTCACCACATTTGGAACAATCAGCCCCAGGAACGGCAAGGAGCCCACTACGACGGTAACCACGCCGGTAGCGACGGCGATAAGCCCCGTGCCTATGAGGATCATGCGGTTGTAATTAAGACCGACATTGGTAGCAATTTCCTCACCAAGGCCTGCCACCGTGAGTTTATCGGCGTAGAAGAACACCGCCAGCAATACCAACAGCACGACCCACAGGACTTCGTATTGTCCCTCATATACGGAGGTGAACGACCCCATAAACCAGATGCCCAATTGCTGAAGCGTGTCCGTTGCCAGCGCCACGTAGGACGAAACCGCACTAACCACCGCACCGAGCATGATGCCGATGATGGGCACGATCAACGAGGAGCGCAATGTCACCTTGCGCAGGAACGCGAAAAACACCATGGTTCCTACAAAGGCAAAGGCCACTGCAATGATCATCTTCACCAAAACCGACGCATTGGGCAGGAGAATCAACGAGAACAGCAAGCCTAGGCCCGCCCATTCGGTGGTACCGGTCGTGGTGGGCTCGACAAACCTGTTCTGCGTGAGCAACTGCATAACCAGCCCGCTCATCGCCATAGCTGCCCCGGCAAGAACCAAAGCAATGGTTCGCGGAACACGGGTGGTCATAAACATATCCGCCCCATCGTCATGGTCCAGAATGCTGTACTCGCCCACCATGAGAGATAGGAGCAAGAGCGCGCACACTCCGAGTACGCCGAAAATGAGCTGCCAAGAAAACAATGGGGATCGAGATACCCGGGCCCGCGAGCGCTTCTTGCTGGGTGCGCTCGTTCGGTCCGTGCGAGTTGGTGATGCAGTCTGTGTCATGGGAAGTGACGAATCCAATATGGAGATGAAAGTGATAAACGGTAAGTACGACGAAAACCGGAAGGCCGCAAGGCTTCCCGGTTATCGCAGTTAGGCAGGGGGTGTGAGCATTACTTCTGCTGCTCGAAGGAGTCCGCCATGGCGTTAAGGATTTCAGTGTAGGTAACGATCGACTCATTGACATAAGTGTCAGCCGGCGCTACGTAGACGTTTCCTTCCTTGACCGCGGTGACGTTCTTGAGCGCAGCGTTGTCCTTTACCAGCTTGTCACCAGGGGTATGCTCCTGACCTTCCTTGCTGATGGCGGCATCGCGGTCCATGATCAGGATCCAATCCGGGTTGGACTCCGCAATAGCTTCGACGGAAATGTCGTCACCCTCGTGATCGTCGGAGGCGTTGTCCACCTCCAACGATGGTTTCATGCCCAGCAGGTCAAAAATCGGACCGTAAGTGCGGCCAACGGTAGGAGCAATATAGCCGATTTCTCCGCCGGAGGTATTGACGGCCATGATCTTCTTGGAAGGATCGTAGGCTTCCTTAGCGCGCTTGGCAGCTGCATCGAAGTCCTCGATCAACTTGGAGGCATCGTCTTCGTGGCCAAAGACCTGACCAAGTGCTTCGGTGTGCCGCTTGAGTTCACCGAAGAATTCCTTGTCATCGCGTGGCTCGAAGTCCAAAACTGGGACATCCTCGACCAGCTTTTCAATGTCTTCCTGGTGCTGCTCGAAGCGCTGGCCATTCCATACAACGTCTGGCTCTGCAGCGACGAGGCTTTCCAGATCGGGTTCCTTGTGGGAGCCCATATCGACGGCAACGGTGTCCTTGTTATAGGTATCGCGCAGCGGCTTAGGCACCAGCTTGAGAGGTGCAGCCGCCAGCTCGACGTCCCATTGCGCCAGCACCTCAAAAGCACGGTTATCCGTCACCGCTGCGGATTCAACCGGGGTATTTACGGTCTTGGAACCGAAGTTATCCTCGAGCTTTACTTCTTTCGCCTGCTCGGAAGAAGAGGACGCAGTGTTTTCTTTGTCTCCTGAACCAGATTCGGCGGCGGAGCAGCCAGAAAGAACCAAAGCTGCCGCAGAAACCGTGGCGGCGGAGGTAAGGATAGAGCGACGGAACTTGGTAAACATTTTGTCCTTGAGGTTAGGTGTGCCTAAGCACACTAGCGATTTTCGAATACCTGGTTAACCTAACCTATGTAAGGCTTACCTTTCAAGCACATGAATGTTTCGAAATTCCAAAACCCCGCCCCACCCCCTATAAACAACAATTAACCTGCGACGATAGCGCTAGCGAGGTTAATCACAGTCGCTTTTAGAGGGGGTGGAACGGGGTTAATTCCGCAATAAGGAAATGCGACAAACGCGCCTTCGCGGCGTCGGTACGCCCATGAACGAGGAAGTACACGGCGCCGGCGACCACTACGAAACCGGCCAAAATCCAGTACATCGTCGTGTAACCAACGGCCGAGATAATCGTGCCCAACAAGATTGGTCCGAAGCCAATTCCGACATCCATAAACAAAAAGAGTGAAGAAAACTCCCGCTAGGCGATATACCTAACGGGAGTTCTTAGTGGAGCTGCCGGGAATTGAACCCGGGTCCTTCGTCACCTTGCCAGGGCTTCTCCGTGCGCAGTTCGCACAGAATCTCTGCTCGGCCCTCCGGATCGGACGAACACGTCCGGATGATGGGCCCAGTCACCAGTAAGAGTCCCGACTGGTCCTGATGACCCGGCCAGCCGGCTAGTTCCTTAGTCGATGCCAGGATCTAGGTCAGGAACGAAACCTAGGCTGACAGACACGCGTCGCTGTATTTAGGCAGCGAGGGCGTAGTCACGCTGAGAGTTCTTCTCTGCGTTTATTGGTTGCTACGACGCTTATACGGTGGTCGTTAGCCTGCACCGGCACGCTTCCCCTGGCGCAGTGCACGAAGTCGAAACCAAATCAACCCCATGCTGTAGGGACGGGATAGTGCATCTTCCCTACGGTTCGTTCAACACTACCCTACCCACTTTTATTTCCTCAAGTGCTCCTCTAACCACTCTCTGAGGACCACCGCATGGTTGACCTTGCGGTCGGAGGCGGCGTAGAGAAGGGTGGCGTCGGCAAGCGCAAGCAGTTGGGTGAGCTCTTCGGAGTCATTGTCATCCAGCTCGGCCTTGTAGCGGCGGGCAAACTCGTCGAAGCGTTCCTCGTCGTGGTTCCACCATTTACGCAGATCCGGGCTCGGCGCGACATCCTTGAACCACTCTCTATAGTCTAGGTCGCTCTTGGCAACGCCCCGGGGCCACATCCGGTCTACCAGCACTCCGGTGCCCTGGATAGTGTCCTCGCCTTTGGCAACGTCATGCACTTTCGCAGTCTTAAACATTAATTCCCTTCACGCGGCGGCCGAGCTCGCGGGAGATTTCACGGTCTTGGTCGCGGCGCTTAATATCCTCTCGCTTGTCGTAGTCCTGCTTACCTTGGGCCAGCGCGAGCGAAAGCTTCGCGTAGCCATTCTTAAGGTAGACCTTGAGCGGGACCAAGGTTTTATTGCCGTTGCGCACCTGCCCGTAAAGTTTGTCGATCTCGCGGCGGTGCAGCAAAAGCTTGCGGGTGCGCCGCGGGCTGTGGTTTGTCCACGAGCCCATGGAGTATTCCGGAATGTGCAGGTTGCGCAGGTACACCTCGCCATCGTCGATGGTGGCGAAGGCATCATTGAGCGAAATTTTTCCCTCGCGCAGGGATTTGATCTCGGTGCCGAGCAGGACGATGCCACACTCGTATTCCTCGAGGATCTTGTAGTCATGCCGGGCCCGGCGGTTGGTAGCGAGCGTTGCTTCGCCGGACGCCGCCTTCTTATTCTTCTTGCCCTTCTTAGCCATAATTATGGCAGTGTAGTGCCCTTTTGGCTGCCCCAGCAAACGGGCTATTTGCGCACATAGGACCGCAGGGTGATATGTGCCGTGACGGCGGTGACCACCAACGCCAGCAAGCCCACGAGAGGCAGGGCAATCCAGAGGTCGCCGGATTTCATGGGGGCAAGCAGCTGGGATTCATACAGGCCTTGCAGGGATGGGTCCACCACTTGGGATTTGCCCAGGAAGATTCCGGCACCACCCAAGACCACGCCGATGAGCGAGGCCAGCACTGCTTCCAGTACGAACGGCGCTTGCGTCATCCACCGGCTCGCACCCACCATGCGCATGATTTCCGTTTCACGGGTGCGGTGGAACGCGGCGATCTGCACCATATTGGCCACCAAGAAGATGGCCGCCACGGACATCACGATGGCCAGCACAAAGGTGGCATTGCGGATAGAGTCCAGGTTGCTTGCGGCATCGCGCACTTCTTGCTGCTGGTCGACGACATCCTCTACCGCCGGATTATCCCTAATCGCATCGATCGCAGAAGCGTCTTCTGGATCCTTCAGGCGCACGTGGAACGCTGCCGGCAGTGCGTCGGGCGAGGTTTGTTCCACCATGATGGGATCGGTGTCTTGGAAAAGCTCCTTGAACCGCTCATAGGATTCCGCGCGGTTGCGGTACTCCACGGACTCGACGGAATCATCCGCGTCGAGCTGCTTCTTGAGATCCGCGCAGGCCGGGGTTAAGCAGTCCGGGTCACCAGCGGAAATATCCTCATTGAGTTGGACCATGACCTCGACGCGGTCGAGATAGATCTCCTTCGTGTCCTTGGTCAGGTTGGTCACCATGATGCCGGCGACAACGAGGCCTACGGCAATAGCGGTGGTGATGATCATGGCGATGGTCATGGTCAGGTTGCGGCCAAGACCCTTGGTGGCCTCGCGGAAAATAAAACCTAGCTTCATGCTTCCCCCTCGTACATCGCCTCGTGCTCATCGCGCACGAGGACTCCATTGCGCAGCTCCAGGACACGCTTGCGTGCCCTATTGACGGCGCGAGCGTTGTGGGTGGACATGACCACGGTGGTGCCACGGCGGTTGATGCCCAACAGTAAGTCCATGATCTCGTCGGCGGTGGAGGGATCGAGGTTGCCCGTGGGTTCGTCGGCAAGCAGAAGCTTCGGCCGATTGACCACCGCACGCGCAATGGCCACGCGCTGCTGCTCGCCACCGGAAAGCTCGTGCGGATAAGCATCGCGGCGATCCTCTAGGCCCACCAGATCCAAGACCTGCGGGACCGAGGTGGAGATGCGGTACTTGCTCTTGCCAATGACCTCGAGCGCAAAGGCCACGTTTTGATATACCGTCAGCTTGGGAAGCAGGCGAAAGTCCTGGAACACATAGCCAATGGACTGGCGCAGCGCGTTAATCTGCTTGCCTGAAAGCTCATTGACGTGGAAATCATCGAAATAAATATCGCCCTTGGTCACGTTGCTATAGCGCACCATGAGCTCCAAGAAGGTGGACTTACCGGAGCCGGACGGACCAATAAGGAAAGCGAATTCACCATCCGCAATCTCGAAGGACACCCCGTCGAGCGCTGGGCGAGACTCGGCGGAGTAAGCCTTAGTCACGTTGTCGAATCTAATCACGCGAATCACTGTAGCAACTAAAGTTGACACCACGCTGTGAACTGTATTTAAGTAATGTGGTCTAAGACACTAATTTGTTCCGACCCAATCGACAGAAAGTGCCGATACAATGGCCGAAACCGAAACTAAAGAAAAACCACGTTCTGCAAGCGGCTTCCTGGGCACTGTAGAAAAGATTGGCAATAAGCTACCGGATCCATTCTGGCTCTTCGTCATCCTCGCAGCCATCGTCGCTGTGACCTCTTGGCTAGGACACCTCATCGGCATGACCGCAGAGGATCCCAAAACCGGCGAAACCATCGAAGTGGAATCCCTGCTGACCACCGAGAATATCTCGCGCATGGTTACTGATGCAGTGGAGAACTTCACCAGCTTCCCACCGCTCGGCGTCATCCTTGCCGTGATGCTCGGCGTGGCTGTGGCGGAGCAGTCTGGCCTGCTTTCCGCGTTGGTGCGCGCGATGGTGACCAAGGTTAGTGCGAAAATGCTGACCTTCGTTGTGGCGCTGGCCGGTGTGACCGGCTCCGTAGCCTCCGACGCCATCTACGTCATTCTGATTCCGCTGGGCGCAATGGCCTTCCACGCCGTGGGCCGCTCCCCCATCGTGGGCGCGATGGTGGCCTTTGCGGCGTCGTCTGCCGGCTTTAATGCCTCGCTGATTCTGAATATCACCGACCTCCTGCTGGCGGGAATTTCTACCCCGGCCGCACAGTTTGTGGACCCAGAATATGAGGTCAGCCCGCTGGCCAATATCTTCTTTGTCATCCCATCCGCAGTGGTGCTCTCCCTCATCATTACCGCGGTCACGGAATTCCTCATGGTCAAAAAGGCCCGCGAGCTCGTGGACCACGACCACATTAATTATGAAGAGGTGTCTTTTTCCAAGGCCGCCGGTGGGGCCACCGCGGACACAGAAGAGGATGAAGAGTACGACTTCACCGATGATGAAGAGGCGATGCGCATCAAGCCTAACGAGCAGCGTGGTTTGATTGCTTCCGGCATCGCGCTCGTGCTCTTCCTTGCCGCCTTCTTTGCCTTGCTATTTATTCCTGGCTCCCCGCTGGCGAGCCAAGAGGATAGCTTCATGGAGTCGCCGCTCATTAGCGCCATCGCGGTGCCGATTGCCCTGGCTTTCTTGGTATGCGGCATCGTCTACGGCCTGGCAGCTGGCACCGTGAAGTCTTTTGCTGATGTGCCGGAGTTTATGGCCAAGGGCATCGAGACCCTCGTCCCCATGCTGGTCCTCTTCTTCGCGGTGGCACAGTTCCTGGCCTGGTTCGAGTGGTCGAACTTGGGCGTGTGGACTGCGATTAAGGGCTCCGAGCTGCTCCAACACTGGTCCCTGCCGCCGCTGGTCATGTTTGCGGCACTGGTGGCCATGGTCGCGCTGCTTAACCTCTTCATAACCTCCGGTTCCGCCCAGTGGGCGCTGATGGCCCCGGTCATCGTGCCGATGATGATGTATGTGGGCGTCTCGCCTGAGGTTTCCCAGATGCTCTTCCGTATCGGTGACTCTCCGACGAATATCATCACCCCAATGTCGCCCTACTTCGCCTTGGCGTTGACCTTCCTGCAGCGCTATTACAAGCCAGCAGGCGTGGGTACTTTGATGTCACTGGCGCTGCCCTATTCCCTCTGCATGCTCGTGGGTTGGTTCATCTTCTTCGTCATCTGGTATCTCATCGGCATCCCGCTGGGACCGGGCGCGCCGATGGACTACGTGGGTTAAGTCCATAGAGATCAGGCCGAACTGAGGATTTTCTCCCCTCAGTTCGGCCTTTTCGCGTTCAATTCAGCCCGATCAGTATGGACCTAAGCTTGGTCTTCTTGTTGCTGCATGCGCCAGCGGATACCGGATTCAAGGAAGCCATCGATATCGCCATCGAGCACCTTGGAGGGATCGCCCACCTCAAAATTGGTGCGTAAGTCTTTGACCATCTGATACGGGTGCAGCACGTAGGAGCGCATCTGATTGCCCCAAGAGGCGTTGCCACCGGCGCCCAACGCATCGAGCTCGGCTTGTTCCTCTTGGCGCTTGCGCTCCAGTAGCTTTGCCTGCAGCACGCGCATGGCCGAGGCCTTATTTTGAATCTGCGACTTTTCATTCTGGCAGGTCACCACAATGCCGGTGGGAATGTGGGTCAGGCGCACCGCCGAGTCGGTGGTATTGACGGACTGGCCGCCCGGACCAGAAGACCGATAGACGTCGACGCGCACGTCATTATCCGGGATATCGATGTGGTCGGTCTGCTCCACCACCGGCAAAACTTCTACCTCTGCAAAGGAGGTCTGGCGCCGCCCTTGATTATCAAAGGGCGAGATGCGCACTAGGCGGTGCGCACCCTGCTCCACGGAGAGCTGACCGTACATGTATTCACCGTGGACGACAAAGGTCGCGGACTTGATGCCTGCTTCTTCTGCATAGGAGATGTCATAGACGTCAACCTTATGGCCATGCTTTTCCGCCCAGCGCGTGTACATGCGCATGAGCATCTCGGCCCAGTCGGCCGCGTCCACACCGCCGGCACCGGAGCGGATATTGATAACCGCCTCACGCGGGTCATACTCACCAGAAAGCATGGTGGTGACCTCCAGCGATTCGATGGCAGATTCCAGGGAATCAAGCTCATCATCCGCCAGGGAGGTATCGCCCTCTTCTTCCGCGAGTTC
The DNA here is from genome assembly GCF_022347205.1 of Corynebacterium sp. ACRPO. GTDB lineage: Bacteria > Actinomycetota > Actinomycetes > Mycobacteriales > Mycobacteriaceae > Corynebacterium. The sequence goes on along the minus strand of NZ_JAKRNE010000009.1, from coordinate 86,275 downwards.
GTACATCACGGGCATGTCCTCTAAGCGCCCGCGCAGCGATTCCAGCTTGCGGACCTTGGCCTGCGCTGCGGAAAGCTCGGAAGTAACCTGTTGCGCGTGGGCGGGGTCATCCCACAGGGATGGGTCGCCGGCTTGGGCCTCTAGTTCCCGAATGCGGGCAGCCAAAGCCTCCGGGTCCATGACCTTCTCGATGGTGGTCAGGGTGGTTTCCAATTGCTTGAGCCGTGCTGTTACTTCGGGACGCATAGGCCCCAATCCTACCCACCCGGCCGGCATAATTAGCCATCGGCCGCGTTTAGGGTGACAATGGTGGGCATGGATCAAAAGCCGAGCTTGCAGGAGATGATCGATGCGGTCATCAAGACCTTCATTGTTGCGCACGCGGATGACGGGGATGCGCACCTAGCGCAGGCCCTTGTCTATAACGCCGGCCGCCTGGCCTGGCGCTTGCGCGAGATGGGCGTCGACGTAGAGCAAAAGACTTCTATCTCGGACGTTGTTACGGATGCGGACCGGGCGGCCGAGCGCTTCGTTGCGGGCGTGCTCGAGGCCGTGCGTCCGGAAGACGGCATCCTCGGCGAAGAGGGTGCGGCCCGCGAGTCCCAGTCCGGCCGCACCTGGGTCATTGACCCGGTCGATGGCACCTACAACTTCTCTTCCGGCTCCGACTATTGGTGCTCTGCGCTCGCGCTTACCGACGCCACCGGGATCACCCTCGGCGCCGTCCACCGCCCCGCCATGGGCTATACCTGGTTCGGCGGCCGGGACTACCCCACTTCCCTCGACGGCAAGGAGGTAGCTCGCCTGCAGGAGAAGCCGGCCGAGCAGATTTCACTATCCACGTATCTGCACCCAGCCTCGCTGGCGGATGAGGATATCCGCGGGGCATGGCAGCGCGTGGCGGAAAACTTTGCTACAGTCCGTATGCTCGGTGCCGGTTCTGTTGACCTGTCCTCCGTGGCCGATGGCACATGGGGCGCATGGATGCAGCATTCGGTGGCGGATTGGGATTGGTTCCCCGGCAAAACCCTCGTGGAGGCGGCCGGCGGTGCTGCCCGCAAGGTAGAAGCCGGCGGCGTCGAATGGTGCCTCGCTGGAAATAAACAGGTAGTGGATCAGATGGAGGATTGGCTCCGTGGGTAAGTTCAAAGAAGACTTGGGCCTCGCGCTCGAGCTGGCGGGCCATGCCGATGTAGTGACCATGCATCGTTTCGAGGCCTCGGACCTTTCCGTCAAGGAAAAGCCGGATATGTCTCCCGTATCGGATGCGGATCTCACCTGTGAGAAGCATATCCGCGAAGCCCTCAAGCGCTCCCGCCCGCGCGATGAAGTGCTGGGTGAGGAATACGGCGGCGAGGCCTGCTATAAGGGCCGCCAGTGGGTCATCGATCCCATCGACGGAACCAAGAACTTCGTGCGTGGCGTCCCCGTATGGGCCACGCTCATCTCCCTTTTGGAAGATGGCGAACCGGTAGTCTCGGTGGTTTCCGCACCCGCCCTGCGCCGCCGTTGGTACGCCGCCAAGGGCGCTGGTGCCTTCCGCGTTTTCGGCGGCGAGCCAAAGCGCTTGGGCGTATCCCACGTGGAAAAGCTCGCCGACTCTTCGCTGGCCATGAGCTCGCTTACCGGATGGGCCGAACGCGGCCTGCGCGATCAGTTCCTCGCGCTCACGGACAAGACCTGGCGCCTGCGCGGCTATGGTGATTTCTGGTCCTACTGCCTCGTGGCCGAAGGCGCGGTAGACATCGCCGCCGAACCCGAGGTGTCCTTGTGGGACCTCGCCGCGCCCTCCCTCATCGTGACCGAGGCCGGCGGCACTTTCACGGATCTGGACGGAAACCCCGGCCCGCACGGTGGATCCGGCGTCGCCTCCAACGGCCTGCTCCACAAGCACGCCCTAGCCGCGCTGCAAGGCTAGAAATGTCTCCGCAGCTGAAGTAACACCGGACCGCGGCGCTTCGCCGCCGCTCCGGAACACCCACCCGCCTGCGCGCAACTGCCGCAGCCGCCCGTGGGGCACGAGGTGAGCGATTCGCGCACCAGCTCCGCACTGCGCTCGAGATGGGCGAGGATAATTTCCACGGTGCCCTGCCCTAACCCAGTAGCTTTTGCAATCTCGACCGGGTTGGATTTTCCCTGTTTAATGGCCTCCTTAACCTTCTCCGTGGGGCTCATAGGAAGACCTTGAGGACCTGGAATACTCCCACCGCGAGGATCCAGGCGGTGGCGAGCTGAAGGGCGAAACCTATGAGCGTCCATTTCCAGCCTATTTCCCGCCGCTGCGCGGCCACCGTGGCCACGCACGGGGTATAGGCCAGCAGGAATACCATGTACGCCCATACTGCCGCTAGCCCATGCCCGCCAGAGGCCGCATCAAAATCAGCGCGAATGTGGCTGGCCAGCGGAGATTCGGCCTGCTCTTCTGGGGCATCATCAGTGACGTCTTCTACCGCATACGTCTGAGCCCAAGTGGAAATGAGCGTCTCCTTCGCCACGAACCCGGTGACAAGCGGCCCGGTGAGGGACCAAGAATCAAACCCAGCAGGTGCAAAGACCGGGGACATCGCTTTAGACACCGCACCGTAGGCGGAATCTTGCGGCGGTACCGCCTCTTCGTTGAAGGAGTGCCCACCAGTGACCGGAATAGACATCAACAACCAGATGACCACGACCGTAGCCACAATGATGCCTCCGGCGGTGTGCAAAAATCCTTTGAGCCTTACCCACATGACCGACACGGTGAGTTTAAACGTAGGTAACTGATAAGCCGGAAGGTCGATAACGAGGGCTTCGGACGGCATGGCCCGCCACACCGTGCGGCGCAAGGCGAGGCCTACCAACACCACCAGTGCGATAGACAGCAGGTACATCGCGAATACCGCAGAACCAGCATGAGCGGGGAAAAACACCTGCGCCAGCATCATGAACACGATGAGCCGGGCCGAACAGGAGGTGAAGGGGATAAGCAGGCAAGTGAGGATGCGATGGCGGACGTCGCCAAGCACGCGGGTTGCCGAAATCGCCGGCACATTGCAGCCATAGCCCACCACAATGGGGATAAAGGCCTTGCCCGGCAGGCCAATAGCGCGCATAACGCGGTCAGTGACCACCGCCGCGCGCGCCATATAACCGGAATCCTCCAGCACGGCTAGACACAGGAACATCAGGGCCAACAGCGGCGCGAAGGTCAGCACCATGCCCACACCACCGATGAGCCCATCTACCAGCAGGCCCGTTACCAGCCAATGGTCCGGGAGGATGCTGCGCGCTGCATCGGATACAGGGCCAGCAATGAACGCCTCCAATCCGTCCTGCAGCGGCCCTGCGACCGCAGTGGTGATAAAGAAGACGGCCCACATCACCGCCAGGAATAGAATCGGCCCGAGCACTGGGTGCAATACCAAGCGGTCTACGCGCCGGCTAAGTGGCTCCCCCACATTTTCATGGCTGACTGCAACTTTCTCGGCCGCATCCAAATCCGCAAAGCGTTGGTCCACGTCGGCGTTGGGCCGGATAGTCTGTGGCTCCGTCTGCATTGCTTTTGCAACGGCGCCCTCCAGCGCATCGAGGTTTTCTCGGCGGCGACCATTGACGCTGACCACTGGCATGCCCACGACGCGCGATAGCGCGGAGGTATCGATGCTTATGCCCTGCTGCTTGGCGACGTCCTCTTTGGTCACCCCCACCACCACTCGATACGGGTATTCCGCAATTTGGAATGCGAGGTTAAGCCCTCGCGCCGGCGCAGTGGCATCCACCAACACCACAACCACATCTGGGCGCTCACACGGCGGGCACTCAACGAGCATATCTCGGGTGAATTCCTCGTCCGGACTCATTGGATCCAAGGAATAAGCACCGGGCAGATCGATGATGTCGAAGGCCTCTGGCCGCGCATTCCACAAACCACGGCTGACTTCTACGGAGGTACCCGGCCAGTTGCCGGTCTGGACCTTCGCTCCGGTCAACGCGTTGAACAAGGTAGATTTGCCGGAATTTGGAGCCCCGACCAAGGCGAGGACCGGCGTTCCCTCCGCGGCGATACGCATGGAGGAGGTGGAGTGGCAGCTTGGCGCTGCGGTTTTGCGTGCCATTATGCCGCCACCGGGATGACTTCCAGCTGGCCGAGCGTAGCTGCATCCACCGCGTACCGGGCGGTACCCACGGTGACCAGGCGCGCCCCGCCGGCCACCTTGCGTCCGATCTGCACGCGCACCCCTGGGCGGAAACCCAGTTCACGCATACGCAGCGCCAACGCCGGCTGCGACTCAATCGCATGCCGCAGGCAGCATTCAGGTAGTTCTACCAATGCGTCCACTGGGGCTTGATCGGCACGCATACATTCGGACCTTTCGCAGGTCTGCTGGGTACGGGTGCGGGACGACAAGGACAGCTGAAACATCGCGCGGTTACCTCGGTTCTCTCGGTCCGGCTCACGCCGGTGTTCTTAGCCACACCTAAGTAGCTTCTAGATAAGCCTAACCTTAGTCCGCAAAAGTGTTTCACACAAGCGCCGATTAGTTGTGATTATCAGCACTAGACAGAGACATAAAAGTGCCCGCTCCCAGTACATCGGGAGCGGGCAAAAAGCAGGGACGAGGTTAGTCCTCAGGCAATGTAAAACCAGCACCGACGCCACCGCGGCGGTTCATATCCGCCAAGACCGCATCCATGGTGTTTGCGGCGGTCGGGTTATGCACCGGACCCTGCAATGGGGTACGGCACGGGAAATTCACCGGCAGGAAACCACCGGTAATCGAGCCAACTAGGCGGCCATTGACCAACAATGGAGCGCCGGAATCGCCCATCATGGCACATACTTGGTTAACCTGAATCTTCTTTGCCTGCTGATAGGTCATGCCGCAGGTCTTGCCGGTAGCGACCCCCTGCTTGCACACCTGCTGACCCGGCTTTACGCCGCCGCCCAACTCATTGACGGTCACGCCATTGTAGGAGCGGGACACCTTGGCCTTAGAGCCGAACTCGATAACGGCGTAATCCAAGTCCTCATTCTTGGACACCACGGTGCCCGTCGGGCCAATCTGCTCCGAATCGGCGGAGGTGACCGAATCCCCCACATTGCCGCAGTGCGCGGCGGTGAGCCCAACCTTGCGGCCAGCATTATCGTTGCCCGCCACGGTCAGCGTGCACATCATCTGTTCATTGACATAAACCGGAGTGCCTGGGCCATAGAGGGACTCCCCCTCATTCATGGCTGCAACAGATTCTTCTGGAATGCGTGGGGCATCAAAGAAGGAGCCCGGCACGCGGTGCAGCACGTAGTCAGCCTGTGGCTTGCCCGCAGCTACCTTGGAAAATCCATCATTTTTCCACTTGTAATTCGGATTGGTGCCCTTAGGTTTAAATTCCGGCTGGGTGGCCTGCTCCGCTAGGCCGATGGGATTCGGGTTGGTCATCGGCTCCGCGTACTGTGCCTGCTGCGCCGTGTGCTGCACGGCTTGCTGCGCGTTGCGCACAGAGGAATCTACGGCGTCGGTGACGTTCTTATCCACCTGCGGGGTTTGGATACCAACCCCCGCCAGGCCATCTCGGACCTGGTTAATAATCCCTGCGGAGTCGAAATCCGGTTGGGGCAATTCCTGGGCGCCTGCGGCCGGGGATCCCAGGAAAAACGCACCAGCGAAAGCCGAGCCCACCAGGACTTTCTTAAGGTGCGGAATGCGAAGCATCAAGGTACCTACTTTCAGTTGTCAACATCGTGCAAGCTCGATACTGGCACGAAAAAATTGTGGAATCAGCAAACTCCTGTGACTGTGTCCAAGCCGTTATATTTCTTCCAGAATTCGGGGGTAATCACCCCTCCCCTATCATTGGGCGCATGGTCACACCGCTGTCTTATTCCGATACCTCTGGCTTCCCGCAGCTGCACATGTCACGAGTCATCGACGCTGATTTTGATACCGCCGCACACCGGCTATTCCGCTGGTCAATCCAACGCAGCGGCCTTTTCCGCGTGCGCCCCACCCATGAGGTGGTGAAGCTCGGCGCGGAGGTCACCATGGGCCTTGGCCCATGGGATTTTCGCTGCCGCGTGGTCGATGTCTTCCACGAAGACGGCCGCTGCGGGTTCACCTACGGCACCCTTCCCGGACACCTCGAGCGCGGCGTAGAAACCTTTACCCTTGAGCGCCTGCGCGACGGTCGCACCCTGCTGCTTATCGACGCCGCTTCCGAGCCCTTCCTCCCCTTCCTGCGCCCACTCGTGGACGTGCCAAGGCGCCTGCTGATTAGCCGACTCTATCTTCGCGCCTTGGACGATTAGCAGGATTGCATACACGACAAAAGCCGCCTCCCCGAACCCGGGAAAGCGGCTCAATCTCAGCGCTGGTTAGTTCTTGCGCTTGTCCTCAATAGACTCGCGAGCATCGCGGACAGCGCCCTTGACGCGGTCAAAGAAGCCGCCCTTCTTCGTGGACTCCTCTTGGTACTCGTGTGCCTTGTCCTCCACGAAGCCCTTAGCGCGCTGGAAAGCACCGCCGACGGCGCTACCGGCCTCGGATGCCTTGCCCTTTAGCTGATCCAGGCGCTCAGAGGACTGCTGTCCATTGACGTTGTCCTGGTTCGGCGCAGTAGCAACATGCTCTTCGTTTGCTTCGCCTACGATGTGCCGGCTTGGCGCGTAGTCCGAGTTATCCTCGTCCAGCTTCTCCTGCAGGTCCGGATGCTGCGGGGCGGAGCCGATGTGCTCTTCTTGTGCCCCGCCTACGATGTGCTGGCTCGGGGCGTAGTCAGAGTTATCCTCGTCCAGCTTCTCCTGCAGATCTGGCTGCTGCGGAGCGGAGCCTACATGCTCTTCGTCGGCACCAGCGACTACGTGGTTTTGCGGCTCATACTTGCTGGCGGTGGATTCTGCATTATCCGCAGCCTGCTTGCCTACCGGCGTGGATAGGCCGGCAGCGCCCGCGGCGCCTGCCGCTGCAGCCCCTGCACCCGCTGCAGCCGCTGCAGCCGCGCCGGACTGAGCGGAGGCGCCAGACTTAGCTGCCGAAGATACGGTGTCTTCAGACGCCAGGTACTTGTATTCGTTGCGGTCCAAGTCGACTTCGTGGCCTAGGTTATTCGCCATTGCTACGTACTCCTTTAAATAGATTTATCTTCTCCCTTCTAGGGTTCCAGAAAGTTCAGGAGCGTGCACGGAAATGGGTATGGGAAAGCGTCGACCGGTGGATGGATCAGTCATCTCTAAACACTCAACATAGAAGGTTTCGCGTACGAGTTCAGCGGTCATTACCTCCTCGGTAGGCCCTTCGGCCACAATGCGTCCCTCACGCATGGCTACGATTCGATCGGCATAACGCGCGGCATGGACCATATCGTGGACCACCATGACCACTGTGGTCCCAGCGCCATTGAGGTCTCGAATCAGATCCAAAATGGACAATTGGTGCGCGGGGTCGAGGTAAGTAGTTGGCTCATCAAGCAAGGTAATTGGTGTTTCTTGGGCCAAGGTCATGGCGAGGAAGACGCGCTGGCGCTGACCACCGGAAAGATCTGCCGCGGGGGCGTCGAGAAGCGCGCTCACCCCAGCACGCGAGGCAGCACGCTCAACCGCTGCATGATCTCCGGCCCGCATCGTCGCTAGCGCCCCTGTATAGGGATAGCGGCCGTAACCGATGACGTCACGCACTAATACCCCTTCCGGAGCCACGGGATGTTGTGGCAGAAAAGAAACTTCACGGGCAAAGGCACGCGAGGAATACTTGCTGATATTTTGGCCCGAGAGGTACACCGCGCCTGCGCTGGGCGTAAGCTGGCGGCCCAATGTCTTGAGAAGCGTCGACTTGCCGCAGCCATTCGGCCCGATCAGAGCGGTTACTTGACCACTGGATAAGTGAAGATTTACATCCTTGACCACATCGGGGCCACCGTAGCCCACGGTTAATTCGCTACACGTCAGGGTCATGTCTAGCCTCCGTTTCGCACTCGGGTCAGCCGAGTCAATAGGAAAATGAAATACGGTGCACCGATCAGCGCGATGAGCGCGCCAACGGGGAGTTCCGTGGGGGCGAAGGCCCAGCGACCGAGCGTATCGCATGCGGTCACAAGGACCGCGCCGCCCAGGGCCGCCACGGGTATTTGCCGGCGCAGGTTCGCGCCAACAACCAAGCGAGCAGCATGTGGGACGATGAGTCCGGCGAAGCCCAAGACCCCGGCCGCGGCGACTCCCGCGGCGCCGAGGATGACGGCTAATGCTACTGCTATTAGGCGCAACATCTTGGTGCTCACGCCGATGCCGGCCATGGTCGAGTCATCCAGCGCGAGCATATCCAGGTGTCTTGCCACCACCATCGAGACGGTTAGGGCGAGAAGGATAAAGGGGGCGACAATGGTGGCATCGCCAAGCGAGCGGGCGTAAAGCGAACCTTTCAACCATGTCATGGCCGCTCCTGCCTCTGGGGCGGCCCGCACCAAGAGCAATTCGGTGATGGCGCCCAGCCCAAAGGATACCGCCACCCCGGTAAGCGGCAGGCGCACCGGATCACTTGCCCCGCGTCCGGCGAGGAGAAGAACCAGCCCAGTTCCAGCCAACGCTCCAATAAAGGCTATGAAAGTCAGCAGGTGGGCCGGCAGGGCGCCTGATCCCATGAGTACCGCAACGGCCGCGAGTCCGCCGCCGGAGGTAATACCCACCGTATCTGGTGCGGCCAAAGGATTGCGTAGCGCGGACTGCAATAGACAGCCAGAGACGGCCATGGCAATACCAGCGCAGATTCCCACCAAGATCCGCGGGGCGCGGTACTTCCAGATGAGCGGCTCTCCGGTAACGAAGGCGGTGATCACCTCGCCCGGCGGTTTCATCACCGCACCGACGCCCATGCCGATGATTGCGCTCAACGCCAACGCCAGGATGAGTCCTACTAGCACCCCAACAAATCTCTTATGCCGCATGCTTCCTCCTCCCCAGCGCATGGACGGCCCACAACACTAATGGCATGCCAGCCAAAGAAGTCACGATGCCCACTGGGGTCTCGGCTGGCGCCCAGATTGCCTGGCCAACCGAATCGGCCACCAAAAGCACCGCTGCTCCAACAATTCCAGCCACGCACAGCCCCATGCGGTGGTGTGAGCCGCACACCCGCCACGCTACGGCCGCGGCCATCAACCCCAAGAAGCCAATCGGCCCAGTTGCAGCTACGGCCGGAGCAATAAGCACTACCGCCGCCACAATGGCTGCCAACCGAATGCGCTCCGGCTTCGCGCCGACAGCACCAGCCACGGCATCGCCTGCTACGAGCAAGTCCAGCGTTTTTGCACCGACTAAGGTCAAGGGAACCACGACCAGCACGGCAATCAGCGCCGGTATGATACCGCTTAGGCGCACACCGGCAAGCCGACCAGAAAGCCATGACATCACCGTAGCCAGTTGAGCTTCATCTATCACCAAGAAAATGGAGGTCAAGGCGCTACACAGCGCGGAAACGGCAACGCCAACAAGCACCATGCGCTGAATGGCACCGCTCTTACCGACGCCCACCGTCACCCCCACAGCAATCCCCGCACCCAACAGCGCACCGGGCAACTGGTCAACACTCGAGGTTTCGCTTCCTATAAACATTGCTGTTGCGACTGCGCCGAGTGCCGCACCGGAGTTCACACCAGTGATGGACGGATCGGCTAGCGGATTCGCAGTTGCCGTCCGCAGCAATAACCCGCCTACCCCTAATGCGATACCGACGACCGTGGTGGCAAGGAGACGGTCAAAGGCCACGCTATGCAGCTCTTCTTCCAGCCACGGGGTATCAGCTGGCACCTGAACATGGCGAAGCCGCCACCACCACACGAAGGCGACGGCAGCGGTTGCAAGGACCAGGCAGGCGCTGGTTTTAGTTCGAGGTGCCACTACTCTTCAGCGGCGATGATGTCATCGAGCATATGCTCGGCGGAAAGCGGCCCGCGGGCGCGCGACCAGATATCTTGGTCCACCTCTACGATGTCGCCGCTACCCTTGGCATAGGGCGTCTTTTTAAACGCATCGACGTCCTTGTACATAAAGACTAGGTCAGCCTTCATACCAGGGAGCTTATCGCCGGTCAGTTCCGCTACATCAGTCTTAGATTCGATGGATGACTTCTCACCTTCGAAGGCATAGTCATAGCCCACCTCACTTAGTAGCGACTGGGGGAAGGAAGGGTTGACCCAGGTATAGAGCATCTCACTGGACCAGCCAGCCACGACCGCACGGCTCCCCGGCTTTACCGCATCCTTGGTATGAGCAATCTTGTCCTCGATGCGCTGACGGACTTCTTTGGCCTTTTCCTCTTTACCTAGCTTGGCCGCGATCTCATCCATCGAGTCCAGCACGTCCAAGTAAGTCTCATCTGGGTAGGATTCGGTCTGCCCAATCTCTTCCAACTGCGGCATGATATCGGCTTGACGGGTAGGGCTAGCCAGGATCAGATCCGGCTCCAAGGACTGGATAACCTCTAGATTCGGCTGCTTGGCCTGGCCCACAGAGGTCGCCTGACCCAGCTGCCCTTTCAAAGTGGTCGGTGCCTCCGACTTACCGATTTCCACGATTCCCACTGGGTCCACATCGAGGGCCTTGAGAATTTCCTCGTAGCGCCAATCAAGCGCCACAACTCGCTCGATCTTCTTTTCTCCGTTTCCTTCCTTAGAAGAAGAATCAGAAGAACACGCAACAAGGCCTGCGCCTAGGGCTAGAGTGGCTACGAGTGCGATAACTGCACGCACATTCATGAAGTCTTTCTTTTGCATAGGCTTACCTTACCTAGGTAAGGGTTTGCTGTCTAGAGCCTGATTGCTACTTTCCCGCTACAGACCATGTCGCCGCACGTTCACTAGATTCCGCCCAGTAAGCAAAAATAAAAAATGGCCCTCACCGGCAAACCGATGAGGGCCTGGAAGTTGGTAGCGGGGGCAGGATTCGAACCTACGACCTCTGGGTTATGAGCCCAGCGAGCTACCGAGCTGCTCCACCCCGCGTCGAGATGACTTCCATCATCTGCGCTTGAACAGTGCGTTAACACAAAGTGTATTCGCTCTGTCCTGGCGACTCATGTAACTATACATAGGGAAAGGCACCTACCCAAATCCGCTGGGCAGGTGCCTAATCCATCGCGGTTATAAGCCGGAACTACTTCTCCGTCGACTGGTAGGACTCGACTGCCTTGTCGAGCTCATCCAAGGCGCGTCCGTATTCCTCGAAGGATCCATCGCGTGCATCCTCAAGGCCCTTCAAAGCCTTGTTGATGTCATCGATGGCGCCGGCCTGGTCGGAAGAGGAAGGCGCAGAGGCCGGGGCCGAAGGCTTGTCCTCCTTGGCATCCTTCTTATTCTTGTCGTCCTTGGCGCCATCCTTGTCCTCGGAATCGCCCTCGACTTCCTCAATGTTTTGGGCAGCCTTGGCATCGATTCCAACTTGTTCAAGCGCATCACCAATAGTCGGAGCGTAGCCTACGCGGCCCTTATAGGACACGAGCACGCGCAACAGCTTCGGGAAGGCAGAGGCCTGGTCCTTGCGCTGCGAGTAGATCGGCTCGAGGTACAGGATTTCGCCGCCACCTACTGGCAGGGCTAGCAGGTTGCCATTGTGCAGGTCGTTGGTGCCCTCCCACAGGGTGCGGTCGCGGGCGACCTGGTCGGAGGACATCATCGCATCCTGGGCCTGCTTCGGACCCTGGGTCTGTGTATTGGTGGGCAGCACGCGCACGGTGATATCGCCGTAGTTTTCCGGTTCGGAGGATACGGCCATGTGCGCAGACAAGAACTCGCGGTTGAGGCCACGATAGGACGTGGTTAGCTGGAAGGTCGGCTTGCCGGTCTTCGGATCTGCGGCCATTACGTAGTACGGCGGCTGATTGAGCTGGCGGGATTCCTCCGCAGTGGGGTCATTCGGCACGGACCAGAAAGCATCGTTATTGAAGAAGACGTTCGGGTCATCCACGTGATAGCGGGCCAACAGGTCACGCTGCACCTTGAACATATCCTCCGGGTAGCGGAAGTGCTCGCGCAGCTCATCGGAGATCTCCGCCTCAGGCTTAACGACGTCCGGGAAGACGCCCTGCCAGGCCTTCAGCACCGGGTCATTCTTGTCGAACTCGTACAGGTCCACAGTGCCGTCATAGGCATCGACGGTGGCCTTGACCGAGTTGCGGATATAGCCGACCTTGTCATTGACCAAGCGCTGGGTGGTGCCATCGGGATTGAGGGTGTCCTGGGTGGCGTCGGAAAGCGAGGCACGCTGGGAGTAAGGCAGGGACTCCAAGGTGGTATAGCCATCCACAATCCACTTCAGGTGGCCATCAACCACGGCCGGGTAGGTAGCAGAATCGGTGGTCAGCCACGGAGCAACCTTTTCCACGCGTTCGCGCGGGTCGCGGTCATACAGCAGCTTCGATTCGCTGCCGACGCGATCCGAGAGCAGGAAATTCAGCTCACGGTACTTGGCGGCGTACATGGTGCGGTCAAAGATATTGCCAATGTCAACGCCGCCCTTGCCGTCATAGGTGTAGGTGGAGCTATCGGTGTCATACTCGACCGGATTATCGCCGGTCTGGCCGGTGATCGCGTAGTCCATTCCGTCGGCCGCGCCGGCAATGACCGGGCCGTAGTAAATGCGCGGCTGGTCTACCTTAATGCCAAGGGACTTCTCTGCGTCCTGGGTCTCGCCTTCGCCCTCAGACTCGCCGGCCTGGGTCTGTAGGTCAGACACGGTAAAGATGGGGAAGCCACCGCGGGCAGAACCTGCATCGCGAGCTACCTCGTCGACCTTATTGGCCTGCGCTGCCACAAAACCGTTGCCGTGGGTGTAGACGGTGTGGCGGTTAATCCAGTCCGACTGGTTCTCCCGCAGCTCGTTCGGATCCAGCTCGCGAGCGGCGACGACGAAGTCGCGCTTCTTGCCGTCGATCTTGTAGCGGTCCATCGACAACGTCTCTGGGAAACCATAGAAGTTCTTCAGCTGCTGCATCTGAGTAAAGGTAGGAGAAAGGATCTCCGGATCCAGCAGGCGGAGGTTATTGATGGTGGCGTTATCAGAGGCCACCTTGTCATCGGAGACATCATCTCCGCCCCAGTTGTCTTCATAGGTGACGTGTTCATCCGTGAGCCCATAGGCATAGCGGGTGGCCTCGATATTGCGGGCGATGGATTCTTCTTCCTTTGCCTGGCGGTTGGGCTGTACGGAGAAGCGTTCCATCAGCAGCGGCCATGCTTGGCCGATGACCAGCGAGGACAGCAGCATCAGCACCACGGCTAGGCCGGGGATGCGCAGGTCCTTGATGACAACGGCCATAAACAGGGCCACGGCCACGAAGATGCCAATGATCATCAAGATGATCTTCGCCGGCAGATAAGCGTGAATATCGGTATAGGAACCACCGGTAAAGAGGTCGTGCTGGGTATTAAGCAGCTCATAGCGCTCCAGCCAGTAGCCGATGACTTGGACTACCATCCACAGGCCGGCGGTAATAGCCAGCTGCAGACGAGCGGGGTGGGAGATGGAGCCGCGCACACCGGCGGCCTTATTGCCAATGCGGATGCCGCCCAGCACGTAGTGGCCAAAAAGCGCGATGAGGAAGGCCAGGATCAACAAGATGGACAGGGTGCTAACCACCATCTTGAGAACTGGCAACGTGAAGGCATAAAAACCTAGGTCGTGGTGGAACTGGGCGTCTTGTTCGCCGAATTCCTGGCCGTTGAGGAAGAGCAGTACCGTGCGCCAATTGGACTGGCCGATGAAACCGGCGATGACGCCCACGACGGCGGGGATGACCTTGAAGAAGACGCCCATGGACTTCTCAATGGACTTGCGGTACTGATACACCGGCGAGTTCAGGTCTCCCAAGTCGAGCGAATCCGGGCGCCCGCGCCAGGCAAAGTAGCCGGCGGCCCACACCACTGCAGCTGCGACCAGGCCAAAGATGATAAAGAGGACTATCCGCGCAATAATCGCGGTGGTGAAGACGTTCCGGTATTCAATCGCACCAAACCACCTCCAATCCGTGTACATGCCCACGAGCATGGGGCCGAAGAACAAGAGGACGGCAATGATGGCCGCAATGATTGTCGCGACCCGCGGGGGCCGCTTCAACGGGGCGGCTGGTGTGGATGACCCAAAGGACAACGCCAGCTCCAATCAAATAGTGCGAATTTAAAACCTGTAGACTTCTTCCAGCTTAAGGAAGCAATACACAGATAACGAATAAGGATGTTCATGAGTTCCCCCGAATTATCACAGCCAGCTTTAAACCGCGCGATGACCGAAGCCGTGGAATTCGTCCACGCCGAAGGCTGGGACGCTCGGCCCACCATCTTCGCGCTGGTTCCCACCCACTTGGTAGCCGATCAGCTTGCCGCGCTCGATGAAGAGGATGCCGCGCCGCTTACCCTCATCGTGCAAGATAATGTGCCCGAAAACATCGAGCCTGGTTCGGAGCAGCTGGCCGATTATGTCTCCCGCCTGGCCTGGCCGCGGGAGGTTGCCGGCGTCATCTTGGCCCAAGAGATTAAATTCCGCGATACCTCCAGCGAGGACTCCTCCCCTCGCCCGGCGCGCCTTTATTCCGGTGCGCTGCGCGAGGAAGGCATCGAAACCACGTTGCTGCAGCTGCGCCCCACCGAAGAAGAGCTGGAAGCGGCCGGACCGTTCGCGGAAGATGACATCCAGCTGCGCGGCGGTCCCCAGGTGGCTCCGGGGGTCATTGCGGCCTTGCGCTATGGGCTGAACCAAGACCCGGATGAGCTAGATTAGACTGAAGTGACAATTCTCGCCTGCGACTAAGGAGCATTTTCCTACCGTGCGACGCACTACTCTCACTCGCCTGACCGCCACCCGCGCCACCGCAGCAGCGCTACTGCTGGGTGTAGGCGTGAGCACTGCCGCTTGTTCCTCGGACGATGCCGCGCCTGCCGACGCCCCCGTGGAGACCTCCCCTGCCGACGCCGAGTCCACCACCCCTGCGGCGGATACCGCTGAGGAAACCAGCTCCGCCTCTAGCTTCTCTTCCACCGTTGAGTCCAGCGCGGAATCGAGCGCGGCGGAGAGCTCGGGGGTGTCTGAGGGGGCGTCGGCAAGCAAGGAACCCGGCAGCGAAAAATTGGAGAAGTCGGTGGCCAAAGCCTATGACATCTTTGCTCCGGTAGCGCCCAAGGAGCTCTTCGCGCACTTCGACCGCTGCGATTCCACGGGCGGGGACGATTCCTATAACTGCTCTGGGCCGAAGGTAGGCCAGTTCCAGTTCTTCCGCTCGCACTCCAAGGCGAAGCAAACCACGCAGGTGCTTACCGAGCTGCGCAGCTCGCAGGTCATTGAGGATGACGGCGACCGCGTCGTAGGCTGGTCCACCTTGGGAACCACCGCGGTCATTACCGTAGTGGACAATAAAGAAGGCATGGTCATGCAGCAGATGATCTCCTCCGACCAAGAAGACCCAGAAGAGAAGATCAAGGAGCTGGGCCTAGCTAAGTAGGCTGGCTACTGGCAGGTTTTAATATCCTTGCCGTCCGCGAAGTTCTTCATCGTCGACACGGCTTCATCCAAGGTGGAAACTTCCGCGATGGGCATATCGCCATGGTCGCTCGCGGCGGCCTCGGAGCAATTATCCTTCGGCGCGAGGAAGAGCTCCGCTCCGGCCTCATGCGCCGCGGCGATTTTATGTTGGATGCCGCCAATGGGGCCTACTTTGCCATCTTCCTGAATAGTGCCCGTACCGGCCACGAACTTGCCGCCGGTGAGGTCTTCCTCGTTGAGCTTATCGATGACCGCCAGGGTAAACATCATGCCGGCGGAGGGACCGCCAATATCCTGCAGGTTGTATTTGACCTTAATATCGTCTTGCGGGACCGAGAGCATGGCGATGCCCAGCATTGCCTGCCCCTTCTGCTGGGGGTTCTCCCCTAGCTCTATTTCTTCTTCTTGCTTCTTGCCGCCGCGCTTGACTGTCAGCGTGGCCTTATCGCCAGGGCTTTTCTGCTTGATGACGTCTTGGACCTCGCCTGGCTCCGAGACCTCCTTGCCGTCTACTGCGGTAAGGACATCGTCCTTTTTCAGCGCGCCCTGCGCCGCGCCCTCATCCATGACTTCCGCGATGGTGATCTTCACCGGCAGGTGCAGGTAATCCATTGCCGCGACGGTTGCGGCAGACTCGGACTGGGTAAAGGCCTGCTTATTGGACTCTTCTACCTCTTTATCGCTCATGTTCTGCGGAATGACGGTATCGATGGGCACGATGGTGTCATCGGTCATCATCCAGCGGCCTAGCGCCTGCGCCAGGGTCATATTGGTGCGCACAGAGACCGTGGTCATGTTGAGGTGGCCGTCGGTGTCATAGGTTTTCGGCGCCTGGACATCGACGACCTGAGTGCCGTCGACCTCCCCCAACGTGTCCACCGTGGGACCTGGCCCCTCAGCGGCATAAGGCACGGTCAAAGACACATCAGTGCCAGGGATATGGTCAAGCGATACCAACGCACCGGTGAGGACGACGGGGATGGCACCCCAAGCAATGGTGCGGACGCGACGGCTAGCAGGAGAATTCACGGATCAATACCCTACAACCTTTGCCGTAGTGTTCGCTGTCAGCGTAGCGGGGATCATGGAAAGTAGCCGGACGGTGCCGGTAGATTAGGACGCATGAGCAACGGATTCGGTTTTTCTTTCCCCAATAACGATGACGACGATAATGACGGACGTCGTGACCAGAACCCGTTCGGCGCATTCGGCGGCGCTAATGGTGGCGGCCTGGGTGACATGCTGAACCAGTTCGGTCAGATGCTGTCCGGCATGGGCTCTTCCATGAACTCGCCGGAAAACTCCGGCCCAGTCAATTACGACATGGCTAAGCGCATCGCCCTGCAGCAGATCTCGCAGTCCAAGGCGGTAAGCGCGGACGATACCAAGGCAGTGGAGGAATCCGTCCGCTTGGCGGAGCTCTGGCTTGATGACGCCACCTATTTGCCCACCGCCTCCGGCACGGCCAAGGCTTGGGATTCCAAGCAGTGGTTGGAAGAGACCATGCCGGCGTGGCAGCGCATGGTCACCCCGGTGGCAGAGCACATGAATGATGCTCAGCTGGACTCCATGCCGGAAGAGGCCCGCGAGATGATGGGCCCCATGACCAAGATGATGAACCAGATGTCTGGCATGAACTTTGGCATGCAGCTTGGCCACGCCTTGGGCGATTTGGCCTCCCAGGCGCTGACCGGCTCCGATTTCGGCCTGCCCATCGCCCCAGCCAATACTGTGGCACTATTGCCACAGACCATCCAGAAGGTCGCCCGCGAGCTTAATGTTCCTGGCCAGGAAGTGCTGGTTTATATTGCCGCCCGCGAGGCTGCCCGCCAGCGCCTGTTCAAGCACGTGCCCTGGCTGGTAGAGCGCATCGTCTCCTCCGTGGAGGAATATGCCATCGGCCTGGTTATTGATACCTCCCACCTGGAGGAAGTCACCCGCGAGCTCAACCTCGAGTCCGGCGATCCACAGGCAATCCAGGACGCGATGAGCAAATTGCAGGGCATGGACCTCTCCCCGCGCATTACCTCCAAGAACACTGCGGCCGCATCCCGCCTCGAGACCCTGTTGGCGCTGGTGGAAGGCTGGGCCGAGCACGTCGTTACTGAGGCACTGGGCGAGCGCATCCCGTCGACCTCGAAGCTGACCCAGGCATGGGCACACCGCCGCAGCACCGGCGGTTCCGCCGAGAACGCCTTCAGCAAGGTGGTCGGCATAGAGCTTAATGCCCCGAAGGTCTCTGAGGCCGCTGAGCTATGGCGCCGCGCCACCGTCGCCGTGGGTGCGGAAAAGCGCGATAAGGCCTGGGATCACCCAGACTTCCTGCCCACTGCAGAGCACCTCGATAACCCGGCCGCCTTTATCGATTCCCTGCTGGACGAAGGCCCAGATGAGGGCTTTGAAGAAGAGTTTGCCAAGCTGGAGGAGATGCTGAAGAACGGCGAGGATTCCTCTGCTGCGCAGGATGACGAGTCCAAGGAGTCCGAGGAGCCGGAAGGCAAGGACGAGAAGAAGGACAAGGGCAACGAGGACGAGGAGAACTAACAGCCCCAGCGCTGATAGGCCTCAAGATAGCCCTTCGCCCGCTCGGCGTGGGGCGCCCTGTCCGCCCACTGCCAAAAATCCCGCCCATGGCGCGGAATGAAGGTGTGGGTGAGCTCGTGAATGATTACTGAATCCAGCACATAGTCCGGCACGTGTTGCAGCCGGTCGCTCAGCCGAATATCCGCGGTGGAGGTAGTACAGCTACCCCACCGCGTATTTTGATTACTCACCCACCGAATAGAGCCGATGGTCGCACGACCATCTAAATACGCCGCGTTGAGCCGCCGCGCACGTTCCTCGAGCTGGGCGTCCGTGCGGCGCCCGCTGCCCTGCTTCTTTTCCACCCGCGCCAACATGTCCGCGACTGCTTCGCGCTCATCGCGCGCGGACATCCACGCGGGAATGCGTACCTCGAGCACCCCGGATACCATGCGCGCCTGCACGGTTTTCTTCCGCTTGGCAGAGCGAATGACTTTGACCTCTGGGGGCTGCGGTGCGGTTGGCTGCGTGCTCGACATGACAGGTGATTGTACCTGTGGTGCAATGGAGACCACATACTTCGGGGGAAGGGGTTAAAGGCGTGGGGATTTCTGCCACCCAGGTGGTCTTAGCACCCGGCAGCGCAGTGTTTTGCC
This sequence comes from Corynebacterium sp. ACRPO, assembly GCF_022347205.1. GTDB lineage: Bacteria > Actinomycetota > Actinomycetes > Mycobacteriales > Mycobacteriaceae > Corynebacterium. The sequence goes on along the minus strand of NZ_JAKRNE010000009.1, from coordinate 67,603 downwards.
GCGAGGAAACGGTGATCCAATTTGGCATGGATGCCACCCGCGTTGGGGTTGCGGAAACAGGAAGCGCGCTCGCCGTCGCGACGGCTTTCAACACCGCTCGCGAGCCAATTTCCCCAGAAGAACTGTCTGACCGGCTGCGGTCAGCAGGATTAGAAGAGGCGGCGGCGCAGAGCCTGATTGAAGACGCACTGGACTATGGCATCCTCTGGCCGCACAGGGAGGCCGCCGAAAAGACAGACACCATTGTCCTCATGGGAGAATCCACCCTGGCGCACAGCCTTCGCGCGCGCCTAGAGGAGGACGGCTTCCAAGTGCGCATACCGCTGGAGGAGGACAATGCCTTTTCCTATATCCACGACCTCGACGGCATGTATCCGGTCCTCGCCGTGGACCAGCTGCACTGCCCGCTGGATTGCGCGAATGCACTGGCGGGCACAGCAACCACGTGGGTTCCGGTATCTTTGCTGGACAATCGTGGCGTCATCGGACCGGTTCGTATCCGCGGCCAAGGCCCCTGCCCCTTGTGTGCGCACTTGGCCCGCGTTGATATGGACCCGCTTTGGAATATCATCAGCACCCAGCTCACCCGCGTGCGCCGCACGCCAGAAGCCGTGGTGCTCGATGCGGTTGCGGCGCATACGCAGGTGATCATCCGGCGGCTGATGGGGCGCTCGCTGCCGCCGGGCGCGCCAACCGCTAAGCCGCGCCCCGGGCAGCAATGGGAGATCGATGTCTACGGACACCACCAACAGCGCACCGTCATAGCGCATCCACGCTGCCCCGTATGCTTCGGCGGCAAGACCAACCTGGCTAGCTACGAACCGAACGAATAACCTCTAGCACCTGGGCACCGTAGCGCTCCAGTTTGCTCGGGCCTACGCCGGAGATGGAGAGCATCTCTGCCTCATCGGAGGGCAATTCCTCCGAAATCGCCTGCAGGGTGGCATCAGAAAAGATGACATAAGCCGGCACCTTTTCCTCACGCGCAACCTGGGAGCGCCACGAGCGCAAAGCGGCAAAGACCTCTTCATCGCCGCCGCTTTCACAATCTTCATGGCGGCCGATGACCTTTTCCGCCGGTGTTCCCAGCGGACCGGAGCACACGCGGCACCGCTTCGGGCGGCGCGAGCGAGCCCCACCGCCGGAAACATCCTCGGCCGCCGGAACGATGCCATCGAGGAAGCGGGTACGCTCGCGCGAGGCACGCGAGCCGGTAGTCTTCGCCAGCGCCCACGACAGCGCGAGGTGCTCACGGGCGCGGGTAATGCCGACGTAAAACAGGCGGCGCTCCTCTTCTATCTGTTCGTCGCCAGCCTTGATGGCGTGGTTGATGGGCATGAGCTTTTCCGTTAGCCCCACGAGAAATACCGCGTCCCATTCCAAGCCTTTGGCGGCGTGGACGGTAGCCAGCGTCACGCCTTCCATAGCTGGGGCCTGCTTATCGGTGGAGCGCCGGCGCAACTCCCCCAGCACCCCGTTGAGATCGATGCCAGGAGTGGATTCCACAATCTTTTCAATGAGCCCAACCAGTGCGTTGAGGGACTGCCAGCGCTCGCGGGCCTGGGCGCCCTGCGGCTCGGTGGAACTCAATCCCAACTCGACAAACGCAGCCCGGGCAATCGCCACTGGGTCATCCGGCAGGTCCTCGCGGCGGGTCGCGGCGATGAGCACGCGAATAGCCTCCAGGATCTCCGGGCGGCGGAAAAAGCCTTCGCCGCCGCGGACTTGGTAGACCACTCCGGCGTCAGCAAGCGCCTGCTCAAACTGCTCCGACTGGGCATTGATGCGGTAAAGGATGGCAATCTCGGAGGCCGGCACGCCCTGGTCCAGCAGGGTAAGGACTTGGCCCGCCACCTCCTGGGCCTCAATCTCTTCGGACTCATAGGCCTTGAAGGTGGGCTCGGGGCCGGGCTCGCGCATGCCTTGCAGCTCCAAGCGCGTGCCCGCCGCGCGGCCGGTGGCCTTGCCAATGACCCGGTTGGCCAGGTCAGTTACCTGCGGCGTGGAGCGATAGTCTCGCTGCAGCTTGACCACGGTGCCATCCGGGTAGGTGCGGGAGAAATTGAGCAGGTAGTCCGGGGAGGCGCCGTTGAAGGAATAGATGGTCTGGTTAGCATCGCCCACCACGGTGAGGTCATCGCGCTCTCCCAACCACGCGTTGAGCACCCGCTGCTGCAGCGGGGTAACATCCTGGTACTCATCGACGACAAAGGTGCGGTACTGCTCGCGGAAGGTCTCCGCAATCGCCGGCACATTCTCGATGGCACCCGCGATGTGCATGAGCAGGTCATCGAAATCCAGATGCATCATGTCCGGCGTGGCCTTGGACTGCTCGTAGCGGCGGAAGGCCTCTGCCACCTTGGCCGGATCGGCCGGCGCACTGCGGTCCGTATTCTCGATCACGGACTCATAATCCTCGGCGCTGACCAGCGCGGACTTAGCCCACTCGATCTCCGCCAGGACGTCTCGAATCATGTCCTTGGAATTATCCAGCCCCACCGAGCGCACCGCGCGGGCAACCAGTGGGAATTTATTATCCAGCAGCTGCCACGGAAGGTCTCCTGCTACCTGCGGCCAGAAATACTTCAACTGGCGGCGCGCGGCCGCGTGGAAAGTCTGCGCCTGCACGCCGGCCACGCCCATGGTGCGCAGGCGATCGCGCATTTCTCCGGCCGCTCGTGCCGTGAAGGTCACCGCAAGCACGCGCTGCGGGCTCACAAAGCCTTGGTCGACCAAGTTGGCAATGCGATAGGTAATAGTGCGGGTCTTGCCCGTACCCGCGCCGGCCAAGATGCACACGGGCCCGCGCGGCGCCGTGGCCGCACGCAGCTGATCTTCATCCAGCAGGGACAAATCCGGCTTAGTCACCGTGATACCACTCCATAATCATCGTGTGTGCAATTGAACCCGGACGAGGAAGCGTAAGCTCAGGCAGCTCGGCGCGCTCCACCCACCGGATTTCTTCCAATTCCCCATCAGTATGGCAGGTGGGGTGGACATCAGCCGTGCGCGCGCAAAAGCCCAGCATAAGGGAGCCGCTCGGTGGCCACGCCTGCGAGCCCCAATAGCGAATATCCTCCACCCTGCGCCCGGTTTCTTCTAAGGCCTCGCGCGCAAAAGCAGCCTCTGCGGTCTCGCCCGGCTCAACATAGCCGGCAATCAGGGAGAAAAAGCTATTGCGGCGGCGATTGCGCGCCAGCAAAATCCGGTCGGTGTCGCTGAGGCGAATAAGCCCGATGACGGCAGGATCTAGGCGTGGGAAAACCATTCGGCGCTCGTCCACAGGATCGCGCCCCACGATTCCCGGTGCTGGGTAGTCCAGCTTGCGGCCGGTGCGCGGATCAAAGCACTGCTCGCGCCGATTGCGGATCAGTGCAATAGCTTGCAAAATCACCGGCCGGTCCGCAAAGAACGTCGCGCTTTCTAGCCGGCCCAGCTCGCTGGCACCGTCTTCCGGATACGCGCACGCCTGCAGGGCACCTAGGTCCACTACTGCGTGCTTGCCGACGCCCCCGGGAACCTTCTCCACCAGCACCGGCTCCCCCGCTGCTGTAACCGGTACTTGGCCGTTATGGGTTACTGGGAGGAACATTTAATCCTCGTCATCATCGTCCATGACCTCGATGGGTTGCTCCATCTCATGCTTGATGTAGAGCAGGCGGTCGCCCGGCTTCAGCGCGGAGGCATCCGCAGTATCCACGCGGTGCAGCTCGTTATTGCGTAGGACAGCCAGCACGATATCTGCCAGGTGGCGTGGGTTGGAGCCCACCTCGAATTCGCGCACGGCGCGCTCGGCTACGGAGAAACCCTCGTTGGGTGAGAGCAGGTCTTCCATCATCTCCACCACCGTCGGGGTGACGGTGGCCAGGCCTAGCAGTCGGCCGGCCGTCTCAGCGGAGGTGACCACGGAATCTGCACCGGATTGGAGCAACAGGTGACGGTTTTCGGACTCGCGCACCGACGCCACGATCTTGGCCTTGGGCGCAAGCTCTCGCACGGAAAGGCAACACAGCACCGCGGTATCGTCCGTGGATGGGGTAACGACGATGGAGCTGGCATGCTCTACCCCAGCGATCTTCAGCACATCCTGCTTGGTGCCGGACCCAAAGATGGTGACCAGCCCGTGGTGCTCGGCGTGGGCGAGGGACGCACGGTTGGTATCGATGACCACGATCTGGGAGGACGGAACATCATCGGCCAGCAGCGCGGCCACGGCTCCGGCGCCCTTGGTGCCATATCCGATAACGACGGTGTGGTTACGCAATTGCTTTCTCCAGTTCTGGATTTGGAAAGTACGGCGGGCCTTATCCGTCAGCACGGACAAGGTCGCGCCAACCAATAAAACAAGGAAGATCAGGCGGGCGGGGGTAATAAGCGTTAAGTTAATAAACCTGGCCTGCGGGGACACGGGCACGATATCGCCGTAGCCCACGGTAGTCAGCGACACCGCCGCATAGTAGGCGGAGTCCAATAACGACATGTCCTCGCTATACCCACCGCCGTCTAAATAGACCACGACGGTCACGAAGACAACGATGCCCAAAGCCCACAGCACACGCTTGCCCAACTGACGCCACGGGCTGGAGTTTTCATCCCTCGGCACCGTAATGACATCAATGAGCGCGTGGTCCGGCTGCGAGGACAGCTCGACCTGCGGCAAGAAGCGACTTCTAAAGCGTGACTTCATTGCCTGCGCACGTTTTTTGGCCACTAGTCCAGCCTTCTTTTCTGGTCTCGAATGGTTACTCAAGAGATTGCGCGCTTACGCAACCGCCCACATACCTTAGCCCTTGTGGTGCTCTACTGACGATTCAAGGAGTTTCTTCAGCTCTTCCCCACGCGGCAGGCGGGCAGGCTCGAAGGTATAACCATCGTGGACATAATAGAACGCGGCACGAATCTTTTCCCCGCCGTGGATGCGGCGCCATGCCTCTGCGTACACCGCTAGCTGTATCTTGGCAGCATCCATGGCTTCTCCCTGGGGTGGGCGGCCGGTCTTCCAGTCCACCACCATCCAGGTGCCATCCTCCAAGCGGAATACCGCGTCCATGCGCCCGCGCACCACGGCCTCACCAATGGTGATTTCAAAGGGCGCCTCCACGTGCTCCGGTTGACGCTCGGCCCACTCGGAGTTCAGGAAGGCCTCCTTGAGCTCTTCCAAATCGAAATCTTCCGGCTCATCAATGCCGGGAAGTTCCTCCTCACCCAATAGTGCCGGGCTGCCGAAGCGATCCTCCAACCACGCGTGGAAGGCGGTTCCGCGCTTGGCATAGGAATTCGGCTTAAACGGCACGGGGCGGCGTTGCCTGCGGGCAAACTGGAGCGGGTCTGCCCGCAGCGCAACCATGTCCGAGGCGGTCAGCTCGCTGGGTAGCTCAACGTCTACCACCGGCTGTTGCAGGGCCTTGTACTCCTCAATGAGCGCGCCAGCTTCTTGCTCCCATAACTCAAAAGTTTCACCGCGGCTCATTTCTGGGAGCTCTTCCAGTGCTTCAAGTACCATGTCCGCACCGGCGACCGCCTCAGGGCTGGCCTGCAGCGCTGGGAATTGGGCGCTCTCCCCATAATCATCCTCGGAAGGCTCGTCGGGGACGGACCACTCCACCACGTACTGCGGGAATTGCTCTTTCAGGCGCTCTAGGTATTCATAGGGAGCCTTCTTGTTCTTTCCGGGAGCGTTATTGGTGCCCGATCCGGTAACGGTCAGGGTGGATTCGGTACGCGTCAGCGCCACATAAAAAAGGCGCGCCGATTCTTCCGCCTTGATGGTGCTATCTGCCTTCTTAAACTCCTCGCACGCGTTTTGGAAATGCGAGCGCTTTTGGGCATCCTCCGGGATCTCAATATAGTCATCGTCCCCTGGGACCTTGTCGATCCTGGACAGGAAAGTCTCTGCTTTCGCACTATAACTAGACGAATCCGCATGCACCACGCAGACGTGTTCCCATTCCAAGCCCTTGGCCTTGTGCGCGGTCATAATCTGCACGCGGTCAGTGGCGGCGGGAACCTCGCCGAGGTCTAGGCCATCTTCCTTTTCGAGCGCTAACGCAAAGTAATCCAAGAGCGCATACAAGGAATCACCGTGGAAGCCTGCGACGATATCGGCAAATTTATCCAGATGTGTCGCGCCCCCTGCGCTTCCACGAGCTAGTACCTCGGTGCGGATATTAAACAATGCTTCAATATCGGCGAAGATGTCCACCAGCGGTTTGGAAAGAGAATAGGTGCGCAGGTGTCGCAGTTTGGCAGAAACCTCTTCCATACGGGCGAGGCCTTGCGGGGTATAGCGGTCTCTCTCACCTAGATCGGCCAGGGCGTCGGCAAGGCCGACGCGCTGATCCGGCTCCTCAGCGGTGACATCTTCCAGCTGCGCACGCAAGTATTCTTCCGGGTCCATCCCCGGCTCCCAGCGCAAGCGCTCCTCCCTCGCGCCGGCCAGGTTTCGTTGGCGGGAAGCGAGCGCTTGAATATCACTGATTCCCAGGCCACAAATCGGCCCTGCCAGCACCCGCACTGCCGCAGGCAAGTCTTCTGGGCGCACGAGCATGGTGGCAATAGCTACGAGGTCCTGGATTTCTGGCTGCCACAGCAGGCCACCGAGACCGATGATTTCATTGGGTACGCCCGCTTTGTCGAGGGCCGCAGCGATGGGTGCGGAGTGCCTATTTTTGCGCACCAAAACCGCCGCGCTGAAGGTATCTCCCTCGCGCTTTTCCCACTGCTCTTTCAGGTACTCGGCAACGAATTCACGCTCGCGAACCTCGCTGTCGAAGTACGCCAACTGGATATCGCCTTCGCCCTTATGCGGGGCGGCAGACAGCTCGTCCACGGGACGTTCAACGCCTTCGAATACTCCCTCCGCCACTGAGTTAGCCAAATCCAGCGCACCAGAGGGGTTGCGCCAAGAGGTGGTCAACTGGTCCTTCGGGGCGGGTGTGCCCGGCGCGACTGGGAAGTCTTCCACGAAGGCAGTGAGGTTTTCAGAGGTAGCACCACGCCACCCGTAGATGGCCTGCATTGGATCGCCCACGGCCGTCACAGAAAGATCCTTTTGCTCCCTTCCGAACAGGCTGCGGAGAAGCACGCGCTGGGCATAGGAGGTGTCTTGGTACTCGTCTAGCATGATGACCTTATAGCGCTGGGACTGCTGCTTTCCCACCACAGGATGGTCGCGCGCGACGCGGGCGGCGACGGCCATTTGCTCGCCAAAGGTGATGACTTGTCGCTCAGATTGTTCCTTTTTCAGGGCCTCCAGCAGCGGCACGTACTGCACGCGGCGTTCCTGTGTTTGGATATATTCCAGCAACTTTTGCGAGTATTCGGGGCCATTCTTTTGGGATTTATCGAGGTTATCGATGTCCGCCCGAAAATCGCGGGCATGCTGGGCGATGTGACTCGTGTCCTTGAGCCCGTTATCGATATCCTGGCTGAATTTCAGCAGAGTCTCGGTAATCGTGGCTAGGGCGCGGTCGTCTTCCAGCTGGCCGGTGTAATTGCGCACCACATCGTAGGCCAAGGAATAGCGCTCGGCCTCGGTGATGATGCGTGCGGTGGGCTCTACTGGAACCAAGAGCCCATATTCGCGAACGAGTTCTCCCGCGTAGGAGTCATAGGTGGCTACCTTCGGCGCAATGTTTTCTAGCGCTTCTGCCACCTCACCGCCTGGTGGGATGAGGCCGGAATCGCGTAATTTAATCAGCTGCCGGCGGATACGTTGCTCCAGCTGTTGCGCGGCCTTACGGGTGAAGGTCAGGCCGAGAACCTGCTCCGGGCGCACATAGCCATTGGCTACAAGATAGACCACGCGCGAGGCCATGGTTTCTGTCTTGCCGGCACCAGCGCCGGCAACCACGAGTTTGGGGCTAAATGGGCCTTCGATGACGTGGGCTTGTTCCTCGGTAGGCGGAAAGTCCTTGCCCAAGGCGGCAGCGATCTGCTGTGGGGAAAAATTGCTCTTAGGCATCGGTGGTCATCCTTCCTTCTTCCTGCACAGGGCAGATGGAGCGAATTGGGCATTTATCGCAGTCTTTATTGGTGCGCGCAGTGATGCGCGGGCCACGCATCTCCTTCACCAGCGGGGGCAGAAGCGCGGCGAATTCTTCTAAGGCCTCCGGCGACTTATCGCTTTGCCAAATCTCACCAATCTTTTTGGTGGTCACCCCCGGATACACCAGCACACCGCCCTGGCGCGGCATGCCTTCGCCGTCGTGAACCTGGTGGCCGTCAAATGCGCCGTGGGCAAGCGCGAGCTGATAGGTCATCAGCTGCACATGGTCTTCGCCTTCCTTCTTAGCCGGCGTGCTTCTACCTGTCTTGAGGTCCACCACCAAGTAATTGCCCTCTTCATCGCGAAGCAGACGGTCCATATAGCCGCCGATGCGCACCTCCTCGCTGACGCGTACGCCTACGGGGATTTCCACACCGGCAAGCTCTTGATTGACCTCGGATTGGCGCGCCCATTCCCGGGCGCGGTCCAACAGGGTGGAAAACTCATCGAGCTTGAATCGCAATTGCCACTGCGGTACATCCTGAATGCGCTCGAAAGCCTCCATCACCAATAGCTTGGCCTTTTCCGCGTCCATGCCGCGGCCAAGGGCTTCAAAGAAGGCGTGCGCCAAAGTACCGCGGAGCAGGGGTTCCTCGGTGCTTGGGTCCTCGGCCACATTTCCTAGCACGGCCTTGAGCGGGCAGTTGAGTAATGCTTCCACCCGGGAGGGTGACAAACTGCCGCTGGTATGCAGCGGCGTTTCAGCCGCAACGGAGCGCGCAGACCACCACTGCTCCGGGTGGGCGCCAGGGATATCGGCTGCCGCTAGCCGAGCGAGCTGGCGCGCTGCTTGTTTGCGCTCAACCTCACCGGATTCCGGATTGGTAACTACGCGGCGCAATTGTGCGACAAAGGCCGGCACGGACAGCACCGCCACATCAAGGGGATCCACTTCGAGCCCATCGCGCAATGACACGGGTGCGGGTTCGGGCACATCGAGGCCCAGTTCGCGCGGGAGTTGGGTGCGGCGCAGCGCCCGCTTTGCTTGCCGACGCCCAGCCTGGCCAGGCACGTCCACACCACGGCCAGCGAATTCGCTAATGAAGCGCGAAGGCTCAGAGACCGTATCGCCCTCCGGGTTTTCCACGGCGGCAATGAGCAGGCGCTGTCGGTGGCGCGTGGTAGCGACGTGGAAGAGACGTCGCTCCTCTGCCAAGCGGGAGGCAACGTGGCTGACGGGGGTATCGGGATCAATATCGTGGTCGAGTAGATCGATGAGATCTTCTTGCCCAAAGATGGAGCCGGTCTCCCCTAGCGAAGGCCAGCTTCCTTCCTGCGCGCCGGCCACGATGACGGTATCCCATTCGCGGCCCACGGCACCGTGTGCAGTCAGGATCTCTACTGCCTGCGGAATGGCGGTGCGGCGGTCGCGCACACCGGTGGGAAGTTCTTGTTCGGTGATATGCGTCAGGAAGGCACGCAGCGAGGAATCAGGGCGACGCTCGACGTAGTCGCCTGCGGCGTCAAAAAGCGCCATCATTGCATCCAAGTCGCGGTCGGCCTGCGAGCCGGTCGCACCACCGCGCAGCGCCGAAGCCTGCAGGCGGTTATCAAGCTCAGTTGCGCTCCACACGGCCCAGAGGATCTCCTCCACAGAGTCCCCGGAGGCGAGTGCGTCCCGGCCGGCACTTAGAACCGCGCGTACACGTTCCAGGATGGAGTATTCGCGCTCAGTGAGTTGTCCATTAAAGTCTGGGAGCTCGCCGTAGAGAAGACCGCGCAGGCTATCGATGCCCCGGGTAGTGGAATCCCAGCGGCGCAATCCACGGATCAGGCGGCGCAGGGTGACGGGATCGGCGCCACCCACGGGACCGGTGAGCAATTCTTCCAACTCCGAGTTTGATAGGTCTTCCTCCAAGGCACGCAGGGCGAGCAGCACGGCGGAAACCAAACGCTGTTCGGCTAAGACGACGTCGGTAGGGCTAATGTGCACGGGCACGCCGGCGGACAAAAGGGTGCGGCGCATCTGGCCGATATCACCGGTTGAACGAACGATGACGGCGATATCGCGCCAGGGCACGCCGTCTTCTAAGTGACGGCGCCGCACGGTATTGGCTACGACGTCACGCAGCCTGCCGTCCGAATCCACAATGGAGATGCACGCCGGTGAGGGTGTGCGGTGAGGCTCGGTAAGCTCAATGTCGTGGTCAGCTGGGAAGTCCCGCAGGAAACGCGAGCTAGCACCACGGAAGGCAAAGACGGATTGATCGGCATCGCCGCCTACCACCACGAGATCCGCCTGCGGGGTCATGTCGCGAATGAGCTTGCCCGCAGTGGGATCGAGCAATTGCGCATCATCGACAATGATGGTGTGGAAGGGATGCTCGCGCAGTAGCTGGGGGCGCTGAAGAACCGCGGTAACCAATTCCGCAGCGGAATAGGAATGGGCGCGGGAAAGGAGCTGCACGCGTTCGTACTCGCGCAGGAATTCACCCGCCGCGGACCACATGGGGCGGCCGTGCTCGGCGCCGAGGCGCTCTAGGTCGCCCGGACCCAGGCCGCGTTCAATGGAACGCAAAAGGAAATCGCGCAGCTGCCGGGCGAATCCCACATATTCCAGCGCGGGCCGCATCTCCGCGGGCCACGAGCCATGCCCGTCTTCTGCTTGGCCAGTGAGCAGCTCGCGGATGACGGCGTCCTGCTCCGCACCGGTAATAAGTCGCAGCTCCTCCTCGGCCGCTGTGCGCAGCAACGCGAATGCTAGGGAGTGTACGGAACGCACCATGGAGGTCTGTGCGGCGTAATCCTCGAGGCGCTCAGAGAGCTCGCGGCGCAGCCGGGCGCCGGATTCCTTCGAGGGAGCGATAACGAGGATGCCGGAGGGATCCGCGCCGGTCTCCCGGGCTTTATCCAAGGCATGAATGACGGTATCGATAAGGAAGCTGGACACGCCGGTGCCGGCGGCACCGGTTACCTTCCAGGTGCCGGATTCGGGCAGGTCAACAGGCCAACTGCGGGTCGTGACGGACTGGGTACGGGAAACGAGGCGCACCTGCGGGGACGGTGGAAGGACCACTCCCGCACGCGCGGTGGAATGGGGGTCGTAACTCACCGCTCCAGTATGGCAGATGCCCGCGACACCAGATGCTGCTCCACCCGCTCAATGTGCGAACGCGTGTTTGAACGCGACGCGGGGTGCAGGTCATTGACATGACGGCGATACGACACAGCGCGCAATAGCAATTCCGGCATACCGGGTACATGACTAAAGCGCTGACAGATCCCATCATCGACCGCTTGGCCAATGAGCCCATCCACAATAACCAAAGCGGCCGTCCAGCCGGCCGGGCGCGGGGATTCGCTCGGCACAATGTCCACAATGCCCGGCGGGTTGGAGCCGTGGTAAACCGTAGTGGTGAGAAGAGCGGTGTGGGCGGGGATAAGGGGGACGTCGGCAAGCAGGGCTGGGCGATAAGCCTCGCCCGTTTCCTCCCAGGCGGCGCGCTCTGCACGAGCGAAGGCATCGCTACGCTGCCCGTTGGGAAGGGGCACCTCGGCTATAGCCGCGTCGAGGCGCAACGCCATCTGTGCGGTTTCATCAATTCGCCCGCGTACTTGGCCCGGAATAAACTGGGTAGCTTTCCACCCTGCGGCCGTGTGCCGACCATCGCTAGACAGTACCGGCCGGGAAACGCGGGCCCCCTGCACGCTGAGGCGCTCGCGCACCTTAGCGGACCAGGCGGCAAACGGACCGGCCTGGGAATAGACCACGTCGCCCACCTTGATGCCGTTATCCCACACCGGGCCCAATTGATCGCCCTGCGCGCGGCGGGTACCAGTGGCACCGGTTTCCGCGTGGAAGGCGCTTAAAACATGCTCTGGGGGAAGCGGCATCCTTAACTCCTATTCGGGTTGGTGGGGATCCTTATTATCCGGATTCGGATAAGGCCACGGGTTTGGTGAGCAGGTCACGTCCTCATCAGGATAGACCTCGCTGGGCTTGCGATCGTGCAATTCTTTGTTGTTAAGGTCCAAGGTCTGCTGCATCATGATCGGCGCTAGCTTGCCCTGGCCACCACACGGCTGGTGGGCCGCATAGCCAATGGCATGACCCAACTCATGGTTGATGACATACTGGCGATAATTGCCCAAATCGCCTTCAAAAGGCGTGGCGCCGCGCACCCAGCGGGCCTCGTTGATAATGGTGGTGGACTCGCCTGTAATGGTGGTGTGGCAGGAGGTTTCCGTTTCAATCTTCTCGCCACAGCGCTCTGCGGCGGTACCGAGCGAAGTCAGCTGGATACGGGTATCCGGTTCCGCATCAGCGGCCACGTGCTCGAACTCAAAGTCCTTATGCGCGGTCCAGCCGCGCGGGTCAGACAAGGTGGCCTCCACCATGGCGGCAAAAGACTCATCGCCTCCATACGGTGCGGTATTAAGACCATCTTCTACCTCGATGGAATAGCGCACCTTTTGCTTGCCGCCCTTACCCGTGACGGCGCCAGGCTCACCTACCTCGTGGAAGGTGCCCTTTCCCTGCTTGGTATAGGAACCACCGGGCGGCATCTCGCTGATTTCCCGCTTGACCGCTGCAGAATCGGCAGGATCAGGGCCCATCTTCTCCGTACTCGTTGGGGCAGCCTCGCTAGTGGCTTCCGCCTTTTCTTCAGAGGAAGAGGCGGTGGCGATATCGACGATGAACCAAATGGTCAGCGCGATCATGAGGGGGATAGCCACCACGCGCCACCAGCCATATTGACGCGCAAACCGGACCACCGCATTGGGGTCGTCCGGCGAATGGCCCTGGCTCCGGTGGGCGTGGCAAATCTCCCTTTTTTCCATGGGGCCTTAGGTTACCCGCTTGTATTTAAAAAAGCTGAATCAGCAGCCCTATGTGCTCGCCTTAGGCGCCGGCGAATCCCACGGCGTGCTTCTTTGCAATGCCGACCTCGACGTAGACCACGCGGTCAGTGCGCACGAGGTACTTGCGACCCTTGTCATCTTCCAATTCCAAGGTGGAGTTATCCGCCAGGGCACTGTTGATCTTCTGCGTCAGCTCGGCCTGGTCACCTGCAGCGCTAATGACCAGCTCGCGAGCGGTATCCGCGAAGCCAAACTTGATATCCATGAAGATTCCTCCTCTAACTAGAGTTTTATTGTCAATGGCCCCACTATAACCATCCCGGCTACTATCAAGGTGTGTCTGACATAAAATCCCAGCCACCGAGCTTCGCGGAACTCGGCGTTGCGGCCGAAATCTGCGATGGTCTCGCCACTCGTGGCATCACGCGTACTTTTGCAATCCAGGAATTAACCCTGCCCATCGCGCTATCCGGCCAGGACTTGATTGGCCAAGCGCGCACCGGCATGGGCAAGACCTATGGCTTTGGCGTGCCGCTTTTGGACCGCGTCTTTGATGACGCCGATATCGACGAGCTCGATGGCACCCCGCGCGCCCTCGTGGTGGTCCCCACCCGCGAGCTTGCCCAGCAGGTCACCGAGGACCTGCAGGTGGCTGCCGCCCACCTACCCGTGCGCTTAGCCTCCATCTACGGCGGCCGTCCCTACGAGGAACAGATCAAAAAGCTCAACAAGGGCGTCGATGTCATCATCGGCACGCCCGGCCGCTTGATCGATCTCCACGAACGCGGCAATCTGCAGCTCGATCGCGTGGCTATCTTGGTGCTCGATGAGGCCGACGAGATGCTGGACTTAGGTTTTTTGCCCTCGGTGGAGGCCATCCTCAAGGCGCTCGATGGCAATGCGCACCAGACCATGCTCTTTTCCGCCACAATGCCGGGCGCGATTTTGACGCTTGCCCGCCAGTTTATGGAAAAACCCATCCATATCCGCGCCGAATCCGGCGAGCAGGAATTCACCCATTCCTCCACTCGCAAGGTCACCTTCCAAGCCCACCGCATGGATAAGGTTGCCGTTGTCGCCCACGCCCTGCAGGCCGCCGACCGCGGGCGCACTATCATCTTCGCCCGCACCAAACGCGCGGCCGCCCAGTTGGCCGATGATCTTGCCCGGCGCGGCTTCCACGTGGGCGCGGTCCACGGCGATCTGGGGCAGAAGTCGCGCGAGAAGTCGCTCCATGCCTTCCGCACCGGCCAGGTGGATATCTTGGTCGCCACTGATATTGCCGCCCGCGGCATCGACGTCGATGATGTCACCCACGTCATCAACTATCAGGTTCCGGATGATCCGATGACCTTTGTCCACCGCATCGGCCGCACGGGTCGCGCCGGCCATACCGGCACCGCCATCACCTTGGTGGGCTATGATGAGCTGGGCAAATGGCAGGTTATTAATGATGAGCTGGATTTGGGTGAGCCGAATCCCCCGCAGTGGTTCTCCACGTCCCCGGAGCTGGCCCAGGCTCTAGATATCCCCGCGGAGGTAGAAGAAACTGTCGGCCCTGAGACCAAGGTCGTGGGCCAAGTGCCTGTCCGCGAAAAATCCCCCACCCGTACCACCGCGCGCCGCGGCAGCTCCCGGCGCCGGCGAGGAGGCCGCCGATGACTAAAGCTCCCATTTTGCGCTCGACGCCCGCCGATTGGAAGGCTACCGGCATTATCGCCGTGGTCTGCGCCATCGCGGTCGGTGGGGCGGCTATTACCGCCAATATCAATCAAGCGCATCTTAGCCAAGCGGCCGTTCCTGGGGATAAGGATGCACCCGCGCTTGCCGACGTCCCCGAGGCACTCCACGAGTCCTTCAGCCTCCCCAACGAACCAGTACCCGGCCAATACCGGGCGGTTTCGGCACACGGCCTGACCATCACGCACGCCGATCACACGCTCACCGCCACCAATCCGGACGGCTCCGAGGCGTGGACTTATGAGCGCACGGATGCCGATCTCTGCTCGCTGTCTACAGCGTGGGGCAAAATCGTAGCGTCGTATAAAACCGGCGTGGGCTGCGGGGATACCGTGGCGATTGATGCCGCGACTGGCGAGTATGACAGCACCCGCAGCGCCGTCAGCTCGGAAGAGGTAGTACCCGTTTCCTCCAATGACCGGGTAGGAACGGTCTCTACCGACCGCATCGATCTGTGGCGCTCCGATATGGTGCGCACCGTGGAATACGGTGATGTGGAGGCTAAACAGGAGCCGGACAAGCAACCGCATGAAGACTGCACCATTAGCTCCGCCCTTACCCGTACCGAGAATTTGGCACTGACCGAGTCCTGCCCCGATAAGCCGGGCACCACCTGGTTGCGCTTCCAGGACACCACCCCTGATGATTCCCGTGAGCCCGATATCGCCGCCGATGTGGACATAGCCACCGACGGCGCCCGGCTTGTCGCTGTGGGGCAAAAGGCCGCCGCCGTCTACCGCCCAGGCCCGAATCCCACGATCGAGTCCTATGACAATAAGGGCGAAAAGCTGGACTCTACTTCGGCAGAGCCCTCTCCAGATATTGACGCCGGTGCTTCCCCATTCGCCCCGGCAACCGCGGACCTGCCACACCATATGACCTGGTTTGATGGCTCCCGCCTCTACCTCTTCAAGCCGAGCGACCTCGCAGTGGATCACGTGGTAGACGATGCCATCGGCACCCCCATCGCCGTCGACGAGCACATGGTGGTCCCTACTCAAACAGGCATTGCTGTCATGGATTGGTCCACCGGCAAAACTCTGCGAACCATCCCGGTTGATCGCGGCGGCTACCGCGGTCCCGTCTACCTCACCTTGGCGGGCGACACCATCGTGGAAACCCGCGGCGATCAGGTCGTGGGCCTAAGCGCCGATTAATCCCCCTGCAACACGCAAAGGGCCGCGCCTTCCGGTTATCCTGGGGCGCGGCCCTTGTGCGCGTGGCAGCGAATTTAGAAGTTAGCTGCCGCCCACTCCGTGGAAGCGCGGACGAACATCAGCAGGAAGATGACTACTGCGGCGCTCACCAAAGTGACCGCACCAAGTAGCGGCGATCCGCCGCTAAACATCTGGAAGGAGCTCGCTGCCAAGATGAGCTCGACCAGGATAATGGCTCCCCTACCCCAGCGCTTTCCCTTGACCATGGCCCAAGCACCGACGATGACAAAGCCAAAAACAATAAAGATAAATAGCGCGGTGCCCAGCCCTACAAAGCTTCCGGAGCCCGAGTCCGACACCATGGATTCATTTTCTGCGCCGGTCGCCTCGCGCACAATCAGGAAGATACCGAAGCAGATGACGGCGATGGACTGAACCACGGCGAGCGCTGCGGCCACGAGTACCGGCTGTGGCGCACCCCGCTGGGCCTTCGTCTCACGCGCCGGCTGCACCGAGGCCGCACTTTGCTTTTTGTTTACCTGCTTTTTCTTCTGCTTAGACACAAAGCCACAGTCTACCCACCGGTCAAGGCCATTTCCTTGTGCGCCACTCAGGTTTCGCGGGGGCAGAGGTTAGCTGGGTAGATTTGACGCCTCTTCAGTCACCGCACTCAATGATTTTTGGACAATACGCCAGTTCAGCGCGTTTCTCACAGGCTTCTTTCAACTCGATCATGGACTCAAATGACCCCCACACCAGTTTCATTCAAGTGAGGTTGGACACAATTTTACCTCTACCCCTAGCGGAGTCTGAGTAAACATGTCATGATTCTGGGGTAGCAAAAAGAAAGAGGACGTAAACCTCTTCTTAACTTGAAGGAAACTTCAAGCAACCACAATGTGAACCATTGGCGGCGGCGACGCTGGCCCGACCTCGAGACCGGGCCCCACTGCACGCAGACCAGTTCACACAACCACCCACCCTGGCATTGGTTGCTTTTCATTTTCGTGAAAAGCGCTTGTGCTTACTGCTGTCGAATTTTTGTTAGGAGATATCAATCATGGATTGGCGCCACGAAGCTGTTTGCCGCGACGAAGACCCCGAGCTGTTCTTCCCAGTAGGCAATTCTGGTCCCGCACTTACCCAAATCGCTAAGGCCAAGCTGGTCTGCAACCGCTGCCCTGTTGCCTCTTCCTGCCTGAAGTGGGCACTGGAATCCGGCTTGGACGCCGGCGTCTGGGGCGGCCTGTCTGAAGAGGAGCGCCGCGCTCTCAAGCGTCGTCGCAACCGCGGCCGTGGCCGCGCTCGCGTTTCCGCTTAATAAGCAGCCCCCAATTTTCGTTTCGGCGCCCTTAGCCGCTACAGTTGAATAAAGTTCAGATACCCTCAACGAAGGAGTGCGCAATGAGCAAGCGTGGTCGCAAGCGCAAGGATCGCCGCAAGAAGTCCGCTAATCACGGCAAGCGTCCTGGCGCATAACGCACAGCATTACTCAAAGCCCGGTTCCCTCGGTCACTTCGACCGTAGAACCGGGCTTTTGCTATGTCAGACGCACATCGATGTCGTCTCCTAGCTCCCCGCTTGACCTCTCCGTGCCTTAAGTCCAATGTGATCGGACCGAATTGAACGCATTAGGGTCTCAATTCGGCCCTTCCGCCCTCAATTCGGCCCGATCAGTATGGACCCAAGCAAAGAGTTGGAAGATCATGAAACCAGACCCCACCACAGCGGGTGAGCAACAGTGCCTACCACGCCGTGTCGATGCGGGTAATCTCTACCGAAATGCGGCGGCGCAGCGCCTGCGGCGCCTTGGCCTGGCCGTTACAGCAGTTGCGCACCAGGGAGCGGATAATCTCCTCGCTCTCGAGGCGCTGTTGGCAGAAATCGCACTGGGCGATGTGCTCGCGGATAGCGAGTGCGCGGGCATAGGTGGTGGATTCATCGAGAAGCTCGCACAGGAGGGCGTGTACCTCTGGGGAGCTACACGCACCACAGTTGTGTTCCGTTGCGCGGTCCATTACTTCTCCTCCATGTCTGGGTGTTCTAATCCAATGCCTTGTTCTCGTGCCACGTCTTTCAACGCTTTCCGGAGCAATTTTCTTCCCCGGTGCAATCGGGACATCACCGTACCCAGCGGAGTATCCATGATTTCTGCAATTTCCTTATACGCCAAGCCTTCTACATCCGCGTAGTACACCACCATCCGGTAGTCGTCTGGCAAGTCATTCATGGCCTCTGAAATGGTGGCGTCCGGCATGTCTTTAAGCGCTGATACCTCGGCGGATTCCAGGCCAGTGGAATCGTGCCCAGCAGTGGTATAGAGCTGAAAATCGCTCAAGTCATCGGCCGAGGACTCCGTGGGGCGGCGCTTCGCCTTGCGGTAGGAGTTGATGTAGTTATTGGTCATGATGCGATACAGCCAAGCCTTAAGGTTTGTACCTTGCTTGAAGGAATGAAAGGACTTATAGGCCTTGAGGTAGGTCTCCTGCACGAGATCCTCAGCATCTTGCGGGTTGCGCGTCATGCGCAGGGCACCGCCGTAGAGCTGGTCTAGCAGGGGCAGCGCTTCCGCTTCGAAGCGGCGCTGCAGCTCCTTTTCGCTGATTGTTTCTTTAGCCACAATTTCTATCCTAACGCGTAGCGTTAGAATCCCAGGCATGTCTAAAAAGTCCCCGCATGCAGCTACCCCAGCGCTCAAAGTAGTGGAAGATGCCGGCGTAGACCACCACGTGTATACCTTTGAGGCGGGCAAGGATCACTTCGGTGATCACGCCGCGGCTGCCCTAGAGGTAGAGCCGGATCGCGTGCTCAAAACCCTGGTCATCGATTTAACTGCGGGCAAGGGACCAAAGCGCAAGCTGGCAGTCTGCGTTATCCCTACCACCCACCACCTGAGCCTCAAGAAGGCCGCGGCCGCCCACGGCGTTTCTAAGGCCGCCATGGCGGATCCGCATGACGCATCCAAGTCATCCGGATACATTCCCGGCGGCATTTCCCCGCTGGGCCAGAAAAACCCGCTGCCCACGGTCATTGAGGAAACCGCCGTCCTTTTCGATACTGTCTTTATTTCCGGCGGGCGCCGCGGGCTCGATATCGAGCTCAATGCGGAGGATCTCGCAGAGCTGTGCTCTGCCAGCTTTGCCGATCTACTCGCCGAGTAGCTCCGGATAATCGTTGGATACGCTGCCCACGGCCTTGTCGGCGGGATGGGTGTGGAAGCCGCGCAGGGGCGTCGGCAAGAGCAGCTCAGCGGCTTCCTCGGGGCTACCCTCCAGCCAGGTACGCATTTCATCGGGCGCCAAGAAGCGTGGTAGGCGGTGGTGCAGCCACTCCATTTCTTCCGTCGCCGCAGTGGTGACAATCGTGGCGGACAGGCGGTCCAGGCCGGTGTCCCATAGGCCCGCCGCCCACAACAGGCCCTCTTCCGCGCGAACGTAATAGGGCTGCTTGCCGCCTGCTTCCTGGTTCCATTCGTAGTAGCCGTCCATGGGGATAAGGCAGCGCTGCCCCTTAAAGGCATGCCGGAAGGAGGGTTTGCTGGCCACGGTCTCCGCCCGGGCGTTAAACAGCGGCGGGCCGTCCAGGTCCTTCTTCCAGTACGGCAGCAGTGCCCACCGCGCAGGGTCGACTTGGGCGAGGCTTTCGTGCACGCGCACTATCGCCACCGGCTGGGTGGGCGCGATATTGTAGCGCGGGCCTGGGGTGCCTTGTGGGGCGTGGACCTCAGTAACTCCGGGCAGCGCGCCTACTTCATCGAGAAGGGACTCGGTAAAAAGAACGAATCTTCCGCACATGCCCTCTATTATGGACGATATGTCTCAACCTTGGTCCGCCCCGCAAGCGGCAGGCCCCATAGCGTGGGCCCAGCACGTGCCGGGATCGAAGTCTATTACCAACCGCGCTTTCATTCTGGCGGCGTTGGCCGATGGCCCCTCTACCCTGCGCGCGCCGCTGGTCTCCCGCGATTCGCAGCTGATGGAAAAGGCCCTGGAATCTATGGGCGTGCGCTTCGAGCACGAAGGCGAGGATATCCACGTCACCCCCGGCCCGCTTAAGGGCGCCACGGTGGACTGCGGCTTAGCCGGCACGGTCATGCGCTTTATCCCGCCGGTTGCGGCCCTGGCGGACGGCGCCGTGCTTGTCGACGGCGACGAGCAGGCCTACGCCCGCCCCATGTCCACCACCCTGGATGCACTGCGCCAGCTAGGCGTCGAGGTGGACGGCGATAGCCTGCCCTTTACCGTCCGCTCGCATGGAGTGCCGGAAGGCGGCGAGGTTACTATCGACGCCTCTGGCTCCTCGCAGTTCGTCTCCGGACTCCTGCTGGCCGGTGCGCGCTTTGCACAAGGCATCACCGTCACCCACGAGGGCGGTCCCCTGCCTTCCATGCCGCACGTGGAGATGACCGTAGGCATGCTGCGCCAAGCCGGCGTACGCGTGGACTCCGGCGAGAATACCTGGACCGTGCATCCTGGCCCGATTGCCGGGCGGGAATGGGCAATCGAGCCAGATCTCTCCAATGCCACGCCCTTCCTTGCCGCCGCTGCCGTCACCGGCGGCCGGGTAACCATTAAGCGCTGGCCTGCCAATACCACCCAGCCGGGCGACGCCATCCGCCATATTTTGGTGGATATGGGCGTCACGGTCACCCAAGAGCCGGGCTTTGTCACTGCCAAGGGCTCCAAAGACGGCGCGCTGCAGGGCATCGAGCGCAATATGGGCGATATTGGCGAGCTCACCCCCACCGTCGCGGCGTTGTGCGCCCTGGCGGACACCCCCTCTACTCTGACCGGCATTGCGCACCTGCGCGGGCACGAGACCGACCGTTTGAAGGCGCTGGCGCATAATATCAACGCCCTCGGCGGCAAGGTCACCGAGCTTGCCGACGGCCTGCACATCGACCCCGCCCCTCTCCACGGCGGCGAGTGGCCGTGCTACGCGGATCACCGCATGGCCACCGCGGGCGCGATTATCGGTCTGCGGGTACCGGGCGTAGAGGTAGAAGACATTTCCACCACCGCGAAGACTCTGCCTGGCTTCGACCGCATGTGGGAGACGATGGTGGACCCCGAGCAACAGGAGAGCAATGGCTAGGCGTTTCGGTTCTTTCGATGAATCCGACGTACGCGTGCGCCCCGGGAAGGGCTCGCGGCCACGTACTAAGGACCGCCCCAAGCACAAAAATGCCAAGTTCGGCATGGTCATCACCAAAGACCGCGGGCGCTGGGGCGTAGCACTGGACGACGGCCCGCGGGTCACCGCCATGCGCGCCCGTGAGCTGGGCCGCACCGCCATCGAGGTGGGCGACCGCGTGGGCGTGGTGGGCGATACCTCCGGCAAGAAGGACACCCTAGCGCGCATTGTGAAGCTGGAAGAACGCACCTCCGTCCTCCGGCGCACGGCCGATGACACCGACCCTTATGAGCGCATCGTGGTGGCGAATGCGGACCAGATGCTGATCGTCACCGCCGTGGCCGATCCGCCGCCGCGCTCTGGGTTTGTCGAGCGCGCCCTCATCGCTGCGTTTGTGGGCAATATCCACCCCATCCTGTGCTTGACCAAGACCGATCTCACCGATCCTGCCCCCTTCGCGGCCGAGTTCGCCGATCTCGACGTCACGGTGGTGGAAGCCGGCGTCGAAGACGGGCTCGAGGCGGTGCGCCAGCACATCGACGGCCACGTCACCGCACTCATCGGACATTCCGGCGTGGGCAAATCCACCCTGGTCAACCGGCTGGTACCGGATGCGGATAGGGAAACGGGGGAAGTATCAGGCGTCGGCAAGGGCAGGCATACTTCCACCCAATCGGTGGCGCTCCCCCTCCCCGCCGAGGATGCATTCACCGGCGGCTGGATTATCGATACCCCAGGCATCCGTTCCTTTGGCCTCGCACACGTGGATGCCGATGACGTGCTTGGCGTCTTTGAAGACCTTGCCGCCGCCATCGAGGACTGCCCCCGCGGTTGTACGCATATGGGCCCGCCTGCGGACCCAGAATGCGGCCTCGATGATCCTGCGCTGATTCCCCCTGATACCGCCAGTGCACGGCGGCGCGACGCGGTGCGCGGCCTACTCGAGGCCCTGCGCACCAACGTGGAGTGGGAAAATTAGAGGTGGAAGCCGGTGTCGGCCATAACACCCAAAATGCCATCCACGATGCCGAAGAATACATCGAGGATCTGGCCCCAGGTGCCCTGGGACGAAGTCTCTAGCAGCGCCAGCCACGGGGTGGTGGGCACGGCGTCGGCAGCCGCATCCGCAGCTGGGGTGGTATCTGCCAGGGCGGCCGGCGCGGCACTGAGGGCTGCGCCTGCGGTAACGGTGGCCGCAGCGAGGTTCTTGAAGCGCTGAGTCATATTGTCTCCTTAAGTAATTAGAGCAGTTCTACGAGGAACGGCAGCTCGGTCGGGTGATAAAAGGCCATGAACTTATCCAGTGCATCGCCCACGGCCAGCTCCGCATCCTCATCACCAAGGTCCGCGGTATCGATGGCCTCGATGGCCTTTGCGGTGGTTTCCTCGGACTCCGCAATATCCACGTGGACGGCCGCTAGGTCGTCCTTGCTGAACTGCGCTGGCTTAAGCTCTACCACCGGCTCGCCCATATCCGGGCGCGGGGTGAGGACAGAATCATCCAAGTCTACCGAGATAACCACGCGGCGGTGCGGGAACTTCTCTTCATCGCCAATGGCCAAAAGGCGCATGGAGGCCATAGAGGCCTCAAGGAAGGCCGAGTAGGCAATTTCTTCTTCATCGCCCTCGGTATAGAACTCCTGCAGCGCAGGGGTTACCATAAAGCCCCAGCCGGAGCGCGCGGACAGGGAGCCGGTTTCTTCCAGCTCCGCCAGCATGGCGTAGGTCGCAGGGATGTAAACGCGGGCTTTAGCCACTAAAACTCACCTTCAATATCGAAGACTGCCTGAATTTCTACGGACACGCGGTCGAAGCTCGTGTACAAGAAGCCGACCATGCCTGCCTCTACGGCCGCGCGAACGTTGAGAATGGAATCATCAACCATGACACAATCATTGAGCGGCAACTCAAGGGCATCCGCTGCCGCTTGGAAGGCTGCAACCTCTGGCTTTTCCGCCCCCACCTCGCCGGAGAGAACGACTGCGTCGACGTTTCCGCGGTACTCCCACTCGCGGATGTGCTCTGCACCTGGTCCGCCTGGGTCATTGGACAGGATGGCGGTTGCTGCGCCATTTGCCTTGGCGGCGGCCAGCAGCGCCTTCCACCGACGGTTGTCTTCTTCGGTGCCGTCAAGGACGCCGACATAGTCAACGATTAGACCACGCATGTACTTAAATCCTTTGGTTACGATTCTATTTAACTCCCCGAGAGTATAGCGAACCACGCGCGCATTCGCGCCCACCCCTTTCAGGAAACCCTCAGAAATGGCGGGGTTGGGGCGGGCATGAGACAATTATCACGCGTCCGCCTCCTGTCCTTATGCAGGAGCATTACTTCCCCACCATGTACGAGCCCATCCCCGGCTACTCGCACCTCAAACTCTTCATTGCGCCCCACCGCGTGCGCTATGGCCGCTTGCCGACGTCCGCGGAAGTCGCCGCCCAACACCGCATCCAAGGCTGGGTAGTCTTTGCGCTCGAGGTAGCCGCCGGTTATCGCCCGCTAGCCCATCTCAATTCCGCGCGCTATTCCGATGCCATCCGCCTGCACATTGGATCGTGGGTGCGGCGGCGCACAAGCCCCTATGCCACGGACAGACTGCAATTGACCAGCCTGCATGCGCGGTCCAATGGCGAGTACTTTGGCTCCGCCTACATAGGCCAACAGCAGCATGCATTTACGGGATCGGCAAGCCCCACCGGTTTAACGTCGTTCCGCTTACTCTAACTCAGCGGGCAGGGCTTAGCGCCTAGGAAAAGAACTGGCCCAGGTGAGAAAGGATGTCGGACCAATCGAGCGCGGACCATCCGAATCCGGCGGCGCTGGTCAGCGCCGCTAAACCGGTGGCTAGGAGGCCGCCTTCAAAGGCGGATAGACCGGAATGCTCGTCCGCCGTCGCATCCGCGGGCACGGATCCTGCAGTATGGTGCGACGCGGCGGCCCACTCTAGGGGTGCATTGACCTGCTTGGTGATGGTGACAATATCGCGCAGCGCCGCCGCATAGGCCGGAAACTCATATGGGAAGGCGGAGCCTGTATCCCCGATGGTCGGCAGCTGGGCACGCGGAGAGGGCGCCGCTTTGCCGGAGGGGGCCTGCGGCACTTCCTTGGTAAACTCACCCAGCTCGGCGCGAATTACCGCCTGGGCGTAATTGGCGCCCAGCATATCGAGGTAGTCCAGTACGGCCGCTTCGGTGTACTGCTTGCCGTCTAGGGATTGCGTCCGCTCCTCTGGCTCCCACGGGAAGTCCAGCGGCGTGGAATAGATATTGCCATCGGTACGCGCGGTATTGAGCCGGGCTTTGCCAAAGTAGTACTCGAAGGCGGCGTCCGCCTTATCCTGGGACAAAATTCCATCGGCCACCAATGCTTCCTTGCGCTGGGTAGCAATGGCCAGGATGGCCGCAGCTGCGTTATCCTGCTCAATTTTTTCGCCCGAATCCAAAATGATGCGCAACGAGGTGGCAGAATCACGCTGCGCCTCATAGGCCACGGCCGGCGTGGCGCCACCGAGCAAGGTGGCAGACAGGAGCGTCGTAATACCGAGACGCAAAGAGCGGCGGCGCATCGTCAGTGGAGTTCCTCACAGGAAATAAGCAGGATGGACAGGTTCCTTATATTCTACTCATTCTTTCCTGAAAAGAAACCCGCCCCGCTCCCACTATCACAAGCGGGGGCGGGGCGGGGTTGGGAAGAAGGACGCCGAAGCCTAGGCTTCTACGGTGCCCTCACCGGTGCCGGAAGCGGTAGCAGCGGATTCGCCGGCCTGCTCCTCTTCCTGCTGCTTGAACTGCTTGCGCAGCATAAACAGCTGGCGGACGGTCTCTTCCTTCACGCCATCGTTCATGGCGTTGAACATCTCGCCGCCCTCCTTCTGGTACTCCACCAGCGGATCGCGCTGCGCCATCGCACGCAGGCCAATGCCCTCCTTGAGGTAGTCCATCTCATAGAGGTGCTCGCGCCACTTCTGGTCAATAATCGGCAGAATGACCATGCGCTCGGTATTTCGCATCTGCTGCTCGCCGCCAATAGCGGTTACAGATTCTTCGAGCTTGTCGTACTCATTATTGGCGTCCTGCACCAGGGCGTCGCGAAGCTGCTCGGCAGAAAGCTCGCCTGGGGAACCATACTCGGAGCCTTCCACCAGCTCCTCATGGGAAATGGTGGGGCCGTAGAGGGAATCCAGCGCATTCCACAGTGCGTCTAGATCCCAGTCCTCGACGTAGCCGGTGGAAGTAGCACCGGCGACATAAGCGGACACGGTGTCATCAATCATGCCGCGAATATTGTCCTGAATATCGCCGGCATCAAGGATGTCGTGACGGGTAGCGTAGACCACCTTGCGCTGCTCGTTGAGCACCTCGTCGTACTTAAGGACGTTTTTACGCATCTCAAAGTTCTGGTTCTCCACCTGCGCCTGGGCGCCCTTGATGGAGTTGGAAACCATCTTGGCCTCGATGGGGACATCGTCCGGAACATTGAGGCGGTTCATCATGTTTTCCATGGACTGGCCCACGAAGCGCACCATCAGCTCATCGCGCATGGACAGGTAGAAGCGGGTCTCACCCGGGTCACCCTGGCGGCCGGTACGACCACGCAGCTGGTTATCAATGCGGCGGGACTCGTGACGCTCAGTACCCAGCACGTAGAGGCCACCGGCCTCGCGTACCTGGTCACCCAGCTTCTTGGAGCGCTCCCTCTCGGAATCGATTTCTGCTTCCCAGGCCTCCTGGTACTTCTCTTCATCCTCGAATGGATCGAGGCCGCGCTCGCGCAGCTTCTCATCGAGGATGACCTCAGGGTTGCCACCGAGCACGATATCGGTACCACGGCCGGCCATATTGGTAGCCACGGTGACGGTGCCGGGGCGGCCCGCACGGGCGATGATCTGGCCCTCTTCCTCGTGGTGCTTAGCGTTAAGCACGTTGTGCTTAACGCCGCGCTTAGACAGCAGCTGGGACAGGTACTCGGAGCGCTCCACGGAGGTGGTACCGACCAGAACTGGCTGGCCGGACTCGACGTGCTCGGCGATATCGTCCACTACGGCAGCAAACTTAGCTTCCTGCGTCTTGTAGATGCGGTCAGAGTGATCGGCACGCTGATTCGGCTTATTGGTAGGAATCGGCACCACATCCAGGCCATAGATGGAGTGCAGCTCGGCAGCCTCGGTTTCTGCCGTACCGGTCATTCCGGAGATCTTCTCGTACAGACGGAAGTAGTTCTGCAGGGTAACGGTAGCCAGAGTCTGGTTCTCGTTCTTGATCTCCACCTGCTCCTTGGCCTCAATGGCCTGGTGCATGCCCTCGTTGTAGCGGCGTCCGGCCAACACGCGGCCGGTGAAACCGTCCACGATCATGACTTCGCCATTGCGAACGATGTAGTCCTTGTCGCGGGTGAACAGCTCCTTGGCCTTCAGGGCGTTGTTCAGGTAAGACACCAGCTGGGAGTGCTCGGGGGCGTAGAGGTTATCGATACCGAGCTGATCCTCTACGAATTCCACGCCCTCTTCCAGCACGCCGATGGTGCGCTTCTTGTGGTCCACCTCGTAGTGAATGCCCTCGCGCATGCGCGGGGCCAGCTGGGCGAAGACGCTATAGAACTGGGAGGAACCATCTACCGGACCGGAGATGATGAGCGGGGTACGGGCTTCATCGATAAGAATCGAGTCAACCTCGTCCACGATGCAGAAGTTGTGGCCGCGCTGCACCACATCGTTGAGGGAGCGGACCATGTTATCGCGCAGGTAGTCAAAGCCGAGCTCATTATTGGTGCCGTAGGTAATGTCGCAATCGTAGGCAGCCTTGCGCTCTGGCGGGCGCATCTCGGACAGGATGACGCCCACGGACAGGCCAAGCCAGCGGTGGACACGGCCCATCATCTCGGCGTCGCGCTTTGCCAGGTAATCGTTAACGGTGACGATGTGGACGCCCTTGCCGTCAAGGGCATTGAGGTAGGCCGGCAGCAGCGAGGTCAGGGTCTTGCCCTCACCGGTGCGCATCTCGGCGACGTTGCCGAAGTGCAGGGCCGCACCGCCCATGATCTGCACGCGGTAGTGCTTCTGATCGAGGACGCGCCAGGCAGCCTCACGGACGGTGGCAAAGGCCTCGAGCAAGATGTCATTCATCTCTTCGCCGTCTCGCAGGCGAGTCTTGAACTCGTCGGTCTTTGCCTTAAGTTCGTCGTCCGAAAGCTCCGCGTACTCATCCTCAAGGGCAATTACATCGTCTGCCATTTTGCCCAGGCGCTTGACCGTACGGCCCTCGCCCGCGCGCAGCAGCTTGGAAAGTCCAAACACGGTTAGTTAGTCCTTCTAGTCGCGACAATAAAGTTAACTCGTCGCTATTGTACTCACTCGCTTTCACAAAGCATCTCCCGCCTAGCACAAAGGGCGGGCGCACAGCCTCCGTTCAGCCTGTATATCCCCCGCAACCTGCTTGCCGACGCCCCCTCCCCTAACCACACATTCGACCCCGCTGCATACTCGCAGCAGGGTCGTTAGCTAAGAGAAGTAGAAGCTTCTTTAAGCTTCAGCGTCTTCCGACAGGGAGATAATGCCGTAGTCGTAGGCGTGGCGGCGGTAGACCACGGACGGCTTATTGTTCTCCTCGTTGACAAAGAGGAAGAAGTCGTGGCCCACCAGCTCCATCTCGCTCAAGGCATCATCCACGCTCATCGGGGTAGCCGGGTGCTCCTTGGTACGCACGATCTGGCCTGGTCGAACGTCCTCCACGGTCTCAGCATAGGGGTCGACGTAACGCTCTTCTTTTGCGCGCTCAGCCTCGGCTTGCGCAACCATTTCAGCGGCAATCTCGCCGGTGCCCTTTTGCGCCCGGTGACCACTCTTGACGTTTTCACGGCGCACCTTCACCTTGCGCAGGGAGCGTTCCATCTTGCCCAAGGCGGTTTCAAGCGCTGCGTAGAAGGAATCTTCCTTGGCTTCGGCGCGGGCAATGTGCCCCTTACCGGTAGCGGTAATCTGAATGCGCTCCGCTTCGGAGTCACGACGCGGGTTTGGTTCGTGCTGTAGCTCCACATGGAAGAAGGTCAGGGTGGGGTCAAGGCGTTCAATCTTGGCCAGCTTGTCATTAACTCGCTCTTGGAAGTGTTCGGGAACCTCGACGTTGCGACCCGTAATCGTTACCTGAGCTTTGTTTGGCTGGGACATTGAGATGCCTCCCTTGAGTAGTGGGGACTAGAATCAATCACAGTAACTATCTCTCTGTGACACTCCTCATGATAGCACTGGTTATGACCTGAGAGGGTGGTTTTCTATCCGCTCCCCCACCTCGAGGGTAGGAAGGAGCCCTATCTAGGCATCCGCAAAGACCAATGCCCCGCAGACTTCTACACCCGTGGCCTGCAGGGCGGCGATGCTGGCGGCAAGGGTGGCGCCGGTGGTAATGACGTCGTCGGCAAGCAGCGCAGGCGCCCGAGCAATAGGCACGCGCACGCGGACTCGGCCCTGCAGGTTGGCCCACCTATCCTGCGCGTTGAGCTCGGACTGGTCCGCGGTGGACTGGCCCATAGTAAGCGCCGCGCACACGCCCACGCGCTGGTGCTGCGCCGCGGCGTGACACACAGCGGACACCGGATCTCCCCCGCGTGCCCGCGCCGAACGCGGCCGAGTAGGCGCGGGAACGAGGGTGTACTCGCGCGGGATATCGCCGCGGGCGCTCAAATGAGCCAGCCCGGCCGCGAAGACGGCCCCCACATACTCGCGCACCGGCCGATTGCCACGCTCCTTCATGCCAATGATGATGCGGCGGCGAATATCGGAATAGGGGCCGAGAGCATAGACAGGCGCGCCCAGCGGCCGGCGTCGCGCCACCATGTAGGGCGGCTGCCGCAAGTGATAGCGGCACTGTGGGCACAAGACCTCACCCGGCGCGCCGCACCCAGCGCACGCACGCGGAAAAATAAGCTCCCCCAAGCCCATACTTGCATCTCCCCAGCCGCACAGGCCCTCTGGCGGCTAATTAGAAACGATAGGGGAAGAACGCCGACCCTGCAGGCCGGAGACCTCGCGCCAATTGGTTTCGTCCATGACGGTGGAAGGAAGCTCCAGCATTGCGTGCGAATCAGTAATAAAGAGCTTCGTGGGCGAGGTTGCCACGGCCACCACGGGGGCGGTGATATTACCGGTAGGCATGGTCGACGCCGAAGAACCATCCTGCTCAATGCGCCAGACGGGCGACTGGCTCGAGGAAGTACCCACGATGAGCGAGCCATCCGCATTCCAGTCCAGCGATAGTGCCGAACCGGATACTTCGGGGCCAACCTCGCGGGCGTTGACGATGCGCTTATCGCCGCTGCTGGATTGAGCAACGGCCGCGATGTACACGTGGCCATCAATAATCATGGCCACGCGCGCACCGCTATGGGACAAGCGGATGACGGAGATTTCGCCCTCGATATCGTCGATGCTGCGGGCATCCACCTCGGATTCGGAGATGCGACCTGTAGTCTTGGAACGCACCACGCGCACGATGCGATCGCCATCAACCACGGTCCAGGCGGCTTGCCCGTTGTACTCGAAGGTCGGCCGTGCCAGTGTGGGGCCCTCCACCGAATCCTGCAGTTGGCCGTCAAGCTCGCCTATCTGCAGCGAGAAGTCATTATTGGATTTGCGGCGCACTGCCGCAACGAGGCCGCTATCGGCAACATCCACGGATTGCACGTCGCCGCTACTGCCCAGAGTGGACTTGACCGGCTCGGCCACGCCATCGTCCACCTCGAGCAGGTTGCCCTCATTGAGGGCGTAGAGCTTAGACAAAGAGGTGCTGCTTTCCTCCGGGTTATAGTCCGCGAAGTCATCCACGCTCAGGCTATCCATACCCTCCACCAAGTCACCGCCATCGGCTTTGACCTTGAAGGGGCCGGTATGGCCGGCTTCCGTGAGCGTCCACACTAGCTGGGCTGCAAAGAGCGTGCGATCTTGGGCGTCTAGGTCAGCAAGGCCCTCGAATTGGTAGCCCTGTTCGCGGTCATAGCCGGCGAAAGTGACATTCTCCCCCGCTGCCCGCCGGGTAGCGGGCGCAATGCTAGATGAAGGTCCCTCCATCAACAGCGTAAGGAGCGTCGACTCCGATTGTTCGCCGCCCTTATACAGCCAGCGGCGGTCTGGAACCAGCACATCGTTGCTCTGCTTAAAGAAGTACAACGATTGCGGGGTGTAGTGATTGCGCATTTCATTGCGCTCCATTACTACTCCGGCCGGCAAGCCATCGACGCGCCACCTATCGTCTTGCATCTTCATGTAGATGACGGCCTCGTAGCCCTCATTTTCCGGCACGTACGCACCGCCGGATTTCAGGCGGCCGATGATGGTGCCGCGCACCGTGAAGGCGCGCTCATTATCCCTCGAGCTTTGCTTACTAGCGGGCGCGGTAACGATGTCCAAGCTATCGACCACCATCACGTCACCGCTGGCGTCCCAGGCTTCCCGGGCGTTATCCGTCAGAAAGCCGCGCGCGACCTCATGGTCGTTTCCCGGCACGGCGGAAGCCTGGTAGAAATCGCGCAACGTCAAGTCAGGATCATCGCCCGGTTGCGGTGCAATGACTTCTTCAGGGCCGTCCTCTTGCTGTTGGTAGGTACCGACTACTTGCGGGCCGGTGTTATTCGGCAGCGTGGAACAACCGCTGACGAAAAGCACGGCCGCTGCGGTGCCGACAACCGCGGTCTTGCGATAGTTCGCTCTCAACACGCTTACTTCCTCCTACCCTCAAAGTCCGGGGCCTTATAGGCGCGCCTGTCTGGGGCGGCCGCGCCGCGGTTAAGTTCGCGTTCCGAAGGCCAGAGGATGCCATCGCCCTCCGCCTCGCCATCGGTGCCTTTTTCGCTCTTGTCGACGTGCGGCGAGCTCATGCCCGAGGAAATGGCCGGCGTTGCCGAGGCAGGCCCAGCATCCGGCGCGGCGACGCCAGTGTCCTGTGCTTCTGGAGCTTCAGCTTCGGGTTCTGCCAGCTCGCTACCGTCCGCAGTGCTGGTGACGGGTGCGCCGGGAATCTCCACAGCGATGGGGGCCTCGCCCACCTCGGTATTCGGGGTCCGCGGAATGATAAGGCGGAAGCGAGAACCAAATCCCTCGTAACCGGTGGCATCTAGCGTGCCGCCGTGCAGGACGGCATCCTCGCGGGCGATAGCCAAGCCCAAACCGGTGCCGCCAGAATGGCGTTTGCGGGAAGAATCCGCACGCCAGAAGCGGTTGAATACCAGCTCTTCCTGGCCAGGTTTTAAGCCCACGCCATGGTCCGTAACGGTAACGCCCACCGCAGTGTCCGTGGCTGCGATGTCTACCGCCACTGGATTGCCCTCCGAGTGGTCAATGGCATTGGCCAGTAGGTTGCGCAAGATGCGCTCAAGGCGGCGGGAATCGGCCTCGACTCCGATGCGCTCCTCCGGCAGGTTGAGCTGGACCTCCACGTCGAGCTCGCGGGCCAAATGCTCCACCTGCCCGTAGGCCGCCTCCACACACGAGCGCAGATCAATGGCTGCCGTAGACAAATCCGCCACACCAGCATCGTGGCGAGAAATCTCCAGCAAGTCCGCGAGCAATTCCTCGAAGCGGTCGAGTTCGCTCGACATCAAGCGGGAAGCGCGCTGGGCGCCGTACGGCAGGCTATCGCTCTCCGCCTCAATCATGTCCGCGGCCATGCGCACGGTGGTCAATGGGGTGCGCAGCTCATGGGAGACGTCAGAAGTAAACTGGCGCTGCAAATCGCCGTACTCCTCCAGCTGTGCAATTTGGGAGGAAAGCTTATCGGCCATGTTATTGAAGGACGCGGCCAAGCGACCCATCTCATCATCGCTATCGACGGCCATGCGCTCCTTCAAATGACCCGCCGCCAAGCGCTGCGCAATGCGCGAGGCCGAGCGAATTGGCGTAATTACCTGCTGGGTAGCTAGCCAGGCAATGCCCACCAGCAGCACCACGACGACCACACCGGCCGCCGAAAGCAGACCGCGCATCAACGCCATGGTGGATTCTTCCGATTCCATGGACAACGCCAAGTAGACCTGCGTATGGGGAATATCGGTATCGGTAGGCGTGCCTACCAGCAAGGCGTTGTAGTGATCACCATTTTCGCGCGGCGCCGGGAAATACTGCTGCGCAATCTGGCCTTGATC
This sequence comes from Corynebacterium sp. ACRPO, assembly GCF_022347205.1. Taxonomy (GTDB): domain Bacteria; phylum Actinomycetota; class Actinomycetes; order Mycobacteriales; family Mycobacteriaceae; genus Corynebacterium. The sequence continues at coordinate 35,593 of NZ_JAKRNE010000009.1, read as the reverse complement.
CACCATCTCCCGCAACTGATCCGGCACCGGGAAATCCTCGGGCGAAGTGGTAACAGAGCCATCCTGGTTTTCCACCACGATGACTGGCTCATAAACCGTCTGGGTATCGCCCGGCTGGGCGGAGAGCTGGCCCAACGCAGCACGCGCAGAGTTAATACGTACCTGGACGGAGTTAGCAGAACTGGTGGCATCGATCTGCTGTTCCACGGCCGTGCGGGCGCGCTCCAGCTCCTGTTGGGCCACGTCTTCTTTCTGGCTGACCAGGCGCTGGGTGAGCACGGACACCAACGCGTAGGCCAAGATGATCATGACCACCGAGGAGGCGACCAAGATCATGCCAATGACGCGCGCCTGCAAAGAGGTGCGCCACGTTGTAATGAAGGCGTCTCGAATGCGCCTTAGCCGCTCAATGATGCCGATGATCCTTACTCCCCGGCGCCGGCCTTGCCGGTCTTATACCCCACACCGCGCACGGTCAGCACAATCTGCGGATCTTCCGGATCGTGCTCGATCTTGGCACGCAGGCGCTGGACGTGCACGTTTACCAAGCGGGTATCAGAAGCATTGCGATAGCCCCACACGGATTCCAACAGCGATTCACGCGTGTGTACTTGGCCGGGGCGGCGCGCCATCTCCAGCAGCAGGTCAAACTCCAGCGGGGTCAGGTTCAGCTCGGTGCCATCGGTGCGGCGAACGGTATGTTCCGGCACATCAATGACAAGGTCCGCAACCTCCAGGATTTCAGATTCCGCAGAATCGGTGCGACGCAGGCGCGCACGGATGCGGGCGATGAGTTCCTTGGGCTTGAATGGCTTGGTGATGTAATCATCCGCGCCGGATTCAAGGCCGAGTACCACATCAACCGTATCGGTCTTGGCGGTCAGCATAACGATGGGCACGGAGGATTCACGGCGGATGGCACGGCAAATATCTACGCCGTTCATGCCCGGAAGCATGAGGTCCAACAGGATGAGGTCCGGCTCGTGCTGCTCAAAGGCAGGCACGGCGTCATTGCCGTCCATGACCGGAATGGGCTTGAGTCCTTCGGACTCGAGCACAATGGTCAGCATCTCTGAGATAGCCGGATCGTCATCGACAACCAAAATCTTGGGCGCCACGTTCTATTCTCCTACAAGGTCTTTTATCGCTGAAATAATAGTATCCGCATCGGCGGTAGCGATCCAGCGTCCACCCCAGCCCGCATCTGCCAAGCGCCGGTAGGCTGCGGCGGTGCGTTCTTGCAACCCACCATCGCGTTCGTAGCGGTCGCGTTCCCGGCTGGCGTCTGCTTGGGCTCGTGCCTGCGCTCTTTCCGACGCCACCTCTACCGCCGTATCCAAATACACCTGCAGGTCCGCCTCCGGCAGGCCGAGGGTGCCAAATTCCAGATCGCGCACCCACTCCATCACCGCATCGTCTTCGAGCCGCGCCGCCGAATACGCGGCATTGGAAGCCACGTAACGATCCAGTAGCACCACAGTGTCGGATTCCTTGGCGCGCTGCAGCTGGTCCTTTACGCCATAGCGATCCAACGCGAATAGCGTCGCCATGGCATAAGCCGAATCCGTGAGGTCACCCATCTTTCCATAGAGTGCCTTCTGCGCTAGCTGCGCGTGAATCGAGTCTGCATAGCGCGGAAAGGCAATAACCTCTACGGGCCGGTCCAACGACTCCTTAAGTGCGGAGACCAATGTATTTTTACCGGCACCGTCGATGCCTTCGATGCTGATCAGCATTGGTGTGGGCTATCTTCCCTTCTGTTATTTCACCCGCGGGGCCGCTCTCGCACGGCCGCTGCCGCGGGCAGCAGGTTCGGCTTAGGACAGGGCCTCAATGAATGGCTCGAGGTCATATTCTTCCTCGACGTTTTCAAGCACCTCGAGGGCATTTTCCGTCAGGGTCTCGCTACCAGAGCCCACCAGTTCCCTAATATAGGGGTAGTCTTCGACTACTTCACCCGCGCTAAAGGGCGCACCAGCCCAAATGGCAGCAATGGTGGCCGCCGCTTGAGCATTCTGCTCCTCTTCTTCGCTGAGTTTTGGCTTGCTGTGCGCGACCTCGCAGGCATCCTCGACGGCGCGAATTACCCCTTCTTCATCGAGGTTTGCCATCTCGTCCAAGAAATCGACGTTGAGGTCCGTGCTGAAAATATTTTCGTCCCAAGTACTCACTTTTTGACTCCTTCGGTGCTTTCAGCGCCATTTATACACGCTTTCTTAGTGAAAGAAAGAAGACGATGAAAAGGTTTGCATGGCCTTCTACGCCCGTGAACTGCCTTTTTGTGTACTTATCACAGAATTGCGACGCCGTCGCAATGTTTCCCAAACATGATAGTCTCGTTACCAACTTGTTACCGGGGCGCTGTATCGCCCTCCTCCTTGGGCTGAAACCGCCCACCTCATAGAAAGGACAGCCACGATGAAGCCAGATTCGCGCCGCGTCTACGTGTTCATTGTGGCCGGACTGATCGCCGCGGCCGTCGTCGGAGTCGCCGTCTGGCGCATGAGCTCGCCAAGCGCCAACTATTCCAATGCCGCGGATCAGTCCGCGACCACCTCCGTCTCCCCGACCCACACCGCAGCCGAGGAGACCACCACTTCTTCCACGGACCGCTCTCCCTCGAAGAAGCACTCCTCGCGCACCACGACATCTACTGCCTCATCCGGTGATGCCAAGCACCAGCAGCCGCACAACAACGATCCGTTTCTCGCCCCTAATGCGGTAGTGCGCCCACAGGCAGCAACCCAGCCCACCAAGGTCTACCGTCCGGAGAATATCTCCCCGCAGGGCACCGCCTCGCAGGGCAATACCACCACCCAGGGTGGTCAGGGCACCGGCCAGGGAAATCAGCGTCTAACGCCTGATTACCCGAGCAACCAGAACGGCTCGCAGGCTACTGGTGCCCCGCAGAGCAACCAGGGCGGCACCACCCCGCCGGCCACCACTGGTCCGTCCACTCCACAGCCCTCACCTGAGGCACCTGCCGCGCAAGATAACTCGGGCAAGAATTCCAACGCTCCGGCCCAGGAACCAGCTGGCACGGAGCGACCCGAGGCCGAGAAGGCGGAGCAGGAACAGCTCACCGGCCATGCCGCTGCAGAGCGATCTTCCGCCGATCAGAACCAGGAGCCTACCGACTTGGTGCCAACTAAGCAGGCACCGGCCACGGCCCAGCAGGCTCCGAGGGAAGCGGCGCCTACGCGCTAATTCGGAGCCGGTTCTCGGCGTAGACGAACAAAACAAGCACGTTTCCTCGATTTTAAAGGCAGAAATCGGGGAAACGTGCTTGTTTTGTATGCGCTGGAACGCGGTAGTTACGACGCAGCCACAATGTGCGCCAAAAATTGGGCGGAGCAGACCGCAACGCGGCCGTAATGAAGACTGAAAAGCACGCTTCGCCTGAAACCGGAGGACGGCGGCGAAGCGTGCTTGTGTGGACTAAACGCGGACTAGGCGCGGGCGACGAAGAGGTCGGCGGCGTCGGATTCCGCAGTAGCGGTAACGAGGCCCTCGGAGGCTGGCAGCCAGACGGCCTGGCCTGGAGTCACGGTGAGGGTCTTGCCCGCAGCATCGGTCAAGGTTACGGAACCTGCGGTACACAGGGCGATGGTCGGGCCATCGTAATCAAGCTCCACAGAAGACGAACCGGTAAGCTCCACGCGATCCAGCAGGAATTCCTCGATGGGTACCGGGTAGGACCATGCGGCGGCATCGTGGACATTGTCTTGGGCGGACTTATCTTGTTGCTGCACACGCGGCTCATCGGCAGCAGCGTACGTCAAGACCTTGACCAATTCTGGAACGTCCACGAACTTAGGCGTCAGGCCACCGCGCAACACGTTATCGGAGTTCGCCATGATCTCCACGCCGAGACCCGAGACATAGGCGTGAAGCTGACCGGCATCCAAGTAGACGGCCTCACCGGGCGAGAGCTCGATGTGGTTGAGTAGCAATGCGCCCAGCACACCGATATCGCCTGGGTAGCGCTGGTTGAGATCCAGCACCGTGGACATGACGCGGGACTTCCAATCGGCTGGGTCGGCGGCGATCAGGCGCTCGCCAGCGGCAACAATGGCGGAAATGAGCTCCTTGCGCTTGGCAGACGGAATGGTAATCCATGTGGTGAAAAGGACGCGCAGGTTAGCGGACTCGGTGGTTGCCGAGGGGTCGTCGTCAAGCATGGCAACGTAGTGGTCCAGCTCCGGGCACTCGAGGGCGGCAAAAAGCTCGCGGGTGCGCGCCAAGGGGCGGAAGCCGGCCATGGCATAGAAATCCGTGAGCGCGACAATGAGCTCAGGCTTGTGATTATCGTCCTTGTAATTGCGATTAGACGCGGTGAGCTCGATGCCGGCGGCGTTTTCGCGGGCAAAGCCCTCTTCCGCCTGCGCCTTTGACGGGTGGGCCTGCAAGGACAGCGGCTCCTCGGCCGCAAGCACCTTGAGCAGGAAGGGCAGGCGCTCGCCGTACTCGGCAGATACGCGGCTGCCTAGCTGCCCTGCCGGATCCTCTGCAATGACCTCATTGAGCAGTCGACCATCCACCGTGGAAGGGTCGCCGGGGTGGGCGCCGAACCACAGCTCTGCGACGGGCTTATCGGCATCGGGCTGGCCCTGCAGGTGCGGGATAAGGGAACGCGAGCCCCAGGAATAGTTGCGGGTGGCGCTGTGCAACAGCTGCATGTGTTTCTATCCTTTAGAAATCTCGTAGGCGGTCGCGGCAAAACTCCGCGTAATAAGCTGCAGTGAGCGGGCAAGGTGCCCTAGGCTCGGCTCCGAGTCGATGCTGCGCACTGCAAGCGAGTTGGGCAGGTTCGCCTCTTCCTGCCCCCAGAAAACCACCTTCAAGGGTACCAAAGCACCCTCGGCACCATCGCCATCAATGAAGGGGTCATAGAAGAGATCATTAGCCGGGGAACTATCAGAATCCCGGTCGAGCGCGCGACGCAATTCGGCTGGGTCCACATAAGCGCTCGGCAGGCCGTGTACGGCCCAGATGGTCGTAGCCATGCGGGCCACGAGGGCGTCGAGCTGCACGTGCTCGCGACGATCGGAATAGGAGTACGGGTCGAGCACGCAGGAATGGATGATGCGGGCGCCGTCAATAAACTCGCGCAATTGGCGGCCCGGATTAGTAGTGGCATCGCGCTCGGGAGAAAGCTGCGCAAGCTCGCGGTCCACGGCCGCCGCAAGGTCCTCGAGGGTCTCCTTCACCGCGGTCGGGCCCTGATAGAGCAGGCAGCACAGCGCATGCAGGGCGGCAATGCTGCGCGCGGGCGAGCTCCCCTCGGTCGTCGGCAAGCAAGGGGTGACGAGCGTATCTTCCGGGCAGTCCTCCACCAGCGGACCCTTGGCCGGCCCGATGAGCACGGTGGTGGCACCGCGCTGGCTGGCAGTAATGAGGGCGCGCGACGCCCAATCGCACTCGCCGGGCTCGCCGACAACCACCACCACGTCCAGAGCCCCCACGTAGCGCGGGAGTGATTCAGTGACCACAATCGGGATCCGCAGCGGCTCGGCTAGGCCAACTCCCAGGTGGGCGGCCTGGCGGGCAATCGCGTCGGTGGGGATAATGACAAGCGAGCGGGGATTGAGCCCACTGAGCGCCTCGCCCCAGCGCTCCACTTCTCCGGCCACCAGGCGGATTTGGGCGCCTTCGTGCGCCACATCAAAAAAGCGCACGGTTTCGGCGTCATAATTACCGGTATCCATGTGGCCCAAGCATAGTCGGGCGCCCACTAAGATGAAGTCCTATGACTTCCGCACAGATTCATCCCGTAACCCTGATTGGCGGCGGCCCCGGCGCGTGGGACCTCATTACCGTGCGCGGCATGCGCGCCCTGCAGGATGCAGAGGTTATTCTTGCCGATCACCTGGGACCTACGGCGCAGCTCGATAAGCTGTGTGATATTTCTTCCAAAGAGCTTATTGACGTCTCTAAGCTCCCCTATAAGAAGTCAATCTCGCAGGAAAAGATCAACGAGCTGCTCATCGAACACGCCCGTGCCGGCCGCAAGGTGGCCCGTCTTAAGGGGGGCGATCCTTTCGTCTTTGGGCGCGGCTTTGAAGAGGTGCAAGCGCTGGCGGATGCGTCTATACCCACCACGGTCATTCCGGGCGTAACCTCCGCCATTTCCGTTCCTGCGGCCGTAGGAATCCCGGTAACCCAGCGCGGCATCGTCCACGGGTTCACGGTGGTCTCCGGCCACCTTCCGCCCGGCCATGAGAAGTCCTTGGTGGACTGGGCAGCGCTCGCCCGCTCTGGCGCCACGCTGGCTGTCATCATGGGCGTGAAAAATGCCCCGGCGATTGCCAGTGCGCTTATCGGAGCCTCCCTCTCCCCCTCCACTCCCTGCGCCATCATCCAAGAGGGCACGCTTTCTACCGAGCGCGCCTATCGTTGCACCTTGGGCACCTTGGCGCAGACGATGGCCAAGCACGAGATCTCCGCGCCAGCGGTCTACGTCATCGGCGAGGTGGCCGGGCTGTAGCACCCTCGAGGCCTTCCGGGTCCGCGAGGCCAACTTGTGGCCGCGCTCTACCCCACCGCAGTTGGGGTTTGGTCCGTATCGTGGCCAAAGGTCGCGGCGGAAGTGCTACGCGCGGTCAGCAGCGGGGCTTTCGGGCGCCTTATCCTGCACGATGGTCACGCCGGACTTGCGCGAACCGTGGACGCGGTGGGCGGCAGCGACGCGCTCCGGATAATCCGGGGCATGGAAATCAGCATGGGCGGCTTCCTCAGCGTTTTCGGCTTCCAATTCCGCCGCACGCGCACGCCTGGTGCGCAACGCGCCACGAATGGTGGCCGCTACACCAGCCGCGACCACGATCGCGATGGCAACGGGGGTAACTGCTGCAGGCACTGCCCAGCCAAAGTACGTCTCGGCACCGCCGATGACTTTGCTGATATTCAGGCCCACGATGGCCGTGCCCACCAGTCCGCCGAGCAGGACGGGGTTGATGCGGGAGATAAGCCACGCAGCGATGGGCGCGGTGATAGCGCCACCGATAAGCAAGGCAAGGACTGCGGCCAAGTTGGCGACAATATCGTGCCAGAGCCCCACGATAAAGCCTGCGGTAGCGCCGAAGGTCACTAGGAACTCAGCGGCGTTGACCGTGCCGACGATGCGGCGCGGCTGCTCCCGGCCGATAGCCATGAGCGTGGAGGTCGACACCGGGCCCCAGCCGCCGCCACCGGTGGAATCGACGAATCCGCCCACAAGGCCAAGTCCGGCCAGAAACGGCGTGGAGTGGGTGCGCTTATAGGCGGAGCCACGGCGGCGTGGTTGGGAGAAGCGCCAGATGAGGTTGGCGCCGATGCCCACCAAGATGAGTGCGGTCACCGGCGCGGCCGCCGCGGTGGAGATATTCGACAGCAACGTAGCGCCCAAAAAAGCGGCGATCCCACCCGGCACACCGAGACGGACCACGGTTTTCCAATCCACGTTGCCGAAGCGCGCGTGGCTCAATCCGGAGATGGCCGTGGTACCAAGCTCGGCGGTATGAACGACGGCCGAGGCCTGCGCGGGACCGAGACCCGCCAACAACAGCATCGTGGTAGACGTGACGCCAAAGCCCATGCCGATACCACCGTCCACGAGGTTGGCGGCCGCACCGGCGAGCGCAATGAGGATGAGGGTTAGCATGGCGCGAACACCTCCTGTGCGGCGCGGCGGGCGTGGTGAAAGCGATCTGCAACGAGGCCCGCGAGATCAGTGCCGAGAGGGCGGTCTACGGTCGCGGGAACGCCCGCCAGCCGGTCTAGGAGCAGGCCCTCGGTCACGAAGAGCGGAATAACGCGTACGCGAGAGGGGTCTTGATGCTCGCGGCACAAGGACACGATCCCTTCGCGACCACCGCGGGTGGCGAATTCCACCGCCGTGGGCACGCCGGTGAGCGCGAAGGTGCGGTGGGCTAGCTCACGGATGGCATCGTTAGCCGCGGTATCGGAGGAACCGACGGAGTAGATGACCACATGGGCATCGCCAGGCCGGGTACGGGAGGCGAGCACGCGGGCGAGGTCCTCGCCGGTGCCGAGCCCAGGGGCAAGGTGGAGGGAAAGGTGGGAGGTTTGGGAGGCGTCGGCAAGCGCGCGCGGGACGTCCACGCGCTGGTGGTAGCCCTGGGTAAAAAGCAGGGGAACCACAATGGCCTCGGTCTCCCCTAGCTGGGCGAGCTCGAGCGCGGCCGTGGTGAGGTCGGGCTCGTTGAATTCCAGGTGTGCGGCGCGGGCTGGGCGCAGGCCGGTGGTCTGGGTCAAACGCTCAATGCCGGCCGCGGCGCCCGGATGCCGCGAACCGTGGGACAGGGTAATAAGTGCGGGCATGGGGCGCATCCTTAAGCCTGCGGTGCCGTGGAGTGTCCGCGGCGGGCAAGCGAGCGCTTTAGGGCCTCGTTGGAAGACACGGCCGGTGCGGGGGCTACCGGGGCATCGTCTTGGCCGTGGAAGCGCACGGAGAAAATCCGCAGGCACTCCTGGCACTTCCAGGCAAAGTCATCCTCCTCATCCGGGAAGAGGTCGGTGCCTGCGCAATACGGGCAGAAGCTGGGGTGGTTGCGGTTGGGGTTGGGCTGGCGGCGAAAATTCACTGCAGGTCCTCCTCCTTGGCACGCAAGACCCAGTGGCGGAATTGCTCGCCGTCCTCGCGCTGCTCTTTGTATTTATTGACCAAGCGAATGACGTACTCGGGCACCTCATCGGCGACGACCTTGTGGCCGCGCAGCTTACGGCCCCAGTCCGGGGACAGGCCAAGGGCGCCGCCCAGGTGGACCTGGAAGCCCTCGACCCGGTTGCCCTCGGAATCGGTAACAATCTGGCCCTTCAGGCCGATGTCCGATACCTGCGAACGCGCACAGGCGTTGGGGCAGCCGTTGAGCGCGATGGAAATCGGCACGTCCAGATCGCCCAAGGTGTCTTCCAAGATGTCTACCAACTCAATGGCGCGGGCCTTCGTGGTCACGTGCGCGAGCTTGCAAAATTCCAGACCGGTGCAGGAGATGACGCCGCGGCGGAATTCGGACGGCTGGGAGTACAGTCCGGTCTCATCCAACGCGCGGGAGAGCGCCGGAATGTCTTCTTCCTCCACATCGAGGAAGAGCAATTCCTTCATCGGGGTGGTGCGGATGCGGCTGATGCCGAACTTTTCGGCCACATCCGCAATGGCGATGAGCTGCTCGCCGGTGGCGTGGCCCACGGTAGGTTTGACGCCGACGTAGAACTTGCCATCCTTCTGGCGGTGCACGCCCAAGTGATCGCGGGAGCCAGGCTCGACCTCCAGTGGGATGCCATCCAACAGCGGCTTGTCTAGGTATTCTTCCTCCAGCACTTGGCGGAACTTTTCGATGCCCCACTTGGCTACCAAGAACTTCAGGCGGGCACGATTGCGATTGCGGCGGAAGCCGTAGTCACGGAAGATGCCGACCACACCGGCCCAGACCTCCGGCACGCGCTCTAGGGGAACCCAGGCGCCGAGGGACTGCGAGAGCATCGGGTTGGTGGATAGGCCGCCGCCAACGAAGCAATCGAATCCTGGGCCGTACTCGGGGTGGTTCACGCCCACGAAGGCAACGTCTTGAATCTCATGCGTGACGTCCTGACGGGAGTTGCCGGAGATAGCGGTCTTGAATTTGCGCGGCAGGTTATGGAATTCCTCGCGCGGCAGGTAGTTATTCTTAATCTCTTCGATGGCTGGGGTGGCATCGATAATCTCGTCCTCGGCCACGCCGGCAACTGGAGAGCCTAAAATGACGCGCGGCACATCGCCGCAGCCCATGAGCGTGCTCAGCCCCACAGACTCGAGCTTGTCCCAAATGGTGGGCACATCCTCGATTTGAATCCAGTGCAACTGGATATTCTGGCGGTCCGTAAAGTCCGCCGTGGAGCGGGCATAATCGCGCGAGATCTCACCGACGGCGCGCAGCTTGGCAGGATCGGCACGGCCACCGTCGAAGCGCACACGCATCATGAAGTACTCGTCCTGCAGTTCCGCGTTAGATAGCTTGGAGGTCATCTCACCGCCCAAGTTCTGGTTGCGCTGTGTATAAAGGCCCAGCCACTTAAAGCGAGGGGCTAGGTCATCGGCTGGGATAGAGGAAAATCCCTGCTTGGAGTAGATATCGATGACGCGCTGCTTGGCAGAAAGCCCGCCGTCTTCCTGCTTAATTACCTCATCGTTATTGAGGGGCTCGGTGCCGTCAATCTTCCATTGGCCTTCGGGCTTTTTAGCGCGGGGCGTGCGCTTGGTATTAGTCGCGGTGGTCATGGTGTAGATCTCAACCTGCCTTTCCAAAGTATTGAAAGACAACCTACCCGTCTAAAATTAGCAGACAAAGCGGTCTTTTTTATTTTCAAGTAAAAAATCGCCGTGCACTGCATAAACGGCAGTATGTTTTTAGAATCTAATTCAACTCCTTGCCGCAACCTAGACTAAACGGTTCAATTGCCAGAAAGATAAGCCACAAAAATGAACCTAGCGGTCTAGACCCCGCGATTAAGAGAAAGGCATTCACGCAGCATGAATCAACCCTTGAAGGTAGCCGTCATCGGCGCAGGCCCAGCCGGCATTTACGCCTCCGATATACTGGTGAAAAAGACCGGCGGCGAGGTACAGATTGACCTCATCGAGCAGATGCCCGCACCCTTCGGCCTTATCCGCTATGGCGTGGCGCCGGACCATCCGCGCATTAAGGGCATCATCAAGTCCTTGCACCGCGTGCTCGACACCGAGCAGATTCGCCTGTTGACCAACGTGCACATCGGCCGTGACATCACCGTCGACGAGCTACAGCAGCACTACGATGCCGTGGTCTTTGCCACCGGCGCCGTGGGCGACCGCCACCGTGATATCCCTGGCGCGAACTTGGACGGCGTGCATGGCGCCGGCGAATTCGTGGGCTTCTACGATGGCAACCCGCGCTTCGAACGCGACTGGGATTTGTCCGCCAAGGAGGTGGCGGTCATTGGCGTGGGCAATGTGGGCCTGGACGTCTCCCGCATCTTGGCCAAAACCGGCGATGAGCTCAAGGTCACCGAGATCCCCGATAATGTCTACGAGTCCCTGGCCAAGAACCAGGCTGAGACCGTTCGCGTCTTCGGCCGCCGCGGCCCGGCGCAGGCCAAGTTCACCCCGCAGGAGCTCAAGGAACTGGACCATTCTGAGTCCATTAATGTTGTGGTCTCCCCCGAGGACATCGACTATGACGAAGCCTCGCTAACCGCGCGCCAGGAGAGCAAGTCCACCGACCTGGTGTGCCAGGTGCTCGAGCAGTATGCCATCCGCGATCCCAAGGAGGCACCACACACCCTGCAGATCCACCTCTTCGAGCAGCCGGTAGAGATTTTGGGCGAGGACGGCAAGGTCAACGGCATCAAAACCGAGCGCACCGCGCTCAACGGCGATGGCAGCGTGCACGGCACCGGCAAATTCACCGAATGGCCGGTGCAGGCAGTCTACTTCGCCACCGGTTACCGCTCCGATGCGGTCGATGGCGTGCCCTTTAACCAGGACAAGAACGTCATCAATAACGATGGCGGCCATGTCATCGATGCGGCCGGCGCGGTAGTACCGGGTCTCTACACCACCGGGTGGATTAAGCGCGGCCCGGTGGGGCTGATTGGCAATACCAAGTCCGATGCCACGGAGACGATTGGCATGCTGCTTGCCGACGCCGCTTCTGGCACCCTCCCCTCCCCCTCCAGCACCGCGGATATCACCGAAGTCTTTGCTGAACGCGGTATCGATTACCTGACGTGGCAGGATTGGCAGCGCTTGGACGCGGCAGAGCGCGCCCTAGGCGAGCGCGAGGGCCGCGAGCGTAAGAAGTTTGTGGAGTGGGAGGACATGGTCTCCCACTCGCGCGCCGAAGTTTAGCGGCGAATGATGGCAAGGACCTCGTCGACGATGGACTGCACCTCGTCGGTGGTCTTTGCCTCTACATTCAGGCGCAGCAGCGGCTCCGTATTGGACGCGCGCACGTTGAACCATGCCTCGGTTCCCTTGAGCTCGACGGTCACGCCATCGAGCTCATCGACGGAGTCAATCTTATCCGCCAGCTCATCCAGCACCGCTTGGGTAGCGGCCTTCTGGTCCTCCACGGTGGAGTTGATCTCACCGGAGGCCTCGTAGCGGGAGTATTCCGCCATGAGCTCGCTCAGCGGCTTATCGGACTGGCCCAGAGCGGCCAATACGTGCATTGCAGCAAGCATGCCGGAATCGGCGTTCCAGAACTCCTGGAAGTAGTAGTGCGCGGAGTGCTCGCCACCGAAGGCGGCCTGGTGCTCGGCCATCTGCGCCTTGATGAAGGAGTGGCCCACGCGGGTGCGCACCGGGGTGCCGCCCTTTTCCTTAATGAGCTCCGGCACGGTCTTGGAGGTAATCAGGTTGTGGATGATGGTAGCGCCGGGGAACTTCTCCAGGTAGCGCTCAGCCACCAGAGCACAGATGGCAGACGGAGAAACCGGCTGGCCCTTTTCATCCACCACGAAGCAGCGGTCCGCATCCCCGTCGAAAGCCAAGCCAATATCGGCCTTCTGATCCACGGTGAACTTCTGCAGGTCTACAAGGTTCTTCGGGTCCAAGGGGTTAGCCTCGTGGTTCGGGAAAGTGCCATCGAGCTCGAAGTACAAATCGCGGACGTCGAAAGGCAAGCCATCGAAGACGGCCGGCACGGTGTGGCCACCCATGCCGTTGGCAGCGTCAACGGCTACAACGAGCGGCTTGGAATCCTCCAGCGGCACCAGCTTGCGCAGGAAGTCGGCGTAGCCGGCCAAAATCTCCTGCTCGGCAATTGCGCCCTCGGTACCGGTGAACTCCGGGGTGCCGTCGATAAGCATCTGCTTAATCTGCTCCAAGCCGGTCTCCTGGCCCACCGGTACCGCGCCAGCGCGGCAGAGCTTAATGCCGTTGTACTTGGCTGGGTTATGGGAGGCGGTAAACATAGCGCCCGCACACTCCAGGGAACCGGCGGCGTAGTAGAGCTCGTCGGTAGAGGTTAGCCCCAGCAGGGTCACGTTGAGGCCCTGCGAGGTCACGCCCTCAGCAAAAGCGCGCGCCAGAGACGGCGAGGACGGGCGCATATCGTGGCCGACTGCCACGGTATTTTCGCCTTCTTCCCGCAGGATGGCGGCAAACGCGGCGCCCGTATCGCGCACGAAGTTCTCATCGATATCTTCGCCCACCACGCCACGGACGTCATAGGCCTTAATTACTGCATCAAGATGCTCACGAGTTCGCATAACCTGCAATAGTACCCCCGCTCGCTGGGAAACTACCGCACCACGGGGTTCGTGTCAGTCCTGGTCCGGTTCCGCGGGCGCCGATTCATCGGGCACAACGGAAAGATGTGCGCGGCGCGCCTTTTTGGCATAAGCCACGCGACGGGTGCGAAAGACCGGGTGATTCGAATTGGCGGGGTCTGCCCCATCAAAGGTGGCGGAGTAGTCGATTGGGTCGGCACCGGAGCCGGCGCTGCGGTCATCGACCAAGCCGGTGGTCACGCGGCCGTCTTCCTTGACTGCCTCTGCCAAGGCCATCAGGTCATCTTCCTCATCCAGCTCGATGCGGTCCACGCGGACCAGTTCCCAGCCCACTGGGGCGGAGATGCGGTCGCGGTGGGTGGCGCATAGGTCCCAACTGTGTGGGTTCTCCTCTTCCGCCAGCGGTCCAACGACGGCCGTCTGGTCCGCGTAAGCGTAGGTCAATGTCGCCACGGCGGGGCGGCCGCAGCCTGGGCGGGAGCAATGGCGAGAAATAGTCACAGCGCATAAGTCTAAACCCTTGGTTGAGATTTAGATAGTCTTCGCCCCGGCGTGGCTCCGCTAAATCCGGCCCGCCAGCACCTTAGAATCAGGGTCATGACCGCCGCTCGCCCGCATATCCGCCCCGCCCGCGACCGCCACGGCCACGGCATGCGCGGACCTCTCCTCCCCCAGCAGACCCCGCGCTACCGCAGCGCGCGCGAGCACTTCGACATGGCCGTATTGGAGGCCTATGCCCCCATCCAAAACGCCTTCGCGCCACAATTGCGTGGCCTCGACTTGGCCGTAGACACCATCCCGCGCATGCGGCTTTCTCCCGATATGACCGTACTACCGGATGAGATTATCGCCGATGGCCCAGTTCCCCTCGGCCGCGTGGTTCCCGCCGGTGTAGATTCCGAGGGCCAGCCCACCCGCGCGCGCCTGGTCATCTTCCGCATGCCTATTGAGCAACGTGCCTCTACCCCGTCCGAGCGTTCCGAACTCCTGGGCACCGTTATTACCGCGCTGGTGGCCAACTACCTAAACTTGGACCCCGAAGAAGTGGACCCGCGCTATAGCTGGTAGCCCCAGTAGGCTTGATTTCTAGTGGTCGTGGAAACACCTGACATGGGTTAGGTGATTGTGTGGAGTCGAAATGGGTTCCGGATTCTGCTGTTGTGGCGCGGTTTGCGTCGTTGGTTCGGGCTGGTAGTTCAATACGGGCGGCTGCTGGTGTGGTTGGTTTACCGCGGTCGGTGGCTTATCGGCTTGCTGGTGAGTTGGACTTGCCGCGCAAGCGCCGCAGGCGCATTAGCTCGGCTGACAGTGAGGAAATAGCTCGCCTGTGGCTGGAAGGTGTGGCACCGATGGATATTGCGCGCCAGCTTTCTATAGGCTCTTCTCCGGTGTACCGCATCGGTATTGAGCTTGGTTTGTGGAAACGCAATCCGTACGGCCGCAAAGCTGCAGCAACAACTCGCCGGTGTAGCTATCTGCAACTGCGTGTAAATGCTTTAGGACGCAAAGATGCCGCTTTAGCCTGTGGCATTCATCCGCGTAATGCTGCTGATATAGACAAAGGCGTCATTAAGCTTTCCACCGGGCGTGTGCCTTTTGTCCCGGATGGCCCGGATGTGGCGCTGTATAACAGGCTTATGCAGGTAATCGAGTACGTTGATGGTCGCCAAGCAGTTCCAGTCCAGGTTATTTCCCAACAGCGTATCGATAGGCGTATCTCTTCGCGCTACTTATCGATAGAAGAACGCGAGCTCATCTTTGATCTTGACCGGCAAGGCAAAGGTGTACGTGAGATAGCTCGGCGTCTTCAGCGCTCTGCTGGAACTATCAGCAAGGAACTTAAACGCAACCGGGATGAATTTGGGGTGTATCTTCCCACGTATGCGCACCGTAAATCGGTGTTGCGTAGGTTTAGACCGAAAAAGCGCAAGATTGATGCCAATCCACGCTTGCGCACCGTGGTCTGGGCGATGGTGAAAGATAGGTACTCGCCGGAGCAGATTTCTGGGCGGTTGCGCAGTCGCTATCCCGGTGATGAGACTATGTACGTGTGTCCTGAAACTATTTATCAGTCTTTGTATTTCCAGGCTAAAGGCGAGTTGAAAAAGGAAATCGCTGCTGCACTGCGTCGCGGTCACGCCCAACGTCGACCTCGTGGCACGCGCAGTTCCCGCAAGCGGTTTGTTGACCCTATAGTGATGATTTCCGACCGGCCAGCAGAAGTAGACGACCGAGCCGTACCAGGTCATTGGGAAGGCGACCTCATTCTAGGCGCGGGCAATAAGTCTGCAATTGGGACGCTAGTAGAGCGAACCACGCGCTATGTCATCTTGCTGCATCTACCTAATGGGCATAGTGCTACCGAAGTAAATGAAGCACTTACTAAAGCGATCGCTGGCTTGCCAGATCATCTCAAAGGATCACTTACCTGGGACCAGGGAAGTGAAATGGCCTGCCATAAGGCCTTTTCTGTAGCGACAAACTGTCCCGTGTTCTTCTGCGATCCTGGCTCGCCGTGGCAGCGAGGCACCAATGAAAACACCAATGGACTACTAAGGCAGTACTTCCCCAAAGGAACAGACCTAAGCGTCCACAGTGCAGCGGACCTAGAATTCGTCGCCATGCAACTCAACCGCCGCCCCCGCAAAACCCTGGGCTTTCAAACACCAGCCGAGAAAATGGCCGCACTGATAAACTCAACCGAAACATAAGAAGTGTTTCCACGACCACTAGAATCCGCCAGGTTTCGCGGCAGCAGAAAAGCCCCTGGCCGCACATTGCGTGCTAGCCAGGGGCCTCACTGGACACCTTAATTATCCAATCTCGCGCTTGAGGCGGCGGCGCTCGCGGTCCGATAGCCCGCCCCAAATACCGAAGCGCTCATCGTGCTCCAGCGCGTACTCCAAGCATTCATCGCGTACCGCGCAGGCCTGGCAGATGCGCTTGGCCTCACGGGTAGAGCCTCCCTTTTCAGGGAAGAATGCTTCAGGGTCGGTCTGTGCGCACAGCGCCTGGTCCTGCCACTCCTGCTCGACGGCACCGAAGAGTTCATCGAGCGACATCTCTGCAGCAGCACCGCCACGGAGAATGGCGTTGTTATTAGCCATTTTGTCCACGCCTTTTCCTTTCTCCGAGGTTGGGTAAATCTCATCAGTGCGACCGACTGTAC
Organism: Corynebacterium sp. ACRPO; assembly: GCF_022347205.1. Lineage (GTDB taxonomy): Bacteria > Actinomycetota > Actinomycetes > Mycobacteriales > Mycobacteriaceae > Corynebacterium. Next base: position 19,173 of record NZ_JAKRNE010000009.1, on the reverse strand, counting down.
ACCACATTCCCCTTGGACAACCCCGCCGGGATGGTGTGGAAGTAACGGCGCCGGCCGCTGTTTCTTTCACTGATGTAATTTCACACCGGATCACTAAATATCGTCAACCCGAATTGGCGGCTTCTTCGCGCTTTCCGGCAAAAACGCAGCACACGATCCCCATCCGTCACATCTGTAACAACTGATCCCCTATGGGGGTGTAGGTAGGGGGTACTACATGTAGTGGTACCCCGTTTTTCTGTCAACAATTTTCAGGAAATTCCGGCGTGTCGCGCGCACAACGCCGCAAAGAAGGGATCCACCCCCTCCGCGCCCGCACTGATTCCGCACCATGTCGGCCGTTGCGGACAGGCGGGCTCGGTGACCCCACAAAAAGAGAGGCCGAACCGAGGCTCCATTGTCCTCAGTTCGACCTATGTCAGCTGGACCTAGTGCAGTGCCCAGACCACGGCGAAAGCGTTAAGCATCGGAGCTAAAACGCACGCCGGCATCGGGGATGGAAACGCCGGGGAAGACACGCATGCCGTCGAGAAGCTCGCAGCGTGCGCCGACGTGGGCACCTTCACCAATGACACAGTTCTCAATGACCGCGTTGGCGCCAATGTGGGCGCCGGAGGCAATGATCGAGTTGTGGATGATGGCGCCGGGCTCAATGCGCACGCCGTCGAAGACAACGGTGCCCTCCAGGCGGGAGCCCGCGCCCACCTCGGAGCCACGGCCCACGGCGGTACCGGATAGCAACAGCACGCCACCGGCGATTCCGGCGGAAGGATCTACCAGGGATTCACCAGTCTTGCCCTCAATCAGCGGGGAAGGCGCGATGCCGCGTACTAGGTCGGAGGAACCACGGGTGAAGTCATCCGGGCGGCCCATATCGCGCCAGTAGGAGTTGTCTACGTGGCCTACAACCAGCCGGCCTTCAGCCAAGAGCCCTGGGAAGGTTTCGCGTTCCACGGAAACAACGCGGTTGGCCGGGATGGACTCGATGACGGAGCGCTTGAATACATAGCAACCGGCGTTGATCTGGTTGGTTGGCGGATCCTCGGTCTTTTCTAGGAACGCAGTAACTCGGCCGTTGGAGTCGGTCGGCACGCAACCAAACGCACGCGGGTCAGCCACGTTGAGCAGGTGCATGGTGACATCGGCGTCTTTGTCATGGTGCGTGGTGAGGATGCCTTCCAGATCCATGCCGGAGAGCACGTCACCATTGAAGACCATGACCGTGTCATTGCGCAGCTTGTCGTAGACGTTGCGGATGCCGCCGCCGGTGCCGAGCGCGGTCTCTTCCACCACGTACTCGATTTCTAGGCCCAGCTCGGAGCCATCACCGAAGTACTCCTCAAAGACCTCGGCCTTATAGGAAGTAGACATGACGACGTGCTCGATGCCGGCGGCCTTGATGCGGGCGAGCAGGTGCTGCAGGAACGGGTAGTTTGCCGTCGGCAGCATCGGCTTCGGCGTACCGATGGTTAGTGGGCGCAGGCGGGTGCCGCGGCCGCCGACGAGAATCACTGCATCCGTGCTGGCACCGTGGGTGGTGGCTGCTTCAGTCATAGTCTTCCTTATGTATGCGGACAGTTTTATTCTGTGATTTTCTGAGGGACAGTGTAGAGCGTATGGCGCGCAATCCAGTTCAACGGCACGCGCACCGAGCCTTAAGAACGTGCCGAGGCTGAGGCAATAAGCCCGCGGACTCGCAGGCCCAACCACAACGCGCCGCGCAGTGGGGCCTGCCACCATGCGGGGTGGCGGTCTGCCTGAAAGCGATAGGCGGAGTTGTGGTGGGCGCGCAGCATCGCTCCGGCGTGCGCTTGGGTGGAATGCCCCTTAGCGTGGCTGATGACGGCCTCTGGGCAAAAGATGTTTTGGTAGCCGGCGCGCGTGAAGCGATCTCCTAGATCTACGTCTTCGAGATACATGAAGTAGCGCTCATCAAATCCGCCAATGGCGTCGAAGGCATCCCAGCGCACAAGAAGGCAGGAACCGGATAACCATCCGGCTGGGCGCTGGGAGGTCATATCGGCTTCATCGCGGTAGGCGCGCGACCATGGATTGGACGGCCAGATCGAAGAAAAGAGTGCGTGCCCAATGCCGGTAGCCACGGTGGGCACGGCGCGGGCCGAGGGATAGTTGCTGCCATCCGGCTCCACGATGCGCGGGCCCACGGCCGCAGCATCCGGCCACTGGCGGGCGCACTCAATGAGTTGATCAATAGATCCCGGGGTAAAGGCAACATCGGGATTAGAGATAAGGAAAAATTCCTCGTCCACGCCACCGTGCTCGCGGGCGAAGCGGGCACCCGCATTCATGCCAGCGCCGTAGCCGATATTTCCGCCAGTATCGAGAAAGTCCACCCCGGCACGTTCGCGGGCGGCGGCCTCGGGCACGCCGTCGGTGGAGCCATTATCCGCAAGCACAACATTGGTGCCGCGAGCGCAGGCGCTCGGCAGGGAGTCCAAAAAACTACCGAGGTATTCACCGGGACTATAGGTCACGGTAATCACGGCCAGCGGGGATTGATTTGGTGTAGTCACAATGGCCCCGAGCTTAGTCACAGACGCTCCTCGCACTGGGCAGGGACACTGCCCGAACACGCGAAATCGGACACGGATCACTAATTTTTGGCTTTTCTGCCCTAAACTGTCTCCAGATCCCCACCAATCTAGAAAGCCTCCACTTGTGACTTCTGAGAACACTCGCCGGGCGCGCACCATCCAGCCGGCGCCCTCTGCCGCTAGTGCGGTAAAGCAAAAAGGTTCCACGGCCATCAAGGCGATCGTGGCACTCCTGTCTGCCTTGATCCTGGTGGTATCTGGCGTGGGTTATGCCACCGTAGGCCGGCTGGATAGTGGCATGTCTTCGGCCACTGACTTGTCCCTAGACGGCCAGGGCTTGTCCGGTAACTCGCTCGATGGCGCAGTAGATATCTTGCTGGTGGGCAAGGATTCGCGCACCGATGCCAAGGGCAATCCCCTCTCCGAGAAGGAACTGGCGGACCTGCACGCCGGCGTGGCCGATGGTGAGGAAAATACCGACACCATGATGCTCATCCGCGTTCCGGAGGACGGTTCCCGCGCCACCGCCGTATCCATTCCGCGCGATACCTATGTCAAGGATCCGGACTACGGCAATATGAAGATGAATGCCGTCTTCGCCTCCCATAAGAACGCCAAGGTGGAAGAGCTCGAGCAGGAAAATGCTGAGGCGGAGGCCAAGGGCAAAAAGAAGCCGCATTCGGATAAGGACATCGAAAAGCAGGGCGTCGAAGCCGGCCGCGAAGGATTGCTGGCCATGGTGCGCACCCTGACCGGCGTGTCTATTGATCACTACGCCGAGGTGGGCCTGTTGGGCTTTACTTTGCTCACTGACGCCGTCGATGGCGTAGATGTCTGCCTCAACGATGATGTTGATGATGACATGTCTGGCGCTAAGTTCAGCAAGGGCAAGCAGACCCTCGACGGCGCCAAGGCCCTAGCCTTCGTGCGCCAGCGCTATAACCTCCCGCGCGGCGACCTCGACCGCATCGTGCGCCAGCAGGCCTTCATGGCGTCCCTGGTCAATAAGATCCTGGACAACGACACCCTGGCTAATCCTTCCAAGCTGTCTAAGATTGCCAAGGCGGTAGAGCGCTCCGTAGTCATCGATGAGGGCTGGGACATCATGGGCTTTGTTACCCAGCTGGCCGGTCTGGCCGGCGGCAATGTCACCTTCACCACTATCCCGGTGACCTCCATCGACGGCCAGGGCGATTATGGCGAATCCATCGTCACCATCGATTCCGCCGAGGTCCACCGCTTCATGGATGACCTGGCCAAGACCCACGATGAAGCCACCGATGAGTCCAAGGCCGAAGATAAGGACAAGCAAGAAAAGGCGGACAAGGACAAGGACGTCGATCCGAATATCAATATTCACGTCCTCAACGCCGGCAATATTGATGGCTTGGCCTCCGGCATCGGCTCTTGGCTGGAAGGCAAGGGCTACACGGTGGAGCGTTCCGCCAATGCGCAGCCGGGCATCTACAGCGAGTCGCAGGTGGTCGCCGCCGATCCGACGAGCAAGGAAGCTAAGGCCCTGGCCAAGAAGCTGGGCGGGGTGCCGGTGGCAGAGAATACGCAGCTCGATGACGACACCCTCATCGTGGTTGCTACCGATGATTACCAGGGACCTTCCGATAAGGAAGCCAGCGACCAGCAGCCGGAGGAAGATAAGTCCAGCCAGCCGGTTGGCACCCCAGGCAACGACTTCGGTACCGCCAAGGTTTCCCCAGAGATCGATGCTGGTGGCGACGGCCCGCGCTGCGTGAACTAGCACTTCTCCCCTACGATGGGCGGGTATGGAACTACTCGCCCATCTTTTGCGTGCCGATGCCGCCTCCCCGCGGCTTACCGTATACAACGAGTCCACCGGCGCGCGCATGGATTTTTCCGCACAAACGCTCGACAATTGGGTGGCCAAGATCGCCAATATGCTGGAAGAAGAGCTCGACCTAGAGGCGGATTCCACCATCGCTATCGATCTTCCTTCCTCGTGGCAGGCGGCCGTTGTGGCCTTGGGCGCCCTTGCTTCTGGCCCTTCCTATAGCTTTGGCGAGTCTGCCGCGCTTGCCGACGTCGTCTTTACCTCCCCTTCCCGCTACGCGGCCGCCCACGAACGCCAGCCCCAGGCCGACATCGTGCTCATTAGCGAGAACCCCTTTGGCCGCGGCGTGGTCGAGTCCGGCGGGGAGCTTCCCACCGGCGCCATCGATTTTGGCCCCACCGTGCGCTTCTACGGCGATCAGTACTTCGGAGAAACCCAACCACTGCCCCAGCTTGTCGATGCCCCCGCTACCGCCGAGCGCCTACTTTCTACCGGCTGGTCCGATAATGAGTCTTTCTCCCGCGCCGTGCTCGAGCCCCTAGCCGCTGGCGGTTCCGCGGTCATCGTTGCCGGCATGTGCCCGGCCGAGCGCTTAGAGGAAATCGCCGCCAATGAGAAGGCCACCGCACGCCTCTAATTGTTTCTGTATGCAGGCTAGACCCAGATATACTTAGCCCTCGTTATGTTTCTGGGAATCTCTGTGGACGCATGGTCCTCTATCTTCATCGGCGTCCTCATCCTCGCTGGCACCATTACTCAGGGCACCATCGGCTTTGGTTTAGGCACCATTGCCACGCCCATTATCGCGCTCATTCGACCTGAGCTCGTGCCCACGCTCATTCTGCTGCTGGCACTGTGCATTTCCAGCTATACGCTCGCGCGCACCTTCCGCGAGACATCCTGGCGCGTGGTGGGCATTTCCTCCCTCGCCCGCATTCCCGGTTCCCTGGTGGGCGCGTGGGCAATCGCCAGCCTCTCTCCCGATGGGCTGTCCATCTTCATCGGTTGCGCCGTACTCCTTGCTATGACGCTATCCAGCTTGGGCTGGAGCCCTCGCCCCACCACCGCCAATACGCTCATCGCCGGCGTAGCCTCCGGCATCCTGGGCACCTCGACCTCCATCGGCGGCCCGCCCATGGCGCTGATTATGAAGCGCTTCGACCCAAACCGCACCCGCGGCACCTTGGCGGGCACCTTTGTCCTCGGAACCTTAATTTCTCTTATAATTCTGGCGTTTAATGGGCAGATCACCAGCACTCAGGTGACCGCAGCGGCGGCCTACTTCCCCCTCGTTGTCGTGGGTCTCGTTGCCGCCAACTACCTCAACCGTTTTATAGATAGGCGCCTCCTCAACCGCATCGTCATCATCGTGGCCATCTGCGCGGCGCTCATGCTTATTGCCGAAGCCGCCCTTTTCTAGCCCTACCCGCTACCCCTCAGCGGAAGGCCCCGGCAGGTTCCAGTTGCGGAACACGTCAACCTCTGCAATGTAAACGCCTTTAACTTATGTCACGTAACATTCACGCTTAGGCATTTTATAACCCTTCCCAACCCGCTTAAATGCAGCGCACGACGTATATTGTGACGTGTCCACAACTTTTCGACAGGCCCCTAAACCCCTCCCAGGGGCCACCCGACCGCCCCCAGATAGGGGGTCATTCCTTTGGTGCCGATTCTGTATTGTATAGACAATTATCCATCAATATTTTTTCACGCACTATCAGCCGCCTAGCGGGAACAAACACCAATAAACAGCTTGGCCTATATAAAAAATACCCACCCGCCGCCGTGGCAAATATATAGACATCTAAGAGATGAATTAATTCTGAGCCTGTTTTAGCGTCTTCTTAGCGCAACATTGAGAGTTGCTGGATTTCATTCATAAGTTCATTCATTTTCTACCTGCCTAGGAGAAGTTCTATATGTCGATCCGTCGTCGCATGACCGGCCTGACCGCCGGCCTCATCGTCGCCGGCACCGCATTCGCGGCACCGCTGGCTGGCGCAGCTACCCAGACCGAGTCCTACCCGGAGACCCCGGCTCTGAACCCGGATCTGCCAATCATCCACACCACCCACGGTTCCGACCACATGAAGGCGAACATCCTGAACCCTCGCCCGGTATGTAACCCGTGGGAAGACCACCGCACCGTGGTCTACAAGGTCTCCGACCGCTTCCTACCGGCCGGCACCATCTCCACCACCAACCAGACCAAGAAGGACATCCCGCTGCAGCAGGATCTGTCCAAGTCTCAGTCCATCTCCCTTTCCGTCAACGGTGACCGCACCGAGACCACGTCCATGAACCTGGGCGGCAAGGGCTCCAAGAAGGGCGCTGAAGGCTCCTTCGGCATCTCTCACGAGATCGCTACCAAGATTGGTGCTAGCGCTTCCTACTCCCTGTCTTGGGATGCTGGCCAGTCCATCGGACCTTACGACGTTCCACCAAACCACACCGGCGAGGCTACCTACGGCTTCCGCGTACTGAACATGACTGGTACCCAGCAGTACTGCAAGCCAAACGGCACCTGGTCCACCCCGACCGCTTGGAACGCAATGCAGCCGGTAAAGAACGAGGTTCGCGTCAAGCTGTACGATAAGCTGTCTGACTCCTACGCTCCTAACAAGGACGCTCAGAACACCACCGACGTCAATGACCCGAAGGTCGTTGAAGAGGACAAGAACCTCGAGGCTGACGCAGAGGTAGTCAAGGAGTCCGAGGGCAACGCCAAGGAAGCAACCGAGAAGGTCTCTGAAGCAGAGGGCAAGAACGAAGAGGCTGCCGACAAGAAGAAGCAGGAAGAGGTTGACGCCAAGGAGGACAAGAAGGACTCCAAGCACAAGCTCGACCTCGAGCCTTACCTGACCGTTTCGGGCGCTAAGCACGCTGGCTTCGCAGGCACCGTTGCTCTGCGCGCTAAGAACGTTGGCTCCGAGCGCTACTACGGCGAGTTCCCAGCTACCCAGTTCCGTGTTGACGTGAAGACCGCTAAGGGCCCGAAGGGCGTTGACCGCCTCATCACCCCGCGTTCCTCTAACGGCGCTCACATCCGCGACTTGGGCTTCAACGAGAAGACCTCCACCCGCTCCTTCGAGGTAACCCTGGCTAACCCGATTAACGCTGGCGAAGAGGCCCGCATCGCGAACCTGGACTTCGGCGATGGCAAGACCAAGGAAGGCCGCCTCATCAACAACATCGAGGTAACCCAGACCTCCCGCATCAACGGTGATGACTCCAAGCACAACGACCAGAACGTTGACTCCCGCGAGCACACCCTGAAGGACACCGGCAAGAAGGCTGAGGGTCTGTTCTAAGAACACCCCACTTCTGCCCTAGGGACATAGTTTCCTAGCCAGTCTCATTCAGAAGGCCGCTGCACCACTGATGGTGCGGCGGCCTTCTTTCTTACCCTCGCCTGCCCATACGCGTCACCACTCCGCTTCAGATGTTCCCACCGAGGTCTTGGACGAGTGCCCAGAGATTGAAGAGCTCTTCGTTCCCCTTTCGCAGTTGCTTAACGACGAAAAGATGCAGGAACTCAACGCCCGCGTCGACGTCGACGGTGAGGACTACACCACCGTGTCTCTCGATTTCTTGCAGGAAGAAAACCTGATCGCGGGCTAGCTGCGGCACCTTAACAAGATTCCCAAAGACCGCTGCACCACCCACGGTGCGGCGGTCTTTAACATTTATTTAACTTAGATCACAAATTTACTTTCGCTCTCTAAATCCTTCAGATAGATTGTTTATGTTAGCTCATTCACAAATACTGAAGGATGAATTCTATGTCTCACACGACTGCGAATGCGCCTGCTTCACCGGCCAGTTCACCCACTACCGGCGGCGCAGACACCCCCAACAGCAGCCAGGTGACCACCAATAAGGCCGTCAACAGCCAGTGGACAATCACACTCTTCGGCACTGCCGTGGGCGCAGGTATCCTCTTCTTGCCGATTTCTGCCGGCAGCTTCGGCTTCATCCCGCTACTGGTAGCCACCCTGCTCATCTTCCCGATGACCTACTTAGCCCACCGCGCGTTTTCCTGGATCATCAGCTATTCCCCGCTACACGGCGAAGATGTCCTCGCGGTACTCACCCACTTCTTCGGCCGCGGCAATGGCATCATCCTGGCAATCATCTATTGGTTCACCATCTTCCCGGTGGTGCTTATCTACGGCGTATCGATTACGAATACGGTCGATAGCTTCATAGTCAACCAGCTGGGCGGCCCAGAAATCTCCCGCTACATCCTGGCGCCGCTGTGCGTGGGACTCATGACACTCGCGCTCGCCTTTGGCAACGCCATCATGCTCAAGATTGCCCAGTTCGTGGTCTACCCGCTCATCGTGGCGCTCGCAGCGGTATCGCTCTACCTCATCCCGCAATGGGACTTGGGCTCCTTCCTGGAAGCCGGCGACCACAGCGCCGGCGGCGTCCTCAAGGCCATCATCCTCATCCTTCCAGTCTTGGTCTTCTCCTTCTCCTTCGTCGCCGCCATCTCCCAGTTCTCCCTGGGCATGGAGAAGGAATACGGCGCGGACCACCACGCGCAGTCCGATAAGGTCATCCGAAACTCCGCCATCCTGCTGACCATCTTCACCATGTTCTTCGTCTGGTCCTGCGCCCTGGCCATGGGCGCGGACGGCATGCAGGAGGCTAATGACAAGAACCTACCGGTACTCTCCTACTTCGCCAACGAAACCGGCACCCCATTTATGGCCTACATGGCGCCCATTGTTGTAATCTTCGCGGTGGCCTCCTCTTACTTTGGCCACGCCCTTGGCACCATCGAGGGGACCCAGTACCTCTTCAACCTGGCTGCACCGAAGGCCACAAAGAAGATGTCTACGCGCACGCTTGACCTGTGGACCTACCTCTTCATCTTCATCACCACGTCTCTAGTAGGAATTTTCAACCCCTCCATCCTGGATATGATTTCTGTCGTAGGCGGCGTCTTCTTCGCCTTCATGACCTACCTGCTGCCTATTTGGGTCATCTACCGTGTGGAGGCACTAGCCCGCTTCCGCGGTAAAAAGACCAACTACTTTGTGGCAGTCATGGGCTTAATCGTGCTCTTTGCCACCATCTGGGGAATGTTCCAATAATCGCACAAAAAAGGTGGCTCGACAAGGACTTTTCCTGTCTGGCAAGGTGGGAGACATCATGTCAGAACAGGAAAAAGATCCCGACCTAGAAATCAAGCTCGGGCAGAACAACGAAATCAAAATTAAAAACAAGTACGAGACGTTTTCCATCGCCAATGACATCGCCATCTCCGTGGTCTTCATCCTTGGCTCGGTGCTGACGCTGGCCGGCATGTCAATGGTCGCCACCGTCTTCTATCTTCTCGGCAGCCTAGGCATGGCAGCCCGCCCGGCCATCCGCCTGAAGCGCCGCACGCACCTGCAGCGCATTGGGGCAGATGCCATTACCGCCGAAAGTTACGACTACTAGGCGCAATGGGCAGACGGGGCTAACAGTAAACTTTCAGCAACTGGCAGCGACCTATCAGGCGCAATCCATTGCAGTAGCAGCCCCGTACCCCATACTTAAATCATGCGTTTGAGAGAGCGCATACGAGAGAGATAGAGAGAACCCCTCAGTTTCCAGAGGGCGGCTTTAAGCCGATACATGGGAACACCTTGTAGAGAGAGACGCCTGCGGCCCTCGGTTCCTTTCAGGTTCCGAGGGCCGCAGGCGTTTTACACGACTCCAAGGTACTACTCGTGCAGCTTATTCTTTTTCGACGCGAAGAGAACCGCGATGCCGGTCACCAGTGCTGCGGCCACCAAGTAGAAAGCCGGGGCGAGCTGCAGTCCAGTGACGTCAATAAGCCACGTGGCAATCATCGGTGCGGTACCACCGAATACAGCGTTGGCCGTATTAAACGTCAATGCGAAGCCGGACAGGCGCACGTGGGTTGGGAATTGTTCGGAAAGGAAGGAGGGCAGGACGCCGTCGTTAAGCGCCAGTACGCCACCCAGGCAGACCTGAATGATAATGACAAGGAAGAGCCCGGCGCCGTCAAGAAGCATGAAGGCCGGAATGATGGTCGCGCCCATGAAGGCGGCCGCGCACAGCATCGTCGTGCGGCGACCAAGACGATCCGAAAGCATGCCGGTGAGCAAGGCAAAGCCCACATAGAATGCGGACGCCACCGAGGACGCGATAAACGCCGGCGTCGCGGCCATGCCCAACTCCTCCGACAGGTAAGTGGGCAGGTAGGTCAAAATGACGTAGAAGCCAATGGCGTTGAGCACCGCTCCCGCAAAGGCAATGGCCAGGGCCTTGGGGTACTTCAGTACCTCGCGCAGCGGGGACTCCTCCGGCTCATCTTGATCCTCAAAGTGGGAGGACTCTTCCGTGTTGCGGCGAATCCACAGGCCATACAGACCCAAAGGCAGCGCAATGAGGAATGGTACGCGCCAACCCCAGGAATCCAGGGCGGCATCATCGAGGACTCCAGTCAGCAGTGCCGCAATGAGCGAGCCCAAGAGCAAACCCGAGGCCGTCGCGGACGGCACCACCGCCGAATAGATGCCACGCTTGCCGGCCGGGGCAATCTCAGCTAGGTGCGTGGCCGCGCCCGCATACTCTCCGGCTGCGGAAAAGCCCTGCACCATGCGGCACAGCAAGAGCAAGATGGAGGCGGCAAAGCCGATGGTGGCATACCCCGGCAGGAAACCGATGCACGCGGTAGCCACCGACATCATCACAATAGACACCGTCAGCGTGTGGATGCGCCCGTATTTATCGCCAAAGTGACCCCACACGATGCCTCCCAACGGCCGCACCAGGAATGACAGTGCGAAGAGCGCAAACGTCATAATCAGCGCGCGGCGGCCTTCCATCTCCGGGAAGAACACCCGGGAAATAATCGCGGACATATAAATATAGGCCGCATAGTCGAACCACTCGATGAAGGTGCCGATAAACGCCGCCTTAATGGCCGAGCGATGCTGGCGCTTTGTATCTTCTGTATCTTCCACCCATGCCGGCGCGGCATCGCTGGCTGGGGGTTGGGCTGTGAGAGGAGACATGCTCCTCACCTCAATTCTGTAGCTCTACAAGCATGTGAAACAGCGCAGCTTAACTGCGCGCATATCTCCCACCCTACAGAAACGAACTATGTTCTACGTCACTTTCATGTTCCAATGTTGCACAGCTCTACCTCTGCCCCGCTTTCCGACGCCCTCCCCACCCCATTCCCAGCCACTAACAGCAACCCAACAGCCAGACCCCATGGGCACTACAGCCCAATGCCCCCTACTGAAATCGTGCGCTTAAGAGAGCGCATACGAGAGAGATAGAGAGAACCCTCTGTTTCCAGAGGGCGGCTTTAAGCCGATACATGGAAACACCTTGTAGAGAGAGACGCCTGCGGCCCTCGGTTCCTTTTAGGTTCCGAGGGCCGCAGGCGTTTTACTGCCCTAGCTAGAGCCTTGGCATTATGTGGCAGAAGGTCTCTGCGGAAGCTTTTTATCAAAATCAATTAGGCGGCCCAAGGCCCAATCCTTATCAGTAAGCAGGCGAGAAAAGACCAAACCGGCACCAATAGATCCAACTACCATCATTCCAGTTGCTACATTGGCCAACGCTTGATCCATCTGACCATCGTTCAAATAAAACACTGCCCGGAACATTGTCACCCCTGGGATCATAATCACCGCGGCCGGAACGGTGGTTGTAATACGAGGGAGACGCGCCCTTTTAGAAGCTACTGCCCCCAGCAACCCGATAAGCAATCCACCCACAAAGGCTGCAAAGAAAATGGTTGTTCCCGCGTGAATTAGAATCAAACGTAGCTCATTTGCCACGGTTCCAACACACGCCGCTACTAAGACCATGCGGCGGGAAGAGTTAAAAAGAAAAGCAAACCCAGCAATGCCCAGAAAACTTGCCAACGGCGCCAACAGAAACCATTGCATATCCTGTGCAGGCGCAGGTGCGTCAGGGCTAAGTTTAGTCAGCCAGCTAACCATTGAGACCGTGAAAGCGGCCGTAAATATAACGGTGAAAGCATACCCCAACCTGACAATGCCCGCATCAAGATCAAAGCGGGCTATGTCGATCAAAGCAGAGAAAAGTGGAAACCCAGGAATCAAGAATAAAACAGCTGCTACAAAGCCCGAGGACAATTCACTAGGCTCCACCGAACCTAAAGCTCCGAAAATCTCCGTCAACAAAAAGAAAACAATGCTTGCCGTCGCTCCACCAGCAATCACTCCTCCAATTTGATGAACGTGACGGTGGAGAACTGTATAACGAACAAACTGGCCTGCAAACGCCGCCAAAGCAACCAACCCCACTGCTTCCAGCGGGAAAAAATTAAGATACGCAAACGCCGCACATGCGATCGCGGCAGCGAAAGAAAGAATTAGACCGCCCCAGCGCTTTTTGACATTATGCTCAATAGCATCCAGCATCGCCGCTAATTCCTGAGCAGTGATCCCAGCGTAGAGGCGATTGTGGGTCAAATCTTCCAAGGCTTCAATCCGAGAGGCATCAACTGCAGGCGAATGTTGCCGAGCAATGACCGTCCGGAAGTATTCGCCGCGGTGAAACGTACAGGTAATCTGCGTCAGACCCACTGTGGCATCTAGATGGTCAAACCCCAAAGCTCGCGCACTCCGTTTCATCCCTCTAAGTACGCGATAACCAGAGGTGCCGGCACCCATTAGGAGCATTCCCACCCGCAATACAACGTCCGCCTCGACACCCATTTGCCGATGCATCTCCGGATCAAATTGTTGTGCCATCTCTCCTCCTCTGACACTGCTCTTGGCGCACAATTAAAGACTTGTCGACCCCAACCCGATAGCGCGCTTGTAGTTTCCCTAGAATCTTACGCAAAAGAAGCCTCTTGTGAATCAGGCTCATCGATCCAAAAGCCCCCACCTTGATACCCGTAACCTGATTGAGCTATTTCTTACCCTCCGTCAAATGATTGCCACTATATTCACAGGCAAATACCAGACCCATGGCAGCCTAGCGCGTTATCTTTAATTTACGTGTTCGAGAGAACGCAAGAGAGATAGAGAGAACCAGTTCCAGCGCCCTGTGGCCCCAAGCGAGGCCCGGGCGTTGGAGCTGTTTTAGAGGTCTGCAGGTTGGGGCGTAGAGGAAGAAGTGGGCGTCGGAAAGCGATGCATGAACCAGATTCGCGGTTATGGAGCCTGCGGACTACTCCCCCGCTACCTCATACAGCGCGCATCCCAAAAGGCATGGCCGCACACACCATTGGAGCTGTACGGCCGAATACTGCGTTTCGGTTAGTTGTTTCCTAGGTAGCTCATCGCAGCGGCGATAAGGGCTTCGGTGCCGGTGCGCAGGGTGGGCTGTAACAGCGGGGCGAAGTGCGGGCTGTGATTGGGGACATCCTTTTCTTCTTCGCGGCCGGAAAATACCCAGAAGCAATAGGGGACGCCGAAGGCGCGGGCAATGGTGGAAAAGTCCTCCGAGGCGGTGAGGGGTTCGGCGTCAAGTACACGGTCGGGGCCGAAGTAGGACGTGAAGGCTTCCTGAAGGCGCTCCGTTGCTTCCTTATCGTTGCTGGTAAGCGGGTAGGAATCGTGGTATCTGAACTCGGCAGGCTGCGGGCTGCCGGCGGCCTGGCACTCGGCAGTGACGATGCGCTCGATGGCGCCGGTGATTTTATCGCGCACCTGCTCGCTATAGGCACGCACATTGATCTTCAGGTTGGCCTCGAAGGGGATGATATTGGCCTTCGAGCCGGCGTTGATGGCGCCCACGGTCAACACGCCGAATTCGGAGGGGTTGAGTTCGCGGGAGATGACCGTCTGTAAACGCATGACAATGGAGCTGGCCAGTACCACGGGGTCAACGCTGAGGTGCGGCATGGAGCCGTGCGAGCCTTGACCATAAACCTTGACGTCCATGCTGACCGCGGTGGACATGAAAGGGCCGGAGGCCAGCGCCACGGTGCCGGCGGGAAAGTTGCTGGCAAAGACATGTTGGCCAAGTACTACGTCGGGCGTGGCGACCTTGTCCACAAGTCCGTCATCCACCATGGACTGGGCACCGGCGGCAATCTCCTCACCCGGTTGAAAAATGAGCTGCAGCGTGCCAGACCACTGGTCGGTAGCCTGCGCCATGAGTGCGCCCATGCCCAGCAGACTGGCCACGTGGGAATCGTGGCCGCAGGCGTGCATGACGGGGACCGTGTTTCCTTCCTGGTCAACGGCGGTATCGGTGGAGGCATAATCCAAGCCGGTGTCCTCCTTAACCGGTAGGCCATCGAAATCCGCGCGCAGCATGACGGTAGGCCCGGCACCGTTTTCTAAGACACCGACTACGCCGCCGCCTACTTCAATGTGGTGGAAGCCAAGATCTGCAAGTTTGTCCTTGATAATGCCCAGCGTGCGCTCTTCCTGCATGGATAGCTCCGGGTGCTGGTGCAGATCCTTATACAGCGGCTCCTGCCACGCCTTGACGGAGTCATAGTTGCTGCAAACGGTACGGACAGACATTGCTTCCTCCTAGTGGGGTCGCGGTGGATTGTGGGGGCCAGTGTAGTCAGTGTTACTCATGAAAAAGGGACAAGCGCTAAACAGCGGGGCGAACGCAGTACTCTTCAGAGCCGACCAGTAATGACAAGCAAGTGGACAACACTTTGCATTCTTAGTTTTCCCTTTGTAGCAAATAAGAAACTGATATATGCTCGCACGCATAAGACCCCGCACAATGCCGTTTACCACGGATATTGCTGGGAATATCGCACTCTGCGAACCTTAAAATCAACCGAAAGGTAACTCACTGCCTATGCCTTCTTTCAAGAAGCTTTCTGTCGCCACCCTGGCCGCTTCCGCCATCCTTGGCACCGTCGCCGCACCGGCCGCTAGCGCCAAGAGCGACCCAGTACGCTCCCTCATCTCCCCGGGCACCTGCAAGACCATCACCAAGCTAGCCAACGATGGCAAGCCGGTCCCGGATCCATCCATCCTCCACGACGAGGACTCCGTAAAGCCGTACTTCCAGGACGGCGTACTGGAGTACAAGGTGGTCGAAGGATTCCCGTACCGCAAGCAGCTGGATGCCGCGGTTGCCGAGTGGAACAAGGCCCTCGACGGCAAGGCTTCCCTGAAGGAAGTTAAGCCTTCCGAGGCAGACGATGACACCGTCGCCATCATCTACAAGCCAGACCCGAACGGCTACGTACAGGGTTCCGCCTACCCAGATCACAAGATGGTCTTTATCAAGATGGCTAATGCCATGTACCCAGAGGCACTGCAGGGCACCATCGCCCACGAGCTGGGCCACATGATGGGCGCAGGCCACTCCTGCGCCGGCGCGCTCATGGCCGGCGCCAACCAGAACCCCATCTCCTACCACGTGACCCCGCTGGATGCGGCGGCTGTCATCCAGGGCCAGTTCGACTAAACTGCCTGCACCCTCCCCTAGGCTCCTGGACCGTCGCCTAGGGGACTTTTATATGCGCAGCCCCTTTGGGGGTGTCGGCTGGGTCGCATTTGGAGGAAGGGGGACGTCGGCAAGCGGAGCGGCTGCTAACGTTGCCGGTATTCAAAGGTTTGCATAAGAAAAGGAGCCCGCTTTATGGATACGTGGGAACCCACCCTGTCGACCGGCCCGCTGCTAGGCATTGCGGTGGCCGCCATCGCCGTAATTTTGGTGCTGGTCATCTATTTCAAGCTCCACGCTTTTCTCACCCTGCTGGTGGTCTCCGCGCTCACGGCGCTAGCTGCGGGCATTCCCCTCGAGGGAATCGTGCCCACCATGACTGAAAGCTTTAGCTCCACCCTTGGTTCGGTGGCATTGTTGGTGGGGCTGGGTGCCATGATTGGCCGGTTGGTGGAAGCTTCCGGTGGCGCTAAGTCGCTTGCCGACGCCATGGTCCGCCGCTTCGGCGAAGCCAAGGCTCCCCTTGCCCTCGGCCTCGCCTCGCTGATTATGGGCTTTCCCATCTTCTTCGATGCCGGACTGATCGTGATGCTGCCGGTTATCTTCGCCGTAGCGCGCCGCCTAGACGGACCCGTCCTTGCCTTTGGATTGCCCGCCGCCGGCGCGTTTTCCGTCATGCACGTCTACCTGCCGCCGCACCCGGGCCCCGTCGCGGCGAGCGAGTTCTACGGCGCTGACCTCGGCCTCGTCCTCCTCGTTGGCCTGCTGCTTGCACTGCCTACCTGGTATATTTCCGGTTACCGCTTTGGTCTGCTTTCCGGCAAGAAATTCCCGCTGAAGGTTACTGATGCCATCGCCGGCCCGGTGCTTTCGGAAGAAGAGCAACCCCTCAAGCCGGCCTCTGCCCCAACGGTGATTTCCCTCTTGCTCATCCCGATGGTGCTCATCTTCTTCAACACCGGACTCAACGCTTTGGTCTCCTATGGCACCATTGACGCCGACGCCGCGTGGGTGCGGTTCTTTGTCATGCTGGGCCAGACCCCGATCGCGCTGCTCATCACCGTGCTCATTGCACTCGTGGTCCTGGGCCTGCGCCGCGGCGTAGAAAAGACTGCGCTGGAAAAGCTGGTCGATTCCTCGCTCGGGCCCATCTGTTCCGTTGTGCTCATCACCGGTGCCGGCGGCATGTTCGGCGGAGTACTGCGCACTTCTGGCATTGGCGACGCCCTGGCCGACTCCCTCTCCGGTCTCGGCATCCCCGTTATCCTGGCCTGCTACCTCATCGCGGTGGCACTGCGCCTAGCCCAAGGTTCGGCGACCGTTGCACTCACCACCGCTGCCGCCCTCATGGTTCCCGCCGTGGAAGCCGGGGGCTTCAACGAGCTCCAACTCGCCCTCATCGTGGTGGCCACTGCCGCCGGTTCCGTCTTCGGCTCTCACGTCAACGACTCCGGCTTCTGGCTCGTCGGCCGCCTCATGGGTATGGACACCATGACCACGCTCAAGACCTGGACGGTCAACCAGGTGCTCATCTCCGTTATCGGCTTCGCCCTAGTCTTGGTGCTCTACGCAGTAGCAGCGCTCTTTTAGGCCCCAGTCTTAATCCAAGCAGCAGCCTTTTGGGCAATCTCCTCGACTGGCCGCGTCACATCAAAGACGCGGCCAGTTTCGTCTTCTTCCAGCGGCTCCAAGGTATCGAATTGCGACTGCAAAAGCGACGCCGGCATAAAGTGCCCCGGCCGGTGCTGCATGCGCTCATGCAGCACATCAAAGTCCCCGTGCACGTGGACAAACACCACGCCTGGGCAGTACTCGCGAATCAAATCCCGGTACTTGCGCTTCAACGCGCTGCAGCCCACCATCGCACCTTCTGGCCTATCTGCCAGCCACTGACCAATCTGCTTCAACCACGGTTCCCGGTCCGCATCATTGAGCGGCGTTCCCGCCGCCATCTTGTCGATATTGGCCTGCGGGTGCATATCATCGCCATCGCGATACTCCAGCCCCACCAGTGGAGACAGGGCCTCCCCTACCGTCGTCTTGCCTGAGCCGGATACTCCCATGACAACGACGTGGCGAAAACTGTGCTGGTTCATGGTGGCTCCTTGGGTTGGGTTCTCATAGTTGATTTCAAGCACGAACTACCAAGTTCAATACTATTCCGTTCGCCGAGCTCCTCGGCCCTTGACTGTTCTTCATTTAGCGCCCTGTGAAGTACAGAAAAATCACTTACCATCATTCATGCAAACCATTGATGGTGAATGCCCCATCTTATTCCCTTCTATCCTGAGTACCTCCGATGACCAACAGTTCTAATAGCAACAGCTCTCCTACCGAGGATGCAGCAAGAAGCATCTATAAGGATTGGAATGAAAACCTTGTCTTTCCAGGGGGAATCTCAAGCTATCAAGCTCTAATCGAAAGCCTTGACCCTGAAACGGAGGATCCTTCAAAAGTAGATAAAACGGGCAATCCTTCAAGAGAAGAAGAAACGAAAAAGTCTTTAAGAGAAAAACTTAAACGAGCGCTCATTCACAGTGAGGACTGGGCCCATTGGAGCGACAAACAAAGGAAAATTGCTGCTCGATATGCGAATGGCCATACTAAAGCCCTGAAAGAAAAGTCGCGCCTTTTCCCCAACGTTCCACAACCCTTTATGGGTGATCTCAGCAATCCCAAGGTCGTAGTAGTTACATTCAATCCAGGCTTTCACGAATTCGTCGACTGGGTTCTGGGCGGTCCCTACGAGAGCGTAGACGCTTTGTGGAGCACTGTTGAAAAAGAAGTCAAAAATGGAAAAACAGCCAAAAATGAAAAATCGGCCAAAGAAAAACTAATGATGTTCTTCTCACGCATGGGGTATACCACTGACAACGATTTCGATCTCGAAGCAATCAATGCCCAGTGCGAACGAGCCAAACGCTCATGGATTGCCGAACAAGAAAAGCTACTCTCCGCTATCACGGAATTGAAAGTGCCCTCCGATATCACGGACACAAAAGACAGCCAAGACCCATTCGTTCCTTGGGAAGGTGATTTCATACTCCCGTCTCCGCTGAATCTCCACGGTGCCAACGCATTACCTTGGGTGCGAGGAAATTGGCACTGCGACTATTTTGCTAAGTCAGCTGACAATGCAAACCACCTAAGAAATTACGTTCAATCAGATTCTGGAAGTAATCGTTCCGATGGAATCGCACAGGTGGAGCTGTTTCCTTATCAATCCCCGAAGGGCAGTGATGTTAAGAAATTGGCTCCAGAAGCACTGGAACAGTTGGAAGAGGATCCAACTCCTTGGACTAATCCCGAAGACTGAAGCGTCCTGGGTTTAGTTCCTACCTCAGCTAAGGAAGGATTGAACTATGCCTAGAAAGTATTCCGTCGAGTTCAAGGAGAAGGCGGTCCATCAGATCATCGAAATGGTCCGCCTGG
>NZ_JAKRNE010000008.1 GCF_022347205.1 Corynebacterium sp. ACRPO | reverse complement strand
CTTCTTTTCAATCGCATCAATCTTGGCCTTATCAGCCGGATCTCGTCGTGCCACAGTAGTCATTCTGGTCCATCTCCTCATGCGGGTTAGGTACCCACACACAAACCATCAGACACTCTCCGGACGTTCCTAATGGGCTGGTGTTCCACGCTGACCGCGGAACGCAATTTACCAGCGAGAAGCTCTGGGAAGTCTGCCATAACCTGGGCATTGCTCAGTCTGTGGGGCGTACTGGTGTGTGCTTTGATAACGCGATGGCTGAGTCGTTCTGGTCGACGCTTAAAACCGAGTTCTACGACCGCAAGCGCTGGCCAACCCGTGATGCCGCGCGCAAGGCCGTTGCCTACTGGATGGAAGTCGTTTACAACCGTCGGCGCCGGCACTCTGCACTAGGAATGGTCAGTCCCGTCGACTTCGAAAACCACATTGGTCTAACCACCAGTAGAAAAGAAATAGCTGCCTAAACACTAGGTAGCCCCACTACGTGTCCACGATTTGCGGGCAACCCCAGGCGGAACTGATTCATGCCCAGGGCCCGTGGACGTCGGTCGGAGAAGTCGAACTGGCCACCTTGCGGTGGGTGCATTGGTGGAACACTAAGCGACTTCACGAAGCATTGGACTACGCCACCCCACAGGAAGTAGAAACCGAGTACTATCTCACCCAGCCCATCAACACAGGGCCGTAAAAGAAGCGGAACTAAACCCAGGACGCTTCAAACCGATTCGCAGATTACTTGTAAACCAAGCCTCCGCACACAAAGAATCGGACACTCTCCCGTTTAGGGCGAAGTGCATCGTCAATTCAGCGTGAAGTACGCAGAAACCACAGTGTTGAAGGCCCGTATCGTGCGGAAACAGCCCAGTTAAAGGCCTGTGCGCGGAGATTGCGGCCGAAAATACCGAAACTACTAGCCAACAAAAGACTATGGGACTATGTATGCGCACAATTGCGGGCACAATGGTCACCTGAGGAGATTTCTAATCGCCTGCCCATCGACTACCCCACTGATAAGGACATGCGCATTAGTCACGAAACGATTTATGACGCCTTTTACCTGCAGGCCAAAGGAAGACTCAAAGACCTTGGCTTGGACTTGCCGACAGGTAGAAAGAAACGCAAGAAACGTCAAACCCGCTCCAGCACACCTGCCCAGCAACGCTTCGTCGACGACATGATCCTCATAGACGACCGGCCAGATGAGGTAAGTGAACGTATTTTGCCAGGCCACTGGGAAGGCGACCTCATCCTCGGTAAAAACAACCAATCAGCGGTAATCACGCTAGTAGAACGCGTTAGCCGATTTGTTGTCCTTGGCCACCTACCAGGAAGGCATACCAGCAAAGAAGTATTCACAGCCCTGCACAAGGCAGTTGCAGGAATCGATAAAGCTATCTGGTCATCAATTACCTGGGACCAAGGAAGCGAAATGGCTGGCCATAAAGCCTTTACTATGGCCACTGACATTCCCATCTACTTCTGCCATCCAGGATCACCATGGGAACGCGGCAGCAACGAAAACACCAACGGAAGACTCAGAAGAAACCTTCCTAAAAACAGCGACCTGTCCATCTACAGCGCCGAGGACCTAGAAATGATCGCCAACATTCACAACCACAAACCACGCAAAGCACTCAACTGGCGCACCCCAGCCGAAGTCATGACCAACGCCCTCACACAAACCGGTAGCATCAAACCAAACTAACCATCATCGTTGCAACGACCCCTAGAATCCGCCGCCAAAGTAAGCTAAGAAAATCCCCCGGCGCGCTCCGTAGAGCGCGACCGGGGGATGATCTGTGCAATGGCTCTTAGTCCATCTTGTTGAACGCGGAAGCCATGCCGGACTTCTTGTTGGCTGCGGTGTTGCGGTGGAAGACACCCTTGGACACGGACTTGTCCAGGGCGCGGGATGCCACGCGCAGCTGCTTCTCAGCAGCAGCCTTGTCGCCAGCGGCAACGGTCTCGCGGAACTTGCGGATCTCGGTACGGACGGCGGAGCGAACGGACTTGTTGCGCTGACGTGCCTTCTCGTTGGTGATAACGCGCTTCTGCTTGGACTTGATATTTGCCATGAAAAATACCTCTTAGTAATCGAAAGTGATTGACGTAGAAACCGACCTACTCGGACTACTCCCGCGGCCAGCAATCACTGGCGCGCTCGGCGCTGGTATTCGAAGAGCGAACCCAAGGTCCTGCCCGCCCCGACCAGCGCGCCCGGCAAGTAAGTAACCAACACACAATAGCAGTACCGAACCCGACCTGCCAAAACCCTCCCCGCGGCCGCGGCCTGCGCGTCGGCTAGGCCCAGTGGTAGCGCGCCCGCAACCTATTCGCGATTCGTTCGAACCTGCGTTCCGGAAAAAGCGTGCCTTGCCGGCGCACCTGCTCCTCGGACACTTCGAGCAGGCGGTCGAGGCGCACCCAGCAATCGCATCCGGACTCGTCCCACTCGCCGGAGCCGATTTCCAGCCAGGCGTCGTCAAGCGCGTGCTTTGGGTTGGGGGAGATAAGTAAGCCCATTACCGTGGTGCGGGTACGGCCGACGACCAAAATGGCGCGCTCGCGCGGTGGTGCCTGCTTACCTTCGGCCGGTACCCACACCCAGACCACCTCGCCGGAATCAGCCTGGCCGTCCATATCGGGGGTGAAAAATATGGACCGGGGGTGGGAGGCAGTGGCCTCTACCTGGATATCGGCAGCCTTGCGTGGCTCGTGGAACTCATCCGACCTATCCAGTCCCAACCGGGAATTAATGCGGCTCAGGCCGGTGTCTATCGGCTCGCGCTCGCTGATTCCCAGCGCTTGGCGCAGACGGGTGAGCATGGCGCTTTTCATGTCGACTATTGTAGACGTATGTCTGAAAACTTTGCGGCCACGACGTTTACGGATCCCGCCCGAATCCGAAACTTCTGCATTATTGCTCACATCGACCACGGCAAGTCGACGCTGGCGGACCGCATCCTGCAGCTATCCAAGGTGGTTGCGGAGCGCGATATGCGTGACCAGTTCCTCGATAATATGGACATCGAGCGCGAGCGCGGCATCACCATTAAGGCGCAGAACGTGCGCCTGCCGTGGGTGCCCCAGTCCGGCACCGCGCAGGGGGAGCAGATTGTCATGCAGATGATCGACACCCCCGGCCACGTGGACTTTACCTACGAGGTCTCCCGCGCGCTCGAGGCATGTGAGGGCGCCATCTTGCTTGTCGACGCCGCCCAGGGCATCGAAGCCCAAACCCTCGCCAACCTCTACCTGGCGATGGAAAACGACCTGGAAATCATCCCGGTCCTCAATAAAATCGACCTGCCGGCCGCTGATCCAGAAAAATACGCGCTGGAAATCGCCAATATCATCGGCTGCGAGCCGGAAGAGGTGCTGCGCGTGTCGGGCAAAACCGGCGAGGGCGTGGTCGAGCTGCTGGACAAGGTCTGCGAGCTAGTTCCGCCGCCGTCTTCTGAATTCGACGCCGATGCACCGGCCCGCGCCATGATTTTTGACTCCGTCTATGACACCTACCGCGGCGTGGTGACCTATATCCGCATGGTGGACGGCAAGCTCACCCCGCGCCAGAAGGTCACCATGATGTCGACCAACGCCAACCACGAGCTGCTGGAAATCGGCATTGTGTCGCCCACGATGCAAAAGTGCGAGGGCTTAGGGCCCGGCGAGGTGGGCTACCTTATTACCGGCGTAAAGGACGTCCGTGAGACCAAGGTGGGCGATACCGTCACCTGGTCCAACGGCGGCGCCGAGACCCCACTCAAGGGCTACAAGGATCCGGACCCGATGGTCTACTCCGGCCTTTTCCCCATTTCCCAGGCCGACTTCCCGGACCTGCGCGATGCTTTGGAAAAGCTGCAGCTTAACGACGCCTCCCTTACCTTCGAGCCCGAAACCTCCGTCGCCCTTGGCTTTGGTTTCCGCTGCGGCTTCTTGGGACTTTTGCACATGGAAATCACCCGCGACCGCTTGGAGCGCGAGTTCGGCCTCGACCTGATTTCCACCGCGCCTTCGGTAACCTACCGCGTGGTGGCTGAAGACGGCGAGGAAAAATGGGTCCACAACCCGTCTGACTGGCCGGAAGGAAAGCTCAACGAGGTCTATGAGCCCGTGGTGAAGATGACCGTCATCGTGCCCGAGCAGTTCGTCGGCCCCACCATGGAGCTGTGCCAGTCCAAGCGCGGCCAGATGGGTGGCATGGACTACCTTTCCGAGGACCGCGTTGAGCTGCGCTACACCATGCCGCTCGGCGAAATCATCTTCGACTTCTTCGATATGCTCAAGTCCCGCACCAAGGGCTACGCTTCGCTGAACTATGAAGAGGCCGGCGAGCAGCTCGCGGATTTGGTAAAGGTCGACATCTTGCTCAACGGCGACCCAGTCGACGCCTTCTCCGCCATCGTCCACCGCGATTCCGCCCAGTGGTACGGCAATAAGATGACCAAAAAGCTCAAGGAGCTCATCCCGCGTCAGCAGTTCGAGGTGCCCGTCCAGGCGGCCATCGGCTCGAAGATCATCGCCCGCGAAAACATCCGCGCCATGCGCAAGGACGTGCTGGCGAAGTGCTACGGCGGCGATATCTCCCGTAAGCGCAAGCTGCTGGAGAAGCAGAAGGCCGGTAAGAAGCGCATGAAGACGCTGGGCTCCGTCTCGGTGCCGCAGGAGGCCTTCGTGGCCGCGCTGTCTACCGACGCCGACGATTAATCCACTCCACGCATGTCGAACTCACCTCGCAGCCGCGCCGTGGTTGCGAGGTTGTCAGCTGCCGGATTCCACGGCAGGCTTGAGCGCCCCGGTCCGCGCAGGAGGGTTGGGGCTGGGGCTTCAGGCGAGTAGTTAGGTTGAATCGGCCCAGGGTGGGGCCCAGACTATTCGGCCCTGGCGCCGCTCGAGGCGGCCGCGCACCGGCGGCGCGTGCGGATCGTCGTCGTTGACGCCATTGTGATACGGGCACGCCACGCTGAGATTTGCCATATTGGTCTCGCCGCCGTGCTTCCACGCCTGCAGGTGGTGGATTTGGCATTTATCCGCCGGATAGTTGCACTCGGCCCACGGGCAGGTGGGGTTTTCCGCACCCGCCATAAGCCGCTGCTTTTCCGAGGCATGCCGCGAGGTGCGATACAGGTTCACCGCTCCCTCATAAGGATGGACGAGGGTGACGAGCCCGCATTCGGCCAAGCGCTTTTCCACCAGCTTCGCGCCGCTGATTTCGGCACCATTGGTCAGCCGCAGCGTGATTTCCTCGCCTCCGCCGCTCAAGATTTCATCCAATTCATCGAGCTGGATGATGATATTCGTCGTCGCGGCAGGCCGCGCCGCAGCCCCGCCGCGGAAGAAGATATTCTCTACGGAATCAAGCGGCCTTTCCTCGCTGATGCTGGCGTGCAGGTCAGCAATGAAATCGGAATCGCCGGTAATCGAAAGCGTCGACGGGCCGCCCTTGCGCCGCGTCATCCGCACACCCTTCTCCGGCTGCCGCGGCGGATATAGCTCCTTCAGCCGCGTGCGCGCGAGCCGCTCCACGTCCTGGTCGGTCGCGCATAGTTCAGCGCGCAGCGCCCACGCATCCCGCTTGGATTTCGTGCGCGAGACGTACTTTTCGATAATCTTCAACGTCGCCAAGCAATGCCTGGTCGCCCGGCACGAGCGCTGCCGGCGGGTGAAGGGGGTGGGGCCAAAGTAGACGTCGGCAAGCGCAAGCAGGCTCCGTGCCTCCTGCCGGGGAAGCCCCAGCCGGCGCAGGTCGGCCTCGCGCGCGCCAGAGACCTCGCCGAGAAGCTCCATCGGCGAGGCAAGTTGGCGGGCGTAGTCCTGCAAGCGGGTCATGCCGGCGAGCCTAAGACACCCCGCAAGCCCGCGGTAGCCCACCCGCGCCCGCCTGTGGATAACTCGCCCCACCCGTCACACCAACCCCGAACCCGCCGGGCGCCCTGTGGATAACCTGCGGTACCCTCGAATAGGAAAGCGAGAAAGGAGCTCCCCATGACTGACCCGACCAAGCGGATTCGCCCCACCAACCCCGGACGCCTGGCCGCCCCGCGCCAGGCCCAGCAGCTGCCGCCCCTGCCGGTGACGCGGGCGCGCATTGGTGAGCGGGTGGCCACCGAGGTTTTCCAGGAAATGGGCGAGGGCATGCTCGAGGAGCTGCAGAACTTCCGCCGTGACCTGCACCGCAACCCGGAAATCGGCCTGGACCTGCCGCGCACGCAGAAGAAGGTCCTAGAAGCGCTGGAGGGCCTGCCGCTGGAGATTCACGTGGGCCAGGATTTGAGCTCGGTGGTGGCTGTGCTGCGCGGCGGCCAGCGCGGCGAGCGGCCGGTGTCGGTGCTTTTGCGCGCGGACATGGACGCCCTCGAGGTGCGCGAGCAGACCGGCAGCCCGTTTGCGTCGACGAATGGCTATATGCACGCCTGCGGTCATGACCTGCACACCGCCGGCCTGGTGGGCGCGGCGCGGATTCTGTGCGAGCACCGCGAGGAGCTGCACGGCGATGTCACCTTCATGTTCCAGCCCGGCGAGGAAGGCCCGGGCGGCGCGCTACCGATGATTGAAGAAGGCGTGCTCGACGCCGCTGGCCGACGCCCCATTGCCGCCTACGGCCTGCACGTCGGCCCTCAAGACCGCGGCACCTTCCACTATGTGCCAGGCCCGATGATGGCCAGCTCCTCCAACCTGACCATTACTGTGCTGGGCAAGGGCGGGCATGGCTCTCGCCCACACGATGCCATCGACCCGGTGGCGGCGCTGGCGGAGATTCAGATGTCTTTGCAGACCGCACTGACCCGCCGCTTCGATGCGCTCGAGCCCATCGTTATTACTGTGACCAACCTGTGGGCGGGCGACGGCGCGTATAACGCCATCCCGGAGCGTGCGGCCTTGGGCGCGACGGTGCGCGTGCTGCGCGATGAGAAAATCGACGCCGTGCGGCAGATGATTACGGAGGTCTCCAGCTCCGTCGCTGCCTCGCACCGCTGCACCGCGCAGGTGGATTTCGAGATTTTGTACCCCACCACCAAGACCAATGCGCGCGAGAATCAGTTCGCCGCCACCTTGTGGGGCCAGATGTTTGGCGCCGAGAACGTCCAGCCTTTTGACGCCCCGATGATGGCCTCCGAGGACTTCGGCTACGTCCTCTCGCAGGTCCCGGGCACGTTTATGTGGATGGGCACGGCCAATCCGGAAAAGCCCGAAAATCAGCGCGAGTGGAATCACTCGCCGATGATGCGCTTTGATGATTCCGTACTCGGCATGCAGGCCGCCGCGCTGGCGGCCGTGGCGTTTGAGCGCCTGGCTACCGAGAACGAGCATCCGTCCGCGCAGACGAAGGCCATGCGCGATGCGGCCGGGGTGCAGAAATAAATCATCCCTAAGTACTATGGCCGCGGGCTTAAGCTTGGGGCCATGGTCAGAACGAAGTGGAGTACGGCGGGCATCGTGGCCGCCTGCGCGGTGGGGAATTGGCTCGTCGGCATGGTGCTGATGAACCTCGATATTGAGGAGTACTCGCCGACATTTGAGGAGTACGGGCCCTATATCTGCACCGGGTTTGCGATGGGCGTGCTGGGTATTTTCGCCCTGCCCTTTGCCCTGGAGCACCAGCCGCGCGAGCTTTCCGACGTCGACTATGCCGGCTCCACCCGCAGCTTCATCGCCGGGTGCATCGTACTGCTGGCGTCTAGTTCCTATTTCGGCGCGGTCAGCGGAGTTGTGGCTTTTATTTCTATGGTTTCACGCCGCTCGACCTCGCGCTCGGTGGTCGCGGTGGCATGCTTTGTACTGGCGTTTGCGATAGATACGAGCTTCAACCCGTACCTAAGTTGGGACGAGATCGGATGGGTTGGTGCCATCTTCGTCGTGGTTGTGATGGTCGCGGGCTTGCTTGCAGGCCAAAAACGCGGCAATCAGCGCGAAAAGAGGTGGCGGGTAGAGCAGCAAGCCCGGATGAACCGCGAAGAGATGCGCGCCAAGGTGGAGCATGCAAGGCGAGAGGAGCGCGAGAGCATCGCGCGGGATATGCACGATTCGCTCTCGCATCGGCTGAGCCTTGTGGCCATTCATGCGGGAGCGCTGAGCTATCCGCGTGAGGGCGTGCCGGCCGAGTTCACAGATGCAGCGCGCACCATCCGCACGGAGGCCCAGAACGCGGTCGAGGATTTGCGCACCGTCCTAAGCGCCTTGCGCGAAGACCTTTCCCAGGATCCACGCAGCGGCTTGGAGGAGCTGGTCGCGGCCGCGCGCGAGGCCGGCACGGAAGTGACGGTGACCTACGCTGACGGTGCCGGCCCGGATGTTTTTACTGGGTTGTCCACGATGGCGCAGCACGCCGTGCACCGCGCAGTACAAGAAGGCCTGACGAACGCACGCAAGCACGCGCTCGGCCAGCCGGTAAGCATCACGGTGCGCGAGACGTCCGGCGCGGTGGACATCGAGATGCGAAACCCAGTGTCGCGCGGGACCCCAGGAGCCGCCACGGGCAATGGCGCGGACACCTCAGGTGGTTACGGACTGGTGGGCCTGCGCGAGCGTGTGGAACTTTCTGGCGGGCGCATGAGCATCGCGGCTAACCAGGAAAGTCCAGAAGGAAAGGGAGTCGAGGAATTCGGATGGAGTATCCAGCTACCGCTAGCGCACAAGGAGGCTGCGCAATGAGCGAGATGAGCTGGCAACTGCGCCATCCCGAATACGGGCTCATGCGCATCGACCTAGAAGACACCACGGCCCGCGAGGGATGGACGGGACAGTACTTAGACTTTAAGCGCAGTCTTTTTACCTCCACCGTTGACGGAACTTCGCGCAAGCTCAGCTATACCGATACCGATGACTCGGCCTATAGCGTGGAATTCCTGCGCGGGCACAGCGACGATAATGCGCCCGAAGACGCCGACCGCATCGAGCTGGTGGAGCGCTGCGGTTACGTCGTGCCGGAGTTTCGCGGGCAAGGCGCGAGGGTGCTGTTTGCGGCGGTGGGGAAGCCGGACATCGATAAGCAGCTGCACCGGATAAGTCTGTGGACGTTGCTCCTGCAGACTGCGCTGACATTCATTGCGGCCACGCTAGTCATCGAATTTTTCCCCAAAATCTTCGAAAAGCTAAACGATATTCTCGTGCCCTCGTTCCTCAACGGCGTAGTGGCGGGCCACGTGGGGATCGTGCCGATAGCGCTTGCGGCAGTGGTGGCGGTTACAGTGGCGTATACGCCCGTCGCATCGCAACTGTGGCGCGCGCGGTGGAATCAACCAGTGGGAAAGGGAGCATGATGGCCGATGCCCTGCGTGTAGTGCTCGTTGATGACGAGGCTCTAGTCCGCAGCGGCCTGCGCCTGCTGCTATCCAACGCGCCGGATATCGAGGTCGTGGCCGAGGCGAGCAATGGCCGAGATGCGGTGGCTACCGTGCTCGACGCGCAGCCCGATGTGGTGCTGATGGATATTCGCATGCCGGTCATGGATGGCATCGCGGCTGTGGAGAAGATTTTGTCCGTTCACGCAGTGCCGATCATTATGCTTACGGCCTTCGATACCGATTCCTTCATCCTGCGGGCTCTGCGCGCCGGGGCGGCTGGGTTCCTGTTGAAATCGACGCCGCCGGAATCGCTCATGGCGGCTGTGCGCGCGGCCGCGGCGGGGCAGCCGTTGTTGAGCCCGCAGGTCGTCGACAAGCTGGTGGGCATGCAAAGCCCCGCGCTTGACGACGCCCATTCGCACCACGCCCGCACCGCCCGCAACCACCTAGGTAGGCTTAGCTCCCGCGAGCGCGAAATCGCCGAGCTGGTGGCCCAGGGCTTGAATAATCAGGAGATTGCCGACCGGCTCGTGGTGTCCATGGCCACGGTGAAGTCTCATATGCAGCACATTTTGAAAAAGATCGGCGGCACGAGCCGCGTGCATATTGCGATCATGGTCTTGGAAGCGCGCGGCTAGGGCCGAAGTATCCTCCCTGCGGGGGATACCGCGCGGGCGGCGGGCCGGCTTAAACTGGTGCGCGTTATGAAGTTATTCCGAAAGTCCGACGCGATGCTGCAGCGCCCGCTGTGGCAAAAGCTCGTCATCGCCGCGGTGGCAGTGATAGGCGATTTTATGGTCGTCGCCGCCCGGTTTAGCGAGACCGATGGCTCGTCCGGACGGCTGTTTATTCTTTTCGGGGTGATGATCGGCACGTGGATCTTATTGCCCTTTGCTCTCCGGCATGCTGCGCGGGAGCGTGACCCGCGCAGCACACAGCCCGGCCCGCGCAGTGCGTTGGTAGCCGCAACCATTATTTCGGCGACGGTGACGATTGCTGAGTTCCGGCCTTCGGTATTTATAGCGGCGTTTTCTGCGGCCTCGCGCCGCAGCCGGTTGTGGATGGCGCTGGTATGCACGGCCATGGTGCTCTCGGAGTTGGTCGATTTTGATATATCTCGAAGCGAAGGGCTTAGTGCGCCCGGGAAGTTGGGATTTTTCTCTGGCATCATCCTCCCAGCAGTAGTGGTTTTAGTTGTCGGGTTGGTTCGCTCGAACCAAAAAGAGCGCACGATTGCGCTGCAGGCGCAGGCGGAGCTCACGCATGAGGAAATGACCACCCGGGAGAATTTTGCGCGGCAGGAAGAACGCGACCGGATCGCGCGGGATATGCACGATACACTCTCGCATCGGCTGAGCATGATTGCGGTCTACGCCGGCGGGTTGGCCTACCGCAAGGACCTAGATCCGGAAGAGACGCGGCAATCCGCGCGCACGATTCGCGATGAAGCCGAGGCCGCCGTGGGGGATCTGCGTGAGGCGCTGCACTCGCTGCGCAGTGAGGGACGTATTGATCCGCGCGAGGGCGTGGAATCTCTGGTGGAGCGTTCCCGCCAGGCGGGCATGAAAGTGGAGGTGCGCTACCAGGCGGGCGCGGGGCCGCAATCGCTGGAGGAGCTGAGCACCATGGCCGGCCACGCGCTCAACCGCGCGGTCCAGGAGGGCCTGACCAACGCCCGCAAGCATGCACCGGGCGAGCCGGTGACCATCACCATCGCCGCGCTTGCCGACGCCCTGTCTATCACCATGTCCAACCCCGTCACCCGGGCCGAGAAGAAGGGGAGTGGGAACAGTGGTGGGTATGGAATCGTCGGCATGCGCGAGCGCGCTAGTGTTGTGGGCGGATCGCTGCAGGTAAACAATGAGGAAGGACGCTTCTCGTGGACGCTGCGCCTGCCCAGGAAGGAAGTACAGTGAGTGAGATTCGTGTGGTGCTCGTCGATGATGAGCCGCTGCTGCGCCATGGCCTGCGCATGATCTTGGAAGGCGCGCCGGGCATCAGCGTCATTGGCGAGGCCGGCAACGGCAAGGAAGGCATCGAGCTTATCTTGGGCGAGGAACCGGATGTGGTGCTGATGGATATCCGCATGCCGGTCATGGACGGCATTGAGGCAACGGCGCAGCTGCATTCGCTCGCCGGCGCGCGTGATATCCCGGTGGTGATGCTCACTGCCTTTGATACCGACGAATTCATTCTGCACGCCCTGCGCGCTGGGGCGGTGGGATTCTTGTTGAAGACGACGGCGCCGGAGGCGCTGGTGGCGTCGGTAAGAGCGGCGTCCCAAGGCCAGCAACAGCTTAGCCCGAAGGTGCTAGAAAACCTGGTGGGGCTGGCGGCCACACCAACGCCGCCGGAACAGGAAATGATTCAGCCCAGCGGGCTAACCGAGCTGAGCGAGCGCGAAAATGAAATTGCCCAGCTGGTGGCCCAGGGGCTGAGCAACGCCGAGATTGCCGAGCAGCTGTTCATCTCCTTGACCACGGTCAAGACGCATATGAAGCACATCCTGGCCAAAATCGATGGCACCAACCGGGTGCATATCGCGATTGCGGTGCTCGGCGGTTAGGCGTGGCTAGGGCCGGCGGAAAATGGCGGAGCCTAGGCCTACCAGCGCGATGACGCCGACGATAAGGGACGCCACCGGCCAGTACTGCGGGAAGTACTTGACCGTGTAGCCGAATACTTGGCCGTCATCGAAGTGCTGCCAGAGCGCGAAGGGCATCCACCACAGCTTGCTCAGCGCCAGGATCGCGCCCACCAGGCCGGCTGCCACCCGCGCGCCACCGCGCAGGAAGAAGCTCGCCGCAACCAGCAGGACGCCCGCAATGGTCAGGGCGAAGAGGAGGGGAGTTTCGGTGCCGAGCGGAGAGCCGCGCAGCAGGAACTCGTGGTCGATTGCGTGTTGCTCGATGAGCGTATAACCATCGAGGACGACGTCGTCTGGAATGCCCATTACTTCTCCTTCTTTTCACCCTCAAAGTCAGGGTGGTTCTTATCGTGCTTGGGGTCGTAGCCGTCGGACCAGACTCCGGTATCGAAGTCGTAGTCGACGTTCTCGCCTTCCTCATCAGTGCGCTGGTACCACTCGGTATAGCGCTCGGCGGAGGAATCGAAATCGTGGCCGGCGCCGCGGTCGCCCTCGGCGTGCTGAACGGTGAACTCGAAGTCATCGCCATGCTCTTCGATACCGCGCATGATCGCGTTATCCATCGCCGTGCGGGCGTAGGTGCGGCGGATAAACATCGGGTCCGAGCGCAGGTCGCGAATGAAGGCCACCATCATGGCCAAAAGCACTAGGCAGAAGGGGAGGGCGGCGAGGATGGTGAGGTTTTGCAGACCCGTTAGCACGTCTTCGCCGCCGGTCAGCAGCATGACAATGGCGATGCCCATCATGCACACGCCCCAGAAGATAACCACGAGTTTATTCGGGGTGGGATCACCCTTGGAAGACATCGTTCCCATCACCACAGAGGCCGAATCCGCCGAGGTGACGAAGAAGACGGCCAGCACCACCAGCAGGATATAGGGCGTGATGGAACCTAAAGGCAGGTCCTGGAACATGGCGAAGAGCACCTGCTCATTAGAGGATTCGCCGTCGAAGCCGGCGATGCCTTCGCGGTTAAAAGAAATCGCGGTGCCGCCAAAGATGGTAAAGGCGAGAATAAGAATGATGGTAGGCGCGAAGACGGTCACGGCTGTGAACTCCCGGATGGTGCGACCGCGGGAGATGCGGGCGACGAAGAGGCCGACGAACGGCGTCCAGGCAATCCACCAGGCCCAGTAGAAGGCGGTCCAGTAGGACTGGAACTCGATGGTCTCATCGCCCCAGGACAATCCCTTGGCCATCATCGGCAGAAGCTGATCGATGTAGGTAACAATGCCGGCCGGGATGAGGTTGAGCAGAAGCAAGGTGGGGCCGACAAGGAAGACGAAGAGCACCAGCCCTAAGGTCAGTGAGATATTGATATTGGAAAGGTAGCGCACGCCGCGCGCCACGCCGGAGACCGCAGAAAGGATAAACGCGCAGCCGAGCACGGCGATAATGATGATGAGCGCGGTATTCGTCATAGGGCCAGCACCACGGATGATGGTGACGCCTTCGCCGATCTGGATGGCGGATAGGCCCAGGGTGGCGGCGGTGCCGAAGAGGGTGGCGATGAGCGCGAGGACGTCGATAAGCTTGCCCACTGGCCCATCCGTATCGCGGGAGCCGAAAAGCGGCTTGAAGATGGAAGAGACCAAAGGCACGCGCCCGCGGCGATAGGAGGAATAGGCAATTGCCGCGCCGACCAGCGCGTAGGCCGCCCAAGGGGATATGCCCCAGTGGTAGTGGGCCTGGGCCATGGATTGGTGCAGGGCCTCGACGGTATTGCCGTCCACCGTGTGCGGCGGCGGCGTGAGGTAGTGCGAGAGCGGCTCGGACGGGCCGTAGAAGAAGATGCCCACGCCGATGCCGGCGCCGAACATCATGGCCACCCAGCTGAAGTAGCTGAACTCGGGCTCCTCGTCATCGGTGCCGAGCTTGATGCGACCCAACCGGGAGCAGCCGATATAGGCCATGGTGACAATGGCCAGCATCATGGTGATATTGAGCAGCCAGCCAGCGTTGGTAATGGCCCAGCCAAAGGCGGAGGAGGAGGCGCTGGCCACGCTATCGGGCATGAGGACGCCCCAGATAATGAAGGCGACGATGAGGATGGCGGTGATGAAAAACAGCGGCTTATCCAGGCCAAACTTATTGCGCTGGTCTTCGACGCTGATGCCGGGCACAAGCCCTGGGTGCATGTTATGGGGGTACAGGCCCACGGCGCTGCCCTTGTCACTTGGTTCAAGGGAGCGCTCATACGCGCGGGCGGATCGAGAGGAGTTCACGAGTTCCTTACACGGCAGAGGTTTGTCCCTGCCTTACTAGACGGTTCTCTTATTGTCCTGCACTGCCGCAAAAACCGCAAATGTAGTGCATAAATGACACACTATGAAACAGGGTTGTGCAGTAGAGATAGACAATTCTGTCTTAGGTGTCGTAGGCTGAAGCCCTTAACTCGATACAAGGAGAAATTGTGATTATTACCGGACTTCTCACCGGCATCGTCTTCGGTGCCGTGCTGCAGCGCGGGCGCTTCTGCGTAACTGGCATGCTGCGCGATATCTTTCTCAACAAGACC
Organism: Corynebacterium sp. ACRPO; assembly: GCF_022347205.1. Lineage (GTDB taxonomy): Bacteria > Actinomycetota > Actinomycetes > Mycobacteriales > Mycobacteriaceae > Corynebacterium. Next base: position 87,306 of record NZ_JAKRNE010000008.1, on the reverse strand, counting down.
TGGCGCGGCTTTACCGCCCTGCTTATCTTGATTTCGGTGCATGCCTTTGGCCTGGCGCTATTGACTGGCGCGGGCGTGCTTTCGCCGGAGATTAGCGATTTCAAGCCGGTAGCCGTCATCGTGGGCGGCTTCATCTTTGGCCTCGGCATCATCTTGTCCGGCGGTTGCGCGTCCGGCACGTGGTACCGCTCGGCCGAGGGCCTGGTCGGCTCGTGGATTGCGCTGCTGTTTTATGGGCTTTCGGCCGCCGCGATGAAATCGGGCCCGCTGGCCGGGGCGAATGATTGGTTCAAGCAGTGGAGCCTCCCGGTCACCACCATCCACGGCGCGCTGCACATCTCACCGTGGATCCTGGTGGCGGTCCTGTGGGTCGTGACCTTCCTGCTGTGGCGCCACTATCGCGCCAAAGACGCCGGCCGACCCAAAGTGGACCTGGGTCAGTCGTGGTACGCCAAGCCGCTGAACATGAACATCGCGGCCGTGCTCGTTGGCATCATTGGCACGGTGGGCTTTGTGCTTTCGGCCAACGCTGGCCGCAACGGCGGCCTCGGCATCACCACGCCGACCGCGGACATCGTTCGCTGGACCGCCACCGGTGATTCCGCGCGCATGAACTGGGGCACCCTGTTGGTCATCGGCCTATTGGTGGGCGCGTTTATCGCTGCAAAGACCGCAGGTGAGTTCCGCGTGCGCGTGCCAGATGCGCAGACCGCGACCCGTGCCATTTGGGGCGGCATCATGATGGGTGTCGGTGCGTCGCTGGCCGGCGGCTGCACCGTGGGCAATGGCATGGTGGAGACCTCCCTGTTTAGCTTCCAAGGCTGGGTATCGCTGTTCTTTATGGCCCTGGGCGTAGGTGCGGGCGCGCGCCTGTGGCTGAAACCCAAGAGTGAGCCGCAGCAGCCGCAGACCTACTCCACCGAGGAATCCGTGGATAACTCGGTGGTCTCCGCCGAGGATAAGGTGCTGCCGAACTTTGCCACTGCCACCGGGGCGGTAGCGCTCAAGACCAAGCCGCAGGCCAAGGACAAGGCCCGCGCGCTGGGCAGCGGGCGCTACGCGCTCGATACCCTTGGCGCGGTGTGCCCGTTCCCGTTGATTGAGGCAAAGCAGGTCATGGCGGAGCTGGAGACTGGCGAGGCTCTTGTTATTGACTTTGACTGCACCCAGGCCACCGAATCCATTCCGCAGTGGGCGGCCGATGAGGGCCATGAGATTCGTGATTTCCACCGCTCGGGCGATGCTGGCTGGCAGGTCACGGTGGTCAAGGGCGGCTAATTACATCATTGTCAGCTACTATGTGGAGGCAGAAGAATCGAGCGTGATTCTTGTGCCTCCTTTGTGGTTTGAAAGAAGTTATCGCATGCCCGAGTTTGATGATAATTCCACCGCTGTTGCGGATATTTTGCATGCCTTCGCCGTTTTTGAGCGCGAGGAAGAACACCTGCTGGACGCGGAACTGCGCCTCAACGTCTATGCCAGCTAGGCCATGATCCGCGTCTTTGCTGCGCTATTGCCCTCGGCCGCCGCGCGCGAGCATTTGGTGCATACGCTGCGGCCCATCCACGCGGCAACTACCAATGAGCTGCGCTGGACGGATCCGGATAATTGGCATGTGACCATGGCGTTTTATGGCGAGCAGCCCAATGATGCCGCGGCGGTGCGCGAGCACTTAGCCCACGCGGTGGCTGGGCGCGCGGCGTTGGATGTGCACTTGAGCGGGGCAGGGAGCTTTGAGCAGCGCACGCTATGGGTGGGCGTCGGCGGGCAGGCGCGCGGTGTGCGGGAGTTGATGGCGGAGTGTCAGCTTGCCGACGTCCCCTTTAGCCATCACCGCCCCCACCTCACCGTCGCGCGTGCCGGCTTGCGGACCCGCGAGCCGTGGGCACTGGCGGATTATGTGCGCGCACTTTCGGTGTATCGGGGACCGGATTTTCGCGCCGACCGCCTGTGCCTGATGCAATCCCACCTCGGTGAGGGCCGTGGTGGGGGCCCACGCTACGAGGTGATGGAGGAGTATCCGCTGTTTTAGGCGGCGCGGGCCGCACGGACTTCGTGCACCAGGGAATCGAGCTCGGCGCGGGTGGCCGTGCGGTCTGGGTGGGTGGTGCAGAAATCTAGCAGGAAGTAACCGGCGTGTTGTACGGCAATGTGCCGTGCCCAGAATTGGCGCACGGTATCGGGGTTATCCACGGCGAGGGACTGGATGGCGCGGCGCTCCGAGAGCAGCTCGTATTGCAGGTCGCGGCGCGCGGACAGTACGGCATCTGGGGTATTAACAAAGAGCAGGCCGAGCAGGGTGGCCATGGACTCCATCGCGCGGACCTGCAGGCGGGCCTGATTGCGCACGGGGGCGCTGCGCTGCCATAGCCACAGCACCGCGGTGGCGACGAGGATGGATAGGACGATCTCGCCGCAGCGAGCCTGGATGGTGGGCCACAGGGGCCGGGTGGCGGAGTTGCCCATGAGGAGGGCAAGTGGGGTGGAGAAGATAACGCAGATGGCGTAGTTCTTGGCCACGAAGATTTCGGCACAGAATTGGCACGCGGCCAGCGCGAGCAGGAGCGTCCAGCCACTGATGCCAAAGTAATGGAGGATAGAAAACAGCAGTACGCCGACGACAGAGCCGAGCATGCGGTGGATGCCGCGGACGGTACCCGGCACATGGTCGGGTCCCCATTGCAGCATGAGGAAAGCAGAGACCACGCCCCAGTCCGGGCGGTCGAAGCCGAGGGTAAGGCCCACCAGCACGATAATGGCCGCGGAGAGGACAATCTTTTGGGTGGTGACCATGGCGTGCGAATCCCGGACCGCGGCGCGATACAAGCGGTAGCGGCCGGTGGGGCGGGTGTGCGGGATGGCGGTGCGATCCGGATCGACGTCGGTGACATTATCGGTGAGCTGATCCGAATCGGCGCCCAAATCCAAGGCGCGATTATGCGCCACGATGGTGTGCTGGGCTGCGAGGGCGCGCTCCACTAGGTGGGCGCCTTGGGGGTCGATGATGCGGCCGCCGCGGATAATGTGGGCGTCGGAAAGCGCCTGCCAGGCAGCAAAGAGCGCGGTCTGCGCCTGGTGGTGGCGGGCCAAAGAATCGTCGCGGTCATCCTTAAAGGCGGCCGTGGCCTTTTCGAGTGCGGCAACCGCGCGGCGCTCGGGGCCGTGGGCGTCAATAAGGGCCGGCGCCATGCCGAGCACGACGCTGGCTACCATGCCGGTCAGCGCCCAAAAGAGCAGCTGGCCCACGGTGACATCGGTGCGCGCAAGCATCACCGAACCGCCGCCGACCATGACCAAGAAGAAGGTGCCCGGTGGCGGCAAGCGCAGGGCATTTTGGGCAAAGCCGCACACGGCGGCCAATGTCGTGGTGTACAGGCCCGCCAGCAGCAGCCACCAATGGCCGTGGCCAGGCGCAAAGATGAGGTGGCCTACCAGCACGCCCACGGCCGCGACGGTAATGAGTGCGGTGCCGGCGGTGAGCATGACGCGCGGGCGGGTGCGATAAGGGTGGCCCTCGCCAAAGATGACGGTGAACGCGCCGGTGGAAATGAGCAGGATGGCGTAGTCGTGGCCGGTCAGCAGCGCGATGGCGCCGGGCAAGAGAATCGCCAAGCCCGCGCGCAGGGCACCAGGCCAGCGCACCGAGGCGCTATTAAACGCGGTGAGCAATTGGGTGGTGCTGGGGCGCTGCGGGATGGGATAGTCAAGCTGGGTGGCCACGGAGCAGCAGGATCCTTTCTCGGCGGAGTTATCTGACCCGACTACCTTACGCCCGAAGCCACCCGCTTTACATGTCGGCAGCCGCGATGAGCCGGCGCGTGTAGTCCGTGCTGGGCGAGGCCCACACGGAGTCGGTCGCTCCGTGCTCGATGAGCCGGCCGCGTTCAAGGACCGCAACGCTCTCGCACAGGTGGCGCACCACCGCGAGATCGTGGGTGACAAAGAGCAGGGTGAGCTTGCGCTTGGCGATGACCCCCGCCAATAACTCCAGCACCTGTGCGCGCACCGACATATCGAGGGCAGAGACGGCTTCATCGGCCAGCAAGATATCCGGCTCGCCGCACAGCGCGCGGGCGATGGAAATGCGTTGGCGCTGGCCGCCGGAGAACTCGTGCGGGAAGCGATCGAGGCTCTCGGATGGCAGCCCGACCTCCTCGAGCGCGGCCGCCGCGCGAGCGCGCTTGTCGGCCTTGCCGGGGTTGCCAGGGATGGCCTCTGCGATGGATTTCCAGATTTTCAGGCGCGGGTTGAGCGAGCCTTGTGGGTCTTGGAAGACCATCTGCACACGACCGCGGACGTCGATGTCACCACTCGTGGGCTGGTCGAGCCCGGCGATGAGTTTGAGCAGGCTGGTCTTGCCTGAACCGGATCCGCCCACGATGCCGAGGCGCTCGCCTTGGCTTACGCGCAGGTCGATGGCGTCGAGCGCGGCGTGTGCGCCGTGGACCTTGCTGACCCCGCGTAGCGTCACCAACGCATCTTCCGCCGTGGCCGGAGAAAGGCTAAGCTCCGGCGGCCGCGAGGAGGCGATGAGCGTGCGGGTATAGGGATGCTCGGGTTGGGCAAGCACGCGCTCGGTGGGGCCGGATTCCACCACCGCGCCCTGGTGCATGACTAGGACGTTGGGGCACATACGGCGAATGACGCCCAGGTCATGGGTGATGAAGACCAGCGCGGTGCCGCGAGCCTTGGTTACGCGCTCGATGACGCGCAACACGCCATCTTGCGTGGTGGCATCCAGCGCGGTGGTTGGTTCATCGCAGATAAGCAGATCGGGGTGGCCGGCCATGGCCATGGCAATGAGCACGCGCTGGCGCTGGCCGCCGGAGAGCTGATGTGGGAATCGGGAGGCAATGTCGGCATCAAGCTCCACCTCTTCGAGAGCGGTTGCGGCATCGCGCACCCCGGCTTGAGCCAGCTGCTTGCCCACGCGCATAAGCGGATCCAGCGCGCTCATCGGTTCTTGGAAGACCATGGCCATGGTTTTCCCGCGCAGGGGGCGGATGCGGGCATCGCGTGCGCCGACTACCTCGTGGCCATCCACGGTGACGGAGCCGCTCGCGCGCACCCCATCGGGTAAAAGCCCCATGATGGATAGCGCAGTGAGCGATTTTCCGGAGCCGGATTCACCAATAATGCCGAGCTTTTCACCGGCCGCGAGCTCGAAGTTAAGCGGTCCCACAAGGGCAGTGGTGGACCCGGGGGCGGTGACGGTCAGGTTATCTACGTGGAGCAGGCTCATCGCGCGGATCCTTTCAGGCGGGGATCGAGGAGGTCACGGAGGGCGTCGCCAAGCAGGTTAAAGCCCAGCACCGTCGCAGCAATGGCCAGCCCCGGCCAGAAGGCCTGCAGGGGAGCGGTGCCCAGCAGCGACTGGGAATCTTGCAGCATCCGGCCCCAAGAGGCCGCCGGTGGGGCGGTGCCTAGACCGAGGTAGGACAGGCCGGCCTCAGCCAGGATGGCGAGGGCGAAGTAGACAGAGGCCTGTACGATGAGCAGGCCCGCAATATTAGGCAGGATATGGCGCCACGCCACCTTCCAGCCGGGAACCGCGGAGATGCGCGCGGAGGAAATAAAGTCCTGCGTGATAACCTGCAGCGTGCCTGAACGCGCCACGCGGGCGAAGGAGGGAATGCCGGCGATGCCGATGGCAACCATGGCAGTCAGCGTCGAAGGGCCCCACACCGCGCCGGCAATAATCGCCAACAACAGCGCGGGGAAGGCAAGCAACAGATCCGCGCCGCGCATCACCAGGGCATCTACCCATGTGCCGCGGCGCATGCCGGCCAGGATGCCCAAGGGCACGCCCACGAGGGCGGCGATGCCCACCGCCACCAGACCGACAAAGACCGTAATCTGGGCGCCCGCCATGATGCGGGAGGCGGTATCGCGCCCGAAGCGGTCCGTACCCAGAAGGTGCTCAGCGCTGGGACCGGCAAGGCGCACATCCGGGTGCGCCAGCGTCGGGTCATAGGGCGTCCACACCAGCGAAAGTAGCGCCACCAGCACCGTGGCGGCAACGAGGAAGACACCCAGCCAGCCAGAACAACGCAGCTTCATTATTTCTCACCTGCCGTGATGCGCGGATCGATGAATCGGTAGGCCACATCCGTTAAGGCATTGACCACCAAGGCGAAGGCAACGAGCAGCATGACCAGGGTTTGCACCGTGGTCAGATCGCGCACCGATACCGCATCCAAGAGCATGGAACCAATGCCGGGGATGACAAAGACGGATTCGATCACCACCGCACCCACGACCATCGTGGTCAGCTGCACGCCGGCCACGGTGAGCACCGGTAGCGCCGCATTGCGCAGGCCATGGCGCTTGAGCGCCTCCCACGGTGACTGGCCGAGCGCACGGGCGGTGCGGATATAGTCTTGATGCAGCACATCAAGCACCGCCGAGCGCACGTAGCGCGTCAGCATCGCACCTTGCACCACGGCCAGCGCAATGACCGGCAAAATAAGGTGGCGGATAAACTCGCCCGCGCCCTGGTTCGGTGGCACCCACCCATTGGCCGGCAGCCAGCCCAGATGGACGGCAAAGATGGCCACCAGAATGATGCCGAGGAGGAAGCTTGGCACCGCAATGCCCAGCTGCGTGCCGGCCGACACCACATCCGCGCCGCGGGTACGGTTGCGCAGCGCCAGCCACATGCCCACCGGGATAGCCCCGGCCAGCGCCAGCAGCATCGCCAGGCCAATCAGGATGAGCGTGACCTGGGCGCGGTCTAGCACCAGCGGCGTAATATCCTGCTGCGAGGACAAAGACTGCCCAAAACTGCCGGTAAATAGGCCCTTTACCCACTCCCAATATTGCGTAAGCAGCGGGCGATCCAGGCCCAACTCAGAGCTGAGCTTGCCGACGGCCTCTTCTGTCGCATTCACCCCCAGCGCCACCCGCGCCGGGTTGCCCGGCACCGCGCGCATGAGCGCAAAAATGATGATGGAGGCTACAAAGAGCGTCAACGCAAAGCGCAGCAGAGGGCGCACGATGGCGCGCCCCGTAGTGCGAAGGGAACTCATCGGGCCTCCTTTTCGGTGTTATCTGCGGCGGTGGTTTTAGCGTCTGCGTCCGCGTCGGCAGAGGTCAGGTCGCGCAGGATGAGCGCGTCAGTGACCTGATCCGGATGCAATCCGCTCACGCCGGCGCGGGTCAGCACGATATTGGGCATATTCATGAGCGTCAGCGCGCCAGCATCCGCCATGATCTGATCCACGGCCTGCGCCATGAGCTTGGGGTAGTCCTTCTCGGGTGCGGAATCGGCTTGGGCCAAAAGCTCACGGGTGCGCGGGGAATCGTAGTTGAGGTAATAGTCCGGATCGCCGAATAGGGTGGGCACATCGCGCGGCTCCACGTGGGAGATGAGCGACATCTGATAGTCCTTGGCGCCCATGACCTGGCCCAACCACACGGCCGGGAACTCGGCGGAGTCCAGCGTCACCTTAAAACCAACCTCAGTAAGCTGCGAGTACAGCAGCTCGGCGACGGTCTGGGCGTAGGGCAGCGTCGGCGTAGTCAGCGTAATTTCGGCGCCTTCCGCGCCGGCCTCCGCGAGCAGCTGGCGGGCCTTATCTGGGGCGTAGTCGTAGTAGTGCTTGTCCTCGAACCACGGATCCGTTGGCGGGATCGGCGCGCCGCCGGTGTCCTTAGCCATCCCATTCCACAAAATGTCATTGGCCGCCGAGCGGTCCACGGCATAGGCCACGGCCTGGCGCACCCGTGGATCGTCGAAAGGCGCGCGGGCATTATTCATGGACAACAGCACCTCACCATTGGTGGTGCCGACCTCGGTAGCGATGCCCTCTTTGACGTCGTCAAGAAGCTCCGGGTTCTGCACGCCCCAGACCACGTCCACGCCGCCGGCCTGCAGCGCATTAACCGAGGAGATGGTATCCGGGAAATAGCGCACCGTGACATCCTGTGCGGCGGGCTTTCCCCAATATCCGTCGCGAACGTGCAGCTCTACGAATTCCGAGGGTGCAAAGCGGGAAACCTCATAGGGGCCAGTTCCCACCGGTTGAGCGGCGAGGTTATCCATGCCGTGTGGCGTCATCATCGCGCCGGTGGCTGTTCCCATGGACCACAGCCAGCCATTCGACGGCTGCTTGAGACGCACCTTAAGCGTGCGATCGTCTACTGCCGTGGCCGTGTCTACCGGATCCATGGCCGCAGAGATGCCGTTGGTCCACTTCTCGCGCACGTAGTTAATGGAAAAGGCGGCGGTCTCAGCGTTAAAGGCATCGCCATTGGAAAAAGTGACGCCCTTGCGCAGGTGGAAAGTATAGGTGCGGGCGTCTTCGCTGATATCCCACGAAGTGGCAAGTCCTGGGGTAATGGAGCCGTCCTCATCGATGCGCACGAGGGTCTCGTACACGTTGTCCATAAGCACGGCGGGGATGGCGGCGCCACCGGTGGTGGTGAAATCCAGCGAGGTGGCGGCCGATGTCGAGGCCACGGTGAGGGAAGACGGTGCGGCGTCGCTGCCTGCCTGGGTGGTATCGACCACCGCGGTATGGCCCGCGGAACACGCCGAGAGGGTTCCTACAGCGGCCGCCATGGCGAGGCTGCCCAGCGCCCTACTGGCGCGAAATCTTCTCATAGAAAGCAGGGTAGCCGGTGGGTTTAGCTGCCGTGAAACTTATGCAAAATTTCCCGGAGTGGGGATAACTTCTAGGGGTGAAACGCCCCCGCGCACGCTATTCATCGCCAGCTTCATGCGGTCCGCGCGGTAGAGGTAGACTGCCAATTCCACGGGTTCGCCGGAGTGGTTGGAAATCTCCATCTGCAGCCGCCACAGCGGGGTACCCGTAGCCACGCCAAGCGCTTCAGCATCCTCGGCATTGGCTTCCTCCAACGTGAGTTCGCGGCGCACATTATCAAAGTCCACGCCGCAATCGCGCAGGTGCACATGAATGGATCCGGCATCCGCATCGAAGTCCAGGATGTGCTTTCCCACCACCATGGGGAAATACATGCGCTCGATGGCAATGGGGTGGTCCTCGGCATAGCGCACGCGGTGGACAAAGACGACATTTTGTTCTGGGTCTACGCGCAAAAAGCGGGTGATGTCTCGCGGCGCGCGGCGGCGAGCCAGCCACAGGGTGTGCTGCTGCGGATCCACGTCATATTCGCTCAGCCAGCTGGAAATGGAGTAAATCGATTCAAACAGCTCTGCCTGGGTGGAGGCCAAAACGGTGGAGCGGCGCCCGCGGCCTGAGGACACTAGCCCTTCGGCCCGCAAAGCTGCAACGGCTTGGCGCACGGGGCCGCGAGAGGAAGAAAACTTCTCGCACAAATCTGCTTCACTAGGCAGGAAATCGCCTGGTTGCAGCACACCGGAGCTGATCTGCTCTCGCAGGTAATCAGCGATCTTCTTATGCTGCTGTTTATCGCGTGGGCTCATTCAACCTTTGTCCTTAGTTTCTCCGGGGCCTTTCCCAGCGGAGCGAAGCACAGTAATGTTATTCCATTTTGCAAAGGCGCGCTAATGCAACAAAGCTACCGAGCATGTGTGCCCCGCCTGGCCGAGGGGAAGGAAAAGGAAAAGGCCACGCGCCGTCCGACCAGCACCGAGATGCTAGGCGAGCACGCTAGGCTATGTGACCGTGGACGAGAGCACCGAAACGATTGAAGTACGCGCGGCTAGCGGCAGCGCGCGCCTGGGCAAGGCGATAGCGGTGGCGGTCATCATCGCCGTCGCGCTGCTGGTTATCGGTGGGGTGCTTATTTACTCGGCGTTGCAGGAACCGGCCGATTCGCGCCTGCATTCCGTTTATCTCATTGCCGCGCTCATGCCCCTAGGCGGGGCGCTGTGCGCCATGCTGGCGGTGGTGGCCTCCGGGCGGCGCCGGGCACGTCCGGTGCTGCGGATCGGCGAGGAGATTTCCTTGCCCCACCAGCGGACCAGTTTCGCCGCCTCTGAGCTAGAGCGCGTGCAGTTCTATTCGCTCGGGCCGGATCAGAATTTCCTTGCCCTGATTCCAGGCGGGGTGCGCGTTTCTACCTTGGACGAGGCCCAACGGTATTCGGCCCGCCTGCCGGAGCAGGCGAACCTGGGCCCGCGGGAACTCGAGGGAAAGCTCCGGGAGCGGTTCCCCGGCGTTCCCATTGACCACTTGGGCCAGGTGCGGGCCGAAGACTAGCTCGGGGTGCCGGCTACGCGTGCCGGATCGAGCTGCCAGCCCTGCGCGAGCAGCTGCATATTCTTGATTACTTCTTCGTGCGAGCTGGACTGCAGAGAGACCATGAGCTCATCGGCCTTGGCGTGCTCTTGGAAGGTATCGAGGTAGGCGGCCACCTCATCGGCGGTGCCGACGGCGGAGTACTTCAGCATGTCGAGGATCTGCTGGCCCTGGTACGAGCCGATGATCTGCTCTACCTGCTCGTCGGTGAGGTGCTTGCCGCGGCCGGCGAAGGCCTTGACGCGGTTGAAGCACACGCGCTCGTATTCTTCCTGTGCCTCTTGGGTGGTATCGGCGGCGGTGACGTTGACGCCGGCGATGACATAGGGCTTGCTAAAGCGCTCGGAGGGCTGGAAGTGCTCGCGGTAGTAGGTGGTGGCCTGCTCGAGGTGCTGCGGGGCGAAGTGGGAGGCAAAGGCATAAGGCAGGCCGAGCTTGGCGGCCAGCGAGGCGCCGAACATGGACGAGCCCAAAATATAGATAGGCACGTTGGTATTCGCGCCTGGAATGGCGCTGACTCCCGGGATATAGGACTTGCCCTCGAGGTAGGAGTTGAGCTCCTTGACGTCCTCGGGGAAGCGCTCGGCAGAGTGGGCGTCGCGGCGCAGCGCGCGGCCCAGGGTATTCATGTCCGTGCCGGGGGCGCGGCCCACGCCCAAGTCAATGCGCTCGGGGTACATCTCCTCCAAGGTGCCGAATTGCTCGGCGATGACATAAGGAGAGTGGTTGGGCAGCATCACGCCGCCGGAGCCCAAGCGGATGCGCTCGGTCTTCGCACCGATGTGGGCGATGAGCACGGCCGGGGAAGAGGACATGATGGACTTCATATTGTGGTGCTCGGTGTACCACATGCGGGAGTAGCCCAGCTTTTCTGCTTCCTGTGCCAATTGCACGGAGCGGGCGATGGACTGTGCTGGAGTTTCGCCCTCATAGATGGTGCAGAAGTCCAAGGCGGAAAGATGCGCGCGTTCGGTCACGGTGGAGGGCCTTCCTTTGCTTCGGTAGATGCTTAATAAGTTCTCTCCTTCCAACGGTACGCGCCGCCCGACTATTCCGGTCGGGGGGCGATACGGCAGTGTGGTGTGGAGAGCGGTAGGCACACAGAAATCTCCCCTCCGCCTCGGCGCTGCGGGGCAACGGAGAGAGGGAGGGGAGTGGAAGAGGCGAAAGGCGATTAGGCCTCTGCGAGGGCCTCAGCCTCGGCCGGTTCTTCCGCTGGTGGGTTGGCGGCGGCGTGCTTCTCGCCGGCCTTGGTGGCGATATCGACAACGAGGCCGATGACTGCCGCGATAGCGGTAGGAACAATCCAGCCCAAGTCCACGGACTGGCCGGGCGCCAGGCTCAAGATGGGATCGAGTGCATCGGCGCCCCAGCCCTGTGCGGCGATGACGGACAGAGCCGACCACAGCACCGATACCCACAGCGCCAGGCGGTAGGTCCAGTAAAAGACGACGGACTTCTTTACCACCGGCTGGATCAGGGTGAGAACGATAAGGGAGATAGCCGGCGGGTACAGGAAAGTAATGAATGGAACCGCGATAGACAGCACCGTATCCAGACCTTGGAAGGCAAAGAGGATGGACAGTGCGGTAAATAGGCAGGCCCAGACGTGGTACTTCACCTTGGGCACAAGCATTTCGAAGAAGGCCGAGGTGGAGGTGATAAGGCCCACCGCGGTGGTCATGCAGGCCAGGATGACGATGGCAGAGAAGACGGCTTGGCCGATGGTGCCCATGGTGAGATTGGCGGCGTCGGCAAGCAGGGGCGCTCCCGACTCATAGGACTGGCCATTAGGAATGGTTTGGCCTACCCACGCCAAGCCAAGGTAGATCGCGGCCAGCAAAGCGCCAGCAACCAGTGCGGCGGTGATGGTGCCGTTAACCAAGGACTTCTTGGTCTTAAAGCCCTTGGAGCGCAAAGAGCCGACAATCACGATGGAAAAGGCCAAGCCGGCAATCGCGTCCATGGTGTTATAGCCCTCGAACAGGCCGGTGACCATGGGGGAAGAAGAATAATCCTCGGTAGGGGTCTGGGGATCGCGGCCGTTGCTAAAAGCGGCCAAAGTGATAAGGACGATCAGCAGCGCTACCAGGGCTGGGGTAAGGAACTTGCCCAAGGTATCGATGATGGTGTTTGGGCTCCAGGCCAGCACTAAAGCGATAAGGAAGAAGATGATATTGAAGATGCCATTGGCCATCGTTCCTTCCCAGCCCAGAAGCGGGGTAATGGCGGTTTCCATGGACACGGCGCCGGTGCGCGGCAGGGCGTAGAAAGCACCGATGGCCAGGTAGGCCATCACGGAAAAGACCAAGCCGAAGAGGGCGCCGCCGTTGGAGCTCAAATCGCGCACGGAGCGGCCAGAAATGGCAACGGCAACAATAGCTAGAACCGGAAGGAGCACGCCGGCGGCCAAGAAGCCGAGGACGGCGGGCCAAAAGTTGGTGCCGGCCGAAACGCCCACCATGGGCGGGAAGATGAGGTTGCCGGCGCCGAAGAACATCGAAAACAGCATCAGCGACGCAATTACGATGGTGGCGCCGGGCTTAGAGGTGCGTGACGCAACTGGGGTAGCCATTGTGGCTCCTTAATTTTCCATGTACAGCTAGTATGCGATGAGGCTCCCGTTCCGCCGAGGGGTGGTGGCGGGGTGGGGATCGTCCTCGCGGTCCGAGGTGGCGGGTCGCGCCTGTTCGTGTAATGAGACATTACTGCCCACATGGTGAGAAATCAAAGTGTGGGGGTGATGCAGGCTACATGGTTGCCCCAGCCGCGCCAGATTAATCGAGAGCCGCGAAGGCACGCTCCATGCGGTCGAGTGCCTCTTCTAAGATCTCGCGTGAGGTAGAGAAATTCAACCGCGCATGGCCCGGGCCGCCGGTGCCAAAGGTATCGCCCTCATTAAGCGCTACCTTCGCATTCTCCCGCAACCACTTGGCCGGCTGCGGGTTGCCGCCGATAGCGGTATCGGCAAAATCCAACCACAGCAGGTAGGTGGCGTCCGGCTTGCTGGTCTTTAAGCCGGGGATGCGCTGAGGCAGCTCCTCCACCAACCAATCGCGGGTCTGCCGCAGGTACGCTATTTCTTCATCGAGGAAGTCGCCGCACTCGCGGTAGGCGGTCTCCGCGGCCAACACACCCAAGGTGCCCGTGCCATCCTTGGCCACGCCTGTAAGGCCATTCCACGTGTGTACATCGGCCGTGTTGGAGAAAATGATCTGCGCGCACTTGAGCCCGGCAATATTAAAAGCCTTAGACGTAGCGGTTACCGTGATGGTGCGCTCCGCGGCCGCCGCGCTAAGCGACGCCACCGGGATATGTCGCCCCTCATAGACCAGCGGGGCATGGATTTCATCGGCCAGGATGCGCGCATCATATTTTTCTGCCAGTTCTACCAGGCCGGTGAGGTAGTCCTCGTCCAAGACGCGGCCGAGCGGATTATAGGGATTGGCCAGCAAAATAGAGCCCGCGCCCGCCTGGAAGGCGCGCTCAATATCGTCGAGCTCCAAGCTGGTCTCGATCTTCTCACGGCCCGCGGTGCGTGGCAGTTCCAAAAGCGGTGGGTAGGAAGGAACCGGCACGACCACGGGCGAGTCCTCACGGGTGAAGTACTGCACGCCGAGCAATAGGCCGCGCACTACATCGCCGATCCAGAAAATATGGTCGGAGTTGGGGCGCCAGCCGTAGCGTGTGTCATAGAAATCGGCCACTGCTTCGCGCAGCCCCGAGGCCTTGGGTGCTGGGGTATAGCCGAAGGTTTCCTTATCCACCATCTCTTCCAGCGCCTTCTTTACGGCGGGCGCGGTGGGGAAATCGGACTCCGCGATCCACAGCGGCAGGACGTCTTCCTCGAAGACGGTCCACTTGCGGGTTCCGCGGGCTTGCAACTCTTCTAGGCTAGGAAACTCCATGGCCATAACCATAACGCGAAGCCCGCGGCCACCCCAGCGCTTTTATGCGCTTTTATTCATCTTCCTTGTCGGCCCACCGGGAGTCCTCCTCCTCGTCTTCGGATTCGGAGGCAGGGCCGGAGACAAAACCATACTTCTTCAACCGGCGGCGGTCCGCGGCCGAGGTGGATTGGGTGAGCTTGAGCAACTCGGCATAAATGCCACCGGATTGCGCCAGCTCGGCCGGCGAGCCCATCTCATCAATGCGGCCGCGATCCAAGGTGATGATGGTATCCACATCCGCAATCGTAGATAGGCGGTGGGCAATAATCAGCGTGGTGCGGTCCTTCATTAGCTCATCCAGGCCGGCCTGCACAGCGCGCTCGGACTTGGTATCCAGCGCCGAGGTGGCCTCATCCAGCACCAGGATGGGCGCGTCCTTGAGCATGGCGCGGGCAACGGAGACGCGCTGCTTCTGCCCGCCGGATAGTTTCAGACCGCGCTCACCAATGACCGTGTCATAGCCGTCCGGGAAGGCTTGGATGAACTCATGGGCATTGGCCCGCTTGGCGACGTCTATGATCTCCTCCTCCGTGGCACCCGGCTTGCCGTAGGCGATATTTTCGCGAATGGTGCCGGAGAAGAGATAAGACTCCTGGAAGACCACGCCCACCGAGGCGCGCAGGCGCGAGGCGGTGAGATCGTCTACTCGGTGCCCCAGCACATCGAGGTGCCCGGCAGATGGATGGTAAAGGCCTAGCAGGAGGTTGACCAACGTGGACTTGCCGCCGCCGGATTCGCCCACGAGCGCCACCTTGTGGCCCTCAGAGGCGGCGAAGGAAATATCCTCCACCACGGGCTTGCCTTCCTCGTAGGCGAAGGAGACATGGTCAAAGGAGAAGACCGGCGCGCCGGGTGTGGGCTCCAGCGGGTGTACCGGGGTGAGATCGAGCTGCGGGGTATGCGAACCGGTGGTGGCGGCAACCAACTCGCGCGGTGCGGTGGGCTCCAACTCTTCTTCCATGACTTTGAAGTAGTCCTTGGAACCGGCGATGGCGCGCTGGGCGGTATCGACAATCCAGCTCATCATAAAGACCGGCTGCTTCGCGCTGGAGACCATCTGCAGCAACATGACCATATCGCCCAAGGAGAAATGCCCCTCGAGCGTGCGCCAGAAAATTACGCCGTAAATGCCGAGGAAGATAACAGCCATGGCCAGGCCGCGGAAGGTATCCATCATGTGCCACCAGCGCGATTGTGGCTTGGTGGTATCGACCACGGTGCGGTAGCGCTGAGCAAAGTGGGAGAGCTCGCGGGTTTCGCTCACGAAAGACTTAGCCACCTTGACCTGGCCGATGACCTCGGCGAAGCGGCCGTTGGCGAGGTCGATATTTTCGTTTTTGACGGCCTCAAATTTCTGCCAGCGCTTCGAGGTCAGCGCGGTAAGCCACATATAGACCGGAAAGAGCAGCGCGAGCAGGATAGCCAGCGGCCAGTAATACCACGCGGTAATGGCCAGCACCGCGAGGGTCTGGATGATCATCGTGAAGAAGTTATTGGCAAAGGACTGCACGAACTGCGTGATATTGGCAATCGAGCGATCCAGCCGGGCGATGATCGTGCCGGTGACCTGGTTATCGTAATAGCCCTGCGGGAGGGCCAGCAGCTTCGCAAAGTAACGCGTGGACAAAATCTCGCGCAGGCGCGAGACCATGACATCGCCGATGTAGCCGCCGATATTGCGGAAGAGGGCATTGGCGGCGTCGGCAAGGAAAAGCGCCACTGCCAGCAACAGCACCGTACGCAGCGCGTCGCTCAGTGGGGCGTCGTTCTGCAGGGCGTCCACGATGGTATCGGTGGCTTCGCGCGTCAAAAACGGCGAGACCAGTGCGACGACTGCGGTGATTGTGGCGGTCAGCAGCACGCCCAGGTAAAAGGGCCACAGGGCGGAGGCACTGCGGGTAATGCGCAAAATGGAATTCATAAGTAGACCACACTCACTTCGAAACGGCGGTTAGTGCGCGGAATTAGGGAAAAGGAGGGAGAGATTTAAGCGACTGCCCAGTATGCCACATGCGGCGTTAACGAGCGTAAATACTTAAGTTCAGGGAGGTTTAGGCTAAGGTACTTGTGCAGAAATACAACAATCTTCACGTGCAAAGGATCCATCCACGGTGAAAATTTCCCACACACTCGGCGCGGGCGTAGTCAGCGTACTTGCCGTGACCCTGACCGGATGTAGCGTTCTCCAGCCGGAAGAAACCGGGCTGGGGGACCATATCACCGTCTCCAGCTCCGAAGAGGCCCCGTACGAGGCCAAGGACACTGACGATAAGGAAGTTACTTCTAATCTGGCCGAGCCGGTGGAGGATAAGGGCCTTGGTGTGAGCTGGGAGTTGCAGGGCGTGTATACCGATAGCAACTCCGGCGGCACCGTAGTGACCATTCTGCTCAAGAACGACAACGACGTGCCCCTGCCTGTCGACGCCTTCGATGACCCCGCCCTGGAGCGCGCCGACGGCAATGGCGGCTGGGCCAAGATCAATTCCTTGCCCTATGACAAGGAGTCCGCTCCGGGCGTAGAACCCCCGGGACTCGATCATCCGCTGGGCGCGGGCGCTTCGGTCAACCTGCAGTACCGCTATGACGTGACGCCTGGCAACCTGTGGAATGCGCGTTTGCACATTGGCAACGTGACCTGGGTAGGAGACCTTAATCTATGACAGAACTTGTAGTCTTGGCCTCTGCCGCAGGTGAACCCATCGGCACCGCTCCCAAGGCCGAAGTTCATACCACCGATACTCCGCTGCACTTTGCCTTCTCTGCCTGGCTGACCTGCGGCGGCAAGGTGTTAGTCACCCGCCGTGCGCTGAGGAAGCGCACTTGGCCCGGCGTGTGGACCAATGCTTTTTGCGGCCACCCTGCACCCGGCGAGGAGACCGCGGATGCGGTGCTGCGCCGCGCTTCCTTTGAGCTGGGCATTGCGCCGGCGGATCTGTCCGCCCCGCGGCTTATTCTGCCGGACTTTTCCTACCGCGCGGTGGATTCCTCCGGCACGGTAGAAAATGAAATCTGCCCGGTATATACCGTTGAGCTTGCTGCCGACGCCACCTGGGAGCCTAACCCCGACGAGGTAGATTCCTACCAATGGGTCGAGCCAGCAAACCTCTTCGCCGCCGCCGATGCCATGCCTGGTGTTTTTAGCCCGTGGATGATTGACGAGCTCGCGGATAGCGCGCTGCGCGCCGCGTTGTAATTTTCGGCGCCCGCTACACCCCAAGCTCGTCGTCGTTATAGAAGGCCGCGGCCACATAGTCCAAGGTGGCATAGGCTAGCCGACGCTCTCCCGTATCCAGGTTGAATTCCAACACCTGGTGGTCATCGCCGTAGCCGGGGAAACCGGGCTCGCCCGTGGTGGCATAGTGGCGCAGCCACTCGTTGAGCTCACCGGCCGGGGAAGCGTCGGCCTCCTCGCCTCCGCTGCCGCCAAAGAGCGGGTCTAACTCGGCGCAGTGCACCGCGGGGGCTTCGGTCCGGGTAAATTCCATCATCCAGGTCGGGCCTGGAGCCTCCTCGGCTACCTGGGCTGTCCAGCGGCGCACGGCGGCATCACCGATGAGGCGGCCCATCGGCCGCTGCGGATCGACGTAGTGCGCCAATTGCTGCCACTGCTTGAAGCGCCCCTGCGAAATCCCAAACTTGGGTGAAAAGTAGCTGGTAATAAAGCCCGCCAGCGCCATCTTGTCAATGCGCTGGGCCGCAGGCATGTTGTAGAACTCATCGCGGGTAGACGTCACCACGATAGGGATATCCGCCAATTCTTCGGCGCGCAGTGGTGCGGGGCCCAAGGCAACGTCGAAGCGGTACTTCTTGCGGAATTTGGCATAGCCCTTGGCCAGTGATTCAGGATCCATCTTTTCCAGCGCCTGGCGCGTGACCGGCACGCCTAGGGCCCGGCGCAGGTCGGTGATGCGATGCTCAAAACGGTCGCGCGGGAATGCCGGCGAGAGCGCCAGCACGCGGCGGAAACCGCCCCGGAAGTGATCGCGGCGTGCGAGCCACAAGCTCATCGCTGCCCCAGCGGATTGGCCTACCAAGGTGATATTGGTCTTATCGCCGCCAAAGGCCTCGATATTGTCCTGTAGCCACTCCAAGGCCAAGAGGCAATCATCGATGCCGCGGTAGCGGTCCGCCTCGTCGCCGTCGAAGCGCGCGAAGCCAGCCAAGCCCACCCGGTAACCCACGTTGACCTGGATTACCCCGTGGCGGGCATTCTTTTCCCCCGACAGGCGTGGATCCTCGTGCGAGCCGTGCTCAAAGCGGCCGCCGTGAATAAAGACCACGACGGGGCACTCGGCGGCGTCGGCAGGCGCGGTAATGCTCAGCGCAATGTCATTTGGGCGCGGCTCGCGGGCATCCTGATCAAAGGCGCCATCCAGCGGCTCGGCAGGCGAGTAGGGGCTGGGGATGGTGCTATAGCGCACCGAGTGGAAGTAGTGCAGGCCATCGCGGCGCACGCCGGTGATCCGGCCGGAGGCGGTGGTGACGGTAACGGGAATCTGGGCGCTCGACATGTCAGCCAGATTACCGCGAGCAAGTAGGATAAGTAGCCATGGAGTGGTTGACGAGCTTGGGCAGCACGCTATCGCAATTGTTGGTGCAGGCGCCCGTGTGGATTCAAATGGTCATCGTGGTGGCCATCGCCGTGCCGCTCATGGTGGTCATAGCGTGGTGCCTGATGTGGGCGGTTGACCGCGTGGCCAATCGGGCCGCCGGAGTGATTTCCCAGCAGCGCAGCCGCAGCACTAAGGTAGACCATCATGGCTGAGGAAAATAACGAGCGCGCGCGGCAGGAGCGCGCCGAGCTGCGCGCTAACCCCCGCGAGGGCCTTTGGGACCCCGAAGCCAAGCGCGCCGGCCAGTCTTCCGCCTCGGCAACTAAGCCCGGCGCCCAGCCGGCAAAGCGCAAGCGCGCCCTGCCCAAATCCCGCGTCTCTCTCACACTGTGGACGATGATCGCGCTGGTCATCGTCGTTGCCCTCATCGGCCTGTGGACCTAGACGCGCCCACTGCGCGCAGAGGCTTAGGCCCAGCGCTAGTCCTTCCTGCTGGTGGCTGCTAAGCGCTGGAAGAATTCCAATCCGGGAAGATCCTCGATAAGCAGGGCAGTGCCGTTGGTATCGCATAGCGGCACGCACCAATTGGGATAAAGCTCGTGCGTGGTGCCCGGCTGATTCTGCGCACGTACATCGCCCACCATGTCCACCAAGCTGGTGCAGGCAAGTGCTGAAGGCGTGCCCGCAATATAGCGGTGCAGCGCCACAGAAATGTCTTCCTCCGCGCCGCGGGAGGCGCGCTCGGCCGGATCCACTAGGTAATCGCGCTGCGGCAAGAGGCCTCGGTCCGCTACCGCGCCCAATACGCGGGCCTGCCACTCAATGTCATCGCGCTGCTCGTCCTCCACCGAGCGGGTCAGCACGCCTAAGCGCGCGCGGAGGGAAATATGATCGCCGCGCAGGTACGCCAAGGTCGGCGGCAGATCGTGGGTATTGACTGAGGACAGCGCCAGCTGGCGATACTTGTCCTGCGGCAGCGGGGAGTAGTCATCATCGTCGCGCTCAAACCACACGATGGAGGTACCCAGCACCGCCTTCTGCGCGAGCACGTCTTGTACCCACGGCTCGACGGTGCCGAGGTCCTCACCGATGACCACCGCACCGGCGCGCTGCGCCTCTAGCGCCAAGATGCCCACCATGGCCTCAAAATCATAGGAGACATAGGTGCCCGTCAGCGGGCTGGCCATGCGCGGGATCCAATACAGACGGAAAAGCCCTAAGATGTGGTCCACGCGCACCCCGCCGGCATGGCGCAGCACGGTGGAGAGCATCTCGCGCCACGGGGCATAGCCCGCGGCGGCCAGGCGCTGCGGGTGCCACGGCGGCTGCGACCAATCCTGGCCCTGCTGGTTATAGTCATCCGGCGGGGCACCCACCGAGCACTGCGGCGCCAAATACTCAGTGAGGTTCACGGCATCGGCGCCGCCCGGGTGCACACCCACGGCAAGATCAGTCACCAGGCCCAGGCGCATGCCGGCATCGAGCGCGCGCTGCTGCGCGGCGGCCAGCTGCTCATCGCACAGGAACTGCAGCCAGGAATAAAAGCGCGTGAGCGTGTCCATGTCCAGGCCTTCGGCATGGCGCTGGCCCGACTGTGCGGCGGCGTCTTGTTGCGCACACCAATATGCGAAATCGCGCAGGCCGCGGCCTTCCTCGCGGGCGTAGCGCACGAAGGCCTCTTCGCGCTCCGGGGAGGGCTGGTAGTTAAAGAGCTCGCGCAGCACCTGCAGCTTGGCCTCAAAAATGGTGTCGCGGTCAATCTCCTCGGCGCTGCGATTGCGCTGGCGAAACTCCTCGGCCAGCTCGCGCACATCATCCTGCAGGTCCTCCGGCAGGAGCTTGAGCTCCGGGATGGATTCGATGTGCAGGTAGAGCGGGTTGATAAAGCGCCGCGTGGTGGGCAGGTACGGCGAGTCCTCCACCGGCGGAAGCGGCTCGGCCGCATGCAGCGGGTTGACCAGCAAGAAATCCGCGTGCGGGGCCAGCGTCTCCGCCAACTGCCCCAGATCCTGGAAATCGCCGATGCCCCAGGAGGACTCCGAGCGCACCGAATACAGCTGCGCCATCACGCCGCTAATGGGGCGCTCCACAAACTCATCGGCCGTGGAAAGGCGCGCCGGGGTAATGATGAGCGGGCAGGCATGCTTGCCGATGCCCCCGGACTCCAATACCAACTCGTGGTACCCCATGGGCAGATCGCCGGGGATGTGGAAGCTCGCCTCGCCCCACAACGTGCCATCAACATTGGCATCCGGGGCGTCATTGGGGTCTTGGTAGACCTCGCGGGTGCCTCCTTCCTCCAACTCAATGTGTACGTTGGCGGCATCGCCCGCGTGCACGTGGACCATGAACCCGCGCTCTTGGCCCTGGGGTGCGACCACGCAGTGGGGGAGGGGCTGGGAGGAGCGGTCCAGGTAGTCGTCGTAAAGCAGCTGCGTTAGCGCCGCATCGTCTGGATTGTCATCGATGGCCACGCCCAAGGCGCGCAGGGTATAGGCAATAGTGTCTTCAGCGACGTGGACGGGGAAACCAGACTGGGAGGTATAGCTGGTGGCCACGCCGTGGCGCTGAGCGAGTTCTTCAAGCAAGTCGCGGGTAGTCACAGGCCACATTGTGCCACGGGGACAACGCGCCTGCTGGGGAACTGATTGGTACAGTAGGCGGAGATTAATAATTAGCTGTTCGAAAGGACACCGCGTGACCCTGCAAGAAGTGCATACCCCGGCGCAATTTACTATCGAGCCTGGCGAAACCTGCCTGACCGCCCTGATGGACACCGCGAAGAAGCGCCCTCACGGCGTCATGTTTACCCGCCCGGCTAACTATGAGTGGGTCAATGTCACGGGCAAAGAATTCATCGATGAGGTCTTTGAAGTAGCCCAGGGACTTATCGCCCTGGGTGTGCAGCAGGGGGATCGCGTCGCCCTTATCTCTGCCACCCGCTATGAGTGGTCCCTGCTGGACTTCGCCATCTGGGCCGCCGGTGCCGCCTCCGTGCCGGTCTACCCGTCCTCTTCTGCCTCCCAGGTGCGTTGGATCATTGAGGACTCCGGCGCCGTGCTCGCCATTACGGAAACCCGCGAGCACTCCGAGCTGGTAGAAAACCTGGTGCTGCAAGAAGACGGCGAGCCCAATCTCAAGGGCTCCCCATCGCAGCTGCGCCGCGTGCTGGAAATTAACTCTTCTGCCATCGATACCTTGAAGTTCGAGGGCCGCGGCGTGGCCGCCGACGAGGTATACGCCCGCATCAAGGCCACCTCCACCGATGACCTGGCCTCCCTGGTGTATACCTCGGGCACCACCGGCCGCCCCAAGGGCTGCATCCTGACCCACCGCAACTGGCTGGCCCAGACCCGTGGCCTGTGCACCAACCCGATTGGCATCTTCGCCGTGCCGGGTAGCCACACCCTGACCTTCCTGCCGCTGGCCCACGTCTTTGCTCGCGCGGTATCCATTGCGGTGGCCATGCGTGGTGCCTCCCAGAATCACTGGTCGGACTTTTCCACCATCTCCATCGAATTTGCCCGCTCCCGTCCCAACGTCATTCTGGGCGTGCCGCGCGTCTTTGAAAAGGTGCGCAACTCTGCTGCCGCAAAGGTGGCCGATTCCGGTATCAAGACCTTGCTTTTTGAGCAGTCCGAGAAGGTAGCCATCGAGTACTCCAAGGCTTTGGATAAGCCGGAGGGCCCGGACCGCTTCCTCAAGGCCAAGCACAAGGTTTTTGACAAGCTGGTCTACTCCACCATCCGCAAAGGCGTGGGCGGCAACGTGAACTACTGCATTACCGGTGGCTCGGCCATGGGCCATGACCTGCTGCACTGGTACCGCGGTATCGGCATCCCGGTCTATGAGGGCTATGGCCTGACCGAGGTCGCCGCCGCGGCCGCGGTGGACTTTGTGGATCAGTCCATCGGTACCGTTGGCCCGCCGATGGGTGGCGTGACCTTCCGCATCAACGATGAAGGCGAAATCTGCATCAAGGGCGATATCGTCTTCCATGGTTACTGGAATAATCCGGAAGCCACGGCCGAGGCCCTCGAGGATGGCTGGTACAACACCGGCGACCTGGGTGAGATTGATGAGGACGGCAAGCTCGTTATCACTGGCCGCAAGAAGGACCTCATTGTCACGGCCGGCGGCAAAAATGTCTCGCCCGGCCCGATGGAGGATATCCTGCGCGGGCACCCGCTTATCTCCCAGGCCATGGTGGTTGGCGATGGCAAGCCCTTCGTTGGCGTGCTGCTGACCCTGGATCCGGACATTTTGAAGCGCTGGAAGCTGGACCACAACATTCCGGAGAATCGCTCCATGCGCGAGCTGGCTACCGATCCGACCCTGCGCGCGGAGCTGCAGGACGCCATCAACCAGGTTAATTCCACCGTCTCCCATGCGGAGGGCATCAAGAAGTTCTACATCCTCGAATCTGACCTTACCGAGGAAGAAAATGAGCTGACCCCCACCATGAAGGTTAAGCGCAACGTGGTAGCGCAGCGCTATGCTGCGGCCATCGAGCACCTGTACAAGCGCTAGGCTGCGCGACGGGTACACCCGAGGGAATTCCCTCGGGTGTTTCTTTTTGCCCTGCTTGCCGACGCCCCCTTCTGCAGCTCACCCCACCATCCTCGCTTCAGTGCGGGCGAACCTGCCATAAACCTGTGAATGGCTTCGGAGTGTCGCGCGCTCGTGGCGGTGGATCTCGCATAAAGTCGTGAGGCGTTACAGCAAACCTCAACCTCTACTAGAGGTTAGAAATGGGACCGTGGAAGGGAGTGGCTCGAAGCCAATGCACAAAATCGCCGCCGAGCTGCGCCACCGCGAGCTTACGCAAGAGATTTACAATATCGGCGACGAAGTCGCAGAATATCTCGAGCACCTCATTGAAGCCATCGAGGATTGGGACGAAGAGCTGTGCATGGATTGCCTAGCTGAGCTGGGCGATATTGTCGAAGACGCTCGCGTTGACTCCGGCCGTTGTGTAGGCGAGCTGATGGGCCTGCGCCAAGCCCTGGTCTCCGGTGTGCGCTCCGGTACTATTTCCGCCGCTTCTTCCGGCGTGAATGACGTGGAAGAGCCGGAACAACTTACCCCGCGCCTATTGGATGAGCGATTCCCCATCTCCAAGCCCATCGTGGTGCACGAGCTGGCCGAGTCCCTGCGCTCTCGCACCCAGGCCGTGGCGGATTACCTCCGCGAGGTAGTCGAGTACGTGCTTGCACAAACCGACGCCGTGGCCCGCAACCTCGACATGGTCTCGCTGCCGCACTTGTACAAGCGCACCGGCGAGTCCGCCCTCATTGCGGTCCAAGCGTGGAAGCACACGGTGCTTGATACCCACCCGGCCTATGTCCGCACGATGCGCGGGCATAACCCACCACAGTTCTTGGAAGAGCGCGCCCGCGTTGCCGCGGTGGTGGAAAAGGTCCGCGCTAAGCGCGAGGCGGCCCGCCGGGCTACAACTGCATAAATCACATAGACTTCCTTGTTTCACGCAAGGGGATGTTCACGGCCACCGAGATTCCCTCTCTCGGTGGCCGTTGAAGTTTTCTGCGCTAGAGAGCTCCAATTCGGGGAGGCACTTAGGGAAATTTTAGGTTAACGGCCGTCCTGTATAATTTCTGTTATGCCTGTTCAGTGGATTGGGTACTGTGTCCAGCGATATTGTTACTGAGTTAACCTTAAAATTTAAGTAGAAAACACTCTCAACGCGCTGTAGGGTATTCCCCGTCCATGCGAACGCCGTGACCCAGCACCATCCGCACGCGGCGCGCGCAATGTCATTTTTAACCACATCTACAGGGAGTTAATCCATGGGCGCACGCCGAACTTCTCGCCTCATTGCCAGCGCAGTGGCTGTAGCCACCTTCTCTTCCATTACCGTCGTACCCAGCGCCGTCGCCGCCGACGACACCACCTTCGTCGAGGAAAAGACCACCGACGATACCGTTAGCCTCAACGGCATCGAATTCGATGAAGACGGCAACCTGCTGGAGGAAAACAACGCCGGCGATAAGGCGATGGAAGAACTCGATGCGGAAGAAGACGCCGCCGAGTCCATCACCCCGTACGCCGTAGACGGCGCGGAGGAGACCGTCGAAGCTCCGGCTTCTGAGGAGTCTGCAAAGCCGACCACCCTCGAGGAACTTGCACAGACCGAGGCCTCCAACGGCGACGTCAATGTCAAGGTGGTCAAGGATGAGAAGAAGGACAAGCTTGTCTGTGAGGTAACTGATGCCCCTGACAAGGAAGGCAACATGCTCGACCTCAAGCTTGCGCTGGCTAAGGCCTTCTACGATGGCGGCGAAAAGATCCTCAAGACCGTCTGGGAGATCATCCCGGTTGTCGGCGACCTCGTTCCGGCTGATTTCATCGATAAGATTTCCGGTAAGACCTGGGACGGCATTGCCAAGCTGGTCAAGGAAGGCGAGAAGGACAAGACCGTTACCTGGGATCTCTCCCGCGCCCAGGGTATGGCCATCGGCCGTATCGATAACGCCGATGCCGACGTTGATATGAACAACCCGGATGGTGCTAAGAAGACCGTCTCCGGCCTGCTTAAGTTCGCCGACGGCGCCTTTGGCAAGGGCACCAAGGTTATCTTGAAGCTCTTTAATGCAGCCGTTACCATCGCCGGCCTGGTTCCAGGTGCGAGCGTCGCCGGCGACCTGAAGCTGAGCAAGGACCAGCAGAAGAGCATCGAAGACTCCCTGAATAACATCTCCACCGCAGCTTCCGATCTCGCGGCCGTCAACGCCCCAGCCGGCCAGCTGTGCTCCGATATGCTCAACGGCAAGAAGACCAAGGACCAGCCTGCCGAGGAGAGCCCTTCCGAGGAGCCTTCTTCTGAGGAGACCACTTCCGAGGCTCCGGCTTCTGAGGATGCTACCTCTGAGGAGACCACCCCGTCCGAGTCCGCAGAAGAGACCTCCGCCGAGGAGACCTCCGCTGAAGAAACGGCCACCGAAGAGCCGACCTCCGCAGAAGAAACTTCCGCTGAAGAGCCGACCTCCGCTGAAGAAACGGCCACCGAAGAGCCGACCTCCGCAGAAGAAACTTCCGCTGAAGAGCCGACCTCTGAGGAATCCACCGAACCTTCCACTACCGAAGCTGCGGTTGTTCCGGGCAAAGACGGCCAGGACGGTAAGGACGGCCAGGATGGCGTAGACGGTAAGGATGGCCAGGATGGCCGCGACGGTCGCGATGGCCGTGACGGTCGTGACGGTAAGGATGGCGAGAACGGCCGCGATGGACGCGATGGTCGCGACGGCGAAGATGGCCAAGACGGTAAGGACGGCCGCGACGGCGAAGATGGCCGAGACGGACGTGATGGCCGAGACGGTCGCGACGGCGAAGATGGCCAAGACGGTAAGGACGGCCGCGACGGCGAAGATGGCCGAGACGGACGTGATGGCCGAGACGGTCGCGACGGACGTGACGGCCGCGATGGCATCAACGGTAAGGACGGCAAGGACGCAGACATGTCTTCCGTCGCAGGGTTCTCCTTCCTGGCTGCGCTCGTAGGCGGCGGCACGGTGCTGGGCATCCTGTCCACCATTGACTACCTCTACACCCACGGCATGCTGCCGAAGAACAGCGTCCCATGGCGCATCAACCAGTAAGACCTTCCTGTTGAGGCATTAGCTGGAAGTAGTAGAGCCTCCGCGAGCATGCGCTCGCGGAGGCTTTTTCTTATTGCGGGCGAAGTCTCGGTGGGTTCTCTTGCAAGGCATTCGCCATTACCCGCCCTTCGCGCTCACCGGCGCAGCCGACTCCGCGGCGAAAGCACCGCTGGTGAGCGCGAAGGGCGGCGGGGCAGGGGAAGGCGGGAGGCAGGAAGCGGGGACTTAGGCAGAACGGGCGGTCTTTTGTCTGGCGGAGATGGTGGAAATGAGGTCGGTCAGGAAGCGAGTGGGGTGGTCGATGAGCTGCCGCGGGGTGTAGCAGAGGACGGTGAAGCCGGCCTCGCGCAGACGTCGGTGGCGCTCACGCTGCTGGGGAAGTGCCTTCGCGGGGATGATGTCGATGAGGTAGGCGCTGTTGATGCCTAGGGCGGTTGTGATGCCGGGCAGCGCGGTGAACGGCGCCTCGAAGAACATGGGCCAGGGGAAATCGGCCTCAATGATAAGGGCGCGGGCGAAAGACTCGTAGGGAGAGCGGGAAAGGGAAGAGGCGTGGTGGATTACGGCGCGGACGATGCGGCTATTGCGCACCCGGCCCATGCGGGCAAACTCTTTCTTGAGGTCTTCTCGGCTGAGGCCGGAGCGCAAAGCTGAGTCGGCGGCGATGAGGCCGTCGGTGAAGCCGTGGTAGCGGGCGACGTCGATAACCGCGCGGGCCTTGGAAACGCAGCGGGTGCCGTCCACGAGGACGGGCTCGGGAAGGGAAGCCTTGCGGTAGATGCGCTCGGGATTGCGGCGGTCCTTGTGGGGAAGCGTATTGGTGGGAAGGGCCATTTCAATCTTTTCCTCGGCCGTGGCGATGACCCACAGTCCGTGCACGCGGGCGGCGGACTTGGAGATGAGTACCGCGGTATAGGCGCTGCGGGCGGCGGCGATGGCGCGCAGGCGCAGCTGGGAGGGGAAGTCGAGGCAATGGTAGTGATCGCGCTGGACTGCGATGCGTGGTGCGAGCTTGAGGTAGGTGCCGTTTTTCAGGTCGGTCCAAAAGGTGGGGTGGTTGGTGCGGATGGAGTCGATATTGGTCAGTGGTGGTGTCATGCCTCCTAGAAAAGGGCACACCGTCGGCCGGCGCGAGGAAATGCCGGCCGGGGCTGTGGATAACGAGGCGGCCGTGAAGGCAGAGTGAGCGAAGTGGCGGCTGGGAAAGTCGCGGACGCAGTTATCCACAGGCCGGGAAATAGCCCTTGCGCGCGGGTGCGAAAACGGCAAAGCCCGCGCCGGCCACAATGAAGCGGGCACGGGCGCGGGCGCGGGCGAGGACGCGACAGGAACTAGACGGCTGGGGGAGGGGTGACCTTATCTAGCTGCTCGGTAATCTGCGGCCATAGCTGGCCCATGATGTCGTCCCAGGTAAGAATCCACACGGCGTTGTCCTTATCGGCCTTGCCCACCATGACAAGCTGCTCGTTGCGAGCGCGCATGTGGTCCAGAGTCTTTTGCACGGTAGTGGAAGAAGACACGGACAGGGCGGGGCGGGAGAACTCGAGAACCGGGGTCTCTGGTTCTGCCAGCAAGGTATCGCGCACGTGGACCACGCGGGGGACGCGGGAGTCCTTAGGGAAGACCAGCACGCGCATGATGTTCTTGCGTACGACGAGGTCTTGGAGGTCCTCCACGGTGGCGTCGGAAGGCAGGGGCACTACCTCAGAGCCGTGCTCGCGAGCCATGGCGCCAACGGTGGAGTTTTCCAACTCGATGACATCAGAAATCTGGTTGGCAGACTCATCATCCAAAGCGCCGGTCTCGCGGGAGTGCTCGACCAAGGTGCGCAGGGTTTCGGCGTCGTAGCCGGCTGCGCCGGCGCGGTCGACGGGCTCTTCGCCGGCCATGGAGACCATTTTGTTGGCCATGACGTTGATCCACTTCAGCAGCGGGCGGAAGATCCACACGAAGCCGCGTGCGGGGACCGCGATGAACTGCAGGGCGGTCTCCGGGTGAGTAATAGCCCAAGACTTCGGTGCCATCTCACCCAGCACGAGGTGGAGGAAGGTGACGATGAAGAGGGCGAGGAGGAAGCTGACGACGTCGGCAATGCCCAGCGGCAGGCCCGCGGCCTCCAGCGGTGCCATGAGCAGGTGGTGCACCCACGGCTTGGTCACAGCACCGAGCACAAAGGTGGCGGCGGTAATGCCCAGCTGCGCGCCGGCGAGCATGATGGTCAGCTCATTGAGCGAGCGCAGACCAGCACGCGCGGTGCGGGAGTTTTCCGCATCCTCTTCCAAACGGTTGCGGCGAGCGCCCATCAAGGAGAACTCGATAATCACAAAGAAGCCGGAAGCGGCGATGATAAGCAGGGTAACGAGGAGGTTAAACCACCAAGATTCGGTCATTATGCATCCTCCTTCTTAGCGGCATCATCATCGGAGTGGTCGGAGTAATCCTCCACCAGCTCGATGGCAAGCACGGACGGCACGTGGCGGTCCACCTCTTGCACACGCAGGCGGAGGGAGCGAACGGGGGCCTCATCGTGGTCCACCCAGTCCTCGGGCTCGGCCTCGAGCTGGATGGTGTGTTCCTCGCCTACCTCAGGCAGCGCACCGGAGTGCGCAATGACGAGGCCGGCGACGGTCTCAAAGTCGCCCTCAGGCAGGTCGTGGCCGATGGCGCGCTCGATCTCATCAATCGGCGTATCGCCGTCGACCAACCAGTGGGAATCGTCCTGCTCGGTGATTTCCTCGGTTTCTTCGATATCGTGCTCATCGGTGACATCGCCCAAGATTTCCTCGGCCAAGTCCTCCATGGTCACGATTCCCACGAAGCCGCCGTATTCATCGATAACGCACGCCATCTTCTGGTCGCTATCGCGCAGCTCTTCCACCACATCCGGCAGCGGCATCAGCTCAGGGACCACGACGGCCTCCTGCATGATGCTGGTGGCCTTGGTGGCGGCGGGCAGGTTGCTTCCCAGGACGTCGATAAGATGCACCACGCCGACTGGATTGTGCTCATCGTCGATGACGGGGTAGCGCGTGTGGTCGGTAGACATCATCTCACGGACCTCACCAAGGGTGGTTTCCGGGTCAATGACGTCCACACGGGAGCGCGGGATCATGGCGTGCTCGACATCATGCTCGGGAAAGTCCAGCAGGCGGTCGAGCACCATGTAGGTATTTTCATCCAGATCGCCGGCCTCGTGGGAGGAATCCACGATGGATTCCAGGTCATCGGCGGTGGCAGAGGAATCGACGTCTTCTACCGGTTCGATGCCAAAGAGCTTGAGGATGGCATTGGAGGAGTACTCGAAGAAGTGGATGAGCCAGCCGAAAATCCGCAGGTAAAGCTGCGTGGAGGCGGCCAGCCAGCGCGCCGTCTTCATCGGTGCGGCGATGGTGTAGTTCTTGGGGAAGAGCTCCGCAAACAGCATCGTCGCAATCGTGGAGATGAAAAGTGCCGCGATGGTACCAACGGTGACTGATACCGCGGAGGGAACACCGACGCCGCCAAGCAAGATACCCAGGCCTTGGCCCACGAGCGGCTCGGCCACATAGCCGATGAGCAGGCCGGTAATCGTAATACCGAGCTGCGCGCCGGAGAGCATAAAGGAGGTCTGCTGAGTAATAGCCAGCGCGCGTTGTGCTGTCTTATCCCCCTCAGCAGCCTGGGTCCGCAGCTGCGTGCGGTCCACGGACATATAGGAAAACTCTTGGGCCACGAAGTATGCGTTCGCGACGATGATGAGGCCAATGACTACAAAGCCGGCCAGGATCATCAAGATAGCCGATAACATGATTTACTCCCCACCGCCTAGAAGGAGGTAGGGACATCGACTCGGAGGTTCCACTGAGGGTGCCTTTCTACTTGGGAAGATGGAAACATACTACATTCTTAACCCTGTTTTCGGCCATTTTGTTCCTGCCCTATTAGGGTTTTATCCATGACTGAACCCTTCGGGCTGTATATCCACGTTCCTTTTTGCGCCACTCGCTGTGGGTATTGCGATTTCAATACCTATACCCCAGGCGAGCTTGGCAGCCCGCGCGATCTCACCGGCCCCTACCTGGATGCCTTGGACCGCGAGCTGGAGTTGGCGGCCGCGCGCGTGGGCCGCCCGGCCGAGACTGTCTTCATTGGCGGCGGCACGCCCTCGCTGCTGGGAGGGCAGGGCCTGAGCCGCATCCTGAACACCGTCCGTTCGACCTTTGGCCTGAAACCAGGGGCGGAGGTCACCACCGAATCCAACCCGGAGTCCACCTCGCCGGAGTATTTTGCCCAGCTTGCCGACGCCGGCTATACCCGCATCAGCCTCGGCATGCAGTCCGCATCCCCGGGCGTTCTCCAAGTCCTCGAACGCGCCCACACCCCCGGCCGTGCCTTTGCCGCCGCCCGCGAGGCCCGCGCCGCCGGCTTCGAGCATGTCAACCTCGACATGATCTATGGCACTCCCACCGAAACGGATGACAACGTGCGCGAGACGCTCGACCGAGTGCTAGAAACCGGCGTGGACCACGTCAGTGCTTATTCGCTCATCGTAGAAGACGGCACGCGCATGGCGCGCAAAGTCAATAAAGGTATCCTGCCCGCCCCCGATGAGGACGTGCTGGCACGGCGCTATGAGATGATTTCTACCACCCTCGAGGCAGAAGGATTCGAGTGGTACGAGGTCTCCAACTGGTCCAAGCCCGGCGGCGAGTGCGAGCACAACCGCATCTACTGGGTAGACGGCAATTGGTGGGGTGCAGGCCCAGGCGCCCACTCGCACTTGGGTAACGAGCGCTTCTTTAACGTCAAGCACCCCTCGCGCTATATAGACGCCCTCGGCCGCGACGAGCTGCCCATCAAAGAAACCGAAACGCTTACCGACGCCGACCGCCACATGGAGAAAATCATGCTCGGCCTGCGCCTGCGCGAGGGCATCCCGGAGGCCTGGCTTGATGCCCACGCTGCGCCCGCCCTCGAGCGCTTCATTGGCCGCGGTCTGCTCGAGCGCGCCGGCGATCGCGTACGCATCACCAAGCCCGGCCGTCTGCTGGCCGATGGCATCATCACCGATCTCCTCGTCGCCGAAGAAACCTAATCCTCGTTCCCAGATCTTTAGACTTAGTCCAGTAGAAACCAAACCAGTTAGTTTTGACTCAGTCGATGAGAAACCTGTTATTCCGCTATTTTCTTGTTAGTCTTTTGCCGTGACTGGTGAACTGGTTCCTAAGACGCAGGCTTCTTCCAAGCTCGCTGGGATCGAGCTACGCCAGCTGAAAGAGACTATCTCAGTGCCATGGCAGCCTTAGGCGATGGTTCAGCGGAAACGAAAGAAATCGGTGAACGTCTAGGGAAGGATAATAAAGCTCTTGGTCCGGTGCGGGCTAAGCTCATAAACAAAGGTCTCATTTATTCCCCTGAGCACGGTAAAGTCAGGTACACCGTCCCGAACTTTAAAGAATTTATCATTCGCCGAAGCGAATAGGAGCGCCATAGTGTCTACCTCAACCGATGCCCGCCGCAAGGAAGTCCTGCGCGCCATCGTGGCGGACTATATTGCCTCCCAAGAGCCCGTTGGCTCTAAATCGCTCTTGGAGCGCTACCAATTGGGAGTTTCCTCGGCCACCATCCGCAATGACATGGCCGTGCTCGAATCCCAGGGCCTTATCTCCCAGCAGCACGCCAGCTCCGGCCGCGTGCCCACCCAGCAGGGCTACCGCCACTTTGTGGACTCCCTCCACGAGGTCAAGCCGCTTTCGGCCCCGGAGCGCCGCGCCATGCTCAACTTCTTGGAAGGCGGCGTCGACTTGGAGGATGTGCTACGCCGCTCGGTGCAGCTACTGGCGCAGGTGACGAAGCAGGCGGCCGTCGTCCAGCTGCCTAATCTCAAGGTATCCCGCGTCAAACATTGCGAGGTCGTGGCGCTTTCCCCAGTGCGCCTGCTGCTGGTGCTTATCACCGATAACGGCCGCGTGGATCAGCGCAATGTGGAGCTCGATGAAATCATCGACCAGGACCAGACCTTCCGCCTGCGCGACATCGTCAATAGCGCGCTAGTGGGCAAGACGCTTAGCGACGCCTCCGTGGAGCTCGCCCACCTCGTCGACGACGCCCCCTTGGATATCCGACACCACGTCCTCAAGGTGGCCACCACCCTCATCGAGACCTTGGTGGAACAGCCCTCCGACCGGCTGATTATGGCCGGTGCTTCTAACCTGACGCGCGTGGCGCGCGAGTTTCCGGAAGGGTTGCCCAAGATTATTGAGGCACTAGAAGAGCAGGTCGTCGTCCTCAAGCTGCTTGCCCGCGTGCCCGATCTGGGCAACGTCTCCGTGGTCATCGGTGAGGAAAACGAGGAAGACCAGCTGCGCCAAGCCTCCGTGGTGGCCACGGGCTATGGCCTGGGCACCGGCGATGAGGTGGCCACACTCGGCGGCCTCGGCGTGGTGGGGCCTACCTTTATGGATTACTCGGGAACAATTTCTAAGGTCTCTGCCGTTGCACGGTATGTGAGCGAAATTTTGGCCGGCGAGCAGTGCGAGTAAACTGGCTGGCCGCGCATTATTTTTTCAAGTTAACCCCAACAAGACGAATTAGAAGGAATATCTCTTACAGTGGCTCGTGACTACTACGGCATCCTCGGTGTTGATAAAAACGCAACTGACCAGGAGATTAAGAAGGCCTACCGCAAAATGGCCCGCAAGTATCACCCGGATCTGAACCCGGATGATGACGCTGCCGCGGAAAAGTTCCGCGATGCCGCGCTGGCCCAGGAGGTCCTGCTGGATCCGCAAAAGCGCCAGATCGTGGACATGGGCGGCGACCCCATGGAGCAGGGTGGCGGCGGTGCCGGCGCCGGCGGCTTTGGCGGCTTCGGTGGCGGCGGCCTCGGCGATATCTTCGCCGAATTCTTCGGCGGCGGTGCCGGCGGTTCCCGCGGCCCGAAGTCCCGCGTCCAGCCGGGCAACGATGCCCTGCTGCGCACCCGCATCACCCTGGAAGAGGCCTACACCGGCCTGAAGAAGAAGGTCACCGTGGATACCGCGGTGCTGTGCGATAGCTGTGGCGGCACCGGCTCCGAGTCCAAGGCCAAGCCAGTTACCTGTGATAACTGCAATGGCATGGGTGAAATCCAGGAGATGCAGCGCAGCTTCCTGGGCAACGTCATGACCACCCGCCCGTGCCCGAAGTGCCAGGGCTTCGGCGAGGTCATTACCGATCCGTGCAACCACTGCGCCGGCGACGGCCGCGTGAAGAAGCGCCGCGATATCACCGTGAATATCCCGGCCGGCATTAATGACGGCATGCGCATCCGCATGGCCTCCCAGGGCGAGGTCGGCCACGGCGGTGGCCCGGCCGGCGACCTCTACGTCGAGGTCCACACGGAGGAGCACCCCGTCTTCCAGCGCAATGCCGATGATCTGAACCTCACCGTGCGCGTGCCGATGATTGACGCCGCCTTGGGCACCAACTTCACCATCGACCAGCTCAATGGCGAAGAGCTCACCATCGACATCGAGCCGGGCACCCAGCCGGGCGAGTCCATCAAGGTCGACGGCGCCGGCATGCCGCGCCTGCGCACCGATGGCTACGGCAACCTCTTTGCCCACGTGGACGTCGTTGTGCCGAAGGACCTGGACCGCAAGACCCGCGAGGCCCTGGAGAAGATCCGCAATTCCCGCGACGAAGGCGCGCGCGTGCGCACCACCGGCGACGGCCAAGAGGAATCCTTCTTCAGCCGCCTCCGCGATAAGTTCCGCCGCTAATGTCGCTGCCCGTCTTCATCCACCCGGATCTTTCCGCCGCGCGCACCGGCGAGGCTTTCAGCTTCTCCGGCCCGGAGGCCCGCCATGCCGTGACGGTCAAGCGCATGGGGGAGGGCGAGCGCCTCGAGCTTATCGACGGCACCGGTACCCGCCTTACCCTCACCATCACCGCTACCTCGGGCAAGGACTCCCTGGAGGGCACGGTCGACTCCATTGACACCGCGCCCGAGCCCACCCCGCGGGTGAGCGTGGTGCAGGCTATCCCGAAGTCCGAGCGCGCCGAGCTCGCGGTGGATCTTGCCACCCAAGCCGGCGCCGATGAGATCATCGCCTGGCAGGCGGATCGCTGCGTGGCTAAATGGGACGGTAAGAAGGCGCCGAAGGCGGTGGCCAAATGGCAGGCGGCCGCCGATTCCGCGGCCAAACAATCCCGCCGCGCCCGCATCCCGCAGGTGCGCGGCCCGCTGACCACCCCGCAGCTCGTTCAAGAGCTCACCGGTCGCCGCGACGGCGCTTCCTCCAACGCACCCACAGTGCTCGTATTGCACGAAGAGGCTACCGCCTCCATCAAAGACGTGCCGCTCACAGAGGACGTCGTCCTGCTCGTCGGCCCCGAGGGCGGCATTGGCGACGCCGAGCTCGATCGCCTCAAAGAAGCCGGTGCCACACCCATCAAGCTCGGCCCGGAAGTGCTGCGCACGGCGAGTGCGGCAATGGTGGCGCTTGCTGCAATCGGCATGCGCACCGAGCGTTGGTAGGCGGCGCTGGTAGCCTAAAGCACGTGCCTATCATCACGAAGAAATGTGAGCTAGATTCCGCCTACGTCAGCAGCGTGCTGGGTAGTGCGGACGATAACCTGCGCGTGCTCAATAACCGCCTGGATGCGGACCTTTTTGCCCGCGGCAATGTCGTTACCGTCACCGGTCCCGACTATGAGGTGGCCCGTGCCGCCAAGATCCTCGATGAGCTCGAGGCCATTGCCCGCCGCGGCCACGCCGTGTCCACCGATACGGTCAAGCACACCATGGACATGGTGGCCGTGGAGGCGCCGCAGTCGGTCTCTGCGGCGCTGGCGGCGGACATCGTTAAGCGCCGCGGCAAGGCCGTCCGCCCGAAGACGGTGGGCCAGTCTGAATACGTGCAGGCCATCGACGATAATACGGTGGTCTTTGGTATTGGACCGGCCGGTTCCGGCAAGACCTACCTGGCGGTGGCCAAGGCCGTGCAGGCCCTGCAGACCAAGCAGGTCTCGCGCATTATCCTCACCCGCCCGGCCGTGGAGGCAGGGGAGAAGCTCGGCTTCTTGCCGGGCACGCTCAATGACAAGATTGACCCGTACCTGCGCCCGCTGTACGACGCCCTGCGGGACATGCTCGACCCAGAAATGATTCCTAAGCTCATGGAAGCCGGCATCATCGAGGTCGCCCCGCTGGCCTATATGCGCGGCCGAACGCTCAATGATGCCTTTGTCATCCTTGACGAGGCCCAAAACACCACGCCCGCGCAGATGAAGATGTTCCTCACCCGCCTGGGCTTTGGCTCCAAAATTGTGGTCACCGGCGATATCTCGCAGGTAGACCTTCCGCATGGTCAGGTCTCTGGCCTGCGCATCGTGCGCCGCATCCTGCGCAACGTGGACGATATCCACTTTGCGGACTTGGGCTCTAAAGACGTGGTGCGCCACCAACTGGTCGGGCGCATCGTCAATGCCTATGAGACCTTTGATAATAAGAAAGCCGCAGAATACGAGGAAATGGAATGAGTATCGAGTTTCTCAATGAATCCGGCTTCGAAGGCGTCAACGAGGAGATGCTGATTGACGTCGCCTCTTATGCCTTCGGTGCGATGGACATCAACCCCGATGCCGAGTGCACCATCACCTGTGTGGATTTGAAGACCATCGAGGATCTGCACGTGCGCTGGATGGATCTGGAAGGCCCCACCGATGTCATGAGCTTCCCCATGGATGAGCTCACCCCTGGCGCCATCGCCGGTGGCGGCCGCCCCGATGCCGCCGACCCAGGCCCGGCCATGCTGGGCGATATCGTCCTGTGCCCCGAGTTCGCCCTGCGCCAGGCGGAGGCCGCCGGCCACTCCCTAGGTCACGAGCTGGCCCTGCTTACCGTCCATGGTTGCCTGCACCTGCTGGGCTATGACCACTCCACTCCGGCCGAGGAGAAGGAAATGTTCGGCCGCCAAAACGAACTGCTCGCGGATTGGTACGACGATGCAGCCGAGCGTGGCGTTTCCTATCAGCCCAAGCCTTCTGGCCCGAAGGCTTTTCCTGACGCCGCCGAGCGCGCCAACCTGGACAAGCAGGTTCCCGGTGGCGGAATCCCTGCGGTGGGCGAGCCACAAGATCGCCCGGAGGAATAATTTTTGTCTTTTCCTTGGTGAGCGCGCGGGCAGCGTAGCACAATGGGTAGCTATGACTATCCTTTCCATCCAGTCCCACGTCACCTACGGCCACGTTGGCAACTCCGCGGCCGTCTTTCCCCTGCAGCGCGCCGGCCATGAGGTATGGCCGGTCCACACGGTGAATTTCTCCAACCACACCGGCTACGGCGACTGGGGCGGACCGATGATTCCAGCCAGCGACGTCACCTCCATCATCGACGGCATTGAGAAGCGCGGCGCCTTCCCGCAGATCGACGCCATCCTTTCGGGCTACCAGGGCGGCGCCGACATTGCCGACGCCATCGTGGAAACCGTCCGCCGCATCAAGGCTGCCAACCCCAAGGCCCTCTACGCCTGCGACCCTGTAATGGGCAATGCCAAGTCCGGCTGCTTCGTCTCCGATGAGATCCCGCCGCTTTTGCGCGACCGCGTCGTGCCCGTCGCCGATATCATCACCCCCAACCAGTTTGAGCTGGGCTACCTCACCGATTCCGAGGTCGGCACACTTGATCAGACCCTCGCCGCAGTAAAGAAGGCGCAGGAAATCGGCCCAAAGACCGTGCTGGTGACCTCCGTTAAGCGCCCCGAGACTGCCGACGACCAGATTGAGATGCTTGCCGTCGACGGCGACCGCGCCTTCCTCGTATCCACGCCGCTGCTGCCGTTCAAGCGCAACGGCTCCGGCGACGTAACCGCCGCCCTGTTTACCGGCCACTACACCGAGACCAGCGACGTCAAGGAGTCCCTGCGCCGCACCGCCTCTTCCGTGTATGACCTGCTAGAAAACACCTACGAGGCTGAGACCTCCGAGCTCCAGCTCATCCAGTCCCAGGACGTCTTTGCGCACCCGCGCATGCAATTCAGCGCCGAGGAGCTCTAAACCCTGCGCGGCCCCCGTTCTCGCGCGTGGGATCCCGTTAAATTGGGCCTCCTAAAGTTAGGTCCATTCTGATCGGGCCGATCTGAGGAAAATTACCCCTCAGATCGGCCTTTTCGCCCTCAATTCAGCCTGATCTCTCTCGACTTTTCTTTTCCGCCCCCTTAAGAACCCGTACCTACGCCCACCCAAGGTCTATCGAGTGTCGGCCGAGCTGAGTAGCCTTCCCCTCAGCTCGGCTCTCTTATTTCATCAAAGGCGGCTTACGATGAGTCTCTTATACGAGACTACTTCTCCGGGCTAATAGTGTGACGTACCACTAGTGCGTCGGTAATATGGCTCCCGTCACATCATCTACTTTGCGATAGGAGTCCACTATGTCCAGCACCGGCAGCATTAGCGCATCCCCCGACGGCCTGTTGATGGCCCTCATTCAGTATCCCGTTCCGGTGGTCAATACCCCGGAAGACGTCCAGGCTAGTGTGGACGAAATCTGCCGCATGGTGGGTTCCACCAAGGCCGGCTACCCAGACCTCGACCTTATTGTTTTCCCGGAATATTCTTCCTCCGGTCTCAACACCAAGATTTGGTCCTATGATGAATTCCTCATCGGCCTCGATGACCCAAAGGTGGACCAGTTCAAGCAGGCCTGCAAAGACAATGATGTCTGGGGCGTCTTTTCCATCATGGAGCCAAACCATGAGGAAGGAAAGCCGCCCTTTAATACCGCCATCATCATCAACTCCGATGGCGAAATCGCACTGCACTACCGCAAGCTGCAGCCATGGACTCCCATCGAGCCTTGGTACCCAGGCGATCTGGGCATGCCGGTTTGCGACGGCCCGAAGGGTTCCAAGCTTGCCGTAAACATTTGCCACGATGGCATGTTCCCTGAGCTCGCACGCGAGGCTGCATACAAGGGCGCCAACGTTTATATCCGCATCTCTGGCTACTCCACACAGACCCAGGATCAGTGGATCATGACCAATAAGACGAATGCCTTCCAGAACCTGATGTACACCGCATCCGTAAACTTGGCTGGCTACGACAACACCTTCTACTACTTCGGTGAAGGTAACGTCTGCAATTACGACGGCCACATGATTTCTGAGGGCCACCGCAATCCCGGCGAGATCGTCACCGCCGAAATCTTCCCAGAGTTGGCTGACAAGGCCCGTATCAATTGGGGCCTAGAAAACAACATCTTCAACCTGGGCAACCGCGGATACGTGGGCTACCCCGGCGGCAAGACCGACAACTATCTCACCTGGGTCGAGGACTTGGCTAAGGGCAAGTATAAGCTGCCGTGGGCTGACGACGTCCGCATCAAGGATGGCTGGAAGTACTACCCGGACGGCCCGCAGCTTGGACCGCTGCCGGATGAGTTTAAGTAAGCTTCACTAATTTAGCGGCAAGCCCTGCACCCGTTTCGACGGGCGCAGGGCTTTGGCGTTGTCCAGCGTGCGGTCTTTCCCGCTAATACTCGTAGCCTTCTACCGCACCAGTATCGGCATCGGCTGGCGTATCTAACACTGCGTCGGACTCTGGCGTGTATCCAGCATCTACGTCGCCATAGTCATTCAACGAATCTGAATCTGAAGGCGGAAGGCCTCCATTGCACAGCTCGGCCCATTCTTCGGGGTACTTATATCGTCCGTCTAGACTGCCGCACACTCCTTCTGCGCGTGCAGATCGGCGATGAGCGGGAGTATCGCATAGCTCTGTGGGCCTTTGCGTGCCGTCGGAAAATGTACCGATGATGGTCAAATTTCCCGGATCGCAATACAGCAGCTCCGGCTCGGCAGCCGCGGTTTGAGGCTGGGTCTCCGGCTCAGGAGCGGCGCTTTTTGCAGGTTCTTCCGCCATGCTCTCTTCGCTGCTGATGGTAGCGGCAGAAGAGGCCGTACTTGAAGAACTGGTGGCGGATGAAGAAGAGGTAGCCGAAGAACTAGTACTCGTCTCGGCGGGTGACTCGGAATTAGGCGAGGAGCATGCGGAAAGGATGAGAGTAAGGGCAGCGCCCAAAAGTAGGGCAGGGGATTTGCGGGGCATGAGGAGCCTTTCGGAGAGTGAGCGCGGTATGCGCTGGAGAGAAGAGGTTTCTCCATAGATTAGTCCTATGCCGCTTCACCGGTGCGAATTGGCCGCGAACTAATCGGAGATCTTGACTCTGTGGGCTATTATTGCGGGTAATGAGTTCTGATTTTGATGCACAGTTTGATGCGGCATTCGAGGGTCTGCCAGAAGACCCCGATGATGCCGTGCCGGAAGGCGCCGAGAATACGGCAGTCCCGCTTGATTATTCGCAATACACCGATACCCCGGAGGGATTCCGCTCAGGCTTCGTATCCTTTGTTGGGCGTCCGAATACCGGCAAGTCCACCCTGACCAATGCCCTGGTGGGGCAGAAGATTGCGATCACCGCGGACCAGCCGGAGACCACCCGCCACACCATTCGCGGTTTGGTACACCGCGATGATGCCCAGGTCATCGTCGTGGATACGCCGGGCCTGCACCGCCCGCGGACCCTTCTGGGCGAGCGCCTCAACGAGGTAGTCAAAGACACCTATGCCGATGTGGATGTAATCGGCCTGACCATCCCGGCTGATGAAAAGATTGGCCCGGGTGACCGTTGGATCCTGGAAAACGTGCGCAGCATCGCGCCAAAGACCCCGATCATCGGTATCGTCACCAAGCTGGATAAGGCCAGCAAAGATCAGGTTGGCGCGCAGCTGCTGGCCCTGCACGAGCTGCTCTCCCAGGATGACCCGAATGCGGTAGTCATCCCGGTTTCCTCCAAGGAGGGTGTGCAACTGGATGAGCTGGTGCAGGTCATCGTGGATCACCTGCCGGAAGGCCCGAAGTTCTACCCGGATGACCACATCACCGATGAAGGCCAGGAAAAGCGCATCGAGGAACTCATTCGTGAAGCTGCTCTGTCCGGCTTGAAGGCGGAGCTGCCGCACTCGGTGGCGGTGCAGGTTGATGAGATGCTGCCGTCGCGCACCCGCGAGGGCGTGCTGGATATCCATGCCATTTTGTACCTAGAGCGTCCCGGCCAAAAGCGCATTATTGAGGGCAAGGATGGCCTGCGCTTCCGTCGCATTGTGGGCAACGCCCGCAAGGAGATTATTAAGCTGCTGGGCCAAAACGTGTACCTGGACCTGCGTATCAAGGTGTTAAAGAACTGGCAGTCGGATCCGAAGTCGCTGGGCAGGCTCGGGTTCTAAACCAATATGCGCGAGAACTATCGTGACCGCGCAGTGGTCATCCGCACCTATGACTTTGGTGAGGCCGATCGCGTCATAGTCCTGCTTACCCGCGATCATGGCCTCGTGCGCGCGGTGGCCAAAGGCGTGCGCCGCGCCAAGTCGCGCTTTGGTTCGCGCCTGCAGCTCTTCGTCAACCTCGATGTCCAGTTGTATGTGGGCAAGAACCTGGCCACCATCTCCCAGGCGGATACGGTCGACTATTTTGGCGCGCGCCTCATTGAAGACTATGAGCGCTACACGGCCGCGTGCGCGGTGCTGGAATCGGCCGAGCGCCTTGCATTTGCCGACGCCGCCCATGATCCCTACCTCTACGAATCTGTCACCGCGACCTTGGAGCAGCTGCAAACCGCGGACCCGACCATGACGCTGGATGCCTTCTTGCTGCAGGCCATGGCGCATGCCGGTTGGGCGCCGAGCCTCTTCAACTGCGCCCAGTGCAACCGGCCCGGCCCGCACCACGCCTTCCACCCGGCGGTAGGCGGTGCGGCGTGCCACGAATGTCGGCCGCCAGGTGCTGCGGAGGTAGACCCGGAAACCCTGCATCACCTGTGGCTTTTGGCGCATAACCACCCGACCAATCCGACGAATGCGCAAAAGCAGGAGGGGCATCGTCTAGCGCGGGCGCACCTGCAATGGCACATGGAGCGCAATGTTTCCGCATTGCAGGTTATGGAACAGTAGAATATAGCCCGTGATTACGCCAGACCCGAACCGCACTTTGACCCCGCCAAATATCCCGGATGAGTTCATGCCGCGCCATATTGCGCTGGTCATGGACGGAAACGGCCGCTGGGCCCAGGAAAAAGGCATGAAGCGCACCGAGGGGCATAGGCGCGGAGAAGCCGTGCTTCTCGACGTCGTCGATGCCTGCCTTGCCGCCGGCGTTCCTTATCTTTCGGCCTATGCCTTCTCCACGGAGAATTGGCGCCGCAGCCCTGAGGAGGTTCGCTTCCTCATGGGCTTTAACCGTGACGTGTTGCGCCGCCAGCGCGAGTGGCTCAATGAGCGTGGCGTGCGCGTAGTGTGGGCCGGCCGCCGCCCGCGCCTGTGGCGCTCAGTGATTAAGGAGCTCGAGGCTGCCCAGGAGCTGACCAAGGATAACACCAAGATGACCTTGGCCATGTGTGTGAACTACGGCGGTAGGGCAGAGCTGGTAGATGGCTTTAGGGACATCGCCAAGCAGGTGGCCGCCGGCGAGCTCAACCCGCGCGATATTAAGGAAGAAACCATCGCGCAGCACCTCTATGACCCAGGCATGCCGGATGTGGACCTCTTTCTGCGTCCGTCCGGGGAGAAGCGCACCTCCAACTTCCTGCTGTGGCAGTCCGCCTATGCGGAGATGATTTACCAGGACAAGCTCTTCCCGGACTTTACGCCGGAGGATCTCTTCGCTGCCATCGAGGAGTATGCACGGCGCGATCGCCGCTTCGGCGGCGTGAAGAAGTAGCGCGCAGCGTGGTTATTCCTCGGGGATGAAAATGTCTTCGATGTGGCAGGAAAAGTGGCGCGCGATCTGAAATGCGAGGGGGAGTGAAGGATCGTAGCGCCCTTTTTCAATACTGATGACTGTTTGGCGCGAGACACCTAGCTCCGTAGCTAAGCCCTGCTGCGAGAGACCTTGGCTCTCGCGAATCTCTTTTAGCCGGTTGTCCATGGTTTAGCTCGCTGCCCGCTTGTGGGCAAAGTAGCTAATGCCAAAGGTTCCGGTGACAAATACTCCCAAGATGATGGTGAGCATGGTGCCGGAAACCTGGAACTCCCAAAATGAGGAGACAACTCCTAGGCCGCCGATGCCAAAGAGCATGGCGTGCAGGGTGTTTTCGGAAGCCTGCGAATACCAATGGGATTCGATGGAATTTTCCGGGTCGGGTGTCGCCCCGCGGATGGTGGACCGATCCACCATGAATCCCCAGCTAGCCGCCGTAGCAACAGGCAGGAGGCACAGCGAGTACACGGCAAAAGCTAGCCACGGCGAATCATCGTGTATGAACGCGGCCATGATGGCACCGGCGGCTGCTGCGATGGCTGCGCCTGCAGCCACGGACAAAGTAATGAGTTTGGTTTGCGTGCCGCCGAACTTGGGGCGGCCAAAGCGAGTGGTCTGCACAGAAACCTCCTGAAGCAAATGATTGTAAAGCGTGCTTGACACACACTATATGTCAAGGACGCTTTACTGTAAAGGGTGCTTTACCATTCTGGGTAAATTCATTCTTTAGGATGAGAGGCAGCCTTTTAGGGTAGGGGGCATGGCAGTGGATAACATCAGGTTGAAAGATGCGCTTATTGGACTAGTGGCCGTCATTGCAATGGATGCCCTCTTAGTGGCGACAGTTTTTGTCATGATGAAGGCTGGTTTAACCACGGGTGGACTAGGCACGATAATGCCCGTTGTGCTTGCTCTTTCGGTGGTAGTGCCGACGACTGCATTGGTGTTCTACCTAAAACGTCGGGGAATTGGTCTCGGTTTTCTTCCTTTGGGTCGGCGTGGTTGGCACTTATTGTGGCAGGTTCCACTCGCCATCTTTATGGCGGGAGCGGCAGCCGCAATAGTGGGTCCGCTGCTGGGTATTGCACCCTCGGAAAGTACATCTTCAGCTGACGGTCGCGGCGCTATGGTGGTTATTTCTTTAGCGTGCTACCTATTTTTGGCGCCGCTGATAGAAGAAATTGTGTTTCGCCGCCTGCTCATGGGGTACTTGGATCGCAGTGTTCCAGCGTTCGCCAGTGTGATCCTCAGTTCGCTGTTGTTTGGCGCCGCTCATATTGCTCCACCGGTCATTGTGTATGCGACTTTCCTGGGGATGGGGTGCGCGTTAGTAACTCGCTTCCACAATTCTCTGCGTGCAGGCCTTATTTTGCACTTTGTTAATAACCTAACCGTGCAGTTGATTGCAATCTCAGCGCTATAGTCTTGGCGTGAAATATGGTCCCGTGTGCGCCGCAAAATAAAGACCTCAGGCTCCGGAGGTTGGGGTCTGAGGTTAGGGGAGGGGTGGCTTCAAGGAGAAGCGCGAGCGCCTTTAAGCGGAAGCGGCGCAGTCGCTGCAGATGCCAAAGACCTCGGCATCGTGGCCGGTGAGCTCGAAGCCGTACTCCTTGGCCACGGAGGTGGCCCACTTTTC
The DNA here is from genome assembly GCF_022347205.1 of Corynebacterium sp. ACRPO. Classification (GTDB taxonomy): domain Bacteria; phylum Actinomycetota; class Actinomycetes; order Mycobacteriales; family Mycobacteriaceae; genus Corynebacterium. The sequence continues at coordinate 43,590 of NZ_JAKRNE010000008.1, read as the reverse complement.
AATGGGGCCGCCGTCGATTTCCTCGGTGCGGCCGCACTTGGTGCACACCAAGTGGTGGTGGTGGGCGTCGGTATCGCAATGGCGGTACAGGGTTTCGCCATTGGGCATGTGGAGGGCATCCACTGCATCGATATCGGTCAGGGACTGCAGGGTGCGGTACACGGTGGTCAGGCCCACCTTTTCCTCGCGCTCCTGGAGCTCGTGGTAGATCTCCTTGGCGGAGGCGAATTTCTCCATTTCCCGCAGTACCTCAACCACTGCGGTGCGCTGTTTGGTATTGCGCGCGCCTAGCTTGGGAATACTGTCGTGTAAAGCCATGCCCTCAATATTATCAGTGCTTTTTCAATAACTGCACAGTCAGGCGGCTTTTTATGCAGGAGGGGAGGGGCTAGGAGGCGATCTTGGCGGCGTCGGCAAGCAGGTCCAAAACCCGCGGCGCAATGAGCGAGTAGGTTACCTCGCGGCCGCTGCGCTCGGAGTCCACGATGCCTGCCTGCTTGAGCACGCGCAGGTGCTGGCTGATAAGGGGCTGGGACTTGCCGGTGGCCTTGACCAGCTCATGGACAAAGTGATCGCGCTCGGCCAAGCGGGAGATGATTGCGATGCGTAGGGGCGAATCAAGGGCAGCGATAACGCCGGCAGCCGCAGAAGTATTTGGGGCCTTGTAAGTGGTCGTCATAGGGAATGTCACCTTCAATTAAATACCTATTACCTGTCGGTTACCCTTATATTACCCGATACTTGCAATACGTTGTATTTATTTCAGATTAAATTCATGCCCCAATCCCACCGCCGGGAAGCGCTTCGGGTTAGACTGAACGAGATTGTCAAGACTGTCCCCTACCAGAGGAGTCCGAAAACTTATGGCATCCGTCATCGATACCGTTGTAAACCTGTGTAAGCGCCGCGGCTTGGTCTACCAGGCAGGTGAAATTTACGGCGGTTCCCGCTCCGCGTGGGACTACGGCCCTCTTGGTGTAGAGCTCAAGGAAAACATCAAGCGCCAGTGGTGGCGCCACATGGTGCAGTCCCGCGCAGACGTCGTGGGCGTAGATACCTCCGTCATCCAGCCGCGTCAGGTCTGGGTATCCTCCGGTCACGTCGAGGTCTTTTCTGACCCGCTGGTGGAATCCCGCCACACCGGCAAGCGCTACCGTGCCGACGACCTTATTGAGGCCTACGAGGAAAAGCACGGCCACGAGCCAGAAAACGGCCTGGCAGATATCAATGACCCAGAAACCGGCCAGCCGGGTGACTGGACCGAACCGAAGGCCTTCTCCGGTCTGCTCAAGACCTTCCTGGGCCCGGTGGACGATGAGCAAGGCCTGCACTACCTGCGTCCGGAAACCGCACAGGGCATCTTCGTTAACTTCAAGAACGTGATGACCTCCTCGCGCATGAAGCCGCCGTTTGGCATCGCGAACATCGGCAAGTCCTTCCGCAACGAGATCACCCCAGGCAACTTCATCTTCCGTACCCGCGAGTTCGAGCAGATGGAAATGGAGTTCTTCGTCAAGCCGGGCGAGGACGAAGAGTGGCACCAGTACTGGATTGATGACCGCTACAACTGGTACGTGGACCTGGGCATCAAGGAAGAAAACCTGCGCCTGTACGAGCACCCGAAGGAAAAGCTCTCCCACTACTCCAAGCGCACCGTGGACGTGGAGTACGCCTTTGGCTTCAAGGGCTCCAAGTGGGGCGAGCTGGAAGGCGTGGCCAACCGCACGGACTATGACCTGTCCGTCCACGCCAAGGGCTCGGGCGAGGACCTGTCCTACTACGACCAGGCCAACGAGGAGCGCTGGATCCCGTACGTTATCGAGCCGGCCGCCGGCCTGGGCCGTTCCATGATGGCCTTCCTAGTGGATGCCTACGACGAGGAAGAGGCTCCCAACGCCAAGGGCGGCACCGATAAGCGCGTAGTCCTCCGCCTGGACCGCCGCCTAGCACCGATCAAGGTAGCCGTCCTGCCGCTATCCAAGAAGGAAGAGCTTTCCGAGCCAGCCCGCAAGCTGGCCGATAAGCTGCGCGCCCACTGGAACGTGGACTTTGACGTCTCCGGTGCCATCGGCCGCCGCTACCGCCGCCAGGATGAGATCGGCACCCCGTTCTGCGTCACCTTCGACTTCGACACCCTCGAGGACGATGCCGTGACCGTGCGCGAGCGCGACACCATGGAGCAGGAGCGCGTGAAGCTCGATGACCTCGAGGCTTACCTCGCCGCTCGCCTGATTGGGTGCTAGTAATGCATTACACCAGCTGGGATCGCTCCGACCGCGCAAAGCCCGTGCTCTTGGCCGAGGAAGGCCCGGAGCAACTGGGCGTATTCTCGGAGCATTCCGCGGAGGTGGACGGCCACTTCTGGCGCACCGAGGTCAGTGACCTTGGCGCTTCTGCCACGCTTGCCGACGGCTCCATTTACCGCCTCGCCGGCCGCCCCGGCCGCGATAAGCGCCTAGAGGCATCGCTCAACGGCCGTACCTTCACCTTCATCAACGAAAACAGCGGCGACTGGATCATCGATGACGTCGATGATGAAAAGGTAGGGCAGTTCACCGCCCGCAATTCCGGCGTGCGCAAGTCCATCCTCGAATTCGAGCACGATGCCGAGGGCCTGACCACCGCGGAAATCGCCGGTCTTAGCTGGTTTACCCGCGTCATCTTGGATGCCACCACCCAAGGCAAAGCCTGGGCCTGGATCATCACCTTGGTCCTAGCATCCATCGTCGCCCTCGTCGCACTATTCGTCCTCTAATGACTGCGCAGTGGACCTGGCGCGCGGGCGCGCTCACCAACGCCGAGGGGCACGAGCTTGCCTCCGTGCGCGACGGCGTGCTTGCCACCGCCGCCGGCGAGCGCCTCGCAGTAGAATCCTCGCTGGATTCTTCCTCCCCGCGGTTCTTCCTGCGCGCGCAGACCGCCGCGGGCGAGGATTTCTCGGTCACCCAGGCCGGGTTTACCGTCACCCGCCTGCGCGCGACCTGCGCTGACCGCGGGTACCTGCTGGAGCGCCGCAACCCCTTCCGCCGCGAGCGCCGCATCGTAGCCCGTGGCACGGGCGCCGAGGTTGCCAGCACCGCACCTGCCGGCGATGGCCTGCGCGTGAGCGTGGGCGAGCTGCCGGAGCTCGACGCCATCTTCTTGAGCTACGCCTGCGCGCTTCTCGACGCCACCCCGCGCCCCCTCCGCACCTAGCCCAGCGCCGCGAGCCGGGCCACCCGCGAGAGCCTAGAGCCGGGCTGCCGGCTTGCCGGACTGCTGGGCCGTGGAGGCGGGCTGGGAGGCCTAGAAGGAGCCGCCGCGGAAGCCGCCACCGCCGCCACCGCCGCCAAAGCTGCCTCCACCGAAGCCGCCGCCTCCGAAACCACCGCCGAAGCCACGGCCACCGCCGAGCATCTGGCCGATGACCACGCCGGTAACGATATTATTGGCGGCATTGCCCATCTGCTGGCGCTGCTGGCGGCGGCGGTGCTCATCCACGTCATCCTTGGCGCGCTGCAGCGCCGCCTGGGCCGCGGCCACTGCGTCGCGGGAGGACTGCAGCGCGGCGCGGATATCGTTGCGCTCGGTGTGGAGGGCTTGGGCGTGGAGACGTTTGGCGTCGGCAAGCGCGGTGCGCGCACCCGAGCCGATGATGCGACCGCGGGAGGAAATGAGGTCTTCTGCGGCCTGGATATTGGATTCCGCCACGGAAATCTGCTGGCGGAAGAGGTCTAGCTGGCGCGCGTGCGTGGAGGTCTTCTCGCGCACGCGGTCGAGCGCCTCATCTAGCTCGGTATCGATGGAGGTCAGCGCGGTGTGCTGGCCCAACGGATCCTGTTGGCCGTGGGCCTTGGCCTCATCTACGGCGCTGCCGGCGCGGCCGAGCAGCTCTTCGAGTTTGTCCCAATCCGCGGTGGTTCCCTGGGCCTTGCCTTGGCGCTCGAGCTCGCGGGCCTCGTTGATCTCGCCCTCGACCTCGGCAATAAGCGCCTCGAGATTGCCGCGGGCGGTGGCGATATTCTCCTCGGCGTTTTCCACGCCGGAAATGAGGCGATCCGTCATCTCGCAGGCGTGCTCGATATCGCGAATAAGTCCCACCAGCGGACCCTGCTGGCCGGCCGGCTGGGCCTGGACCCCTCGGGCCTTGTCGAGCAGTTTCTCGGCCTCATCGAGCGAAGCGGCGGCAAGCTCGGGGTTATCGGCAATGGAGGAGAGCACGTGCTCGTCATAGTTGGACTTCAGGCCGGCCAGCGTGGACTCGGCCTCCGGCAGGCGGGCGCGCAGGCCCACGGTGCGCTGGGTGAGCTCGTCCAGCTTTTCATCGGAGTGGATGAGCAAGTCGCGCATCTTGGCAAACTCCTCGGCCTGCGCGTCGAGGGCGTCATCGGCCTGGCCGCAGGAGGAGACGATTTCTACCAGCATTTGGCGGCGCTCGGCCGGGGACTCCGGCACGGCATCATCCAGGCGCTGGCGCAGGTGGAAGGCCTTTTGCAGGGTAGAGGTGGAGTGGTTCATTGCCTTGGTAAAGGGGCGCACGCGCTCGGGGCCGAACTCGGAGAGCGCGATATTGAGCTCCTCCTTGCCGCGGCGGATGGACTCATCGGTAGAGACCAACTCCTCCTGGGCCAGCTGGTCCAAGGTTTCCAGAGGCAGGCGGTTTAGCTGATCGGTATCGCCCGGGGCGATCTCGCGGGCAGACTCCAGCGTCTGCGCATTATTTTTCTTGGTGTTGCGGCGCGAGTAGTACATGATTCCGCCACCGGCGGCGACGATGGCGGCCGCGCCACCGCCCAGCCACGCCAGGCCGGAGGAATCGGAGGCGGAGCTATTTGAAGCGGAGTTGCCCAGGGCGGCGTCGGCAAGCGCGACGGCCGAAGCACCGTATTCATCGCTGGCCAGTTTGTCATAGGCGGCGTCATACATCTGGTCCAGCCGGCCCTGCGGCCAGTCCTTGCCGGTCTGCACGCCCATCTTTCGGTCATTGATGGATAGCGCATAGACTGCGGAATTCGGACCCTTGTCCTTGACCGCCTGGCCGGCAAAGGTTTCTGGATCCGTGCCCAGCTCATCGGTGATATAGACAAAGAGCGTCAAGTGCTCGTCTTTTTGCAGCTGCGTAATCTTCTCCTCCAGCTGGCTCTTTTCCTCCGCGCTGAGCACGCCGGCCTCATCGGTGACCTTGTCCTGGAGGGTGGCAGTGCCCTGTGCCACCGTGGTGGTCTCGGCGGCGAAGGCAGACCCCGCACCGAGGGAGGTGCAGCCTAAAATGAAAGCGGCAATGGCCGCGCGGCCTAAACGTGCACTCAAATTCATGCCCACCACTTTACCGGCTTAACTTAGCTCTCCGGCAGGTAGTGTGGTGGGGCAGTGAAGTACGCAATTGTTTTAGGAACCGCCCAATACGATGGCCGCCCCTCCCGCATCCTGGCCGGCCGCCTGCGCCACGCCGGTGAGCTCGCCACGGCCGAGGGGTTGGAGGTCATTACCGTGGGCGGCAAGCTGCCCGGGGATAGGTTTACGGAGGCCGGCGTCGGCCGCACCTACCTGCGCGAGCACTTCCCGCACCTGACCGTGCACGCGGTGGAGGAGGGCATGGATACCCGCAGCTCCCTCAGCGCGGTCAAGGAAGCCTTCGCGCTTTCCGACGCCACCATCATCACCGATCCCCTCCACCGCCTGCGCGCCGCCCTCATCGCCCGCCAAGAGGGCATCACGGCCACCGTCTCCGGCACGCCGTACTACCCGGCCGCGCGCTTTTCTAAGCCCTGGTGGCGCTACCTTGCCCACGAAACTGGTGGCGTGGCCTATGCGTTAGTGGCCGGCCTGCTTCCCGCTCGCGGTGCCGCAGCACTGCGCAATGGATTCTACCGCGTGGAGCAGGTGCTGCGGCCCAATCAGAAGCTGCGGCATCAGACGATTCAGCAGGAAGACGACCGAGATTAGGCCACGTTGCTCACCCAAAAGGCCTGTTCGCGGAATAAACTTGAGGCCGTGTCCTATTCTTATTCCGTCGCCGACTTTGCCCGCCTGGCCGATGAAAAGCCGAAGGGCTCAGCCTTCCACCCCGTGGAGGAACACCGTGGGGTCTTTGCCCGCGATCGTGCCCGCGTGCTGCACTCGGCGGCGCTGCGCCGACTAGCGGATAAAACGCAGGTCGTCGGCCCGCGCGACGGCGATACCCCGCGCACCAGGCTGACCCACTCCCTGGAGGTCGGCCAAATCGCACGCAGCATCGGCTCCGGGCTCGGCCTCGATCCCGATCTCTGCGATATGGCCGGCCTGACCCATGACATCGGCCACCCGCCCTATGGCCACAACGGCGAGAATGCGCTCAATGAGGTGGCTCTCAACGGCTTCGAAGGCAACGCCCAAACCCTGCGTATCCTCACCCGCTTGGAGCCCAAAGTCATCGTGGACGATGCCCGCGGCGAACCCCAAAGCTTTGGCCTCAACCTCACCCGCGCGGCCCTCGACGGCGCCTGCAAATACCCCTGGACCAAGACCAACCCGGATGGCACCACCAACCGCAAGTACGGCGCCTACGACGAAGACGCGCACCTTTTGGACTGGCTGCGCGAGGGCCATACCGATAACCGCAAGTGCATCGAGGCCCAGGTCATGGACTGGTCCGATGACATCGCCTACTCCGTGCACGACGTGGAAGATGGCATCATCTCCCGGCGCATCTCCCTTAATGTCCTCTGGGATCTAGTTGAGCTCGCCCAACTAGCAGAAAAGGGCGCCAAGGCCTTCGGCGGCACCGCCGATGAGCTCCTGGAAGCAGCCGATAGCCTGCGCAACTTAAGTGTCATCAACGCTATCGGTGACTTTGACTATTCCTTGTGCGACTACGCCAACCTGAAGAAGATGACCTCGGAGCTCGTCGGCCGCTACGTGGGCGCGACCGTTGGCGCCACCAGCGAGGCCAATGCCGATCTCATCGCCTCCAATAGCCTTGGCCGCATGCACGGCAACCTCATCGTGCCCAAGCAAGCCGAAGCCGAAGTAAAGCTGCTCAAAACCATCGCCGTCCTCTACGTCATGGACGAGCCCGCCCACCTCGCACGCCAAGACCGCCAGCGCGAGCGCATCTACCGCGTCTACGACTACCTGGTAGCCGGCACCCCCGGCTCCCTCGATGCCACCTTCCGGCTGTGGTGGGAACAAGCCGATACCGACGCCGCCCGCGACCGCGCCATCATCGACCAGATTGCCTCCATGACCGAGTCCCGCCTCGAGCGCCTGGCCCGCCGGAGTGCGGAGCTGTCTGGGTTCCTCAGCTAAACCTGGCTTACCCACCACCGCGCTAGAGTTAGGGCGAAACTCATCGGGCCGATCTGAGCGCGAAAAGGCCGAATTGAGAGCTCACAACCCTCAATTCGGCCTGATATCTATGGACCTAACGCCCCCAGCCCCAGTCCAGGGGCCCGAGTCGCTAGCGCACCAACTTCACGCCCTGATCCTCCAAAACGGTGGCAACGCCCTCCAGTTCCTCGTCCGCGATTTCCATGTGGGAGGCAATGATGACGCTGGTGCGCTGCTCGCGCAGGAAGTCTGCGAGGTCATCGAGGTTGCGGGGCCCGCAGTCCTCGCAGCCGCGAGTGCGGCCAAGCGCGTTGAAGAAGTCCGCGCGGGTGCGGATGTGTTCAGTAATGAGGATGCGTTGCATTATTACTCCTCCGCGTCTGGGATAGAACAGAAGCTTTCATAGTGGTCATCGGTGTAGTACCACACGTCCGGGTCGGTCTCGCTGCCGCCGCCGGTGATGATGCGGCGGGCACCGCGGTTCTTGCTGCCAGGTGTTTCTACCGTGTATTCGCGGTAGTAATTCTTGTCCTGTTGCGGCAGGCGTCCCTCGTAGTTGCCAAAGCGGGCATTGTCATTATCCGGGTAGTCATAGGGGCCACCGGCCAAGATATCGTCCGCGGTGTCCTTCGCCTCGGCGGGGAGGGAGGACATCTCGCAGGTATCGGCGTCGCCAGCCTTAGCGCCTCCTGCGGACTCGGACGGAGAGGAGGCGGAAGAAGCAGAGGAATCACCATCGCCGCCGAGGTCGAAGCCGAAGTAGCCTGCAACGACGGCAAGCGCAAGGCCGCCGAGGGCTACTGGGAGCGATTTCTTGGACGCTTGGGACTTGGGCATACCCTTATTCTTGCAGGTGCAGCGGTGAATACCGAAATCGGCCGACGCTCCCAACAAGGCCAAAAATTCCCCCGTCACGGGGGTAGGTAAAGGTAGGTGGAAGACACCCCATCAGAGGGTAATTTCCGCCCAAACCGTGAACCCACAGGCACCACACCATCCTGGCCCAGCCATTTGAACATTCTCGCCGCGCGCGGGGTAGTCTGTACGCATGGCAAAAGGCAGAATTCCGGACAGCGATATTCAAGCTATCCGTGAACGCGCGCCTTTAGAAGAGATCGTGGGCGAGTACGTCCAGCTCAAGCCCGCCGGACACGATTCGCTCAAGGGCCTGAGCCCCTTCAAGGATGAGAAGACCCCGTCCTTCCACGTGCGCCCGCAGCGCGGCTACTATCACTGTTTCTCCACCGGCAAGGGCGGCGATGTCTTTAGCTTCCTGATGGAAATGGAGCAGGTCTCCTTCCCAGAGGCAGTGGAAGCGGTAGCGCAGAAGATTGGCTACCACATTAACTACCAGGGCGGTTCCACGGGAGCGCGCAACGAGAAGCCTGGTACCCGCCAGCGCCTCATCGCCGCGAATAAGGCCGCGCATGAGTTCTACCGTCAGCAATTGGAAACCCCGCAGGCCGCTACCGCCCGGGACTTCTTGCTGGATCGCGGCTTTTCCCGCGAGGTTATCTATGACTTCGAGTGCGGCTATGCGCCGGAGGGCTGGGATACCGCCACCAAGCACCTGCTGCGATTGGGCTTTTCCTTCGAGGAGCTGGAGGCGGCCGGCATTTCCAAGATGGGCAAGCGTGGTCCCATTGACCGCTTCCACCGCCGCCTGCTGTGGCCCATCAAGGACCTCTCCGGCAACGTCATTGGCTTTGGCGCGCGCAAGCTTTTCGACGATGACAAGCTCGGCAAGTACATGAACACCCCCGAGACCATGCTCTATCGCAAGTCCAAGGTGCTCTTCGGCCTCGACTTGGCCAAGCGCAATATTGCCGATAACCACCAGGCAGTGGTGGTCGAGGGCTATACGGACGTCATGGCCATGTACGCCGCCGGTGTGAAGACCGCAGTGGCATCGTGCGGCACCGCCTTTGGCGGGGAGCACCTCCAGGTGCTGCGCCGACTGATGCTGGATGATTCCTACTTCAACGGCGAGCTCATCTATACCTTCGACGGCGATGAGGCAGGGCAGAAGGCCGCCATGCGCGCTTTTGACGGTGAGCAGAAATTCACCGGCCAGTCCTTCGTCTCCGTGGCGCCTGACGGCATGGACCCGTGCGATCTGCGTTTACAGAAGGGCGATGCCGCAGTGCGCGAGCTCATCGCGGACCGAATCCCCATGTTCGAGTTCGTCATCCAATCCGTCATCGCGGAGTACCGCATCGATACCGCGGAGGGGCGCCTGCAGGCCCTGCGCCGCGCAGTCCCCGTGGTGGCGCAGATCCGCGATCAGCCCCTCCAGCGCGAGTACGCCCGCCGCCTCGCCGGTTGGGTGGGTTGGGCCAATCCGGAGGAGGTCCTCCAGCAGGTCCGCGCGGAGGCGCGCAAGCCCAAGAAGGCCGAAAAGCCCACCATCCGCCGCTTCGACAACGCGAAGCAGCAGCCGGCGCAGCAGGACGTGCCGATGATCCATCCGCCGAGCCCCAAGGAAACCCACCTGTGGCCACAGCGCGAGGCCCTCAAGCTGGCCTTGCAGATGCCGCAGGTGGCGGGCTCGTACTTCGATGGCATTACTGCCGACGCCTATACTAACGACGCCTACCGCCTCGTCCGCCAGGCAATTTCCACCGCCGGCGGCGCCGCCCAGGGTGCGTCCATGCCCGCCGTGGAATGGATTGCCGCAGTAGCCGGCGAGATGCAGGACCTCACCGGCCGCAATTTCGTCTCCGAGCTCGCCGTGGAAGCAATCCTGCCTACCGACGTCGGCCCCGAAAAATACGCCGACTCCGTACTTTCCCGCCTGCAAGAGACCGTGGTGGGCGATCAGATAGCCCAGCTCAAGGCCCGCCTCGGCCGCATGCGTCCCTCCGATGATGAGGCCAGCTATAACTCGCTCTTCGCCGACCTCGTTGCCCTCGAGCAGGCCCGCCGCGAGCTTAATGACCGCGCCTTCCGCGGCACGCCTCCCCAAGCATAAAAATCTCCCCTCGACACGAGCTCAAATAAAGTGCGTGCCGCGGGGAGGGGAGAGGCCTAAAGGTTAGCTTGCTACCGGCCTAGTCCTCATCGGGCTCATAAATGCGGTCCGCATTATCCACCTGCGATCCGCGCAGCCGGCCCTTGCCCTTGCGCTTGGAAGATAGATCGCGAACCTCGCGCATACGCGGTTCCGGATCCAAGCGGTTGGCTACTGCCTTGCGCGCCGAGGTGACGGCAGACTTAGTCACGGGGGAGTTGACGGCCTTTTCGTAGGCGCCCTTGATCTGGTGGTAGCGCTTGCGGCCAGCCTTAGTGCCAAAAACGTATCCTGCTGCGGCGCCGAAGACGAATTGGATCATTATCTAGCGTGTCCCCTTATTTCTATGCGAGTAAAAGTTCCCCACTAGCCTACCGCGAAGCCTTGCCGCGCGCCGCCAGCTACGAGTGAGGGGTGACGCTAGCCCCGCATTGGACTAGCACTTTTCATGGCGCGCAATACGCGCTAGTTTAAATGTGTGGAAAATAACAAGCGCAGGGATTCGGCGGCGGCTTCAGCAGTGGCGCTGGCCGCGCTTTTTACCGCGAGCATTTCTGCGGAATCCTCCGGCCACCAACCGGATACCGCCGCGGCGCACCAAGGCCTCAATTGGCCTGAAGAGTGCTGAGTGGTGACCGCAAAGGTCTACCCGCCAATCCACGATTGTGCATGCGAGTTTAGCGTCGCGTTCACTTCCCCTTAACTTTAGCTAGATATTATTCGTGGGAATTTGATGCTAGTAAAAGGTTTCTACGTTGAACTATCGGAATAATCTTCGCCCCGCAGTCCGTGGGCTCGCCCTGTGCGCGGCTACTGGGCTGACTATATCCCTCGCACCGTCGGCCACAGCCCTTCCCGTAGCCGTGCCCCAGCTGCGTGAGCCTGTCACCCAGCAGTCCACCGGCGCAGCCCCAGTCCAGCACCCAGGTGCCCCGGTTCCAGAGCCGTTTAGCACGGACTATATCGCGGGCTTTGAATCCGATGTCTCGTCTTATCAATTTGGCAACTACTGGCAGGTAGTCCAGCTTTTTGATCACATCAAGGCCCAGCCAGAAATCCGCCAGGAAAATATGGACAAGGCCGTGGCCATTAATAACGCCGCAGCCGGTGACCCCGCTTTGATCCGCCGCGCGCAGGCCGATGCCAAGGCCAGCTCCACCAGCGTGCTCAACGCGGTGTCTGATGCCATGGGCAAGAATCTAGGCGATGCCTTCCGCGCCGCCTTGGCCGAGCACCGCCTGCCCAAGACCGAATACCTCCTAGGCAATGGGTACGCCGCTCGTGCAGGCGGGCTAGCTAATTCCACCATGTCGGAGAAGTACTACTTCAACTATCAGCGCCCGTACCAGCGCGCGCCGCAGGCGATTAAGCGCTATGACGACGGTTCCAAAGATCTTTATCCCACCTCGCCAGCTTTTCCCTCGGGCCACACCAATCAGGCAACGTGGATCACCACGCTGATGTCCTTCATGCTGCCAGAGGTGGGCCCACAGCTCATGCTGCGCGGCGCTGAGGCCGGCAACCACCGCGTGGTCCTTGGCGTGCACTACCCGCTGGATGTCATTGGTGGGCGCATGACCGGCCAGGCCGCTGCGGCAGATCGCCTCAACGATAAGCGCATGCGCCATGCCCTATGGGAAGCCTCGATGGAAGTGCGCCAAGAAATCAAGTGGCGCACCGGCAAGACGGTAGAAGAACTGGTGGCCCAGGATAGGGAAGAGGGCACCGACTATCGGTCCACAGCGGATGCGGTAGAGCAATATTCCAAGTTCCTGGACTATGACTTTGCCCCGCGCTACCGCACCGACGCCCCGATGGTCGTCCCGCAGGCCGCTCCAGTGCTGCTAGCAGCGTCCCATCCAGAACTGACCTGGGAGCAGCGCGCCGAGGTGCTCCGCCAGACTGCCCGCCCAGCTGGCAACCCATTGGATTGGCAAGCGGAGGGAGGCTCGTGGCAACGCCTCGATCTAGCCCGCGCCATGGCAGCCAAGGTGACCATCGCCCCAGACGGCGGCGTGAACGTTAGCGGCTAGCAGGTTCTACAACCTGCGCGGGGGTATAGGTCTCCCGTTCATGGTTCAATATATGAAGAATCTCGATCACTCTAAAGGAAAAGAAAAATGACTAAGCCCAAGGTAATGACCATCTATGGCACCCGACCAGAGGCTATCAAGGTGGCACCGGTCATCAAGGGGCTGGATAATGATGAGCGCTTTGAATCCATCCCGGTCTCTACCGGCCAGCACAAAGAGATGCTGGAGCAGGTCAATTCCATGTTCGCCATCACCCCGAAGCACGATCTGGGCCTGATGAAGCCGGGCCAGGGGCTCAATGAGATTGTGTCCCGCGCGATTGCGGGTCTGGATTCCATCATTGAAGAAGAACAGCCGGATGTCATTATCTCTCAGGGTGATACCTCTACTGCCATGGCCGCAGCGCTGGCCGGTTTCCATCGTGGGGTAAAGATCGTTCACCTTGAAGCCGGTTTGCGTACCGGCGATATCCACTCGCCGTTCCCAGAAGAAGCTAACCGTAAGCTCATTGGTCAGGTAGCCGAACTGCACCTGGCCCCAACCGCAGGCTCGATGGAGAACCTGCGTCGCGAGAACGTGCGCTCCAAGGACATCGTGGTCACCGGTAATACCGTCATTGACGCTCTGCTGGAAGCAGCATCGTGGGATACGAAGTTCGCGGACCCTGCCCTGCAGGAAGCCGCCGAGTCCGATAAGCGGCTTGTCGTAGTCACCACCCACCGCCGCGAGAACCTTGAGGCGATGAAGGAAATTGGTGGGGCAGTTAAGGACTTGGCAGAAGCCTACCCGGAGATTAACTTCGCATTGCCGCTGCACCTAAACCCAAAGGTGCGCCAAGCGGTACTGCCGGAGGTCGAGCACCTGCCAAATATCATCATCACGGATCCGCTGCCTTATGACCAGTTCACGCAGCTACAAAACCGTGCCACCATCATCCTGACTGACTCCGGCGGAGTCCAGGAGGAGGCACCAGCATTGGGCAAGCCGGTGCTAGTCATGCGCCAAAACACCGAGCGCCCCGAAGCCGTCGTTGCCGGCACGGTTAAGCTGGTGGGCACTAATCGCGAGCTCATTGTGGCAGAGGCAAAGCTTTTGCTTTCCGACGCCGCCGCATTCGACGCCATGGCCAACGCCGTCAATCCTTATGGTGACGGCAAGGGCGCGCAGCGCGCTATTGCGGCTATCGCAGAGTTGACCGGGGTAGGCGAGCGCGTAGAAGATTTTCTGCCGGAGGCCGATTCCTCTAAGGGGCCCCAAGGCGAGGAATAAGCCGCGCGCATGGTGGCTATAGCGGATATTATAAAAGTATGAAACCGCTGGAAATCCGTTGTAACCACCAAGAGCGTATGAAAGCCGCAGACATTTTAGGAGATGCGCTTTCGGCAGGGCAGATAGACCTCGATGATTTTGAAAAGCGCTCGGCTGCGTGCGTCGATGCAACGACCCGCGCTGAGCTCATCGAGCCGCTGGCTGACCTTGTAGAGAACCCAGAAGTTCTCCTTTTTGGGCAGGAACGAAAAATCGCAAAGCCCTATGCGGGCCAGCAAGAATCCAAAGCCATCGCCAAGGTGGAGCAGGCTATCCGCCAGGTGCAGCCGAGCGTGCAGGAGACCCGCTCCCTTGCGGTGGGGATTTTCGGCGGGTCCACTGTCAGCGGTGGGGCAGTAGCTCGTTCCCTGACAGCCCTGGGCTTTTTCGGCGGAGTGGATATTGATCTCACGGGCGTCGCCCTGCACAGTCGTACTACCACCATCAACGCGGCGGGCGTCTTTGGTGGCGTCGATGTCTATATTCCCGAAGGCTTCCGCGTCCACGTCAGCGGCGTAGGCCTTTTTGGCGGACATGACCTCAAGGTAGAGAACGGCGCCATCCATCCGAATGACCTCCCGGTAGACGCTCCAGAAATCAACGTCAATTGCTACAGCCTCTTCGGCGGCGTAGAGGTGCATGTGGGACGCCGCTATGGCGGGTAGCTATACAATTGTTGGCCCTGACAGTCTCTCGTTGACTGGACTGGGCCGCATCTGAATAGTGCAGGGAGCACTTTTCGTGTGGAAGGAAAACCCACACAACTAATAACCTCATGGGGCGCTGTAGATAGCGTTGACTACTCACTTCCACGCGCCGACGATAAGCGTGAAAGCCTCTGCACCAGTAGTTGGCCGCGTGAGATAGCAGCCTATTAGAAGCCTAAATGTCTTTCTAGCGCACCTGTAAGCCCACTCCCACTTCGAAGAATTCTCCGGCACCGTAGCCAAGATTTACAGAAAATCGGTGGATCTAGCTCGAGTTGCCCTTGTGGCCAAGACGGTGCCGACTTCATTTCTCAACATCGAAAACGCTAACAAGAACGCCTGCATAGATTTATGCAGGCTCGGCTCAGCTCAATCTAGGTGAGTACCTCTTGGAGTTAACACCTTTCGGCTGCCGCAAACCGCTAGTCACGGCCTGCGGTTTTCGCGTCACCTCTGACAGGACTGAGAATCAGCAGCATTCTTAATACAACGCTTAGGCCTAGTAGTAAAACCGCCTAGTGGCATCGCCAGCCCGATAGCACTTAGGCTTCCAGCCAGTTGAATCTACCTAAGAACAGGTTGCCCAAATTCGGGGCTTAGAGTACTGGATTGCCGGAACGAAAGGCAGCCAAACTGGCACTTGATGATTCTATTTCCCGGGTTACGGTGCCTTAGACCGCTACGAAGCCGAGCCGGCTTGTTTCAGAGCTTGGTACCAAGTCTTAGGCCTATTTCTGGGCGGCGCTTGTTCGAACCCCAGCTCTTCCAACGAGGACGTAGACGGGGAGATAGAGGCTTCTAAGACCTGCTTCAGAAGAGCAGAATCAGGAGGTGTGTGACCGCGCCCCCAGCGCCCCATTAATAACCACATGTTGTTATCGGGTTCGGGGGTCGCCCGTAACCACGGTGCGAGGTGGCGGTCTCTGTGTAGTCCATCGAAGGCATTTTGGAGGAAGATAACGCGGTTGGGAAAGCCATGAGAGTATAAAGACCTCAAATCAAAAGTGATTGGTGAAGATTCAATGTCGGCAACGTCCCAGGCAACATTGGCGTAAGCTTCGACCGGGCTAGAGGTGTATTCGGCTATATTCGTCTGGGGATTCACGGTAATGGCTGTAGAACCGGGGAAATGCCAAGAATAATAGAGGGACGCGAAACCTCCGCCGGAAGCACCAAAAAATATCATCTTCTGGTCCCATCCAAACGAATAGGAGACATGCCGCAATATACCGGGAAGATCAGCTTGCAACCACTGAGTTCGGTTACCGGCAAACCATCCTAGATCTAACCCGAGGGCAAGAGACGGATCGGAGACGAATATGAGATTAGCATTCAGATGGCGAGTGATCCGTTGCCCAGAAAAGAGTGGGTAGTGTTTAACTTTGCGCCGGTAGATAGCTGCGTGGAATAAGACGAGAGTTGTGTCTGAACCGCGGTTCACCACTTTAATATCGAGCTCTCCTTGGCCGTACCGAATCGTGGAAACCCCTTCAAGGGGGGGGAAGGATGAGTAGAAGTCAAGCAACGAATCGAATTTGTGATGAGGAGAGAAATTATCGCGGCGGGTGAGCATAAGGTGTGAGGTGGTTCCTAAGGAGAAGCAGGCTAAACAATCTACTGAAGTATACTACTTGGCTCGATCGATAGTACGTAGTCCCGAGTTCTCCAAAAGCTGAGGTGGAGACGTGGTAGAAATGGCCAGTCGTCTGGCTAAAATTGCCTATTTGGAACAATTAGGTAAAAGCTATGGGGCGGGACCGAGCTGTATTCGACCTCGTCTACAGTGTATAGCTTATATAACTGGAGAAGGTTGGGAAGCTTTCGAGGTGGGCATATTAAATATTGCTTAACGCTGATCCTGGTAGGGTTGCAGCGGCTTGACCAACTATGAAGAACAGCCTAGTGGATAACTCCACTAGGCTACTTGCTCCTCCAACTGGGCTCGAACCAGTGACCCTTCGATTAACAGTCGAATGCTCTGCCAACTGAGCTATGGAGGAATACATGCTGTACGTCGAACTCTGTGTTCTCTGTGCAACGAGGAATAACTATATAGGGTTCATGCGATTTCAACAAATTGCCAGCACACGGCGGTAAAATGACTGAATTCGTTGTCCTTATGTAGCGGGAACGCGTCAGAAATGGGTCAGGACTCCACTCACGGGGGTTCCTGTGCAAAAATGGTGGGTAAGAAGACTAGTTCTATGGGAACCAGTAAGCTGGAAATAGTGGCTCAGTACGCTATTGAGGCTTGAGAGCGACGGATTTAGTACTAACGAAAGAGAGAAAATTGCGGATCCTCATCATTTCGCAGTATTGGTCGCCAGAAAGTAACGTGCCGCAGCGTCGCTGGGAATGGATCGCTAGCATTCTAAAGTCTCAAGGCCACGAGATTAGAGTCATTGCTCCTCCGCCGGCTTCTGTTCGACGGGCCTCTATTAAGCACTGGTGGAGCGCATCTCTTTTCCGTCCTCGAACAGAAGAAGAAAAGAATGACGCCGTAGATTTAGTCATCCGGAGTGGGTTTATCCCGTGCGGTGGCTCATTGATACAGCGTGCAATCGGTCAAGCAGGCATCGCTCTGGGGTCTCTCTATGCAGTACTAGTAGAGTTTGGCTTTCGGAAATCTTGGAAGCCTGAATTGGTTATAGGTACAGTGCCGGCTTTGCCAACCGCCGTGGTCGCCTTTGTAGCTGCGAAAATCTCAAGGGCGAAATTGGCTATCGACTTAAGAGACGCCTGGCCCGACCTCTTAGCCTATTCGAGTGAGTGGAATAAGGGGATCAAGAGTGCTTCGCTAAAGCATAAAATCTTGAGCAGAGGGCCGATTCAGTTCGTTAGTTTTGCGGTTGCCAGGACTCTCTACTACGTCTTGGGGAAAGCCCAAGGTGTCATTTTTACGGCAGAAGATTTGAAATTAGATTTTCAGAATCGACCTCAGCTGCGGAAGAACTCAAAACTTCTGAACAATATGGTTACTATCCGGAATGTTTTTCCCCGAGAGGGATTGGGGCAGAAGAAGGCTCCAGGCTCAGGGGAAGGACCTCTAAAGGTGCTGTATGCCGGCACTATAGGTCGCGCCCAACGACTTCAAAACGTGATTGATGCAGCGGTGATCGCGGCGGAGCGTGGAGTGCCGATTGAGCTAAAGTTCGTGGGCGCAGGAGATGCTCGCTTGTCAGTAAAAGATTATGCAAAGCAAAGAAAAGTTCCCGCAACTTTCATTAAGCGGAAGTCAGCTGACTCCATCTCAGACTATTACGACTGGGCAGATACCGCGCTTGTCCATTTAACTGATTGGAAGCCATTAGAAAGAACTGTTCCCTCTAAACTGTTCGAGCTTATGGAGTACGGGGTGCCAATAACAGGTGTTGTAGCCGGGGAATCGGTCAGGTTGATCGAGTCCTTGGAAGCCGGTTATGCGGTTCCTCCCGAGTCGCCGGAAGCTCTAGCGAACCTGTGGTGTGCCTTAGCTCAGGGCGAATTGTCTCTCAAGGCTAGCGAAAGAGCTAAACATTGGGTTGAGAACGAACGGAACAACGTTGTGCCCAGCTTGATTGCTAAGTTCTTGAAGCAGATGGAGTCATAAGCATGCCGGCTGGAATTGGTCGCTCGGTCATCAAATTTTGGTCCATCAATGTTGTGGGACTTGTACAGGATCCTGTGCGATTTTCGAATCAAATGGTTGAATTCGTGCGCTTAAACTCAGAGTCCAAGGTAGCCCGAGCATGTGTGAAGGGGGCGCACTTTGTACTTTCGGCAATGAGGAGCCCCGGGTACGAGACCGCCGAGGCCGGGGAATTGAGTAGGGCGATAAAACAGCTGAAAAAGGCGCGATTCCTTAGGCCATTGACGTTTTCGTTTGAGAGATATCTCCGCGGGAAACTTCTGCAACTCCAGTCAGTTGAATGCTTTGAGGGAGCAGTTGAACGCAGCGGTAGCGCAGCCGCCCCGCGGGTACTGTTTCATTTCACGAATGCATTGCCCTATACCCAATCTGGATACACGCTTCGGTCTAAAGCACTATTCAAGAGTTTAAGGGCAAGGGGAGTAGAAGCGTTTGCTTGTACGCGCTACGGATATCCGGAGAATATCGGTAGATTCCATCATGGTCCATATTTTGTCAACGATGGTCTCGAATATTTCGTGTTGGGCTCCTTATTTGCTCCGTTTTCAATTACTCGCCAGGAGGATCTGGCCGTCCGCCAACTAGTAAGACTCGCGAAGGAAAAGCAAGTAAACATACTTCACACCACCACCCCGTACACAAACGCGCGCGTGGTGGCTCGCGCAGCCGCTCTACTTGACGTCCCATGGATCTATGAGGTCCGAGGCGAGCCCGAGAGCACGTGGGCTTCGCAGTCTCCAGACCCAGAAAAACGCCGCAGCTCGGAGTTTTTTGAATTAGCGCGTCAGGCCGAAACAGCGGCGATGATGGCTGCAAATCAAGTAATAGCGTTAAGTGAGGTGTCGAAAGAGGACCTAACGCGTCGAGGCGTTCCAGAATCGAAAATCAAGGTCGTTCCGAACGCTCTGGAAGCTGATCAGCTTAAAACTCATACTGACAAAGCGCACGCCCGGAAACGATTGGGCCTAGGCGACGAGTTCTTAATCGGTGCAATTACCTCAGTCGTGGATTACGAAGGGCTAGACATTGCTATAGCTGCGATGAAGGAGATTCCAGACGCAACTCTCATTATCGTAGGAGATGGAGTGGCTCGACCAGGTCTTGAAGACCTAGCCGATGAGCTTGATTTGAATGATCGGGTTGTCTTTACTGGTAAGCAGCCGGCTACTGATATTCACCTTTGGTACTCTGCCTTGGATGTGTTCGTGGTACCGCGGCGAGACGTTGAAGTTTGTAGGAAAGTCACTCCGCTTAAGCCGCTACAGGCGATGGCCTGCGGAGTACCGGTAATCGGAACTGACCTACCAGCGTTAAAGGAAATCACCGGTGGATTAATGGTTGAAGTTGAACCGGATAACCCCTCCGCGCTGGCCAAATCAGTTGATTTAGTCCGGCAGGGGGAACTCATCGTGAATCCTCGGGAGCTTGAAGAATGGGCCAAGAAGCGATCATGGGAGCGGAATGCGCACATCTTGGAGGGTCTGTACTTAGAGCTACTGAGGGGAAGATGAATGGGTCAAAAACTTTGCGGCTTCAGAATCCAGTAGGATTTTGTGCGGCTTAAACGCCTTCCGTTGCCGCTTGATGATGCGGTCAGCTTCTTCAAGTTTTCCTGTACTAACTCTGTTTCCCCAGACACGGTAAGTTGTAGTTACGGTTTCCGCATCTCCGTCAGCAATCATGTCGCCTTCGTGCAGCCATATGGCACGAGTGCAGTGAGTTTGAATTGTCGCAGCACCATGAGACACGAGAAAGACTGTTCCGGATCCAGCGAGAAACTCGTCCATACGATCCTTAGCCTTAGCTTTGAACGTGGAATCTCCGGTGGAAAGGGCTTCGTCAATTAGTAGTAGCTCGCGTCGAACTGCTGTAGAGATCGCAAAAGTCAGGCGAGATTTCATGCCCGACGAATAAGTCTTTAAGGGACGATCGATTGCAGACCGGAGATCCGCCCAATCGATAATCGGATCCACTAGCTTCGAAGATTCCGCTGGGGTTAGCCCCATTGCCAAGAGGCCTAAATTAATATTTTGGCGACCGCTTAAATTCGATTGGAGAGCCGCCCCGACGCCGAGCAAGGTGGGCTGGGAGGAAACAAACACGTCGCCGGAATCGGGCTTTGATGACCCAGCAATCATTCGTAGAAGGGTTGACTTTCCTGAGCCGTTTTTACCCAGGATGCCGATCGATTCTCCAGAATAAGCTACAAAGCTAACGTCTTTTACTGCTTCCACAGTATGCTTCGAAAGTTTTTTGGATAAAACATGCTCAGAACCGGAGCGATTAAGGTAGTAAGACTTCTTGAGATTACGAGCGACAACCGTTGGGTTATTTGACAACTGCGTACCTTTCCTCGGCTTGCCAAAAGTAGAAGTATCCAATAATCAATACCCCGAATGACCAAGCTGCAATATACAGCCAAGTGCCTAAGGGCGGTACCTCACCGTCCAAAACCAGTTGCCGTACGGCGGTAAGAAACTGGTAAATGGGATTAGCTTGCATGATCTCTTGAATGTGGGGATTTTTATCAAATTTGCTCAGATCGAAGAATACACCCGAGATGAAAAAGAGACCTCGATTGATGATTCCCACTACTGACTTTAGATCCGGGATGAATGCTGTAGCTCGTCCCACAATGAACATGCAACCGAGCGAGAAGCAGTGGATTAAGAAATACAAGGGAACCACTAGAATGATGGTCCAAGGAATTCCTTTATCGAGCTGAAAGAGAAGTGCGCCTATTATCGCAACCATGGCGGGGATTGCATGGTCGATCATTTGCTTAATAGTCGTTGAAATAGGGACGGCTGCTGTGGGGAAGTTAAAACTGCTAATCAACCCTTTTGATCCACGGATGATGGAAGTGCCAGCTGACAAACCGCCAGTTGCGAATTTGAGGTAAATTACACCGATTGTTAGGAAGCCAATGAAATTGTCCATTCCCCTAGATACGTGAAGAACGTAGCCGAAAATGAAAGCGTAGACTGCCACGTCTAGGATCGGTTGAAGGATAAGCCAAGCGCGTCCGAGGAACATATTTCTACCTCGGCTAAGCGATTTACTGCGTGCATAAGCCAAGATGAAATGTCGGCGGTCAAAAAGACGACGAGTATAAGACGCTAGGTTATCTCGGCTCCGTAGGTTATATAACTGGGAATCGTCAACGAGCTCCAAGTTGCGGAAACTAGCGTTTTTAACGCGCTTGGGCTTTTCTTGTTTTGCGTTGGTTCCCTCGGGAGCACTGTCGCTGTCGTTGTTCAATTGTGATTCCACAATTTCTCCACTGTGATGATTGCTCTGTAGTTACGGTCTAAGCTGTCACTGAGGATAGTCTAGAATCATCGTATGCAGTTAGGAAACTTTGAGCCGGCATCTTCCAAAGAAGAAGCCACGCCTGTCCGTACCTTTATTTTTGGTGGGTGTGTGAGTCGGGACACTGTTGAGTTTGCGAAGCACACCGACTTCAAGGTGCTCCGCTATGTGGCGCGTCAGTCTCTACTTTCCGTGGGCTCAGACGCGAAATCCAACATTCCTGATTTCAAACTGAAAAGCTCTTTTCAGCAGCGCATGTTAGAGAGTGATTTGTCGGGAAACCTCATGCGCGAGATATCGAAGAAAAACGGTATTGATGTTTTTGTCTGGGACTTGGTCGTTGAGCGGACCGGGGTTTGGGAGTTTCCAGATGGGAGCATTGCTACCAATAGCGCGGAACTCAGGCGGCTGGACGGCATGCCCCAAAATCTGAAAAAGGCCAGAAAGATTCCTTTCGGGTCCGCCGAGCACTTCCAGCGTTGGCAGGGGGCTGCAGCTTTATTTACTGAGTTTTTGGATTTTCTGGGGTTGAAGCAAAAATGCCTAGTCTTGGCACCGGAATGGGCCGAGTATCGCTCAGACAATAAGAAGACTGGCCGGATACGTGGTTTATCTGCCTCGCAGTATAATGAGATGTTCCGTAGATATTACGTGGTTCTAGAAAGGCTGGGGATTACTGTGTCAAGGATCGACGGCACAGTAGCTGACGAGAACCATAAGTGGGGAAATGCACCATTCCACTTCACTCGTTCGGCGTATGCTTCGATGGAGTACGAGATTAAGAAATCAGTGCACCAGACCAGGAATTAGCGGCATAGATATGAAACTAGAAGGTTTGCTGGCTTCCTTGCTGAAGAGAGCTCGTCAAATCCCGCACGGTATTAGAGCGCGAGTATACTGGGGGCGTTCCAGAGTCGAGGCGACTGTGGGTACTCGCTTTCTCGGACCGGAATTGGACGAAAACGCGAAATCCACCCTGCAAGGAGCTTGGCGCGGGTTGTCAGACGCTGCGGTGGGAGAGAAACGGCGAACGTCTAGCAGTAGCGGGGAAGTGCGGGCTTTTTCGCGTGGATATGAGTTCAGCAACCAAGGGTTCCTTCAACCACCGCCTTCACCGCGTTGGAAGGAGCTGGCTCTAGGTGAGGGGCGCCTTCGGGTCGAAGAAAACCTTCCTGTTGCATTGGCCCAGAAACGTGGAGTCTCAGTTGCCGTGCTGGGGCTTGCTATCGACTCGGAGGAAGGAATATCTGATAGCGACCTCATCGCTGACCGTATTGCTGATTTAATATTGTCTGGAAATAGCCTCGAGGCGATTGATGAGTACGTCCTGTGGCTAGGGGGCCGGTTCGTCCTTATCGCCGGGTGTGAAGACCAGTGGCGTATTCACGTAGATGCAATGGCAAGCAGAAGTTGTTACTGGACCGTCAGAAATAAACAACTTTTCGCTGCATCGCATTCTGCGTTGGTCGCTAGAGAGATAGAAGAATTCTCGAGGAAGCGGGCATATTGGGTTCTTTCAAATCCTGACTATGTGAGTGCTGCGGGAAAATGGTTGCCAGGCCGCATAACGCCGCATGATTGCACCGAGCTAGTAAGTGCTAATTGTGTGCTGTCTTTTGACGGGGAAAGGGCCCTGCACTCCCGCATTTTCCCATTGGAAAAGCACCGAGTATCCGCGGAATATTCGCCAAAAGAGGTCGCTCGCATTCTGATTGGTGAGCTTAGGGTGCAGACTTCGGCGTGGCTCAATACCTCTGATAAAATCTATCTCGCTTTGACCTCAGGCCAAGACTCTTTGGTAGTGCTGTTGTCGTGTATTGATCTTTTCCAAAAGCACTTCACCAAAGCTATGACCTACATTTTCGCGGAGAGAAAGGATCCTTTAGGGATCAATGACCTCCAAGGAGCCAATTTCCTAGCTATGCTGTCTGGTCTGCAGCACAAGGTAGTGAAAGTGGAACCGTTCATTTTTGAAGGAAAGTTTGCTTCCGCGTACAAACGATCGTTTCCTACTTGGGCTCGTTTTCCGGCTTTAGCCAAATCTTTGTGGCAGAACTTCCCCAAAGAATCCGTAGTCCTTTTTGGGATCGGTGGTGAAATCGGCACAGTCTTTTATAAAGATAGGACCGAGAGTCCGGTTAACGGCGAAATCCTAGCCGGAAAGTTTACGACGAGTAAATTCTCCTCCAATTCTCGCCTTGTCGCAGAGATGGAGGAGTACATAGCTTATACCCAGCTAGATTCAGTCTCCCCGTCGCTTGCAAGCTTCTATGACCTCTATTATTGGGAAAATCGAATGACCAGTTGGGCGGCTGCGGGATACTCCGAATATGAATTAGGGCCCTCAATAGGTCTTCCGTTCAATACTAGGAGAATAATCTGGCCAATGCTCAACTTGTCGTACGAGAATCGGTTAAACAAAGCAGTGTACAAAACAATAATTCGTTGGAGTGGGTGGCCTCTGTGACTCAAAATGGAAGATTAAACAAGATGGTGAATAAAACTGAATATTATTTTAAACGAGCGCGTCAGGTGGCCCGAGACGAAGGCCCTTCTGAATTAATTCGCCAAACGAAAAAGCGATTTAACGTAGGAACGGTAAGCAAAAGGACCGCTACGTTTGACCCGCTAGCAGTAACCGCCCAAGGGAAAACTAACAGGACAAGCCCATTTAAGGGCCTACGCGTTGGCGTAATCATGGATGAATTTTCTCTCCTGGCATGGGGAGGGGAATTTACAATCGTGCCAATCTTGCCTGGGGAAGAATCGAAACTTCAATCCCTTGAGCTTGATTTATTCTTGGTCGAGAGTGCTTGGGACGGAAATGGAGGAGCCTGGAAATACCAATTGACTGGCGGTGCCGCTCCCAGCACCGCGCTTTCCGTGATCGTCGAGCAATGTAAGCAACTTGGGATTCCTACGGCCTTCTGGAATAAAGAGGATCCTCCCCATTTTGAGGACTTCTTGGATACTGCACGATTGTTCGATTTCGTGTTTACGAGTGATGTCAATTTGGTAGGTGCCTATAAGCAGGCTTTGGGGCATGACCGAGTGTGGCCTTTGAGCTTTGCTGCTCAGCCTGCGATTCATAACCCTATCCGGACTGATATGCCTAACTATCAGAAAGGAGACGTGGCTTTTGCAGGCATGTATTTTGCTCACAAATATCCAGAACGCCGTGAGCAAATGGAGATGCTGCTGGGCGGAGCTATGGACGCATCAGGGCATCTTGAAGACGGTCTCCGTATCTTCTCTAGATTCGAGGGAAAAGACGAGCGTTATCTTTTCCCGCAGCCGTTTTCCCAAAGAGTTGTGGGGTCTCTGCCGTACGAAAAAATGATTGCGGCTTACAAGAATTTCAAAGTCTTCCTAAATGTGAACTCTGTAGTCGACAGTCCCAGTATGTGCTCCCGTAGAGTGTTTGAACTTCTTGCTTCTGGCACGCCTGTAGTCTCTACATGGAGCAAGGCACTTGAGGTGACTTTTCCTTCTACTGAATTAGTGCTTGTAGATAGTAGGGAAGAAGCCACGTTGTCTATTCGTGCCTTGGTTAATTCTCCTGAGTTGAGAGACAGGCTGGTACATCGGGCGCAAAGAAGGATCTGGGAGAGCCATACCTATACAACTCGGGCAATGGAGATTTTGGAACGAGTTAGTCCCTCTGAATTTGAAGGTCTGAAGGCTAAACCAAAAGTTAGTGTTATTTGCTCTACGGTGCGGGAAGGGCAATTGAAGCATGTATTTGAGCAGGTAGGTCGGCAATCCGGAGTGGATGTCGAGCTGATTTTGGTTCTGCACGGGATTCAAGTTGGTGACAAGGAGATTGCAAACTTCGCTGAGGAGGCGAAAGTTCATCAATACCGTGTACTTAGGGAGGAGCGAAGTTCCTCGCTAGGAGAGTGCTTAAATGCAGGTATCGCTGCTTCGTCAGGCGATTTCATCGCCAAGTTTGATGATGATGATTTTTACTTTGCTTCATATCTTTTGGATATGTATAACTCGTGGTCCTTTTCTGGTGCTGACCTGGTAGGCAAACAGGCAAACTATGCGTTTTTGGGCAATGAAGAATTGCTGATAGTTAGGCGGCCGGAGAGGGAACATCGCTGGACGAACTTCGTAGCTGGCCCTACTTTCTTCGGTCCCCGCAATACGTTTGCGGAAAATAAATTTGAGGCGCGTTCCCGAGGGGAAGACACTGCGTTTATTCGTTCTCTTTTGAGGAAAGGGGGGAAAATATATTCCACAGACCGCTTCAACTTTGTTCAGATGAGAAATGCTGGACAACATACTTGGGAAGTCTCAAATGCATCGTTTTTGGCTAATGGGCAGGTCGTGGGGATTGGTCGGAATTTCGAGGCTGTTGAATGCTAGATGGACCGCGTGCTCCCCAAGGGTTTTCGATGTAGGAGCGTCCCCTTTGTGGAATAATATACTGCGGTTCTAAAACGTCGAATTAAAATTTGAAAATACTTTTTCTCCCGAGGAGGGGTTTTAGTGAGCATTGAAGAGAAACAATTGGGACCCATAAACAAGGTTTGTGTTGTTGGGCTGGGATACATTGGTCTCCCGACTGCAGCTTTTATCGCTGATTCTGGTATCTCCGTAGTGGGGGTGGACATCAATGAGCGCCATGTGGAGAAGATCAACAATGGTGAAATGCCCTTTTTTGAACCTGGCTTCGAAGCTTTATTAAAAAGCGTAGTCGCCGATGGACATCTCAAGGCTGATACAGAAGTAGCGGAAGCAGACGCGTTCATTGTGGCTGTCCCGACGCCGTTCAATGATGACTATTCAGTCAATATGTCCTACATCGAAGCGGCAGCGAAGAATATTGCTCCTGTGCTTCGACCGGGGGCGCTCGTGGTCCTAGAATCAACCTCCCCTCCAGGGACCACTGAAAAGATGGCTGAAATTCTTTTAGCCGAAAGGCCGGACCTATCGACGGATCCTGAAAGTGCTAACCGTCTCTTAGTCGCACACTGCCCTGAGCGGGTATTACCGGGCAAGATTATGGAGGAGATGGCCGCTAATGACCGAGTTATCGGAGGCCTAAATCCCCTGTCGACGGATAGGGCGAAACAGCTATACTCCTCTTTCTGCAATGGCGAGATGCTATTGACGAATGCAACAACCGCTGAGATGGCAAAGCTGACCGAGAACTCGTTCAGGGACGTGAATATTGCCTTTGCAAACGAGCTGTCAATCATCTCAGACAAGCTTGGAATTGATGTTTGGGAATTGATTGAACTCGCCAACCATCACCCACGAGTCAATATTCTGAATCCGGGCCCTGGTGTGGGTGGCCACTGCATTGCAGTTGATCCTTGGTTCATTGTTTCTTCGGCTCAGGAGGAAGCCAAGCTGATCCGTACGGCGAGGGAGGTTAATGACGGCAAGCCTGCCTACGTTATTGCCAAAATTACTGAAGCAGTCGAGGCCGAAGGCGCAGACTCAATCGCCGCACTGGGAATAGCATTTAAGCCGGATATCGATGATTTGAGAGAATCCCCTGCTCTGTCTATCGTGCAACAAATGGCCGAGAAGTGGCCGGAGAAAAAGATCCTAGTAGCTGAGCCTAATGTGAATGAGCTGCCCGAGAGTCTAACCGCATATCAAAACGTGCAGCTAGTTGACGCGTCTCACGCGATATCTTCAAGCCCCGTGGTTGCTGTCTTAGTGGACCATACACCTTTCAAGAGCCTCGAAAAGAGCGTCTTGGAAGGAAAGAATGTCGTTGACACACGTGGCATGTGGAGCTGATCCTAGGGATGAAGAGGTTGGAATCCGGCAAGTCGCTTGCAAGTCTTGCCGTGTTAGCCGCTGTGTTGTTAATTGCCGCGGTGCTGTCAAGCAACTTAGTTCGCGCTGGGCTGTTGATTTTGGCGGTGGTAGTAGCGGCTTTGATCTTGATTTTAAGCGTTTCTTGGGCACGACGAGTAGAGGCACAACGCCGACAGGATTACCGCAGTGTAATGTCCGTTGCTAAAGAGTTGTCGCTGCTCCGAAACATGTCGGGAAGTATAGCCAAATCGCGAGAGAGTCAACGCTTTCAAGAAGAACAACTAACCCAAATCAATTCCGCGGTCGAGGAATGGCGCCACGGGGAGACGGGCTCAGAGGGCGCAATCTCAGAACCTTTATCCTATTTTTCCCCTAGGCGTATCTCTGCATCGAAGCCCGTGGAGAAACCCAACTCTCATGTGGCCGGGCGACAGGCGGCGCTGCAAGACACTGGTGAGGGGTCCAAGGAAAAGCTACGGGAACTCCTTTATCCTTCCAACGAAATGACTCGAGTAGTGGCCGTTTTGGGCTCTTCCGACCTCCGTGAAAGTCTCTCGGGCTTCTGCTCCGTCCGGAAAATAGATTCTGCCGTTGACCTAGCGAAGGCAGGGAACGACATTTCTTGTCTTGTTATCGAAGAGGCGTCTTTAACCTGTGGTCGCTGGTTTGGGAGTCTGTCAGCTCAAGGGACGCATCTTTTTCAGGAGCTCCATAGCCAGATTGTGAAAGCGCAACGAAAGAATAATGTCCTTACGGCGGTCGTGGCTAATGCACCGGCCTCACATATGACGAGCGTTTTGCGTGACACCGCTGATGTTGTGCTTCCTGAGAAGCCAGGACAAGATTGTCGGGGCGCCGAAATGGCGAACCCAGTGATAAAGGCTATCGACGCATACGCGTGTAAGTGAGGTTAAGAAGTGAGCACCGCTGTAGTTTATGGGGACATCAGCCCGAATGTTGTAGATGGCTCGTCGATCTGGCTCATGTCAATAACCGAAACGCTTTCAAAGACATGCGATGAGGTCCATCTCCAGCTCAAAATGAAGCCGGATAACTATCGTCTCTTACAGTCCGTAGACAAGATTGAAAACGTCGTTCTACATCTTCCTCCGGACACCAGTTCTCCACTCAACGAGGAAGCCGCGGTTCCTGTCCTTGAATCGTTGGCCAATAAGGTCGGTGCTGACATCCTCGTTTCTCGAGGACTGAATTTGGCACACACATTAAGTCGCTCTTCGACCTTGGCGCCGATACTTTGGGCTTATATAACGGATCTTCCTTTCCCAATCACCAAGCTTTCTAAAACCAATGTAGGCCGTTTGCAAAGAATCTCGGCGAACTCTCGGAGAGTATTTGTACAAACTGAAGCGGCCCGAAGCTATCTAGAATCGATCGCTCCATTCGCGGCAGGGAAGACCTGCTTGATGCTCCCGATGGTACCGAGTGAGGCGTTTTCCAAGGAGAAAAGCGGGGAGAACTACGAACAGTCGGACAAGCTCCGCATTGTCTATGCGGGAAAGATGGCTAAGGACTGGAAGACACTCGAAATGCTGGAGATTCCCAAGCATCTGAGAAAGTTGGGAATCGACTCAGAGCTATTAGTTGTCGGAGACAAGATAAATAGGGATAAGAGAGATCCTTCTTGGCACATCCACATGAAAGAGGCGCTAGAGAAGGCAGCGGCAGATGCTGATAGCGGAGTTGAATGGTTAGGTGGTGTATCTCGGGATGAATCCATGGCAGCCATTTCGTCCGCCCATATTGGATTAGGTTGGCGGACAGCGGTACTAGATTCAAGCCTTGAGGTTTCCACAAAGGCGCTAGAATATTCTGCCCTTGGAACTCCTGCCTTAGTTAATTTTAACGATGACAGCCGTGCTCTGTTCGGTAGCGATTATCCATTCTTTATTGATGCACAAGCTACTGCCGTGGATGCCGCAAAGGTCATAGCTAAAGCCGCAAACTCTATTGACCTAATGAGCCCACAGGTTCGGGGTAAGGTAGCAAACTTTTCAATGGATTCAGCGGTAGAGCGTCTAACTGGCTACTTCGAGGCGGCCGGCATAGTCCGTTCTAGTAAGCGTGCGGTGCCTATGGATGCGATTAAGGTCGTAATCGCATCCCACGATTTCAAGTTCATGGGCGAATTAGTGGATGCGCTTGAGAAGGATCCACGGTTCATACTCGAGAAGGACGTGTGGTCGTCTCTGCATCAGCATGACGAAGAACGCAGCCGAAAACTAGTCGATTGGGCGGACGTTGTATTTTGCGAATGGTGTGGTCCGTCAGTTCGGTGGTATGCAGAGCATAAGCGACCAGCGCAGAGGCTAATTAGTCGTCTACATGGATTCGAACTTCGTGGTCCCGGCCCATGGATGAAGGAAATCGACTGGCAAGGCGTGGACGAATTGATTTTCGTTTCGCAGCATTACGAGGAAATGGCGCTGGAACGACTTCCGCTGCAATCCACGGCTACTCGGGTAATTCCAAATGCAATTGATTTAGTGGACTTTGACCGGGAAAAGCTTTTTGGAGCTCAGTTCCATATTGGTCTGGTCGGCTACGTTCCCTTCTTGAAGCGACCAGATAGAGCTGTTTCATTTTTTGAAGAGCTATTGGAACAAGACGACCGGTACATCCTTCACATAAGAGGCAGGGCCCCATGGGAATACCCTCACGAATGGAGTAAGCCGCTGCAGAAGCAGTTGTATCTAGATTTTTTCTCATCTATTGCCTCGAACGAGCGACTACGGGATCACTTAGTGTTTGAAGATTTTGGGCCAGATATGGCGTCTTGGTTTAGGAAGATCGGCATCGTGTTGTCGCCAAGTGATGAGGAAAGTTTCCATCTTGCGCCTGCAGAAGGAATGGCCTCGCGTGCAGTCCCCATCGTGTGGGAGAGAGACGGGGCGAAGAACATTTTTGGTCCGTATGTAGATGGAGGTAGTGACCTCGCAATCGATCGCGTACTCGCCCTACGTGAACCGGAGACATTTGCAGAAGAGGGGCAAAAGGCACGTGAATACGCCTCCCGTTGGGGAGTTAAGAAAATTATTTCCGAATGGATCGATGCCTTGAACGGGCAAAATATTGCCGTCAAGGAGTCTGAGCGTACGGAAACTATCTAGGAGCTAGGATGTCCATTTACCTTTTGGCGGTGCCTAAGAAGAAGCTTCGCTCTACCGTTTCTGACGACCTTGCAGAGCATAATTCCGAATTGCTACGGCGGTGCTTCCAGAGATACCGCAGTTTGGTCAGTGATCACTATCGCAGTGAAATAAAAGTTTCCACACCGGGACAGCATGGGACTGCCTCTATAGGCGTGTGGAAAAGGGAGAACGAGTCGAACCGCGTCGTCGCAAAGAAAGACTGGTGGGCGCATTCGAGCGGCCAGGATGTTTCCGAGCTCCTGTTAGAGAAGGTGTCCAGGCGTGGCGGCGAGGTTGTTTACACCGATCCTGTTTGGGGTAGCTATACGGCGATCTGGGGTGAGCGCTATCGCGATCGCGTCATACTATGGAACACAATTCCGGCTCTAGAAGCGGTACATTATGCGGAGACGGAAGATTATGTTTTCGCTAGCAACAGACCACTTCTTGCTGCAGTAGCAAGAGCAGAGGGAGAAGCTTCTCCAGTGGCATTGGAAACTGACTTTTTAGATCAGTATTTGATGTTTGGGTTTAACCTCGATGCCGTATCTCCGTTTGAAGGCGTATCTACGATTGCAGTGGACGAGGCACTCGAGGTTAATGGCGGAGAAGTAAAGATTATTCCTCGTCCAGCAGGTCTAACCGCGAACCTCCCTAACCTTCACTCTGAAGAGGAAGCAGCTGAAGCACTCGCCGACGCGCTAAAGGCCTCTACGCACAGAGCTTTAGCGAATTTTTCGGGCAAAAACGTCCAAGTACGAATGAGTGGCGGTAAAGACAGCCGGTTATTGCTCGGACTAGTTAGGGACTCGGAGCAATCTGTCTATGGGGTAACCTTTGGCAAGCCGAATGATGAAGAAGTCCGAGTGGCGCATAATTTGTGCCGAGCAGCTAAAAAGAACTTGGAAGTAACTGCACCAGCCCCAGTTGATCGGTCAAGCTTGGCGGAAAAGGTTGATCGAACAATTCTCATGTCTGATGGCATCCCGGCATCTGAACCACATACTTCTATTTATTATGGATCCTCGCCGCGTGTTGCCGGTGACGCAATCATGCTGGGGCAGTGGCCACTAATGAAGGGCGGTCAGGCAAAGAAGCTGCACTATTCTGGGTCGGGCTTGCAAAACGCTTTGCGACGACAAGCCGGGTGGTTCGTAAACGAGGGGATCAGAGCGCAGTACGCTTATTTCCTTGAACAATGGCAGCGTGAAGTAGAGACGTCTATCGACCTCGAGTACTTGTATCTCTTTGCCCGAAACTTTAGGTCGGGACGTTGGCTGCATGCACATATAAACCTTTACGAGCGTGATGCAGTCATTGCTTATCCAATCGCTGATGAAGAGGTAGCTGCGATTTCTGACGCTATGACGATGTCAGAGAAGGTTTCACAGCGTGTTCTCTTTAGGGCCTTAGAAATGATTTGGCCCGAAGCGAACCGCATTCCTTTGTCCAACGGCAATAAATGGCGGTTTGAGAGTGCTGGTCCGGCGGAGAATCTTGGGGAAGACTCCTTTGCCGAGCGATATGCCGAAGTTCCTGCTCATGAGAGCGATGAATTCCTACAGGTGGATCCTCGGCTTAAAGACTCAAAAGCGATAGAGTACACCAAAGCTGTGGCCGTTCAGATGGCCAGTGAGTTGGTGGAATCTGCTAACTGGGATCTGCTCATTTCAAAGGTCACTCCCGAATTTGGGAAGATCTTGGAAGCGGCCGCAAACGGAGAACTTATCGTTCCCGAAAAGTCGTCTCAAAGAGAGATCGTGAAATTCATTTGGCGTTTGTACGTGGCTGACCGTTGGCTGCGGAAGGAATGGCTAGCGGCGAAAGATGACTAGCCCAAGGCTGTAGGTCGGTGAACATGATGTGCTCATGCTCACCGACCTCACTTTTAGTCTTGGGTGGGAAATAGCTGCAGCTTTAGTTTGCAGAAGTCATGGCGAGAAGAAAGCATCTGCTTTTCTTTCAATGAGAAGGTCTCTTCTGTGCCTTTTGCAAACTTGTGCTGGGCGTAGTACGAGTCCAGATAGTGCGCGATGGGGTTTATAGATTCCCCGTAAGTGGGGTAGATAAAGGATGTCGCGTGAGGGAAAGAGTTGACTTCCAAAACTCGTGGCATGTCGTCTTTCAAACTACGCACCATGATATCGACGCCGCCAGTGTATAGACCCGGAATCGCGGCAACTGCTCGAACAGCGGTGTCCCTAATTTCCTCCGAAATGATATCGGTGATATTTGCAGTTTCAGCACCGAAAGAAATATTAGAGATTGCGCTGAGGAGAACGCGTTCTCCTGCTTCGGGAATATCGGAGAAAGACAATGAATTGGAGCGCATGAACGCTTCCATGTTCGCGTTTCGGCGAAGAAGCCGCTTGCTTCGTGCGCGGTCCTTCTGACGCTCTTCATTCTTAAGCGCCATCAGTTCTTCGATATTGTGGGTTCCGTCGCCGGTAACGTAGGCAGGGATTCGGA
This sequence comes from Corynebacterium sp. ACRPO, assembly GCF_022347205.1. Classification (GTDB taxonomy): domain Bacteria; phylum Actinomycetota; class Actinomycetes; order Mycobacteriales; family Mycobacteriaceae; genus Corynebacterium. The sequence continues at coordinate 10,906 of NZ_JAKRNE010000008.1, read as the reverse complement.
TGATTGAACCGAAAAACTCTCCCTCCACAACGGTGACGCGCAATTCAAAGCCGTCAACCATTTCTTGGACAATTACCGAGGGCTCTCGCTTTCGTTCCTTTTGCATCTCCACGCATTCGTGGAAGCGCTCTTTGAAGTCCTGTTCAGTAACGTTGAGAAAAACTCCGAGACCTTGGGAGAAGCTTGGTGCTTTGACCACAACTTCCCTCCGGCCTTGAGCAAAAGCGGTGTCGAAGGCTTTGTCAGCCTCGTCCGGTCCAAAAACCTGGTACCAGGGAACATTAATGCCAGCAGTGTGCAGGATTTTTTGTGTTTTTACTTTGTTCTGGCAGATTCGCCCAGCTGTCTTAGTGCAGGTAGGTACGTTCCAAGGAGTAACTACTCCGATGGGTGCATCTGCAGAATCCTTTAGAGTGATATACGGACGGTTCTTTTTCGAGCGGTCAATATGGAAGTTGCGCCCCGAGCGGCGGACAGTCCGAATCCACGCGTTGTGAATGCCTGTGGTGTAGCCATCTTGCCAATAATTTTGTTCAAGGCTGGGCAGAGAGTCCAGAATATGGTTTAGGTGCTCGGTACGCATGTAGTTCCAATCATCTGAGCTAGGAGTGGGTTGCTTATCGCACAGATTCTAGCAACGAGGGCAGGCTGACAAGTTAGTTCGCCTTGGTTCTCACTATTAAGCCCGAGGCAGTGCAGAGGTTCAGCGGTGTTACGCCGACCCAGCAAAGCCTAGAGTCTTAACTAGTGCCTAAGAGTAGAGCAGCTGTGTTCGCTCGATCTGGTCGACAATATAGCTAGCCGCATTAACAGGCTCTCCGTAACTTACATAGTGGTGAATGTCGAAGAAAGGCTGCGTATTGATTTCTAGAACTGTGATGTCGGCGTCAGGCTGTAGGGAAGAGGTGAAAATGTCTACTCCCACTGTTCCCGTTCCTGGGAAAGCCCGAGCAGCGCGCTCCGCAACCGCGATGTGTTGACGAGAAATTTTATCGATGACATTAAGCGTGAAGCCGCCTCCACCTACGGAGGATATTGGATTTAGAACGACTACTTCGCCGTGCTCGGGCACTTGCTCGAGTGCCCAAGGGCTTTCGGCTAGCCAATCTTCATCTATGTTGATCTCCGTAGATTTTAGGTAAGCATCGGCCTGTCGGCGTTGGAGCTCGAGATCCACCAGTTCTTGAACCGTATGCTTCCCGTCACCTACTACAAATGCGTTTAGCCTAGAGCAAGCAACGCGTACACGGCCACCGATGACTAAGACGCGAATGTCGAAACCAGCGAAGTATTCTTCGATTACAATTTCATCGCCGTAGCCGCTGTCAGCTGCTTTAGTCCAAGCTTTTTCAAACGACTCGGTATCTTTGATATTGAGAGACACGCCTCGCCCTCGGGTACCGCCATTCGGTTTAACCACGACAGGGCGATCTTGCGCCTTAAAATATTCGAGGGCCTCAGCCTTAGTCGCTGAATTGAACTTCTGGCCGTTAGGCGTCGGCACGTTATTGGCTTGAAGGGTCAATTTTGTGGCCTGTTTGTCGTTGGAAACCCGTCTAGCGAACATGCTCTGGGTAGAAGGGCCGTGGTAAACGGTTCCTCCCACCGTTTTACCGTTATTCAAAAATATCCATGTGCCGTCTTTGACTTTTTGGGTCTCCCAGCCGCGGGACCTCGCTTCGCCCAGCATAAGTTTTGTGCGGGACTTAATCCGGTCATAAGTATTGATTGGCAGCTTTGGTTTCAAAATTTCGTCACTTACCAAAGCAATTAGGTTTCTAGGATCATAGCTCACGTAGTCATAGTACATTTAAGGTTCTCGCTTTTGCACCGACTAACTCACTAATTCGCCCCATCGATGAGCCTGCAAAATCTCCGCAACACGTGCGGCGTGAGTGGAGGCAGTTCCTTGAGCTTTCATAAGATGCTGTCTCTGATGTGGCGGGGCTTCTATGCTTGGTCGGTAGAGTCCTGAGAGCATTTGGCTTATAGCATGTGGTCCTTCACGCTTATGGCAGAAGAGGCTGGGGGAAGGAAAAGGGGGAGTAATCCCTGGTCCTCTTTGTGCTCACAGTTAATTGGCAGGGAATTTTGAAGCGGTGCTATTGTTAAGGGCATGCGCGCTCTAGTTACCGGAGGAGCCGGGTTTATCGGTTCTCACTTGGTGGATTTACTTGTTTCTGAGGGACACTCTGTGTCTGTGTTGGACAATTTTTCATCGGGTCAGAAAGTCAATCTAGAATCCGCCATGAAATCCGGAACAGTTGAAATCATTGAAGGCGATATAAAGAATTTTGATTTCGGTGCCTTCTTCCAAGAACATCCCACTGATGTTGTGTTCCACCTTGCGGCCCAGATTGATGTGCGGCATTCGGTGGCAGACCCAGTTGAAGACGCTGAGTCGAACATTATTGCAACGATCAAACTGGCAGATGCGGCCCGCCGCAGTGGTGTACAGAAAATCGTTCACACTAGCTCCGGAGGATCGATTTATGGCAGGCCCGAAAGTTTTCCTGTAAGCGAGGATAATCCGCTCGCTCCCGAGTCCCCCTACGCTGCCAGCAAAGCTGCCGGCGAACTATATCTGGAGATGTTCCACCGGTTGTATGGCATCAGCGTAAGTTTCGTAGCGCCGGCTAACGTTTATGGTCCACGCCAGAACCCCCATGGTGAAGCCGGGGTCGTTGCGATTTTCAGCCAGCGGCTTCTGAGCGGTAAACCCACCAAGGTATTTGGTTCGGGCTCCAATACTCGTGACTACGTGTACGTCAAAGATGTTGCTCGAGCTTTCTATTTGGCGGCTACCACACCCGGTGACTTCGGGCGTTTCAATATCGGTACGGGAGTGGAGACTAGCGATAGGGAACTACACACAGCAGTAGCGAAGGCGGCGGGTGTGGCCGATGACCCGGAGTTTGCCCTGGCTCGATTGGGCGATGTTCCTCGTTCTTCGCTAAATTCTTCAAAAGCAAAAAGGTATTTGGGCTGGCAGCCGGAGTATGACCTTGGGCGGGGAATTGAGGAAACCCTTGATTATTTCCGTGGCCTCGGCGCTGAATAGAGTTAAGGGCTCTCGCTAGAACTTGCGAGAGCCCTTATTTCTGTGTGGTTAGCCCTGTGTAGCCTTAAAACCCAAGCGGACGCTTGAAAGAAGCTCGGCTATTCGGTTCTCTTCACTTTCGGCAAGATTAGCTCGGACACAAACAGAATCGGCGTTCAGATCCTCAGCGAAAAGAACGGCGATTCCTACTAGCGGGGCTACGTCTTCGGGGGTTTCCTGAAACACAAAGGCGTTAGAAGAAACCATGAGCGAATCGAAACCTCTCACTGCGCCAGACCAAGAGTGAGCGGGAAGGACTGAAACCGTACTTTGCTCGTTGCCAACCTCGACTGAGTCGGTGCATAAGAGGTCTCGGTTGCCTATAGGAAGGCCCTTTGGGTAGTACTCAAAAGGCGTTGGGTGAACAGTGATAGGTGATGCTGCCCGCGCAATGGTTTCACCGGTATGAGGGGACATCCACTGCGGGACTGCGAAATCAGAACCTACCCACTTTCCAAAGATGAGATATAGCGCAATGGCCTCGCGGTTCGGGTCAATCTTTTCCGGCAGTTCATCAATGATGACCTTGTTGCTCGGGGGAATAGAGTCGTATTCCGAGAGAACGGCTTCGTAGCCAGTTCGGTTTCCTGGTTCCTGAATTCGTTTAAACTTCATTATCTGCCTCGAAGTGCTTCGGTCCTACTACAAACGCGTTGGCTTTGTTCTCTAGAGTGTTGAACTTGTCGGCGATCAAGCCATGGTCGCCTACGAACACGTCAAACTTGCCTTCCGGTGCGAGCCGGATGAAAAGTGCAAATACTGCATCGGGCTCGCTGGCATTCAGGGAAGGAATGATGCCGTTTGCTAGTACATTTAACGGATCACTAGGTGCATCTCCGTCCGCCAGGGCAACGCTGAATTCGGCCCCACTTTGGCGCAGCTTAACCATATCTTCGTAGCTAGCGGTGAGAATGATTGAAACGTCGGTGATGACTTCCTCGGCTTCGTCTTCCCCGTGTTTTAGTAGATGGACCTTCGTGGCAGTAACTTGGCCGGTCCATTCCGCTTGGGGTAGGGGCGAGGTGACGATTAAATTCTTGGTGCTGAGGTGATCGGGGAGGTAGCGGCGTGCTTCCTCCATCATCTCCTTTTTGTCACCAATCTTTGGCCACTGTGGTGTGGCATTGGCCCGTTCTTCAGCGATTTTGCGCTGTGCTCCGTCATATCGCCAGCGCAAGAAGTTGAGGGTTTCTGCGGCCGCACGCGTTTGATTGCCTACGTCGGTATTAGTTACCTGGCTTGAATGCATACGGCGAAGCGTGAGGGGCTTGCCTGTGTGGGTTACTTTGTAGCCAGAGCGGAGCAGGCGAAGGAAGAAATTGTTGTCTACGCCGCTGGAAAGAGAAGTGTCATATTTTAGCTTTCGAATGACATCTGTTTGCAGCATCCAAGTACCATGACCCGGTGCAGAACCGGTAGGAATGGAACGCTCCGCGGTAGGATTCTTACCCACGAAGAGTTGCATGGTTCCGTCGTCGTGCTCAAAGTTGATGAAGCTGCCAACGTTTCCAACGGCGCCGGCCTCGATTCCCTCGAGCTGCCATTGGAGCCGGTGAGGGTGCATGAGATCATCATCATCGATGACGGCAGTGTAGAAGCCAGTGCTTTTCTCGGCTGCAAGGTTTCGTGCAGCCGAAATGCCTTGATTCTCTTGCCAATAGTACTTAATCCGGGAGTCGTTAAATTCGTCTACGACCTGCTTCGTGTGGTCAGAGCCGCCATCGTCGACGATTACGATTTCGAAATCTTGCATCGTTTGGTTAAGTACCGAGAGAATCGTTTCTCTCAGGAAATCTGCGCGGTTGTATGTGGAAATGGCCACCGATACCGCCGGGTTCTCGTCGCCACGGCGATGTTTCCACTGATTGGTATTTCGTACGAACGACTTATCGTGGTGGACGACGGACCTGTTGAAGCGTACGGCTTCTCTTCCTTCGTCGGTTTGGTTAACGGTGTTGATCGTCTTGGGGTGCCACATGTGGTACATGCGCACCTCGGGGTCATCTATCCAGACCGTCCTGTATCCAGCTCGACGGGCGCGTTGCGCGAAATCGAGATCCTCACCGCCGTAGGTGTGAAGGCGTTCATCGAACCCACGAATGAGGTCGAAGCCTTCTCGAGGAATGGCCATCATTCCGCCCATTCCCCAGCGTGGACGTAGCCGAGAAGCTCGTTCCATTTCCTTCCAGCTATTGGGGTGCTCAGCTACCCATGAATCGTCCATTCCCTCGGGAAGGTCTCGGCACTGCAAGAAGTAAGCAGATTGTCCATCCTGTTTAGCTACGGCGGCAATGCGCTCAAATGCCTTAGGCGTGAAAACCATGTCTGCATCGGTAGATACCAGGATTTCGCCGTCCGCGTGCACGAATCCTGCATTAAGAGCTTCGGAACGAGACCAGTAACCTTGGTCCGGCGTAAATACGTATTTCACGCCCAGTCGCTGTGCCAGCCTGCGGTTTGCTTCATGGTCGGTAGAGCCAAAGTCAGAAAGAATTACCTCACCATCGAACTGGCCAAAAGATTGACGGATAGACTCCAGTGCTAGCTCAAGCCGGAGTGCGCCCCAATCGCGGAATCCAATTACTACAGAAATGTCAGTCATTAAGCTGCTCTCCAAAAATAGTAACTACATTTGCCCCAGGCCAATTGGCCGTGACAACTAGTTCGAATGGTGGGGTGGGAATTGGGTTAGCCCGATCCTTCCACTGGACGGGCTCGATGATTACTTCGTCACAGCCTTGGGGCAGTTTGAAGGGGGAGTTGTACGTGGTTTCGCCTCCCTGAGAGCTACTGGAATATCGGTAGAGGGAGTTGAGGCCGGGGCTCCATTTGAGTCCAGTCGATTCTGCCAAAGATTCAGGGTTTTCAATCTTTGGGAAATCGATTTTGAAGGCATAAAAAGCCCAGCGTAAGTCCTTGTCGGTCCGAAGAGCTATGGAACAACTAGTGGCGTCGAAAGGAATGGAAAATCTTTTCTTCATAGAGAGAGTCCTTTACTGGTCTAGACCAAGATCTTTAATGATACTGGGCATAGGTGCGACAGGCGAGACAAGGTCGGGACCTGAGATAGGCTTTAATAAAAGCTTGGTCCATCATCGTCCCATTATTTGAGACTCAATCAAATGTGTACTGCCGATGAATTCGAAGCTCTAGTGTTCATCGTTCTAACTTATGCGTGGTCACAGCGCGTCTAGCATACAGAGGCAAAGAACCGTTTGGAGTCTCATTAAGCGTGGGCGAAGCCAGCCCTATTGTCGGCGCGAGTCAGAAATTTGCTTGCCGGAAATCTGGAGGGTGTAACGATGGTCAGAGTGCACAATATAATACGATTGCCTCATGGCTAACTCTCAATCTGTCCGCACCGTCGTAGTCCCCGCCGCTGGTATGGGTACTCGTTTCTTGCCCGCGACCAAGACTGTCCCCAAGGAATTGCTCCCAGTTGTGGACACTCCAGGTATTGAAATGATCGCGGAGGAAGCTGCGGCGGCGGGGGCAGCGAGGCTGGCTATTGTGACGTCGCCAAGCAAAGATGAAGTTCTGCGCCACTTTGATGAGTTCCCGGACCTTGTAGAGATTCTCCGTGCTCGTGGCAAGGATGAGCAGGCGGCAAAGGTTGAGCGTGCCGCGGAGATCATTCATCCAGTTGCCGTAACCCAGGACAAGCCCTTGGGATTGGGGCACGCGGTGGGGCTGGCCGAGTCCGTATTGGATGACGATGAAGACTATTTTGCCGTCATGCTTCCGGACGACGTCATTGAGCCGACTGTAGCCATGAGCGAGATGATTCGGGTACGCCAGGAGCAAGGCGGTTCCGTGTTGCTGGCGGTGGAAGTCGACCCCGCCCACGTCTCCAGTTATGGTGTGTTTGATATTGAGGCTACTGGCGACGCCCGCGTGAAGAAGGTCGTGGGCATGGTGGAAAAGCCTGCGGTCGAGGATGCACCGTCGAACCTAGTGGCTACCGGTCGCTACCTGTTAGACCGCGCGATTTTCGACGCCCTCCGTCGCATCAAACCAGGCAAGGGCGGGGAGCTGCAGCTTACCGACGCCATCGATCTACTCATCTCCGAAGGCCATCCCGTCCACGTCGTAGTCCACGACGGCATCCGCCACGACCTCGGCAACCCGGCAGGATTCATTCCCGCCAGCGTCGAGTTCGGATTGCGCCATCCAAAGTACGGTCCGGCGCTGTTCCGTGATTTGGAAGCGATTATGGAAAAGTATCGGAATCAGTTGAGTACGAAATTTTAGCTCTGCCATTGTGGGAGATTGATCAATAAGCTTGCCCTCCCAGAGAGCCATTTCCGTATTGATTCGCTATAGGCAGGAACTTTCCACCACCGAAGCCTGTGAGTCAAAGGGTCTTACTTTCCAAAAAGCTGATTTAGGAATTCTCGGGCAGCTTTCGCGTTTTCCCAGTCAAATTCCGTGTAAGGCGAGAATCCGTAACGCTCGAGATTCGCTAGCAGTTTTCCGGCCACCCGATGTGGAAGAAACTGGTAATAATCCGTGTTGGCCTTAAGCATAAAGCTCATATCGGTCTTCGAAGCGAATGTATTCAAGGAATCTGGGATTTCCTTGAAGAGAGGGGCAATTAGTTCCTTGTGGCCTTGGGAAATAAAATATAGAAGACTCATCGTGGTGGTATATGAGTCGGTTACGTCAATTGGTTTAGACCATGTGTTTGGCAACTGTGGAAGACGAATATTTTCGCAAAATTGTGGTGCTAGCAACGTAGTGATAGCGGTCTTTAAAAACTTTTTCCGGTCTGTGTTACCAGCAAGTGAATCGATTGAATCCGCTAGATGATCGGGATCGCTTTGAAGGAGAAGTTTAGCTGTACCAAGTTCGGTAATTCCATTTGTAACAGGCGACTCTTGGAGGCCCATGATTTCAAGTGGGGCGACTTTTTTGGGTGCTTTTACAGGCCTCGAGAAAGTTTCACCAAGGATGGAGCCAAAAGAATGTTGAGTGGCACCGAAATACTCGGCGGTAAGAATTGCACCAGTCGCCATAAACGTCCAATGGTTCCTCGCTAGCGAGTCTTTTTGAGTCGGAGTTCGCCGGATGTTCGTTTTGATAACTAGGGGGTTGAAATCGGTAAAGAAGCGAGCCTCTCGTTCGAACCAACCTCCAAAGTCAAGGGATACGAGATGAGTTTCAGGGCCCAGCAATCTTAGCGCGGCGTATGAATCGAATCCGCCCGAAAAGCTTAAAATGTGCCCACCACCGCGGGGCGCGATTGGGGAAGTCGATTCACTTGCTTTGACCGAGCTTTTTGTAAAGTTCTCCAGGCGCTCGACTACTTGATCTGCAACAGGAAAGTCGTAGTAAATCGCGTCAAATTTTGTACCGCAAAGTGTACTCAAGGCTGTCGCAATAGCATTAGTACTGGGGCGTACTGAGCGATCAAATTCGTACCATAGTTTGTGTTCTTGACCGTCAAATTTTGCAAGGACCTCAATGCTTTGACTTGTGGTAACTAATCTCGTGAATTCTATACTGCCTGGCATATCTAAATTTTCTTTTCGGGTGTGGCTTGAGTAATACAGAAATCGCAGCGTTTGGCGGCTGAAGAGACGTTAGATTCCGTATGTCTGGTGGAAATGGTTGACGATATCGTCCAAGACTTCTCGGCTGTCGCCATGGGTGGGATAGCGATGAAGGTTCGGCGATGGCGCGGTGTTTACTTCAAGAACAACGGGCTTTGTCGCATTTCTTATGTCATCTACCAGAATATCGACGCCTCCGTATTCAAGTTCAGGGATGGCTTTAACAGCGGTCTCTGCCAGGTTCTTGATTACAGGAGAGGCCGCAGCTGTTACGTCGACTGTAAGCGCCCCTTGTGCCGGAAGGGGAAGGGGATTAAGAAGGACAATTTCGTCTTTATCTGGGGTAGAGTTCTCTTGATGGCCTTGTTTGCCAATAAAGTCCCAATCTAATCTAATAGGCATTTGTACAGCGCGACGGTGCTTCGACCTTTCCTCGTTTACCGCACGGATTAGCTCGGAGATTTTTGAAGAGCCATCGCCTACTACATACGGTTGGACCCTAGCTACGATACTTACCGCCTCATGGCCTATCACCATCGCGCGAAGCTCGACGCCGGTGACAAACTCCTCTACTAGGATATTGGAGTCATTTGTTCCGCTTTCTTTCGCGAATTTCCAAGCGCGCGTAAATTCCTCCGGGGTTTGTACGTTGATGGTTACTCCCGCCGAGCCTCCGCTGTTGGTGGGTTTAACAACCGCCGGTGAGTCCATCATTTCGAAGTATCCAGTAGCTGCCTTGTACTCGCCTTTAGTAAAATCTGCACCTACTGGGACTGCTACGTGGGAGAGTTCTAAGAGCTTCTTGGTAAGGTGCTTGCGCTGGCAAATCTGCTCAGTTCGAATTGAGTGGTGAAACACTTTCGGCCCCGTCATTTTAAGGACTTCGTTTGTGTTAGTGCAGGAGAACTCGTGCCTCAGTGGTTTCCCTTCTGGGTCTAAGACGCGCGTATCCCAGCCAAGCTTATTGAAGTCAGCTACAATTTTTTTAATCGCCGAGGTGGTGGTCGGCACCTCGTTGAAAGCAAGCTCAGGGCTTATAATCTCATTCCGGATGAAATTGCGAACTGATGAGTGTAGGTCCATATGTTTTCCTTAGGTTCGAAGCAGGGCCTTGGAGCTGGGGTTGCCAAGAGTAGTTGAGGCGTTTTGGAAGCCTATATTACTAGTCGCTTGACAGGGTAGGAACTGGCCCTGCTTGACGGTACTGAGGAAGTGACATAGATCATATAGCACTTGCCGGTTTATTTGGCGGCTGTGCTAGTTTCTCTTCTAAACTGACAAACTTGAATGAGCGGCCCGATATGTTTCCCTGTAAGGTTCAAGTCCCAATCATCTTGGTGAACATATTCACGTAGGGGCGGGAATGTTTAACTACTTTTAGCGAGAACTACACGGTAGATGTTTCCTGTGGGTATAGGACAGGAAACTATAAATAGAATTGGACTGATTTTAATTCTGCAGTGCTGGTTAACGAGGAAAACCACTGCAACCTGTCTAGGAATAGCTGTGCTTAGTCTTTATCTGGCTAGATCGGAGCAGCAACGGAAGAAGCTGTTGCAGCGGAGGCACCAGATTGGTGCTAGCGTGACGTCGCTAATCAAGCAAGAGGTGTTGCGGCTTTGAGGAGATTCTTTCTTGGCGGCATTATCGCGCCCGAACGGCAAAGATGAAAAGGTAGTGAAAGTGGAGGTTATTCAGCCAGTTGCTCTGACTCAGGAGAATCCTTTAGTGCTAGGACAAGCTGCAGGTTTGGCCGGGTCTATTTTGGGTGATTTTGAAGACTGCTTTGCCGTGATGCTCCCTTGCGACGGTTTTGAGCCCAACGTCCCATGAGTGAGACGATCCGAGCGCACCAAGAGTATGGCGGTTCGCCGTTGTTTGCGGTGGAGGTGGAACCGTTGCATGTGTCGAATTATGGCGTCTTTGATATTGCGGCTGCTGACGATGATCGGATCTAGGAGGTCGTGGGCATGGTGGAAGAGCCCGCGGTTGAGGATGCGCCGTCGAACCTAGCGGCCACCGGTCGCTACCTTCTGGGCCGTGTGTTTTTGACCCGCTGCGCCGCATCAATCCTGGTAAGTCCGGGGAGCTTCAGTTTACTGACGTGAAGTGTCCCAGGTTTTGTTCCGTTTGAGTAGATGGGAAAATCTGGAATATGCCAAGAAAATTTGACCAGGATGCAAAGGACCGTGTGGTCCGTCTCGTGGAAGATCGCATCTTGGCAGAAAATATGTCGATGCAAGCCGCGTGCCAG
>NZ_JAKRNE010000007.1 GCF_022347205.1 Corynebacterium sp. ACRPO | reverse complement strand
CTGTTTTAAGATGAGGTTTCGTTAAGGTCCCCTAAAGACGATAGGGTAGATAGGCCAGACCTGGAAGCACTGTAAGGTGTGAAGGCTACTGGTACTAATTGACCACAACAAACACCAACACGCTACGTGTACTGGCAAAAACAAGAAACGAAGAAATGTAAATAGTCACTGTCGTGACCGCGTCCACTATGCAGTATCTGACACAACACCCGAAAGCACACCTAAGGGTTGGAATGCTTCGTATGTTTGTCGGTGGTCAATAGCTGCAGGGAAACGCCCGGTCCCATTCCGAACCCGGAAGCTAAGCCTGCACACGCTGATGGTACTGCAACCGGGAGGTTGTGGGAGAGTAAGTCACCGCCGACACCAAACAACAAAACAAAACTCCATAATGAAACACAAAGGGAAGGAAACGGTAAGCAACCGTCTCCTTCCCTTTTTTGCGTTTTGCTAGCCTCAACAGCATGAACCAAGCGCAAATTTCTACCGTGGTGGATCAAGTAGAGCAGGGGATGTAGTGTGGGTCTTATGACGCTACGTGGGGTGACAAAGCTCGCGGCGACGTAATGGGTCAAGCCCGTTACCACTCAATCGATCGCATTTCGCCGGATGGGGAGTAAGTGGATAGTACCTAATTCGCCTGGACTTTTGGCAAATTATGACACTATACATTCTCTATCGGTCTTAGAGAATAAATCGCTGGGAAAACTCTGAATTCGATGGTTTTAAGAAGGTTGCGAAGAGCGTCGCGGTCGACGGAACATGCGCGTATGCTTAGGCGTATTCGCATACTGAGGAAATGCACGCGCTATACTGGCTCAACGTGGGGATCACCCCTGCGCCAGGATCGTTGATTTCAAGAAAGGGAAAGAGATGGGGAACCAACGAAATAGAGCACGAATTTACCTTTTATTCGCTGCGGTTTGTACTCTATTGTTTCTTATGTCGGTAACTATCGTAGGCAACGTCGCACTGAATTGGATTTTCGGCATCGCTGCCTTATCGGGGTATTTCATGAGTGTGCTTCAAATGATGGTCGAAGCTAGGAGTGAATAGCTGTCCGGGTCAGAACTTTGGTAGTGCCTTCTACAATTTGATGCGAAGTGCACTCGAATTGATCATTGGCTATCCGGCCTAGGTTATTGATGCTCTACTAGGTGGTGCGTGTAAAGAGGTAGATCGGACTCGAATTGCCGAGGCTTTCCGCTAATAGGGTCAGTGAATTCGATATGGGTCGCTGTGAGATGCATAGGAATACGCATGTCCTCTGCTTCTTCGGGAAAGATTTTTGGATAGACGGGATCACCCAGGATGGGTACGCCGGCCTGCCACATATGGAGACGCAATTGATGGGTCTTTCCCGTTGTTGGTTTTAGCGTGTACTTGCCCAATCGCGGCAGGTCGCCGTGGATTTTTTCATAAGGGGTGTTGTCTATTCGCTCGACTGAAGCGAGCGTGGTGAATGCGTTTGGGCGACCGTCGCCGATTCGGCCCTGGATTTCGCCTGGGGTTTTGGTGAGGTGGGAGGCCCACTGGAGGGGCGTCGGAAAGCGGCGGTATTCGGCGATTGCCTGATAGGTCTTTTGTACTTTCTTTTCTGCAAATAGGGTTTGGTAGGGGCCCCGAACATTGCGATGTTTGGTGAATAACAAAATTCCGGAGGTAAGTCTGTCTAGGCGGTGCGCTGGGGCGAGTTCGTTGTTTCCCGTCATTCGCCGTAGCTGGACTGTAGCGGTCTGTACGATGTGGCGGGCTCGTGGCATGGTTGCCATAAACGGTGGCTTATCTGCGACGAGGATATGTTCATCCTCGAAGAGGATGGGGACGTCGTAAGGCACCGGTGTTTCGGGTGCCGGCATGCGGTAGAAAAAGACATCTTCGCCCTGGCTCAATATTGAGTCCGGACGGAGCTTGGTTTGATTGCGTAGTACTACCTCGCCGGAGTCGAAACGGGCCTGGAGCGCCGAGGCGTCGTCGTCGGGGTGTCGGTGGCGTTGTGCCGATATGACTGCACTAAGAAATTCCCAGGCCGTTATGCCTGCCTCGGACGTGCGCACGCGGGTTGGATTCAGGCCGTCTTTAATCGGCAAAGGCGTGAAACCTTTTCGGCGATGTATTAATGTTTTGCCCATGGATTTTAACTCTCTCATTGAACCGGTTGTTGCCTTTTTCTCTGAAGGTATTGGCGCCGTAATTCGCACCGTCTTGGAGTTTGTGTACACCGTTATGTTCCCGTCGAATTCCGAGGCTGCAACCGTCAACCCTCAAGCCTAATCCGTACTACAATTAAGGTATAACCAGCGAAAGGACACATCATGGCTAAGGAAGATATTGTAGTCGTTGCCGTTGACGGTTCGGATGCATCGAAGAATGCAGTACGTTGGGCCGCCAATACGGCTATGAAGCGCGAGATTCCACTGCGAATCGCATCCAGCTACACCATGCCACAGTTCCTGTACGCAGAGGGCATGGTTCCGCCAAAGGAGCTTTTCGACGACTTGCAGGCCGAAACCCTCGAGAAGATCGAGGAAGCTCGCGCCATCGCTCATGAGGTGGCCCCGGAGTTGAAGATTGGTCATACTGTGGCCGAGGGTTCCCCCATCGACATGCTGCTAGAAATGTCGCACGATGTCACCATGATTGTCATGGGCTCCCGCGGCATGGGTGGCCTGTCCGGCATGGTGATGGGTTCTGTCTCCGCTTCGGTTGTGTCCCACGCCTCTTGCCCGGTGGTCGTCGTTCGCGAGGATAATCATGTCACGGACTCCACCAAATACGGCCCTGTCGTTGTCGGCGTGGATGGTTCCGAGGTTTCGCAGAAGGCCACGGCTTACGCCTTCCGTGAGGCACAGGCCCGCGGTGCTGCTTTGATCGCCGTGCATACTTGGATGGATATGCAGGTGCAGGCTTCCTTGGCGGGGCTGTCGGCCGCCCAGTCCGAGTGGGCTGATATTGAAAAGGAGCAGAGCGAACTTCTGACTGAAAATCTGAAGGAGCCGCGTGAGGAATACCCAGAGGTTGAGGTAAAGAAGCTCATTACCCGTGACCGTCCAGTGAACGCTTTGACCGAGGCTGCAGAAGGCGCGCAGCTATTGGTTGTAGGTTCGCACGGCCGCGGCGGCTTTAAAGGTATGCTTTTGGGCTCGACATCTCGCGCACTGTTGCAGTCCGCACCGTGCCCGATGATGGTTGTCCGTCCGGATGAGGAAAGCTAAAAGCTACTGTTTATAGAGCGCTTCGCCCACAAGGGCGGAGCGCTCTTGTTGTGTGGGGCCGCCTTAGGTAGTGTGCGCTCGTGTACGCTAAGGTATTGCCCGCTAATTTAGGAGGATTGCATGAATTTGGGTTTGGGGCTTATTAGCTCGATTGTTATTGGTATCATTGCCGGCTGGCTGGCTGAGAAGATTATGAAGCGCGACCACGGCCTGCTGACCAACCTTATTGTTGGTGTGCTGGGTGGCATCATCGGTGGCATGATTATCCACTTCCTGAACATTGAGGAAGGTGGATGGATCTTCTCCTTGATTGCCGCTACGGGTGGTGCTTGTATCCTGTTGTGGATCGTGGGGCTCATTAAGAAGTAGCCCGAATTTAATTCGCGTACAAACCGGTTTGTCTATAAAGTATAGATGAACCGGCTTTGTCGTTTTAGAGAGGAACCCATGGCAGAGAAGAAGTCGCGCCGTAATCGGCCCAGCCCGCGCAGCCGGCTGCTGGAATCGGCGACCAAGCTTTTTACCACCGAAGGCATTCGTGTCATCGGAATCGACCGCATCCTGCGCGAGGCGGATGTGGCTAAAGCTTCTTTGTACTCTTTATTTGGTTCCAAAGACGCGCTCGTTATCGCTTATGTAGAAGCTTTGGATGAGAAGTTCCGCCAAGATTGGGAACAGCGTACCGCGGAGATGACGGATCCGGATCAAAAGATCCTGGCGTTTTTTGATAAGGCGATCGAGGAAGAACCCACGCAGGAATTCCGCGGCTCCCACTTCTTGAATGCGGCCGGAGAGTATCCGCGCCCAGAAACCGAGGCGGAACACGGTATCGTGGCTGCCTGCGTTGAACACCGTAATTGGGTGCATTCCACTCTGACGGCCTTGCTAACAGAGCGCAATGGTTACCCATCGTCCTCGCAGGCGAGCCAGCTGTTGATTTTCTTGGATGGCGGCCGTGCGGGTGCTCGGCTCACCAAGGAGATTGGGCCGCTGCAGACGGCCCGCGACCTGGCTACTCAGATGCTTTCTGCTCCCCCTGCTGATTATTCGATTTAAGGTACTTTCGGGCCTCCATACGTAGCTGGCTGACCCGCTTCTTCTCCTCCTTGGAGAGGGCGGGTTCTTTTTCGCGCTTGCGCCAGCGACGAATGCTTTCGCGGCGCATAGCGTGGACGTCCTCAGTAAGCGGGTAGTCGCGGTGCAAAATGATCTCAAAGATAGCGGTTTGGATCAGCATGAAGAGATATGCGCATCCCCAGTACAGAATGATGGCTACTGGGATAGGTCCAGTTTGGGCCAGGTGCCACAGGAAGAAAGGGATCACCAGCAGCAAAAAGCCCATGAGAATAAAGACGCGGCGGTTGACCTTCTGATCAAATTGAGTGGTGCGGAAGCTGCGCACGAGGGAAATGACGGAATTAGCCATGGTAAAGGCGATGGCGGCAATGAGGATGGGATTGATGAGGTCGCCGTGCTCGCGGGCGAAATCCGTCAGCGGAGCGCCGTAGAAGGTGGTTTCGCGGAAGGCCGAGACGTCGGAGGCATTCAACATGCCCACGGTGGTGGAGCCGCGCTCAATATTGGACATGCGCAGGAGCACTTGATAAAGGCCGATGAAGGCCGGAATCATGATGAGCGGGGGAACACAACCTGCTGCGGGGTTGTAGTTATAGCTCTTCATGAGGTTCTTTTCCTCTTGCATGAGCTCCGCCATCTCTTCGGTGGTGGTGGCGTTATTCATTTGCTTTTTGATGCGGTTATTCTCCGGGCGGATGAGTGCGCCGATGCGGGCGGAGCGTACGGATATCCAGTTCAAGGGAACAACGACGCCGCGCACGGTGATAACCAGCAAGACGATGGAGATCAGCCAGGCCGTAGATTCACCGACGAAGCTGCTGATGAGCCAGTGCCAGAATTTCATGATTCCGGAAACTGGGTACATGAAGACTTCGTACATGCTCAACCTTTCATGGGCAGTATGGTTTAAGGCATGACTAAAGTTCTTGGGGAACTCATGCTAACCATTGGCGTGGTTCTTTTACTCTTTGCATTCTATGAAGCCTATTGGACAAATGTAGAATCCGGTCAGCTGCAGGAGGAGGCGAGCGCCCACCTTGACGAGCAATGGCGCAATCCGCGGCAGAAGTTGGAGCCGGAGTTGGGTGAGGCTTTCGCGCAGCTGTACATTCCCACGTTCGGTTCTGACTACCGCTTTGCCATTATTGAGGGCACCAATGAAGATGACCTGCTGCGCGGCCCTGGCCGCTACGTGGATTCCCAGATGCCGGGAGAGATGGGCAACTTTGCGGTTGCGGGCCACCGCGTGGGCAAGGGGGCTCCCTTTAATGACTTGGGCAAGCTAGAGACCTGCGATGACATCGTGGTGGAAACGCAGAAGGAGCGAATTACCTATCGCGTATTGCCCATCGATGGCGAGCAGGCGGATTGTTTCAATGGAATTCCGCCGGAGTATTCCCATGTGGCTGGGCGGCATATTACAACGCCTGGCGACGTCTCGGTGACCAACCCCGTGCCAGAGTCGGACGCCGAACCGAGCCGCGAGATCTTGACCTTGACCACGTGTCACCCGCAGTTTTCCAACGCGGAGCGCATGATTGTGCACGCTATGGAAGTAGAAAAAGAGGAGAAGTAATGTATCGCGCTTTGTGGAATCTCTTGCCGGGGCCGACGCCGGTGAAGGTCATCTTGGCTATTTCTATTGCGGTGGGAGTCTTCTTCCTACTTATGGAGGTTGTATTCCCGTGGCTGTCGCCGATGATGCCGTATAACGACGTCGCGGTTTAAAGGCCCAAGTTGGCGATCGCTTCGTGGGCAATTTGCTCTGACTTCACGGTTTGTTGCTGGTTGCTCCACACCAGTACCGCGTGCGTGTCCTTTTGCACCGCGTACACGGCATGCTCATTGACTACGCCCCGACCGCCTTCCCAGCCGTCGAAGGAGGCGGGTTCGGTGGCGTCGATAGGCGCGGCCCAATCCACTGCGGCGCGGGCGTCGTCGACCGTGGGCATATCGCGCACGATGACGGTGGCCTGTGGCTCGTCCTGGTAGGACCAAAAGACGCAGGCCGGGGTGGGAAAGCGCGTGTCGATGCCCTGCTTGGTCAGGCGCTGGCCGTTGGTTTCTTCGAGCCAGCCGGGGCCGATGTAGGGGCAATCGCTCCAGTCATTGACTTCCGCGGTTTGGGCGACGTTAACCTCCGGTGCCTCCGAAGCCTCCGGAGTGACCGTAGTTGTTGGTGCAGGGGTGGGTGCGGATGAATCGCAGCCAGCGATCCCAAAGGTGGCTAGGGCGAGTAGGGGAAGTAGGCTTTTGCGCATGAGCTCCACAATAGACCGGGATACCGATGCGTTGCGCACCGGCATCCATATCCTGACCGCTGGCCTGCTGGTGGTGGGCATTTTTACCTCCGCGCGGATGCCGCTTTCGCAAGCGATCATCAACCTGCTGCTTTTGGTGGGCTTTGCGGCCGTGTACTTCGCAGGCTCGGTCTACGGGGAATATTGGGCCCGGCCTGTGCGCTACCTGTGGCTGTGCATTCTCTCGGTGCTGTGGGTGGCGGATCTGTTCGTGGCCCCAGCGGCAATCTATTTGGTTTTCGCCATGTTCTTTTTGTACCTCACGGTGCTGGACATGGCGGCGGGCATCGCGTGCGTCATCGTTGCCTCGATCATCACCGTGGTGGTGCAGATTCCGCAGGGGCTGACGTTTGGCGGTGTCATGGGGCCGGCGGTTTCGGCGCTGGTGACGATAGCGATCACCTACGCCTTCCGGTCGCTGTCGCGGATGAATAAAGAGTTGATTGAAACCCGTTCGCAGCTGGCAGCCACGGAGCGCGATGCCGGCATGGTGGCTGAACGTCAGCGCATTGCGCATGAGATTCATGACACCCTTGCCCAGGGACTGTCTTCCATTCAAATGCTCCTGCATTCGGCGGACCGTGATCTGGATAAGCAGGACGCGAGCAAAGCGCGAGAGCGCATCGAGCTGGCCCGCAGGACGGCCGCGGATAACTTGCACGAAGCACGGGCAATGATTGCTGCTTTGCAGCCGCCGACGCTCAATGAGGCATCCCTTGAGGCCGCGTTGACCCGTATGGCGGAAAATTTCGGCACTACCGGAGATATCCACGTCGAGGTGGAATCCGAAGGAGAGGTACAGCAGCTGCCCATGAAGATAGAAGCGGCGCTGCTGCGGATTGCGCAGGGCGCTGTGGGGAACGTCGTCAAGCATGCAGAGGCAAGCCGCGCCCGGATCACGGTGACCTATGAGGGCGATGAGGTGCGCCTGGATGTGGTGGATAACGGCAAAGGCTTTGATCCGGCCGCGGTGGAAAGTGCCCCGGCTGGACTGGGGCATATTGGGTTGGCCGCAATTAGGCGCCGCGCACAAGAGCTAGGTGGGGAGGTCGTTGTTGAATCCGCGCCGGGGGAGGGCACTGCCGTGTCAGCTAGTATGCCCTTAGGCAACCGGGTAGATTAAACTTTTGGTTGACAATGACATCGATAGGAGGAATGTCGTGATTCGGGTCCTATTGGCAGATGACCACGAAATCGTCCGGCTGGGTCTGCGGTCCGTGCTCGAGGGCGCAGAGGATATCGACGTCGTAGGGGAGGTCGCTACGGCCGAAGCTGCGGTGTCGGCAGCGCAGGCGGGTGGCATCGATGTCATTTTGATGGACCTGCGCTTCGGCGCGGGTGTGGAAGGGACCCGCGTTATGGGCGGCGCGGAGGCAACCGCGCAGATTCGCTCCGCGATGGCCACCCCGCCCAAGGTCCTCGTGGTTACCAACTATGACACTGATGCGGATATTCTCGGCGCTATCGAAGCCGGCGCCGTGGGCTATTTGCTCAAGGATGCTCCTCCGCAGGAGCTGCTTGCCGCAGTGCGCTCGACTGCGGAGGGTGATTCGGCGCTATCTCCCATCGTGGCCGATAGGCTGATGACTCGCGTGCGTACGCCACGCACCTCGCTCACGCCGCGTGAGCTCGAGGTCTTGCAGCTGGTAGCAGCGGGGGCGTCGAACCGGCAGATTGGCCAGGACCTCATGCTGTCTGAGGCTACGGTAAAGTCCCACCTTGTGCACATTTATGACAAGTTGGGCGTGCGCTCGCGCACCTCCGCGGTGGCGGCCGCCCGCGAGCAGGGCGTGCTTTAATTAGCGGCGTTATACGCCTCGATGACGTCCTGCGGGATCTTTCCGCGGTGCGCCACTGGTAGTCCTTGGGTGCGGGCCCATTCGCGGATCTGGCTGGGATTGGCGCGCTGTGCATTGATGTCTGGGGCAATGCGGGCGGCGTCCACGTAGGGGGCCAGAAGATTATGGAAGTGACGCGCGTTATCCACGGAGAGATCGATGAGGTAATTTTGACCGTTTACGCTGAAGCGAACAACCTCCAGCTGGTCTTCGGGGATTAGGGTGTGGTCCAAGTCGTCGTAAAATTGGGTCACTTCACGGCGGGACATATTTCCTCCAATTTTAAAAATTGCACACCAAGCACAGAGAACATAAACGGTGTTAAAGGGGTAGGGCGGTTAGAAGATTATCAGCAACTTTTTCTGGCCGAAAATACTTTTCCCGAAAAATCCCGGATCTTTATAGAAAATAAATAAACGCCACCACCGAATAGGGGGCGGTGGCGGCGTGTAGCTCTTTTACTGGGCCAGGTGCTGCTGGATTTCCGCAGTAATGGAGTCAATTTCCGAGCTAATGGTCTTGTGAGCGCGGTGGCGCTGCTGCTCGGTCATGAACTCGGCATTATCGATGGCGGAGTCTACTTCTTGCAGGCGGTCACGCACATCGCGCTTGAAGCCGGCTGGAACGTCCGTGTTATCGAGGGAGTTGCGGATGCCGGCGGTGCGGGCCTTGAGCGGCGCACCGTAGCCGGAGAAGGAAGCCATCTGCTCCGAGCTCACGCCTGCCTTAGCGGCCTTGCGCTTTTCGCCTTCGGTCTTCAGGCCCACGTAGCCGCGGTAGAGGAGCGGCAGCAGCAGGGGTGCGGCGGTGCGCAGTGCACCGGCATAGCGCTTGATGTTATCGGAGTTAAAGCGGCCGGCCTTGAGCTTGGCTAACTCGTTCTTGGCCATCTTCTCCTCGTGCTTGCGGCGCTTCTTAAGGCCCTTTTCCTCCGACTTAATGAGGTGCTTTTCCTGCTTGGCCAGGAGCTTTTGCTGGCGGCGACGGTCCTTAGACTGGGCCTTTACCTCTGCCTTGGCACGGGTCTTGGCGGCCTTTGCCTGTGCGCGTGCTTCTTGGCGGGCCTTTTTAACTTTCTTCAGAATGCTCATTAAATTTCCCTCACGTTTGATCGAGTCTGGATTCAACTTTACCTTGCCGTTCTATTAAGCTCACCCGGTGTGGAGGATGTGGTTGTTGCTTCGGATCTTGTGGGGTGCCGCTACCGCTTAGTACAGCGGCGCGCGCACCCCGAGATGCCGCGTACCCATGCCTCGATTGCCCGGGCGGAACGCCACGCGGCCGCAGTGGAGGCCGTCATGGAGATGTTTCCCCGCAAAGGCTCCGGCCGGTTCCGCCGCATCGATCTGGAAGGCGATGAGTGGGAGCGCTCCATGCGCACCCTTGAGGCCTTAGCTTCCGGGTATACGCACATCACCAACGCGGTCTTCGCCACCGAGGAGTGGATGGTGCGCGTAGATTTGCTGCTGCGCGAGGGCGATAAGTACACCCCAATTATCGTGTCTAATCACCGTGTGGCCCGTAAGAATGACACCAAGACGACGCCGGCGGTGCCTACCCATCGCTTGGGCCTGAGTGAGCCGCTTGAGGCTCCGTATAAGCTGCGTCATCATGCGGTAGATGGTTACCGCTTAGCGTTTGCCGCCCGTGCTTTGCGGGATCTCGGGCTCGATTCTGGCCGAGGTGGGGCCATCGGGCAGGACCGTACCCGGGCATTTTTTACGGAAACAGCGAAGTTTGATTTGGAACGCGCCTGGAATCAGCCGCTTCCTACCGCGCCGGTGCGGGTTAAGGAGTGCGCGAGCTGCCGCTTTTGGTCCTTGTGCGAGCAGGAGCTGGTGGCAGCGGATGATATTTCGCTTTTCCTATCCGGCGACCGCGCTAAGCCTTACCGCGAGCGCGGGATTACTACCGTGCAGGCGCTTATCGACGCCGACCTGGGCGAACCCTCCCGCCTTGCTGCTGCCTGGCGTGCCGGGGAAGTGTTGCTGCGCCGCGGCGACGTGCACGTTCCGCGTGCGGACGTGGAGGTGGACGTGGATATGGAAGCCTACCTGGACCAGGGCGCGTACCTATGGGGAGCCTGGCACGACGGCAACTATGTCCCATTTGTTACGTGGGATCCGTTGGGCGGGCGCGCCGAGGCAGAGAACTTTGCGGCCTTCTGGCGCTGGTTGATGGATGTGCGTGCTAAGGCCCATGCGGAGGGCAAAACATTTGCTGCATATTGCTACTCGTCCCACGGTGAGAACCATTGGATGCGCATGTCCGCGCAGCGTTTCCGCGAGGTGGATGAGCGGGAAGTAGAAGAGTTTATCTCCTCACCGGAGTGGGTGGATATGTTCGCCCACGTCAAAAGATCCTTCGCCGGTCCCTTCGGCCTAGGCCTAAAGGTAGTCGCCCCAGAAGCGGGGTTTACCTGGCCAGAAGAAGACTTCGACGGCGAAGAATCCGTGAACGCGCGCCGCGAGGCGCTAGCCGGTGACCTCGTGGCGCGGCAGCGTTTGCTGGACTATAACTCCGGCGACGTCCAGGCCACCCGCGCGGTTCGCGAGTGGATGGATGCCGGCGCGCCGGGTACTACAGCGCTGTAAATATGGCGTAGATGACTGCGAGGATCGCTATGCCCGCATAGACCTGGTTCCATTCTGGCCCGGGCTTAGGATCCGGACCCTCCGCCTTCTTCATCAAAACCTGTTTCTGGGCCTTGACCGCCCGGGCGATGAGCACGGGGTAGACCGCCAGGGACAGGATGCACAGGAGGGAGGCCACCACCTTAAGCAGGGAAATATCGGTGCCGATCCAGATGAGCAGGCCACCGTTGACAAAGGTGGCGCGCAGGAGACCGAGTTTGTCCAGTTGCTGCAAGCCCGCCCGGACGGCAGCGGGGCCGCCACCCATGGTGCTGGGCAAGAGGTAGCTCATCACGCCGATGAGCAGTTGACCGGCAAACCCCACCAGCAAGGCGAGGGTGGGCAGCGCCGGCTCGGGCATAAAGAAATGCTGCACCGTGTAATACACCAAAGACAGCACCAGCCATAGCGAGGCCATGAGCACGGAGACCGAGGCAAAGGTGATGCGATCGCGCGGGTCCTTAGCCACCGTCAGCACATTAGCGAGCCACTGCTGCAAGCTCAGCGCCCAACCGCAGCAGTAGGCGATAAGTCCCAACTCGGGGAAGCCGAGGAAAGCGCCCCCGATGGTGGCAACCACACCGACTGCGAGCAGTGCAAAGGAGGAGTGCATGTGGCGATTAATACCTTGGGTCCGCCAGATGGAGGGGAAAAGGATGGTGAGAGAACCGGCCGCGGCCAAGCCGATGAATCCTCCGATATTGGCAGCTATATGGGCAAGCAGGAGTGTGGGATGTCCGGGATAAACGGCCAGCAGCCCGCCAAAGATGGCACCCACCGGCAGGCACAGGGCGGAAAGTACATAGGCGCCCACTACGGGGCGGAAGCGCTTATCTTGGGCACCGCGCCATTGCTGGAAGAGTGATACCGCATGCCAGAGCATTATCAGTGCAATGAGCGTGGCGCCCACCTGGGTGACAATCCAGTGTTGGGACCAGAACTCCATGAGGATTTGGCCGATTAACACGAGGATGATTCCGGTATTGAGGCCGTAGATGCGGGCTAATTGGGTAGGGCGGGCAGACTCGGGGAGGCGCTGTTGGGTGAATTTCTCCGTGAGGTGCTGGGACCACACGATGATGCTATTGCTTACCAGTCCGAGGGTGAAGAGGTGGATGAGTACCCACCGGTAGTTCGGGACCAAGGTATGCGTTGCACCCACGAGGATGAAAACCATCATCCATAGGGAGACGGGACGGGAGGCCTTGCGGTGCCATGTCCGCGCCGACCACTTATTCTCAGGCATAAAACCGATTTTAGCCGGATTTAATCTTGGTCCAAGTCAGCGCAGTAAGGGCGAGGGCTACGGCGGTGAAGAAAGCAATGAAGAGGGGCCACGATAGGGCGTCGAAAAGCAAGCCGGCACACGCGCCCACCACAGAAGAGCCAAAGTAATAGCAGAACACGTACATCGAGGAGGCCTCCGCGCGGTCGTGGGTGGCGATCTGGCCCACCCACCCGGAGGCGGTGGAGTGTACGGCGAAAAAGCCCACGGTAAAGGCGATCATTCCGAGAAGCGTCAGCGGAAGGTTACCGGCGCAGAACGCGATGCCCACAGTAAAAAGTGCAGCCGAGCCGCACAGGGTTTTCCCGTGGCCGATTCGCGCCACCAGCGCTCCAGCCCGAGCCGAGGACCAGGTGCCAGAAAGGTAGAACAGGAAAGCCAAGCCGGCTAGCGAAGGAGCCAGACCAAAATCATCGATGAGCCGGAAGGTTAAGAAGTTATACATGGAGACAAACGTGCCCATGGACAGGAATGCGGTGAGAAAGAGCAAGGCCAAATCCCGGTTGGCCCAATGGCCCAAGAGCGCCCGGCTTTCGGTCTTGAGATGGATGGATTTAGGCCGGAAATTGCGTTGGGTAGGAAGCAGCAGCCAAGCCGTAATGGCAAAGGCGAGTGAGACCAGCGCCGAGCCGAAGAGCGCCCAGCGCCACGTGGAAATCTCCACCAATCCGGTGGGGATGAGGCGGCCGGTAAGGCCACCGACGGAGGTACCTGCAATGTATAGGCCCATAGCCCGCGGCAGGGCTTTGTCATCGAGTTCTTCAGAAAGCCATGCCATTGCCGTGGCGGGGGCGCCGGACAGCAGCGCACCCTGCAGGCCGCGTACCACGATGAGCTGCCACCCCTCCTGGGCGAGGGGAACAATGAGCCCCACCCCGGTCGCGGAAACGGCCGAAATGAGCAGGATACGTCCGCGGCCGAAACGCTCGGAGAGGATGGATGCGGGCACCACACATAGGGCCAGCGCGCCCGTGGCGGCCGATACGGTCATGGCCGCCTCGGTGGAAGAAAGGCCCATGTTGTCTACCAGCGTGGGAAGAATGGCTTGGGTGGAATACAGGCTGGAGAAAATAGCCAAGCCCACCAGGAGCATGGCTACCGTTGCGCGCCGCGTTCGAGTCATGTTATTTAGCCTGCCCGGCCATGCAGCATGTGTAAAATGTGGAAAATTACACTAAACGATGCGGAGTATGCATGAATGTGGAGGATGTTCGCGGCTTCCTCGCCGTGGTGGATCATGGTCGCGTGGGTGCTGCGGCCGATGAACTGGGGATCTCCCAATCCGCGCTGACCCGCCGCGTACAGCGCGTAGAAGCTAGTCTTGGCGCCCGCCTTTTCGAGCGCACTGGGCGCACCCTACACGTGAATTCGCGTGGGAGGGCTTTCGCTGCGGCTGGGCGAGAAATGCTCCGCGCCTACCAGGTAGGGCGGGACGATGTTGCCCGCCTCATGGATCCAGAACGCGGCACCGTGCGTCTAGATTTCATGCACTCGCTGGGAACCTGGTTGGTTCCGGACCTGCTCAAGAGCTATCGCGCGCAGCACCCGCACGTGGATATTCGCCTGCATCAAGGCGCGGCGCAGGAGCTGGTGAGCAGGGTGGAAAACGGCGAATCTGACCTTGCTCTCGTGGGCCCGCGGCCTGATGCTGCTCTGGGCTGGCACCAAATTAAGGTGCAGCGACTAGGCCTTGCGGTGCCGGAGGGTCACTGGGCAGCGAACCGGCGGGAGGTGGAACTAGCGGAATTCGCTGCAGAACCGTTCATCGGCATGCTCCCAGGCTATGGCACGCGCATGCTTCTCGATGCCCTCGCGGACGACGCTGGCTTTAGCCCCCACCTCGTCTTCGAGTCGATGGAACTTACTACCGTTGCGGGGCTGGTAGCGGCAGGACTCGGGGTGGCGCTTTTGCCGCTGGATGATCCTTATCTACAGGTGGGGAGCTTGATTCCCCTCACGCCGCCAGCGTACCGCGAGCTCGGTTTAGTGTGGCGCGCCGGGGACGACGCACCCCCAGTGCAGCAATTCCGGGAGTTTATCCGGGCATAGAAAAAGCCGCCCCGAAGGGGCGGCCGAAGTAACTAAAAGGAGTTACTTGGTGGCTGCAGCGAAGCGCTCAGCAACGTCATCCCAGTTGAAGACGTTCCATACGGCCTTAACGTAGTCAGCCTTAACGTTCTTGTACTGCAGGTAGAAAGCGTGCTCCCACATATCCAGCATCAGCAGCGGGGTGAAGTTGATGGAGGTATTACCCTGCTGGTCGGTCAGTTGCTCGATGATGAGGCGGCCAGCAATGTGGTCGTAGCCCAGAACGGCCCAGCCGGAGCCCTGCAGGGAGGTAGCAGCGGCGGAGAAGTGAGCCTTGAACTTCTCAAAGGAGCCGAAGTCGCGGTTGATAGCCTCTGCCAGCTCGCCGGTTGGCTCGCCGCCACCGTTCGGGGACAGGTTCTTCCAGAAGATGGAGTGGTTGGTGTGGCCACCCAGGTTAAACGCCAAGTTCTTGGAGAGGGCACGGATGCGATCCGGGTTAGCCTCGCCGTTGCGCTCTTCCTCGAGTGCCTCGAGTGCGGCGTTAGCGCCAGCAACGTAGGTTGCGTGGTGCTTATCGTGGTGGAGCTCCATGATCTCTGCGGAGATGTGTGGCTCCAGTGCGTCGAATGCGTATGGGAGGTCAGGAAGTTCGTAAACAGCCATTTGTTAAATCCTTTCTTCGGGTACGTGTCCCGATGATAGGCACGGTTGAAAGATTTCGCCATGATTAATTCGAATTGTGGAACTAGCGCGAATATTAACTGGCCGCGGAATAGCTTTTCGCAGTACAACGTTGGGAAGAAGGAATAGGGAAGGAGCTATACCTCATGTGGATGTTTAAGCCGGAGCCCAAACTTGTTGCTGCAGACGATGCTCTGCCGGGACGAACGGAGCCGATTGTGGACCCCGCCCCGCACGCCGTTCTAGGAACACCGATTACCGGGCCGTGGAAGGACGGGCAGCGCTCCATTCTTATTGCGTTGGGATGTTTCTGGGGTGCGGAGAAGATGTTTTGGGAGACCGAAGGCGTGGAGTCCACCTCGGTGGGCTATGCGGGCGGTACCACCCCGAACCCCACGTACTATGAGGTGTGCCGTGGGCTAACCAACCATGCCGAGGCGGTGGAGGTGGTCTATGACCCGCAGCGCATCAGCCTGCGCGATCTTGTCGTACAGGCCTTAGAAGCGCACGATCCCACGCAGGGTTTTCGCCAGGGCAATGATGTAGGAACGCAATACCGCTCTGCTTTCTACCCACGCACGGAGGAAGAGCGCGCAGAAATCCAGGGCATCGTGGATTCCTATGCAGAGAAACTCAAGGAATTCGGATTCGGGGATACCACCACGGAGGTCAAACTCCTCTCCGAAACTGATTCTGGGGAGTACTACCTGGCTGAGGATGAGCATCAGCAGTACTTATATAAGGTGCCTAATGGGTACTGCCCGCACCACAGTACTGGGGTGAAATGCGACTAAGCGTCGCGCCGGATAAAGCGGGCGATCTTTTTGGCCAGCTTCGGCGTGAGCGATTGGCGGGATTGGGATCCTAAGACCTCATCCCAATACCAGAGCATTTCCTCAAAATAGTTGTGTCCGTGCCCGCCAGGGACGTTGAGGGAATTGATCTGGTCCAAGCCAATTTGCCACCAGGTAATGAACGGAACCCAATGCAGCTGCCGGAAGGTATCCGCGTGCAGCGCTTCCGGCTGCGGTTCATGAATCCAGGTGGGCCTGCGCACGAGAAGGTTGAGATCCCACCACACGATGGCGTCGGAAGCGTGCTGGGCAATGAGCATGCGGGGGCGGCGCCAGGTATGGGCGTAGTCATTGCCAAAGGCGTCGTGCAGCGTATGGTCAGGGGCCGCCGCGTAGCGCACATGCTTGCCGCCATCGATAACGGGCAGGCGTTCTAGGGAACCAATATCCCGGCGCAGGCGCTGGGTAAAGTGCGTCATGCGCGGAGGCCCAGAAAAGACCGCGCCATTGCACGCGGAAAGTAGGTCTTCCGCATTATGGTAGTTATCCATAATGGCGTAGGCGCCAAGCGATTCACCTGCGAAATAAAGCCGCGGGCGGTTTTCTTTAGGCAGCCTATCTATTTCTTCTTGTACCACCCGAATCAATTCGCGGGCCGCTTGCTTCGGTGCATTCTTATCCACGAGGTAGGAAAAAACCGAAGGCAGGTAGGAATACTGCATGGTGACGGTGACGCAATCACCACCGGTCAAAAACTCATAGGAGCACGCACCCCAGTTATTGATCCACCCCGAGCCGGCGGGCATTTGGATGACGATAGTTTCGCGCCGCAGGGCACCGGTGCGTTCGAGTTCGGCGCGGATCTTTTCCGCGGATTGCTGGAAGGAGCGCCCTGGTATGTATCCGGCGTAGATACGGATGGGTTCCTTTGCATCGGTTCCCGTTACTGTGCGGATATCGCGGGCGCGGGGGCCGTTGGAGACAAAGCGGCGTCCCTGCTGTCCCAGCGCCGACCACGGCTCGAGCGACCATGGGCTGCCGGAGCGCTCTGGCTCCCAGGGCATGGAGGTGCCAGGGAAAATCTGCTTGTTTATTCGCTGCGCTTGGTGCGATAGCGAGCGTAG
Organism: Corynebacterium sp. ACRPO; assembly: GCF_022347205.1. GTDB lineage: Bacteria > Actinomycetota > Actinomycetes > Mycobacteriales > Mycobacteriaceae > Corynebacterium. The sequence continues at coordinate 95,473 of NZ_JAKRNE010000007.1, read as the reverse complement.
CCAGCGTCGAAAGACCACGCGGTCAGAAAGTGCAAACGCCGTGAGGCTCAGTCCCGCGGTAACCACCGGCCAAGCAACGAGTGCAGGCACCCACCGGCCTAGCTGGCGTGACAGTTTAGTGACGGCAAGCTGCGTGGCCTCCCCGATGAGTAGGAGAGTGCCGTAGCCCGCGGTGCCCGCGGCCAGGCCGATGGCCGCCGTGGCGGGCCCCCGCACGAGCTGCTTATTGACTAACTCCGCCTGCTTTTTCTGGTTGCGCAGCGAAAGCACGGCATTAAATGCAGTCCCGGCGCCAATAGCAAGGTGCATAATTTGTCGATGTTGTGGTCCGAGGCGGTCCTGCGGGCGCTTGCCAATGCTATTGAGCACGAAGCTTGTTGACGCCGCACCTAGATGCCCAATGCCCTGCCCGATTGCCACGTTGGCAGCGGTCACCCACCACGGGCGGGGAAGTAAGGAGGGCGAAACAGCAGCCCACGTAGCTAATTCCGCACCCAAAATTCCAGCCGACATATTGGGTGGTAAGGTTTGCCGGCTGGTCATACGGACGATGGGCGTGAGATCCGCGGCTACGCCAAGAGCGATTAGTGCAGCGCGGCGGAGTGCGCGTTTCATAATGCCCGATTATCCCAGATTTCAGTGGGATTTTCAGTGTGAGATTTAGCCCGTGCAAAAATCTTCAAAGAGTTGCACAATGGGGTCATGGCAAATCATGTAGGAAACAAAGTAGTTCTCATTGGCGCCGGCGATGTGGGAGTCGCTTACGCCTTCGCTCTCATCAACCAAAGCATCGTTGACCACTTGGCAATCATCGATATCGATGAAAAGAAGCTAGAGGGCAACGTCATGGACCTCAACCACGGTGTTGTCTGGGCCCCCACCCGCACCCGAGTCACCAAGGGCACCTACGCCGATTGCGCAGACGCCGATATGGTCGTCATTTGCGCCGGTGCCGCACAGAAGCCGGGTGAGACCCGCCTGGACCTGGTGGGCAAGAACGTCAAGATCATGAACAGCATCGTCTCCGATGTCATGGCGAATGACTTTGATGGCATCTTCCTGGTTGCCTCCAACCCAGTGGACATCCTGACTTACGCCGTATGGAAGGCTTCCGGCCTGGACCACAAGCGCGTCATCGGCTCCGGCACCGTGCTGGACTCCGCTCGTTTCCGCTACATGCTGGGCGAGCTGGAAGATGTTGCACCGAAGTCCGTACACGCCTACATCGTGGGCGAGCACGGCGATTCCGAGCTGCCAGCCATCTCCACCGCGAATATCGCAGGTGTCCCGATGTCCAAGAAGCTGGATACGGATCCGGAGTATGCAGAGCGCATCGAGAAGATCTTCGAAGACACCCGCGATGCCGCCTACTCCATCATTGACGCTAAGGGCTCCACTTCTTTCGGTATCGGCATGGGCCTGGCCCGTATCACCGCCGCCGTCATCCAGAACCAGGACGTGGCGCTGCCAGTATCTGCTTACCTGCAGGGTGAGTATGGTGTAGAGGATCTCTACATCGGTACCGCTGCCATCATCAACCGCTCCGGCATCGTGCGCGCGATTGAGCTGCAGCTCAATGAGCACGAAAAGGAGCGTTTCGATGCTTCTGCCAAGACCCTGAATGACATCAAGGAAGAGTTCTTCGGCTAGTGAAGATTGTCGCTCATAGGGGATACTCCGGAAAATATCCGGAGCTATCCCCTCTAGCTTTTGAAAAAGCCCTAGATTTGCCAATTCACGGCGTCGAGTGCGATGTGCGCTTGACGCGCGATGGAAAAGTAGTGGTTCAGCATGATCCCACGTTGGACCGCACCGCGGGGCGCCCCGGCCGCATTTCCAAGATGGACTGGGAAGAATTGCGCGGCGTTGACATCGGTTCGGGCCAGCGTATGATGCTTCTCGACGAACTCTTGGAACTACTTCAGGGCACACCGCACCACCTTTATATCGAGACCAAGCACCCCTCCGGGCAGGGTGACATCCTGGAGGAGCAAACGGTGCTGCGCCTGCGTTATGCGGGGCTTTTCGACGACCCCCGGATCCACGTTATTTCCTTTTCCCACCACGCCATCCGCCGTATGCAGAATTTGGCGCCGCACATGGACCGGATTTATCTTCGTCGCGATTGGGAGCGCCACGTCAACCGCCCCGATGTAATGCTGTCCAAGCCCACCGCGCTCGGCGTATCGTTGCTGCGCGCGAAGCTGCAGCCGGCAATTATCGGCGCGCAGGGATTGCCTACCTACCTGTGGACTGTAGACAAGCCGGAGGATATGAAGTGGGCGTGGGCTAACGGGGTAGATATGCTCGCTACCAACCAACCCGAAGTGGCCCTACATGCCATTGAGCTCTAGTAAGCAGGTATCTTGGAGGCATGGCCAAGAAGAAAAAGAACAAGGAACAGCTGCCTGAGGGCATGTCCCGCCGCCAGGCAAAGCTCGCTGCCCGCGCCAAGGAGCGCGCCGCCCTGGAAAAGGATCCCCGCCCCTACGGCGGACTTGCTGCGGAGGCCTCCCTGGTCGCCATGCAGGAGTTCGTCCCCTCCGCTTTTGCCAAGCTTGACGTTAAAGGCTGCGATAAGAACGTGTATGTAGCCACCGTCCTGCCGGGTGCTTCTGCTGCGCTTATTCGGGACACCGAATTTGGCGGCGATGCCTTCGTGGGCCTGCAGGTGCAGTCCCATACCCACAACCCGGGTCGCGACCTCGCCTTTGCCCTTAACTGGGTGAAGAATAATGAGCCGGGCGCCACCCTGGAATCCACCGCGGCCGACGGTTCGGAGCCGAAGCTGGAGGAGCTTATCGATTCCTCTGCTACCCTCGACGTGCAGGTTCACCAGGACTTCGAATGGTGGATTCCGGAGGGAGCACAGGTCACCCCGCAGATTGCACAGTCGCTTCGCGCCGCTAATGATTCCGTCATTGAGTCCTACCAGGTGGGCGAGAACATTACCGGTGCGGCCTTTTGGGCAAATGCCGGCGGCGGCAAGGCCCACATCCGTTGGGTCCGCCCGAATGACGATGAATCCGCATTCCTGAACGCACTGGCGCGCGTCGCCGCCCGCGGCGAGCTGAACTTGGGCGAGGGCACCAAGTTCGCCGGTGTTTTCCGCACCCACGGTCTCATCGCTCCGGTCTTCGACTTGGATCCAGAGGTTGACCACGCTTCTTATGAGGACCACCTCACTCGCGTGGACAAGGCCTTGGAGGAAGAAATCTCTAATGATGCCCAGTTGAGCGCCGATGAGCGCAAGCAGCTAGAAAACATCAAGTCCCGCCAGGTGACCCTGCGCTAAAGACAAGAATATGGCCCTTCCCAGTAGAGGAAGGGCCATATTTTGATCGCTATTTGAGAGAATCCCACAACTCGGCGGCTGCTCCATCGTCCCAGAGGACGACGTTGCCTACCTCGGTGTCTTGGAAACCGCCGATGGGGACGGTCTCGGTGTCTACACCGGAGCCCATGGCTAGTGCCACGCGGGCGAGGTGCCAGACGTGGTCGCCCTCGTCCACGATGAACGAGGAGGCGGTGTGGTTGACCAAGGAGAAGGCGCGGAATGGGTTAATCAGGGTGGCTGGGGAAGCAACCTTATCCAGCAATGCGGAGAAGAATTCGCGCTGTCGCTGCACGCGGTCAAGGTCACCCATGGCGGTGGCGCGGGTGCGCACGTAACCGAGGGCGTCGCGGCCCTTGAGCTTCTGGCAGCCATCTTGGAGATCAATGCCGGCCAGCGGGTCATTGATGGGTTCCTTCACGCACACGTCTACGCCGCCGACGGAGTCGACCACATTCGCTAGGCCACCCATACCGATCTCGGCATAGTGGTCGATGTGCAGACCGGTCGCGCCCTCGACGGTTTGGGTAAGGAGCTGCGGTCCACCGTAGGTAAAGGCGGCATTGATCTTGTCCATGCCGAAACCGGGGACTTCCACGTAGCTATCGCGTGGGATGGAAACGAGCTTGGCCTTACCGGTGCGAGGGATGTGCAGCAACATGATGGTATCGGTGCGGCCCTCGCCCACATCACCACCGGTGCCGAGCTCAGCCTGCTGCTCCTCGCTGAGGCCTTGGCGGGAATCGGAGCCGACGAGCAACCAATTGGTGCCGGCGGTATTAGACACTTGTTCTTCTGGCAGCGCCTCCACGCGGGTGAGGCGGGCATCGGTCCAGAACATGAAGACGAGATTGAATACCAGTAGGACAACGAGCGCCAAGCCAACGCACCCGAGGGCGCGCTTGGCCGGATTGACCTTCTTGCGGCGGCTGTGCGGGCGCTGCCGGGGCGCCGGGCGCGGCTCGGTACGACGAGGCGGGCGCTGCTGCGCGCGGTACTGGCTGGGGTAGCGGCTCGGCGTTGGGGGCGGAGTGCGGCGCGGGGGCTGTTGCTGTGGCTGCGGAGCGCGAAAGGATTGTTGCTCGGGTTCCACGCGCCGCGGTGCCGGGCGGGCGGAGGAACGGCGTCGAATGGGGCGGCCGTATCGATCCTTGAGGGGACGTCCATCGGCCCCAAGGACGAATTCAGTGGAGGAGTCGTCGCCGGCGCGGCGGGCCTCCCGATGCGGATCTCGTCCTGATTCAGTCATGCGCTATACCTTACAAGGAGCAGGGAGCAACGCCTGCTTCGCGACGTCCCCTACAGGGATTTTCACAGGAAGGAATAACCCACGAAAGCGACGGCGTCGATAAGAAAATGCGCTATGACCAGCGGCCATACCCGCCCCGTGCGGTGGTAGTAGTAGCCGTAGATTAAACCCATGATGATATTGCCAAAGCCAGCGGAAACTCCCTGGTAGAGGTGATAAGAACCGCGGAGAATGGAGCTTGCGGCCAGCGTGGCTGGCAGCGACCAGCGGGCCTGGCGCAAACGCGTCATCAGCCACATCACCACCACGGTTTCCTCCGCGAAGGCGTTGGCAGCGGCCTTGAGGAGGGAAACGGGAATTTCCACCCAAGCATTGGCGAAGTCGCCGGGGATGACCTCCTTGCTCCACCCCAAGTGCACCGCCGCGACATACAGGGCGAGCCCCGGGATGCCAATGAGGGCGGCAAGCCCTGCGCCTTCTAGCCAGTCGCGGGCGCGGTGGGCACGGGGCACAAAGCGGTCCTTGGCCAGCAGGAAAAGCGCTAAGGCTCCATAGGAAAAGAGTACGGCGGCCGAGCACAGCTGCAGTCCCATATCCACCCAAGCAAGGGAGGATTGGCTGGAATTGAGCGTGACCGATTGCTCGTCGAGCCGCTGCGGCGAGGCCAGGGAATTGATGAGGTTCAACACCGCCCGCACCCCGGAAATGCCAAAGGTGAGGGTGAGGACGATGAGTAGCTCGGCGCGTAAGGACTTGGTCATGGGTGGAGGATGTGGGCGAGGCCGAGCAGGGCGGCGTCGGAAAGCGTAATGCCTCCTAGGTGCACGCCTACTGGCGGGTGATTGGGAACGGCCCATGGCACGGAAATGGCTGGCAGGCGGGCCATGTTGAAGAGGGAACCCCACGGAGACCACCGGGTCTGGGCCGCGAAATTCTCCGCATGGGGCAGGGACAGGAAAGAACCAATACGCGGCGGGTCCGTGGTCAGCATTGGGGTGAGGATGGCATCGACTCCCCACTCTTGGGCCAGCAAGCCAGGTAGCTGCCGGACATGCGCCCGCGCCGCGGCCAGCTCAGCGGCGCTAACGCGCCGGCCCTGTTGAGCAATCCACTCCGCATAGCCCGCCGCCGGGTTAAGCCCCGCCAGGCGGGAGGTAAAGGTCGTGCGGAAATGCGCAAAGGTAGCTCGGGCCTGCGGATACGGGGAAATGGGCACCACGGTGAAGCCGGCTGCCTGTAGGCGTTGGGCGGCCTCGCGGGCGGCGCGCAGGTGGTGGGCATCGACGTTGGCATCGCAAAACAGCGGCTCTACGAGCAGGCCGATGCGGGCGCGCGGGGTGATCATGCGGTGGCCATGCAGAAAGGCATTATCGGCCACGGTCCGGGTGATAAAGCCCTGCACGCCCAGTTCATCACCTGCCGGTTTAAAGCCCACCACGCCGCAGGCCGCGGCCGGCACTCGGATGGAACCGCCGCCATCGCTGGCGTGCGCCGCGCGCAGCAACCCCCGCGCGACCTGTACCGCCGCTCCGCCCGAGGAACCACCCGGAGTGCAGCCGGGATAGAGGGGATTATCGGGATGGGGCAGGCCCACCGGCTCCGTATCCACGCGCAGACCCAACTCCGGGGTGGAGGACTTCCCGATGATGCGCGCCCCCTGCTTCTCCAAGGCCTCGATAAAGGCATCGCTGCGCTCGGGGTAGTAAGTGCGATCGACATTTCCCAAGGTAGTGGGCATGCCGCGGACATCGCAGAGATCCTTAGCGGAGAGGACCCAGCCGCTCAGCCGGCCTCGGCCGGAGGGCTCGCGGTCCACATCCAGGTAGGTGAAACCGTGCTCCTCGGGGGAAAGCCCGTGCAGATCCGCGCGGAGTTGTTCTACGGAAAAGTCCATGGGGCACCAGTCTAGTGGGCTAAGGTGACGTGCATGACTACCACCATCGCCTTCCTCGGTCCGGCCGGCACCTTTACGGAAGCGGCTGTGCATAAGTTTGCCGCGCACCTGCCGCAGGTAGAGACCATGCCGGTTGGCTCGCCTTCGGAGGCCGTGGCCGCCGTGCGCGCCGGGCACGCCGAGTACGCCTGCGTAGCCATTGAAAATTCCGTCGATGGCGCGGTCACCACCACCTTTGATGCGCTGGTTGAAGCCGAACCGGTGCAGATTTATCGCGAGGTGGATATCCCCGTGGCCTTTAGCATCATGACCCGGCAAGGCGCGGGCGACATTGCGCGGCTGAGCACCCACCCGGTGGCGTTCCAGCAAATCCGCGGCTGGGTAAAAGACAATCTGCCGGAAGTGGAGTTCGTACCGGCCAGTTCCAATGCCGCCGCGGCCGAGGCTGTGGCCCGTGGGGAGGCGGATGCCGCCGCAGCGCCGGCGCGGGCCGCCGAGATCTTTGGGCTGGAGACCATCGCCCAGGGCGTGGCGGACGTCGAGGGCGCCGCAACGCGCTTCGTCCTGGTGGGGCGTCCGGGAAAACCCACTGCAAGGACTGGCCAGGACCGCACCAGCGTCATCTTCACCCTGCCAAATGAACCAGGCAGCCTGGTGGGGGCATTGCAGGACTTTGCGCACCGCGGGGTGGACTTGTCCCGGATTGAGTCGCGCCCCACGCGGGAGGCCTTTGGCACGTACCGCTTCTACGTGGACCTCATTGGGCACATTGACGATCAGCCGGTAGCGGAAGCGCTGCGGGCCTTGTGGTTGCGGGCAGAGGACTTGCTTTTCCTCGGCTCCTGGCCGGCGGCAACGCCCGCGGGCAAGCCACCGCGCGATCTGGCAGCGGCGGATGATTGGGTAGCGCGGGCACGCAGGGGCCAATAATCTAGAAGCATGCCCGGAAGAATTATCCTGCTGCGCCACGGCCAGACCTATTCCAATATTTCCCGCTTCCTCGATACCCGCCCGCCCGGGGCAGAGCTTACCGAGCGCGGGCGTGACCAAGCCACGGAGGTAGGCCAGGAACTTGCGCAGTTGGTGGGCGAGCGCGAGGTGGAGTTTAAATGCTCCATTGCCCTGCGTGCTCAGCAGACCGCGATGCTGGCGGCACGCGCCTTTGAGCAGGAGCGCGGTATGCCGGAATTTTCCCAGCGCGTTGACGTAATCTCCGGCGTGCACGAAATTTTCGCCGGTGACTGGGAGATGGACGGTAGCGAAGATGCCCATCGGTCCCACATGGTGGCTATGCGTGGCTGGTGCGATGGCGAGCGCGGCGCCGGGATGGAGGGCGGCGAGACCTTGGATGATGTGCTGGCGCGCTACCAGCCGGTGCTGGAGGGCATTGCGAAGCAGCTTGGCGACGACCACGATGTCATTCTCGTCAGCCACGGCGCCGCTATCCGCGTGGTCACCAAACACGCCACGGGTGTTGATGCCGACTTTGCCTATACCGGCTACCTGGCCAATTGTCGCTTTATGGTGATAGAACCGCGCGGCAAGGACTTTGGTGAGTGGACGTTAACTCGGTGGGCGGATACGGAGCTCTAGCCCCAGCCCAGGCGGTGCAGCTCCTCTTCTTCGAGGCCAAAGTAATGGCCGAGTTCGTGGAATACGGTGATCTTGACCTGCTCTGCTAATTCTTCCTCGCTGCCGGACCAGCGCTGCAGCGTGTTGCGGTAAATGAAGATCGCATCGGGCAGGAAACCGGTGTGATCGAAGGTGCGGTGCGGCAGTGCGACGCCCTCGTAGAGCCCTAGCAGCATAGGGTTATCGGGATTTTCATCTTCGACCAAGATGACGAGGTTGCGCATGCGGCGCACGAATTCCTCGGGGACTTGATCCAGCGCCTCGTTGACCATCTCATCGAAGCGCTCTTCTGATACCTCGACCATTAGGGCGCTGGGGCCGGTGCGTGGGCGGCGGACTCGGGTGCCGGATTATTGTCCTTGTCCTCACGCAGTGGATTGCGCTCGGGGCGTTCCTCCGGCGGTTGGCCGTCGATAGTCAGCGCCTGGCGGCCACCGGTAGCGGAACCGGTGATGGCAGAGAAACCGCCGCCTTCGCGGGCATGCACAAGGGAGCAATTGACGGATTTGGTGCCGCCATTCCACGAGGCCTCGGTGATAGAGCCCCAGAATGGTTGCAGCGTGGACTGGTAGAGCTGTTCCTCGCCGCCAAGGTAGTCCTCAGTAGCGGCGGTACACGTATCGGACAGGAACTTGTCCATATCCTTGCCGTCCGGGTAGCCGTCAGGGAACTGCTTGCCCACATCGATGACGGAAACGGTCTCCATTTGGTGGGGCTTAGCGCAGTCGACGACGTGCGGAACCTGCTTGTCATCGATGGCCAAGCACTCGCCCGGCTTGGCGAGGTTTGCCTGCTCGGAGGCCTCGACGTTGCCGGTAGTAAGCTGCGGTACGCCGTGATCATCGGTGGTTTGCAGGCCGCATAGCAAGGTGCGGTCGCCGCGATCCCAGGCGGACTGCGGCGGCAGAATGGACGCCACATCGTACTTACCATTCGGATCCCACTTACCGTGCAGGTAGCCCACAGTGGCGGATTCGCACAGCTCATCGCGCAATTGGTGTTGGCGGGTTAGCGCTGGGCGGGTGGCATCAGGGCCGAATTCGCTAGTGGGGTAGATGCTTAGGTCTTCGGTCTTGGAAACCTCGAAGCGGTGCTGTTCGGAGCACGGTACTTCCTTGAACCCAGTGGCGGAGCCATCCTGGGCGATGTCCCACGTCAAGCAAGCGCCGGCGGCCGCAGCGGTGAAGGGCTCCGGTTTAGGAGCGGCGGTTTCTGAAGTATCCCCACTATTGTGCTGCTGGGCAGCGGTAGTATCTTCGCCACCCGATTTGTGGGAGCTGATAACGCCATAGATGCCCATGAAAACGGCCGCCGCGATTGCCGCAATCAAGACAATCTGGACGGCCACAGCGGAACGCCACGCAGGTGATTTCTTCATAAGGCCCTTAATCTTACCTGTTAAGCAGGGTGCTGGCTAGATACTGTTCTCCCTAGCCACCCGGGTAGTCAGGCGGTAGCGGTCGGTGCGGTAGACGGAGGAACACCACTCCACCGGCCTATCACCCGAGCGGGAGTAGCGCACGATGTGTAGCAGTGGGGTGCCCACGGGGACGTCAAGAAGCGGGGCAGTGTCCGCTTCGGCTGAAATCGCCGAGACCGTTTGATCCGCATCGGTGATGGGGACGTCAAAGACGGAGTCGAGGATGGCGTAGACCGAATTGTAGGTGTCATTTTCTAGCAGGCTGGGCGCATACGTGGAGTTATACCAGCCGTCATCAATGGAGTAGGGCTCGCCATCGCCCAAGCGCAGGCGGCGCAGATGAATATGTTCGGTTTGGGCAGGCGTATCAAAAAAGAGGGCGGCATCCTCCGGGGCGCTGCTGCGTCCGCTGGTAAGGATTTTGGAGGAGGCAGTGACGTCTTGTGCGCCCATCTCATCCGAGAATGAGGCTAGGTGGAGCCGGGAGACAAGGGGATTGGGCGCTACGAAGGTGCCCTTTCCGCGGACGCGCCGCAGTTTTCCGGCCGCGACAAGATCCCCGATGGCGCGGCGTACCGTGATCCGTGACACGCCATAGGTTTCTTCAAGAAGCCTCTCGCCGGGCAAGATATCGCCGGGTTTGAGGGTCGTGCGGCACAATTCTTCGAGGATATCGTGCAATTGGGTGTGTTTTGGAACTGGACCGTCCGTAATTGTGCGGGCGGGGAGCTGAACGGCGGACATAAAGCCATCATAATTCGGTGGTTATTACCACCGCAAGACGTTGTCAATACGCTAAACTTACATTCGTGATTGATCTCAAGCTACTCCGCGAAAACCCCGACGTTGTCCGTGCTTCCCAGGTGAACCGAGGTGAGGATCCCTCCCTCGTAGACCAGCTCTTGGAAGCTGATGAGCAGCGCCGCACTGCTATCCAAAAGGCCGACGAACTGCGCTCTGAGCAGAAGGCTTTTGGCAAGAAGATTGGCCAAGCCTCCCCAGAGGAGCGTCCGGCACTGCTGGAGGGCTCTAATGAGCTGAAGGCCAAGGTCAAGGAGGCGGAAGAGGCACAGTCTGCCGCTGAGGCCAAGGTGGAAGAGCTGCAGTACAAGCTCGATAACGTGGTTGAAGGTGCCCCGGCCGGCGGCGAAGATGACTTCGTAGTGGTAGAAGAAGTAGGCCAGATTCCTGAGTTCGACTTCGAGCCAAAGGATCACCTTGAGTTGGGCGAGTCCCTCGGTCTCATTGACGTCAAGCGCGGCGCTAAGGTAGGCGGCGCTCGTTTCTACTACCTTACTGGCGATGGTGCCTTCCTACAGCTGGGAATGCTGATGCTCGCGGCGCAGAAGGCGCGCGAAGCCGGCTTCAAGCTGATGATCCCGCCAGTTCTGGTTCGCCCAGACATTATGTCCGGCACCGGTTTCTTGGGCCAGCACTCCGATGAGGTTTATTACCTACCGGCCGATGATATGTACCTGGTAGGCACCTCTGAGGTGGCCCTTGCCGGTTACCACAAGGATGAGATCATCGACCTCTCCAATGGCCCGCTGCAGTACGCCGGCTGGTCCTCCTGCTTCCGCCGTGAGGCTGGCTCCCACGGTAAGGACACTCGCGGCATCCTGCGCGTCCACCAATTCGACAAGCTGGAGATGTTTGTCTACTGCAAGCCGGAGGACGCGGAAGAAATGCACCAGCGCCTTCTGTCCATGGAAAAGGACATGCTTGCAGCCATGGAACTGCCCTACCGCACCATCGATATTGCCGGTGGCGACCTCGGTTCTTCGGCGGCCCGCAAGTTCGACAATGAGGCTTGGGTTCCTACCCAAGACACCTACCGTGAGCTGACCTCCACCTCGAACTGCACCACCTTCCAGGCTCGCCGCCTGTCCACCCGCTACCGCGATGAGAACGGCAAGACCCAGATCGCAGCTACCCTGAACGGCACGCTGGCGACTACCCGCTGGCTCGTTGCCATTCTGGAAAACCACCAGCAGGCTGACGGCTCCGTCGTTGTCCCTGAGGCCCTGCGCCCGTTCGTGGGCAAGGATGTCCTGACCCCGCAGTAAGTCCGCCGTCGTCCTGGAGAGTTATGAACGCTGCGACGAATTTCCTGTACCGCCAGATCACCCACATTGGCAGGGGGGTGACTCTGGCACAGGGGTTAAAAATGCGCCTTTCGGGGGAAGAAAATATCCCCGATAAGGGCGGCGCGGTGTTGGTCTGCAACCACACCGGCTACATGGATTTCCTTTTCGGCGCCTTTTTGGCCTATCGCAAGAAGCGTCTCGTACGCTTCCTGGCTAAAGCTGGAATCTTTAAAGCCCCAGTGGCGGGACCTTTGTTGAGGGCCATGCACCACGTGCCAGTTGACCGTATCGATGGCAGCGCCTCCTTCCACCAAGCGGTACAGCTGGCCAAGGACGGCGAACTCGTGGGCGTGTTTTCTGAAGGCACAATTTCCCGCAGCTTTGAAATCCGCAGCATGAAAAGTGGCGCCTCCCGCATTGCCTATGAGGCGGGGGTGCCGGTAATCCCGCAGGTCATTTTTGGTTCGCAACGCCTGTGGACCAAGGGACACAAAAAGAACCTGGGACGGACCAAGACGCCTGTCTTTATTACCGCCCTCGAACCGTACTATCCCACCGGTGATGCGGAGGCTGATACCGCGGAGATTCGACGCCGTATGCAAGAGGCGTTGGAAGGACTATGGGAGCAGTACGAAGCCGAATTTGGGCCCATGCCTGCCGGTGAATACTGGGTGCCCGCCCGTAAAGGTGGAGGGGCTCCTACCCTTGATGAGGCAGAAGCTCGCGATGCTGAAGTGGAGACCGAACGTCACCGCGTACGCCGACTGCGCGACGATCTAGTGGGCCTCAAAGAACGCGTCTCCGTTACTACGGTTGACTTAGTGCGCAATCACATGGCCGCCGCCAAGGGAACGGACGGGGAGGAGCCAAAGAATAAGGTGCGTACCGCCCCGGAGACCTTGGAGTGGATCAAGCACAACCTCAACGCCGTGGTTGAAGAGGCAACCCGCGGCTTGGATGAAGGTCGCGATAAGGTCGCGAATGTCATGGCGCAGCTGAAGTCGGATGTGGCGCAAACCCAAGTGTCCATCACGGCCAGCAGTAAGGAGATATGGGCCGGTTCCGTAGCAGAGCAGGGCCTGTTGGCGGCAGCTACCCAATCACGGCTTATCGTCTCGCGCTTGCCGCACCGCATGAAGGCGCAATTCTCTTCCATCCCCCGCGTGGTAGTGGCGCACAGCAGCGCGCTGAATTGGGAAGATGGCGCGCTGACTCCGCGATTGCACAAGGCTTTGGCGGAGATCTACCCGGCGGCCGAAGTCCTGATCGTGATATCACCCGCCGGTGAGGTGGATGTTCCGCAAGCCGTGTGGAGCGTTGTCCTTGATGAGGATGCTGTGCAGCCGCGTCTCGATACCAATGCACTCTCCGTCACTGCCGCGACCGCGGTACAAGGCGTGGAGCGCATCCTTGAAGATCTGCAAGCTAAGCCGGAGGAGGCCCTGGTTTTTGCTAACGAGCCAGGAGATGAGGATTTCCTTGACTGGATACCGGTGGTGGCTTTGGAAACTGCCCCTATTGAGGTGGTCAAGGGCGCCCAAGCGGTCACATATTCTGCGGAGAAAGCCGGAATGTCCGAAGTGCTTGAAGTGATGGCGAGGTTAGCGCAGAAATAGCGCGGGCTTTGCGTCTGCTTTGCACCCCCGCCAGGGGGTGCTTTTTCTTTTCGGGTGGCTAAGTATTTTAGGAAAAGTTACTGCTTACGGGCCTGAAACCTACGTGTGAGTAACCATCTGTGTAACTGACGCCCGTGACTCCTATCATAGGTTTAAGGAGATAAAATCTCTGCAGCCGTGGTGTGAATCTTTCCACCGAAACCACAATTTAACTGCTCTTAGCTGTGCTTTTGCCATCTCATTCATGGATTTATGGCGCAGGCACATGCAAGCACCAAGGAAGGAGATGCGGTCAGCAATGACCCAGCAAAGCAACCAATCCTTTAACCCCGAATACTTTGAAAATCTATGGAATGGATACGCAGATGAGGACTACGACGTAGTCATCATCGGTGGCGGTTCCGTAGGCGCTGGTGCGGCAGCGGACGCCGCTACTCGTGGCCTCAAGACCGCCGTCATTGAGGCACGCGACTTCGCCGCAGGTACCTCTTCTCGCTCCTCCAAGATGTTCCACGGTGGCCTGCGCTACCTAGCCATGTTTGACTTCCGCCTAGTGGCGGAGTCCCTCAAGGAGCGCGAGCTCAATATGTCTACCCTGGCACCCCACCTAGTGAAGCCGCTGAAGTTCATCTTCCCGCTGACCCACCACGTATGGGAGCGCGTGATGATGTTCGGTGGCTTTACTCTTTATGACCTCATGGGCGGTTCGAAGAGCGTGCCAATGCAGAAGCACCTCACCCGCAAGGGAGTGCTGAAGGTGACCCCAGGCCTGAAGGACGATGCCATTGTGGGCGGCGTGCGCTACTACGACACTTTGGTTGATGACGCCCGCCACACCATGACCGTGCTGCGTACCGCCGCCGAGTATGGTGCCGATGTACGTACCAATACCGAGGTCATTGGCTTTGACAAGGATCGCGGCGGCCGCATCGTAGGCGCGAAGGTTCGCGATACCGCCACCGGCCGCGAGACCACCGTGCGCGGCAAGGTCTTTATCAACGCCACCGGCGTGTGGAATGACAAGATTCAAGAGATGGCCGGCGTGGAGGGCAAGTTCACCGTGCACGCCTCCAAAGGTGTGCACATCGTTGTGCCCAAGGATGCGCTTGATGCAGAGGCAGCCCTGTGCTTCGTCACCGAAAAGTCCGTCCTCTTCGTTATCCCATGGGGCGAGTACTGGATCATCGGTACCACCGATACCGATTGGGAAAAGGGTCTCTCCTTGCCGGATCCGGCGCCGACCAAGTCCGATATTGACTACATTCTGGATCAGGTAAATCAGCGCGTACGCCGCCAGATCACCCGCGATGACATCGTGGGTGTCTACTCCGGCCTGCGCCCGCTGCTGTCCGGCAAGTCCGATTCCACCACCAACCTCTCCCGCAACCACGCCGTCGCACGCGTGGCCCCAGGCATGGTCTCTGTCGCCGGCGGTAAGTACACCACGTACCGCGTCATCGGTAAGGACGCCGTGGACCTAGCGGTGAAGGAACTGGGTACCAAGGTCCCAGAGTCCATCACCGAGCAAACCCCGATCCTGGGCGCCGCCGGCTATCACGCCTTGGCCAACCAGGTCCCATCCTTAGCTCGTCGCTATAACCTGAGCGAGAAGTTCATTGAGCACCTGCTCGGCCGCTATGGCTCTTTGCTGGGCGAGGTCCTAGCGCCAGCTACTGAGGACGCCTCCCTGCTCGAGCCAGTGCCAGGTGCCGAGTCCTACCTGTGGGCCGAGGTCCGCTACGCCGTCACCCACGAGGGTGCATTGCACTTGGAAGACATCCTGTCCCGCCGCCTGCGCATCGCCATCGAGTTCGGCGACCGCGGTGTGAACGCCGCCCCGGCCGTTGCTGATTTTGTAGCACCGCTGCTGGGCTGGAGCGACGCCGACAAGGAGCGCGAGGTATCCCAATTCAAGGCCCACACACAGGCCGAACTTGAAGCAGAAGCTGCGGTAACTGACCGTGAGGCCAATGACATTTTGGTACGCGCAGGATCCGCCCGACCTACCCAAAACGAGGTATAAGTTATGACCGGATTTGATGCATTCCTGTGGGAGTTTATCGGCACTGCGTTGCTGCTCCTTCTAGGTAACGGCGTATGTGCACTGGTGAACCTGCGCACCTCTGGCGCACGCGGCTCCGACTGGGTCGTTATCGCCCTGGGCTGGGGTATGGGTGTCTTCGTCGGTGCCAGTGTGGCCGATCCCACGGGCGGGCACCTTAACCCCGCCGTCACCGTAATGTTGGCCGTCAATGGCTCGCTCGAGTGGTCTCTGGTGCCGTATTACCTCCTGGGCCAGATCCTCGGCGCTATCCTCGGTGCCATCCTGGCATGGGCTGCCTTCAAGCAGCTTTTCGACGCCAATAATTACGACGACGCCGGAAACGTCACCGGCGCCAATAAGGACACTAACGGTATCTTCTTTACCAAGCCGGCACATCCTAAGAACGGCTGGAATGCGGTGACGGAGTTCATCGCCACCTGCGTGCTGTTGATGTTCATCGCCTTCGGCCCCACCGGCGGCGAGCTTGGCCCAATGAGCTACTTTGCTGTTGCTTTCGTTGTGGTGGCGGTTGGCCTTTCCCTTGGTACCCCTACGGGTTATGCCATCAATCCGGTCCGTGACCTGGGCCCGCGAATTGCTTATGCATTCATCTTGCCCATCCAGGACAAGGGCAGCGCGAACTGGGGCTATGCTTGGGTCCCCATCGTGGCCCCATTGGTCGCGGCCGTAGCCGTTGGCCTGTTGTCCGTTGCGCTCTAATTCCATCTTCGCATAGGAGACTAGACACATGACTAACAAGAAATACGTCGCCGCTATCGACCAGGGAACCACGTCGACGCGCTGCATCATCTTTGACCACAACGGCGAGCAGGTTGCCGTTGGCCAGCTCGAGCACGAGCAGATATTCCCGGAAAAGGGCTGGGTAGAACATGATCCGGAGGAAATCTGGAGCAATACCCGTCGCGCCGTCGGTGAAGCGCTTGCAAACGGCGATATCACCGTGGAAGACATTGACTCGGTAGGTATCACCAACCAGCGTGAGACCACCGTGGTGTGGGATAAGCACACCGGTAAGCCGGTCTACAACGCCATTGTCTGGCAAGATACCCGTACCACCGCCATCTGTAAGGAACTCTCGGGTGAGGAAGGGCCAGAAAAGTGGCGCCGCCGCACCGGTCTGATCATCAACTCCTACCCGGCTGGCCCAAAGGTGAAGTGGATCCTCGATAACGTCGAAGGTGCCCGCGAGCGTGCTGAGGCAGGCGACCTGCTCTTCGGCACCATTGATAGCTGGCTGCTGTGGAACCTCACCGGCGGCGCCGAGGGCGATGCCGGCCGCGAAGCGTTGCACGCCACCGACGTCACCAACGCCTCCCGCACCTTGCTGATGGACATCGAAAAGCTGGAGTGGGATGAGGAACTGTGCAAGGAAATGGGCATCCCGATGTCCATGCTGCCGGAGATTCGCCCGTCCCTGGGCGATTTCCGTACCGTGCGTGAGCGCGGCTCGCTCTCCGGCGTGCCTATCCGCGCCATCCTGGGTGACCAGCAGTCCGCGATGTTCGGCCAGGGTTGCTTCCGCGCAGGTTCCGCAAAGAATACCTACGGAACCGGCCTGTTCCTCCTGCTGAATACGGGTACTACCCCGAAGTTCTCCGAGAACGGCTTGCTGACCACCGTCTGCTTCCAGCGCGAGGGCGAGCGCCCCGTGTATGCCCTCGAGGGTTCTGTATCCATGGGCGGTTCCCTGGTGCAGTGGCTGCGCGATAACCTGCAGATCATCCCCAACGCTGCGTCCATCGAAAACCTCGCGCGCGAGGTTAAGGACAATGGCGGCGTCTACATCGTGCCGGCCTTCTCCGGTCTTTTTGCACCGTACTGGCGCCCGGATGCCCGCGGCGTCATCGTGGGCCTGACCCGCTTTGCCAACCGTAAGCACTTGGCTCGCGCCGTTCTCGAGTCCACTGCGTATCAGACTCGCGACGTCGCCGATGCCATGGTGGCGGACTCCGGTGTGGAGATTACCGAGCTGCGCGTGGACGGAGGCATGACCATGAATGAACTGTTGATGCAGTTCCAGGCAGATATCCTCGGCGTGGAAGTACACCGTCCGAAGAATATCGAGACCACCGCCACCGGTGCTGCTTTTGCGGCGGGCTTGGACCATGGTTTCTGGGATGACCTCAGCGTCTTGGGCAGCCAGGCCGGAGACATGAAGGTATTCAAGCCGAAGCGCGATAAGGAAGAAGTAGAGGCTCTCTACCGCGACTGGAAGCGGGCCATTAAGCGTTCCCTGGAATGGGAGGATAATGAGGATGAGGACCTCAGCTTCTAAGTCCTGACGTAAACTCGCGGGTATGGAGAATTTCCCTGCCCGCGCTCCTCGCCTCATCGCGAGCGATATTGACGGCACCCTGCTGGACCGCAACCACCGCGTCCCGCGTCGCAACCGTGACGCCGTGGCGCGGGCAGTTCAACAGGGTGCCTATTTTGCGCTTTCTACTGGCCGTCCGTTTCGCTGGATAGCCCCGGTGCTGGAACAGCTGCCCGTGCGGCCGGTATGCGTGACCTCGAATGGTGCTGTGTTGTATGACTCCGCAGAGGATCGGGTGATGTCCGCCCATGAGCTTTCGCCCGCCGCGTTGGCGGAAGTGGTGGACGTGGCCCAGACCGTACTGGGCACCGTGGGCTTTGGCGCGGAGCGGGCTGGGGGCTCGCTTGCCGACGCCGTCGAGGACCTCTTCGTAGTCGAGCGCCACTACTCCGAAAACGCCCTCTTTGAAGGCTTCGGGGTGGTCAGCATGGGCGAACTTGTGGGTCAGCCGGCGGTGAAGTTTCTTATCCGCAATACGGACTACTCCGCCCCTCAGCTGTATGAGCTCATCGCGCCCCATATCGATCCGGAGCTCGCGCACCTGACGTATTCCATGCAGGAAGGAATTCTGGAGGTTGCCGCGCCCAATGTGACCAAGCGCCGCGGGGTGGAATGGTTGGCTGAGCATACCGGCGTCGCCCAGCAGGAGACTATTGCCTTTGGGGATATGCCCAACGATATCGAGATGCTGACGTGGGCCGGCTGTGGCGTGGCCATGGAAAACGCCCACCCGGAGGTTAAGGCGGCCGCGGATGCGGTCACCGTGGCTAACCACCAGGCGGGCGTCGCGAAGGTGCTAGAGCGCTGGTTCTAGTCGGTGAAGATGTCTACCTTTTCCGTTTCGGTGTTGTAGACAATCTCGCCACCCTGGAACTTCACGCGGATTTCCTTGCCATTCTTTTCCTCGTTGGAGAGAGGCAGGCCGAGCTTGGAGGCATTATCGCCCTCGGACCACTTCTTGGCAATCTCACCCGTGAGCGCTTTGGTGCCGGACTCCTTGGAGGAGAGCACCACGCCATTTTGGAAGAGCTGGTAAAGGATCTTGCCGCCGTCGGTAGTATCCGGGCCGCCGACTGCTAGGCCTAGGACTGGGCCGAAAGCGTTGAGAACGGAGGTCCACGATTCCTTCAGGCCTTCGTTGCTGGAGACCTGGACAACCTTATTGACAATCTCCGGGATATCGCCGGTGGTCAGGTTGCCCGCCACCTTCTGGTCGGTGTCTGGCTTCTGCAGACGATCGTTGGCAATGAGGACGCCAAAGACCGCGGCCGCAATGCCGGCGAGGGCCGAGATGGTGGAGACCGGTACCTCAACATCGCCTAGCGAGGAGGTAATCTCGTCGCCCACCTGTTGCGGGGTCTTGGGGGCATTGGGCTTGGGAGACTTTTGCCAGTTCAGATCCGTACTGTTTTTACCGGACTTGATGGAATCCGCCTTGCGCTTGGTGTTCTTACGGATTTCATCCCAATGACGCGTGGTGTATTGGCCCGGGCAGGCCGTGTAGTGAAAATCATTATGGCCCGCGAACGCCGGCACGGTGGCCATGGTTCCCGCAGGGAACTTGGAGCCGTTGAATCCGCCGGAGTACAAGTTGGCCTTGCCCATTGGATCGATGCCAGAAATAGCGGCCTTCCAGCCGGCAATCTCGGCCACGGAGTTGAGCATCTCGCGGGAAGGCTCAGCCTGCTCGTAGTTGCCAATCATGGAAATGCCCCAGTTATTGGAGTTGAAGCCACCCACGTGGGCGCCCTGTACGGCCTTGTCCAGACCGCCGTAGCGGCCTTCGTAGATGGTGCCGAATTTATCCACCAGCACGTTGTATCCGATATCGCACCAGCCCAGGGTCTGCGCATGGTAGTCGTAGGCACCGCGTACCTGTGCCGCTGCCTGTGCTCGGGTGTAGTTATTGGCACCCGCGGTGTGGTGCAGGGTCATGGCCTTGATGCCATCGTCGTAGGTTGGCTGCTGGCAGCGCTTAGATTCGTCTGCTCCCCAGCCAGCGCGGGTGACTACCTTGGGCATGCCCGCGGTTTCTGCGGTGGGCTCGATGGCTTCGCCTTCTTGGGCGTTGCCGTCGATAAACACGGCGTCGAGATCCGCAACCTGGGTGCGCTCATCGGCCACGGGGGAGATATCGCCGACGTTGTACGCAAGCGGCGCGGGGCGGTTGGCATCAGCGCCCTTGGCGGCCTTGTCCAGGAGGGAGTCTTCCTTCTTGTCGAGGTTGGAACCGGTCACGAGGTCAACGTTGGCCATGGAAACCTGCACATCGTTGGTATCGCCCACGAAGATGAGTTCGGTGCCGTTCTTGCCCTCGGTGTAATTCATTGCATCCATGGGCAGCCACTCGCTCCAGGAACCGTCCTGCTGCTTGGAGCGGACGAAGGAGTTGATATCTCGCTTGCCCTCCCAGGTGACGGCGAACATGTTGAAGGTTTCGTCGCGGTGGAACTGCTTGACCGCGCGGCGGCTTTCGCCATCGCCCTGAGCGGCTACCGCTGGGTCATCGACGACGATGGATTCGCCGTCACTGAAGCTAGAGGAGGAATTTTTGACCTCAATGGGGCCGCCGTTGCCGGAGTCTTGGGTCTTGAGAACTTGCTGTCCGCCGAATGCGGCCGACACGGCGAGCGCGATGGAGGTGACCGCCGCGATGACGGGGGTGGACCATTTTGACCTGGTGGGTACTAGTCGACGTCGTTGTTGCACTGTTATCTCCCTAGGGTTGTGCAGCTGTAAAAACGGTTGCCAAAAGTTAAGAGTTGATAGTGATGGTACGTTTGTGACTTCTGTGAAATCTGTTGCGACACGCCGATGCGCCGTGTCAGCTGCCGTAGTGCAATAAAGTGGAGGCCATGACTTCTTATGACCTCATCGTTGTTGGCTCTGGATTTTTTGGTCTAACGGTTGCCGAGCGCGCCGCTAGCCAGCTGGATAAGAAGGTGCTCATTGTGGAGCGCCGCAATCACCTCGGCGGCAATGCCTACTCCGAGGCCGAACCCACCACCGGAATCGAGGTGCACAAGTACGGCGCGCACCTCTTCCACACCTCTAATAAGCGCGTGTGGGATTACTGCAATAAGTTCACCGACTTCACCGACTACCAGCACCGCGTCTTTGCCATGCACGATGGCACCGCCTACCAATTCCCGATGGGCCTGGGTCTTATTAACCAGTTCTTCGGCCGCTACTACTCCCCGGATGAGGCCCGCCAGCTCATTAAGGATCAGGCCGGCGAATTCTCCCCGGAAGAGGCGCAAAACCTGGAGGAAAAGGCCATCTCCCTCATTGGTCGCCCGCTGTATGAGGCCTTCATTCGCGATTACACCGCAAAGCAGTGGCAGACCGATCCGAAGGAGCTGCCGGCCGCGAATATCACCCGCCTGCCGGTGCGCTATACCTTCAATAACCGCTACTTCAACGACACCTATGAGGGCCTGCCTGTAGACGGCTATGCGGCATGGCTAGAAAACATGGCTGACCACGACAATATTGAGGTCCGCTTGGATACCGATTGGTTCGAGGTTCGCGAGGAGCTGCGTGCCGAGTCCCCAGATGCGCCCGTGGTCTACACGGGCCCACTGGACCGCTACTTTGATTTTGCCGAGGGCGAGCTGGGCTGGCGCACCCTCGACTTTGACTTGGAGGTGCTGGATACCGGCGATTTCCAGGGCACGCCGGTGATGAACTACAACGATGCGGACGTGGACTATACCCGCATCCACGAATTCCGCCATTTCCACCCGGAGCGCAAGGATAAGTACCCGAAGGATAAGACGGTCATCATGAAGGAGTATTCGCGCTTTGCCGATAAGGGCGATGAGCCGTACTATCCAATCAATACCCCAGAGGACCGCACCAAGCTGGAGGCTTATCGCAAGCTCGCCGCCCAGGAATCGAAGGAGAACAGGGTTCTCTTCGGCGGCCGCTTGGGTACCTACCAGTACCTGGATATGCACATGGCTATTGCCTCCGCGCTGAGCATGTTCGACAACAAGCTGGCTCCGTTCTGGAACGAGGGCAAGGCCATTGAGCAGGAGCGTGGCCACTAAGAGCTATGCTTAATCACCTCTGAGGAAAGGAGGTGACGGCATGGCTGACCGCCGCATGTGGAAAATGTCGCCGGAGCGGCTGCAGGAGCATCTGAAATTGCGTAGCCGCGCATCGCGCATTCCCGATAAAAAGAAGGAACAGTCCAAGAAGGCCTGCCGGAACTCCCGGCGGGCCTTTCCGCTTTTTGGTGCAGAAACTATTGGGTTATTCCCAACCGTTTGACTTAACCCAACATTAACTATTAAAGTTAACTGTAGGTTAACAATTAGCAAACGGGACAATAATCCGAGAAAGGGGATAACAATGAACCAGTTTGAAACCCTGCGCCAGGATCTGCACGAGAACTACGGCCACGAGTACACGGCCGTGGAAATCGATGCCAAGCTCGATGAGGTTATTGCCAAGCACACCAAGAAGGCGGAGCTCGATGAATTCGTGCCGCTTTTGGTGGAGCGCGAGGTGCGCGAGTACTTCGGTAATCACCGCATTCACGTCCGCTTTGCTGCTGGGACGAATAGTGCTCTGGCCCAAGCGGCAGCGGAGCTCACCCGAAAGCACGCCGGCGAGGCCCTCTTTGTAGATACCGCCGTTGCTCACCCAGAAAACGAAGCGGAAGGCCACCTTGCCCACGTCATGAACGAGCGCGGCATGGGCGAGGCCCCGAATAAGTACCTCGATGAGGTGCGCACGGTAGCGATGCCGGATTACATCGTGTTCTTGGGCCGCGAGATCGAGCGCGATGAGGCGGGCAAGGACATCAAAATCTGGGATATCGCTGCCGCGGATACTGTGGAGGAGGCGCGCGAATTGGCTGATGACCTCGAAGCCCGCGTGCTCTACATGCTCAACAAGCTGGGCATCGATCCGGTAACCGAGCCGGTCAACGCCTAGAAGCGATATGGGTTGGGCAGCTGGGAGGAGACGTTATTATTAGCCACCCAGAAGCCCGCAAACCGATAGGGCATGTAGTGCGTGCCCATACCGGGGCGCCATTCCGGCGTGCCCAAAAGTGGGGGAGTTTTGCGGTCGCGCTGCGGATATAGCCGTTCTGGCAGTGCGCTCACCATGGGGTGGTAGTCCTCGAGGACGCGAGCGAAGGCGGAGTCGAAGTCTTCCCGCGACAGAACCTGAGACAGGTCATTAATGCGCTGCGTTATCTGGCGCAAGCTGGCGTTATCGGGCTGGCGGGAGAGGGCCGCTTGGGCGTCGCCAAGCAGCCATTGCACCTCGCCCGCGCGCACCGCAGTATCGCCGGCGCAGAAATTTTCCAGGGAATCTATCTGCGCTGCGGCCGTATTGATCTGCTTGAGCGCTTTGTATGCCTCCTTGATGGAGGCAGCGTGCAGGGAATAGTCCTGGATGTTCTCCAGCGCCTTGAGCGTCGGCCGCGCATCAGTGTACTGGTTGACCAAAGAGCGCCACTGTACCTTCAGATAGTCGCCCGCCAAGGGGGAATGCAGGGCGTCAATCCGTGCCTCCGTGCGCTTGATGAGTTCCTCAGCCCCGTCGCGAGCGCCCTTAATATAATCGAAGCGCTTACGCACTCGGGCGCGGCGGATGAACAAGTAAGTAATGAGGCCAACCGCGCCCAGAACCACGAGCATCACAGTGGCTGCGATGAACATGGACCACGTGGGCGCATCTTGCGTATATTGCCGACGCACGGTGGTATCCGCGGCGGCGCGCGTTGCCAGGATCATGCCGACGGTATAGTCACCGTCCGCCAGCGCCGGCCGCATTTGGTCCAAAATGCCGTCTACGCGGCCCTCGTCATAAATCTTGATGTCCTGGCACACCTCTGTGCCACAGTGCACGGCCATACTATTGGGCTCAAAACCAACCGCGATGACGAGCACATTTTTCTGTAACTCACTTCCGCTGATGAAATGTGGATGCTCGCGGGCCAAGTCTTGGAATAGAGTCCGGGAAAAATCCTCGCCTGAATTCGGATACGTAGCGTAGAGAACCTCGTGCACGGAATCCGGCAAATGCATGGACTGTGCTTGCGATTTAATGGCGTCTTCGTCCGAATTGCTGAGGATTTGGGCGTGGTCCAGAAACTCCACCGCGGGCTTTTCCTCTGCGATAGCGGCGGGCGCGCTGGCTACAGTGAGAAGACCTACTGCTGCCACGCAAGGAACCCATCTCATGAGGTTCCATCATACGGGCTCCGCGTGTAAACCGTAGTACTTATGCAAAAGCAACTACGCTAAATCGCTGACTACTGTTTATACCGTTTGGAGAATCGAAGCTATCGTGACTGCCAACAACACCCAGGCCCATGAGCCCCTGCAGCGCATCCTGCTGCCTAAGCGCGGCGAGCCCTTTGATGTGCGGATGCTCTACCTCATCGAAGCCGAGCAAAACCGCGAACGCCTCAGCTGGTTTAACCGCACCTCCGTTACCATCCCGGCCGGCGAGGAAGCATCTTTTGAAACCTACTTCAACGCCTTCCCAGCCTCCTACTGGCGCCGCTGGTCCCAGTTGCGCTCCGTAATCCTCAGCCTAGACATTGAGGGTCAAGCAAATATTTCCCTCTACCGCTCCAAGCAGGATGGCCAGCGCATTTCCGTGTCCAACCACCTGGTAGGCACCGGCCACCACGAGTTTGAGCTGCCGCTTAAAAACTTCGAGGACGGCGGCTGGCTGTGGTTCGATATCACCGCCGAGCAGGAAACCACGCTTGCCGACGCCGCCTGGTGCTCCCCCCACGCCCCTGGCCCACAGCTGCTGCCGGACGGCACCGAACAACCGGCGCAGGACAAGCGCGTGGCAGTCGGCATTCCTACCTTCAATCGCCCAACCGATGCCGTGGCAGCACTCAAGGCATTGGCCGAAGATCCGGTGGTAGATGAAATCATCGACTTCGTCCTCATGCCGGACCAGGGCAACCAGCACCCCGCTGATGAGCCGGGTTACGACGAGGCAGTGGCCCACTTTGGCGATCGTTTCCGCGAATTCCGTCAGGGCAACCTGGGCGGCTCCGGCGGCTACTCCCGCATCATGTACGAGGCGCTGGAAAATACCGATTCGCCCTTCATCCTGTACATGGACGATGACATCGCTATCGAGCCGGACTCCGTACTGCGTGCGGTTCAGGCGGCCCGCTACGCCGCCAAGCCCATTGTCGTCGGCGGCCAGATGCTTAACCTGCAGGAACGCTCCCAGCTGCGCACTACCGGCGAGCAGGTTAACCGTGCCGATTTCATGTGGGGCGCGGCGCCGCACGCCGTCTACGACCATGACTTTGCCAAGTACCCGCTGCGCGCCATCGGCACCCGCGAGACTCACCTGGATCCTAAGAAGTACGATTCCCGCGCGCTGCACCGCCGCGTTGATGTGGAGTACAACGGCTGGTGGATGTGCCTCTTCCCGCGCATCGTGGCAGAAACCAACGGCCAGCCGCTGCCGCTGTTTATCAAGTGGGACGATACCGAGTACTCCCTGCGCGCGGCTCGCAATGGCTTCCCCACGGTGACCTGGCCGGGCGCCGCTATCTGGCACATGGCCTGGGCCGACAAGGACGATGCCATTGACTGGCAGGCCTACTTCCACCTGCGCAACCGCCTCATCGTTGCCGCGATGTACCACGAGGGGCCGGCCAAGGGCATTACCAAGTCCATCTTTAAGTCCACCCTCAAGCACACCATGTGCATGGAATACTCCACCATGGCCATCCAGATTGAGGCCATGCGGGACTTCCTGGCCGGACCGGACCATCTCTTCGACATCCTGGAGTCTTCGCTGCCGCGCATCGCGCAGATTCGCAAGAACTACTCCGATGCCGTCATTCTGGAATCCGCCGATGAGCTGCCGGCTCCCACCGGCGCGCCGGGCGTACCCACCCGCAATATCGGCGGCCGTCTGGCCAAGATTAAGAAGATCCCGTGGGCCATTAAGGGCCTCAAGCACCTCGTCAGCAAGGAAGACGCTGCGCACCATGAGGCGCCGCAGCTCAACCTCACCCCGGACGAGGCCCGCTGGTTCACCCTGTCCCGCGTAGATTCGGCCACCGTATCCACCGCGGGTGGCACCGGCGTGGCCTTCCGCAAGCGTGATCGCGACCTAGCCAAGGACCTCGTGACCCAGACCCGCGAACTGCTGAAGGAAATCGAGGAGAACTTCGATGACCTGCGCGCCGAATACCGCGCGGCCCAGCCCGAGCTGACCTCGCGCGAGTCCTGGAAGAAGGTCTTCGATGCCCAATAAGCTTTCCGTAGCCGAATCGCGCGTCCTCGAATCCATCCAGGGTGCGGCCTTCGACGTGCCCGGCGTGCTTCCCACCGCCCGCGGGCTTAGCCACTGGGGCGAGCATGCCTTGGGCTGGATGGGCAGCGCTGCGGTAGGGGCCGGCGTCGACAAGCGCCGCCGCGAAGGCTGGGTCCGTGTTGGGGCCGCCGCCTTCCTCGCGCATGCCGCCAGCGTGGTGCTCAAGCGCATCGTGCGCCGCAAGCGCCCTGATTATCCCTACGTGCGCGTGGGAGTAAAAACGCCCTCCAAGCTCTCCTTCCCCAGCTCGCACGCGACTTCGACCACCGCATTCCTAGTGGCGGTAAGCCGCCTTACCGGCCGCAAGGCGCCCCTTTTCGGCGTGCCGGTAATGATGGCATCGCGTATGGTGCTCGGAGTGCACTACCCAACAGATACGGCCGTGGGTGCGGCCATCGGCGCTGCTACCGCGGAGGTCGTGATGAAAGGAATGAAGCATGAGTGATGATGGAAACCAGCACTTTTTCCATTCGGAACCGCACACCTCTGGCGTAGATACCGGCCGCAAGCGCAAGCCGCCGAAGAATCTTGTCGATGGCATGATTAAGGCCCTGCGCCCCAAGCAGTGGGTCAAAAACGTCCTGGTGCTGGCCGCCCCCGCCGCGGCCGGCGCCGATGCGCTGTTCCATGGCCGCGTGCTTCTCGACGTCCTCTTGGCCTTCGTCGTCTTTTGCCTCGGCGCTTCCTCCATCTACCTGATTAACGATGCGAAGGACTGGCGCGAGGACCAAGAGCATCCGACCAAGCGCTTCCGCCCGATTGCCTCTGGCGTGCTGCCGATTAAGCTCGCCTATGTCATGGCCGTGGTGCTCATCTGTCTCTCCATTGGCCTGTCTTTCCTTGCCACCGCCGGCCCGCAGCTGGCTATCGTGATGGCGATTTATATCGCGTTGCAGTTGGGCTATTGCTTTGGCTGGAAGCATATGCCGGTGATCGATATTGCGCTGGTGTCCTCCGGTTTCATGCTGCGCACTATGGCCGGTGGCGTAGCCGCAGGCATCGAGCTGTCCCAGTGGTTCTTGCTGGTGGCGGCCTTCGGTTCGCTGTTTATGGCCTCCGGCAAGCGCTACTCGGAAATCCTGTTGGTAGAACAGACCGGCGCGAAAATCCGCAAGTCCTTGGAGGGGTATACTCCCACCTACCTGCGCTTCGTGTGGACCCTAGCCGCCACCGCTGTGGTCATCTGCTACACCTTGTGGGGCTTCGAACTCGCAAATGACGCCCAGACCGGTGGCGTGTGGTACCAGATTTCCATGGTGCCGTTTACCATCGCCATCCTCCGCTATGCGGCCGATGTGGACCGCGGCCAGGGTGGCGCACCGGACGAGATTGCACTGGAGGACCGCACTTTGCAGGTTCTCGCCTTGGCTTGGCTTGCCTGCATTGCCATGGCGGTTTATATCATGCCGTTGTTCTAGACACAGCGGAATCGATATAGAAATTTTCTGCGGGGCTGATAAACTTTCTCCCCGTGCTTAACATCGACCACAAGAGTATCGCCCGCTGGAGTACCCCAGCGGTCATTCTTGTGATCGGTGTTTTATCTTTCTGGGGCGGCTTCGCTCGCCGCTGGATTTCCGATGACGGCCTCATCGTCCTGCGTACCGTGCGCAATCTCGAAGCTGGAAACGGGCCCGTGTTCAATATGGGCGAGCGCGTGGAGGCCAATACTTCCACGCTATGGCAGTACCTCATCTTCCTCGTGCGCTGGGTCTCCCACGCAAACCTGGAAGGCATCGCCATTTACTTGGGCCTCTTTTTGGCGGTAGCGGCAATGGTTGTGGGCACGGGGGCGTCGGCAAGCATGCGCTCTGGAGCGGTCCTTCCGGCCGGCGCACTTGTGTATTTGGCCCTGCCACCGGCCCGCGACTTCTTTACCTCCGGCCTGGAATGGGGACTGTGCATCTTCTACCTTGCGGTGCTGTGGTGGCTGTTGCTGCGGTGGTCGCGCCCGCGCCGCCACTCCGGGAGCAATAGTGAGGCCTATTGGCTCGCCTTCTGGGCCGGACTGTCCTGGCTGGTGCGCCCAGAGCTCGCCCTGTACGGCGGCCTGGTGGGAATCGTGCTGCTCGTATCCCACCGCTGGTGGAAGATACTTGCCGCCGCAGTGCCGTTGCCGTTGGCCTATGAGATTTTCCGCATGGGTTACTACGGTCTGCTGACCCCGCACACGGCCGTGGCCAAGTCCGCGGCGGGTTCCGAATGGAGCAAGGGCTTTAGCTACTTAGCTGATTTCGCCGGCCCGTACTGGCTCTTCCTGCCGCTTGTCGTGCTTGCCATTGCGGGTCTGTGGAAGGCGGACCTGCGCCCCACGGCTCTGCGATCCACCGCCACTGCCACGTATCTTTTTGTGGGCGCGGCGCTCATCCATACGTTTTACGTCTTGCGTGTGGGTGGAGACTTTATGCACGGCCGCATGCTGCTGCTGCCACTTTTTGCGTTTCTGCTTCCGATTTTTGTCGTTAGCGTACGCATGTGGATCGTATCCGTCCTCTGCGCGGTGTGGGCGCTGGTTATCGTTCTGCGCGGCCATCCGGTGGATCGCAGCATCTATGCGGATGAAATTTCCATCGTGGACGAGCGTGATTTCTGGACCTACGCTACCCAGCGCCAGGATCCTCCCATGCGCGCCGAAGAGTTCCTTGGTGCCAAGTTTATGGAGGATTACCAGGAGGGAATCGACGAGCTAGAGGCCGGCGACGCCATGACCTTCCGCTATATCAAGGGCGAAGATAGGTTCTCGTGGACGGCCACGCCGGCAGACCCTTCGCGTACCGATCCGCCGACCGTTTACCTGCTTAATTTGGGCCTGTCGTCCATGAATGCGCCGCTGGATATTCGCGTGCTGGACAATATCGGCCTCAGCAACCCTTTGGCGGCGCGCCAGCCGCGCATCGAGGGCGGGCGCATTGGGCACGACAAGAGCTTGGATATGTCGTGGCAGGTGGCAGATTCCGCGGCCGATATCGACGAGATCCCGGCGTGGATTGATAAGTACGAGGCGGCCAAGGCTCGCGCCGCGCTTGCCGACGCCGATTTTCAGAAACTCTTCGCCACATACAGGGAACCCCTAACTTGGGACCGTTTCTGGAAAAATATTAAATTCTCCCTGACCGACGGCCGGACCCTCACTTTTTCTTCTAATCCCTCTGACTACCTGCATTAATCCCTTTAAATGCAGACTTTAGGGGGAACCTAAGTTACACTATTCTGTGACATTGTTATCGATCCGTGACGTTAACGGTATACAGGTTCCGGACGATAGAACTTAGTGACAATCACCGAGTAGTTTGAAGGAGAAAGATGACTGCATCCATCAAGGGTCGCGTCCTTTCAGTCATCATGGCAGTTGCCGTAGCTTTGGGCCTGGCCGTCGTGGCAGGTTCCCAGCCGGCAGAGGCAGCCAACCGCGACTGGCTGCGCCGTGACGCCACTGGTACGTGTGAGTGGGACAAGGTTGGCTGGTGGGTCCAGCGTTGCGACGTTTGGTCCCAGGCTATGGGCCGCACCATCCCGGTGCAGGTTCAGCCGGCAAAGCGTGGCGGCAATGCTGCCCTTTACCTGCTAGATGGCCTGCGTGCCACCGAGCGGACTAACGCATGGGTAAATGACGTTAATGCTGCCAAGACTTACGAGCCGCACAACATCACCCTCGCTATGCCCGTCGGTGGTGCTGCTTCCTTCTACGCTGACTGGCAGGGTCCTGCTACCTACGACCTGGAAAATCCGGTCAACTACAAGTGGGAGACCTTCCTGACCAGCGAGCTTCCTGGCTACTTGGAGCGCAACTTCGGTGTTGCCCGCAACAACAACTCCATTGCTGGCCTGTCCATGGGTGCCGGTGCCGCCCTGACCCTGGCTGCAAAGCACCCGAACCAGTTCCGCCAGGCAATGTCTTACTCTGGCTTCCTGACCACCACGGTCCCGGGCGCTCAGACCATGATGCGCTTTGCCATGCTGGATGCGGGCGGATTCAACATCAACGCTATGTACGGTTCCCTGTTTAACCCGAAGCGTTTCCAGAACGATCCGCTGCTGCTTATTCCAAAGTTGCGCAATACCAACCTGTACATCTCCGCAGCTTCTGGTGTCCCAGGCGCCGGCGATAGCCACTACCTGCCGGAGCACCAAGCGGCAGGTGCTGCACTCGAGTTCGGCTCCAATATCACCACCCGCGTGTGGGAAGGCGCCGCTCGCCTGCAGGGCCTGAACCCGACCGTGGACTACCCGGCCCAGGGGCTGCACAACTGGGAGCAGTTTGGCTACCAGCTCAACCGCTCTAAGCCACAGGTGCTTAACGTCATGAACGCTTGGTAAGTCTTGCGGCCGAATCCCCTTTCTTAAGGAAAGGGGATTTTCTTTTGCGAGTCGTATCGAACAAATATCCGTCTAGCTATTGCGGGTGCCACGGCGTTGCGCTAATCTAGGGGTGTCAGTTCGATTGGGTGTGCGAAATTTTTCAGAGGGGGAGCTTTCGTGACTACTGCTACCGCACCACCAAAACAGGCGTATTTTTCTACCAATGACATGGAAGACACCGTGTGTGTCATGGCCATGGTGCAAAGAATTCAATCATGGCAACTGTTCCAGGCAGTGTTGCCACAGTTAGAAGACGACGTTGATTGCACATTGGCCGTGTTGTCTAGGAGGCTCGGTCTTTCGCGATGGCGGGTATCAAGTGCGATCCAAGCCCATTTCCGGATGCGCGAATTGCCGCTTACTACCGCAGTACAAACAGAACATTGGATTTTGGACCTTCCGCGACTCCAAGTCATTGACGTGGAATTACGTCCCCTCGGTGAGGACGAAGTGCAGATCCAACTGGTTGATGCGGCCTTGGCGGATTTCCTCACGCCCAAAGACCCAGGGCAGCACGTGCCGACGGAACCGGAAATCCGAAGTTTCCTGCGCGGATTCCTTGATGGGCTGCTGAAGCCCGATTTGTCGGCGCAAATCGAGCGTGCAGTCTCGGTGTCCTATTCGGGTGGACAAGCCACGATCGTGTTGAAGACAGATAAGGCTACTGCGGCGGCAATCTCCAGGCATGTTGATAAAGCGGCAGCACAAGACGGGGTGTCAAAGGCGCAGGCGCTGGAAAATCTGATCTTTAACCGCACTAGTACCAAGGTGGTGATTAACACCTATCGTACCGGCGAGGATCCCTCCCGCGTTTTTATTCCTAGCGCCGGATGGTGCGATCTGGGAGAGGACTTAGCACATGACTCTGCGGTGCGAACTCTAACCGCCGAGGACGTCACAAAGTATGTACCCTCAGAAGAAATCCGTGCCTGGGTGCAGGGGCGGGACGCGATCTGCCGGTGGCCGGGGTGTTCAATGCCAGCGCACTATTGCCAACTGGATCACCGAGTGGAGTACGGCGACAAAGGGCCTACCAGTGTGGGAAATCTGGTGAGCCTGTGCCAGCATCACCATAACGTGAAGACGGATGGTCGGGTGCGATACATCATGGACCCGTTTACCGGAGATATTGTCTGGATGTTTGAGGATGGCACTTACGAAGTGGACCGAGCGGCAGGTCCTCTCGCACCCCGGAATATTCATTGGAAGCTGACGTGGGAGCGATTCCTCAAGCTTAGGAGGGGATCATTGCAAGGCTTGTGAGTTGGGACTATACAGGGGCGCATGTTCGCTATTGAGAATCCAAACACAGGCAAGAGTGAAGACCAGTTTGAACGTATCGATGATTCGCAGCGCGATGACATTCTAGACCGCTCCACCGCGGCCTACGATGCATGGCGGACCACTCGCATCGAGGAGCGTGCTGCGGTTTTGTCCCGCGCGGCTGATCTTTATGAAGAGCGCATTGATGAATTGGCCGATCATATCGGCCGCGAGATGGGCAAGCTGACCCGTTGGGCCAAGGCTGAGGTACAGATTGTTGCCGATATTTACCGCTATTACTCCGAGCACGCGCACGAGCTGCTTGCCGACGAGTACCTGCCGGCACAGAATGCCGACAAGACCGTAGTGCGCAAGGAGCCGATCGGTCCACTGCTGGGCATCATGCCGTGGAACTTCCCGTACTACCAGGTAGCCCGCTTCGCGGCGCCTAACCTGCTCCTGGGTAACACTATTGTGCTCAAGCACGCTTCCATCTGCCCGCTGTCTTCCCAGGCGTGCCAGGACATCCTGGAAGAGGCTGGTCTACCGAAGGACGCGTACATCAACATCTACGCTTCCGGTTCCCAGATGGATGCCTTTGTAGCGGATAAGCGCATCAAGGGTGTTTCGCTGACCGGTTCGGAGGCTGCAGGCTCTGCCGTGGCCAAGACCGCCGGTGAAAATTACAAGAAGTCCGTGCTGGAGCTGGGCGGCAACGATCCGTTCCTGGTTATTGATGATGAGAACCTGGAGTGGGTACTGGATCAGTACAGCCTGATCCGCATGTACAACACCGGCCAGGCCTGCAACGCGCCAAAACGCCTCATTGTTCTGGAGGACTTCTACGACCGCACCGTGGAGTACCTGGAAAAGAAGATTGGGGACATGAAGGTCGGCACTTATGACGACGAGAATGCCGACATTGGCCCGCTGTCCTCCATTGATGCTCGCGATGAGATCGTGGAGCGCCTGGAAAAGGCTGCGGCCAACGGCGACGCCAAGATTCGCGTAGGCGGCAAGAAGATTGACCGCGAGGGCGCCTACATGGAGCCTGCGCTGCTTACCGACGTCGACCCATCCACCGACGTAGGCTGCAACGAGATCTTCGGCCCTGTGGCTATTGTCTACAAGGCCAAGGATGTTGAAGAGGCTATCGAGATTGCCAATAACTCGGAGTATGGTCTGTCCAGCTCCGTGTGGGGCACCGATCTGGATGCCGCATTCGAGGTGGCAAACCAGCTCAACGATGGCATGACGTTTGTTAACGAGGCGTCGGTAACCGCAGCAGGCCTGCCATTCGGTGGCGTGAACCGCTCCGGCTACGGCCGCGAGCTGGCACGCTGGGGTGTCGGCGAGTTTGTCAACGAGCACCTGTACCGCGTCAGCGGACAGGATAACCCGGGCAACTCCCCGGCAATGTAGCGGCGTGTCAGTCTAGCGTAAGTCTCAAGTTCAACTTAAACTTGAGCACACGATAGACAGCTCACGCCGCAGGCATCGGTCCGGGGGGAGGGGAACCCTCGGAAAGGTACCGCGGCAAATCTTCAAGGACGTTTACCTATGCGCAAAAGCACTTCCCCGAGCAAAGCTCGCAAGGGCCTTGCAGTGGCCGCAGTACCTACCGCTATTGCCGTGGGTTTGGCTCTGCTGCCAAACGCCACCGCACAATCTTCCGTAGGCGATCTCTCTTCCGCCATCGGCGGCGATTCCAGCCTGTCCGATCATTTCGCGCCCAAGGAGCCGCCCGCTCGCACCCCGCTGAA
Source organism: Corynebacterium sp. ACRPO (assembly GCF_022347205.1). Lineage (GTDB taxonomy): Bacteria > Actinomycetota > Actinomycetes > Mycobacteriales > Mycobacteriaceae > Corynebacterium. The sequence goes on along the minus strand of NZ_JAKRNE010000007.1, from coordinate 62,155 downwards.
CACCGAATACCCGGATGTTAAGGGCCTGCCGGAGGGCGTGAAGATCAACCGCGTGGAGTACCTGACCAACCGCCACCTGATGGTCTACATCAAGTCCGCGGCTATGCCGGACAAAGAGCAGAAGGTGCAGATCCAGCTGGCTCGTGACTGGTACTCCCACCCGGAAAAGAAGTTCCCAGAGGTATGGGCGCTTGACGGCCTGCGTGCGCGTGACGATGAGTCCGGCTGGACCATCGAGACCAATATTTTGAACCAGTACGCTGACCGTAACGTCAACCTGATTATGCCGGTTGGCGGCGAGTCTTCCTTCTACTCGGACTGGGAGCAGGCAGACCGCGGTAAGCGCTACATGTGGGAGACTTTCCTCACCAAGGAATTGATCCCCATCTTGGATAATGAGTACCGCTCGAACCACAAGCGTGCGGTCACCGGCCTGTCCATGGGCGGCACGGCCGCGATGAACTTGGCTGAGCGCAACCCGCACCTGTTCAACTTCGTGGGTTCCTTCTCCGGTTACCTGGACACCACTACGCGCGGCATGCCGGAAGCCATTATGGCTGCGCAGCGCGATGCCGGCGGTTATGATTCCCGCAAGATGTGGGGCGAGCCAGGTTCCCAAAACTGGATCGACCACGATCCGAAGCTGGGCATTGAAAACCTGAAGGACATGAAGGTCTATGTCTCTGCAGGTTCGGGCAAGGACGATTTTGGTAACGCCAACTCCGTAGCCAAGGGTCAAGCAAACCTCGCCGGCATGGGCTTGGAGGTCATCTCCCGTATGTCGACCCAGACCTATGTGGACTATGCAAAGCGCGCCAAGATTAACCCAGTGATTAAGTTCCGCCCATCCGGCGTGCACAGCTGGGAATACTGGCAGTTTGAGATGCAGCAGGCATGGCCCTACATCGCAGATGCCCTCGAGATGGACAAGGCTGATCGCGGTGCGGACTGTGAGGCCATTGGTGCCATCGCCAAGGAAACCAAGAGCGGCGTCATTGGCTCTTGCTTGAATAACGAGTACGACGTCGCCAAGAAGGGCAAAGCCCAGGACTTCGAGTCTGGTACCGCTTACTGGTCCCCGGATACCGGTGCGCACGCCCTCTTCGGCCGCATTGGTGCACGCTACGCCGAAATCGGCGGACCTACCTCCTGGCTGGGCTTCCCTAAGACCGGCGAGTCTAAGACCCCGGACGGCAAAGGCCGCTTCGTGCACTTCGAGCACGGCTCCATCTACTGGTCCCCGGAGACCGGCGCGTGGGAGATTACCGGTGATATGTTCCAGGCCTGGGGCAAGAACGGTTACGAAAAGGGCGACCTGAAGTACCCGACTGGCTCGGTTAAGAAGGTCGGCGAGGGCTACATGCAGGAATTCCAGGATGGCATCCTGACCCGTAACCCGGATGGCTCCAACCAGGTAGTTCACGGCGCTATCGGCGCCAAGTACAAGGACATGGGCGGCGCTGAATCTGCGCTTGGCTTCCCGACGTCAGGTGAGAACGCCGTCAACGGCGGCTTCTTCCAGACCTTTGAGAAGGGCAGCATCTACTGGTCCCCGAAGACTGGTGCGCACTACATCTTGAAGAGCAAGATCATGGACCGCTGGGGCCAGGCTGGCTGGGAGCAGGGCGAGTTCGGTTGGCCTACCTCTGACTATTCCGAGATTGCCGCTGGCGGCCTGAGCCAGGAATTCCAGCACGGCAAGATCAGCGAGGTCCTCGGCCAGGTTCGGACCGAGAAGAAGTAGCTATGCGCAAGCTAGTAGTTGTGGGCGCGGCGCTGTGCTTGGGTCTTGCGGGCTGCGATTCCGCCACGGTGGATAGCGAACCGCCGCAAGAGACCGAGGTCGCGCCCCTCGAGCGGGAGTCCGAGGCCCCTTCTTCTTCTTCGGAGAGTGCCACCTCTAAGTCGCAAGAAGACCGCGGTGCGCGCGAGATCTCTGAAATCCCGTCCGCTGAGGTGCCGGAACCGGACGCCAAGTACTTGGACAAGCTCAAGGACGCCGGCGTTAACGTCGATGGCGTAGAGGATCAGCTCCTTGGAGCCGGCAAAGCGGCTTGTGACGAGAATGAGGTCACCATTTCTGCGGTTGCTGGCCAGCTCATCGAGCAGCAGCGCGCCACGCAGAGTTTTGAGGAGCTTTCCCAGCTCATCAAGGATTCCGCACGTTCAGGGATTTGCTAGGTTTACCTGGTACAACTAATCCATGCGAAAAACTATTACCGTTGTCGCGGCCCTCGTCGTTTTAGCTGTCATCGGCGTGGGCGCGTCGCGTTACCTCAACCAAGGCACTGATTCCCCTGCTCCGCACACCACGGAGCAGGCTGCGCCGCCGCAACCGCAGCAGCCCGAGTGGTGCCCCCGTGTGGAGTTCATTTCTGCCCCGGGTACCTGGGAGTCCGCGGCTGACGACGACCCCATTAATCCTTCTGCGAACCCGCGCTCGTTCATGTTGTCTATTACGAAGCCGCTGCAGGAGGCCTACGGGGACGACGTGAAGGTCTGGACCCTTCCCTATACCGCGCAATTTAAAAACATTAATGCGCAACATGAGATGAGTTACGACGATTCCCGCAATGAGGGAACCGCCAAGATGAATGACGAGCTGCGTAGCGTTCACCAAAGCTGCCCAGCTACCAAGTTCATTTTGAGCGGCTTTTCTCAGGGCGCGGTGATTGCTGGCGACGTTGCCGATGAGATTGGTGGCGGCCAGGGCGTGGTCCCGGCGGAAAACATCGCAGGCGTGGCCCTTATCGCTGACGGCCGCCGCCAAAATGGCGTCGGGCAAAACCCAGGCCGCAAGGTGGGCGGCGTGGGTGCTGAAATTGCCCTTCAGCCGGTATCCGGATTGGTTCAGCCCATCGTGCCGGGGGCTTCCATGCGTGGTGCGCGCCAGAATGGGTTCGGTAGCCTCGCGGATCGCACCTTCCAGATTTGCGCGCCCAATGATTCGGTGTGTGATGCCCCGCCAAACGTGACCAATGCACTAGAGCGCGCGCAGAGTCTGATTGCCGCGAATGGCGTGCATGCGCAATACGCCTCCAATAGTGGCGTTATCGATGGAACGACTGCCAACCAATGGGTAGTGGGTTGGGCTCGCCAGCTTATCGACGCCGCGTAACAACCATTCCCCCAACTCCGATAGTTTTATTACCGAAACCATTTACTTAAGGAGAATCGATGGATCTGAAAGCGCAGATGGGGCAGTTCCTAGCGCCCGAGTTCACCTTGGCCCAGTTGGCAGAGAAGCTCTTCCAAGCGGAGACCGACCCAGACCGCGTGGTGATGCGCCAGTGGATCTACGGTGAGGAAGAAACCTGCCGGGAGCTCACCCGCGCACAGGTCAATAACCGCATCAAGGCGGTGGCGGCGCGCCTGCAGCAGGTGGCAGAGCCTGGTACCCGCGTGGCTATCTTGGCTGGTAATTCACCAGAATACGTCTTCGGCTTCTTGGGCGCTCTATATGCGGGCATGGTGCCGATTCCGCTATATGACCCCAACGAACCGGGGCACTCGGACCACCTCAAGGCCGTATTTGGTGACTGCGAACCGTCCATCGTGGTGACTAACCGCGTATCGGCGGCGGCAGTGCGCACGTACTTTTCCGCTCAACGCGAGCGCCCGCGCATCATTTCCCTCGACGCCCTTCCTGATTCTTTGGCTTCTTCCTGGACTCCTGTGGAGGGAACCGCAGAAGACACTGCTTTCCTGCAGTACACTTCCGGTTCCACCCGCACCCCGGCCGGCGTGGAGCTCACCAATCGCGCGATTATTACCAACGTGGCGCAGATCTTCCAGGCACTGCAGCTGCAGATGCCTGCCCGCATCGTTTCTTGGCTGCCGATGCACCACGATATGGGTATCATCCTTGCCGTATTCGTCACCATTTTGGGCCTCGACTTCGAGATGATGACCCCGCGCGATTTCATCCAGCACCCGGATCGCTGGGTCCGGCGCCTCACCGCGGGCAAGCAGGCCACCTATGCCGCCATCCCGAACTTTGCCTTGGAACTCGCCGCTCGCCATGCCAAGGATGCAGATTTCTCGCACGTGGGCGGCATCATTATCGGTTCCGAGCCGGTGACCGAATCGGCCGTGGACTCCTTCCTCGAAGCCTTCAGCGTGGACCGTTCCGTACTGCGCCCGTCCTATGGTCTGGCAGAAGCGGCGCTTATTGTGTCTACCCCGCAAACTGACAAGCGCCCGGTCATCTCGCACTTTAACCGCGCGGAGCTAGCCGCAGGTCGTGCAGTCATCGAGGAGAAATCCGATGACACCGTCGCTTACGCCTCCAATGGACAGTGCGTTCCGCACCAGCACCTCGCCATTGTGGATCCGGAAACTCGCGCCGAGGTAAAGGACGGCGTTATCGGAGAAATCTGGGTCCACGGTCCCAACATGGCCACCGGCTACCTCAACCGCCCAGAGGAAACCGCTGCGACCTTCCGCAATACCCTGGGTGAGCGTCAACAGGATGGCCTGCCGGAAGACGATTACTGGATGGCCACCGGAGACTTGGCGGCCATCGTGGATGGGGAACTGTATATCACCGGCCGCCTGAAGGATCTCATCGTCATTGCTGGACGCAACCATTATCCGCAGGATATTGAGGGCACGGTGCAAGCCGCTTCCACGCAGGTTCGCCCGGATTCCGTTGCTGCCTTCTCCGTGGAAGGCAATGACTCTGAGTCCCTCGTCCTGCTGGTGGAGCGAGCCGATGATGCGCAGCCGTCCGGCGATGCCGAGGCCACCGAGGCCATTCGCACCGCGGTCACTGCCCACCATGGCATCACTCCGGATGACATCGTGTGGAAGGCGCCTGGCGAAATCAACCGCACGTCCTCCGGCAAGATTGCGCGCCGCGTAGCCAAGAAGAATTATGTGGGATTCTGATATATCGCTAACAAAGTGACAAAATATAGCGATATACCCCTACGCCATTTAGTATTTTTCCGTAACGAAAGACCTTTTTATGACCATCAAGCAACTGCGAGCATGGCTGCGTGACTGGGTCGTCCAGGCCACCGGTGTTTCCGCCGAAGAGATCCTAGATTCCAAGCCTTTGGAAAATTATGGCCTCTCCTCGCGGGATGCTGTAGTGCTATCCGGCGAGCTGGAAAACCTTCTGGGCACCCGCCTCGATGCCACCGTGGCATATGAGTATCCCACCATCGAGCTGCTGGCGGACCGCCTGCTGAACGCACCGGCGGCGCTCCAGCCGGAAGAGTACGCCCCGCGGATCGCGCAGGGATCCGACGTTGCGGTCATTGGTCTTTCCGGCCGCTTCCCGGGCGCCAAGAACGCCCAAGAGTTCTGGTCTATGTTGGCGGAATCCCGCGCAGGCACCGGCCCGTTGCCAGTGGGCCGGTGGTCCGAGTACTCCGCCGATCCGGTCATGAGTGAGAAGATCGCTCAGCAGAATACCGATGGCGGTTACCTTGAAGACATCGCCTCCTTTGACGCGGAATTTTTTGGCCTGTCCCCACTTGAGGCCGCCAATATGGATCCCCAGCAGCGCATCCTATTGGAGCTGGTGTGGGAAGCGCTAGAAAACGCCGGTATTCCCGCCAATGAGCTGCGTGGCACGCAGACCGGCGTGTATATGGGATCGACCAATAATGACTACGGCATGCTCATCGGCGCGGATTCCGCCGAGATGCACCCGTATGCGCTAACTGGCATTTCTTCTGCGGTGGTGGCCAACCGTATTTCCTATGCCTTGGATTTCCGCGGCCCTTCCATCAACGTGGATACGGCTTGCTCCTCCTCCCTCGTGGCGGTGAACCAGGCGATGAAGGATCTGCGCACGGGAAGCGCGGACGTGGCGCTGGCCGGCGGCGTGAATATTCTGGCCGCCCCGCATGCGTCCACAGCGTTCTCGGAGTTGGGCGTTACCTCTCCAACGAGCGCCATTCACGCCTTTTCGGATGACGCCGATGGCATCGTGCGTGCCGACGCCGCCGGCGTCCTCGTGCTCAAGCGCTTGGAGGACGCGGAAGCGGACGGCGACGATATCCTCGCCGTCATCAAGGGCTCGGCCGTCAACTCCGATGGCCACTCCAATGGCCTGACCGCCCCGAACCCGGAGGCACAGGAGGATGTGCTGCGCCGCGCCTATGCTGATGCGGGCGTAAATCCGCAGGACGTGGACTATATCGAAGCCCACGGCACCGGCACCATCTTGGGCGATCCGATCGAGGCCTCTGCCCTGGGCCGTGTGCTCGGTGCGGGGCGTGGGGTCGATACTCCTATTTTGCTCGGCTCGGCCAAGACCAATATCGGTCACTCCGAATCCGCCGCGGGCGTAGTCGGCCTCATCAAGGTCATCCAGGCCATGCGCAATGACGTGATTCCGGCCAATATCAATTACTCAGCGCCGAATCGCTATATCGATTTCGAGGCCGAGCATCTCGAGGTAGTCGAGGATCCACGCGAGTGGCCCGAGTACTCCGGCCACAAGGTCGCTGGCGTATCCGGCTTTGGTTTCGGCGGCACCAATGCACACGTTGTGCTCACCGATTACCGCGGCACCCCGGCCGAACGCGCGCCGCAGCTTTCCACCGAAACGGTCGCATTGCCGGTCTCTGGCCTCTTGCCTTCGCGCCGGGCGCGCGCTGCGGCCCTGTTGGCAGACTTCATTGAAGCGGAAAAGCCCGCGCTTGTCGACGTCGCCCGAACCGTCGCCCGCCGCAACCACTCCCGTTCCCGCGCCGTCGTGACGGCTAGCTCCACCGAGGAAGCGGTCAAGCGTCTGCGCCAGGTAGCTGAGGGCAAGGTTTCCGTTGGCATCGCCGCTGCGGATTCCCCGCAGGTCCCGGGCCCAGTATTTGTTTACTCCGGTTTCGGATCCCAGCACCGCAAGATGGCCAAGGACATGATTGCGCTCTCGCCGCAGTTCAAGGCCCGCTTGGAAGAGCTCGATGCCATCGTGGACTTTGAGTCCGGCTGGTCCATCCTGGATATCGTCAACGACGACGCCCAAACCTATGACACCGAGACCGCCCAGGTAGCCATCACCGCTATCCAGATTGCATTGACGGACTTGCTTGCTTCCTTTGGCGTGCGCCCAGCCGGCGTGATGGGCATGTCCATGGGCGAGATTGCTGCGGCCTATGCCGCAGGCGGCATCTCCGCAGAGGACGCCATGGTTATTGCCTGCCACCGCGCGCGGCTGATGGGTGAGGGTGAGGCGTCGCTAAGCGATGCCGAGCAAGGAGCCATGGCCGTCGTAGAGCTCTCGGCCGAGGACATTGCCGCGCTCGACGGCAATATCGAACCCGCCGTGTATACCGGACCCGGTATGACCACCGTGGGCGGCCCCCGCCAAGAGGTGCTGGACCTGGTGGAAAAGCTCGACGGCGAGGGCAAGTTCGCCCGTGCGCTCAATGTGAAGGCCGCCGGGCATACCTCGGCCGTGGACCCCATCCTGGGCGAGCTGCATGCAGCCATCGCCGGCATGGAAGCCAAGCCGCTGCACACCCCGCTGTTTTCCTCCGTAGATAAGGGCGAGGTTTATCGTCCTGGTACCACCGTGCACGATGAGGATTACTGGCTGCGCATGACCCGCCACTCGGTCTACCTGCAGGATGCCACCGAGGCGGCCTTCAACGCCGGCCACACCCAGCTGGTAGAAATCTCACCGAACCCGGTAGCGCTGATGGGCCTCATGTCCACCGCCTTCGCCGTGGGCAAGGCCGATGCACAGCTGCTATATGCGTTGAAGCGCAAGGTGGATCCCACCGAGTCCTTGCTGGATCTGCTCAGCAAGCTTTATGTTGCCGGCATGCCGGTAGATTTTGGCGCGGTCTTTGGCTCTGGTGCGCGCGTAGAGGCGCCCTATACCCAGTTCAACCGCCAGCGCTTCTGGACCAACGCGCGTCCGTCGGCCGGCGTATCCGGCCTGCCGGGCGCACGCGTCAACCTGCCAGAGGGAAAGGTGGCCTTCTCTACCAATGCGGACCAGGCACCATCCGCGCTGGCCATCGTGGAGGCCGCGGCCGAGGCTGTCAAGCCTGGGGCGCGCATCATCGCCACCGAGGAACACGCCGACCTGCCACCGCGCGGTGAAGTCACCACGGTGGTAAGCCAGTCCATCGGTGGCATGTCCGTGGCCATCTACGCTGTCCGGGGTGCGCAGACCGAGCTTTTGGCGGAAGGCTTTGCCTCCGCCTTGGACTTGGGCGCGGCGCCCATCCCGGGCGTGGCCGATGTGCCTGAAAGCGAGCCTGCAGCAACCGCAGACGTTGATGCCGTGCGCTGGGATCCCGCGGAGGAAACCGTGGAAGACCGCCTCGCGCTCATCGTGTCGGAATCCATGGGCTACGACGTCTCTGACCTACCGCGCGAGCTGCCGCTCATTGACTTGGGCCTGGATTCCCTGATGGGCATGCGCATTAAGAACCGCGTGGAAAATGACTTCCAGATTCCGCCGCTGCAGGTGCAGGCGCTTCGCGACGCCTCTTTGGCCGACGTCATTGCTATGGTGGAAGAGGCCGTAGCCGGCGGCAGCGTGGATACCAGCGACATTGCTTCTGCGGATACTCCTGCACCAGAAGAAGACGAACCCGGCCAGGGCGTCGGCGTTGCCCCGCGCGATGCCTCGGAGCGCATGGTCTTTGGCACGTGGGCTACCTTTACCGGTAAGGCAGCTGCGGGCGTTACCTCGGCGCTGCCTGAGGTAAGCGATGAGGTAGCGACCCAGATCGCCGAGCGCCTCACCGAGCGTGCCGGCATCGAGGTCACCGCCCAGCAGGTCCACGAGGCTGAGGCGCTAGAGACTTTGGCCGACCTCGTCCGGGAAGGACTGGAGACCGAGGTAGAAGGCAATATCCGCGTCCTGCGCGAGGCTGATGGTCCTGCCGTATTCATGTTCCACCCAGCTGGCGGCACCACTGTGGTCTACCAGCCGCTGACCCGCCGCCTGCCCGAGGACGTGGCAGTCTACGGCGTAGAGCGCATTGAGGGCTCGCTGGAGGAGCGCGCTGAGGCTTATATCGAGGACATCCTGCACTACGCTCGCGGCCGCAAGGTCGTGCTCGGCGGATGGTCCTTCGGTGGCGCGCTGGCCTACGAGGTGGCCTATCAGCTGCATCAGCGCACCCAGCGCGGCCAAGACTCGGTGGATGTGGCGTTCATCGCGCTGCTGGATACCACCCAGCCGTCGAACCCAGCGCCGGATACCCCGGAAGAAACCCGTGCCCGGTGGGAGCGCTACGCGGCATTTGCTAAGAAGACCTACGGCCTGGATTTCGAGCCGCCGTACGAGATGCTTGAGACCATGGGCGAAGATGCGCTCATGACCATGTTGGCGGAGTTCCTCGCTACTACCGACGCCTCTGAGCACGGCCTTGCCGCCGGCGTACTGGAGCACCAGCGTGCTTCCTTCGTGGATAACCAGATTCTGGCCAAGATCGACTTCCATCGCTGGGCCGATGTCACCGTGCCGGTTCTGCTTTTCCGTTCCGAGCGTATGCACGACGGTGCGATTGAGCTGGAGCCGCGCTACGCTGAGATTGACCCCGACGGCGGTTGGGGAGTTATCGTTAAGGATCTAGAAATTGTGCAGCTGCAAGGTGATCACCTTGCAGTGCCCGACGAGCCGGCCATCGGCATCGTGGGCAAGCATATGGACGAATGGATCGAGGAGAAGATACGTGGCGGCCAAGCAGACAACCGCTGAGAAACTCGCTGACCTGCGCGAGCGTCTGGACAAGGCGCAGGACCCAGGCAGTGAGCGCTCCCGCAAGCGCCGCGACGAGGCTGGGCGCACCACGCCTCGTCAACGCATCGATGAATTGCTAGATGAGGGTTCCTTCGTCGAAACCGGCTCCTTGGGTAAGACCCCGGGTGACCCTGACGCCATTTATTCCGATGGCGTGGTCACCGGTTATGGCCGCATTTCCGGCCGCCCAGTGTGTATCTACGCCCACGATAAGACCGTCTACGGCGGCTCTGTCGGCGTGACCTTTGGTAAGAAGGTCACCGAGGTCATGGACATGGCCATCAAGATTGGTTGCCCGGTCATCGGTATTCAGGATTCGGGCGGCGCCCGCATTCAGGATGCAGTCACCTCGCTGGCCATGTATTCCGAGATTGCCCGCCGCCAGCTCCCGCTGTCCGGCCGCAGCCCGCAGATTTCCATCATGATGGGCAAGTCCGCCGGTGGCGCCGTCTATGCTCCTGTGACCACGGACTTTGTCATTGCCGTGGATGAGGAAGCAGAAATGTATGTCACCGGCCCGAACGTCATCCGTGAGGTTACCGGTGAGGACATCACCTCCGCCGAGCTGGGCGGTGCTCGCCAGCAGGAGCTCAACGGTAATGTCTCGGCGGTCGTCCCTTCCGAGGACGACGCCTTTGATATGGTCCGCGATCTCCTCGATCACCTGCCGCTGACCTGTTTTGATGAGGCGCCGGAGTTTGCTGCGCCTGCCGACGCCGAAGTGGCCGAAGACGAAGAGCTCAACGCCTTCATGCCGGATGACACCAATGCTGGCTACGACATGATGGACTTGTTGACCCAGCTGGGCGATGACGAGGATCTCATCGAGATTCAAGAGAACTTCGCGCCCAATATGATCACCGCCTTTGGCCGTATCGATGGCAAGACCGTTGGCTTTGTGGCCAATAACCCCATGCACCTTGCGGGCTGCATTGATGCCGACGCCGCCGATAAGGGCGCGCGCTTCATCCGCATCTGCGATGCTTACAATATTCCGCTGGTCTTTGTGGTGGATACCCCGGGCTACCTGCCGGGCGTGGAACAGGAAAAGGTGGGACTTATCCACCGCGGCGCCAAGTTTGCCTTCGCCGTGGTGGAAGCCACCGTGCCAAAGGTCTCGCTCATCGTGCGCAAAGCCTACGGCGGTGCCTATGCGGTGATGGGCTCGAAGAACCTGACCGGTGATATCAACCTGGCGTGGCCGACCGCGCAGATCGCCGTGATGGGTGCGGCCGCTGCCGTGGTGATGATTGCAGGTAAGCAGCTAGAAGCAGCCGAGACCCCGGAACAGCGAGAGATGACCAAGAAGATGTTCATGGACTTCTACGATGAGACCATGACGGCTCCGTATGTTGCGGCCGAGCGCGGCTATCTAGACGCGATGATTCAGCCGAATCAGTCGCGCTTGGCGCTCCGTCAGGCACTGCGCCAACTGGCCACCAAGCAGGAAAGCGATCTGCCGAAGAAGCACACTATTGCGCCGATGTAATGCCTTGTGCTTGGATAGCATATAAAGAGCTAATCCTAGTGAAGGAGTTATTTATGATTTTGTCTAGCGCTGTGGATATCGTCAGCGAACTTATCGGTTTCATCGTTGATATTCTCAATCAGGCAGGCGTACCGGTAATCTCCAAGTAAGTGGAGCAAAAAATAAGGAGGGTTAAACCCTCCTTATTTTTATTTGCGGGCGAAAAGCCGCCAGCCAAAGAAAAATAGTGCGGACATCACCGTCGCTACGATAAGGAAGCTCCAGTGCGGCAGGCGGCCGTTGACGAGCATCCACAGCGCCATACCGCCCACGACGGTGCTCAGCCAGACGATTCCGCCTTCCTTCCACTTGCCTTGCGCTTTGGTAGCCAGGATGATGACCCAGCCGATAAGCGCGCCTACGGCCCAGGGCCAAAAGGCATCTACCCAGGTGGAAAAGCTCAATCCGCCGTGGGCGAGGCGGGCAGCCACGGCGAAGAGCATCAGGGCGATGATATCGATAATGGGGGCGATTCTCATGCGTTTTCCTTTCGGTTCAAGGCGGCGTAGGTAATGCCCTTGCGGGCATAGTGCCAGAAGTAGATTAGCCAGCCAATGATGGTGATCAAGGCAAAGGAGATAAGGCGGTAGATGATGGCCGCGCCGGTAGCGTCCACCGCGGTCATACCCGTGGCCACAAGAGTGGCGATGATCGCGGCTTCCACCGTACCGAGGCCGGCCGGCGTGACCTGAGCGGAACCGGCAAGCTTAGCGGTGAGATAGGCCAGCGCCACGCCGGCCATCGTCGTGGTGTCCTCGCCCGCGTGCAGCGCTGGCAGGTGGCCGGTAACGGCCCACACACAGCCCCATAGCGAGACCATATCGATCAGGCGGTTGGCCAGGGAGTAAAAAGATACCCAGGCGAATTGGCGGCGGGTGAGGTGTACCTCTTCCAGATTCTTGACCTGGTCTACGAGGGCCTCGCGCTTGGAGCCTTTAATGAGCTTCTGGCGGTTGAGCCAGCGAATGATTTTATCCGGGTGATTGGTCAGCCAGAAGAGGCCGCCAGAAAGCGCCAGCATGAGCACCAAGGTGCCGATGAGGGACCAGAGCGCCATATCCGCGTTCAGAAAGAGCACGCCGCCCAAGCCAATGAGCACGAGCCACATCGTGGAAATTGCAGAGGACAGCACGAAGAACCAGCCACACAGCATGACGGACGCGCCCCATGTGCGCTGCACGTAGAAGGTGAGGATGGCGGAAAAGGCCGGGCCGGCCGGAAGAGTGGTGGACCAGGCATTAGCGGCCAACGTCAGTGCTGCGGTTTCTGCGGCCGGCACCTTGATGCCGCCGGCTCGAATGAGCAAGCGCATGACCTCGCCCATGGCGAGTACCGCCACGATGGAGGCGATGACTACGAGTACTATCGCAGCGGGATCGGAGTGGGACAGCCGCGAGAAGCCTTCGCGCAGGAAGTCCAGCTCATCGCGGAAGACATAAACCAAGACCAGCAGGACGATGAGCGAGGCGATGAGGCGCAGCCAATTCTTCACTTACTTACCCCCTTCGAGGCGTTTTTTGAGTTCAGTGAAGGGAACAGTCTTGCCGCGGTGCGTCGCACCGCCAGTCAAAGTGGTGGTGGCGTGGCGCAGCCAGCTAGGGGCCCACCAGTTATCCTCGCGCAGCAAGTGCATGACGGCCGGAACGAGGAGCATGCGGACAATGGTGGCGTCGATAAGCAGGGCAAAAATCATGCCGTAGGCAATGTATTTCATCATCACGATATCGGAGAAGCCGAAAGCGCCGGAGACCACGATCATGATGAGCGCCGCTGCGGTAATAATGCCGCCGGTATGCGCGGTGCCGGCCGCAATAGACTCGTCGGTGGAAGCACCGCGTCGGCGGGCCTCCACCATGCGGGAGACCAAAAAGACCTCGTAATCGGTGGACAGGCCGTAGACAATGGCGATGATGAGCACCAAAATCGGGCTCATGAGCGGGCCGGGCGTGAAGTTGAGGATGTCCGAGCCCAGGCCGGCAACGAACATTAACGTCAGGATGCCCAGCGTTGCGCCCAAGGTCAGCAACGTCATCACAATGGCCTTGAGCGGCAGTACAAAGGAGCCAAAAACAAGGGCCATGAGCAGGAATGTAGCCAGCACCACGTAGAGCGCCATCCACGGCAGCGTGTGGAAGAGTGCATCGAGGGACTCCACCTCCATGGCGGGAGTACCGCCCACGTAGAGGTTCACACCCTCAGGGGCCTTGACCTTTTCCAGTTCGTGCACAATCTTCGCGTAATCATCGCGGTCTTCAATGCCGGCGGAAAGGACGGTAGTGCCGTCCTTGGTGGCAGTCGTCGGCGCCATGGGCTCGGTGAGGCCGTCGAGGCCGCGGACCTGCATGACGACGTCGACAAGCTGCTGGTTCGAGGCATTTTCTACCACGAGCTTGACCGGCTCCGTGCGGAAGGCCGGGAACTCTTCGTTGAATTTATCCTGTGCCACGCGGGTGTCCTGGTCAGGCGGCAGGTAAGACTCGTTGATGCCGCCAAAGGTGATGCTCATAATGGGCAGGGTCAGGGCAATGAGCAGGCCGCATACCGCGATGGTCAGCCCGCGGGCATGGCGCATGGCCCAGCGCGGGAGCTTATACCACCAGGTGTCCTGAATAGTGCGTGCCGTCCGCGAGGTGCGGCGCACGGACCAGGTATCGATCTTGGGGCCGAGCATGCCAAAAATGGACGGCAGCACGGTGACCGAAAGGAGCGCGGCCAAGCCGACTGCAGAAATGGACCCATAGGCCACGGATTTCAGGAAGGCCTGGGGGAAGAGGAAGAGACCGGAAAGCGCAACGGCGACCATGGCCGCGGAGAAAACCACAGTTTGACCGGCTGTCGCGGTGGTGGTGGCCACCGCCTCCTCCGTGGAGCGGCCCTTGTCCAGCTCTTCGCGGAAGCGCGAGACCATAAAGAGTCCATAATCGATGGCTAGGCCAAGCCCCAGCAGCGTGACGACGGCCTGGGCAAAGACATTGACCTGCGAGAAGCCGGCCAGGATGGACAGGATGCCCAAAGAGCCCAAGATGGAGAGGCCGCCGACCACCAGCGGCATGCAGGCCGCGACGACGGAGCCAAAGACCACCAGCAGGAGAATACCTACCAGTGGAAGGGCGGCTTTTTCGGCGCGGGAAATATCGTGGGACATTCCCTCATCCAAGGCATCAGCAACCGCGGTGGCACCCGCAATCTCCACCGGTGCGGTGGTATCTGTGAGAGCGCCCTCGATGGCGCGGAAATCCTTCAGCGTCTGCTCATCATCGCCTTTCAGGCCGATAGCGGCGAAAGCCAGCGAGTGATCAGCATTGACCAGGTTCGGGTTCTTCGTGTCGAAGTAGCTGGTCACCGAGTCAATCTGGTCCGGATACTCCGATTTCAACTGCGCCAAGTGCTGCTTGGCGGCGTCGAAGTTCTCATCGGGGGAGTGGAAGAGCAAGATGACATCGCCGGAGTTATCGCGGCCGAATGCTTCCTGCTCGATCTGGGCCGCGCTTGTCGACGCCGCATTGGGATCCTCCCAGCCCTCCTGGCTCATGCGGTCTTCGAGCTGCAAACCAAAGCCGATAAAGAGCGCAAGGATAGCGGCGACGATGACGGCGGGGATGAGCCGGCGGTGCGCATAGGAAAAACGTCCCCATTTTTCAAACATTGGGGCAGCCTCCTAGCGGTTATTAAGCAGCGCAGCCAGGGGACGGAATGGCTGCAGCCATGCACCACCCTCAGGCAGGTTATCCAGGTTCACGCGCGGTAGCGGCTCGCGGAATACACCCTCGATATCTTCCAAGTCCACAAAATTGATGTCTGCGTGGCCTACGGCCCACGCGGCATGCTCATGGAAACCGAGGACCGTCACCGGAAGGCCTGCCGCGATGAGCTCTTCCAAAGGTTCCTGGAAATTCTGGCCATCGGCGGAGGCAACAATCACGCCGGCTAGATCCTCACGGAGGCTTTCGATGTGGTCAAGCATATCCGGATCCACGTCATCATCTTCGTGGATCTTGGGCTTGGCAAAAACGCCGAAGCCTACGTTGCGGATGGCTTCTACCCATGGGCGGATGACATCGGCGCCGCCCGGGGTGACATTAGTAAAGACATCGGCGCGCGGCTCCGCATCAACGTCCTGGGCAAGGTGTACCAGCCAGCGGCCGATGGCGTCGAAGCGCGGGCGGTGTGCGGCGGTGGGGCGGCCACCGAGCAGGGAGCCTAAGCCCATGTCCATATTGGGCGCATCCCAGACAAGTAGGTAGGTGCTCATTTATTTCTTCTCCCAGAGATACTCCGTGATGACGTGTTCTTTATCTAGGCCCTTGCCCTCAAACTTGGTGATGACCTGACGGTCCACCAACTGCGGGCACTCTGGCCACGGCCAGCCCTTGTAATCCAGGCTCGGCTCTACGTCCACAAGCTCATCGATCCACTCGGCGTATCCGGCATGGTCGGTAGCAACGTGCAGCACGCCGCCCTTCTTCAGGCGGGAAGCAAAAAGATTGAGTGTGCCCGACTGGATGATTCGGCGCTTGTGGTGGCGGGCCTTTGGCCAGGGATCCGGGAAGAAGACGCGGATGCCATCAAGGGACTCCGGGGCAAACATGCGCACCATGACCTCGATGCCATCGCCGCGAATCATGCGGATATTGTCGATGCTCTCGCGCTCGATCTGGCCCAGTAGCTTGGCCAAGCCCGGCTTGTAGAGTTCGACGGCGATGATATTGGTATCGGCTTCTTTCGGCGCCATGGCAGCGGTAGAAGTACCCGTGCCGGATCCGATTTCTACGATGGTCTTGGCGCCGCTGCGGCCAAACCAGGCGTCGAGGTCAATGACCTCGTCTTCCAGTGTGCGGCCTAGTTCTGGCCAGCGCTTTTCAAAAAGCTCATGCTGATTTTCGGTCAGCGTGCCGCGGCGGAAGGTGACGTTGCCTAGGCGTGGGTAGTCGAGCTCGTTGTTGAATACGGCATTGAAGTCGGTCTGTGGTGGGCGACCTGGAGGCATTTCTCCAGCGCGGGTGTTTTGAGAGTTATCTGTGTTATTCATTGCGGCCTATTTTTCCCTGCTTAGCCCTGTCAAGCAATACGCCGCGCCGTGGGTCACGTGTGGCGAGGTCAATCCGGGTATAACCAGTGGTCCCGGTTGGGGGTGGAAGATGATCGTTTTGATTGCCGCTGGGGAGGGTAATAGACCCCCAGACAGGGGGATGGGAAAAGGCGATTTTTAACACAGTATCTGTGGTTGCGCTTGGTGAAGTTCTGGTAAACGCGGTGGATATAACCGGTGTGACAAAATCTGCGCAAATTATTCGGACAAGCACGTTAATCTTGAGGTGAAAGGCACAGTTGGGGATTTATTTCCCCAATTTTCATACCCACCCTCAGGAGAATTACTAATGACCGCCACTATCCCAGGGCTCGTCGGAGAGCTGCCGACTAAAAACGAAAAGCTTATCGGCTGGATCAGCGAGAACGTTGAGCTCTTCCAGCCGGACCAGGTGGTCTTTGTAGACGGCTCCCAGGACGAGGCTGACCGTTTGGCCGCAGAGCTGGTGGAAAAGGGCACGCTTATCAAGCTGAATGAGGAAAAGCGCCCTAATTCCTACCTGGCTCGCTCCAACCCTTCCGACGTTGCCCGTGTGGAATCCCGCACCTTCATCTGCACCGAGCACGAAGATGGCGCTGGTCCTACTAATAACTGGGCACCGCCTGCTGCGATGAAGGAGGAGATGACGGAGGCATTCCGTGGCTCCATGAAGGGCCGCACCATGTACGTGGTTCCCTTCTGCATGGGCCCCATTAGCGATCCGGAACCAAAGCTAGGCGTGCAGCTGACTGACTCCGCCTATGTGGTGCTCTCCATGCGCATCATGACCCGCATGGGTGCGGAAGCCTTGGACAAGATTGGTGCGGACGGCGATTTCGTCCACGCCCTGCACTCCGTGGGCGCCCCACTAGAGCCAGGCCAGGAAGATGTGGCGTGGCCATGCAATGACACCAAGTACATCACCCAGTTCCCTGAAACCAAGGAAATCTGGTCCTACGGCTCCGGATACGGCGGCAACGCCATCCTGGCGAAGAAGTGCTACGCGCTGCGCATCGCTTCTGTCATGGCCAAGGAAGAAGGCTGGATGGCCGAGCACATGCTCATCCTGAAGCTCACCAACCCAGAGGGCAAGAAGTACCACGTTGCGGCCGCCTTCCCTTCGGCATGCGGCAAGACCAACCTGGCCATGATTACCCCGACCATTCCGGGCTGGAAGGCTGAGGTCGTCGGTGACGATATTGCTTGGCTGCATCTGCGCGAGGACGGCCTTTACGCCGTCAACCCGGAAAATGGCTTCTTCGGCGTGGCCCCTGGCACCAACTACGATTCCAACCCGATTGCCATGCAGACCATGGAGCCGGGCAACACCATCTTCACCAACGTTGCGCTTACCGACGACGGCGATGTCTGGTGGGAGGAGATGTCCAAGGAGGCGCCAGAGCACCTCATCGACTGGACCGGCGAAGACTGGACTCCGGAATCTTCTACAAAGGCAGCGCACCCGAACTCTCGCTACTGTGTGCCGATTTCCCAGTGCCCGAGCGCCGCTCCGGAGTACGACGACTGGCAGGGCGTGAAGATCGACGCCATCCTCTTCGGTGGCCGCCGCAAGACCACCGTTCCGCTGGTAACCCAGGCCTTCGACTGGAACCACGGCACCATGATCGGTGCCCTGCTGGCTTCCGGCCAGACCGCTGCAGCAGAGGGCAGCGTCGGCACCCTGCGCCACGATCCGATGGCTATGCTGCCGTTCATTGGCTACAACGCTGGTGACTACTTGCAGCACTGGATCGATATGGGTGAAAAGGGTGGCGACCGCATGCCGTCTATCTTCCTGGTTAACTGGTTCCGCCGTGGCGACGACGGCCGCTTCCTGTGGCCGGGCTTCGGCGAGAACTCCCGCGTGCTCAAGTGGATCATTGACCGCATTGAGGGCAACGTTGAGGCCGAGGAAACCGTCGTGGGCCACACCGCCCGCGCCGAGGATATCGACCTCGAGGGCATCGACTTCGATATCGAGGACGTTCGCGCCGCTCTTGCCGTCAACCCGAAGGACTGGGAAGGCGATATGCAGGATAACGCCAGCTACCTCAACTTCCTGGGCTCCCGCGTGCCGTCCGAGGTGTGGGACCAGTTCCACGCCCTGAAGGAGCGCGTAGAAAACGCCTCTTAAGAACCAGGCTTAACTAGCCCCCAGCGACGTCAGCGTCGTTGGGGGCTACATTTGTAACACCAACGTCAGGTTAGACACCGCAAACTCCCGCACCCCTGGTACACGGGTGAGCCACCAAGCCCAGCTGGGATGGTAGCGGGGGAAGGCGAGTTTGAGCGCGCCGGTGCTCTTAGCCCAGGCAAGGCCGGCGGAGCAGGGGACGTCGAAAAGCGAGGTGCCAAAGACATTCTTGGGCGGATGGCCGTGGCGGCGGGTATAGCGGTCGCGGGCAAACTCGCCGCTAATGTAGTGCTCCCACAGGCCGGTTTCGTGGCCGCCAAAGGGGCCAAGCCACACCGTGTAGCTCAGGATGGTGAGGCCACCGGGGCGGGTTACGCGCAGCATCTCCTCGCCCATATCCCAGGGATTGGGGATGTGCTCAGCCACGTTAGAGGAATAGACCACGTCAAAGGAATTATCGGCAAAGGGCAGGTTGGTGCCATCGCCGCGCACGGAATTGCTCAAGTGGATACCGGCCGCCGACATTTCGCCCGCATCCGGCTCCAATCCCACGTAGCGGGCGCCGCGCCGGGCAAAGGCGTCCGCAAAATAGCCTGGGCCGCCGCCGACATCGAGCACCCGTGCCCCAGAAAGCTGCACGCCCAGGTCGCGGCCGAGGTTCTCCACCAGCGCGGCCGTATCCTCCGCGAGCCCGCCGTAAAAAATCTCCGGGCGCGTCTGTTCAAAGCGGAAGGAACGCAGCAGCTGAATGGAGCGGCGGAGCGTGGCCATCTCACGGGTATGTCTCATAACCCACTAGGCTAATACCTCACGATGAAGATTCTTTTACTATGCTGGCGCGATTCCACCCACCCGCAAGGCGGTGGCTCGGAGCGCTACTTGGAGCGCGTGGGCGAGTACCTGGCGGCCCAGGGTCACGAGGTGGTCTTTCGCACCTCCAAGCACATGAATGCCGCGCGCCGGGAGGTGCGCGACGGCGTGCGCTATAGCCGCGGCGGCGCCAAATTTGGCGTGTATCCGCGTGCCTGGGCGGCGATGCTGGCCGGCCGCCTGGGGCTGGGAGATCTGCGCGGCGTGGATGCGGTGATTGATACACAAAATGGCATCCCCTTCTTCGCTCGGCTGGTGTCCGGGGCGCCGACGGTGCTGCTTACTCACCATTGCCACCGCGAACAGTGGCCGGTGGCAGGCCCTCTCCTCGGCCGGCTCGGTTGGTTCCTTGAGTCCCGGGTGGCCCCGCGCGTATATCGCGGCGCTCCCTATGTCACCGTGTCTGAGGCCTCCCGCGAGGATTTGGAGGCGCTGGGTATTAAGGGCGCGCACATCATCGCCAATGGCCTGGACCCGGTTCCGGACCATGTTCCTTCCCTGGAACGAGAGGCCGAGGTGCACCTGGTCACGCTCTCGCGCCTAGTGCCACATAAGCAGATCGAGCATGCCATGGATACGGTGGCGCAGACCCCGGGCGCGGTCCTGGACGTCATCGGCTCCGGCTGGTGGGAGGCTAACCTGCGCGCCTATGCCGAGGAACATGGCGTGAGCGATCGCGTGCGCTTCCGCGGCCAGGTGACCGAGGACTATAAGCATGCCCTGCTCGCCCGCGCCGATGCCTTGCTTATGCCCTCGCGCAAAGAGGGGTGGGGTTTGGCAGTAATGGAGGCGGCCCAACATGGAGTCCCCACTGTAGGTTATACATTTGGCCTGCGTGACAGCGTTATTAACGGCAAGACCGGCATCCTGGTAGAGCGCGAAGAGGACTTCGTGGCGGCCACCAAGCAGCTGCTTGCCGACGCCCCACTGCGCCGCACCCTCGGCTCCAACGCGCGGGATTTTGCCGCTAGCTTCTCGTGGGAGAAGACCGGCGAGCAGTTCGCGGAATTGCTGCAAGGGCTAGTAGCGGACACGCCATCCACAAAGCGGTAAGCGCCCACGGAACCTGCGGCCGCGGCGCGTTCGTTTCCGCGGCTATGGCACCGTCCACCACGACTACGCCAATGCCGATCTCGGCCAACCGGTCCATATCGTGCTCTTCCCACGCGCGCAGTGCCGCGCGGTACTGCGGCGAGGCTTGGTCCACCACGGTCCCGTCTACGCTTAATTCCCCCGATTCCACCATGGCCACCGCCTTGGAGTAGGGGTCGACGGCCACGCCGCCGGGAACCTCCACGAGGTTGGCGCGGTCTGGGAAGAAGGCCACGCGGCCGTCAATCGCGCGCACCAACTGCTCATCTATCCCCGTATCCCGCGGCGCGAGTACCGCGAGGCGTCCCGGAACGGGCAGCAGCTGCACGGTCGCAGCCACGGTTGCCAGTGCCGCTGGCAGATTCGGCAGCGCCCCCAGCGAGGCCACATAGAGCGGCAACGCCAACATGGTCAGTTTCCCGCTATCGCGCAGCAGCGCCGCCCCCGGTACGTGATCGATGGACCACACCAGCGCGCCGGGAACCAGCCAGAAGAACATCGCCCCGCCGAGCCCCATCGCCGCGAGGACGCTTAACCGCGCGGGAACCCGCCACGCCCCGAGCAAGGCGATGACTGCCACGATGACACCGCACACAGCGAACCCGATGGCCGCTTCCGCATTCCATATGCCGCCGAGTCGCAGCAGCGCGCCCGCGGTGCCGACGTAGTCTTCTGCCCGCGGGCCAAACGCGGCCACCGCCGCTGCGGTATCGCCGGGTGCGGCGGGATTGAACATGCCCGGAATGGCCCACGGCACACACAAGATCACGCCGCCGAGGGCTACCCGCTTGCGGCAGGTCACCGCCGCGGTCACCACGGCAAAGAGACCACCCGTAGGGGTAAGCGATGCTCCCCACATAGCTAGCCACGCCACCCAGCTGCGTTGTTTTCCTGCCCACGCGATGACCGGCAGCAGCCACGCAGCCACCGCAAGCGACCACTGGCCCTGCAAGAGACGCTCGATGACGAAGGGATTGGCCACCGCCACCGCCATCGCGCTCACCGCGGCGACCGTAGAGCGTGCCCAGCGCGCCGCGGTGAGCGCGGAGGACGCGGCGGCGGCAAAAATGAGCACCCGTGCCGCCCACGCGCCGCCTACGAGAGCAAGGAAACCGTCTTGCGGTGCGTTGCGGGCAGGCAGACTGCCGCCGCCAAAGGCAGAAGGGGAAAGCGCCGGATGGTCAAGCAATGCCATATCGCGCCACAAGAACTCGCCGGGCAAAGCAAAGGGCCAGCACACCGCGGCCACGAGGAGGACGCCCCATGCGAGGAGTAAAAGACGCCTAGCCTTCACGATGGCGGCGCATGTACATATAGGCAGCACAGAGCAATAGACCAACGCCGATAGCCTTGCCGGCCCAGCCGACCACCATCAAGGCGCGAATGGTGCGAATGACCGGACGCACCTCATTCAGGCGCTCCGCCCGGGTCTCATCGGACCAGCGCAAATCGGCGGCAAAGATGGAACGGTCCTCTGTATCATCATTCGCCACCATGGTGCCGGCCTGCTTTTCGTCCGCGGCGAAAAAGATCTTGATGTTCTCGCGCAAATCCACCATGGTGCCGGTGGTCGGCTCGACGGAGATATCGCGGCCGATGGTGTAGAAGGGTTCCACCGTGACCCGGTCAGTGGCATCTAAGCCGAGGAGTTCGCGCGACTCGGAGTCGTAGAACCGCTTCGCCGGCCCGGAGATGCGGAAATCCTTGGCCGCTAGTTGCTTATTGCCGGTGCCGGTATCGACCTCAGTGGTAATGCTTTTGCGCATATCAGCCAAGGAAATGGGCTGGATATCGTGGTGGAAAGAATAGGTAGGGATACCGTCGAGCCTTTCCATCGTAGTGAAGTCCACCGCCGTGGAGGATTGCGTCGCTAGATCGAAAAACGGATAGGAGCGCTGCTCGGTACCGGAGGGAAAGAAGTAGTTGATTCCATCGCGCTCGAAGTCGGTACGGGCCATGCCGGTATCCAGCGCCGGTAGGACAAAGTCCCATTTATCCTTTGGCGCAGCGACTGGGTAGGTGGACTCGCGGTTCAACACGGAATGCTCCGTGATTTGGGCAAGGGGAGTATTGCCGGCGAGCAGGCGAGAGAGCGAATCGGAGTTAGCGAGCGCATCATCTTCTGCCACCTCAGAGGTGGTGGTATTGCGCTCGATAGTGAGCAGGTCGTGGTGCAGATAGCACCACATGGGTGCCTGCTTTTCTTGGCACTGCGGGTCCTTGCTATCGCCAGAGGCTTTGTCCCCGGCGATGAACTCGGGCGCTTCCATCCACACCCCGGCCGACGGCGCGGTGACGGTGTTGATGTTTTGGTCGAAGGCCAGCGGCCGAGTCTGATTGTTATACAGCGGCGGCACCACGGTGCCCAGCACCAAGAAAATGACGGCGGCAATGACAACCCACGCCAGTGGCGAGCGTGGCCAAAGGTAGCGTTTCATTGCAGTAAAATGTCCAATCAGTTTCAGGTCGATCCGGGGTTAGGAGCAAGCGTGCAGCCGCAGGCATCTGTGAAAAGCGTACCCCAGCATCTGCCGGAGCTAGACGGTTTACGCGCGGTCGCTTCCCTTGGAATCATTGTCACCCACGTGTCTTTTCAAACCGGAACCGGGTGGGGCTTTGCGGGACGCTTCGACTTTTTTGTCGCTGTTTTCTTTGCCCTTAGCGCCTTCCTCTTGTGGCGTCGCCGCGGCTTGCACACCTTATCCGGCTACGGGCGCTCGCGCGCGGCGCGCCTGTTACCGGCATATTATGCCTGCGTGGTGGCGGTGATGCTCCTGCTTCCCGACGCCCACTCGCTCACCCTCACCCAACTGCTGAGTAACCTCACCTCCACCCAGATTTATGTGGTGGACGGGCTAGCGCCGGGGCTTACCCACCTGTGGTCGCTATGCGTGGAGTTCTTCTTCTACCTTGCCCTGCCTTTGTTGGGGTGGCTCCTCGGTACGCTGCCGCGGCGCTGGCGGGTAGCGGCCATCGCGCTCGGCGCTGTGATTAGTTGGGCTTGGGGCTTCGTTCCCTTTGTGGCCGATTACACCAAGGATCAGGTCAATTCGCAGATTTGGCCGCCGGCATATGCTTCGTGGTTTGCCGTGGGAATGCTGGCCGCGGAATGCGAAGAAGCTGGTGTTAGCCGGCGCGTGCAACGCGTATTGCGGCCGCGCTGGGCATGGTGGCTCGCGGCAGCGGTGGTGCTGTGGCTTGCCAGCCGCGAGTGGTTCGGGCCGCAGGGGCTGGTGCATCCAGAGCCAGGTGAATTTTCCCGCCGGATCATTGCGGGAGCGGCCTTTGCCGCAGTCGTGGTGATACCGGTAGCGCTCGCCCCACGGGATAAGTCTTGGCTGACCAGCCCGCTCATGCAAGCACTGGGCGCGTGGTCCTATTCCATCTTCTTATGGCATGTGGCCATTCTGGGACTAGCGTTTCCGCTTACCGGGGTGCCGCTGTTTAGCGGGAAGCCCCTGGACTTTTGGGTGATTTTGGCTGTAACGGTGGTGGCCACCGTGGTGGTCTCGGCCGCGAGCTATACGCTCATCGAGCGTCCCGGCCGGGATCTTCTCCTCGGTCGGAGACAAAAAGACAGGCCACGCCCGCGGCACACAAGCAGCTAAGCAGGAGCGAACCGCCCGCATAGGATCCCGATGTCCACGGCGCGCGGGCGAGGATCGCCCCGGCCGCCGCTACAACACCAGGCGCGAGGTAGGCGCGTGGGATGGTGGTCCAGCGCAGCACCAACCAAGCGGCAACGGCCGCCACCGCGGCCGGCCAGCCGGTGAGGGCCAGCGCGCCGAGTGCGACCACGGCCGGGGCAGCGCCGCCGTGCGGCGCGCGCCAAGTGGGCTGGGACGGGCGCCGCATGGCCGCCAGGATGCTCAGGCCGAGGGCAAGTAACCCCAGCGCACCGCCGAAGAGGAGGGTGGCGCGGTAAACCGGTTGGGCGCTAAAGGTCATGCGGAAGTCGCCGGAGCGGCCGGCCGGAATGACAAAAGCTTGGGTGGCCGCATCGATCTCGCGCGGGGCGAGCTCTTCCTCGCCTAGGTAGCCGCGTAAGCCCTTATTGAAGGCGCGACCGGTGACCAAGAGGCGATCCTCATCAGCGGCTGCAATCGAGTACCCGGTGGGCTTGGAAGAGCCTGCTGGTTGCCAGCCCTCCTCGCGCAGGCTTACCCACGGCCCCGTGGTGCGCACGCGGTGCGTGCCAGGGCTGAGGGTGAGGGAAGCGCCGGGGGAGTAGCGGTGGGCGTCGATAAGCACGGGCTTGGTGGAATCCACCGTCACGCGCATGGGGCGCGGCGCCGTGAAATCGCGGATGAGCACGCCGGTATCCTGCAGCATGCGCTGGAAGAAGAATTGGTGCACGTCAGGCGAGGTATCCGGGACGGTCACCACGCGCTCGACTGGCTGACCTTCCACTCCTAACTCCGCGATGCCGGTGCGGTGGGATAGCTCTACGCGGATGGCCTCGGTATCGCCGCCGGGAACGCGGACTTCCTGCGAGCGGAAGGGCTGTAAGTCCACGTCTACGGCCGCGCTGCCAGAGCGCACGGTCACCGTGGTGGCGCTGGTGGCCATGAGCTTGAGGCGCGGCTGGGTGAAAGATCCGCGCAGCTCAATCCACCCGGAGTCATCGCCCGGCGCGGGCCACCAGGCGGTGGAGTTTTCCCCATCCACCGCGGCCGTGGCGGACTTTTTGGGCTGGGCCCCGCCAAAGGCCGTGGCATCGGCGGCCGAGGAAGAGACTGCTACCGAACCGCCGTGGGTTTCCACCTGGGTAAGCGGCCCAGCGGAGGGATAATCGCGCAGGCGGTTATTCACGTGGCTGGGGTCGTCCGCGGCCATGGGCGCGGAGATGGGGCCATCGAGGGTGCCGTAGTTGCGGTCTGTGAGCGTCGGGGTATCGGTGACGATATCGGCGTCGTGATCGACGAGCTGGCGGGTGGTGGGGGTGGAGTGGGCGTCGAGAAGCGCCAAGGCTTCCCCGCCGCCGGCCACGCGCACTGGGTCCGTGGTCCCTAAGGACATGCCGGCGTGGTTGAGCAGGATGACATCGACTTCGCCGAAGCGATGGACTTCGCCGCCAAACTTGCTGGCCAGCACCTCGTCCTCGCCGGTGAAGAGATCGTGGCGCACCATGACCGCGCCGATGCCCAGGCGCTGAAGGGAGCGCACGCCGGTAGCCGGATCTTCCTTGAGTGCGGCCATGACGCCGTCGAGCCCGCGGATGGCCTCTGGGGGCACGAGCGGAATGGCATCGCGCACGGCCCAGGGGACATCGAGTAGCGGCTGGGCCGGCTCGTCGCGCGTCCATCCCCAGGTCTGCCGGGCAAAGGAGGCCTCCGGGTAGATAAGGGTGCGGGTATCGGCGGCATGGGTATTGATAAAGTCCGTGGCCTCGTGCCAGTAGGAGGGCACCTCTTTATAGGCGCCCAGCGGCAACAAGCGCTGCGACCACGCGGGGGAGACCACCGCGATGCACAAGAGCAGCGTCAGTGCACCCACCGTCTGTTTCTTGGTGGGGCGCAAGCTCCTCGGTAGTGGAAGATGGGCGCAGGCTCGCGCCACGCCCAAAAGAAGTGGGATGCGCACCAGCGGATCGAACTTATGCAGGTTGCGCAGCGCGGCCAGCGGCCCATCGAGTGCATCGAGGTACCACGCCACCTGGCAGCCCAGCACAGCGATGCCCACCACCAGCATGACGGACCACACGCGCGGCAGCTTGGTGAGCCCGTACATGCCCACGGCTGCGATTCCCATGGTGACCAGCACAAAGAAGGACTCGGTGGCTAGCTCATAGCCGGCAACGCGCTCGGTATCGACAAACGGCGTCCAGCTCGTGGTGCCGCGCAGAATCTCTGGCAAGTTGAGCCAGCGCGTGGTCACGCGCGCGGATTCGATGAATTCCGTAAACGGCGGGGCATAGCGGCCTAGCACGACGAGCGGGCCGATCCACCACGCCGATACCGCCAGGCAGCCTAAGAGCCAGGCCGCGCCGGGCGTGAAGGCGCGGCGGTAGAGCAGGATTACAGCGGCCGGGATACACGCCGCGATGGTCGCGGTGGCATTGACCGCACCCATCAGCGCCACCGGGATGGTGGCCGCGGCGGCATCGCGCCAGGTGAGCTTGGCGTTGAGGAAGGGCAGGATAACCCAGGGAGCGAGCATGACCGGCCAAGTCTCAGAAGAAATGGCGGTCAGGGTGGAAAGAGTGCGCGGCGAGAGCGCGTAGAGCATCGCTGCAACCCAGACCCACCAGCCACGCAGGCCCACCTTGCGGCCGAGCTTATGGAAGCCGATGAAGCCGACGCTTAAGACCAGTAGCCACCATAGGCGCTGGGCCACCCAATCGGGCAGGGGCTGGGTTAAAACGAAGAAAGGTCCCTGGGGAAAGAGATAGCCATAGGCCTGATTCTGCAGCTGCCCCAGGGTAAAGGTATCCGTATAGGCGCTTAGCGCCCCGCGGAGAAAATGCAGCGGATCGGCCGCCAGATCATGCTTGGTATCGGCCGCAGTCAGCCCCCACGGCTGCACGAGGAGGATGAGCGCTAGGGCAAGAATCCCCAGCGGGTAGGGGCGGGCAAGCCGCCCGCGGAGGGTACGCACACCTAGTTGCGGGATCCGTACTCAGGGCCGCCCAAAACCGCATCGGAAGCAGAAACCGCATTGCCTTCCGGCACAGTATCGGTGCCGGAGAATTGTGCGATGCCGATGATGGTGATGACGCCGAGCGCGATGCCCACAACAGCGCTACCGATGGCAGGGCCAAGGGTGCGCTTGTTCAAAGAATCGGTTTCCAGAGCCATGGCTAAAGATACTAGCAGCTATTTAGAAGTATTCTGCCTCATCATCGTCCGCGTCATCCTCGTTTTCCTGCGGCACGATGAACACTGGGAGGCCGGCATTGCGCACAATCTGGTCGGCGGTGGAGTTGGTCCACCACGCGCGGAAGCCGGTCAGGGCGCGGGTACCGGTGACGATGACGTCTACGTCCAGCTCATGCGCGGCATCAATGATGGCGGAGGAGATGGTGGTAGCGGATTCCACTAGGTGGGCGCGGCCGGCTAGGCCCAGGCTTTCGGCCAGCTCGATGCCCTGGCGGCAAATCTTTAGCGCCTCTTCATAGGCCGGATCCTCTTCGACGCCATCCGGGGAAACGGTGGACTGGTGCATTCCGGTGCGGCTGACGGCGCGTGCGGTCTGCCGGGCTACCGGCTCCCAGGCGGTGAGGATTTCTACCGTGGTGGGCCGCAGCAGCTGGGCCGCGTACTCGAGGGCGCGGCCGGCTCGTTCGGTGCCATCGTAGGCAATTAGCATTGTCTCGCCGTTACTCATGTCACTAGTCTACCCACCGCTTGCGACAGAACGCGAGGAATATTGCACACTAGAAGGCATGAAAACTCCGCGCATCCTTGCCAGCCTCGCCCTCGTGACGGCCCTGGGCGCCTGCTCTACCTCCACCCAGGAGAACAACGAGAGCCAGGGCTCCACCACCCCGGCTGCGTCGAGCTCACCTGCCGCAACGCAGGAAACGCACGAAGAGACCTCGCAGGAGGCCGCCCCGCAGCAGGACATCCGCGCCATGGCTGCGTCCGTGCTGATGCCGCCGGTCACCAATTACGACGACGCTAAGGCCAAGCTGGAGGCCGGTGTGGGCGGAATCTTTATCCCCAGCTGGGCGGATCCAAACCTGCTGCAGGAAGAGGGTCGCGACATTAATGCCCTGCGCCAAGAGGTAGGCCGCGACTTTGAGGTCTCCATCGATTTTGAGGGCGGGCGCGTGCAGCGGTTTTCCGACGTCCTCGGGGAGTACCCTTCCCCGCAACAGATGGCGGCCGAGCGTTCCCCACAAGAGGTGGAGCAGCTTGCGCACGAGATGGGCACGAGCCTGAAGGCGCATGGCATCAACGTGGACTTTGCACCGGTGCTTGACGTCGATGGCAATGGCCTAGAGGTGGTGGGAGATCGATCCTTTTCCACCGATCCGGTCCAAGCAGGCGAGTATGGCGCGGCCTTTGCCCGCGGGCTGGATTCCGCCGGGGTCAAGGCCGTATTCAAGCATTTCCCAGGCCACGGCCGCGCTTCTGGCGATACCCACCTGGCCGAGGCCGTTACCCCGCCGCTAGAAGAACTAGAAGGCCACGAGTTCATTCCCTTTAAGACTGCCCTTCCCCAAGCGCCCAATGCCGCGCTCATGATGGGCCACCTCGCCGTGCCCGGCCTGGGCGATGGTCAGACTCCCGCTTCCATCCTGCCGGAAGCCTATGGCCTGGCCCGCGAGACCCTGCAGTACGACGGGCCCATCTATACCGATGACATCGGCGGCATGAAGGCGATTGCGGATTCGCACCCGCTTGCCGACGCCGTCGTGGCCTCCCTCAATGCCGGTGCCGACATGCCCCTGTGGTCCACCGAAGGCGACATTAATGCGGTGATCGACGCCGTTGTTGGCGCCGTCGACCAGGGCCGCCTGCCACTCGAACGCCTTGCAGATGCCGCCCGCCATGTCAGCGCTCCCCCGGCCAGCGCTGCACCCGAGCCCGCACAGGACTAGGAAAAATGCCACTAAAACCGTTAACCTTTAAGGCGTGAAAAAGGCAGAAGGAAAAAACGGTGCTAAAGGCTGGCTCATCGCGCTCGGCGTATTGGTCGGCCTTGTCCTGATCGCGGGTATTGCTTATGCCTGGGATGTCGCAGCAAACCAGGACAAGATTCCGCGCGCCGTTTCCGTCAACGGCGTGGATATCTCCGCCATGGATCGCACCGCCGCCGTGGAGAAGCTCGAAGATGAACTGGTGGGCGTAGAAACCGAGCCTGTGAGCGTCACCTCCGGCGACCTCCACACGGAACTCGTCCCTTCCGAGTCCGGCCTTGCGCTGGATAACCAGCGCGCCGTGGACAATATTGAGGAGCCTTCCCTCAATCCTTTTACCCGCCTGTATAGCTTCTTCCGCCCCACCCGGGATATTCCGGTAGAGACCAACGTGGATGAGGCCCAGCTGCAACCGGCTCTGGACCGCGTGAAGAAGGAGCTCTCCACCGATCCAGTCGATGGCATGTTGGAGCTCAACAATGGTGAGCTCAAGGTCACCGACCCCAAGCTCGGCCAAACCGTGGATGCCGGCACCCTGCACAATGCAGTTACGGATAATTGGCTCGATTCCGAGGGCGTAGACGTGGACCCAGAAGAGGTAGAGCCAGCCATCAATGATGAAGCTATCGAGGCCATGCGCACCGGCGATGCCGCCAAGGCGCTGGATAATCCCATTACCTTGAAGGCCAAGAATAATGTCACCGCTACCCTGAATAAGCCGGAAATCTCCCAGTTCACCAGCATTGAAAAGAAGGACGGTAAGCTCAAGCTCGCCGTGGATACCAACCGCGCGCAGGAGCTGTTGGCCGAGCGCTCCGAGGGCGCCGATGTCCCCGGCGTAAATGCCAAGATTTCCTTCAACGGCAACGACAAGCAGATCACCCCGTCCGAAGACGGCGAGATCATCGACTGGGAGCCGACCATGAAGGACTTTGACAAGCGCGTGACCGGCGATGACCGCGAGTGGGACGCTACCTATAAGCCGGACCCAGCCAAGTTCACCACCGACGATGCCAAGAAGGCGACCTTCAACGATACCGTCGGTGAGTTCACCACCGAGGGCTACTCGGCTGCCTCGGGCAAGAACATCGAATTGGTGGCCCAGCAGGTCAACGGTGCCGTGGTCAACCCGGGCGAGACCTTCTCCCTCAACGGCCACACCGGCCCGCGCGGTACTGCCCAGGGCTACGTGGAATCCGGCATCATTATTGACGGACACTCCGGTTCCGCCGTCGGCGGCGGCATCTCCCAGTTCGCCACCACCTTGTACAACGCTGCCTACTTTGCGGGCATGGAAGATACCGCCCACACCCCGCACTCGTACTACATTTCGCGCTACCCCGCCGGCCGCGAAGCCACCGTTTACGAAGGCGCCATCGACCTGCAGTTCACCAATACCTTCAACACCCCGGTCCGCATTGAGACCGACTTCGGGGGCGACAAGATTACCGTGCGTTTGAAGGGCACCAAGACCGTCGACGTCGAGTCTGTGAACAACGGCCGCTGGGCTAAGACCGACCCACAACCTATGTCCGTGCCCGGCAGCGACTGCTCGCCTTCTTCTGGCGCGCCGGGCTTTACGACGTCCGATACCCGCATCATCAAGGACCTAGGGGGCAAGGAGCTTTCCCGCGAGACCACCACCACGGTTTACGACCCGCAGCCCATCGTCCGCTGCGGCTAGTAGCCTCGGCGCTATGGAAGAACGAACCCTTACCACGCTCATATTCGGCAACGTGGTCATTGAGTCCAACCTGCGCGGGGCAGAACTTCGTATCTACAGCGAAGACTGGCGCGGATATCAGCGCCGCACCGATTGTGGGATGACGTTCCGCGCCCCGCTAGAGGACATCCGTGGCACCGTTCCTGAGCGCGACCTAGCCGCGCTCACAGAGAAATTCTTCGAACCAGCCGCCGCAGAGTTGGAAGCACACTATCCAGGCGGGGTAGAACGAGCACAAAAAGAACTGGCCCAGTGGCTAAGCGCTACTGACTAGCACGATATTGTCCCCCGAAAATTGGAGCCGACGACGGGAATCGAACCCGCGCTAGCAGCTTGGGAAGCTGCAGTTCTACCATTAAACTACGTCGGCACTGCGCGCTTGCACGCTCCGGCCTACTATACACCGCGGCCTTCGGCATGAGTAGAATTGGGGCCGTGCTTCTTTCAGATCGTGATATCCGTGCCGCCATTGACGCCGAAGAACTGGGCATCGAGCCCTTCGACAGCGAACTTATCCAGCCCTCGTCCGTAGATGTGCGCCTGGATAAGTATTTCCGAGTCTTCAATAACTCGCGGTACACGCATATTGACCCCAAAGAGGAAATGCCGGACCTCACCACCTTGGTGGAAGTAGAAGAAGATCAGTCCTTCATCCTGCACCCAGGCGAGTTCGTGCTGGGTGCCACGCTGGAAAAATTCACCTTGCCGGCAGACTTGGCCGGTCGCTTGGAGGGCAAGTCTTCCCTCGGCCGCCTGGGATTGTTGACCCACTCCACCGCGGGCTTTATTGATCCAGGTTTTTCCGGCCACATCACGCTCGAGCTTTCTAATACCGCCAACCTGCCTATCGCCCTGTGGCCGGGCATGAAGGTGGGTCAGCTGGCAATCTTCAAGATGACTTCACCAGCGGAAAGCCCATATGGCACCGGCTCGCTGGGCTCGAAGTACCAGGGGCAGCGCGGCCCGACGCCATCGAAGTCTTACCTGAATTTTCGATAGGCTTAAACCGGCATTCACATAGAGCCTCTAATATGGGGCTTTATGCGTATGACTGTAATCGGCACCGGATACTTGGGTGCAACCCATGCTGCCTGCATGGCCGAGCTCGGCCATGAAGTACTAGGCGTGGACGTAGATGACAATAAAATTTCCGCTCTTAGATCGGGCAAGGTTCCGTTCTATGAACCGGGCCTGCCGGAGGTTCTCGAGCGCAATATCGAGGCCGGCCGCCTCGACTTCAGCACGGACTATGAAGAAGCAGCCGCGTTCGGCAACCTGCACTTTTTGGGCGTAGGTACCCCGCAGCGCCGCGGTTCCTATGCGGCCGATATGACCTACGTGAAGGCCGTGATCACGGATCTGGTGCCCAAGCTCAAGGGCGATCACATCATCTTTGGTAAGTCCACCGTTCCGGTAGGAACCGCGGCGGAGCTCCAAGAGCTAGCCAATGAGCTTGCCCCAGAAGGCACCACCGTGGAAATCGCATGGAACCCGGAGTTCCTGCGTGAGGGGTATGCCGTCAAGGACACCATCACCCCAGACCGCATCGTTCTCGGTGTGCGCGAGGGCGAAAGCCGTGCCGAAGAGGTAGCGCGCGAGGTTTATGCTCAGCCGCTATCGCAGGACACCCCATTCATCGTGACGGATTGGCAGACCGCCGAGCTGGTCAAGGTCTCCGCTAATGCGTTCCTGGCCACCAAGATTTCCTTTATCAACGCCGTTTCTGAGATCTGCGAGATTGCAGGCGCGGACGTTACCGCTCTTGCCGACGCCATTGGGCTCGACGAGCGCATCGGCCGCAAGTTCCTTGGCGCCGGCCTCGGCTTTGGTGGCGGCTGCCTGCCCAAGGATATTCGCGCCTTCATGGCCCGTGCTGGCGAGCTTGGCGCCGACCAGGCGCTGACCTTCCTGCGTGAGGTGGATGCTATCAATATGCGCCGCCGTGACCGCGTGGTGGACCTTGCCAAGGAAGCCTTCAATGGCTCCCTGCTTGGCCACCGCGTGACCGTATTGGGCTGTGCGTTTAAGCCGAATTCCGATGACGTGCGCGATTCGCCCGCCCTTGCCGTAGCCGGTTCCCTGTCGCTGGCTGGCGCGGCAGTAACCGTCTATGACCCAGAAGGCATGGACAACGCCAAGAAGGTATTCCCAACCTTGGATTACGCCGCGGACACTGACGATGCCCTGCGCGAGGCTGAACTGGTGATTTTGGCTACCGAGTGGAAGCAGTTCAAAGAATTGGATCCGCAGCAGGCGGGCCAGCTTGTGGACAATAAGCACATTATCGATGGCCGCAATGTGCTGCCTGTCGCAGACTGGCAGCAGGCGGGCTGGAAGGTCGAGGCCTTGGGGCGCACCCTCTAGGTCCTCTACTTCTGAGATACAAAGGCTGAGCAGCGTGATTATTGCGCTGCTCAGCCTTCTGCATAAGGGCCCTAAGATTGTGCGCGCTGTGGCACTGTGAAAGCTGCAATGGCTGTAGTGATGGGAACCGCGAGGGTCAATGCCATCGCACCTACTCCGGAACGCAGCAGCTCCGTTGCGACGAGATCGCTGCTTAAAATCTGGCCTGCGGGGCGCTCCGCTGCGGTGATCAACATGAGCAGTGGCAAGGTCGCACCGGTATAGGTCAGAATTAGCGTATAAACCATTGAGGCAATATGGTCGCGGCCCACCTTCATTGCGGAGAGGAAAAGCTGTGAAGGGCGAGCATCAGGGTCCGCTCCGTGGAGTTCGGTAATGGTGGATGCTTGGGCCACGGCGGCGTCGGCAAGGCTGCCCAAGGCACCGACCACAAAACCGCATAAGAGCACGCCCACGATGGACACGTTGGGCATATAAAGAAGTAGCTTCAGGTTGTCCTCGGAACTATAGCCTTGTAGCTGCGAACTATCGATAGCGGCCCACGCTAACGCTGCTGCAAGAATGAGAGCGATAAGGGAGCCGCCCACCGCCGATGCCGATTTCCAATTCAGTCCATGGACGAGAGGAACGGCGAACAGAATGATGGCGGAACAGGCAACAAGGGCGGACCAGAGGGGGTTATGGGCGTCGATAAGAGCGGGGACGAGGAACGCAAAGATCACGCCTAGGCTGAGCGTCAAGCCGATAAGGGCGCGCACGCCATGCCAGGCCGCAAAAGCGATAATGACGACGGCCACGATAACTGCCCACAGAGCTAGGTTTCCGGTGCGCTGATAATCAGCGAAAGCATAGGACACAGCACCGGAAGGGTCATTAGCCTTGGAAAGAACAATGTTGTCGCCCGGTTTGAGCTGCGGATCGCCGGCATTGCCGTAGGTGACCAATTGGGTCATGCGTCCTTCGTCCTCGCCGGAGGTGATGTTGACTAGGGCACGGTCGCACTGCACTTCCTCAGTCCCAGGAATAAGTGGCGGCGTATCGAAGGCCTGCCCAGTAAGTTCCGATTGGCAAGCCGAGTGGTCTGTCGTATCGACCGTGCCCTCCACCTGTGGGTGGTTGAGGGCATAGGTTTGCTGAAACTCAGTGGAGGTGTGCTCGGAAGCTGGACTCTGAGGCCACAGCACTGCCATGCCCGCAATGGTGGCAATAAGCGCTGTGACGAGCACACCGAGCAAAGTTAATCGCCATGGATGCTGAGTTATCGAAGCAGAGAGCCGACGCCATGAACTAGGGGTCGGCTGAGGTTTAGGTCCCGCAGAATGTCTTCCCATGCACCATATTGTTATGGATTATCACTATCGTTAGCAACTGGTGGGAAACTACTGCTTGTAGCTCACTAGGAAGTTACCTAGGCGCTCAATGGCGTTTTCGATTTGGGATGCCCACGGCAGCGTCACCACGCGGAAGTGATCCGGGTTCGGCCAGTTAAAGCCGGTGCCTTGCACCATGAGGATCTTTTCTGCCTTCAAAATATCCAGCATGAGCTTGGCATCATCATGAATCTCATACACGTTCGGATCCAAGCGCGGGAAGAGGTAGAGCGAGCCCATGGGCTTTACCGCAGAAACGCCCGGAATCTCGTTGAGCTTTTCGTAGGCAATATTGCGCTGGCGCAAAAGGCGCCCGCCGGTACCGGTGAGCTCGTAGATGGACTGCCGGCCACCTAGCGCCACCTGGATAGCGTGCTGCGCCGGCACATTCGGGCACAGGCGCGTTCCGGCGAGAAGCTCCAATCCCTCGATGAAGCCACGGGCGTGGTGTTTAGGGCCGGTGAGCACCATCCAACCAGCGCGGTAGCCACACACGCGGTAGGCCTTGGACAAGCCATTAAATGTGATGGTGAGCAGGTCTGGGGCGAGCGAAGCAATGGAGATATGCTGCGCGCCGTCATAAAGAATGCGGTCATAGATCTCATCAGCCAAGATGAGCAGGTTATGCTCGCGGGCGATGTTGACAATCTTCTGCAAAACTTCGCGCGAGTAGACCGCACCCGTTGGGTTATTCGGGTTAATGACCACGATGGCCTTGGTCTTATCCGTGATCTTAGACTCGATGTCCTCGATCGATGGGTTCCAGTCGTCCTCCTCATCGCACAGGTAGTGCACTGGGGTACCGCCTGCCAGGGACGTAGCTGCGGTCCACAGCGGATAATCCGGCGCCGGAATGAGAACCTCATCGCCATTATTAAGCAGCGCCTGGGTGGTCATGCTGATGAGCTCGGAGACGCCATTGCCCAAGAAGACATCGTTGATATCAAAGGGCGGAAAATCTTCAAGCTCGTAGCGGGTAACAATGGACCGACGAGCAGAAATGATTCCCTTGGAGGTGGAATAGCCCTGGGAAGTAGGCAGGGCAGCGATCATATCGCGCATGATGACATCGGGAGCCTCGAAGCCAAAGACGGCTGGGTTACCGGTGTTGAGTTTCAAGATGGTGTGCCCATCGAGCTCCATGCGTTCCGCTTCCGCAGAGACCTCGCCGCGAATGTCATACGCGACGCCCTTGAGCTTGTCGGACTGGTCAAAGATGCGGTGTTTCGGAGAAGTCATGGGAATATTGTGCCACGATCACAGCCACACAAAACGCTTTAACAGCGGCAATGACTATTTTTTATTCCACTCGTTGAACTTGCGCTTGGCCAGATCCATAGCCTGTCCGGTAATTTCGCCGGCTTGCATGCGTCGATCGGCCCACATCTTTTCTTCGATCATCTTTTGCTGTGCGCGCTCATGCGCCGTGAGCGCGCGAATCTCGCGCAATTGTTCTTTCTCAATCTGGCGTACAGATGGGGCGTGCCACGAGGATGGGCCCACCTTGGCAACGTAGAGCAGAATCCACAGGATAGGGATGAGCGCGGCTGCTGCCGCGCCTCCTAGCAAAAGCCATGGGTTGCTCAAGGTAGCGCTCATCACGATAAGCGTTGGGCTGGCAACGGCAAGCAGCACCGAACCGGAAAGTGCGGTCGCAAACTTTGGTTTCTTGCCTGCATTATGGGCGCGTGTGACCTCACCGCGGGAATAGACCTTGACCTCGTGAGAACCACGCGCCGGAATGTCTTGAAAGATGGGCACGAGGTCTTGGTGGGTGTGGGCGCGCATGACGTCGTCCGAGCGGTCCTCGAACTCCTCCATGGTTAACCGGCCTTCACCCACGGCGCGGGCGAGGTCATTGATGGCATCGTTGCGCTCGGAATCGGACAGGCGCATGGTCCGATTGATAGGGGAAGAACCAAAGTTATTACTCACGCATCCCAGTTTAGGAAATTTCCTCCCTGCTAGGGGCGTGCTCTTAGCGAACGCTGCCTATAGGTCCTTAGTTTCAGCGGCGGAAGATTCCTCATCCTTCTTTTCAGGCTGCTTCTTGCCGCCCACCAGGCTGGCGAGGAATGGGAAGAGGGCGACGGTAAGTGCGCCGCCAGAGACAAAGATGGAGGCATTTTCGGGTTCCATAATCTTCGAGTTCACCGCCAAGGTGGTCACCGCCACGATGATCGGCAGACCGGTGGCAGAATACAAGCCTACTTGGAGGCGCTCACGGAAGGTTTCAATATCAGATCCGGTATGCCCAACATTTTCGCGCAAGAAGACGGGCAGGCCACGGGTCACCAAGATGAGAGCTGGAATGCCCAGTACCTTCCACGGATTATGAGCGATGGTATCCCAGCTAATGCTCATGCCAGAGACCACAAAGAAGACCGGAATAAGCATCGAATAAAACACCACATCGAGGCGGTGCTCCAGGCGGCGGTGGAATTCATCCGGGATGATGCGGTTCAAAATAATGCCAGCGGCAAAGGCGCCGAGCACGATATCGAGCTCAAAGACTGCGGTTACGGCCATGAGGATGGCCAGAATCAGGATGATAAGACGCAAAATCGTTTGGTTGGTGGAGCCCGCACCGGAGATAAAGGCGGCCTTTACCCAAGGGATGGTCGAGGCGATGGCCGCTGGCATGACGGCGACGGCAACGGCGATGATGATGAAGAACAACAAAATGATCATCGTCGTCAGTGTGGAACGAGTACCCAGCAACAGCGCCATGGCGGTAATGGGGGCGACCTCACCAATGGCACCGTGAATCATCACGGAGTTGCCCACCTTGGTGCCCAGAATGCGGTCCTGTTTCAGCATCGGCGTGAGCGTGCCCAGCGCCGTTGAAGTCAGCGCCAAGGCAACGACGATGGCACCTGGCACGTTATCCACCAAGAAGTAGGCGCCCACGCCACAGGCGAGGGCGCAGATAATCCAGGTAGATAGGGCCGTTCCGGCTTCTTTGGTTTTGAGCGTAGAGATTTGAATCTCAAAGCCGGCGAGGAGGAACAACGCGCCCACGCCGAGTTCCTTGAGCATTTCGATGCCTTCGTCCTCGGCGGCGAGGTCGAGTACGGAAGGGCCAATAATCATGCCGAAAATCAACAAGAGGGCCACCGACGGCAGGCGGTAGCCCAACATATAAGAGACCAGCGGCGCGAGTAGGGCCGCGGCCATAATCCAGGCGAAAGAGACGAGGGAATTTGTATTTTCAGTTGCGCCTGCCGCCAGCAGCAGGGCATCGGTGGGGAGTCCCGCATTAAAATGCATGGACTACAGCGTACGCACCAAT
This sequence comes from Corynebacterium sp. ACRPO, assembly GCF_022347205.1. Lineage (GTDB taxonomy): Bacteria > Actinomycetota > Actinomycetes > Mycobacteriales > Mycobacteriaceae > Corynebacterium. Next base: position 24,412 of record NZ_JAKRNE010000007.1, on the reverse strand, counting down.
GCCCCTGCGCGCCTACTCAGATTCAGGTGGCTTTGGCACGCTTTCCGACGCCGGTGGTGCCGGAGCCGCCGGCGGTGCTGGCGGGGCCGGTGCGGCTGGCGGCTCAGCCTTTGGCGGCGTGGGCGCAGCAGGGGCCTCTGGCGGTTTCGGTGCTGCAGGTGCTGCAGGCGTTGCGGGCGCGCTAGGAGAGGTCGGCGCGGCTGGTGCCTTTGGTGCAGGTGCTGTCGGGGCACTTGGAGGGGTGGGTGCGCTCGGTGCTGCGGGAGCAGCTGGTGCGACGGGCGCTGCCGGTGCTTGGGGAGCTTGTGGCGAAGTTGGTGCCGCGGGTGCCTGTGGTGCAGGTGCTGCCGGAGCACTTGGAGGGGTGGGTGCACTCGGTGCTGCGGGAGTCTGCGGTGCAGCCGGCGTTGCGGGTGCGGCCGGTGCTGCAGGAGCGGCTGGTGCCGCTGGTGCTTGGGGAGCTTGTGGCGAAGTTGGTGCCGCGGGTGCCTGTGGTGCAGGTGCTGCCGGAGCACTTGGAGGGGTGGGTGCACTTGGTGCCGCGGGAGCCTTCGGCGCTTGAGGAGCCTGCGATGCAGACGGCGCTGCGGGTGCGGCCGGTGCTGCAGGAGCGGCGGGGGCTGGTGCTGGTGCCGATGCGGCCGGGGTGTGGGTGGCGGAAGTGGGGGCGTCGGCAAGCGGGGCGTCAGTGGTGCCCTCGGACTTTTGGTGGCGCACCGGGGTAGCCAGGAACGCCTTGGGGTGGGGCTCCGGCAGGGTGCCGGACTCGTCGAGGGAGATAGAATTGCGCAGCATAACCGCCACGTCATTGACCTTGGTGGTGGACGTGGAATCCTGCGACAAGGACTTCACGCCGCCGGTCATCATGACATTGCAGAAGGGGCAGCCGGTGGCGATTTCTTCCGCGCCGGTCTCTAGGGCCTGCTCGGTGCGGAAGTCATTGATGCGGGTGCCGAGCTTTTCCTCCATGAACATGCGGGCGCCGCCGGCGCCACAGCAGAAGGCCTCGTCGCGGTTCTTGTCCATCTCGCGCAGCTCCACGCCGGTGGCCTCGAGCAGCTCGCGCGGAGGATCGAAGACCTTATTGTGGCGGCCGAGGAAGCAAGGATCGTGGTAGGTAATGGGCTTGCGGTTCTCCGGTGTGCGTGGCACCGGCTTGAGCAAGCCCTCGCGGACCAGCCGGTTGAGCAGCTGGGTGTGGTGGAAGACGTCGAAGTGCCCGTCAAAGTCCGGGTACTCATTACGGATGGTGTTAAAGCAGTGCGGGCAAGTGGTGATGATCTTGCGCTGGCCCTCCGGGACGCCGTCGAAGGCGTTGTTGAGGGTCTCTACGTTTTGCTGCGCCATCATCTGGAAAAGGAACTCGTTGCCGGCGCGGCGGGCAGGATCACCCGTACAGGTCTCACCCGTGGAGAGCACGCCAAACTTCACGCCTGCGGTATGCAGCAGGTCTACTACGGCACGGGTGGTGCGGCGGCCATCGTCATCATAAGCACCGGCGCAGCCCACCCAGAGCAGGTATTCCATATCGGAGAAATCGGCCTCGTCTTCACCAATGATGGGGACGTCGATGCCATCGGCGCGGGCCTCATCGATCCAGGCGCGGCGCTCAGAGTTATTCCGGCCCCATGGATTGCCCTTGTTTTCCATATTCTTAAACAGGCCGGTGAGCTCGGAAGGGAAGTCCGATTCCGCAAGTACCTTGAAGCGGCGCAGATCCGCGATGTGGTCGATGTGCTCAATATCGGTTGGGCACTGATCCACGCAGGCACCGCAGTTGGTACAAGACCAGAGCACGTCATCATCGATAACGCCGGCCATGGACAGCACATCCAGGCCCTCGTGCGGATTGTAGTTATCCAGTGCGCCCTGGCGCAGGTCCATCATGAACTTTTTGGGGCTCAGCGGCTTTTCGGTATTCCACGCCGGGCATAGCTCTTGGCAGCGGCCGCACTCGGTACACGAGGTGGAATCCAGCAGCATCTTCCAGCTACCCGGGGTGATGTCTTCCTCCAAGTCCGGGGTGGGCAGGGATTGCAGCGCCTTTTCACCGGTGGCGTTGCGCTGGAAGAAGATATTGAAGAAGCTGGTGAAGCGGTGCCACATCACGCCCCACTGGAAATTGCGGGAAATAAAGACAATAAACAGCATGCCGGACAGCAGCTTGAACAGGGCGAAGAAGCTCACCAATGCTGGGGATGCAGGGAAGAGCTTGGCAAGGTGGACGCTCAAGAAATCCGCCCAGGCGGAGCCGCCGCCGTAGGTGGCGATCTTGGTGGACTTCACCAGGATCATGCCGAGTCCCTCAGAAAAGACAATGAACTCTACCCAGCGCGCCGCGGCGGTCTGGGAGTTGAAGAAGCGGCTGCCCCGCTCAGTATCGCCGAGTTTGAGGCGCACGCCGATGAGGAAACCAATACCTAGGACCGTCGCGATGCCTAAGACTTCCTCGACGAAGTGGTAGACCGGCCAGTGGCTGAGCCACGGCCAGCCCTTATCCGGCGCGAAGGTTTGGATATAGGCCTCAAACCACACCAAAATGCCAAAGAGGAAGCCCACCATTACCAGCCAGTGGGCGGCATTGACCAGCGGTTTACCCTTGAAGTGGGAGTGGCCAAAGACCTCCGCAATTACGCGCCATAAACGCTTACCCGGACTATCGGTGCGCTTGAGCTGGGTGGGTCCGCCCGAGCGGATGAACTTAAAGAGGGCCCATACGCGGGTGAAAAAGTACAGCCACACCGGAATCGATGCGGCTATAGCTATCCAACCGAACACGGTGGTCATGCGTGCTCCTTTATTACTGATGCTCCACGTTGTTATCTACCTTAAAGCCTAGGGGTGGAAATCAGAGAGTCTGCATTCAGTGCGGTATCACGGCAGGGTGGGCTGTACACTGTCAAGATGAGAAACTCGGCCGCCATATTCTGCTAAACGTGCTGTGCACGGCGGCGGAATAATACAGTGTCGGCGTCCGTAATGTGGCCGGGCAAGAAGAAGACCGAGACTGCCGCAGAAAGGGTAAACCGCCATGGGCAAAACCAATATCACCAAGGCCGCGGTGGCCTTGACCGCAGGCCTTGCTGCCTTTGGTGTTACTGGATTCGCCGTGGCGCAGGGCGGCTTGACCGCGAACCTGGCCCTTTCCGGTAGCTTCTTTAAAATCACCATGGGGCACTTGGATGGAGAGGGCTTTTCGCTTTTTGTTGATGATGATCAAAAGGCCGAAGAGCACCTTCCCGTCGCGCGTATCAAACTGGAGCATGCGAAGGTCTCTGATCTCTGCCTTTCCGTGACGGTTCCCAAGGTGCCCGGCGTTGGTGGGGAGGCCACCCTAGCGCTGAAGGCTGAGGGCGAGGGCAGTGTGGAATCCGATAGCCTGCTGGTCGGTGCGACCGACGTGGATGGTTCCTTGGTGATGCAGGATGTCAACGTGGGCATCGATGCGAATCAGCTCAGCGATACCGCCGATCCCGGCGCCTGGGGTCTCTATTCCAAGCAAGTTTCCCTCAAAGCGGATGATGTGAAGGCCACCTCCGTGGGCGCGCAGCGCCTTTCTGCCAAGAATGTGGGAGTGACGGTGAGGAGGGGGTCCGATAATGGCTGCTGAGTCCAGCACGGAAGAAACACAGACCCTCCCGGCGGCGGAGGCAACGGGCGAGGAGGAATCTAAGCCCAGCCTGTGGCAGCGCTTCCGCCACTGGCGCAGTGGTCGGCCCTTCCTTCCCGGGCTATTGCTTATTTTGTCCGGCATCATCATTGCCGCGCCGGCCTATATCACCATTCGGATCTCTGACCTTTTGGTGATGATTTCCACCATCTCTGGCGTCTCTACGCTGCTTATCGGCGTCTTGTTGGCCATGTTCGGCCTTGGTGCGTGGTTCCAGCCGGCAACCTCGACTTATGTCGGTGTGCTAGGCATCATCGTGGCCATTATCGCCTTGCCGACGTCCAATTTGGGCGGCTTCGTCATCGGCTCCCTGCTCGGCATCATTGGCGGGGCCTTTACCTTTGCGTGGCAGCCGGGGGAGCAAAAGCGCCGCCCTAAGGAAGCAGCAGAGCAATGACGAGGGCGATGCCGCGGGCGGCGCGTAGCTGCTTGGCCGTACTCACCTGTGCCCTGGTGGTGGGTGGTGTGAGTGGTTCCGAACGGGTTAATGCGCAAGATGCCCCGGCGGTTCCGTACTTCAGTACCGTCTTCGCGGATAAGGTGACGCTGACGAAAAATGTCACCGTTTCTTTGGGTACTTTCCCCACCGCCAGCGGTGATGTGCGGGTTCTAGAGCTGAAGGGCGAGAACCTCGACATCGACAACCTTGGCATCACGCTGCCTGGCCGCTACGGCGTTGGCATGCTGACCACGGGAGGGGATACCACCGAGGTACGCGGCGGACCGGTGACCATTATGGCTACCGAGCTCACAGCCACCCCGGCGGTGGGTAAGGTTTCTGCACCCCGGGCGAATATCGATTTAAGCCGCGACGATATCAATGCCGTGTTGGACAAACTTGGTGTTCCAGAGCCGCATCCCGTCCCCGATGCGGAAGTGCCCGATGTAATCATGGAGCATTTCGAGCTGCGCGATGTCACCCTTGAGCTGGTAAACCTCAAGGGTGCTCACTTTAACGCGCCGACCGTGACGGTAGGGCTGGAGTAGCTCACCGCCGGGGAAGACCTACCCTTGAGCGAACTGGGATTGATGCAGGCGCCAGTATGCGCCTTGGGCCGCAAGGAGATCGTCGTGCGAGCCTTGTTCCACGATGGTGCCGTTTTCCATGACGAGGATGAGGTCAGCATCGCGAATGGTGGACAAGCGGTGGGCAATGACGAAGGAGGTGCGGTCCGCGCGCAATGCGTTCATCGCCTCTTGGACGAGGACCTCGGTACGGGTATCGACCGAAGAGGTGGCCTCATCGAGGATGAGCAGCGCGGGCTGGGCCAAGAACGCGCGGGCGATGGTGATGAGCTGGCGCTCGCCGGCGGAGATTGCGCCGCCGTCTTGGTCGATGATGGTGTCGTAGCCATCGGGCAGCGCGTGAACGAAGCGGTCCACATAGGTTGCCTTTGCCGCCGCAATGACTTCTTCGTCCGTCGCATCCAAGCGGCCGTAGCGGATATTTTCCATGATCGAGCCCTTAAAGAGCACGGCGTCCTGGAGCACCATGCCCACCTGGGAACGCAGGGTATGGCGAGGCATGCGGGCGATGTCGTGCCCATCAATGAGAATCTGACCACCATCTAGCTCATAGAAGCGCATGAGCAGGTTGACCAGGGTGGTTTTGCCGGCACCGGTGGGGCCGACAATGGCCGCGGTCTGGCCGGGCTCCACGCGCAGGTTGAGGCCGGTGATGAGCTCCTTCTCCTCTGCGTAGGAGAAGTCAACGTCCTGGAACTCCACGAGCCCCTGGGCACGGCCGGGAAGGTCCTCGTCGGTGGTGTCGGGGGCTTGCTCTTCGGCGTCGAGAAGCTCAAAGACGCGCTCGGCCGAGGCCACACCGGACTGCACCTGCTGCATCATGCCGCCGAGCTGGCCGAGCGGCTGGTTGAACTCGCGGGAGTACTGGATAAATGCGGTGGCAGCGCCCAAAGTCATGTGTCCATTGGCCACGCGCAGACCGCCCAGGACCGCAATGGCCACATAAGACAGGTAGGACAGGAACTGCATGATGGGCATCATGATGCCGGACAGGAACTGAGCCTTAGCTGCGGAGTGGTAGAGCTCTTCGTTGCGCTTGTCGAATTCCTCCCTCATGGCCTCGGTACGGCCGAAGACGATGGCTAGGTCGTGGCCGGAGAAGGATTCTTCTACCTGGCCGTTGAGCTGACCGGTGGAGCGCCACTGCGTTTTGAACTGGCGCTGCGAGCGGCTGCCGATGACACCAATGACTAAGCCGGTAAGCGGCAGGGACAGTAGAGCCACCAGAGCGAGCTGCCACGAAACGCTGAACATCATGATGGTGATGCCAATGACCAGCAGCGCGTCATAAAAAAGCTGCGATAGCGCCTGCTGCAGGGCCTGCTGCACGTTGTCGATGTCATTGGTGGTACGCGAGAGGATATCGCCGCGCTGCTGGGAATCAAAGTAGTTGAGAGGCAGCGCATTAATCTTCGCCTCCACGCGCTCGCGCAGGTCAAACACGATATCCATGCTTAACTTGTTGAGGATGGCTCCCTGCCACCACTGGAAGCCAGAGGAGACGATGTACATCGCGATCACGGTGATGATGAGCGTGCCCAGGCGGTTAAAATCGATGCCTTCACCGGGGACGAAGTCCATCGCGGAAGCCATATCCGCAAAGCGGTCCTGGCCCTCAGCGCGCATGCCCGCAATGGCTTGCTCGGCGGAAATATTAGAGGGCAGGTTGCGCGAAATGACGCCGGCAAAGATGACGTCCATGGCCTTGCCCATGATCTTCGGGGCTACCACGGCCAAGAAGATGCAGATGATGTTCATTGCCGCGACGGCCCACAGGTGGCGCTTGAAGGGAGCAAGCAGGGAGAAAAGGCGTTTGGTGGAGGGCCAGAAATTCTTGGCCTGGCGGGGTGCGGAGCCGCCCATCGGATCAAAACCGGCATCCGTGGACTCGGCAGTAGAAGTGGTGTTCTCAGCCATTAGTTTTCGCCTCCTGCAACACCGGCGGTTTCTTGGGAATGAACGATTTTTTGATAGACCGCGCAGCGGCCCAGGAGCTCCTCGTGGGTGCCGCGGTCAACGATGCGGCCGGCATCCAATACCAGGATTTGGTCTGCATCGCGGATTGACGCCACGCGCTGGGCGACGATAATGCTGGTCACCGGCTGCTCACGCTCGGCAAAGGAGGCGCGCATTGCGGCGCGCACCTTGGCATCGGTAGCCACGTCCAGCGCGGAGAAGGAATCATCAAAGAGGTAGATCAGCGGCCGGGCAACAAGCATGCGCGCGATGGACAGGCGCTGGCGCTGGCCACCGGAGACGTTGGTGCCGCCCTGTGCGATGGGCATGTCCAAGTCTTCTACGAAGTCCGCCTGGGCCACGCGCAGCGCCTCCCAGAGCTCGTCATCGGTGGCTTCGGGCCTGCCCAAGCGCAGGTTGGAGGCCACAGTGCCGCTAAATAGGTAAGCCTTCTGCGGGACGAGGGAGACGCGTTGGACGATGTCCTGGCGGGCCAGGGAGGTGGTAGGGGTGGCGTCGATAAGCACCTGGCCCTCCGTCGGCACGTACAGGCGTGGGATGAGGGAAACCAGGGTGGTCTTGCCCGAACCCGTCGAACCGATGATGGCGGTAGTGGTGCCGGGCTGAGCGGTAAAGGAAATGTCTTCTAGCACCGGCGCATCCGCACCGGCATAAGAAAAGCCCACGTTGCGAAATTCCACCGTGCCCACGCAGGCCTCCGGAGAGGTGGTGGAGCTGGGTGGGGTAATGGAGGGCTCGTGCTGGAGCACCTCGGTGATGCGGCGGGCACAGATAATGGCGCGCGGCAGCATCATCGCCATGAAGGTACCCATCATCACCGCCGCCAGAATCTGCAGCAGGTACTGCAGGAATGCGGTCAGCGAGCCGACGTTGACCAAGCCCTCATCCACGCGGTGGCCGCCGAACCACAGGACCGCGCCCGTGGCCACGTTGAGGATCACCGTAATGAGCGGGAACATCACCACGAAAAGCCGGCCGATGTTCAAGGACAGGCGGGTGATGTTCTTATTTTCCTCGGTAAAGCGCTCGGACTCATAGGCCTCGCGCACGAAGGCACGCACCACGCGGATGCCGGTGATCTGCTCGCGCAAGGTGCCATTGATGGAATCCAGCTTGTCCTGCATGGAACGGAAGAGCGGCATGAGGCGGGAAATGATAACGGAGATGGTGCCGAGCAGTACCGCCACGGACACCCACACCAGCCAGGACATTCCGGCGTCTTCGCGCACGGCCATGATGATGCCGCCGATGGACATGATGGGTGCGGTCACCATGAAGTTCAGCATCATCATGTAGACCATCTGCACCTGCTGGACGTCATTGGTGCCGCGGGTAATGAGCGTAGGCGTGCCAAAGCGGCTCATGTCCTCAGTGGACAGGGAATTAACGTGTCGAAAAACCTCGCCGCGCAGATCCCGGCCGACACCCATGGCGGTGCGGCTGCCGCACCAGACTGCGCCAACAGCGGTGATGACTTGGGCAAACGCGACGGCCAGCATGATGCCGCCGGTGCGCCAGATGAAGTCCACATCGCCCTGAGCCACACCTTCATCGATGATCTTGGCATTAAGCGATGGAAGGTACAGCGTGGCGGCTGTAGATAAGGCTTGCAGGACAAGTACCGCGATGAAATACGGCGTATACGGCGCCGACCGTGTAATGAGAATGCGAACCAGATCCATGGACTCGCGCCCCTTTCCTTGCCGTGGCTGGGTAGCCGTGCAAGTTTATACCGGTGGTGGGTGGGGCGCTAGTTGGTTACTGCTGCTAAATCCCCACGTGAGCCAGCTGTGCGCGGGTGATGACGCTGCGCCAGTCTTCAAAATCCTGCAGTGGGGCGCATAGGCCTTCCCACGTGGTGACGGCCACGCCGCGAGCCTTGAGTTCGAGCACGAGTAGCTCGCGGTTGCCAGAGGCGGCTAGCCGGTGGATTTTGTTATGCGTGATATCGCCGTCTGGTCCTACCCGCACGTTGCCGATGAGGCGGAGTCGGGGAGTGGTGCCGGGGCCGCAGTGGGAGCCCGTGACGGCGTCGCCCAGCACGCCTGCCAAACCCGCAAAGCGGCGGAGTAGACCGAATGGTGCGGTGCACTGGGTAATGAGGTCCACACACATGCCAGCGCTGATAAGCTTCTCGGTGGTGGATAGGGCTGCCGGGCCCTCCCCGATGATGGCTATACGCTGCATGAAAGTGCCTCCTTGTGCGGGGCGCGGACGCCCGCAATAGACTGTCTTGTCTGTAAATCTAGTCCGCTTGGTACGGATTGGAAACTTTTTATTCGCGCCTCCCGCCAAGCTCAGCGGCTTTTCGCCCAGAATCCGCTGCGCCGCCTCGGGGGTTTTGCCTAATGTGTGACGGCATGAACCCAACGACGAACCTGCTGGACGGTGGCAAGAACTACCGCGACCCCAGCATCTCCCCGGAAGGCACGCGCGATACCGCGCCGCTGGACGCCGAGGTAGCCGCGCGCAACCAGCAATTGGTGGACCAGTGGGCGGATAAGCTTTATGACGCCTCAGCGGAAACCATTACCGAATGGGCCGCCGAACACGCACCCGGACGCCTGGCCGTGACCATGTCCATGGAGAACACGGTCTTGGCCGAGCTCGCTCACCGCGCCGGGCTCGATGCGGACCTGCTTTTTATCGATACTGGCTGGCACTTCCCGGAAACCCTGCAGGTAGCTGACGAGGTGGAAAAGCGCTACCCGGACCTGCCACTTGTTCGCGTGCTGCCTTTGCTCAGCCCAGAAGAACAAGACGAGGTCTACGGCCCGCGCCTTTACGCCCGCGATACCGCGGCCTATAACCGCATGCGCAAGGTCGAGCCGCTGAACATGGCCATGGATCCTTATGCCGGCTGGGTTACCGGCTTGCGCCGCGCCGATTCCGAGCACCGCGCCACCGCCCCAGCGCTGAGCCTCGACCGCACCGGCCGGTTGAAGATCTCGCCCATCATTACCTGGGATCTCGACGATACGGACCGCTATATCGAGGACAATAACCTCATCATCCACCCACTCACCCTGCAGGGATACCGCTCCATCGGCTGCGCCCCGCTGACCTTCCCGGTCGGTGAAGGCGACGATGCCCGGTCCGGGCGCGTATTTGCAGACGGCAAGACAGAATGCGGGTTACACGAATAATGAGCACACTTTCTCCACACTTAAAAGACCTAGAAAACGAGTCCATCCACATCCTGCGCGAAGTGGCCGGGCAGTTCGACAAGGTAGGCATCCTCTTTTCCGGCGGCAAAGACTCCGTCGTAGTCTTCGAGCTAGCCCGCCGCGCCTTCGCCCCGGCCACGGTGCCGTTTGAGCTGCTCCACGTCGATACCGGCCACAACTTCCCCGAGGTTATCGATTTCCGCGACCGCCTCGTGGAAGAATCCGGCGCTCGCCTCCACGTCGCCCGCGTCCAGGACTGGATCGACCGCGGCGACCTGCAAGAACGCCCCGATGGCACCCGCAACCCGCTGCAGTCCGTGCCGTTGGTAGAGACTATCGCCGAGCGCGAGTACGACGCCGTATGCGGTGGCGCCCGCCGCGATGAGGAGCGGGCCCGCGCCAAGGAACGCATCTTCTCCATCCGCGATTCCTTCGGCGGGTGGGATCCCCGCCGCCAGCGCCCCGAGCTGTGGGACCTGTACAACGGCGGAAAGATGGCCGGCGAAAACGTCCGCGTCTTCCCCATCTCCAACTGGACCGAGTCCGATATTTGGGAATACATCGGCGCTCGCGAACTGGAGCTGCCCTCCATCTACTACTCCCACGAGCGCGAGGTATTCAAGCGCAATGGCATGTGGCTGGCTCCTGGTGAATGGGGCGGCCCGGCCGAAGGCGAGGAGCTGGAAACCCGCACCGTGCGCTACCGCACGGTGGGCGATATGTCCTGTACTGGCGCCGTGGAATCTACCGCGTCGATCCCGGATGAGGTGCTCGCGGAGATCTCCATTTCCACCCTTTCCGAGCGCGGCGCCACCCGCGCCGATGACAAACTTTCCGAGTCCGCCATGGAGGACCGCAAGAAGGAAGGCTACTTCTGATGACTACGACCCTCACGCCGAATGTCGGCGCCCTCAAGCAGCGCGATACCCTGCGCCTGTGCACCGCCGGCTCCGTTGATGACGGCAAGTCCACCTTCGTCGGCCGCCTGCTCTATGACACCAAGTCCGTGCTCGCGGACCAGGTCGAGTCCATGGAGCGCACCTCCACCGACCGCGGCTTTGACGGCATGGACCTCTCTTTGCTTGTTGACGGCCTGCGTGCCGAGCGCGAGCAGGGCATTACCATCGACGTGGCCTACCGCTACTTCGCCACGGATAAGCGCACCTTCATCCTCGCCGATACCCCCGGCCACGTGCAATACACGCGCAACACGGTCACCGGCATGTCCACCTCCCAGGTAGTGGTGCTTCTTATCGACGCCCGCCATGGCGTCGTCGAACAAACCCGCCGCCACCTCAACGTGGCCGCCCTCCTCGGCGTGCGCCACGTGGTCCTCGCGGTGAACAAGATCGACCTGGTGGACTACGATGAGCAGGTCTTCCGCGATATCGAGTCCGAGTTCAACCAGATCGCCACCCGCCTGGGTATTACCGATACCACCGTGGTGCCGATTTCCGCCCTCAAGGGCGATAACGTGGTCGAGCGCTCCACCACTATGCCGTGGTACACCGGCCCGACCGTCCTTGAGGTTCTCGAGACCGTCCCCGTGGCCACCGGCCGCGCCGATGAGCTGGATTTCCGTTTCCCCATCCAGTACGTCATCCGCGAGCACGCCTCCGATTACCGCGGCTACGCCGGCCGCGTGAAGGCGGGCTCCATCTCCGTGGGCGACGAGGTCCGCCTCCCTGAAGGCCGCACCAGCACCATCACCCAGATCGACACTGCTGACGGCCCAGCCGACTCCGCCGCCACCGGCGACTCCGTCACGCTCCTGCTTGCCGACGACGTCGATCTCGCCCGCGGCGATCTCCTCGCCGGACCCCAACGCCCCGCGGCCACCCGCGAATTCGACGCCACCGTTGTCGGCCTGACCGAAAAGGACATTAAGCCCGGCCAGATGCTCAAGCTGCGCTACGGCTCTTCCCTGGTTAAGGCCCGCGTCGCCGCCGTCACCCGCACCCTGGATCTTGATGGCGTTTCCGACGTGGAAGATCCCGAGTCCGTCGCCATGAACGACATCGCCCACATCACTATCCAGACCCAGGCCGAGCTCCCCGTCGAGGACTATGCCGCCCGCGGTGCGGTAGGCAACTTCCTGCTCATCGATCAATCCTCCGGCAACACCCTCGCCGCCGGCTTCGTAGGCCACCGCCTGCGCTAGTCACCCTTTGTGCCGCTGCTGCTTCTCTCACCGCGCATCATTATGATGCCCGTGACGCCGAGTAGCAGCGGCGTGGAGATACCGAACACCGTAGGCCCTACTACGGTTAAGTTCACGATCAGCAGGGCAACCGCCGCGACCAGTGCGAAAGCCCCGAACTTCTGCTGAAACGTCTTCTCGCTCATTCCTATCTCTCCTCCGGCTACGTTACGGCCACGATAACCGCCCCTGGCTCCCCGCGAAAGCCTAGAACGCGGCCATTTCTTGGCTTCTGCGCTCCCCTCTAGGCCCGCACTGCTTCACCGCGGTCACACCTGCAAACAAAACAAGCACGTTTCGCCGCCTAACTGGTGAAATTTTAGCGAAACGTGCTTGTTTTACATCGAGCTATTGCATAGGCGGTACGTCGCCGGACATGACTACCTTTTGCTGTCCTTCATCCCACCGGAAGCCTGCGTTGGTTGTGCCTGAGCGGTTGGCATTGCCTTCACCTTCGCGCGGCCAGTGGTAGGTTACCGCGATCTCGGAATCACTCACGCGCTCAATAGTGGGGGCGAATCCATAGGGCTTTGCCGTTGCGGTGCCCAAGTATTCGCCGTGATTAAACAACATGATGTGGAAAGGCGAAGAACTGGTTCCTCCCTCAATCATCAGGGTTTCCCACGATAGGGATGCGCAGGGGTCATAACCGGAGGAGTCAAAGAGCTCCCATCCGATGGTGCCCCACGGAGCGACTTGGGATACGCCTTCGGAGAATGCCGTTTGGGCATCGGCTGCGCCACACGACGAAGTGGTGTCGGCTTCCGGGCTCGGCTGCTCGTCATCCATCACGACGTTCGGGGGCACCGGCCGAGTAGGTTCTTCCTCCGTCGCAGTAGAGGCAGTGGGCGATTCTTCCGGCTTGGCATCGCTGCTTTCTTCTGTAGCGGACGTCGTCGCCGGCTCCACTGAAAACTCTTGTGCGGTTGTATCCGACGTTTCGTCATCGCAGGAAGCCAAGGAGAAACTAATGAGGGCGACACTTGTTGCAATGCTTATTCGGCTTATTCGGCCTAGGTGGGCAGATGATTTAGGCATAAGATATTGCTTTCACATTGAGGCGGTAGATGAAAGGTCAAAGGGGTGCACGCTGCGTTGTAGCGGGTGTAGGGAGTCAACGCAGCAGAAGGGGAGTGACAGGGAATTGAGCGCGGAATCTGGATTAGCAGGGGTCAGAGAAATCCGCGTCGTTATTGAGGGAACGGGCATTGCCGCCGTACTTGGCCTTGAGTTCGCAGACCTTGTCCACGCTGTGACCGGCTTCGTAGATGATGGCATAGATAGAGCCGCCTTCAGTGCGGCTGCGCAGGGAACTACACGCGCCGCCCTTGATGATCTTGGAGCCTGGGTACTTCTTGTGCACTCGGTAGGGCTCAGAAATCGGATCAGTTGTCGGCGGGATGATGACCGATTCCGCGATGAGCACATAGCTGCCGTCGCATTCGCCGTACCAATAATCTTCGGGCGGAAATTCCTCCTCGGCGGTAATAGGCCTGTCGCGAACCTTTGGAGTTTGCGTTTGCTGTGCATCGCAGAGTTGGAGCTGGTTGGTCAGCTCCTTTGGGGCGCCAGCCGTGTCCAACTTGCCCTTGTCGTAGCACTGATTGACGGAGTCTCCAGTCGTATTGTCAGACCGGTACACCTTCCACTCGTTATCGGTCCAGTAGAACAGGCCAAAATTTGAGGATTGCTTTTGGGCCATGTAAAGCCAGGTGCCGTCGCAAAACAACTGAAGCGTACCAATTGGAACGTCCATTAGGTTATTGGCTAGCGTTCCACACTTCTCCTCTGTGGAAGGTCCAGTGCTAGCGCTCTTAGCTTGTGTAGTCTCAGCTTTCTTTTCAGGCGTGGATTCTTTCTCAGAAGTCGCCTCTTCGGTGATTTCCTCGCTGCTGTTTTCTTGAGAATGGAAATTCGGTTCAGCGCTGCTGGAATCATCAGACTTTTTGTTTCCCGTTAATGCCCAGGCACCACCGCCAATAAGCGCAATGATGGCGAGGGCGGCAACGACAATAATGGCGGTGCGCGTGCCTTTGCCCGAAGATTCTGCGTTGGTTCCAGTACCGGAGTCCCGCATAGGGGATGCAGGTCCGTTCGAATCTGAATATGGGGTTGAGTCAGATGAACCCCAAGAATTCTTGTCATTCAAAGGGGAGGCTCCTTTGTGCGCTGGCCAGAAAGAGAAATGCGAAAGAAAGGGAATGATTAAGAATCATTCCGCGTCATACTATAGGCATAAGAGTTGCAAGAATTCTCTCGAATGGGACTATGAAAGGGGTAATTGCAACGCGCCACTTTCCTGCGATGTAATTCGTACGGATTAAGTGCGTCATCAGCTGCGTGGTCGAGAACCAACAGCGACGAAGTTGGGGAGTCCAAATTCTCCTAGAAAGGCTTCTATCTGACGCCTGCTTGCCGAGACAAGACCTCAATGAAGGACACCGGGTAAGACCAATGTCCGGCTTAATCCCAAGCATGACCAAGAATTAAATCCCCGATGAGGGGGAGGAAGGAGCCCTCGTGGGCCTGGACCGTAATCTCAACGCCGCGGAATTGCACGCGACCCGCAACCGAGTGAGCGTGTCCCCGGATCTCATCCGCCGCTTGGGCGGTGCGCTGGGGTATGACGCAATTGAGGCTTTTGGTTCAGAGGCGCAGACGGAATTGAGCAAGGTCTTTGATTTGGGAGACATCATCGATCTGATGCTGCTTAGTCAGCTACCTGATATGGAAGTCGCGCCGGGTGTGGAGCAGCAGGTAGAGGGGGACGTCGCTAAGCAGCTGCTGCGGCGCATCAGCGCGGGTGATTATCTGACGCGCCAGCAGGTGCACGAACGCCTGCCGCGGGCGACGGTGATGCTGTACCGCATGGGGCATCCGCGCCTGTGGGCTTTTGCCGCCCGCCAGCGCCTGCCCCAGGATGCGGAAAGAGCCGTGCCGGATTCCTTTCACCGTGATATCACCGGCCCGTACACCACTCCGGAGGAAGCGTGGCTGGGCATGTATGTGGCCGATGCCACGCGGCTCGGGGAGCTAAACACCCAGGTAGAAGATGCTGGCCTAGAGGAGGACCGGCAGCAGCGTCTGCGTTTGGGCATGAGCCTGGCTGATACCTACCGCCAGGTGTGGAGTTCCGCGCGCGGCCATTGGCGTGTCAGCCCCCAGACGCGCTATATCGTGCCTTCGCGCTTTGGCTACTGCCCCTTTGTCTTCCGCGTGGCCGAGGGCGGGTGGCGCCGCGATTCCTTCGAAGGGAGCCACGACCGCTTCATGGCCACGGAGGGCTATTGGATCGACGTGGAGCGCGAACGGCTCATTCACCTCGGCGCGCCAGACCCGCACGATGCTTGGCTGCCTACGGCGCGGGTGGCGGCCGAAGCACCGACGGAAGAGGACCTGGCCGTCGCCCGGGTGCTCAGCGGGAAAATCATTGCCCTCGGCGCTGGACAGAAAAACATTACGATTCGCCTGCGCCAGAAGAACCGCACATTGAACTTTGACTAGGGTGGGCAGGTATTCTCGCAGGCATGGAGAATCTCAACGGACGCACCCTTTTCGTCGCCGCCGTGGATGCGGAAGCCGCCCACATTCCGGAAGGCGAACCCCTGCTCATCACCGGAATCGGTACGGTTCCGGCGGCCATTGCGCTGACGGAAGCTCTTGCCGACGCCCGCGCGAACGGTGCCCTTCCCGATCGCGTGGTCAACATTGGCACGGCCGGCGCGCTTGTCGACGGCATGGCTGGCGTCTTCGAAGTCAATAAGGTCACCAAGCATGACTTCAAGCTAGAAGTGCTTACCGATATCAACCGCTACCTGCTGCCAGAGACCATCGAGCTCGAGACCTCCGGCCGCCTGCCGGTGCGCGGACTGGCCACGGGCGACATGTTTGTCTTCGATACCGCCCTGCGCACCGAGCTGGCTAAGAAGTCGCAGTTGTGCGACATGGAAGGCTATTCCATCGCCGCAGTATGCCAGCGCTTCGATGTGCCCTGCACCCTGCTCAAGCAGGTGTCCGATTCCGCCAATGAGGAATCCAAGGGCACCTGGGCCAACGTCCTGGACCGCGGTGCGCGCCAGCTCGCCTCGGCCGCTACGGACCTAGGCTTTCTGCGCTAAAAACTAAAAGCGCGCCGGGGAGGGCCGGCGCGCTGCTAGTGGTGGCTGAGTCTTAGCTCAGCGGACTCATGGACTGGTAGAGCTGTTCTACCTTGTCGCGTGGAGTCTCGGCGTGTTCGTAGGCCACGTCGCTGGAGTCTGCAGGATCGTCCTTGGAGCCGGTGATGATGTCTATATCAGAGGGCTCGACTTCGCCGGAGCGCAGTGCAGCCATCTCGGCGTGGTAGCGCACGACAACAGCGATGGTTGCGGCCACGGGGACGGCGAGGAAGGCGCCGACGATGCCGGCCAGGGTAGAGCCGACGGTGACGGAGAGTAGGACAACGGCCGCGTGCAGTCCCATGGCCTTGGATTGCAGCATTGGTTGTAGGAGATTTCCCTCAACCTGCTGGACGATGATGATGAGGGCCAAGGCCAATAGTGCATTGGTCAGACCATTGGATACCAAGGCGATAATAACCGCCAAAGCACCGGCGGTCACGGCACCGATGATCGGGATGAAGCTGGCGAAGAACGTCACCACGGCGATGACGAGCGCGAGCGGAACTTGCAGCGCCCACAGGCCAAGGCCGATGAGGATTGCGTCCACCATGGCTACGGCGGCCTGGGCTTGGATGAAGCCGGACAAGGTCTTCCAGATGCGTGAACCCAGCTCAGTGACGTGCCAGCCGGTGGAATTGCCGGTGTACTTGCGCAGCCAAGGCAAGAATTTGTCGCCGTCTTTAATGATGAAGAAGGTGACAAAGAGCATGATCAGCGCGGCCACGACGATGGAGCTGGCCATCGAGAAGCCAGAGATAACGCCGGTGGCGATGGTGGAGGCTTGGCCCTTGGCAAACTTGACCACGTCCTGGAGCACGGACTGTAGCTGGTCACTTTGGATATCGATGGGGGACTTTTCCACCATCTCCGTGAGCTGGTTGATTCCCTCTTCGGCTTGGTTAATGAGCGTTTGGCTCTGGCTAGTGACTACGGGGGCCATGGCGGCAAAAACGCCGCAGAAGATGATGATGAGGCCGAGCAAGGTGCTCACCGCCGCGAGCGAGCGCGGGAATCCCTTGCTGCGCAGCCACGCGCTGATGGGGTAGAGCACCGTGGAGACGAGGATGGCGAGCAAGACCGGCAGCAGGCCTACCCAAGTGAACTTGAGCAGGTAGCCGGCCAGCGCTAGGCCGGCGACGATAAGGATAAAGATTACCGAGACCTTGGCCATGGTGCGGAAGTCCTTGGCCAGAACAGCGGATTTATCGTCGCGCTCGGCAGGGTGCTCGCTGGCAGCCTCTGCACCAAGGTGCGCGTCATCATAAGCGACGAGGGTATGCGAATCTTCCTCGCCTGGCTTTTGGATCTGGGTTGCGTTGCCTTTTTCCTGCGCAGACGGGCGCTTGACCTCGTCGCGGGAAGACGAATTATGTGACGTAGACATTGTCTACCACTATGCCACATAAAACTCGCAGCGCATATACGAAAAAGGAGGTAGCGGCCCACGGGCGGGGCGCTACCTCCCTTCAATACCTTTAACACGTCCGCTGACGCGGCCGGGAATTACTCGTCGCGCAGGTTACCTACGTTGCGGATAATGCCGAAGCGGTGCATGGTAACCGACACTGCCTGCTCAAGGAGGTAAGGCATGAGCTCACGGCGGCCGTCGGCAAGCACGGGCTGGTCCAGCACCACGGAGTTGGAGCGCACCGCGGCCTCGTAGAAGGAATCCGGGACGGTGCCCAGGGCGCGCACGCGGGAGGAGGCGTCATTGGCCACGTCGGTAGCAAAAGCCTCGTCGGCGATGGCCTTGACGTCGAAGCCGAGGTCCTGCAGCTGGGTGGCAACCTCCGGGGTGGCGGAGATTTCCGTGGCGGTGCCGGTAATCGCGGCGGCCAGCACCTGGCGAGCAACCTCGCGCAGTTCGTAGCCTTCGCCCACGCGCACGCGCAGCTTGGTCAGCAGTGGACGGTAGCGGAAGATATTGGCCTCAGAGACCAGGCCGGTGCGGTCGTGGTTGCGGCCGAACTCCTCTTGCCAAGCCACCTGGTCTAGCTCCGCGGCGCGCCACAGCCAGGTGATGTCGTCCTCGGTGAGCTTGCCAGAGAGGTTATCGCGCAGGCGGTGCAGCGCGGCGAGGCTAGCTGGGGCAATGTCCACGTTGCGCGGCTTGAGCTCGCCATCGGCCCACTCGCCCATCTGCGCCACGTAGTTCGGGCCGCCAGCCTTGGCGCCCGGTCCCATGACGGACTTCTTCCAACCGCCGAAAGACTGGCGCTGGACAATCGCGCCGGTGATGCCGCGGTTGACGTAGGCATTGCCCACCTCGACGTTGTCGATCCAGTATTCAATTTCGGCGTCGTCAAGCGAGTGAATGCCGCCGGTCAGGCCATAGCCGGTGTCGTTCTGCCAGGCAATGGCCTCTTCCAAGGTATCGGCGTACATGATGCCCAGGATGGGGCCGAAGCACTCGTTCTTGTGGTACCAAGAGCCCGGCTGCACATTATCGCGGATGCCCGGGGACCACAGGGTGCCCTCTTGGTTGAGCTTTTCCGGCTTGAGCAGCCACTTCTCGCCCGGTTCGAGCTGGGTCAAACCGCGCAGGAGCTTCTCGCTCGGCTCTTCCGCCAGGCCGTTCATGGTGGTGGTGATATCGAAGCCTGGGCCCGGCTTAAGGGTCTTGACGGCATCCAGCAGCTGGGTGCGCAGGCGCTCGGACTTGCCGGCCGCGCCGACGAAGATAACCAGGGAGGCCGCCGAGCACTTCTGTCCGGAGTGGCCAAAGGCGGAGTTGTAGAGATCATCGATGGCCAGATCCGGGTCTGCGGCTGGGGTGATGATGAGCGCATTCTTGCCGGAAGTCTCCGCCATAATGTTCATCTTCGGCTTCCAAGAACGGAAGAGCGCGCCGGTATCGGAGGCGCCGGTGAGGATGACATTGTCCACGTCATCGTGGGAGAGCAGAGCCTTGCCGGCTTCGCCTTCATCAGTAAGCACGAGCTGGACCAGGTCCGGGTCCAGTCCCTGCGCCTCGAGGGCGGTGCGGAAGGTCTCCACCACGAGCTTGCCGCAGTGAACCACCTGCGGTGCAGGCTTGACGATGACCGCCGAGCCCGCCGCCAAGGAGGCAGCAATGCCGCCGGTGGGGATGGCAATGGGGAAGTTCCACGGCGGGGTTACCACGGTGACGGTGTGCGGGGTGAACTCGGAATAAGACTCTTCCAGCAGGCGCGCGGACTGGCCGTAGTAGGTGCAGAAGTCAATCGCCTCAGAGACCTCAGGGTCGGTCTGGGTAACAGTCTTATTGGCCTCATACGCAGCCACGGAGATGAACTTGCCGCGCTGGGACGCGATCTGATCTGCCACGGCCTCCAGTGCGGCGGCGCGCTCGGCGGCAGGGCGCTTGCCCCACTCGGTGCCCAGTTCCTTGGCACGAGCGATGTGGCCTTCGACCGCGGCAGGGTCGGTAACCTCCGCAATGCCGTGCTCGCCTGGATTGCGCTTGAGCGCTTCCAGCGCCCACTGGCGGTTCGGCGCGAGCGCCGGGTCAGTATCTGCCTCATTGGTAAAGCGTCCGGTGCGCGGTGCCTGGCGGCCGTCTTCCTCGAGGCGATTCTGGGTGCGGCGGGCACCAGCGAAGGTGTCCCAGCGCTTGGCGACGGCCCGACGGAACGTCTCTTCCTGGTCCGCCAATGGCTCCTCTCCAGGGGCAAAGAGCGCGTAGAGGAAGTTCTGCGGCGCGGAGTTTTCTTCCAAGCGGCGCACCAGGTAGGACACGGCGACGTCGAAGTCTTCTGCGTGGACAACCGGGGTATAGAGGATTTGGCGGCCGTCAAAGACCTTGCGCACCGCTGCCTGCTGTGCTGGGGACATGCCCTGCAGCATCTCCGAATCCATCATGTGCAGCACGCCGCGCTTCTTGCCCAGTTCATAGGCCATTGCCGCGGTGTAGAGGTTGTGGGTTGCTACGCCGATGCGGACGCTATCGGCGTATTCTTCGCGCAGGATGAAATCCAATAGGCGGTAGTAGTTGGCGTCAACGTCGAGCTTGTTGGTGTAGGTAGCCAGCGGCCAATCGTGGACCTCGCCCTGCACGGTTTCCATGGATAGGTTCGCGCCCTTTACAATGCGCACCTTGACCTTGCCGCCGCCCTTAGCCACGCGCTCCTTGGCAAAGTCAGCGACATCCTTGAGCGCATCG
Organism: Corynebacterium sp. ACRPO; assembly: GCF_022347205.1. Lineage (GTDB taxonomy): Bacteria > Actinomycetota > Actinomycetes > Mycobacteriales > Mycobacteriaceae > Corynebacterium. Next base: position 4,071 of record NZ_JAKRNE010000007.1, on the reverse strand, counting down.
AAGGTATCCGGCAGGTAAGCCTGCAGCACGATGCCGGCATCCAAGGTGAGGAATTCCGGCTCACTGAGCAGCTCCTTGAACAGGCGGATGGTCAGGTGGAGATCGTGGTACTCCTCCATGTCCATGTTGATAAAGACCTTGTCGGTGCGGTCTGCTGCAGCCTGATACAGCGGGCGCAGGCGCTCCTTGAGGCGCTCTACCGAGCCGTCGATATCCCAGTGGTTGAGCTGGGCCACCATGGAGGAAGCCTTGACCGAAACGTAGGTCACGCGGGGGTTTTGGATGAGCTTGAGGGTGCGCTCCGCGCGGGACTTCGCCTCTTCCTCACCGAGTACGGCCTCACCCAGCAGGTTGAGGTTAAGCTGCTCACCGGATTCGGCGGCCTTGTCCAGGATCTTGTTGAGGGCATCAGACTCTGCGTCTAGAACCAGGTGGCCAACCATCTTGCGCATGTATAGGCGGGCTACCGGCATGACTAGGTTCGGCAGGATGGGGCCGAAGAAGCCACCGGCGCCAACGAGTGCACCATTGATGCTGCCCAGGAACGACGGGTCATAGTGGGAAGAAATATCCTTCAGCGCGTGCGCGGCAACCTTGTCATCTTCTGGGCGCATGACGCGGTCGACGAAGTCCATGGTGAACTTCACGCCGTCTTCATCGCGCAGCAGGTCCGCGAGCTGTTCGGTGGCCTTATCTTCTTCGTCCGCAGTGGACTTCAACCAGTCGTGTGCGCGGCTAATTGCTGCAGGCAGGACTGCTTCCACATCATCAGAGATGGGCAAGCGGGTATTAGCAGGAGAAGTCATATTGGTTCTACCTCTTTTTCAAACGGGTCACATCCCCGTAGCCGCTAGCAGTATTCGTTCCGGACAGTGGGCTGCCAGGCGATACGGCGGCTGGGACGTAAGCGGTGAGCTATGTGGTACTGCAAGGCTGCAGTCGGGTGAGGAGCGAACACGCGGGTGCGCGCGACGCAATGTGAGGGTCGCAGGGATTCGATGTGAAGTGCGATGTTCAGCGGGCCATTATGCGGGCCGAGTGCGGACGGGAGGCCTATCGCTGCTGCGACGAACACGCGCCAGGTTGGTGTTCAACACTCACCTGCTTTCTATGACGTGACTGTGTAAGGCTAAAGGAAAACGCGAGCGCCATAACGCTCTGACGTGCGGCAACCCTGCAGGTTCAGGTTCCAATTGTTGCCTGGGAAATACTATGAACTTTTGTGTTGCCGCAATTATAGGAAAGCGGTAAACGTGATGCTAGTCTCCTTTGGAAAACGGTAAGCGGGGGTAGAAAAACAAAAAATAAACCCCAGCATGTGGGGTTTAGAGGGGGTATTGACTCATCCGGGGGTAATCTACCCCCGGATTGTCCAACAATTGGGTTTTAAGAACCGTAGCCGGCCTTAAGCGCCTTCACTGCCAGCTCGAGGCGCGACTTGGCGTGGAATTCACTGAGCAGGGTGGACACATACTTCTTCACCGTGCCCGGTGCATAATGCGTGCTCTTGGCAATCTCTTCGTTGGACTTTCCTTGGCAGACCAAGTCCAGGACCTGCTCTAGCGCAGGGGAGATGTGGTGATTGCCCTTGATTTTTGCGTTTGCGGCTGCGGCATCGGCGCTGGTTCCCTCAGCGTTCCAATCAGGTAGCTGCTCAAACAAGCGGGTAAGCGACTGCGGGGTGACTACCGTGCCGCCGCGCACGGCCTCGCGTACGGTATCCAAAATGTAGACCGGCTTGGAGCTTTTCAGAATATAGGCCGCAGCCTTATTGGACATGACCTCTTTGAGGGTCTCGTCATTGTCCATCGCGGTCATCGCGACAAAGACCGGCGGTTCTTCCAGCTTGTTGACCTCGCGCAAGAGGGTCGTGCCATCCATCTCGGGCATATGGATGTCCGCGACAATGACGTCAAAGTCCTGCTCTTGCAAAAGCTCGAGGGCGACCTTGCCATTTTCTGCGGTGGCGCGCACTTCCATGTCCTCAGCCGAGGCAAAATAGCGCCCCAAGGCCTCAAGGACAAGTGGGTCGTCATCGACGACCAAGAGGGATGTTTTTACTTCGATTTCGGGCACCATGGTGCGGGGCATCCGAATGCAATATCCACGGCAGACTTGTACTCAGTTGTGGAGGAAAGGTCTCCAGGCGCGAGACCACCCAGGAGTGAAGTGGACAGCATTAGTGGTGCGAGAAAAGTAGCGAGTGCGGCCTGCATCTGCGGGCTCCTTCAATAAAAACCAATTTAGTTAGAAACAAGCGATAGCTTAATGGACGAACTCGGTGTTTGCTAGGCGGAGTGCTGGATCTAACGTGCCTTATGTGTGCTTGGCGGCAGCGACAGAGTCAAAACCCAGCTTCCATCTTCTAGGTTGGTGTCGACACGAGCATCTATAGTCGCGGCTATACGATTCATTGAGGACAGTCCAATGCCGGAAGACATATCAGCATTTGTAGTTGTAGGTTTCGCTACGGGGTTGGTAATTGAGACCAGTGTCCACCCCAGATGAGGTCGGACAGAAATCAGAATTTCTGCGCCAGGTGGCGAATATTTGACAGCATTGAGGCAGGCCTCAGTAGTAATTGCTGCGATTGGATCCAGGATTTCTCGGGGGAATTCCGGCGCGAATTCTTCGCCGGAAACCTCTACGACTGGTGCTCGGTTGAGTCGTGACAGGCGTTCCTGCTCTTCTGACAGCAGCTGAGCAAAGTTCGAAGGCTTCGTGGTGGTTGCAAAGCTTGTGCCGTCGTTAATGCCATCGATGTCGTTGCGCAAAACCTTGGTAAGTGCACGGACTTCAGACATTGAAGAGCGCATGGAATCGCTAAGTTTATCGAGACTCTGGGCTAGCTCTGGCTGGTTAGCGTACTCGAGGCTTAGAGCTTCTAGCTGCATAGTATTTACTGTCAGGCTAGAAACTACCGAATTGTGCAGAGTCTCTGCGAGGTCAGATTGGCGTCGCTTGACATCATTGTTCCATTCCACCATGGCGGACCTATAACGATCAGCGGAATGGGCGAACGTACCACCGATGACTCCGCCAATAGTGATCAGCATGGCCCAAGTGAAGGCTGGTGCAGGGTCGATATTCATGCTGGGCTCTGTGGGGTCAATTAGGCCACCTAGCCAAAGGACCATTCCGATCAGGAAAGTGCGCCCGTGGTGTCCATGATATGCAATGACGGCAAGAAAGATCGGCGCTAAGAATACCGAGCTAATAAATGGAGTCTTGGTCAGTAGTGTTGCAGCTACCCAGATGACAACGAAAGCCACTGACATGTTGATAGGCCAGCGGTAAGCGCAAGTCGTGACGACGGTGAGTGTGAGGCCGAGTAGGGCGGAAGATAGCTGGTCCTCGGTGGGAGAAAAGAATGCCCCGAGGAAGGCGAGTATTACACAGAAGAACGCCGTTAAAGCGGCTGTTCGCTGCAGGGTCATGGCCGCGCGGATGCGTTGGTGAATGGGCGGCTGTGAAGGTTTCGACACGGTGCGGTCCACGCTTCCTGGATGCTAAGGCTCAATGGGTTTTATCTCCCTAGTGTAAGTACGGCGAACGTGAAACAGCGATTGAAAACAGCGAAACCCCCGCACCTTCGTGCGCGGTTCCTTGTGGTGGGTTCCGAGCGGAGGAAGAAGGTGAGGGGGTTTAGCTGGTCTTCATGAAGGAGTACAGAAAGCTAATTACTTAGCTTCTGCAGCAGCCTCTGCGTCATCCTTGGAGGACAGGCCCTCGAATACGGAGGACAGGCCCTCGGAGTCGGTGTTGGACTCGGAGGAAGCCTCGATGAGGCCCTTGATGCCCTTAACGAGTGCTTCCCAGTCAATGGCGGAGCTGAGGTCTGCGAGGGTATCGAACATATACATTCCTTTCGGATCGGCGGAGTAAAACTACAATCTCTCTCTGGGGTAGCAGCTCTTAACTGCTGTGATTTCTAGTATGCGGTAGCGGGGGCGGGCTGCCAATCCTCTTTTGGATCCTTTCTGAGGTGACTTTTGGATCCTCTTAGGGTTATTTAAGGAGCTCCGTTTGGGTGTGGGTGGCGCCGGGCAAAGGGGGCGATCGTGTAGGGGG
>NZ_JAKRNE010000006.1 GCF_022347205.1 Corynebacterium sp. ACRPO | reverse complement strand
CGCTCGCCCCGCGCGACCTGCCTCGGGAGGACGCCCCGGTTCCCTCGCCGCCGACCGAGCCACCTTCGCCGTCGGACGCGGCGCCGGCGCCTGAGTCTGCACCCGGTTCGCGTCCTAGCTCGGCTGCCGCGCCTCAGCAGCGTCCCGCGCCAGCGCCCGCACCGGCACCCCGCCCGCAACCTGCGGCGCCGGCCCCACGCCCACCTGCGCGGGACAAAAGCGGCCTGCCGAACCTCAATATTCCGCCGCACGAGGTGCGCGGGCGCATCGAGGACGCGGTGCCTGATGTGCCGGCAGTGCCCGCTATGCCCGCGCCCGCCCCACCACCTGCGCCGCCGCTGCCGCCTGCGCCGCGGATTCCGGGCCTCTAGCTCACCGCTTTCAGCCCCACGATGCCGCCGATGATCATGGTGAGGAATAGCGCCTTCCACACCGTGGCGGCCTCGTGTCCGGCGGCGAAAGAATAGATAACCGCCACCGACGCGCCAACGCCCGCCCACACCGCATAGGCCGTGCCCACCGGGATGCTGCGCATCGCCCAGGCCAACCCGCCCATGGAAATCGCGCAAGCCACGAGGAAAATGAGCGAGGGCCACAGGCGAGTGAAACCTGCGGACTTATCCAGCGCCGCCGCCCACACGGCCTCGAATGCGCCGGAGAAAATCAAGATGAACCACGCCATAACTGCTTCCTGGCCGTCTTGTCGCGTTGCCGGGTACGGCTCCCTCGTCCGGGGCTCGCGCAAGTCGCGGCGAACCTGCACCCAATGATGGCACACTAGGAAACCATGAAGATTGCATTTCTTGGAACTGGCCGCATGGGAACCGAACTAGCCCGCCGCCTGCTCAACGAGCAAGACGGCATCGAATTGACCGTCTGGAACCGCACCGCCGAGCGCGCCCAACCGCTGGTGGAGGAAGGCGCCGAGCTTGCCGCCTCGCCTACCGAGGCCGTAGCGAACGCTGAGGTCATTATTACCTCTCTCTTCGGGCCCGACGATGTCCGCGAGGTCGTCGTCGAGCCGCAGCTCATCCCCGCCGGCGTGACGTGGATTGACACCACCACCGTCTCGCCCAACGATGCCCGCGAGTTCGCCGCCGCCGTGGAAACCTACGTCCACGCCCCGGTCGTCGGCACGCTTGGCCCGGCCCGCGAGGGCAAGCTCGGTGTCTATGTGGGCACGCCTAACGACGCCCGCCGTGAGCAAGCCATGTCCCTCGCCGAGTCCTGGGCGGGCGAGGACAAGCTCATCGGAGTGGAGGCGGCGGCCACGGCGGCCATCGGAAAGCTGCTGGCAAACCTCGCGCTCGCCGTCACCGCCGAGGGCCTGCTCGAAGCCCTGCAGCTCGGCGAGTCCGAGGGCCTAGACTCCGAGGTGGTGCTGCAGATGCTCGATATCACCGGCCTGTCCTTCATCGCCAATATGAAGGCGCCGTTTATCACCGGCGAGCGCAATACCGACCCGGGCGATTTCACCGTCGACGCCCTGGCCAAGGACGCCAAGCTCATGGAGATGACCTCCACCAAGCCACTGCCCGCCCTGACCGCCGCCATCGGCCGCTTCGAGGAAATGCAGGCCATGGGCCACGGTGATCAGGACTTCTCCTCCATCTTCGTCTTCCGCAATAAGGGCTAGTTATCCACAGGCCTGCCGGGCATGCGGGCCGAAATTCGCCCTGTGGGCCCTAGTTATCCACAGGTTCGCGCGCTCGCCCTCGCACAGGTTGCGCGCCGTAGCTTAGGCTGCGGGGCATGACAGCTCTTCAGACCTATCTCGCGGCCCTGGCGCCCGGCATCGACATCGTTGCCGGGTGCGCCGGCATGTCTGAAGACCAACTGCGCGCTGCCGGTGCGCCCAATAAGACGGCCCGCACTTTGCTCACGCTTGCCGACGCCCTCTTTGCCCCCACCTCCTTTGCCCGCCTGCAGCGCCAGGCGGTTACCGCCGCCCGCGACCGCGCCCACCCGCTGCCCACGCTGGAGGTAATCGAGCGCTACGCTTCCCGCGCCAAGACCAAGCGCGACGCCTGGCGCCTGCGCGTGGAGCTGTGCCGCACCGCCGCCGATACCGATGAGATGGAAAAGCTGGCGCGCAAAAAGCTGCGCGAGCTCAATCCCCCAGCCCCGCCGCGCCCCGGCGTGCGCATCCGCCGCCGCAAGGACGCGCCATGGACCCTGGCAATTACCGGGCCCTCTTCGCTCATCGCGGACTTAGAATCCAGTCTGGATGAGGATGCTCCCCTCGACTCCGTAGCGGAGCTCTTCTCCCCTTCCGGCGCCTCACAGGCTGCCCGCCCGACCATTACGACCAACGCGATCATCACGCTCGACGAGCTTGACCGCATCATCGATGGCGACGGCGAGGAAATCACCATCCAGCTCACCAACGGCGCCCGCCTCACTGGCGCGGAACTCGTCTCGCGCACGCTGGCAGAGCGCGGCCTTATCACCCTCGTCCACCCCTTCGAGGGCGCGGTCAACCTCTACCGCACGGAACGCATGGCCAGTGAAAAGCAGCGGCTCATGGCTGCTGCCGAAAATCCGGTATGCCCGTGGGTCGAATGCAACTATCCGGCGGATAAATGCCAGGTGCACCACTTGCGGGCATGGCGGCACGGCGGCGATACCAATATGGCCAACCTCGCCACCTGTTGCCCGTACCACAACGGCGTCAACGACGACGATCCAAATGCCCCACCGGTGCGCGGGCGCCTCGTGCGACGCCGAGGCCGCGTGGTGTGGCAGCCGCCCTGGGCTGACACCGCGCCAGCACCGCCATCGTCCCTCTAGCCCCTAAACCGTCAGGCAGCAGGATGCCCTGCTGCCGCATTGGCATGCCCGCAGCTAGCGAGCGATACGAGCCGCAGCGGCGCGGGCATCCGCGATGACATTAGGTACGCCAACCCCGCCGGCCCAAGCGCCGGTGGCATCGATGCCCGGCGTCGCCGCGAGGGCACCGCGCGCACCGGCCACGGTTTCCAGGTGGCCAGCATCAAAGCGCGGCAAACCGCCGAACCAACGTTGGGTAAAAATCTCGGCAACGCCCGCGGCGCGGCCGTCGAAGCCGGTAAGGCGCTGAAGGTCGTCGAGGGCATAGTCGACGAGGTCATCTTCCTCGGCGCGGACGATGGCGTCGTCGCCAAAGCGGCCGAAGGAGGCGCGCACCAAGGCGCCACCGCGCTCGGCCAGGTGCGGCCACTTGCGCGAGGACAGTGTGAAGGCCTTGGCGTGAACGTCGTCTTGGTCCGTGGCCACGAGGATGCCAGAGTTCTGCGGCAATGCGTTGCCGGCCGGGTCCGTATCAGACTCGAATTTCAGGCCCACGACTGCCGACGCCGCCAGCTTCACGCTCTTCAACCGCTCCGCCGCCCCCGGGGACACCTTGGGCAGCAGGCGCGCTGCGGTCGGTGCCGGGGTGGCCACCAGTACGCGGTCAAAGGGAGCGGTATCTCCGGGTGCGCCGGCTAGGCGGAATTTCTCGCCTTCTCGAGTGATGCCGGAGATGAAGGTATCGAGGTAGATCTTGGCACGGGATTTATCGGCCAGCGCCTCGTAGAGTTCTGCGTAGCCGCCGCGGAAGGTCTGAAAGAAGGGCCCGCCGCTGCGAGGCGCGGCCGCGCGGGCTTCTTCCAGCGAGCGGACCGCGGCCGAGAGGGTGACTGAGCCGCGCTCGGACAGCGCGTCGAGGGTCTCGGCCAGCGCTGGGATGGTCGCGCGTAACCCCAGGTCATCGGCCGAGCAGGAGTACACGCCGCCGAGGAGGGCGGAGATAACGTGGTCGACGAGGTCGTCGCCAAACTGCTGGCGCACCAAGCGGCCGACGGAGACGTCGCTGCCTGCCGTCCACTCGAAAGGCTCCTCGTTATCGATGCGGCGCGCAGTCTCGGCCGAGACCAAGTGAGCGACCGGCTCCGAGTGCGAAGGAATGCCCATCATTCCACCGCGCGGTAGCGGCTTAAGCTCGCCGGAGTACACCAGCGAATGCAGGCCGGAGGGCTCGACCAAGCTCCCGCCTAGGCCGAGGGATTCGATAAATTCCACGGCATCGTGGCGGCGGGCCAGGAAGGCCTCGGCACCCATGTCGGTCGGGCCGTCATTAAACGGCACGGAGTACAGCTTGCCGCCGATACGGCCGGCGGCCTCGAAAACCTCAACATCGTGGTCGCGCAGCTCGTAAGCGGCCGTCAAGCCCGCCAGGCCAGCACCAATAATCGCAATACGCATTTAGCCCTCCTCGTGAATGATGGATACGGCGCGGGTGATGGCCTCCGCGTCGGTAGTTGGCAAGACCCCGTGGCCGAGGTTCCAGATATGGCCGTCAATATCGCCACGCTCGCGGGCTCGGTCGACCTCGCAGCGGATGGTGCGCACGGCCTGGCGCACGGCGTCGTCGCCGGCAAAAAGCATGGCCGGGTCGAGGTTGCCCTGCAATACGCGGGCGCTCACGCGCTCGGCCGCGGCGTCCATGGGCACGCGATAATCGACGCCCATAACTTCCGACCCCGCCTCCGACATGGCCGGCAATAGCTCGCCGGTGCCGACGCCGAAGTGGATGCGCGGGATTTTCACGCCGGCCAGGATTTCCCGGGAGTACGGCAGCACGAACTCGCGGTAGTCGCGCTCGTTGAGGTAGCCGGCCCAGGAATCAAAGAGCTGCATGGCGTCAATGCCGGCGTCGACCTGCACCTGCAGGAAGCGGGTGATGGTCGGCACCAAGCGGCGCATGAGCAGGTGCCAGGTCTCCGGCTCTGCGTGCATGAGCGCCTTGGTGCGCTCGTGGTTCTTGGATGGCCCGCCCTCAATGAGGTAGCTGGCCAGCGTGAACGGCGCGCCAACGAAGCCGATGAGCGCTTGGGTTTCGGTGAGCTCGGCCAGGATGCGGGCGATGCCCTCGGTGACCTCGGGGACGTCGGTTTCCAGCAGCGGCAGCTTGCCGACGTCCTCCCTACTCCGCACCGCCTGCTCCATCACCGGCCCGCGCCCCGGCACGATATCGACCTTGACGCCCGCGGCCTTGAGCGGGACAACAATATCGGAGAACAAGATGGCGGCGTCGACGTCGTGGCGGCGCACCGGCTGCAGGGTTATTTCTGCCAGCAGTTCCGGCATGAAGCAAGAATCAAGCATGCTGATCCCCTCGCGGGCGGCGCGGTACTCCGGCAGCGAGCGGCCGGCCTGGCGCATGAACCAGACTGGGGGTCGGGAGGGGGTGCGGCCGAGGGCGGCTTCGATAAGCGGGGCACGATTGAGTCGAGACATGCCCCAATTATGAATCAAAAGTTGGAGTGAGGGCTAATTAGCCACGCAAGCTGCGGTCCTTGATAAACCGGTTGGACTGCGGCTGGAAAAGCAGCGCGAGGGCGACGATCAAGGTGATGGGGATAATCAGCAGCCCGAGCCCGCCGATGCCGAGTGCAAGAGCGGCGATATTGGTAAACAGCGCGAATGCGATGACCACGGTGATGATGCGGCGCGCCCACTTGGACCCGCCGGCCAGCTGCGCCGCGAAGAGCGCAAGCAGGATAGCGCCGACGGCATTGGTCACCGCGACAAACAGGCGATTGGAGTGGAGGTACTCCGCGACCTGCGCATTCTGCGGCTCCACCTGTGGCCCGCCCGAGCCGAAGATGCCCACCATGCCGCTCACCAGCATGATCACGGCGCTGACGACGAGCACCCAATATGCCCAGCGCAGCGGCCGCGGCCACGCATCGAGGTTCTCCTTGGCAGAGGTGTTTCGGGCCGCGCGGTTATAGTCGCGGGGCCCGGGCCGCTCGGTATTATTCATCGCTTGTTCTCCCGGTCAGTGCGGCTAGCACGGTCGGCACGGTTGGTGCGGTCGGGGCGTTCGCGCTTGCCGCCGTCATGCTTGCCGCGCTGGTCATCCTTGGAGCGCTTGCGCTCTTCTTCGGCGCGCTTCTTCTCGCGCTGCGCTTGCTCGAGTTCCTTTTCCAGCTCGCGCATCTGCTCGAGTTCGCCGGTGTAGTCCAAGGTCTCGGCCCGCACGGAGAAAATCAGGCCGAGCACCGCCGCGACGCCGACGAGGATCTGCACCATGCCATCGGCGGCAAAGAGCCAATCGGGCACGTCCGCGCCGGCCGGGGTGACCATGAAGGTCAGCAGGATACGGAATCCGAAGTAGATCGAAAAAGCGAACCACACGCGGCGCGAGGTGCCGGCCCGCTTGCTGCGGTTAGCAAGGGACCGCAACAGGAAGGCCAACAGCACGATAATCGCAAGCGAAATGGCCGCCGAAAGGGCGACGGAGCCATAGGCGGCGGTGCGGAGGAAGGTGTCGGAAAGCTGGGCTTCATCCACGCCGGCCGGTGCGGATTTGGCCATGTCCTTGGCCTGCGACATGAGTACGTCGTGGTTGAGCAGCGTGAGCACCACGTTGAGAACCTGGTGCACGGCCTCGCCGCATAGCGCGCCCAGCCACAGCCACAGCATGTACGTCACGGACTCCGGCCGCTGCTGCTGCCGCGGCGGGCGTTGCGTGTGTGGCGGGCGCGGGGCAGGGGCGGGCGACGGGGGCGTAGCAGTCACAGGGGTCCTTTACTTGAGCAGGCGGGCGGCTTCGGTAGCGAAGTAGGTCAGAATCTGGCCGGCGCCGGCGCGTTTGAATGCGGTCAGTGACTCGAGCATGATGGCTTCGCCGTCGATCCACCCGTTGGCGGCCGCGGCCTTGACCATCGCGTACTCGCCGGAGACCTGGTAGACCGCGACCGGCACGGGAGAAGTCTCCGCCACGGCCGAGAGCACGTCCAGGTAGGGCAGGCCGGGCTTGACCATAACGAAGTCCGCGCCCTCTTCGATGTCGAGCTCGGCTTCGAGCAGGGACTCGCGGAAGTTGCGCGGATCCTGCTGATAGGTGCGGCGGTCGCCTTCCAGGGAGGAACCGACGGCATCGCGGAAAGGGCCGAAGAAGGCGGAGGCGTACTTGGCGGAATAGGCCATGATGGCCACGTCCTCGTGGCCGGCCTCGTCGAGATCGGCGCGGATGGCGGCAACCTGGCCGTCCATCATGCCCGACGGGGAGACGATCTGCGCGCCGGCGCGGGCTTGGGAGCGGGCCATGTCTTGGTAGAGCTTGACGGATTCGTCGTTAAGCACGCGGCCTTTGTCATCTAATACGCCGCAGTGGCCGTGGGAGGTGAACTCGTCGAGGCAGGTATCGGCCATAACGATGAGGTCATCGCCGAATTCCTCGTGCAGGCAGGAAATACCGCGGTTCAAAATGCCCTGGGGGTCCCAGGCGACGGAGCCGGTCTCATCCTTGTCCTCATCGAGCGGCACGCCGAAAAGGTCGATGCACGGCACGCCGGCCTCCAGCGCCTCCTCGGCCGCGCGGCGCAGGGAATCGAAAGTGTGCTGGTAGACGCCCGGCATGGAGGGAATCTCGCGCGGGGCGTCGAGACCGTCCACGATGAACATGGGCAAAATCAGGTCCGAGGGGCGGACCTCGGTTTCGGCCACGAGGTTGCGCATCGCGGGGGTGGTGCGCAGGCGGCGTGGGCGGCGGGCTGGGAAGGTGCTCATTGGGTACTCCTTAGAGCGAGACTAAAACTTATGCCTTGTCGACCTTAGTAGCCTTCTTGCGCGAGCGGCGTTTCTTGCGCGGCGCGGGCAGGTTTCCGGCGGCGCGGAGGGCGGCGACGTGGTCTGCGAGGGCGTCGACAAGCGCGGGCACGTCCGCAACTTCGGGCACCACATCGACGCGCAGGCCCATTTCTTCCGCGGCCGCTCTTGCCGACGGCCCGATACACGCAATGATCGTCCGCTGGTGCGGTTTGCCCGCAATGCCCACCAGATTGCGCACAGTGGACCCGGAGGTGAACGCGACGGCGTCGAAGCCGCCGGTCTTGATCATGTCGCGGATTTCGGCCGAGGGTGGGGCGGCGCGGACGGTGCGGTAGGCCACGACGTCGTCGACCTCCCAGTCGAGGGCCTTGAGCCCGTCAACCAGGGTGTCGGCCGCGATATCGGCGCGCGGGAGCAGGACGCGGCCGACGGCGTCGATATCTTCTACGAAGTTGGGGAAGACATCGAGCAGACCCTCGGCGTTCTGCTTCTTCTTGTGTGGCAAGAGCTCCGGGACCATGCCTTTGGCGCGGATGGCGGCCGCGGTTTTGGTGCCCACGGCCGCAAGGTGGACGCCGGCGAAATCGCGGGCGTCGAGACCGAGTTGGGCGATCTTCTCCCATACCGCGGTCACGGCGTTGACGGAGGTGAAGACGATCCACTTATAGCGGCCCTCGACGATGCCCTTGATGGCGCGGTCCATCTGCGCCGGGTTGCGCGGCGGCTCGATGGAGATGGTGGGCACGTTTTGCGGGATGGCGCCGTAGCCGGCTAGGCGCGCGGACATCGGGCCGGCTTGTTCCTTGGTGCGCGGGACGAGCACGCGCCAACCATAGAGCGGGCGGTTTTCCCACCAGGAGTATTTGGTGCGGTCGTCGATGCTGCGGCCGAGGGTGACCACGAGCGGGCCGGTGAGGTCAGCGTCCAGCTTGCCCATGGTGCCCAGCGTGGTCTCATAGGTGCGCTGCAGGCGGGTGGTGCCGTGGACGGTGACGAATGCTTCGGTCTCGGCCGGCATGCCGCGCTGCTGCAGCTCATCGGAGATGACCGGCAGGTCCTCCTTGGTGGCCTGCAGGACGATGGGCTGGGTGGCATTGGCCAGCGCGTCCCAATCGGCGCCGTCGGTTACGTCGGCCTCGGTATAGGTCGAGCCGAGCGCAATACCGGCAAAGGACGGCACGGTAGATGGCAGGGACATGCCCGGCACCACCTGGAACTCCAGGCCGGCAGATGCCACGGCGTTGATCTCCGCCTTGATGGACTCGCGGTGCAGTGGGTTGCCGGTGACCAGGCGGATGACGTCCTCGCCATCGGCCTCGACCAAGCACTCGCGCAGCTGGGCGACGATATCTGCGGCCGGCTCGTACAACACCGCGGCCGTTGGCGGCGCGGGGCGCGGCGGTTTGCGGCGCGCGCCCTTGGCCTTGGCATCGGCGCACATTTGGGCGTATTCGGCCTCGGCGGCGTCGAGAAGCTCTTGCGGAACGGGCAGCGCGGCGGCGACGGCATCGCGCACGCCCTGCATGACCTGCGGATCGGTCACGGCGATGGCACTATTTGCCAGAACCTCGCGGGCGCGCACGGTCAGCAGGTCGGGATTACCTGGACCAGCGCCCACAAAGACGATCTTGCCCAATTGGGTGTCTGGCGCGGCATTGCTCATAAAGTTCTTTTCTAAAATCGGGCGCGCGGCACCGCGCACGGACATGATCGCATGCGGTGTGCTTCCCCGCGCCGGCGGTGGGTGACACGGTCTTAACGGCCAAAATCCCAGGCCTTGCGTCCTGGGATGCCCTTAAAGGGGGCCGGATCATTGCGGAACAATGATCTGTGGTATCTACACCTTAAATTATTAGCGCCTAAAGGCGAAATTACTTGCCCAGCAGCTCGGCCGCGCCACCGGCGAAAAGCTCGTCCGAGATGCGCGCGCCAAGATCGGCGGCTTCGGCCGCGGAGCCGGAAGCGGTGGCGGTGAGCTGGCGGGATCCGTCGAGCGCGAAGACGCCGCCGCGCACGGTGAGCTGGTCGCCGTCCCAGCGCGAGGTGGCGGCCACCGGCGCGGTGCAGCCGGCCTCGAGGCGGGCCAGCACGGCACGCTCACCAGCAGCGGCGGCCGAGGCACGCTCGTCCACGATGGCATCGAGGGCCGCAGCAGCCTCGGTGCCGGCCACGGCCTCGATGGCGAGTGCGCCTTGGGCCGGCGCCGGCATGAAGACGGTAGGCTCAAAGATTTCGGTGGCGCGGTCCGCATAGCCGCCGCGCAGCAGGCCGGCGTAGGCCAGTAGGACGGCGTCGAGCTCGCCGTCGGTGACCTTGGACATGCGGGTATCGATATTGCCGCGCAGCGGGCGAATCTCCAGGTCCGGGCGGAGGGCGGCGAGCTGGGAGATGCGGCGCGGGGCGGAGGTGCCCACGCGCGCGCCCTGCGGCAGCTGCTCCAGGCTCAGGCCATCGCGGGCGACGAGCGCCTCGCGGGAATCCTGACGCTGCGGCACGACGAGGCGGAAGCGATCATCGGGCGCGGTGGGCAGGTCCTTAAACGAGTGCACGGCAATATCGCATTCACCGGCATAGAGCGCCTCGCGCAGCGCCTGGGTAAATACGCCGACGCCGATGCGCTCGACGGGCGCCATATTGACGTCGCCGGCGGTGGTCACGATGTGGAGTTGGGAGTCAAAGCCGGCGTCGATAAGCCAATCGCGCACATGGCCCGCCTGGGTGGTGGCGAGCTTGGAGCCGCGGGTACCAATCTGAAACATTTAGGCCTCCTTAGTCATGGTGGGCAATTCATTGACGGCCACGGACACACCGGAGCCTTCCAGCTGCAGGCCAAAGAGTTCCTGCAGGGCGTTTTCACTGCTGACACTGCTTTCCGACGCCGCCAGCTTCTTCGCCCTCACCGTCGGTTCATGCAGCAGTTTATCGGCCACACGCTTAAGGGCGCGCTGGACGTCCTCAAGTTGCTTGCCCGCGAGTTCGGGGTGCTTGTGTTGCAGGCGCGCGGCTTCGCACTCGACGAGATCGGCCGCGCGGCGGTGCAGGGCGCTTACGGCCGGGGCGACGTCGCGCACGCGCTGGGCTGAGGTATAGGCCGCGAGTTCTTCGTCGACGATGTGGCGGGCCTGCGCGTGCGGGCTGGTGCCGGCCGCGAGATCGGTGGAGGCGGCCGAGAGCGACTTGCTCAGGCGCTCGATATTGACCAGATCCACGCCCTCGGCCGCGGCGGCGGCATCGTCGATATCGCGCGGCAGGGAAAGATCGATGAGCATGAGATCACGGCCGGCAGGAATGTCGGTGGCCGCGATGGTGAAGTTCTCGGCGCCGGTGGCGGAGATGGCCAGGTCGACGTCGGAAAGCGCGGTGGCGCGCTCGGAAAAGTCCACGACGCGGGTGGCAACGCCGGCTTCTTCGGCGTGGCTGGCCAGGCGCTCGGCGCGCTCGCGGGTGCGGTTGGCCAACACCAGCTCTTTGACACCCAGCCGGCCGGCGTGGGTGGCGGCGAGGGATGCCATGGCACCCGCGCCAAGGACCAGCGCGGTCTTGCCGGTCAGGTCTTCGGCGTCGAGGCGCTGCAGGGCCTGGTCGAAGGCGAAGGACACCATGGAGGCGCCGGCCTCGTCGATATCGGTCTCGGAGTGGACGCGCTTGCCGGCCCGCAGCGCGGCCTGCGCCAGCGCGTGGATGCGCGGGCCGACCGTGCCCTGCTCCGAGGCGGACTGGTAGGCGCTGCGCACCTGGCCGATGATCTGCTGCTCGCCCACCACCATGGAATCCAGGCCGGAGGTCACGGACATCAGGTGCTCGGCCGCGGCGTCGGCATAGCGCACGTAGAGGTAGTTGCGCAGCTCCTGCTCACCCACGCCGGAAACCTGGGTGAGCACGCGCACGACTTCTTGCACGCCGGCGTGGAAGGAGTTGGTGACGGTGTAGACCTCCATGCGGTTGCAGGTGGAGATAATCATGGCCTCTGAAAGCGGCTCAGCCGCCACGAGTTGCCCGCAGGCGGAATCCTGGACCGCACTATCCATGCTCAGCTTCTCCAGCAGCGCCACCGGCGCCGACTGGTGGGACATGCCCACGACGAGCACGCTCATGCACAACACTCCTCAACCCTTTGATTGATTTTAATCCTCCAAAAGACTACCCGTCGGTGTCGCGGATCCCGAATCAACCGGCCAGCTCGGCCGCTAACTCCTCGTTGTCTACTTCCCAGCAGGCAAACTCTTCGCCGTCGATGACCACAACGGGCACGCGGTCACCGAACTCCATGGCCAGCTCCGCGTCCTCATCCACGTTACGCACAGCAAGCTCCGCGCCTGCCCGCTTGATGACGGGGGTGATTTGCTCCCTCACGCGCGCGCAAGAACCGCAGGTGGTGCGTACCATAAGCTCGACGAGATGCTGGGACATATTCTCCTCACAAGGACGGCGGCGGTCGAAACCATTACTATGGACACGTTAGTCCACCCCGCGTTTGCGAAAGCTGTTTGTCTCACTCGTGTCCGCTACCACTCCCCCAGGGTTCCCCGAATCCCCCCGCGACTTCTTGGCCAATTGGACCGCCTCGCGCGGTAACCTGCGTAATTTCTTGGAGACCCAAGCGCTCGCCCCGCTGGACGAGGAATCGCAGCGCACCGCCGGTGAAGCCGCGGCCGCCGCGGCGCTGGAGGAATTCGGGCTGGAGTTGGAGGATTTCGCCTCCGGCGTGGACTCGGTCACCGGCTCCTATGATGCGGCTGGCGCCCAGCGCATCACCGCCCAAGACCCAGACGTACCGGTGGATGTGGGCGCGGCAGCGTTTTTCGACGTCGACAACACCCTCATCCAAGGCTCTTCCCTCGTGGAATTCGCCTTTGGCTTGGCGCGCAGGCGCTACTTCCGGCTTTCTGAAATCCTGCCGATTGCGTGGAAGCAGCTCAAGTTCCGCGTCTCCGGCAGCGAAAATGCCAAGGACGTGGCCGTCGGCCGCGCGCAGGCGCTGGAGTTTGTCAAAGGCCGCAGCGTCGACGAGCTGGTGGAGCTATGCGAGGAGATTGTAGACGCCTCGCTGGCCCGCCGCGCCTACCCCGGCACCACACAGCTGGCGGAGATGCACCTAGCCGCCGGCCAGCAGGTGTGGCTGGTCACCGCCACACCGGTCCAGCTAGCGCAGGTGCTCGCCCGGCGCTTCGGGTTTACCGGCGCGCTCGGCACCGTCGCGGAGGTCAAAGACGGCAAGTTCACCGGCCGACTGGTCGGCGATATCCTCCACGGGCCCGGCAAAAAGCACGCCGTGGCCGCGCTCGCGACCATCGAAGGCCTCGACCTCTCGCGCTGCACCGCGTATTCGGATTCCGCCAACGACGTGCCCATGCTGTCTATGGTCGGCACCGCCGTGGCCATCAACCCAGACCGCAAACTGCGCGATATCGCCGGCGACCGCGGCTGGCTCGTGCGCGACTATCGCTCCGTGCGCCGCGCCATCCGCACCTATGGTCTGCCGGCGTTGGCCACCGCCGCCTTTTCCTATGGCGGCTGGCGCTACTACCGGCGGTAGCGAGGGCGGTAGAGGGCGCTGGGGGACGTCGGCAAGCATGCAAAAACCCTCCGCACAATGGCGGAGGGTAAGAAGCGGGCTGGGGTTTACTTGCCCAGCTTACGACGCTGCACGCGGGTGCGGCGCAGCATCTTGCGGTGCTTCTTCTTGGACATGCGCTTGCGGCGCTTCTTAATGACGGAACCCATGGAGTCCTCACTTTCGTGTAGTACGTACTGTCAAACTTGTCAGCGCTAAAACGGCGAAGGTGCACTCTTGCCGCCGTGGCCACACGGACCGCGGGCCACATCAGCGAGCCGACACGAATGCACACCATCTTACCCAGCACCCAGCCCGTGACCAAAAAGGCCCCGCGACAACAACAGTGAGAAACAACAGCGCCCACCACCGCTGGCCACGAGGGCCAACAGAGGTGGGCGCTGTCTGTGCGGCGCGAGCCTAGGCTCCGTAGACGGAAGCCTCTAGGTACTCGTTGACGGCGGACTCGTGAACGCGGAAGGAGCGTCCGACGCGAACAGCCGGCATTTCGCCTGCGTGAACCAAACGGTAGACGGTCATTTTGGAGACGCGCATAATCTCGGCGACCTCCGCGATCGTCAGAAAGGTTCCCTTTTCTTCATTTGCCATATATATCTAACCCTTCAGCTCGTTACGCGCTGTAGGCTTCCCCTCCCACAGGACTTCACGCACGTGCTTGCCCTAGCCTATCGTGAAACATGTGACTAATGCGACCCAAGTGCCAAATTTTTTCACAGCATTCATTAGGGTTTCCCCTAAAAGCGCTGCTTAACACCCGCCCCAACACTCCTGGGTGGGTACACCCCCACCACGGGGAGGTCGCACACGGAGGCGCTAGCCGAGCTCCTTGGCCTTATCGGAGCAGGCCTCTGCCGCGCGGTAGAACGCGCCGCGCAAGCCGGACTCCTCCAGCTCGCGGACGGCGGCGGCGGTGGTGCCGCCCGGCGAGGTTACGCCAGCGCGCAGCTGGGTGGCCGAGCGGCCGGAGCTAGCCAGCATCTCACCAGAGCCGGCTGCGGCCTGGGCGGCAAGCTTCTCGGCGACGTCGCGGGGAAGGCCGAGCTGTACGCCGGCGTCGACAAGCGCTTCTGCTACAAGGAAGAAGTAGGCCGGGGAGGAACCTGCCAGTGCGGTGGCGGCGTCGATATTCTTCTCCGGGATGACCGCTACCTCGCCGACGGCTTCCAGCAGCTCGCGCACGCCATCCATCTGGGCCTCGCTCACGTGCTCACCGGCCGCGCAGGTGCACATACCGCGGCGCACCAACATGGGGGTATTGGGCATAACGCGCACCACCGGCACGCCTTCGCCCGCCGCGCCCTGCAGCTGCTCTAGCGTCAGGCCCGCGGCCATAGACACAACCACGGCATCCTTGGCCGGCTCAAGGCCTTCGAGCAGATCCAGGATGGCGTAGGGCTTCACGCACGCGAAGATATAATCCGCGCCGTCCACCGCCGCTGCATTATCGCTGGTGGTGGTGACGCCATAGGTATCCTGAAGTTCCTTGCTGCGGGATTCGGTGCGGTTGGTGACCGTGATATCAGAGCCTGCAAAGCCCGATGCTACGAGTCCCGAGGTCAAAGCCTCACCGATTTGTCCGCCGCCTAAAATTGCAATCTTTGTCATAGTCTCCACCATGCCAAAAATGCGGAACCCCGGCTACCACGTGAACTGCTCCCCATTAGTTGGACTGAGAAATCAGTTACCTACTAGTGGGGAGCAGTTGTATGCATACACGTAGTTCGTTGTCGGCGGGGCAGCGGGAAGAATTGGTGGCCCTTTTCGAGCAGGGTTGTAGTTACTGGGCTGCAGCGCATCATGTCGGTGTTGGTGTTTATCCAGTTCGCGCTTTGTTTCGTCGGTTCTTGCTCCATGGCAAGCTGTGTCTTGTGGAAAAGCCTTCAAAGCAGCAGTACTCCTTCGAGATCAAAAAGGAAGTTGTCCAACGCCATCTCACTGGCGAGTCAAAGATGAGTCTTGCCCGTGAGTTTGGCCTGTCGTCAGACCAAGTGGTTGGATATTGGTCGCGGAAATGGCGCAAAGGCGGCGATGACGCCTTAAAACCGAAGCCGAAGGGCAGGCCTAAAGGTTCAGCTAAGCCGAAAGTGCTTTCTGAAGAAGATAAGCTACGTCGCGAAAACGAACGGTTGCGGGCCGAAAATGCCTACCTAAAAAAATTGCGGGACTTGAGGAATCAGGGACGCGCCTGAAAGTCCAAGCGATCGTCATCCTCAAGTCTCACCACCGCTTGGAGTACCTCCTAGAGGCAGCCGGTATGCCGCGGGCGACATTCTTCTACCACCAGAAACGACTCAGCGAGCCAGATAAGCACGCTGCGATCAAGGACGCTATCCGGGAAAGCTTCGAGGTTAACAAACATCGCTACGGCTACCGGCGAGTGTTGCTGGACCTGCGCAACAAGGGCTGGGTGGTCAACCACAAACTCGTTTACAAACTCATGCGCCAGATGGGGCTTCGGGCCAAGATCCGCCAACGCAGACCGTATATTTCCTACGCAGGAACTAAAAGTCGCATTGCTGACAACAAGCTTGACCGCAAGTTCACCCCAGACACGCCAAACACCGTCTTTGTCAGCGACGTCACCGAGTTCAGGGTCGCAGGCCGAAAAGTGTATTTGTCACCGGTGATGGACTTGTTCGACCGCTCAATCGTCGCTTACACCGTGGCTACATCGCCGACGGCAGCGTTTACCGCCGAATCCTTGACTAAGGCGATTGCAGCCTGCGCGCCGAAGCCTGGGTGGATGATGCACACCGATCAAGGCTTCCAGTACCAGCATTCCTCCTGGCGTAACCTGATCAGTGACAACGGCGGTGTCCAGTCAATGTCGCGAAAAGCCAACTGCTACGACAACGCAGTAATGGAGAACTTCTTTGGCCACTTGAAAACCGAGATGTACCACGGAGAAGTCTTCGACACCGTCGAGGACTTTAACCAAGCCATCGAAGACTACATCCAGTGGTACAACACCGAACGCATCCAACAACGACTCAAGGGCCTGACCCCGATGCACTATCGGAATCAGGCCCTTGAGTCCCTCACCGCCTAGAATTAAACCAGTCCAACTTTTGGGGGCCAGTTCACACTGTGGGGTAACCGGGGCGTCGACAAGCGAGGGGCTTAGAGCATCACCAACAGCAGCGGGCCGAAGGTCAGGATAAGGCCGGTAAAGCCGGCCAGGAACATGGAGAACCCATCGCGCGCGGTGCGCAGGGCGTGCGTCACGCCCACCATAATTGCAGTGACGCACAGCGCCAGGATGGCGACGACCAGGCGTGGGAAGCTATCCCACAGAATCTCAAAGCCCTTGAAGATGACAATCGCCAGCAGGATGCCCGCGACAATCATCAGCAGGATGGACACTGGGTTGAGCTTCTCGTGCTCTTCCTCGATCCACTCTTCGTCGTCTTCGACCTTGGGAAGGTTGCCGGTTTCCTCTGCACTCTTAGCGACGCCCGCCTTCTTCGACGCCGGCACCGCCGCCGCAGCGGCCGCTCCAGCGCCAGCTGCCGCGGCTCCCGCTCCGGCCGCCTTTGCGCCCTTGTCGGCCTTCGGCTTTTCGGCAACGGGCTTCGCTGCGGTGGCCTTGTCCGCGCCGGACTTGTCTACGGTCGGCTTCTCTGCTGCGGCCTTCGCCGCGGCAGGCTTGGCGTCGTCCGCCTTCGCCTTATCCACGCGCTGGATTACCGCGGTGTCATCCGCAGAAGGCTGCTTCTTCTTCGCCGCCTCCTGTACCGCGCCGGCAGCGGCAGGCTTCTTTGCGGTGGACTGTGCAGCCGACGGGGCGGACGCAGCAGGCTTTGCGGCAGCCTTGGCTGCAGGCTTGTCGGTGGACTTCTTTGCGGAGTCGGCATCGGTCGCGTCGGCGGCCTTGGGGGCCCGGATGACGGGAGCGTCCTCGTCGATGGAGACGGAGGTGTGCTTGGCCTCGGCAGGCGAAGCCTCGACCTTCTTGAGGTTGCCGGTTAGCTCGGCAACGGAAATGCCGCCTTCATCGAGGCTGCGGCGGTGGCGGCGCGAACGCTTGTCGTCCTTGCCGCCCTTTTCGCCGCGGGCCTTTTTATCGCGAGCCAGCAGCTCTGCCACGGTCAACTTCTTCTTGTCAGCCATGATCTCTTCCTATTCCAATCCCTTGTCGGTCCGGCGCAAAATGACGCCCTCACGCAGCGCCCACGGGCAGATTTCCAGCTTCTCAATGTCCAAGGCTCGCATGGATGCCTCGGCCACTAGAGCGCCGGCAACGATTTGGTGCGATCGGTTAGAACTTACACCTTCTAGGTCCGCTCTGTCTGCCGCAGTCATGCGAGAGATGAAGGAAATCAACTGGCGCAGACCCGGTGCAGTCAACGTGCGCTTGACGTATGGGCCGGCAGACGACGGGGCGGACCCCGTCAGGCGCGCCAGCGTGCGGAAGGTTTTGGAGGTACCCACGGCGAGGCCAGCGGGGCCCATGGCCTTCATCTGCTGGGCAACGTCTTCGAGCTCCGCATCGATATAATCGCGCAGCGCACTTACCTTCTTTTTCTCCGGTGGGTCGGTGTCGAACCAGTTATGGGTCAAGCGGCCAGCGCCCAAGTCGAGGGAGAAGGCGAGGTCGGGGTGCTCGTCGGTACCGGTGGACAGCTCTAGCGAGCCGCCGCCGATGTCTAGGTTGGTGATACGCCCGGCGGACCAGCCGTACCAGCGGCGTGCGGAGAGGAAGGTCAGCTGGGCTTCTTCCACGCCAGAGAGAATCTGCAGGCGTACGCCGGTCTGCTTTTCCACCTCATCGAGCACGGCCTCCGAATTATGCGCGGAGCGCACCGCCGAGGTAGCAAAGGCGATAAATTCAGCGCAGCCCAACTTTTCGCCCAGCTCGCTCGCCTCTGCCACGGCGCTGACCAGCTTCTTTACACCCTTTTCATGGATGTTGCCCTTCTTGTCCAGCTGTTCTACCAGCCGGAGCGGGGTCTTCCAATCGCTCATCGGAGTGGGCCGCCCGCCCGTCGCGGCATCGACCGCAACGAGGTGGACGGTATTGCTTCCGACGTCTAATACACCTAATCGCACACTAATAGCGTAGTAGGTCTACCGTGGTTAGGTGTGAATCGCCCAAAATCTGACACGGTATACCTAGGTTTTCCCGCGAGCTCGCCCGCGGCGGCGTCGATAAGAGCGGGCCGCGAAGAGGCCCCCGATTTCCCGCGGGAGTGGTTTGAATTTACCAACCCGAACGACCCACACCACGTCTTTTCCATCGACCTGACATGGGTGGAATCGCACTACAGCTGCCAATTTGGAACGTCGGCATGCCGGGGCATCGATAAGAGCCAGCCCGAGGTGGGCTGCTGCGTGCATGGCGCCTATATGACCGATGAGGAAGACCGCGACCAGCTTTACGACGCCGTCTCGCGCATGCCCGCCAAGTATTGGCAGCTGCGCCCAGCGGGGGTAGATGAGTTCCTCGCGCAGGACGCTACGGACGAGTTGGAGCCATGGCTGGAATGGGACGAGCTCGACGGCGAGGACGGCGAACCGGAACCAGCGCTGAAGACCCCTATTGTGGATGGTGCGTGCATTTTTGCCAACCGCGCCGGCTGGACAACGGGTACGGGCTGCGCACTGCACCAGTGGGCTGTCGATGCCGGGGAGGAACTCACGGTGGTAAAACCCGAGGTGTGCTGGCAATTGCCGCTGCGCCGCTACGAGGATTATGAAGAGCGCCCAGATGGGCAGGAGATTTTGCGCACCCAGATTGGCGAGTATGACCGTCGCGGTTGGGGCAATGGCGGCGAAGACTTTGATTGGTATTGCTCGGCCGATGCCGCCTGCCACGCTAACCCGCTGCCGATATGGCAATCGCACGAAGACGAGCTGGTAGCGCTCATGGGGCGGGAGTCCTATGAGATTTTGGCCGCGCACTGCAAGGCGCGCGCCGCGGCGTCCGAGCACGGCGTCCAGCTCACGCAGCACCCGGCCAGCGTGAAAGCCGGGAGCCTACAGGCAGGAAGCCAGCAGTCGGAGAGCTAGAGCTCAAATTTATAGCCCAGGCCGCGCACCGTAACCAGGTGCTTCGGGCGGGAGGGCTGCTCCTCGATCTTGGAGCGCAGGCGCTTGACGTGAACATCGAGCGTCTTGGTGTCGCCAACATAATCGGCGCCCCAGATACGGTCAATGAGCTGGCCGCGGGTAAGTACGCGGCCAGCGTTGCGCAGCAGGTACTCCAGGAGGTCAAACTCCTTAAGAGGCATGGATACCGGCTCATCCGCGACGGTAACGGTGTGGCGTTCCACGTCCATCTTGACGCGGCCGCCCTCGAGGATCTGCTCGGCTACTTCTTCCTCCGCCTCGGTATCGGCACCGGCGCCGGAATCGTGGCCGCGGCGCAGGACCGCGCGGATGCGCGCGATGAGCTCGCGGGAGGAATAAGGCTTGGTCACGTAATCATCGGCGCCCAGCTCGAGGCCGACGACCTTGTCGATCTCGGAATCGCGCGCGGTCACCATGATGACCGGCACGGAAGAAGAGGTGCGCAGCTGCTTGCATACCTCGGTGCCGGACATGCCGGGCAGCATAAGGTCTAGAAGGACGATATCGATGTCGTTAGCGGCAAACTTTTCCAGCGCGGTGGGGCCATCGTGCGCGATGATCGGCTCGAAGCCCTCCTTGCGGAGAAGGAATGCCAGCGGATCTGCCAGCGACTCTTCATCTTCAACGATGAGGATGGTGGTCATTGTGCTTTATCCTTTCGACGTGCTGCAACGCGTGCTACTGCACGCGGGAGCCCAGGCGCCGCCGCAGTGACGGCATCCCTTTTCTCATTATCCTTCATGCCAGCATCCTGCGCTGGCTTTTCTTCCCTGTAGATAGGCAACTCAATGGTGAATGTAGAACCCGTACCGGGCCGGGACCACAGTTTGATGTTGCCGCCATGGTTGGCCACCACGTGTTTAACAATTGCTAATCCTAGGCCAGTGCCTCCGGTCTGCCGCGACCGGGCTTGGTCTACGCGGAAGAAGCGCTCGAAGACGCGCTTTTGATCATCCGGTGCGATACCGATGCCGCGGTCGGTGACGCGGATGAGCACGACCCCACCGTCCACGACTTTCTGGGAGACCGATACCGGCATCTTCTCCGGCGAATAGTTAATCGCGTTGGAGATGAGGTTAGATAGTGCGGTAACCAGCAGGGACCTATCTCCTTTAACCTGCACGCCGACGGAGGCGCCCCGGTTGAGCTCGATGGAACGGGCCTCCGCAGCCAGTTGGTTGCGCGAGAGCGCTTCCTCGATGAGGTCATCGACGGCCAACGGTTCCATCTCCGGCAGCGCCTCGGCGCCTTGCAGCTTGGACAAGGAAATAAGCTCGCTGACCATATCGGCCATGCGGTTGGCTTCCTTGTAGACCTTGTTGCCAAAGTACTCCACGGTTTCCTGGTCACCGGGATCTTGGAGCAGGGCCTCGGCCAGCAAGGCAATGCCGCCGACGGGGGTCTTGAGTTCGTGGGAGACGTTTGCCACGAAGTCGCGGCGGGCGGATTCCATGCGGACGTTTTCGCTCTCATCGGTGCCGTAGATGATGACAAAGCGGCCGTCATTAAGCGTGAGCGGCTTAATGACCGCCTTGAACTGGGTGACGCGGTGGCCCGTGCGGCGCTTGGGAATGGCCAAGTCGACGGTGCGGGTCTCCTTGTCCTCGAAGACCTCCTGCGCGGTCTGCCACACGTCCGGGTTCACGGCGCGATCATGCACCAGGGACATCTCGTGGGCTGCCGGATTGGACATGACGATTTCTTGACTGCGATCCAGCACCGCCAGGGCCGTCGGCGAGCCCTGCACGGCCAAGTGCAGCACCTGGCTGACCGTCGTGACCTGGTTGGCCTCGGCATCGGTGGCTTGGCGGTAGCGCGCAATGCGCCCGCGCAGCCAAGAAATCACCGGCAGCGCCAACCCGCAGGCCACCACGCCGGCGGCAAAGGAAAGAATCAATTCCACGTGTCTACCCTATCCACCACAAAGTCCCCAGGGAATACTCCCCGGGGACTGTGGCGCAGTTTCTTACTTACCGCCCTGCGCAGCAACGGCGGCGGCACCGGCAGCGGCGGCTTCCGGATCCAGGTAGGTGCCACCTGGGTTTACTACGGAGCCATCCTCGGTGATCTCATACACCAGCGGGATGCCGGTCGGAATATTCAGGCCGGCAATATCATCATCGGAGATATTGTCCAGGTGCTTGACCAATGCGCGCAGGGAGTTGCCGTGTGCGGCGATGAGCACGGTCTCGCCCTTCTTGGCGCGTGGGAGGATTTCCTCCTCGAAGTACGGAACGAAGCGGGCGACGACGTCCTTCAGGCACTCGGTCTGCGGGACCTTTTCCAGGTCTGCGTAGCGCGGGTCATTGGTCTGGGAGTACTCGGAGTCATCGGCCAGCTCCGGCGGGCGCGTGTCATAGGAGCGGCGCCATGCCATGAACTTTTCCTCACCGTATTCTTCCTTGGTCTCGGCCTTGTTCAGCCCTTGGAGGGCGCCGTAGTGGCGCTCGTTGAGGCGCCAGTCGCGCACCACTGGAATCCAGTGGCGGTCGGCGGCGTTGAGTGCGATGTTTGCGGTGCGGATAGCACGGCGTAGAAGAGAGGTATAGAGGACATCGGGCAGAACGCCTGCCTGCGCGAGCAGCTCACCGCCGCGCTTGGCTTCCGCCTCGCCCTTTTCGGTCAGATCTACATCGACCCAGCCAGTGAACTGGTTGGACTCGTTCCACTTGGATTGGCCATGGCGAAGAAGAATCAGTTTTCCGTTAGTCATGCCTCCAGCATGCCACGAAATTATTACCGGCGTCAGGGTTTAATCCCCAATCGCCCGCCGTTGATGGCAATCCGGGACCTCGATGCGGCTGGCCTCGTCATAAATTTCTGCGAGCGCGGCGGCGGAGCTGGCCCAGCTAAAGCGCGCGGCGTGGGCGACGGCGGCTTCGCCCATGGCGATGCGCATGGGGTCGTCGTCAAGCAGGCGGGCCAAAGCATCGGCCCAGTCGGACGGGTCATGCGAGTGCACCAGCAGGCCGGTCTCCCCTTCGGCCACGGCGATGGGCAGCCCGCCAACGGCCGCGGCTACCACCGGCGTGCCCGAGGCCTGGGCCTCCAGCGACACTAGGCCGAAGGACTCGTTATAGCTAGGCACCGCTACGATATCGGCCGCGCGGTAGACCCCTACCAGCTCCTCTGGCGGGCGGGCGCCCAAAAAGCGCACGCGCTTATCGACGCCCAACTCACGAGCCAATTCCCTATAGGCCTCCGGCGCCGTATTAGCCCCCGATGGTCCGCCACAAATGACCACGCGCAGGTTGCGGGTCGGTTCGCGGCGGAAGAGCTCGGCCGTGGCACGAATGAGGACCTCTGGGCCCTTGAATTTTTGCAGGCGCCCCACAAAGGCCACCACCTTGGTGTGCAGTGGAATGCCCAGCTCGCGGCGGGAGCGCTCGGTATTGCGGTCCGTGCCTGGGGTAAATAGCTCGACGTCGGCGCCGGGCGAGACCACGCGAATGATGTCGCACTCGGCGTCGTAGTGCTCGGCCAAGTCGCGGGCTTCTTGCTCGGTATTAACCACGAGCAGGTCCGCATTATCTACCAGCTGCTGCTCGCAGATGCGGCGAGCCTCGGACTCCAAGGTGTCATCCGCGGTCCGGGAGGCGTTCTTCACCGCGGCGAGGGTATGGGCCGTGTGGATGAGCGGGATGCCCCAGAGATCCCGTAGCAGCCAGCCCACCTGTCCGGAGAGCCAGTAGTGCGAGTGAATAAGGTCATATTTCTTGCCCTGCCATTTGGCAAATTGCACCATGCCGCCCGCGAAAGCGGCCAACTGGGTCGGCAGATCCTCTTTATCTAGGCCCTCGTACGGCCCGGCGACGATATTAATGACGCGCAGGTGGGGTTCAACCTCAATGATTTCGCCGTGGCTAGGCCGGGTGGCGCGAGTGTAGACGTCCACCTCTATTCCCCGGCGAGCCAGTTGGCGCGCACTATTGAGGACGTAGACGTTCATGCCGCCGGCATCCCCCGAGCCGGGCTGTTCAATCGGCGAGGTATGCATAGAGATCATGGCGATGCGCATGGCGCTCAATTCTACCGGCGCTATACTGGCCCCTGCCAGAAACCTACGCCACCGAAAGGTAAAGTTTTGTCCGCATACGAATCACAGGCTTGGCTCCAGTACTACCCGGAATGGACACCGCACCACCTCGAGTATGGCGAGACCACGCTGCTGGACATTTACGACAATAATCTTGAGGTCAACGGCGATAAGCCGGCCACCTACTTCTTCGGGCGCACCCAAACGTATGCGGAGCTGGACCGGCAGGTTCGCGCTGCGGCCGCTGGCCTGAAGGCCTTCGGTGTGCGCCCCGGTGACCGCGTAGCCATCGTGGCACCAAACTCGCCGCAGTACATCGCGGCGTTCTACGCCATCTTGAAGCTGGGCGCCCAGGTGGTGCTGCACAACCCGCTCTACACCGCCCACGAGCTGGAGGGGCTCTTTCAGGATCACGGCGCGCGCATCGCCATCGCCTGGGATAAGGCCGCGCCCACCCTGGAGAAGCTGCGCGCGACCACCAATCTGGAAACGGTCGTGTCCATCAACATGATCAACGCCATGCCCACCCTGCAGCGCGCCGCCCTGCGCCTGCCCATCCCGCCGCTGAAGTCCAAGCGCGAGCAGCTCTCGTCCCCGGCGCCAAATACTGTGCCGTGGGAGACCTTGGTAGGCAACGCCATCGGCGGCGATGGTAGCGATATCACCACGCCGGAGGACGTGGACAAGGACACCATCGCGCTGATTATGTACACCTCTGGCACCACCGGCGCCCCGAAGGGCGCCATGCTCTCGCACGGCAACCTGTTTTCTAACCTGATGCAGGGCAAGGCGTGGGTACCAGGTTTGGGCGATAAGCCGGAGCGCATGCTGGCAGCCCTCCCCTTCTTCCACGCTTATGGCCTGACCATGAACGTGACCTTGGCGCAGTTTATCGGCGGCGAGCTAGTCATCCTGCCAAAGCCAGATATGTCGCTCATCATGCAGTTGATGAAGAAGCACACCCCGACCTGGGTACCGGGCGTGCCGACGCTCTACGAGCGCATCGTGAAGGCCGCCGAGGATCAGGAAATCCCCATCAAGGGTGTGCGCGCAGCCTTCTCCGGCGCGTCTACCCTGCCTTCGGACACGGTCAACAAGTGGGAGAACTACACCGGCGGCCTCTTGGTGGAGGGCTATGGCCTCACGGAGTGCTCGCCGATTATTGTGGGCAACCCCATGAGCACCGACCGCCGCCCGGGCTACGTGGGCATTCCGTTCCCGGATACCCAGGTGCGCATTGCCAACCCGGATAATCTGGACGAGACCCAGCCGGACGGCGTCGAAGGCGAGGTGCTGGCCCGCGGCCCGCAGATCTTCAAGGGCTACCTCAACAATGAGGAAGCCACCGGGGCCGCCTTCCACGGTGAGTGGTTCCGCACCGGTGACATGGGCGTCATGGAAGAAGACGGCTTCATCCGCCTGGTCAGCCGCATCAAGGAAATCATCATCACCGGCGGCTTCAACGTCTACCCCGGCGAGGTGGAAGAAATCCTGCGCGAGCACCCGAGCATTGATGACGTCGCCGTGGTCGGCCGCCCGCGCGAGGACGGCTCCGAGGACGTCGTGGCCTGCCTCGACCTCGCCGATGGCGCCGCCTTGGATCCGGAGGGACTCAAGGACTACTGCCGCGAGCGCCTGACCCGCTACAAGGTCCCGCGCACCTTCTACCATTTTGAGGAGCTAGCCAAGGACCAGATGGGCAAGATCCGCCGCCGCGAGGTCCAGGCAGACCTCATCCGCCGCCTCGAGGCCGAACAGAATTAACATGTTCCGCCTCATCGATAGCCCCCTCGGACCCCTGCGCTTGCAGGCGAGCCCGCGGGGGCTTTCCCGCATCGAATTCACCGCGGCCAGCACTCCACAGGAAGCGGTGGGCGGTGTGGAAGAAGGGGGCGTCGAAAAGCGCAGCGCGGACGTGCTCGACGCCGCCCAGGCACAGCTCGCGGAGTATTTCGCCGGACAGCGCCGCGCCTTCGAGTTGCCCCTCGACCCGCCTGCGACGACCGACTTTCGCGCCGCAGTGCATGCGCGGCTGGCAGAGATTGGCTATGGGGAGACGGTCACCTACCGCGACGTCGCCAAGCTGCTGGGCCGGCCCGGCGCGACGCGGGCCGTGGGCAGTGCGTGCGGCGCCAATCCCCTGCTCATCGTGCGGCCATGCCACCGTGTGCTGCGCAGCGATGGCGGGCTCGGCGGCTATGCGGGTGGTCTGGAAGCCAAACGTTTTTTGCTGACACTGGAAGAAAACTAGAGGGATTCCTCATGTTTGGGATATGCTATCCCCTCAGAAATAGTTTTTGTAGCCAAACGAAAGGTTTTCCGCGTGTCCGCTTCCACCTCCCGAGCCTGGCTCGAGCACTACAGCGATTGGACCCCACACACGCTGGACTACGGCGATAAAACCATCGTCGACTACTACCGCAATAATCTGCGGGTCAATGCCAATAAATCCGCCACCTACTTCTTCGGAAAGACACAGACCTACGCGGAACTCGATACCCAAGTGCGCGCCGCTGCGGCCGGACTCAAGGCTTTTGGCATTCGCCCCGGCGACAAGGTGGCCATCGTCCTGCCTAACTGCCCCCAGCACGTCGCGGCCTTCTACGCGGTGCAATTGCTTGGCGCCACCGTGGTCGAGCACAACCCGCTCTATACCGCCCCGGAGCTGGAAGGGCTGCTCAATGACCACGGCGCGCGCGTGGTCATCTCCTGGGATAAAACCGCCTCCACACTGGAAAAGCTACGCTCGACCACCCCGCTGGAGACCATCGTCTCCGTCAATATGGTCGATGCCATGCCACCACTCAAGCGCCTCGCACTGCGCCTGCCCATCCCGCCGCTGGCCGCCAAGCGCGAGCAGCTCACCAGCCCCGCGCCCAATACCGTGGAGTGGTCCACCCTCATCGGCGCGGCCATTGGCGGCGATGGCTCGGCCCTCGATATCCCTGAGATCTCCCAGGACGATATCGCGCTCATCCTCTATACCTCCGGCACCACCGGAAAGCCCAAGGGTGCGCTCCTCTCACACGGCAACCTCATTGCCAATGCCATCCAAGGTAAGGCCTGGGTGCCACAGATGGGCAAGCAACAAGAGCGCTTCCTCGCAGCCCTGCCCATCTTCCACGCCTACGGCATGACCACGCTGTGTATCTTCAGCATCTACCTTGGCGCCGAGCTCATCCTGGTCCCCTCCCCGCAGATGCCGCTGATTATGGACATCGTCAAGAAGCGCACGCCTACTTGGCTGCCGGGCGTGCCCACGCTGTATCAGAAGATCATGGACGCGGCGGAAGAAAAGGACGTCGACTTAAGCGGCATCCGCAATGCTTTCTCCGGCGCCGCCACGCTGCCCGTAGAAATTGTGGAGCGCTGGGAGACCATGACCGGCGGCCGGCTGGTGGAAGGCTTCGGCATGACGGAGACTTCCCCGGTTCTTACAGCCAATCCCATGAACGGCAAGCACCGCCCCGGCTATGTGGGCGTGCCCTTCCCGGATACGGAGGTGCGCATCGCCAACCCTGAGAACCTGGATGAGACCCAGCCCGATGGCCAACCGGGCGAGATGCTCGCGCGCGGCCCGCAGATTTTCCAGGGTTACTCTGGCAATGCCGCCGCTACCGAAAAGACCTTCCACAATGGCTGGTTCCGCACCGGTGATATGGCACTCATGGAACCGGATGGCTATATCAAGCTGGTCAGCCGCATCAAGGAAATCATCATCACCGGCGGCTTCAACGTCTACCCCGCCGAGGTGGAAGAGGCGATTGCCCAGCATCCCGACGTCGTGGATGTCGCCGCCGTGGGCCGCCCGCGCCAGGATGGCTCCGAGGATGTCGTCGGCTGCGTTACCCTGCGCGATGGCGCCGTGCTCGATCCAGAAGGCTTGAAGGAATTCTGCCGCGAGCGCCTGACCCGCTATAAGGTGCCGCGCACCTTCTACCACTTCGAAGATCTGGCGCGCGACCACCTGGGCAAAATCCGCCGCCACCAGGTGCGCAAGGACCTACTCGAGCTGCTGGAGGCAAAGGCCTAAACTTAGCGGCTATGGCAGATATTCATTATGGCGCTACCTTGACGGATTTCCTCGCGGCCGCCGTCGCGAGGTTTCCCCAGCGCCCCGCCACCTACTTCGCTGGCCACACGCTCACCTATAGCGAGCTCAACGCCCAGGTGGCGGCCGCGGCCGGTGCCCTACGCGAGATGGGCGTGCGCCCCGGCGACCGCGTGGCGCTCCTGCTGCCCAATTGCCCGCAACACGTGGTGGCATTCTTCGCCATCCTGCGCCTGGGCGCAGTGGTGGTGGAGCACAATCCGCGCTATACCGCGCACGAGCTCACCCCGCTGCTCGCCCACCATGGCGCCCGCGTGGCGATTGCCTGGGAGGACATCGCCCCCACCGTGTCCGCGCAGGTAGAGACCACCATTACCGTTTCCCTCACCAAGCCGCTTCCCCTCACCGGCGCCCCGGTGGAACCGCACCCTGCCGCGCTTACCGACGCCGCCCTTATCCTCTACACCTCCGGCACCACCGCCCGCCCCAAGGGCGTGGTCTTAACCCACGGCAACCTCGCGGCCAACTGCCTGCAGCTGGAAACCCAGGCCCCGCTGCGCGCTGGCCACGAGCGCTTTCTGGCCGCGCTGCCCATGTTCCATTCCTATGGCCTGACGATGAGCGTGCTCCTCGCGGTGCGCTGCGCGGCCGAGATCATCCTGCTGCCTGCCCCACACACCGACGCGGTGACCAAGGCGCTTGCCGCCCGCCGCCCCACCTGGATGCCGGGCGTGCCCACCATCTACGAGCGCGCCATGGCGGCCGCTCCCTTGGCCGCAGGCACCGCCGCCTCTGACGCGCCCACGGATCTCGGCGGGGTACGCTACTCCATCTCGGGCGCAGCTTCCCTCCCCTCGCGCATCATCGAGCCATGGGAGGCGCGCACCGGCGGCATACTGGTGGAAGGCTATGGGCTTACGGAGACCTCTCCCGTGCTGACCATCAATCCCCTCGATGGCACCCGGCGCGCCGGCACCATCGGCCTGCCGCTGCCGGATACGCAGCTGCGCATCGGCTATCCTCACGACCTCAGCCGCACCCAGCCGGATGGCGAGGCCGGCGAGATCCTCGCCCGCGGCCCGCAAGTCTTTAGCGGCTACCTTGCCGACGCCCCCGCCACCGCCGCTGCCTTCCATGACGGCTGGTTCCGCACCGGGGACATGGGCGTGCGCGAGCCCGACGGCCATATCCGGTTGGTGGGCCGCATCAAGGAAATCATCATCACCGGTGGCTTCAATGTCTACCCCGGCGAGGTCGAGGAGGCTTTAACCTCCCATCCTGATATTGCCCAAGCCGCGGTCGTGGGCCTTCCTCGCTCTGATGGTTCGGAGCACGTCGCCGCCTGCGTGGTGCTTGCCCCCGGCGCGCAGCTCGACGAATCCGCCTTGCGCGACCATTGCCGCGGGTTGGTGGCGCGCTATAAAGTCCCGCAGCGCTTCTTTGCCATGGAGACGCTCGCCGCCGACCAGCTGGGCAAGCTGCGCCGCCGCGATGTCCAGCGCGATCTCCTCGCCCTGCTCAACCAGGGCTAGCCTTGTTCACGCGCTTCCCGGCGCACCGCCTGTTCGTAGATGCGCTCGGATCGTTCCTCAAGGTCGTGCTGGGCGCGGGCTTGGGCTTTAGCGGCGGCGTCGGAACGCGGCGGAGCCTGAATATGCCGCGCGGCGTGCAGGCCCAATTGCAGTTCCTTGGCGCGCAGGATCTCCGCATCGAGCTTGATGCCCAGAATGAGCATCGTATTAGATAGCCACACGGCCATGAATACGGCCATGATGAGGCTGAAGGCGCCATAGACGCTGGCTCCGGCAAAGCGCTGGGTATACAGCGCAAATGCTCCCCACACCGCAACATTGGTGCTCAGCGCTACGACGGAGCCTAGGGTTATCCACCGAAAGCGCGCCGGCCGCACGTTCGGGGAAAAGTGATACAAGATAGCGATCAAGCTCAGCACGATCACCACGGTGAGCGGGAAGCGCAGCCAATTCCACACTGGCATGAAGATCCCACCCAAAAAGTCCGCGGTGCCCTGCATCTCCAGCTTGCCCGCCAGCGGATTGATAACGCCGCTCACGATGGTATCGCGCAGCAGGTTAGCAAAGAGCACGATGACCGCACCGATGACGAGGACGATGGTAAGCCCCCACATCAATGCCCAGGTGCGGATGATTCCGCGGCCTTCCACTCGCCCATAGACGGTATTGGCCGTGCGCGAGAAGGCGCGCACATAGGCCGAGGCGGCAAAGAGCGAAATCAGCACGGATACCACCAGCGCGAAGGTGCCTTGTGCCGTGGAACCGATAATGGAGCCAACCAGTTTTTCGGCCTGCTCCGTCATGGAGCCTGGCACATAATCTGCAATAAACTGCGAGGTTAATTCGTGCACCTCAGCACGCCGCGAGGAGAAAATGAGCGTGGCTATCGAATAGGCCGCGAGCACCGTAGGGGCAAAGGCCATAAGCGTGAAGTACGTCATCGTGGCGGCGCGATCCATCAAGGCATCGTGGAAGAAGTCCGCCCACACGCGGCGGAGCACCAGCCCCCAGCTTTCCTTGCGCAGGCGGTTGCCGCGGGCCAACGGATCTACATTTTCGGTGTGGCCTTCAATCTTGACCACGGTGGGCGCAGTGCTCGGCACGATTTTATCCGCGCCCTCATAGACGGATTTGCCCACCGGAGTAGCCGCAGCGCTCGGCGGTTCGCCGGAAGACGAATTGCCAGGGGTGCGTGCGGCGCCAGGAACCTCGGCGGAATCGTCCAGTGTGCTCATATTATCCCAGCGTATGCGGTAAAGAATCTTTTTCAGGAAGTGACACTCAGCTGTGATTACACTGGAGAGACATGACTGAACAGAATGATAAAAAGCTCAACGTGAAGTCCTTCGAACTCGACCACCGCCTAGTCAGCGCGCCATATATCCGCGTGGCCGACCGCACGGATTTGGGCGGCGGCGTCGAAATCATCAAGTATGACCTGCGTTTCTGCCAGCCTAACCAGGACCACCTGGATACCAAGGCGCTGCACTCGGTGGAGCACATGATGGCAAACTTCATGCGCAACTACACCGATAAGCTCATCGGCTTCGCCCCGATGGGCTGCCGCACCGGCTTCTACGCCATCACCAACGGCATGGAGCAGGACGAGCTGCTGCGCGCGGTGGAAGGCGCGCTCAACGATATTCTTAACGCTACCGAGGTACCGGCCGCCAATGAAGAGCAGTGCGGTTGGGGTGCGCACCACAGTTTGGAGGGCGCGCAGGAGGCAGCCCGCGCATTCTTGGGCGCTAAGGATGAGTGGCTCCAGGTCATGGCCGCCTAAGCCAGTCGCCGGCACGGTAGGTGCCGAACTGAAAAGCAGCCACGATAGACCCGAAAACCGTGTGGTTAAGGGCGCTATCGTGGCTGCTTTGTAGGTTTTATGCCCTAGAGCCCGGAGTGAAAGCGCAGTCGCGCGCTACTCGTCGAGGGCGAGGCCGATCCACACGGGTTCGGGCACGAGCTCTACGCCGAAGGTCTCATGGACGCCGTCACGGATGGTGCGGGCAAGGTCCACGATATCGGCGGCTGTGGCCTCGCCGCGGTTGGTCAGCGCCAGCGTGTGCTTCGTCGAGAGCGTGGCCCGGCCGGAGCCCGGGTAGCCCTTGGCAAAGCCGGCGCGGTCAATGAGCCAGGCGGCGGAAAGCTTTTCCCGGCCTGTCTCGGCAGAGGGGTGGCGGGGCATGGAGTCTGCGGTGGCGTCGCCAAGCGAGGCACGGACCTTGGCCTGGACGGCGTCGGCAAGAGCGGAGTCCACCACCGGGTTGGTAAAGAAAGAGCCGGCGGACCAGGTGTCATGGTCGGTGGGGTCGAGCACCATACCCTTGCCACGGCGCAGCTTGAGGACCTGCTCGCGGACCTCGGCCACGGGGCGGCGCTCGCCCGGATTCTGGGTGAGCTGGCCAAAGCGCAGCGGGCGGGAAAGGCCCTCGGTATCGAGCTGGAGCTCCACCTCCAACACCACGGCGCGGCCGGTGAATTTCAGGTTGGAATAGCGATACGCCAGCTCCAGGTCGGAGGCGGGAACCCATTCATCGGTATCGGTGCGGCGGTTATAGAGGCGCACGCGGGTAAGGACCTCAGAAATTTCCGCGCCATAGGCACCCACATTCTGCACGGGGACCGCGCCCACGGTGCCGGGAATGCCGGAGAGGCACTCTATGCCGCCCAGGCCGAGCTGCACGGAGCGGGCTACCACGTCATCCCAGACGGCACCCGCCTGTGCGCGCACCACGCCGGTTTCGGTGTCCATGGAGACCTCATCAAAGTCAAGGATGACCGCGACGAGATCCACTGCGCCATCGGCCACCAAGAGGTTGGAGCCGCCGCCAACGACGATGAATTTCACTTCGGCGTGATCAAGGGCACGCACCACGGCGACGGCAGCCTCTGGCTGCGAGCAGCGCAGTGCGGCCTGCGGTTTTCCGCCTACACGCAGCGTAGTCAGGTCCGCAAAGGTGGCGGCGGGGTCCAGTTCTACGCCGTCGATCGCTGTGAGCTTTTGCGTCAAAGATTTATCAAGCACGCCTACCAAGGTAGTCTGTTAGGCATGTCAACCCGTAGTGAAAACACCGTAACCATCAATCAGCCCATCGAAAAGGTCCACAAGGCGCTGCTCACCAAGGAATACTGGGAGTACATCGTGGCCAACCTCTCCCCTGAGGCGGGCCAGGTGCACGACTTCAGCGATAACGTAGCCACCCTCTTCGAGGTTCTGCCGACCACCCTGCTGCCAGAGGCAGTGCGCGCCATGGTCTCCCAGGACCTGAAGGTCAAGCGCGTGGTTACCGTGGGCGAGCTCAACGGTGAGGCTGCTGACGTTAACTACACCGCGGATGTCAAGGGCACCCCGGTTGATTTCAAGGGCGATATCTCCCTGGCCGGCGAGGGCGAAATGACCAAGCTGTCCTACGTCAACGAGATCTCCGTCAATATCCCGATGATGGGCGCCGCCATCGAGCCGAAGGTGGGCGAGTCCCTGGCCGAGCTCTTCGATAACGAGGGCAAGCTGACCGAGCAGTGGATCTCTGAGAACGCCTAAGTTCTACAGAACCGAAATTTATGGCCGACCACGCACATAATCTGCGCGCTAGCGCAGCTGCGGGTCGGCCTTTTGGCGTTATCACCCGCGGCACCACCAACCACAACCGGCTGCGGCGCTGCGATAGGTGGATGCTCGCGCACCCGGAGATTTCCGCGCTGCTGCGGCATGTAGATACCCCGCTGGCGCTCGACGTGGGCTACGGGGCCTCGCATGCGACCACCGTGGAGTGGGCGGGGTGGCTGCGCCGGGCGAATCCGCAGGTAGACGTGCGCGGGCTGGAAATCCACCCGGACCGGGTGCTGCCGCCGCGCGATGGCGTGCGCTTCGAGCTGGGCGGTTTTGAGCTGGCCGGGTACCGGCCTCAGCTAGTGCGCGCGTTTAATGTGCTGCGCCAGTATGACGTGGACCAGGTGGAAGAGGCCTGGCAGACGGTATGTTCCCGCCTCGCCCCAGGCGGTTTCTTTGTGGAGGGCACCTGCGATGAGCTCGGCCGGCGCGCGGCCTGGTTGCTGCTCGATGCCCATGGTCCGCGGACGCTCACCCTGGCGTGGGACCCGTTTGACGTGGCGCGTCCTTCCGATATTGCCGAGCGCCTGCCCAAAATCCTCATCCACCGCAATGTGCCCGGCGAGCCCATCCACGAGCTGCTTCAGGCCGCCGACGAGGCTTGGGATCGCGCTGCCGGCTGGGCGCCTTACGGTCCGCGCGTGCGCTGGCGTAGGGCGCGAGCCATGCTTGCCGACGCCCCCTTTAACATCCACCCCGTCCGCCGGCGCCTGCGCGATAATGTGCTCACCGTGGATTGGGAGTCCATCGCGCCACGGGACTAAACGCGCCGCGCGCTGATGGCAGCTGGGGAGCTGTGAAGTGCCTAGCAATGTGCCCGAAGGCTCCCGCAGACTTTGCCCCGCGCCGTCTCATGCGCCACACTGGTACGCATGGCTTCGAAGAGATCGGCGGGTTCACTCGCCTGGAAAATCATCATTGGCATCCTTGTAGCACTGCTCGTGCTCATCCTCTTGGCCGAGTTCGGCCTGCGCTGGTTCATCGGTCACCAGATGACCTCGCAATTCAACGAGGCCGCGGAGCAAGAGGGAATCCAGGTCAAAGAAGATCCCTCCGTCAGCTTTGGCGGCAGCCCACTGCTCGTAGGGCTGTTCAAGGGTTCCATTTCCCAAATGGATATGACCACGCCGTCCACCCTGCAAATCGACGGCACCGAGATCAAGGGCCAACCTGCCTCCGAGATCCACGTGGAAGATATGAGCACGGACCAGGACAACCCGGTGGCCGGCAAGCTGCGCGCTTCTACCACCGTGCCGGATGACTACCTGCTGGCCTCCTTCCAGAAGGGCATTTCCGAGCAAGCCGGCAGCGACAAGGTAGGCAATATGGTGGTCACGGAGATTACCGCCAATGAGCAGGACCATGTGCTAGACGTGAAGTTCGCCGGCGGCCTGGCCAACCTCTCGCTGGAGCCCACTGCCCACGATGGAAAGCTCGATATCCGCGCCACCGAGGCCTCTATCTTCGGCCTCGAGCTGCCGGATCAGGCCACCGAAGCCATCTCCTCCGCGCTGCAAAACGGCATGTCGGATCAGTTCGTGGGTTCGGACATGAACGTCGATTCCGTGGAGGTGCTCGATGGCGAACTCAAGCTCACCATCACCGGCACCGATGTTCCGATGAACGACATGGATAAGCTGGCCGGCGGCGAGGGCACCACCGGCAATGGTGGGGCCAACAATGGCGCGCCGCAGCAGGACGCGCAGAAGGAAGCCGCCTAAACCAAAGCTGCGGGAAATTCGAGGACCGGAAGAGTGGCAGCGGCCAACGCCGGTCCTTTTTTCATGCCTTCTTCACCGACACCGGATTCCGCGCGGTCCGCGGCTGCGGCCGCGGAGCTGCGCACAATGAGGCGCTGGTAGCCGGCTTGGTGGGCGGCGTTGAGGGTGGCGTCGGCAAGCGGGGCGTCTGGGACGATGAGGCCCAAGCGGGCCGGATCCGGGCAGGCCTCGCGGATGGCGATGAGCTCGGAGAGCACGGCATTGGCATCCGTCACGGTCTCATCGAGGCTGACCCACACCTCACTGGCGCCGGATTGGATGGCCAAGCGCGCCTCAGAGGCCTTGATAAGCGTGTGGTGGCGGCCGGTGGGATAGCCGGCGACGGAGATGATATCGGCCGCGCCGGCCCCCGCGGCGAGGGAAACATGGTGCGGAGAGACCACGACGGTGTTATCGGCGGCGCGGTCCTTGACCGTCGCGGCCGAGGCAGCAAGCAGGTTAAGCATTAGTAGCTGTAATCGCCGTTGATGATGGCCTTGAGCTGCGGGCGCACATCAAACCAGTACACGCCGGTAATGACCGTGCCGATCCACGACAAGAAAAGCATGCCAGTGGCCATC
Source organism: Corynebacterium sp. ACRPO (assembly GCF_022347205.1). Taxonomy (GTDB): domain Bacteria; phylum Actinomycetota; class Actinomycetes; order Mycobacteriales; family Mycobacteriaceae; genus Corynebacterium. Next base: position 103,537 of record NZ_JAKRNE010000006.1, on the reverse strand, counting down.
GCTACCGCCGAACCAGCCAGCAAGCCTACCCACACCCACTTGCCTTGGCGGTCGCCCGCGCGGAAGGCATCCTCGCGCGTGGCGGCGGCGAGAATCGCGCCGATGATGGCGGTCAGGGCGAGGATGCGCAAAATATAGGCATCCAAGTGGTACGCAATTTCCAAAAGTAAATACATGTAGTTTAATTCTGTGGATCGTCAGTCTCGATTACTTCGCCATCGATAATATTATCGCCCTGCGAAGGAGCCGAATCCTGGCCGGGGCGCGGCGCATTCTTCTTTTCCGCACGGCGGGCCTGCGCGGAATTATAGGCGTCCATCACGCCCTCGCGGGTCTCGTTATAAGCGGTGGAGAACTTGCCCTTAGCGGCGTCGAAAGCAGCGGACTCACGGGTGCCATCGGCGGCCTTCTTCAAGGAAGCACCAAATTCCTTCGCGGTGGCGGTGGCCTTGTCCACTAGGCCATCCTTGCCGGTGGCGCCGTAGGGGCTGTGTGCCTGCGCGCCATGCGCGTGCTGGGTGCGCTCTTCTTGCAGGCGGCCGCCGAAGTCCTTGGCTACCTCAAAAGCGGCGCTACCGGCATCCTTCAGGGAATCGAAAATCTTCTTATTATCGCTCATTGCTCATTACTCCTTTTGCCTAAGCACCAAAGATAAGGTGGTTGATCGCGAATATCACCAATCCTGCCAGGGAACCGACGACGGTGCCGTTCAAACGAATAAACTGCAGGTCCTTGCCCACCATGAGCTCGATATTGTGGGAGGCTTCCTCCGCATCCCAGCGCTTGATGGTCTCCGGGATAATCGCGATGATTTCCGGCGCGAATTTCTCCACCGCGTAGCGCGCGGCCTTATCCACGAGCGCATTGGCCTGGGCCAGGAATTCGGAGTCCTCGAGCAGACGGTGCGCCAGCTCCTTCACCTTCGCCGTAATCTTCTGGCGCAGGAAAGACTCCGGGTCATTGAGCTGGTCAATGAGCGTGGTGGACACCGTGCGCCACATGGCCGCCGGTGCCTGCTGGGCTTGATCGGAGGCGAGCATCTCTTGCTTGATGCCCTCGATGCGCCCGCGCATGTCCTCGTCCCACTGCAGATCCGAGGCCAGCTTGGACAGGTTTCGGCGAATGGCCAGGCGGGCCTCGTGGTTGCCATTGCGGCGCACCTCATCGGCGAATTCCACGAGCTCGGTATAGACCTTCTCCCCCACCATCTCGCGGGCAAAGCGCGGCGCCCACCCTGGCATGCGCTCGTCGATTGCGGTGACCACGGTGGGCTCCATGCTCAGAATCTTGCCGTGTGCCCACTCGATGAGGTCGTCTTCCAGCGGACGAGCCTTGCCGTCAGCAATATAGCCCTCCAGCAACCTACCCAGCGGCGGGCCCCACTCGGGCTCGGCCAGGCGGTCCATGACTTGGGTGCGGATGAATTGCTCTGCCTCAGCTGGGTCGAGATCTTCCACCACGCTGGCGGCACGCTCGCCAATCCACGCGGAGACCTCCTCCGCCTTGCCGGGCTCCACACCCTGGCGCGCCAGCCATAGCGGCAGCTCCGCCTCCCGGACCTTGGCGCTAAGTGCATCCGCGGTCAGGAAGTTCTCCTCCACGAAGTCCTTCAAGGCATCGCCCACGCGGTCCTTATTATTCGGAATCAACGCCGTATGCGGGATGGGCAGGCCCATCGGCCGGCGGAATAGCGCGGTCACCGCAAACCAGTCCGCCAAGCCGCCCACCATGCCGGCCTCCGCCGCTGCGCGCACGTAGCCCACCCATACCGGAGCCCCGCTTTCCGACGCCTGCCACCACGAACACCCCAAAAAGATCACCGCCGCACCAATAAGGAACGACAGCGCAATCGCCTTCCACCGGCGCAGGTCCGCACGCCGGGCCTCCTGGTTGCCAGCCTGCGGCACGGGAGCAGCACCCGACGATGCCGTTGCCGTAGCCATCTCGAGGCCTTCCTCCGCGCGGTGCGTCATGAGTTCTCCTTGAGGTTGTGAAGGTGTATTCGGGCTTCGACCATTAAGACTAGTGCGTACTTAAAAGCACTCGACCTCTGCCTTCAGCAATTAAGCTTATGAACGCCAAAGAATCTGAACTGAAGGGCACCAGATTTTGTTCTGTTAGAGAAGATAAATACCCACTAGCACAAACACTAACTTCGTTAATCTAAGCAGGCGGTCTTAATGGGGTTGACCAGGTCGCTTCCGAGGCTAAGGATAAGCTCTTCGATGCTGCCGAGGGTATGAAGGATAAGGCCAACAAGGTTATCGGCGGCCTGAAGGACGACTAATCCTCGGCCCCCTCATCTCTGTCTCTGCACATCGCTGCGCTGACACTCTGCTGGCGCAGCGAATTTATTGATCAAGAGTACGTGCGCATCACGAAACGCAGTGACGTGTCCGAGCAGCAGAAGGCTATCCCTTCGAAAGCGATTGTTGGATAGAGCCCAACCGTAGTGTCATAACCACATCCCCAATTCCAACTTTCCCGGAAGCAGCGTCAGAGGCTTTTAATGCCCAGAAGTACGCAAAGTAAAAATCCGCCCAGGTTCACCCAGAGACACGCATTATCATGTCGATTTGCCCCTTGCTTTCATCTTCTCTAGGGAAACCAGCAGCTAAAACCATAAATCAGAACATATGCTTTAGCATATGTTCTGATTTATGGCGGGCTCGGCGAGTGCGCTGATTTACCCTCACATTGCGTTGTTTACACGTTTTCAATGCTCATTATAAAAAAGGGTTCAAACGGAATTCGTGTAGGCGCAATCAAGGGCTATAAAATATCGCATTCCTTGCATCCAAACCTGTACATCCAGAGAATTGCCTTGGATTGGCGGTAACAGGTACTAGATATGCGTTCGTAAAATTAGCGCGCGTTAACGTCGCTCCACGAAGGTCTGACTCGCTAAGAATTGCGTTCGTAAAATCTGCGTCGGTGAAATCTGCCGATTTCAAGTTAGCCCATGCCACCATGGAGCCGCGGAACGAGCATCCTTTGCATATGCTTCCTTCGAGATTGATATCCGTCAGGTCATAGTTGGACATATCTTTTCCGGAAATGTCTTTACCAGCGAGTCCCGTGACCCACGTTTGGGGCATTGCTCTATACATCTTTTACGTGGTCCGATCTGTTTCGATTGTGGAACTGGCCTATGGCCAACAATATAAATGCGTTTAAAAATACGTTTACTAGAGACAACAAATCGATGTAACCATGACCTAACCCTAGAAATCCTGATAGACCTAGGACAAACGCTAGACAGGTGCTTAAAGAGGCTGCAATAAAAACCCATTTAGGGGTGGTTGTTCTGTACCTGTATAACGCGCACCAAATAATTAGGGTGATTCCAATTAAAACAAGAGCTTTGCTATTTTCCATGTCTACTCACGGTGAAAAGCGAAACTGTATTTCTTGTCTCTAGCATCGAGTTGCATACGGGGGTGCTGTTGCAAAGTTGGGTGGAGAACCGCGAACACTCCTTTCTTCGTCGCCTGGCCAGCATTATGGCCCAGCCTGCTTAGATATTCTGGAAGATGTTGTTGAGGTATTTCACCTGCCGGTGTTCCACTGTTGGCGGGCAGATTCCCTCTGACTTCAACTCGGCGATTGCCCTGGCTAGTGAGGGTGCTTTATCGGTGTTGATCACTCTGGGATACCCGGCTGACGCATTGGATCTGACGGCCTTGGCCAGGAAACACTTCGCTGCGGCCACGTTCCGCTTCGGAGAGAGGTAAAAGTCCAGGGTCTGGCCACCGGCGGTGATCGCCCGATAGAGGTAGCACCACCTGCCGCCGACCCGGATATAGGTCTCATCCACCCGCCAGAAACTGGCCTGCCAGTCAGGTACCTGCCGGTACCACCGTGTTTGCTTGTCCAGCTCAGGGGGCGTATTTCTGGACCCAGCGGTAGATCGTGGTGTGATCGACCGGCACGCCCCGCTGAAGTCATCATTTCCTCCAGATCGCGGCAGCTCACCCCGTAGCGGCAGTACCACCCACTGCCCACAAAATGATGTCACGGGGAAATGACAACCGGAGAAAATACCCATGGCTGTGATTATTTCACGTCGCTCTTCCTACTGCCCCAACTTTGCAACAGCACCCACTGATCCGCCTTCGTTCAACTACGAACGCGGGGAGCACCTCTCGATCGCAATCTGGGGGCGTTGAAGCAACGGTAAGGAGGGAGGCGTCGGCAAGCGCAGCTTAAAGCAACGCTATGTTGGCGCCTTCTTGGGCCTTTGGCTCAAGATATGCAACAACCCCCGCTTCCCTGCATGGCGTGCATGCTGTGAGGAGCGGGGTTGTTGGTGCTTGGCTTAAAAGCGAATACTAGTTAACGCGGCCGGTTTCCTTGCGGTACTTGCGGTAGTAGCGGCGGCCGTAGTGGACGGTGCCTACTGCGGCGATGGCCACAATGACTAGGGCGATGATGCCGATGATCATGGTCAGGGTGTAGTCACCCTCGCCTGCGGTGCCCAGCGGGGTGTCCCACACGCCAAGGCCCCAAATGATGATGCCGGCAGCCGGGAGGCAAGACAGGATCAGACCCATGCCCACCCAGGTGGAGGTGCGAAGCAGGGAAGAGTGAGGAGCACCGAAGGATACTGGATCGTAGCCCTCAATGTAGGTGTCCTGAATCTTGCCGGAGAACTCTGGGTAGGTCTCGCTGGCGTAGTCAGCGACTGCATGGGTGTTATCGCTCATGGCGGAGTCTTTCTGTCTTTCTCTCGTTCCTAGTATTCCTACGGAATAACCTTAGCTTAGTCGTCCTTGCCACGGAAAGCAGCACGTGCACGTTCGCGGGTAACCGCAGAAACTGCGGTCAGCGGAACGCCGGCCGGGCAGACATCGGCGCACTCACCGTAAAGGGAGCAGTGGCCAAAGTTGGCTTCCAGGTCGTCGACCATGTTGCGGGCACGGCGGCCACGCTCTTCCTTGCCCAGCGGCATAAGGGAGAGGTGCACCAGCTTCGCACCGGTAAACAGGTGAGCCGCACCGTTCGGGCAGGCAGCAACGCAGGCACCGCAGCCAATGCAGGCGGCATGATCCAGCGAGTACTCGGCGGTCTCGTGGTTGAGGTGCATGGTATCCGCATCCGGAGCGGTACCCGCATCCATGGAGACGTAACCGCCCTGCTCCATTACGTGATCCAGTGCCGCGCGGTCCACGACCATGTCCTTGATGACCGGGTAGGCAGCAGAACGGAATGGCTCCAGCTTGACGGTCTGGCCATCGGTGAAGTTAAACAGGCGCTGCTGGCAGGCAGGGGTGTTCTGGCCTGGGCCGTGCGGGCGACCGTTGACGGTCAAACCACAGGTACCACAGATGCCCTCACGGCAGTCGGAAGCGAAAGCGAAGGGCTCTTCGCCGCGCTCAATGTAGCCCTCGTTAACGTGGTCCAGCAGTTCCAGGATGGACATCTGCTCAGAGGCGTCATCCACCTGGACGGTCTCGAAGTGGCCTTCTTGGGTCGGTCCGGCTTGACGCCAGATCTCAAGTGTCAGTTTCATTACTTGTAGTTCCTTGTCATCAGCGGGATCGAATCAAAGTACAGCGGCTCGGCGTGACGGATGAACTCGTTCTTATTTGCGCCCGGCTCCCATGCGGAAACAAAGCACCAGTTCTCATCGTCGCGTTCTGCCTCGCCGTCTTCGGTCAGGTGGTCCTCACGGAAGTGAGCGCCACAGGACTCATCGCGGTCCAAAGCGTCGACACACATGAGCTCGCCCAAGTCCAGGTAGTCGGCTACGCGCAGGCCGTACTCCAGCACCTGGTTCATGTCGTTGGCCTCGCCCGGAATGCGGACATTAGCCCAGAAGTCCTCGCGCAGTTCGCGGATCTTGGTGATCGCGGCCTTGAGGTCTTCGACGTTACGGGACACACCGCAGCCGTGGTAGAGGATATCGCCCAGCTGGCGGTGGTAGTAAGACGGACCGTGCGGGTTCTCACCGCGCACTCCCATGAGGCGATCGATGCGCTCCTGGGACTGTGCCAGGGTTGCCTGTGCCTCCGGGGAATCCTCGGCCAGCTTCTCCTCGTTGAGGTGGTCAGCCAAGTAGTTCGGGATGGTGAATGGCAGGGTGAACCAGCCGTCGACGGAAGCCGAAAGCAGGGAGTTAGCACCCAGGCGGTTAGCACCGTGGTAGGTCCAGGAGCACTCACCGGCGGCAAAGAGGCCGTCGATGGAAGTCATCTCGTTGAAGTCGGTCCACAGGCCACCCATGGTGAAGTGGCAGGTCGGGGCGATGCGCATCGGGGTCTCATAGGCGGACTCACCGATAGCCTCTTCGTACATCTCGATGAGGTTGGAGTAACGCTCGCGGATCTTGTCCTTGCCCAGGCGCTCGATGGCGTCACGGAAGTCCAGGTACACCGAGTTGTGCAGCGGGCCAACACCCAGACCGGCGTTGATCTGCTGGGAGATGGCACGGGAGGCAACGTCGCGCGGAACCAGGTTGCCGAATGCCGGGTAGCGGCGCTCCAAGAAGTAGTCGCGCTCTTCTTCCGGAATGGTATTCGGGTCGCGGTCGTCACCCTCCTTCTTCGGGGACCAAATGCGGCCGTCGTTACGAAGGGACTCCGACATCAGGATGGTCTTGGACTGCCAATCGGAGTTGACCGGCAGGCCCGTCGGGTGGAACTGCACGAAGGCTGGGGAGGCCAGGTAGGCACCGCTGTCATACGCACGCATCATGGCGCTGGCATTGGAGTTCTTTGCCAGGGTGGACATGTGGTAGACGTTGCCGTAGCCGCCGGTACCCAGCACAACTGCGTGGCCGGTGAAGGCCTTGAGCTCACCGGTAATCAGGTTGCGGGTAACGATGCCGCCGGCGCGCTTCTTACCGTTGTCGTTGTAGACGATGATGTCCTGCAGGTCGTTGTGAGCGAAAAGCTCCACGTTGCCCAGGCCAATCTGGCGGTAGAGCGCCGAGGTGGTGGACAGCTGCAGCTGCTGACCTGTTTGGCCACGGGTGTAGTAGGTACGGGAGACCTGCACGCCACCGAAGGAACGGGTAGCCAGGGTGCCGCCATACTCGCGAGCGAATGGGGCGCCGATGGCGTTCATGTGGTCAATGACGCGGACGGACTCGTTTGCCAGGCGCCAGCAGTCGGACTCGCGGCAGCGGTAGTCGCCGCCCTTAACGGTGTCCTTGGTGTGGCGGTAGGCGGAGTCATTGTCCACCTTCTTGGCACGGGAGGCGTTGACGCCACCCTGCGCGGCAATGGAGTGCGCGCGGCGCGGGGAATCGTGGTAGGTGAATACCTTTACCTTGTAGCCCAGCTCGCCCAGTGCGGCCGCAGCGGAACCAGCGGACAGGCCGGTGCCAACTACGAGAACCTCAAACTTGCGGCGGTTCAGCGGGGAGACCAGCTGCATGTGGTCCTTTTGGTGGGACCACATATCCTTCATCGGCACGCCGTGCGGCTCGTGGGATTCCAGAATGTTGCCGGCAGATACGCCCGGAACGATGGACTGTGGGTGCGAGAACTTAGGGTGCTCGCGCTTGAGTTCAGTATTAGTCATGGGTTTCTAACTCCTTTAGCTGACCAAGCCCAGGGCAACGGACAAAGGCATAACGATGTTGCCGATACAGACAACGGCCGGGATGACGTACGCCAGGATCAGGAAGGTCTGACGCCACTTCGCACCGGTGATACCCAGGTCAGAGGCGGCAAGGCGAATGCCGTGGGTGAGGTGCAGGAACAGGAAGCACATAGCGATCACGTACACGATGGTGACCGGCCAGCGGCTGAAGGTGGCGATCATGTTGGCCTTCACCGCGCCCTCTGCAAAGTCGCCGGGAGCGAAAGGTTGCACGCCCAGGGTCAGGTCCAGCAGGTGGAAAATGATGAACAGCAGCAAGACGATGCCGGTAACCAGCATGGACTTGGTAGCGAAGGAATCAAGGCCGCCCATCAGGTTGCTGCGGCGGAACTTGCCGCGGGACGCCTTAGAGCGTGCGGTCAGGGCAAATGCACCATAGATGTGGGCGAGGATGGCAACCAGCAGGACGGCGCGGATAATCCACAATGCGCCCTCGTGCGGGAACAACGGCTCGCCCATGGAGCGCAGGAATGCGCCGTATTCATCCAGCGCCTCTTCGCCGCCGTGTGCCGGCAAGTACAACTTCAGGTTGCCGGCCATGTGGCCAACAACGAAAAGGGCAAAAAGCAGGCCAGTGACGGCCATAATGAGCTTCAGAACCCAGGAGGGCACTCCCGGCTTCTGACGGATTGGTTCGTTCGTGATGTGGCCGTGAGCTACTGCCTCACGGTCCGGATTTCTTAAAGTCATGACACCTCCATTGTCGCCCTCACTTTAACTGGGCTTAACCGCTGGTTACTAGTCAATTCCTGCAGCGTTTCAGCTAACGGTACAGCGGTACGGTTAAAGTCAGAATTCTCTTAGGTAAGGGTTGCCTTAAAAGCCTCCGGGTAAAACGTCACTACCTTGGCAGCTCGGAATTCCGCAATATTGACGTTGCGTAATTTGTCCCAGATTTGTGAACTTGGTCACCCAGTGTTGCCAGAGTGACCGCCTTACCCCTTTATGTGTCAAACTTTCGCATGAAACCCACATGTAGCCCACAGGCGGGTGAACATTCTTCGCAAGATCTTTGCAATTAGGGTGCACACCCGCAGGCCAGCCAGTAACCTTGCCGGCATGAGTAAGACGTATGTGGGATCCCGCCTTCGCCAGCTTCGCCGTGAGCGCGATCTCAGTCAGGCTTCCCTTGCCGCGACGCTGGGGCTCTCCGCCAGCTACGTCAATCAGATCGAACACGACGTCCGTCCGCTCACCGTCCCGGTGCTCCTTCGCATCACGGAGGTCTTCGGCGTCGATGCCACCTTCTTCTCCCGTGACGATGACTCCCGCCTTCTTGCCGAGATCCAGGACGTCATCCAAGACAAAGAGCTCTGCCCCTCCCCCGTCGAGCTGCAAGAGCTCTCCGAGCTGGTCTATAACCACCCCACCGTGGCTCGCACGCTGGTAGACGTCCACCGCCGCTACCGCAATGTGCGCGATAAGCTCTCGCTGGCCACTGATGCCCGCCGCACCACCGAGGCCACCCAGGCCCTATCCATGCCGCACGACGAGGTGCGCGACTTCTTCTACGCTCGCCAAAACTACTTGGACAACCTGGACCACCATGCAGAGCAGCTTGCCGACGCCCTCTCGGTCACCCACTTCGGCATCCGCGACACCGAACACGCCCTGGCCCAGCGCCTGCGCGATCGCCACAACGTAGATATCCACATCACCTCCCAGATGGATGGCACGCTACACAGCTTTGACCGCGAAACCGGCGAGTTCCGGCTCGCGTCGCGCCTGAGCGAAGGCCAGCGCGCCTTCCGCATGGCCGCGGAGCTGAGCTTCCTCGAGGCCGGGGAAGACATCGCTTCCCTAGTGGAGGAGGAGCCGTTTACCTCGGATGCTTCGCGCAACCTCGCGCGGCGCGGCTTGGCCAGCTACTTCGCCGCCGCCACCGTGATGCCCTATGCACTGATGCATTCCGAAGCCGAGCGCTCCGGCTACGACGTGGAATACCTCTGCCAGGTCTTCGGCGTGGGCTATGAATCCGTGGCCTCCCGCCTGTCCACCCTGCAGCGCGATAACCTCCGCGGCATTCCTTTTACTTTTGTTCGCGTCGACCGCGCCGGCAATATGTCCAAGCGCCAATCCGCCACCGGCGTGCACTTTTCCAATAATGGCGGCACCTGCCCGCTGTGGAATGTCTACGAGACCTTCACCCAGCCCGGCATTATCTCCCGCCAGCTGGCCCAAATGCCCGATGGTCGCAACTACCTGTGGATTTCGCGCGCCGTCCAGCACCACCAGGGGCGCTTTGGCGATACCGATAAGCTCTTCGCCATCGGCCTAGGCTGCGAAGCCCGCCACGCCGACCGCACCGTCTACGCCGAGGGGCTCGATCTCACCGATCTCTCTACCGCCACCCCCATCGGCTCCGGCTGCCGCACGTGCCCGCGCGAGAACTGCGCGCAACGCGCCTTTCCACCCATCAACGAGGTCATTAGCGTCGACGCCCACCGCTCCGCCGTGGCACCGTACTAACTCTGCCACCCAGGTGGACTACACATAGAAAAGCGGCACCGCGGTCCGCCTCCCTCCAACGAGGGGAGCGAACGGTGCGGTGCCGCTGGCGTCGCGCTCTATGGCGACGTCGGCAAGCAGCCCTGCTTAGAGGTTAATCATGTGGCCGCCGATGCCCTCGGCTGCTTCCTTCATGGCCTCAGAGAGGGTCGGGTGGGTGTGAACGTTGCGGCCGATTTCCTCAGCGGTGAGGTCGAAGCGCTGCGCCAAGGTCAGCTCCGGCAGCAGCTCGGATACGTTGGAGCCCACCATGTGGCCGCCGATGAGCTCGCCGTACTCGCCGTCCGCGATGAGCTTGACAAAGCCGGCGGTCTCATTGAGGCCAGCGGCCTTGCCGTTAGCGGAGAACGGGAAGGTAGCGACCTTGATATCGCGGTCCGCGAACTTCTCCTTGGCAGCTTCTTCGGTGTAGCCGAAGGAAGCGACCTGCGGGTTGCAGAAGGTAGCGCGCGGCATATTCATGTAGTCACCCAAGAGCTGGGTCTCCACGCCGGCGATGGTCTCTGCGGCGACAACGCCCTGGGCCTCAGCAACGTGGGCGAGCTGCAGCTTCGCGGTGACGTCACCGATGGCGTAGATGTGGTCGACGTTGGTGCGCATGGTGTCATCGATGGCAATAGCGCCGCGCTCGGTGAGCTCAACGCCGGTGTTCTCCAGGCCGAAGCCCTCGGTGCGCGGGGCGAAGCCGATGGAGATCATGGCACGGTCCACGGTGAGGGTGTCCTGCTTGGAGCCGTCCTTGGACTCCACCTCAACGGTGACATTATCGCCGTTGTCCTTCACGGAGGTGGTCTTGTAGCCGGTCAGCAGCTTGACGCCGAGCTTCTTGTACTCCTTGGCAATGGCCTTGGAGACGTCCTTGTCCTCGTTCGGCAGGACGCGGTCCATGAACTCCACGATGGTGACGTCCACGCCATAGTTGGACAGAACATAGGCAAATTCCATGCCGATGGCGCCGGCGCCGACGATGACCATGGACTTCGGGGCCTCATCGTTGAGGATCTGTTCCTCGTAGGACACGATGTTGCCGCCGAGCTCTACGCCCGGCAGGGACTTGACCACGGAACCGGTAGCGATGATGCAGTCATCGAAGGTGACGGTCTTGCCCTTGTCATCACCATCGGTGATTTCGATGGTCTTATCGTCCTTGAAGGAGCCAAGGCCGTTGATTTCGGTGATCTTGTTCTTCTTCATCAGGTAATGGACACCCTTGACGATGCCCGCGGAAACCTTGCGGGAACGCTTGTGGGCAACACCGAAGTCGAAGGAGACATCGCCGGAAATGCCGAAGTCCTTGGCCTCGTGGTTGAAGGTGTGGGCAACCTCAGCGTTCTTCAGCAGCGCCTTAGAAGGGATGCAGCCTACGTTGAGGCAGACACCGCCCCAGTACTGCTTCTCGATTACGGCAACTTTCTTACCAAGCTGAGCTGCACGGATGGCGGCCACGTAGCCGCCAGGGCCCGCGCCGAGTACTACTACGTCATAATGTTCATTAGTCACGCCCTTTAGGATACGTAACTTTCCCCTCCATGTCGCGCATTGGGTCACACTCTTATGCCCGAGTACCCCACGCTTCGGGGGGTAAAACGCACAAAGGCCCTGCACGGTGGCGTCGGCAAGCGCGCGACGCCCCCACGCAGGGCTATGGGCTCGGTGTTTTAGAACAGGCCGAGAGCCAGTGCAGCGGTGGAGGACATGGAGGAGCCGGCGTGCAGGAACTGGCCCAGAACTTCGTTGATGGCTACGAGGATGGAATCGAAAACGTTCATTATTCTTCTTTCTGTGTTTTTACTTGCCTAGAGCGAGGGATGGGCCCGCGGATGGGGACCGCATTATTCACACGTTTAGTACTAGCGGAGATTGTAGCGCCACCGTTACATACGCGCCGTGTTCAGAATTATGACACATAAACCACATACGTCACAGGTTTTGCTACATTAAAAGGGCTATTAAGGCATAGAGTCTTGCTAACACTCCCGCTATGCGGAACGATACCTACTGAGAAGATTCTCTTAACTCGAGGAAGCTAAAAATATGCATACTTTGCGCTCTATCGGCTCCAGCGTCGCAGGCATCGCCATCGCGGCAGGAGTCCTCTCCGCCCCTCTCGCCTCCGCCGTTGAGCCGGCCGAGCTCCAGGGTGACGCCACCCCGTCCACCATCCGCGAGGTTAACCTCACCGACTCAGCGGATGCGGAAAACATCAACTACGCCATCACCACCAAAGGTGAAAACCGCGTGGTGGATATTGCCAAGCTGAAGGACAAGGACAAGTGGAAGGGCTATGCCTTTGGCCATAAGAGCAAGGCTGGCAAGCACTACGGCAACCACGTAAAGGCCCTGACCGCCACCTCCGCCGCCATGGACGGCCGCGAGGTTCCGCTTGCGGTCATCACCCCGGACGGCAACTTTGATAAGAAGCGCCCCACCCTGTACCTGCTCAATGGCGCGGGCGGCGCTGAGCAGGGCATGGACTGGCTGACCGCCACCGCCAACCATGACATCGACCCTGAGACCAAGGGCGTGCAGGACATGGTGGACTTCTACACGTCCAAGGACGTCAACGTGGTGATCCCGCAGGCCGGCGCCTTCTCCTATTACACCGACTGGGTATCTTCCCCGAATAGCGGCTACCTCAAGGGCCCGCAGAAGTGGGAAACCTTCCTCACCAAGGAGCTACCGGGCAAACTGGAAGAGCACATCGGCGGCAATGGCAAGCGCGGCATCGCCGGCATGTCCATGTCCGCTACCTCTTCCCTGCTGCTGGCAGAGCACAACCCGGGCTTCTACAACGCCGTGGGCTCCTTCTCCGGCTGCGCTGCCACCTCTCGCCCGCTGCCACGCCTGTACACCCAGCTGACCGTCAACCGCGGCGGTGGCTCGGCCGATCAGATGTGGGGCGCTATGGGCAGCGAGTACAACGTGTACAACGATGCCCTGGTGAACGCTAACCCGAATAACCTGGGCAAGTCCGAGACCTATGTCTCGGTCAACTCCGGCCTGGGCGGCGCCAATGACTGGGGTGTTCCGGGGTCTTCCACCCTCATCGTTGAAGGCGGCGTCATCGAGGCCGCGATGAACTCCTGCACCCATGACCTCAAGGCCAAGATGGACTCCCAGGGCATGGACGCGGACTGGAACTTCCGCAATACCGGCACCCACTCCTGGCCGGGCTGGCGCGATGACATTTTCTCCTCGTGGAAGACCTTCGAGCGCGGCTTTGCCAAGGATGCTGCAGAGGCACCGGCCGAGCCGGAGGTAAAGCCCAACGAGCTTTCTATCGAGGCACCGCAGGCCGAGGAAGATGCGCAGGTTAAGGACGCCCCGAGCGCCGCTGACCAGTCCCCGGATAAGGACTACGTCGAAGATCTGACCGCTGACGCCCCAGAGACCGCCGGTACTGCGGAATAAGCAACGCAGCAGTATAATCAGCGAGTTCATAAACTACAGGAAAGAAGCACTATGAAGCGCCTTAGCTCCATCCTGGCCGCCACCGCCGTGTGCGCAGGCTTGGCCTGCGCCCCGATGGCGGGGGCCGCACAGCTCACCCCGCAGCAGGTAGCGGGCAACGCCGCCCAGTCCACCCTGGCCCCGCTGGAGGTCACCCCAGAGCTGGAGCAGCAGACCTGGTACCAGAAGTACAAGGACGATCCGCGCGTCGAAAAGCTGCAGGCCACCTCCCCAGCCATGAACGGCCGCAAGATTCCGCTGGCCGTCATTCGCGCAACGGATGAGAACCGCCCGACCATCTACCTGCTCAATGGCGCAGGTGGCGCGGAGCAGGACATGGACTGGCTGAAGCTTTCTGACGCCGTTGATTTCTACCACTCCAAGAACGTCAACGTGGTCGTCCCACAGGCCGGTGCTTTCTCCTACTACACCGACTGGGTCTCCGAGCCGAACTCCAAGTACCTCAAGGGGCCGCAGAAGTGGGAGACCTTCCTCACCAAGGAACTGCCGGGCGCCATCGAGGGCCATATCAAGGCCGATAACCACCGTGCCATCGCGGGCATGTCCATGTCCGCCACCTCCTCCCTGCTACTGGCAGAGCACAACCAGGGCTTCTACGACGCCGTGGGTTCCTACGCCGGCTGCGCGGCCACCGCTTACCCGGTAGAGCACAAGGCCGTTGAGCTCACCGTCAACCGCGGCGGTGCGACCACGGAGCAGATGTGGGGCCCGTTCGGCTCCCCCACCAACCGCTACAACGACGCGATGATGAACCACGAGAAGCTGCGCGGCACGGAGCTGTACATCTCTTCCGGTTCTGGGCTGGCAGGCAAGGAAGATACCTTCTCCTATAACGTGGCTAAGGGCTACAACCCTGCTACCGCTGCTTTGGGCTCCGCTCAGCTGCAGGTGGAAGGCGGCGCCATCGAGGCTGGCGTGAACTACTGCACCCACAACTTTAAGGCCAAGCTGGACCAGGCTGGCATCCCAGCGACCTACAACTTCCGCAATACCGGCACCCACTCCTGGCCGCACTGGATTGCGGACCTCAAGGATTCTTGGCCGGTCTTCGAGCGCGCTTTCAATAAATAAGCTCGTTTCTTTCCGCGACTAAAAGGGCGGTAGGCTTGCAGCATTATGAAGTTGCTTCCTACCGCCCTTTCGCGTGCCCACACTGATCCTTATACCGGCGTGGATTTTAACCTCGGTTTCGAGGTTTCCCACTACACGCTGGATCTGACCTACCGCGTGGAGCCCAACCTACTTCAAGGCGAGGCTACTTTGGCCATCCGGGCCGACGAGGATTTAACGTCGCTGACCCTAGACCTAGGCGGGGCGATGGTGGCTCGGCGCGTGACCGCAAAGGGTGCGCCGCGGGTGGCTAAGTTCCGTCAGTCTTCCGGCAAGCTGCGCCTGCGTTTTGCTGAGGAGATTGCCGCTGGTACGGAATTTGAGCTGATTATTCGCTATGGCGGCAGCCCGCGGCCGATCCGCACCACCTGGGGCGAGATTGGCTGGGAAGAAACCGAATCCGGCTCGCTGGTGGCCAGCCAGCCCAACGGCGCGCCGAGTTGGTTGCCTTGTGACGATACGCCGTCTGAAAAGGCGCACTATGACATCATCATTACGGCCGATGATCCCTTCATCGTGGTATCCAATGGTGACCTCGTCTCCCGCCGGGCGGGCGGCTCCACCACGCGGTGGCACTACCGCACCCGCGAGCCCATGGCCACCTACCTGGCGACAGTCCAGGTAGGCGAGTTCTCTAATTTTGATTTAGGGCCTTCCACGCGCGCCTGGGCGCCGGCCGCGCTGCGCGAGCGCGTGCTCGATGAGTTTGCCCAGCAGCAGGAAATGGTGGACTTCTTCTCCTCCATTTACGGCCCTTACCCGTTTACGGATTACCAGGTGGTCATCACGGAAGATGAGCTGGAAATACCGCTGGAGGCGCAGGGCCTGTCCATCTTTGGCTCTAATCATATTAAGGGCGACCACGCCTTCGAGCGCCTTATTGCGCATGAGCTTTCGCACCAGTGGTTCGGCAATTCCGTGGGCCTGAGCGAGTGGAAGGATATCTGGCTCAACGAGGGTTTTGCCTGCTACAGCGAGTGGCTATGGGGCGAGCACAAGGGCGAGACCACCGCGCGCGAGGCGGCACGTTCCCACTACAACGTCCTGGGACGCAAGGCGCAGAACCTCACCGTTTCTGATCCGGGTGCGCGCGATATGTTCGATGACCGCGTGTATAAGCGCGGAGCCTTGACCGTGCATGCCATTCACCGCCTGCTTGGCGACGCCTTCTTTACCACCCTCCGCAGCTACCTCACCGAGCACCAGCATTCGGTGGTAGAGCCTTCCATGCTGCTGGATTCCTTCCGCGCCGCCGCTCCTGACGCCGCGCTTTTCGACGCCACCGTAGACACCTGGCTTAACCAGAAGGCCCTTCCTCCCTTCCCGAGTTAGTGGTTTTGGCCCCGTTTCGCGGAGTTTAGTCTGCGTTTGTTTGGGGAATGTCTAATCTATTGACCAAACCCTTCTTTCCTGTTGACGGGGTGTTTTATCTGGGTAAAATAGAACATGTAAACGAATTGGAAGGGAGGGATCATGCAGACCACCAAGCACGCGGAGATAGACTCCGCCATCGCACAGGTTGCCACTGGGCTCACCCAGCTGCGCAGCCTCATGCAGGATCCTTCCGATCTGTCCTTCGAGCTTCTTCATCCTCATTTCGAGCACTTGGAGCGGGCGCTAGGAAATAAGTCCACTATCGACGCCGCCTTCGCTTTCATCGCGGAGCGGGATGACGCCGGCCGCCGCGTTGGTTCCTCCAAGGCCAAGGACTACCTGACCACGCGCCTAGGCCTTACCGATGCCGAGGCCGCCGCCCGCCTCCGCAATGGACGTAATCTCTTTGCACCCATCCCCAATCCGGAGCCGGCTCCCCCTGCGGACCCCGATGCTGACGAGGCCGCACGCGCCCGAGCCGAGGAGGAATCCCGCCGCCGCGCTGACCGCGAGCGCCGCGAGGAGGAGAAGCGCCGCAAGAAGCTCTTTGAGGAAGAGCCTATCCCCGAGCGCATCCTCAACCTCATCGAAAACGAGTTGCGCAGCCTCAGCAAGTACGCCATCCCTGGCCCGAGCGAACTGCGCAATCAAGCTCTCGAGCAGGCCAAGCGTCGTTCCTTCGACTCTCTGCGAGAGTGGCTGCGCAAGGCCATCCGCAAGGCGAATAAGCACGCACTCAACCCAGCCGGCGAGCCCGATCCGCACGCCGCTACCCGCAAGCGCCGCTTTAGCATCTCCCGCCAAGATGCCGACGGCGGCGTGCACATCTCCGGCTATCTCGATGCCTCCGCAGCCGCCATCCTCGCCAGCGCCTTCGCGCCCGCAAAGAATAAGGGCAGCGCGGACCTCAGCCCCGAGGACGATACCCGCACCTATGCCCAACGCATGGCGGACCAACTAACCGCCGCCCTGTCGAGCTACCTTTCCGCCACCCAAAAGAACTCCGACGGCCTCGGCTCCTTCTTCGTCGCCACCACATTGGAAGAACTGGAGGCAATGGGCGGAGATACCCGCTTCGCCACCAGCACCGGCATCGAGCTCACCCCGCTCGACCTCCTCCGCCTGGGCGGCGCGCGGCACGATTTCTTCTGTGCTGTGGACGACAAGGGCTTCCCCCTCGAGCTTGGCCGCACCAAGCGCACTGCTTCCCTCTGGCAAAAACTCGCCCTAGCGGCCTCCGAGCTCGTCTGCACGCACCCAGAGTGCAACCGCCCGTGGCATGACTGCGACGTCCACCATCTCCAAGCCTGGTCTCACGGTGGCGCCACCGACCTCAAGAACCTCACTCTCCTGTGCCGCCGGCACCACGTGGACAATAACGACTACCGCGATGGCCGCAACGGAATGGGACACGCCGAACGAGACCCCGACACGGGCCGGGTAGGCTATCGGGCCGCCCACCCCAACGGCCTATCGCCCACCGTGGAGGTCAACGACCACCCCGCCGCGGAACAAGCCCCGGCCCGCAGGCTCACCGATCCACCTTCGCCACCGCCGTCACCCCCGGGCGCAGCCTGACCGGGGCCCGCAGCCTGCCACAGCCGCGCGCCCGACTGCCCTACACTGGATAACCATGCAAACGATGCTCGTCACTGGCGGCGCCGGTTTTATCGGCGCCAATTTCGTGCGCCTTATATGCCAGGCGCGTCCCGATACCCGAGTTACGGTGCTGGACAAGCTCACCTACGCCGGAAACCGCGCCAACCTCGCCGGCCTCGATATTGACCTCGTGGAGGGCGATATCGCCGATCCCGCCACCGTAGAACCGCTCGTCGCCGCTGCCGATGTAGTGGTTCATTTTGCCGCCGAGTCCCATAACGATAATTCTTTGCGCGACCCCTCGCCCTTCATCCACACGAACCTCGTAGGCACCTTCACCCTTCTGGAAGCCTGCCGCAAGCACGATACCCGCTTCCACCATGTCTCCACTGACGAGGTTTTCGGCGACCTCGAGATAGGAGCAGCGACCAAATTTAGCGAGCACACCGCCTACGCTCCCTCCAGCCCCTACTCAGCCACCAAGGCGGGGTCTGACCACCTCGTGCGGGCATGGGTGCGTTCCTTCGGACTGCGCGCCACCATCTCAAACTGCTCCAATAATTACGGGCCGTACCAGCACATTGAGAAGTTCATCCCCCGCCAGATCACCAATATCCTCTCCGGACACACGCCAAAGCTCTATGGCACGGGCGAGCAGGTGCGCGATTGGATCCACGTCGATGACCACAACGAAGCAGTGCTCGCCATCCTCGAGCGTGGCCGCATCGGCGAGACCTACAATATCGGCGCGGACCAGGAAGATATTAATAATAAGCAGGTCATTGAGCTGATCTGCAAAATCATGGGCCACACCCGCAATGGGCGCGCGCTCTATGAGCACGTGGCGGACCGCCCCGGCCATGACCAACGCTATGCCATGGACGCCACCAAGCTGCGTCGCGAGCTGGGATGGACCCCGCGGTTCACGGATATCCGCGCCGGTCTCGAAGACACTATCGCGTGGTACCGCGATAACGAAGACTGGTGGAAGCCCGAGAAAGAAGACGTGGAAGCCCGCTACAAGCAGCAAGGACAGTAGATATGCGTATTACCGAAACCGCCATCCCGGGGCTGCTCATCATCGACCTCGACGTGCACGGCGATAACCGCGGCTGGTTCAAGGAGAATTGGCAACGCGAGAAATTCACCGGACTCGCGCCCGAGCTCGCGAGCTTCCAGCCGGTGCAGAACAATATCTCTTTCAACCACGCCGGTGCTACGCGCGGCCTGCACGCCGAGCCGTGGGACAAGCTCGTCTCGGTGGCGCAGGGCAAGATCTTCGGTGCATGGTGCGACTTGCGCGAGGGTTCGGAAAGCTTTGGCAAGGTCGTCACCCACGAGGTAGGGCCGGAGACTGCGGTGTTTGTCCCGCGGGGCGTCGCCAATGGCTTTCAAGCGCTGGAGGAAACCTCCTACTGCTACATGGTGAATGAGCACTGGTCGGCCGAAGCTCGCTACGCCGCGGTGAACCTCAACATCGTCGACTGGCCGCTGGATCCCACCGAGATTTCAGAGAAAGACAAGCAGCACCCCGCTCTCACAGACGTGAGCCCGATGCCCGCCCGGCGCATTCTTGTCACGGGTGCGAATGGACAGTTGGGGCGGGCACTTAAACGCCTGCTTGCCGACGCCGAGTTTTGCACCCACGCCGACTTCGACATCACCGACCCACCAGAACGGAATTGGAAGCAGCACTCCGCCATCATCAATTGCGCGGCGTATAACGACGTCAACGGTGCCGAAAACGACCGCGCCGCCGCCTGGGCCGTCAATGCGGAAGCGCCTGCACGGCTGGCGCGCATCGCCGCGGAGAACCAACTCACGCTGGTGCATGTCTCGAGCGACTACATCTTCGACGGCACCAACGAGGTCCACACTGAGGAGGAACTGCCGTCGCCGCTGAGTGCGTACGGGGCGTCGAAAGCCGCGGGCGATACCGCCGCGCAGACCGCGCCGCAGCACTACGTCATCCGTACTTCCTGGGTCTTTGGCGATGGCGAGAACTTCATGTCCACCATGCGCCGGCTGGCCGCAAAGGGAGTGGAACCGAAGGTCATCCACGACCAGCGCGGGCGACCCACGTTTGCCGAGGACCTAGCCAAAGGCATCGTGCACCTGCTCAACTCCGGTGCGGACTACGGCGTGTATAACCTCTCCAACTC
Source organism: Corynebacterium sp. ACRPO (assembly GCF_022347205.1). GTDB lineage: Bacteria > Actinomycetota > Actinomycetes > Mycobacteriales > Mycobacteriaceae > Corynebacterium. The sequence continues at coordinate 83,705 of NZ_JAKRNE010000006.1, read as the reverse complement.
AGGCGATACCGTGGGCCGCGATGAGATTGCCATGGCCGTGTTCATCGGTCTCGGCCACGACCCGGCCGAGGTCACTCCGGTAAGCACCGAGCAGTACCGCGAGATCGCGGGCCCCGAGGCGCCGCGCCCCAAGGAGTCGACGCTTGCGCTAGATAAAATCGAGGCTACCGGCTTCAAGCCGCAGAACTGGCGCGCGGCCCTGGCCCTGTACTTGGCGCTGTACCCGGAGGATTAAATGAAAGGCATCATCCTGGCCGGCGGTTCCGGCACGCGGCTCTACCCGATTACCAAGGGCATCTCGAAGCAGCTCATGCCCATTTATGACAAGCCGATGATTTATTACCCTCTAACCACGCTCATTCAGGCGGGTATTCGGGAAATCCTCATCATTACCACCCCGGAGGATGCGGGGGCCTTCCAGCGCCTCTTTGGCGATGGATCGCAGCTCGGACTCATGATCGATTACGCGGTCCAACCGCGGCCGGAGGGCCTTGCGCAGGCCTTTTTGATTGGCGAGGAGTTTATTGGAGACGACAGCGTCGCGCTGGTACTCGGCGATAATATCTTCCACGGCTTCGGCGGCGAGCTCGCCCACTGCCAAGATCCGGAGGGCGGCATCATCTTCGCCTACGAGGTCTCGGATCCGCAGCGCTATGGTGTCGTGGAATTCGACGCCGCAGGCCATGCGCTGAGCATCGAGGAAAAGCCGGAAGTGCCGCGGTCGAACCACGCGGTGGTGGGCTTGTACTTTTATGACAACTCCGTGGTGGAGATAGCCAAGGGCATCGAGCCCAGCGGCCGCGGTGAACTGGAAATCACGGCGGTAAACGAGGAGTACCTGCGCCGCGGCGAGCTGAATGTCCAGCGCCTGCACCGCGGCAGCGTGTGGCTCGATACGGGAACGGTGGACTCGATGAGCGAGGCCTCCGCTTACGTCGAGGTGATGCAAAAACGCACCGGCATCGTTATCGGCTCACCAGAAGTGGCCGCCTTCGACGCCGGCTTCATCGACCGCGCCCAGTTAGAAAAACTCGCCGAGCCGTTACTCAAGTCCGGCTACGGCGAGTACCTGCGGGCGTACTAGAGGCTAGTAGCCGCGCTCGATGTATTCGTCGATGCGCGCGGCCTCCGCGCCCACCGTGGTGGCGTCGCCATGCCCTGGCAGGACCTTGGTGTCCTCGGGCAGGGTGAAGACGACGTTCTTCAGCGACTCGATGATCACATCGAAGTCGGAGTACTTGCGGCCGGTGGCACCAGGGCCACCGTTGAAGAGCGTATCGCCCGACAGCAGCGTCTCGCCCACGTGCAGCACCACGCAGCCCGGGGAGTGGCCCGGGGTGTGGTAGACCGTAATCTTCTCGCCGCCAATATCGAATTGGCCGCGGTCCGCCAATGGCGTGTACGGAGCATCACCATTGGACTCCTGCCACAGCATGTCATCGTCCGGGTGCAGGTAGACCTCGGTATCGAAGCGCTTGGCGGCCTCGGGGGCGAGCTCGCAGTGATCATTGTGCGCGTGGGTGAGCAGGATGCCTTCCACGCGGCGGTCGCCCACGAGCTCTGCTACCGCATCCAGATCGTGGGAGGGATCCACCACGTACACGCTGGAGTCATCGCCCACGACGTAGACGTTATTGTCCACATCCCATTCGCCGCCATCAAGGCGGAACTTGCCAGAAGTAACCGTGCTATCGATACGCATTAGAACTCCACCACAGAACGCAGAACCTTGCCGGACTTCATGGTGGCGAAGGCCTGCTCGACGTCGTCAAGCGCAATGCGCTCGGTGACGAACTTGTCCAGCGGGAAGTTGCCGGCCTTGGACAGCGCTACGTAAGCGGGGAAATCGCGCTCTGGGAGGCAATCGCCGTACCACGCAGGCTTGATGGAACCGCCGCGGCCGTAGAGGTCGATGGCCGGAATGTCCACGTGGTCGGTGAGGTTCGGCACGCCCACCATGACCATGCGGCCGGCGTGGTCGCGAGAGTAGAAGGCCTGGCGCCAGGTGGGCTGGATGCCCACGGCGTCGATGGAGACATCGGTGCCGAAGCCGCCGGTGAGCTCGCGGACGGCGTCAATAACCTCCTGCTCCGAAAGGTCCTTGGAGCAGATGGTGTCGGTCGCGCCGAACTCGCGGGCGGTCTCCAGCTTGGACTCGTCAATGTCCACGGCAATGATCTTTGCCGCGCTCGCCAGCTTGGCGCCCGCAATGGCAGCCATGCCAACGCCGCCGCAACCAAAGACGGCAACGGACTCGCCGAGCTGGATATCGCCGGTATTCACGGCCGCGCCGAGGCCCGCCATGATGCCGCAGCCCAGTAGGCCGGCAGCGGCTGGGTCGGTGTCTTCCACCTTGGTGCACTGGCCCTCGTGGACCAGGGTCTTCTCAGCGAAGGAACCGATGCCCAGTGCAGGGGTGAGCTCGGTGCCGTCCTCGAGGGTCATCTTCTTGGAGGCGTTGTGGGTATTGAAGCAGTACTTTGGCTCGCCCTTCTTGCAGGCGCGGCACTCGCCGCACACGGCGCGCCAGTTCAAAATGACGAAGTCGCCTTCCTCCACGTGGGTAACCGCAGAACCTACGGTTTCCACCACGCCTGCGGCCTCGTGGCCGAGCAGGAAGGGGAAGGCGTCTTCAATATCGCCATCGCGGTAAGCAAGGTCGGTGTGGCACACACCGCAGGCCTGGACGCGCACGATGACGTCGTTAGGGCCGGGATCAGGAACGACAATGTTGACGGTTTCGACTTCCGCGCCCTTGGAACGGGCAATAACAGCTTTTACAGTCATGCGCCCGAGCGTACCGATATTTTCAAAACCGGCGCATTATTGAAAACTCGTTTTAAGAGCGGGCAATGACGTTGGCCGTATGCTCGTGGCCGCGCTGGTTCATATGGATGGGAAGGTTGCCGTCACCACCAGTAAAGTCCACCAGACCAGCCCACATGCGCTGGTTTGCATCGGCACACATGCCGTTATTGCGGGTAGAGGGCTTCAGGTCTAGGAACTGCACGCCGGTGCGCGCCGCCAGGTCCACTTGCATCCACTGCGCCTTATTCTCAAAGTCCTGGATTGGCGGCAGGAAGGTGGAATCGGCCGGGCGCGGACCGAAGTGGAAGAGGCAGTAGTACGGGCCAGAACCGATGGTGGGGTAGCCAACGATCTGGACGCGGGCGTTCGGGGCCGCGCGCTTGATGCGCTCAATCTGAGGCGCGGTGCGGTCCGCAAACTGCTTGCGAATCTGCGGCAGGTTGAGCTCGCGGTGGTTATAGGTGTCATTGAAACCGGTAGTAATAACCACGCGGTTGGTAGCCGGAGTCAGCGCACCGCTGCGGATGGCCGCATCCACCTGCTGGGAAACCTGCGGGCCGCGAGACATGGACACGGCACCGGAGCAGGAGAAGTCCCGCACCGGAAGGCGCAGCTTGGCGCCGGCGCGCTTGGCGTAGTTATTGGAGGTCGGGCAATCTACGCCCACACCTTTAGAGGGATCGTAGCGGTGGGCGAAGTAGGAGCCGGCGTCTGGATCCGCCAAGACGGAATCGCCGAAGGCCACTAGGTTGCGCTCCGCGGCGGTGGCCTGCGGCGCGGCCACCGCACCCAGCACGGTCAGCGCGGAAGCCACCACGGAGAGTACTTTCAGCTGCAGAGATTTCATGAGATCCTTTTCTAGAAACACCAGTAACTTCAGGTAACTGTAGTTACTTCTGTAACATATTTCGAGTTGGCGGCAACACCGCCCGCCTCTCTCACGATATCGTCCATAGTTATCTTTTCGTTATCTTCGCTAATTTGGAGCTTTCCCGATCGTGAATTTTTCTGATTTCACATTCCACGCTGCAGCCCTCGGCCGGTTCGTGCCGGCGCTTCTTAACGCCGGACTCATCAGCCACCAAGGCGGCGCGAAGGCCCAGCTCAACCTGCTGCCAAACCTGGCCCGCTACCGCTTTACCACCGCACGCGAGATCGAACAGGGCTACCTTGCCTGCCCAGAGCGTTTGGCGCTTATCGACGACGACGGCACCCTCACCTACCGCCAGCTGCGCACCCACACCCAGGGCTTCGCCCGCTACCTCCGCTCGCTGGACCTGCCCGAGATTCGCCTCGGCGTCATGGCACGCAACGGCCGCGGCATCATCATTCCGCTCGGCGCCAAGGGCTATGTGGGCGCTTCTATTTTCCTGCTCAACGTGGGTTCTTCCCCGGAACAGCTGGCCGGCTGCATCGAGGAAAATGGCATCAACGTGCTCGTCGTAGATGATGAGTTCATCGACCGCGTGGACACCGATATCCCGGTCATTATCGCGCACGATACGGGCGCAAGCGATCTGCCGAAGCTGGACAAGATTGTGAAGAACCCACCGGTCGTGGAGCTGCCGCGCTTCCCCAAGCACGGCCCAATCGTGCTCATGTCCTCCGGCACCACGGGCATTCCGAAGGGCATTGTGCGGCCGGAGCCAACCCTGCCCGTGGTGCTGGCCTCCATCGTGGATACGATTCCGTGGCGCGCCGACCAGCGCCTGCAGCTCACCGCCTCCATTTTTCATACCTGGGGCTGGGCCTGCATCAATATTGCCCTTGGCCTGCGCAATACCATCGTCACCCGCCGGGTATTCGATGCGGAGCAGGTGCTTGACGATGTCCAGCGCTACCGCCTCGATGGCATGATTTCCTCCCCCATTTTCTTTAAGCGCTTGGTGGAGCGGGACCCGGCCGGCGAGTTCGATACCTCGAGCCTGAAATTCATTGCCTCGGCCGGCAATGCGCTGACCCCGGAGGTGGTCAAGGAGACCAATGAGCGCTTCGGCGCCATCCTGTGCAACGTGTACGGATCCACCGAGCTCGCACTGGCGACGACCGCCACCATGGATCAGGTGGCCGCCAACCCCACCATCGCCGGGCGCGTGGCCTCGGGCACGAAGCTGCGCATCCTCGATAAGGAGGGGCACCCGGTTCCGCGCGGTGAGGTGGGAGAGATTTACCTGACCAACTCCACCGCAATGACCGGCTATACCAACCCGAATTTGCGGCTCAATAAGGTGGACGGGCTCATTTCCATCGGCGATTTGGGCTACATCGACGAGCACGACTTCCTGCACGTGGTCGGCCGCGCCGATGACATGATCATCGTCGGCGGCGAAAACGTCCACCCGCAGTCCGTCACCGAGGTCCTCGAGGCCATGCCCGGCATCCACGAGGTCCACGCCGGTGGCGTAAAGGATAGCGAGACTTTCCAGCGCATCGCCGTGTGGGCGGTGCCTACTGCCGACGCCGCTGGAAAGGCCCTCACCGCCGACGCCATCCGCGACTGGGTCCGCACCAAGCTTGCCGATCACTCCGTTCCGCGCGACGTGCACTTCCTGGCCAAGCTCCCGCGCAACGCTACCGGCAAGGTGGTCCCGCGCCTGCTTAATAACCACGGCGGGGCTTAGCGCGCACCTCCCCCGAATACGCGAAAGGCCGCAGGCTATACACCTGCGGCCACTGTGGAGCCGCCTGCGAGAATCGAACTCGCGACCTTTTCATTACGAGTGAAATGCTCTACCGACTGAGCTAAGGCGGCGCGCTGCTTGGCATGCGCCAGTGCAGCAAGAGAGAGTTTAACCTAGGGGCGCCGCGGAATAGAAATCGGGCCCCGCCTACAGGCACGCACGGCGCAGGCGGCCCACCAACCCGTCGAAGGCAATCTGCGTGCCGACGTTTTGGGTCAGCTGCTCGCGGCACAGCGTAATGGCCGCCTGGCAGTCCAGCAGGCCTTCCTCGCTCACGCGCTGCGCGATCTCGCCAGAAAGTCCAGCGAAGTCCGGGTGGGTGAGATCCACCTGCGCGCCCACCTTCTGCATGAGTGCATCGCGGTAGACGCCGGAGAGATCAACAAGCACAAGGTCCAGGTTGTCGATCACCCGGCGCTTCGCCCGCTTCTTGTGCTGGTCCTGCAGGTCCTTGATGGCGGAGCGGGCGTCGCGCTGTGCCTTGGCCGCGCCCTTGCCCTTCGCGCCCACGCCGAGGGTTTGTTCCAACTTCGCCAGCTCGGCCTCTTCTTGTTCCTTGTGCGAGTCCTTCGCCTCCGCGTCCACCATCTTCAGCAGCGAGGTCACCGCTTGGAAGCCCTGAGAGCCGTGGAAGACCTCTTCTGCCAGGTTGATGGCCACCGCGCGGCGTTTTTGCACCGCCGGATCGTTGACCAGGCGCCGCGCCCGGCCGACGTGGCGGAGGGAGGTGAGGGCGGCCAAGTGGGCGTCGTGATCCGAGGCGCCCTCGCTGACCAGCTGGGCGGTAATGCTCTCCACCGACGGGGAGGGAATGTAGAGGTGGCGGCAGCGCGAGCGGAGGGTCTGGGAGAAGTCCTCGGGGGCGTCGGAAGGCGCGCACATGATGATCACGGTGCGCGCCGGCGGCTCCTCCACCGTCTTGAGCAGGGCATTCGCGCCGTTATTGTTCAGGCGGTCAGCGTTATTGAAGATCACCACGCGCCAAGGGGCCACCGTGGGCAGGCTCGCCGCGCGGCCGATGACCTCGCGCACCGTATCCACGGGAATGATGACCTCCTGTGGATCCACGAGGACCAGATCGGTGTGCTGCTTGGTCTCCAGCACCGCGCGGCAGGCCTCGCATCGGCCGCAGCCCGGCTCCTCTGGGTCCGTGCACATGAGCGCGGCCGCAAAATCGATGGCGGCCAGGGAACGGCCGGAGCCCGGCGGCCCGGTAAATAGCCAGGAATGGCTCATCGCCCGCGGGTCTGCCCCCGGCATCCCCCTGGCCGCCCGAGCGGCGCCCAGGATGGTACGGGCCACACCTGGGGTATCTGCCAATCTTTGCGCAACGCTTCCGGTATTCACTCGCCCTAGCCTACTGGTCTTACTAAAGTATGAAGGCATGAACAGACTACTGCGCGGCGCTCGATGGCTCATGGGTACCCAATGGCCGGTCTACGCCGCCTTAGTCCTTGGTGCGAACCTCATCGGTGCCATCGCCATCATGACCTTTGTCCTTTATTTCCTACCGATGCCGGAGATTAAGGATTTTGCCGCCGAGCTGCCCAGCCTGATGGGCGTCGCCGCGGTGTACCTCATCTTTGCCGTAGTCATCGGCATCGCCGTCACCCTGCTGCTTTTCCGCCCGGTGCTGGACTGGCAGCGCAACCCGGACGAGCACGATCCGAATATGGTGCGCAACTTGGTCATGCGCATCCCCGTCTACCAATCCGTGGTGGCGGCCGCGGTGTGGCTCATCGGCATCATCCTGGCCGTGGTGATTTCCGGCCGGGAATCCGGCAGCCTCGGGCTCGTCGTAGGCGTGTCCGCCACCCTGGCCGGCCTCGTAGTGGTCATCTTGACCTACCTGCAGGCAGAGCGTCTCGTGCGCCCGGTGGCCGCCCAGGCGGTGGCGCGCCGCTTCGAGGACGCCACCCTGGAGCCGCCCATCAAGTACCGCCTCATTTCGACCTGGCTGATGACCTCCGGCGTGCCTCTGGTGGGCATCTTGCTCGTGCTCATCGCACAGCGAACCGGGCTCTTCTCCGGCACCGCAGGAGACCTGGTTCCCGCCATCACAGCCCTGGCACTTACCGCCCTGGCCACCGGATTTATCGGTACGAGCTTCGCGGTGATGAGCGTGGTGGACCCGATCGTGGAGCTCCAAGACGCCATTAACCGGGTGCGCCGCGGCGAGAACAATGCCGAGGTCGATATCTATGACGGGTCCGAGCTGGGCGTACTGCAGGCCGGTTTCAACGAGATGATGCGCGGCCTGCGCGAGCGCCAGCGCGTGCGCGATATCTTCGGCCGCTACGTCGGCACCGAGGTAGCGCAGCGCGCCCTGGAAGAGCGCCCCGAGTTGGGCGGCGAGGACCGCAAGGTCGCGGTGCTCTTCATTGACGTCATCGGCTCTACTACCTTCGCCGTCAACCACTCCCCCGAGGAGGTAGTGGAGGAGCTCAATAAGTTCTTCGAGCACGTCGTCGAGGTGGTGCACCGCAATAAAGGCATCATTAACAAGTTCCAGGGCGATGCCGCGCTGGCTGTCTTTGGCGCGCCGCTCAATGTTTATGATTCCGCCTCCATGGCGCTGCAGGCCGCCCGCGAGCTGCGCGGCGAGTTGCGCGGGCTGGAGCTGCAGGCGGGCATTGGCGTGGCGGCGGGGCACGTTGTGGCCGGGCATATCGGCGGCGCGGATCGCTTCGAATACACCGTCATTGGTGACGCCGTGAACGAGGCTGCGCGCCTGACCGAGCTGGCCAAGGACACCCCGGGCCAGGTGCTTACCAACGCCGCCACGCTCAAGACCGCTAACGAGGCCGAGCAGGCCCGCTGGACTATGATGAAATCCATTGAGCTGCGCGGCCGTCACCGCATGACCCAGCTGGCTCGCCCTATCCGCGCTACCCTGGCAGAACGTTCCGAGGTATAACGAGGTTTTTCAGTGAGCTCAGCTCCCCGGCCCCGCATGATCGTGCCCGATGTGGCGCGCGGCATGGCCCTTCTAGGCATCGCCATGGCCAATATGACCACGGCATGGATCATCACCACCGACCGGCCGGGCAGCTATTTCGGCGGCATCATCGATGGCAGCGCGTGGGATAAGGCGGCCGTCGTCTTCGGTGCCTTCTTTGTCCACAACCGCGGCCTGCCCATGTTTTCTACCCTGCTCGGCTTTGGCGTGGGGCTCATTGCGCTGAGCCTGTGGCGGCGCGGGTTTCCGGTGCAGGGGGCACGCAGGGTCATCGCCAAGCGCTATGCCTTCTTGGCAGTGATGGGTGCGGTGCATATGGTGCTGCTGTTTTGGGGCGACATCATGTTCTTCTATGGCGCGGCCGGAATCGTAATTGCATTCCTGCTGCGCAAGCGGGATTCCTCCCTCATGCTCGTGGCCTATATTCTATTCGCACTGTGCGCGCTGGGCGGGATTGTGGCCTTCATTTCCGGCGCTATGGATCCCCGCGGCGTGGTGGCTACGGAAGGCATCGGCACCATCGAGTCCTACCCCGATTTGCTGCTCAGCCAGCTTGTCACCTTAGGCAGCCAGGCTTTGGCCACGCCGATCATTTTATTGATGTACCTGCCCGTCATGCTGGTGGGCTTTGTGTGGGCGCGCCAAGGCGTGCTTGCCGACGTCCCCTCTCACCGCTCCACCCTCCTGCGCTGGGTCGCCGTCGCGGTGGTCATTACCGTGGTTATCGGTACCTTGTGGTCTTTGAGCACGCTTGGGGTCATCGAGCAGCGCTGGGCCAATGCGGCCAATAATGCCAACTCTTTCCTCGGCGTCTTCACTGGCCCCGGCATCCTGGCCGGGCTCGCGTTGGTGCTGCAGCCAGTGCAAGAAAGGCTCTCGGCTGGCGCACCGCTGCCCGCGGTACTGTGGCCCTTCGCGGCGCTGGGCAAGCGCTCCATGAGCGGCTACGTAGGGCAGTCCATCCTCTTTTTCTGCCTCGTGCACCCATTCACGCTGAACTTCGGCCACGATCTGGGCGCCTTCGGCCAGGCCGCGCTGGCCTTCGCGGTGTGGTTGGCTACGCTTATCGGGGCCTGCGTGCTGGAAGTCTTCGACCTCCGCGGGCCGTTCGAGGCGGTGCACCGCCGCCTGTCCTATGGTCCGACGATGCAGCCGCAGCTACCGCGTGCGGCACAGGCCATCAATCAGCAGCAGGTGGCCGACCGCTAGGGCACCCGCCTCGGCCGCGCATAACAAGCGCGCCCCCTGCTTCCGCTTACCGCGATAGTGCTGCGCGAGCGCCGCGCGCAGGGCCGTCAGCCCCTCGGCCGCAACGAGCAGGTTGGCGCCGTGGCTCATGCCTTTGCCAGCATCGGTGCGCAGCGCCGGATCTCCCGCCATTGCCGAGGTCGTGAGCACCGCCGCGCCGCCCACCGCGACCGCGGCGGCCGTCGGCTGTGTGCGAGTGGCGGCAACGCCCGCGCACCATGCTGCCGCGCGCAGGCCCCAGCCCAGAGCATCATTGCGCGCGCCGCGACGATATAGGCTCCACGCATAGGCGGCGTGGTTCGCCGTTACGGCCGCCACGCCAAGCGCCGAAGGACGGGTCAGCCGGCGGGCCTTTTCCACCTGGCCAATAGCTCCGGCTACAACTCCGGCGCCAACGGCGGGCTCTTCGCGTACCGAGGCCAAAAGCTGCGGCCGCGTTTTGATGGTGACGGCGCGCCACAGGGCCGCGGCGCCTTCTCGGGTGCGGGCAAGAAAATCCTTCATGCCCGCCACCTTACGCGGTTACTTCTTGCGCGAGCCGGCCTTTACCACGTTCTTCGTACCGGGCGAAGGCTTCTTAGTCGCCTTCTTTCCAGCCTTCTTCGTGGACTTTTTGGTGGCCTTCTTGGTTGCCTTCTTCTTCGTCGTCTTCTTAGAGGACTTCTTGGTGGACTTCTTCTTGGTCTCGCCGGAAGCTTCCTTGGCGCGGCGCTCGGAAAGGAGTTCGTTCGCGCGGGCGTCGGTAAGCTGCTCCGGGTCATCGCCGCGGCGCAGGGAGGCATTGGTGGTGCCATCGGTGACATACGGGCCGAAGCGGCCGTCCTTGACGGTCATGGGCTTGCCGGAGACGTCGTTATCACCCAGCTGCTTAATCGGCGGCTGAGCCGCTGCGCGGCCGCGACGCTTCGGCTCGGCGTAGATGCGGCGGGCCTCGTCCAAGGTGACGGTGAAGATCTGCTCTTCCTTAGCCAGCGAGCGCGAATCGGTCCCCTTCTTCAGATACGGGCCATAGCGGCCGTTCTGCGCGGTGATCATCACGCCGTCGTCCTCACCCACCTCGCGCGGCAGGGAAAGCAGCTTGAGGGCCTCCTCCAAAGTCACGGTGGAGGGTTCCATGGAGCTAAACAGCGACGCCGTACCCGGCTTGAGCTTGTTCTCGATGTACTCCTTGACGCGCTTTTCCTTCTGCTTTGCGGCCGTCTTGGTTTCCCAATTCTTGGCACGCTTGCCTTCCTCGGCGCGTTGCTTGTCCTCCTCGGCGCGCTCCTTGGCGACGACCTCCTCGGCCTCACCCTCGGCCTTCTCCCGCTCATCCTCGCGGACGACCTCGGTAACGTACGGTCCGAAGCGGCCCTCCTTGGCCACAATCATGCGGCCGTTTTCCGGGTTCTCGCCCAGCTCGCGGCCGCCCTGCGGAGTGGCGAAGAGCTTTTCCGCCAGCTCCTCATTCAGGCCATCCGGGGTGACGGTTTCGGACAGGTTAGCGCGCTGATACTCAATGCTTCCGTCATCGTTGGTACCAACGGCACGCTCGATATACGGGCCGTAGCGGCCCACGCGGACGAAGACGTCGCGGCCCTCGGTGTCAGTGTAGAGGCGCAGGGAGTTGACCTTGCGGGCGTCGATGGCTTCCAGGTTGACGTCGATAAGCGACTTCAAGCCGCCGTGACGGGCGATGGAGGCCGCCTTCTGCTCGTTGGCCTCGGCGTTGCCAAAGTAGAAGCCGTTTAGCCAGGCGGTGCCGTCCTCGATGCCGGTGGCAATCTGGTCTAGCTCGTCTTCCATGGAAGAGGTGAAGTCATAGTCCACCAACTCGGTGAAGTTTTCCTCCAATAGGCCCACGACGGCGAAGGCAACCCAGGAAGGCACCAGCGCATTGCCGCGCGAGACCACATAGCCGCGGTCCTGGATGGTCTTGATAATGGACGCGTAGGTGGACGGACGGCCGATGCCCAGATCCTCCATCTTCTTGACCAGGCTGGCCTCGGTATAGCGCGCCGGCGGGTTGGTGGAGTGGCCCTCGGCGGAGACCTCCTTGGCGATCAGGGCGCGACCCTCCTCCAAGTGCGGTAGGCGGGTCTCGCCCTTCTTGTCCCCCTTGGCGTCGTCCGCGCCGTAGGCCTTCAGGAAGCCGGGGAAGGTAATGGTGCGGCCGGTGGCGGAAAATTCCACGTCGTAGCTGCCCTTTTCGGTGGCGGCGGTACCGGCTACGGTGACCTTCATCGAGGTTCCCTTGGCATCGGCCATCTGCGAGGCAACGGTGCGCTTCCAAATCAGGTCATAGAGCTTAAACTCCTCCGCATCCAACTGGCCGGAGAGCTGGCCCGGGGTGGCGAAGGACTCGCCGGCCGGGCGGATGGCCTCGTGAGCCTCCTGGGAGTTTTTCACCTTGCGGTCATATACACGCGGGGAATCAGAGACGTACTCTGCGCCATAGATGCTGGTAGCGGAGTTGCGCGCGGCGGACAGGCCCTGCTTGGAGAGCGAGGTGGAGTCCGTACGCATATAAGTAATGTGGCCGTTTTCGTACAGTCGCTGCGCAATGCGCATGGTGCGCTCAGAGGTAAAGTGCAGGCGGCGGCCGGCCTCCTGCTGCAGCGTCGAGGTCATAAACGGCGCATAGGGCTTGCGCGTATAGGGCTTGTGTTCGACCCCAGCGACTTCCATGCCCGCGCCTTGGAGCGCAGACTCCAAGGCCTTGGCCTGCGGCTCGGTGATGACGATGACGTCCTTACTCTTGACGTTTCCGCGGTCATCAAAGTCGCGGCCCAAGGCCACGCGCTTGCTATTGACGGCCGTGAGGCGGGCGTCGAAAGTAGCAGGGTTGTCCGCGTCCGCAGCGCCGGTATCTAGCGTGGCGGCCAGATCCCAGTAGTCCGCGGGGATAAACGCCATGCGCTCGCGCTCACGCTCGACGATGACGCGGGTGGCCACCGACTGCACGCGGCCGGCAGAAAGCCGCGGCATGACCTTCTTCCACAGCACCGGGGAGACCTCATAGCCGTAGAGGCGGTCGAGGATGCGGCGGGTTTCCTGGGCGTCGATAAGGTTGTAATCCAGATCGCGGGTATTATCCGCGGCCTCTAGGATCGCGGACTTGGTGATCTCGTTGAAGACCATGCGGCGCACCGGCACCTTGGGCTTGAGGACCTCGAGTAGGTGCCAGGCGATGGCCTCTCCCTCGCGGTCGGGGTCTGTTGCGAGGTAGAGCTGGTCGCACTGCTTCAGCTTGGACTTGAGGTCCGCGACCTTCTTCTTTTTATCGGGGCTCACCACGTACAGCGGGGCGAAGTCATCTTCCGGGTTCACGCCGAGGCGCGCCCAGGATTCCTTCTTATACTTAGCCGGCACGTCCGCAGCGCCACGGGGAAGATCGCGGATATGGCCCACGGAGGCCTCCACGATGTAGTTGTCTCCGAGGTAAGGCTGAATCTTCTTCGCCTTCGTCGCCGACTCGACGATCACCAAGGTCTTTCCCGGCCCGGCTGCTTCTGCCACTTCGACTTCATCCCTTTCGATGATGCGAACAATAAGGTATGCACGCTTTCAGCAATCGCCCCTAGCGTACACAGTTGATCTGCGTTTCCTTTCTCGCACCATATACGCGGTTCTGCCAAAAGGCCGTTTTCAGGGGCACTATGTACCCCCACGGAACGGGTCTATACTGGCCTACTTAGAACGCCCAGTAGCTGTGAAAGCATTGTGGGGCACGATAGCACACCCAAGACGACGCCCGGGGAGTATTCATGGTTGACACCATCACTATGTGGATCGAATCCGTCATGTCCACAGAGTGGATCTACCCGCTGGTGGGCGTACTGATCTTTGGTGACTGCTTCTTCCCCGTGCTGCCTTCTGAAATCCCGCTCAATATGGCCGGCGCCTGGTCCGGCTCCCAGGGCTTTCCGCACCTGCCCACCATGTTTTTCGTGGCGCTCATTGCCGCCATGATGGGCGATAATCTCTGTTTCCTGCTGGGCACGCGCTTCATGCCCCTGCTCCAGCGCGTACCTAAGGGATCGAAGGCCTACGAGGGGCTCAACTGGGTCAAGCGCAATATGCGCCGCGGCGGCGGTGCGGCCATTATTATTGCCCGCTTCATTCCTTCAGCGCGCCTGTTTATGACCATCCTGCTGGGGTCGATGCGCTTCCCGTGGCTCGTCTTTGTCTTCTTCGACACCATCGGCGTCGCGCTCTGGGCAGCCGAGGCGCTCGCCATCGGCTACCTGGGCGGCATGGCCTTTTCCAATTCGCCGGTGCTGGCGGTGGTGGTCAGCATCATCGCCGCCGTGGTCATCGGCGTGGGCCTGCAGAAACTGCAGAATAAGTTCACCGAGTGGTGGGATACCCGCCGCGGCTACGCCGAAACGCCGTAGCAGGAAGGCCTGAGCAGAAAGGCCTGAGCAGGGGAGCCGGCCGCCTAAACTACGGACACGGACTGGGCCTGCTCGCCCTTCGGGCCGGAGCCTACCTCGAAGGTGACCTGCTGGTTTTCTTCTAGGGTGCGAAAGCCGCTGCCCTGGATCTCGGAGTAGTGGACGAAGATATCGCCTTCGCCGTCCGCGCGCTCGATGAAGCCGTAGCCCTTTTCAGAGTTAAACCACTTAACGGTTCCTTGTGCCATGGTGTGCAGTCCTTTTCTTGATTGGCGGTGCGGCGATTCCGCGCCGAGGGGTTCGGTAAATGCGTCCTTTAGCAGTACCTTAAAGTGTAAACACCGCACCAAGACATCATTGGCCTCATATAAGTGTGACACGTTCCACGCCAAAGCGATAGGCCTAACTCATGAGGGGGTAGAAATTGGCTCACCCGGAAACGGATAATCCCCTGGGAGAAGAGCTCCTCGAGTTCATCCAGCGCCGCCTCGATGAGTCCACTCTCACATTTCACACCACCCTGCCGCCGCAGCGCGCGCAGTATGCCGAGTGGCCCGAATGGGTGCTGCCGGAATTGAAGGAAAAGCTGGTCGATGGGGGCGTCGGCAAGCTGTACAGCCACCAAGCCGAGCTGGCGCAGGCGGCCTGGGCCGGCGAGGATGCGGTGATTTCTACCGGTACGTCCTCGGGTAAGTCCCTGGGCTACCAGTTGCCCATTCTGAGCCGGCTAGCGCAAAAGCCGACCGCCTGCGCGCTGTATCTCACCCCGACCAAGGCGCTGGGCTCGGACCAGCTGCAGGCGGTGCTCGAGCTGTGCCGGGGCATTCCGGCGCTCAAGGGCGTGGTGCCCTCGCCTTATGACGGCGATACGCCGCAGGAATCCCGCGCGGGCGTGCGCGATCATTCGCGGTTCATTTTCTCCAACCCAGATATGGTGCATATGTCGCTGCTGGCGGCGCACGCGCGATGGGCGCGGCTGCTGCGGCACCTGGAGTTCATCGTCATTGATGAATGCCATTCCTACCGAGGCGTTTTTGGCGCGAACGTGGCGCTGGTGCTGCGGCGCCTGCTGCGCCTGTGCGCGCACTATGGCTCGCGGCCGACGGTAATTTATGCCTCGGCCACCATGAAGGACCCAGGCCGGCACGCGCAGCGCCTTACCGGCCGACCTGCCCGCGCGATTACGGAGGACACCGCCCCCACCGGCGCGCGCACCGTGGCGCTATGGGAGCCGGGCTTTATCGAGGGCGCCGAGGGCGAGCACGGGGCGCCGGTGCGCCGCGCCGCCACCACCGAGGCGGCCGAGATGATGGCCTCCTTCATCGCCGAGGGCGCGCGCACCATGACCTTTGTGCGTTCGCGCCGCTCGGCCGAGGTGGTGGCCATGCGCGCGGCCGAGGTGCTCTCCGGTAGCCTCGGCCGGCCCGATTTTGCCCAGCGCATCGCCGCCTACCGCGCCGGTTACCTGGCCGAGGACCGCCGCAAGTTGGAGCGCGCGCTTGACGACGCCTCCTTGCTCGGCGTCGCCACCACCTCCGCCCTCGAGCTGGGTATCGACGTCGGTGGGCTCGATGCCGTGGTCACGGCCGGTTTCCCGGGGACCGTCGCAAGTTTTTGGCAACAGGCAGGGCGCGCCGGCCGCCGCGGGCAAGGCTCGCTCGTGGTGCTCATCGCCCGCGACGAGCCGATGGATACCTACCTGGTCCACCATCCGGAGGCACTGCTGGGTCGGCCCGTGGAGGCCAGCGTTTTCAACCCGGCCAATCCGTATATCCTCTTCGGCCACGTCTATTGCGCCGCGGTAGAAAAGCCGCTGGATGATGCCACGATTGCCGCCTGGGGCGCGCAGGATGTGGTTCACCAGCTGGCCGAATCTGGCCTGCTGCGCCGCCGCGAGCGCGGCTGGTTCGCCGTGCCCATCCCTGCCCATACGCCGGAAGAGCTCTCCCCGGAGACGGCACATACCGCGGTTTCGCTGCGCGGTGGAGCGGGCGAGGAAGTCATGATTGTGGATTCCTCCGACGGCCGCCTGCTCGGCACCATCGACGCCGCCCGCGCCACCAGCCAAGTCCACCCCGGCGCGGTGTACCTGCACCAGGGCGAAAGTTTTGTCATTGAGGAGCTCATCCTCAGCGATTACCTGGCGCTGGCCCGCCCCGAGGCCCCGGACTATTCCACGACTCCGCGCTCCACCACGGATATCCGCATCCTGCGCGAGGCCGATAACCTGGTCAATTACTCCCCAGGACTATGGGTGGCGGACGTAGAGGTGGAGGTCACCGACCGCGTCACCGGCTACCAGGTGCGGCTTGCCGACGGCACCATTGGCGACGATATCCCCCTCGATCTCCCCGAACAGCGCCTGGTCACCCGGGCGGTGGCCTACACCATCGATCCGATGGCGCTTTCCGCGATGGGAGTTACCGCCTCCGATACGCCCGGCACCTTGCACGCGGCCGAGCACGCCGCGATCGGCCTGCTACCACTTATCGCCACCTGCGACCGCTGGGACATTGGCGGCGTGTCCACCGCGCTGCACCCCGATACGCAGCTGCCCACCGTCTTTGTCTACGACGGCCACCCCGGCGGCGCCGGTTTCGCTGAGGAAGGCTTTCGCCGCTTCCCCGAATGGATCGAGGCCACCTTCGAGGCGGTGCGCTCTTGTCCGTGCGAAGCCGGTTGCCCGTCGTGCGTGCAATCGCCCAAGTGCGGTAACGGAAATAACCCGCTGAGCAAGGACGGCGCCATCAAGCTACTGGGTGCGCTGGTCACCATGACGCAGAGCTAGCCGCAACTTAAGCGGTTCTGCCTTTTTCTTCATTTACTCGCTGCGCCCGCGCGTGTTCATAGTCCGCACTGCGCTGCAATAGCTCCTCACGCCGATGAGGAAACCGCTCCAATATTATGCGCTGAATTTCCGCCGCTGCACGTGCGCGAGTGCGCCGCACTTCCGGATTCGGCTCATAAAAAGGCGAGCCTTGCGGATGCCTCATCTCGCATCGCCTCTTTCTTCTTTCGGGGCAGATTTGTCGAGCTCACCCTCTTTAAACTCTTGGGCAAAATCCCACAGTGTGTTGATAAAAGGGGAATCTCCTTCAACGTCCGATAATAATCCCAGAATAGTGGGGAGAAAATACCATCCAGTAATTCTTTCGGCGCTTTCCGCCGAGTCAGTCTTATCGATACACCACTGCACAATTCCCCACCATCTATCTTGTTCCCGCCTATGGTCCGATTTGATTTCTTCGCGTACCTTTCGGCGGTATTCCCGCCAAGCGATGAAGCCTGCTACGGCTGCCACTGCGGTGGGGATAAGGCGCACTACTGCTTCCTGCCAGGTCATACCGGCCCGGCCTTCGCTTGAGTGGACCGACCACGGACCGCAGCGGTAACGATGACGTCGCGGCCGGATTCGGTGCAGGTTCCTAAGGTGGCGTCGTTAAGCTCGGCGGTATCGTGCGCGGCGGTGCAAGCATCTTCACCCGTAGCGAGGGCCCAGGCACCGGCAACCGCCGCGAGGTCGGCCGCCACTTGGGCCTCGTGGCGCGCGGCCACGCGCGAGCCCACTGCCGCCACGATAAGCAGCAGGCTCACGATGGCGACGATGATGCCGGCCGCGGCAATGGTGGCATAGCCTTCCTCGCCGCAGCGCCTTGGCCTACTCATTTCCGCCCACCTCGGCCGGAAATACCGCCTCGGAGCGCATGGTGCCGACGGGGGCATCGACGCTTACCGACGCCCTCACCAACCCACCGCTTTCTTCCACGCTGACCTGGGCATCCTCGCGCGGGGGATGGTATTCGACGCCGATGGCGTGCGAACGCGCGGCCGCGCCCGCCATATCCACCGCGGCGATATAAGATGCCAGCGTGGCAATGGCACCCACGATTCCCGCCGCGACCAAGACCAGGGAGCTTAAAGCCAAGGCGGCCTCGATGGTCACGGAGCCATCGTCATCAAATACCCTGTGCATCATTCCTCCTTTCTGCCGGCAGGCTGGGCCCGCCGGCCGCGGTTAAAGAGCGTCGCTAGCTCGGGGTATTCGAGAGGGCGTCGGTAATGATGCCCTCGATGGCATCGACCACCCCGCCGCCGTTGATGACCATGTAGAGCACCCCGGCAAGCGCGGCGGCCGCCAAAGATCCCATGGCATATTCGATGGTGCTCATCCCCTCGTCATTACGGATGAGCTGAAAATACTTATTAAGTGCATGCATGATTAGTGTCCTTTCATGTGAGATTTAGAGAAGTTGCGCGCCCAAACTGATAACTACGGGCGCAAGTCCTAGAACGATGAATGCTGGCAGGAAGCACACCGCCAGCGGGAGGGCGATAAATACTCCTGCGCGCTCCGCCTGCGCCGTGGCGTGGGCGGATGCTTCCGCGCGCAAAGAAGTACAGATTCGGTGGCATCCGGCCGCGATGGTGGCGCCGGATTGGCCCGACATGATGACAAGCTGCGCTAAGTCCTCCAGCCCCGCATGGCCCTTCATGTGGCCCCACGCGGACTGCGCGGGAACGCCCACACCGAGTAGCGCAGCGACGGTCTCCCACAGTTCCTTGGTCTGGACATCCGCGGTGCGGGTCACCGCGGTGGTAGCGCCGTGCACGGATAGCCCTGCGGCCAGGCATGCTGCGAAAAGTTCGACGTCGCCAGCTACTGCCAGCGGATCCAGCGGTGCTGCGGGCTTGAGCTTGCTTATCAGTCCCCCGCGCGCGTTCGGGCCATCGCGCGGGGTCTTGGCGGTGGTCTCGGTTGCGCTGGCAGGTGCCAGGCGGGCGGTGTGCGGCGGCAGGCCAATGAGGGCGGCGAGGGCGATAAAGATGAGCGGGGTCATGCGGCCGCCTTCCGGATAATGACGCGCGACCAGGCGAATCCGCAGCAGGCCAGCGCCACGCCCACCACGAGGAGAATGCCACCCAATCCGCCGCCTAAAAGGAAGCCGAGCGAGTTGGCGCCCATGGCCCCTCCCATGGCGATGCCAGCTATGGGCAGGCACGCGAGCACCGTGGCGGTGGCCTGGGGTCCTTGCAGGCTGGCGGAGGTGGATTGCTGGTGTCGTCGGGAAGCGTCGAGGCGGCTTTGCGCTTGGTCGAGCAAGCTGGCCACCGCAATGCCGTGGTAGGTGGACAGCTCTAATAGGTGGCCTAGGCGGTTAAGTTCCGGCAGGGCCTTGCCGCCCTGCGCATCTATCAACGCCATGTGCGGCGGCGCACCGCGCGCGGCGAGGGCGGCCGTGGATTCTAGTGCTGCGGATACCTCGCGCGGGGTGGTGGCTGGAAGGGACTCCACGCCGCGGGCAAGCGCCCCAGCCAGGGTCGCCCCTGCGCGCAGGTCCGCGGTGACCACGCCCAGGTAAGCGGCCAGCCCCTCGCGGCCGCGCCGCTCCGCCCGCGCGGCCACCAGGTCTTTGACGTACCAGGACACGCACCACGCGATAATGGCGGCGGCAATGGCAATGCTGATGCGTCCCACCGAGTAGAAGACCAGGCTGCCGCAAAAGACTGCGCCTAAGATCACCACCGAGCTGGTCTGTACCCGGCGCGTGACCGAGGCCAGGCGGCCGGCACTCGAGGGCGCGGGTATAAGCAGCGCAGCGGCAAGGATGAGGTAGCTAAGCATGGCTGGCCTCCCCGGCATGCTCTCCCAGCAGCTGCGCGGAGAATTCCGCGAAGCCGTCTGCCGGACCAGCTTCGGCGCTCCAGATGATGCGCGGGGTCACTGGGTTTCCCTCGAGCACGCCGATATGGGCGAGGCGGCGGCCCTGTGGGGTGCGCTCCATGGTCAGCACCATGTGCACAGCCGCAGCCAATTGCGAGTGCAGCGCCGCACGGTCCAAGCCACCGAGGGCGGCGAGAGCCTCCATGCGGGCTGGTACTTCAAAGAGGGAATTGGCGTGCAGCGTGCCGGCGCCTCCGTCGTGGCCGGTGTTGAGCGCAGCGAGGAGATCCACCACCTCGCGGCCGCGGATCTCGCCCACCACGATGCGGTCCGGCCGCATGCGCAGCGCTTGGCGCAGCAGTTGTGACATCGTGACCTCGCCGCTTCCCTCCGCGTTGGCCCGGCGCGAGACCACACTGACGCAGTGCGGGTGGTGTGGGGAGAGCTCGGCGGTGTCCTCGATAACGAGGATGCGTTCACGCTCGGAGACGGTTCCCAAAAGCGCGGAGAGCAGGGTGGTTTTGCCGGAACCAGTGCCGCCGATGACCAGGAAGGAAATCCGCTTGTCTACCACGGCGCGCAGCAGTGCTGCGATGTCTTCTGGCAGCGTGCCATTGTCTACAAGCTGGGGCAGGGTGGTCTGCGCTTGGCGCAGCACGCGCAGGCTCAGGCAAGTCCCGGCAACCGCAGGCGGGCTCAGCAAGGCGTGGACGCGCAACACGACACCATCGGGGCGAGTAACGCGGCCATCGGCAAAAGGCTGTGCATCATCGAGGCGCGTGCCTGAAGCTGCCGCAAGCCGGCTGGCCAGCTGGCGGACTTCGGCATCATCGCGGAAGGTGATATCGGTGCGCTCAAGGCCTTCGCCGCGGTCCATGAATACTGCGTGCGGCCCGTTGACTACGACGTCTGTGACGCCCTCGCGCCCCAGCACCGCATCGAGAGGCCCCATCCCGGTGGCGTCTTGGCGCAGGCGGCGCAGCAAGTCAAGCACTGCGACGTCACTAATCACGCCGGCTTCTGCGCGAATGCGCCGGGCCAGGGCTGCCGCATCATGCACCACGTCGGGCTCGGCGGCAATGATGCGCTGCATCTTTTCCAGCGTTTCTTGTGCTGCTTTATGCTCGCTCATGCGCCGACCTCCTCGAGGACCGCGCGGGCGGCTTTACGCAAGGGTGTGGGGAGGCGCTGCGGCAGGCCGCCGATTTCTACCGCGCGGGTGAGGCCCCGGAGCGTCGGCAATTCTGCCAGCACCGTGCTGTGGACGAAGCGTTCTACTTCCGCCGCGCTTAACGACGCCCACTGGCGTTGCCGCAGCACCACCACGCACCTGCGCCGCGCAGCATCGAAGCGCACCAGAAGTTGTGCTGCCGACGCGGCCGAGCGCACCTCCGCGGCCGCCACGATGACCACGTGAGTACAAGCATCCGGGATGGTCTCCGGGGTGCAATCCACCACGCATAACCCTTCGCCTGCATGGGCCGCCCCTACCACTCGCGCAAGCAGGTCCTTGTCCAAGCGGAAGGGATCCGCGACGGTGCTGCGCGCGGCCGAGAGCACCGCTACTCCATCAGGCGTGGATGGCAGCGCGCGGTAGAGATCGGCGGCATCGATGCTGCCATCTCCCACGGTAAGCTCCGGCCAGCGCGCCCCCGGTTCCGCTTCTACACCGAGCAGGAGGTCGAGGCCGCCGGAGTATGGGTGGGCGTCGATAAGCAGGGCGCGACCGTCAGCTGCGCATTGGGCGCGGGCCAACGCGGCCGCGAAGGTCGAAGCACCCACTCCACCGCTCGCGCCCACCACGGCGATGGTCGCACTGCCCGGCCGCGCTTCCTGCGGCGCGCCCGCAGCGGCAATGCTCGCCAGCAACTCCTTCACCTGGGCGGGGATGATAAAGGCGCTCTCCGCGTGGCAGGCGAGCGCCGCCTCGTAATCAATCGGTCCGGGGTCCGCGGCTAGGAAAAGCACGGGCGCAGGCGCGGTGTGGGTGCGCCGCGCTGCTGCCACCACGCGGGCCATGAGGGAATCAACCAGCACCGCATAGGCGCCGGGCAGGCTGCGTGGGATATCGCGGGGATCGGTTACGGTCAGCACATCGTGGCTGGTAGCAGCCGCGGCGTGAACGGCCTCGGCGCGCAGCGCTTCGTCACCAATGGCGACAACGATGACGGCGGAATCAGGGTGTAATGCGTTCATGCCTCATAGCCTGAAGCATTCGCGCAACCGCAACGAGGCTCTCGCGGCAGCGCTGTGGATAACCCGCCAGACGTCACCATGTAGGCGCGATTTGGTTGTCGTTTCAACCAAAAATCTGTGGAAAACCGGCACCGCACGGCGGTAGATATAGGTGACGGCCCGCGCATCGGGGGGGGTGTGCGCGCGGGCCGTCAGTAACCCGGCCTCGGGGGGGTGAGCCGGGGCAGGCCGCACGGTATATCGGGGCCTTGCACGGCTTATTATGACATGTTCGCCACCCAATCACAACAGCTAACAGCAGATTTCCACGGTCACGGCGCTGACCTGCACCGAATGCATGTTCACCCAGCGCCACCCCCACGCGGACTCCCAATCCCACATTAGTGACATACAAATCACCGCTAACATCAGCCACTTCTACACCAGCAAGCGTTAAGTGCGGCTACACTCGGCAGCACATCATGACTACTTCCCGCGAGCCCCGTCATCCCCGCCGCGCCACCACCCGCGCTGGCGGCGACCCCGCACGCACCGCGGCGTTTTTCGATCTCGATAAGACCATCATCGCCACCTCCTCGGCCTATGCGTTTGGCCGCGAGTTCCTCCACAACGGGCTCATCTCGCCGGCCGAAGCACTGCAGCTATCACTTGCTAAGGCCAGCTATATGTTCTCCGGTTTGACCAGCGAAGGCATGGATTCCACCCGCGACCAACTCACCGCAATGGTCACCGGGTGGTCCGTGGAAGAGGTGCGCGCCATCGCCCGCGACACCATGCATCACGTGGTCACGCCCTCCATTTATGCTGAGGCCCGCGAACTTATCCGCGCCCACCGCGCCGCTGGCCACCACGTGGTCATTGTCTCTGCCTCCGCGGCCGTGCTGGTGGACATCATCGCAGAAGAACTCGGCGTCGAGCACGTCATCGCCACCGAATTGGCAGAGGAAAACGGCCGCTTTACCGGGGAGGTGCTCTTTTATTGCAAGGGCCCCACTAAAGCAGAGGCACTGGATCAGACCGCAGCGGCAGAAAACCTCGACCTTAATGCCAGCTATGCCTACTCGGATTCCGCTACCGATATCCCGATGCTGGAAAAGGTAGGCCACCCCGTCGCCGTCAACCCGGACAAGCAACTAAAGCGCCACGCCCTCGCCCACCAATGGGAGATCCGCTCGTTTAAGGACCCGGTGCCGCTCCTTCCTGCACCGACCGCCAAGGAAATTGGAATCGGCGCTTCCGTTCTGGCGGGTACCGCGGCAGTTATCGGCGCTGGCCTGTGGCTAACGCAGCATCCGGGCCGCCCTGGCCCGCCCAAGCGGGGCCCACGGCGCGCCTCTTAGGCCGCGCGAGCAATCGCGTCGGCTTCTTTGCCACCGGCAGTCCAGGCGGTGAGGTGGGTTAAGAGGGCGTCGGCAAGCGCGGTGCGGTAATTGTCCACCGCGGCGGCATACTCGGCGCGGTGGCGGGTGTAGTAGACCTCGGGCACGGCGAAACCGCGCGGGTCAAAGCCCGTATGCACCGCGGCGAGGCGGGAGGCAACGCGCGCGACGAGGCCACTGCGAGGGCCAAAGAACTCGCCGGCGGCAATCTCGGCATGGACCACGCTCGGCAGCAAGAGATCGAAAGCGGGACCGCCACCCTGCGCGATGAGCCGGCCCAACCCTTGCAAGCGCGCACTCTCGCCGGCCGGAATGCCGGTGCCTCCGGCCGCGACGTCGATGCGCGCCAGCACCTGCAGCGGTGCCCGCGCAAAGGATCGCACCGTGGCATCTAAGAGTTCCGGGGCGGCCACGGAATAGGCACTGACAGCGCTGGCCAGCGGCCCTTCTTCCATATCTTCCGGTCCCGGATGTGGGGGGATGGCGTGGCCGTCCAGCGCCACGCTGACACGGGCGCCGCGCATGAGGGACTCCGCAGAGATAACCTTAAACTTGCGCAATCCTGCAGGTCGGCGGTGTGCACGGGCAATGGCAGCGGCGGCCTTTTCTGCACTTTCTTTTACCCCCGGCAGGCGAAACAGCGGGGATAACGCGTCATTTTCTGACATATCCATTAGGATAGCCGTGGAAGTCCCTAAGTATGCGTGGCACCATGGGATAATAGTGATTCCATTATTGTTGGGGACATTACAAGGTTTAGATAAACGCGAGGAGAATTAATCGTGAGCAACGATGGACTTTTTACCGACGGTACTGATCAATTTGCACCGAAGGTGAACTCGATCCCTTTGAGTGACGTGGATACATCCTCGTCCGAGACCTCGGTAGGCCAGCTGGTCTCCAACGCCACCGAGCAGATGTCCCAGCTCGTACGCTCCGAGGTGGAGCTAGCCAAGACCGAGCTGGCAGAGTCCGCTAAGAAGGGCGGCATCGGTGCAGGCCTCTTCGGCGGCGCAGGCACCATCGCACTGTATAGCTCCTTCTTCTTTTTCTTCTTCTTGGCCGAGCTCCTCGCCGTCTGGCTGGACCGCTGGGCAGCGTTCCTGATCGTCTTCTTGATCATGATCGTCCTCGCCGGCATCCTGGCCTTCGTTGGCCTGAAGAACGTCAAGCAGGTCAAGGCCCCGCAGAAGACCATTGACTCCACCAAGGAACTCAAGAACTTGGTTCCGGGCAAGGCGCAGAAGTCCCTGGACCGTAAGAACACCAACGGCCTCTACACCTAAACCGGCAGGCGCCACGCGTACGTGCACCCCTCTATCCGCCCTAGCTAGCCTGGGGCGGATTTTGTGTACTTCCGCCCCCTCTTCTCTACCGTTTCTGCCCCAACTATAGAAAGGCGGCACCATGGCCTTCGCACCCCTGCCCCCCTCAACGGTGGAGCTGGATGGACCTTATGCACATGAGTTCGTCCACACCCGCGGCATTCGCCTGCACGTCGCCACGGCGGGCGATAGCACGCAGCCACTCGTGGTGCTCATCCACGGCGCCTTCGGCGGATGGTTCGATTACCAGGAGGTCATAGCGCCGATTGCACAACGCGGCTTCCACGTCGCGGCCGTGGATATGCGGGGCTTTGGTATGTCCGATAAGCCGCCCATTGATGCGGGGCAGGATATCCGCACTTTAGTGGGCGATATTAGCGGGCTCATTCAGGCCTTGGGCCATGACGATGCCTTTGTGGTGGGCGCCGATACGGGTGGCGCCGTGGCATGGTGCTTGGCGGCAGAGCGCCCTGAGCGGGTGCGCGGCCTGGCCTCCATTTCCGCCGCCCACCCGGTGGATCTGCGCCGCGCGATTGCTGCCCGGCCGTGGGACTTTGGGTGGATTAACCTGCGCTCGTTGCTGTGCCGCCTGCCGCGCGTTACCCGCGCCCAAAACCTGCTGCTTAGCCCGCGCGCCTACCGCAAGGAGTTGGAGCTGGATACGGGGCCTTCGCTTGCCGACGCCACCCTAGACCGCATCCTCGATCTCCGCCTGCGCGCCTCCCGCATCGGCAGCGTCCGCCGTGGAATCTTGTGGAACCACCGCATGCGCACCGCCGTGGTCCCCTTGACCTGGGTAGAACTGACAGTAGAGCGTCCCGTGCTCTTCATCCACGCCCAGCAGCGACTGTGGAACCCCGTGGTCCGCCGCGCCGCCTCGCGCGCCCGCCGCGGATTTACCGCCACGACCGTCCCCGGCGCGAAGAACCTTCCGCACCTGGAAGCACCGGCGGATTTCGTTTCCACGCTAGCGGCCTGGCTACAAGAACATCGCTAGTGCGCCACGCACTCCCCGGTATCAACCGGGTGGGTAAGCCGCGTGATGTCTCCGATCTGGGCATTGACCTCATCGGCGGTTAGGGCATAGCCCGTCTCGGAATCATCCACCGAGGCACCGAAGACCACGCCGAGGACCTCGCCGGCCGTGTTGACCAGCGGCCCGCCGGAATTTCCTTGTTGGATCTTGCCGCGCACGGTGTAGGAATCGCGTTCCACGCGACCATGCGAGTAGATATCCGGGCCGGAAATGGTGATGCGATCGCGCACGCGCGCCATCTCGGCGTCGAAAGGCCCAGAGTGCGGGAAGCCCATGACCATGGCATCATCGCCCGTCTGGGCCGGGGCCTGGGCCCACGGCAGCGGATCGATGCCCAGGTCGCGCGAGTGCAGCACCGCCACATCCACATCCGGGTTGTAGTAGACCACGGTCGCGTCCTTGAGGCCCACCTTGGTATCCAAACGCACGGTCTGCGTGCCGGCCACTACGTGAGCATTGGTGATCACGTAGTCATCGGCCGCCACGAAGCCGGAACCCATGAGGCGGCGGGAGCACTCTTCGGCGTCGCCAAGCACGTGAATGATAGACGGCCGCATACGCCGCACCATCTCCGGATCCTGCACGTCTGGGTCCGGCTCTTCTACTTCCTCGGTGCTAATCGAGTTTTGCCACGGCGAGACTAGCGGCGGCAGGCCGGACTCGTTGAGCATCGCCGCCACCCCATTGGGCAGCGACGCTACCTGCGCCGGCGCGGCCGAGTTGAGCTTGCCCAAGATGCGGGAATCGCGCAGGCCCTGGCCCGCCACCCCACCTAAGTTGGTGGCCACGG
Source organism: Corynebacterium sp. ACRPO (assembly GCF_022347205.1). GTDB lineage: Bacteria > Actinomycetota > Actinomycetes > Mycobacteriales > Mycobacteriaceae > Corynebacterium. The sequence continues at coordinate 57,245 of NZ_JAKRNE010000006.1, read as the reverse complement.
GGATAGAAATGAGCCAAATAACCACCAAGGCGGCAAAGGCTTGAAAAACCGCACCCACGGCGGAATCGAGGCGCTGCGTCTTGCGCGCCTTCATGCGATCGCGCACGCTGCCACCCAACGAGGATCCGATAAGCTGCCCGACGCCCACAAAAAGCACCAGGATTCCCACCAATAGCAGCAAGCGCAGCGAGGGTTGATCCACCAAACGCAGGGCGGCCGGGGCCACGGCAATGCCTAGCACTACCCCAGCGCCCACACCAATGGAGGCCAATACCGCCGCGAGGGCACCATTGCGCCACCCACTCAGGAGCGCTATGAGGACGGCGACCACAATCAGGCCGTCAACGATGAGCGCAGGAGTCATGGCTATGGGTTCTTTCTATCTGGGAGTTAAAACGAATACGTACCGCGGCACAAGCGGTTAGGACATCTTCTCATTATTGCGGGAGTTTGTGAGGGAGTCACGCAGGTCCATGACTGAATTGTTATCCCATGGAACGCTCCACCCGGCGTGCTGCAATAGTGCCGAGAGCACACCGGCGGTAAAGCCCCAAATGACGTAGCCATTGGCGTGAAATGCTGGTCCTTGCCACTTTCTAAAGCCCACCATGAAGCGGTTGCGCGGATCGGCCAACTCCCGGATAGGCACGAGAAACACGTCATCGGTTTCATCGGGGCTGGCGGGATAGACCTCCCCCGGCTGGGCCCAATGCGCCAAAATGGGACTCACCGGATTGCCGGTGGCGCGGATATGCAGCTGCTCCCACTGCTCCAGCGGGGTCACGGAGTTGCGCTGCAGATCCGTTTCCTCCCAGGCTTCCCGCAGCGCGGTATCCACCAGGGAGGTATCGGCGGGATCCCGGCGGCCGCCGGGAAAGGCTATCTGGCCCGAGTGCGAGCGCATGGACGGCGAGCGATGCGTGAGCAAAATGCTGGCCTCCTCCGCGCTCTCACCGCTCAGCAGCATGAGCACGGCCGCTTCCCGCTTGACCGGCACCTGCACATTGGTGCCGTTGAGGGACGAAGCCTGCCGGTTGCCAATGAGCTCTTGCACCTGGCTGGGGTCTACCCCCAGCGCCGGCTTGAGCCATTCTGGCGTGCGCTCGGGAAGGAGTTGACTCATGCCGCAATCGCCTCCTCCACGGCCTTTTCAATCTCCGCTGCGGAGCTAAACGGTTGCGCAAATTGCTTGCGCACCTCACCGTCCTTTAACACCACGGTCACCGGCACCACGCCCGGCAGGCCCAGCTCACCGGCAAGTTTATTATCCGAATCCTGGAAGCTCGGCAGCTCCACGCCCAGGTCATTTAAGAAAGCTGCACCATTTCCCGCATTCTTATCCGCGTGCACGCCCACAACCTGCCAGTCTGGGTGCGCTTCCGCCACATCCTGCAGGTAGGGAAGTTCCGCGCGGCACGGCTCGCACCACCACGCCCACACGTTAACCACGCTGACGCCTTCATCGGCGGGCTTTCCGGCGGCCGCACCGCCTAGGCACTCCAGCTCTACCCCAGCCACGGCGCCGGCCGGGCAGTCTGGGCGCTGCGGGACTTCTTGCGGGGAAGCCTCGCTTCGCGACGCCTCCTCGGATCCGTCCCCACCCCGCAACTGCGAGACCCCAGCTACCGCAATGACGGCAATCAGGATCGCGGCAATTACCGTGCCAAGGACGTAGTTCTTCATACCGTTAGCCTAGCGCCCACGAGCGGCTGGACACATATCCCGCAGAACGCATGCATCGCACTCCGGCGTGCGCGCGTGACATACCTGGCGCCCGTGGAAGATGACGCGGTGTGAAAACATCGTCCACTCTTCTTCCGGCACGAGCTTTGCGATGTCCCGCTCAATCTTGACCGGCGTCTTCTCCCCTGTCAGCCCGAGCCGCTGCATGAGGCGGCCGAAGTGCGTATCCACGGTCAGTCCGGGGACCCCGAAGGCATTTCCGAGCACCACCAGTGCGGTCTTGCGCCCGACGCCGGGCAGGCTGGTCAGTTCTTTGACCGTGCGCGGTACCTGCCCTTCAAAATCTGCCACCAGCTTCTCCCCGATGCCCAAAAGGTGACCTGCCTTGGCGCGCTGAAAGCCCAACGGCCGCAGGATGCTCTCCAAGTCCGAGCGCTGCGCAGCCGCATAATCCGCCGCCTCTGGGTAGCGGGCAAAGAGTTCAGGGGTCACCGAATTCACGCGTTCATCCGTACATTGCGCAGAAAGAACGGTGGCAACGAGCAGCTGCAGCGGGGAGTCATAATCCAAGGCACACCGTGCATCCGGGTACTCCTGCGCCAAACGCCGATTTATCTCCGGTGCGCGCAGCTCCGGCGCGCTGGCCGCTGACAGTGCTGAATTCATGGGGTTTAGCTTAGTAGACTAGGAAAACATGATTTCACTCGTGATTCTGGTACCACTTGCCATCGCCCTTTTCGCCCTCCTGATGGAAAAGCTTGAGGCAGTCGTTTTTGCTGACTAGGCCGGAAAACTGCTGGCCTGAACCGTGCCCTAGCACGAGTAGAGTTTCTATAGTGTGACAAAATTTCACTGAAGTACCAAAAGTGATCAATTACACTGTAAGATGAAACGCGTTACACAGTGACCCCGCTTGTTCCGCATTGTCGAGTGCATGAAAGACCGCACCCAGATGTGGCACAGGCTCATCTATGGACTTTCGTAGTCGACATCCAAGGAGTAAAACGTGGAAGGCGTACAGGACATCCTCTCCCGCGCCGGAATCTTCCAAGGCGTTGATCCCGTTGCAGTGCAGCACCTAATCGAGCAGATGGAGACCGTGCGCTACCCGCGCGGAACCACCATCTTCGACGAAGGCGAGCCCGGTGACCGCTTGTACATCATCACCTCGGGCAAGATTAAGCTCGCCCGCCACGCCCCGGATGGCCGCGAAAACCTCCTGACCGTCATGGGCCCATCCGATATGTTTGGCGAGCTGTCCATCTTCGATCCGGGCCCGCGCACCTCTTCCGCAGTGTGCGTGACCGAGGTTCAGGCAGCCACCATGAACTCCGAGCTGCTCAAGAAGTGGGTAGGCGACCATCCCGAAATCGCCCAGCAGCTGCTGCGCGTGCTGGCTCGCCGCCTGCGCCGCACCAACGCTAACCTGGCTGACCTCATCTTCACCGACGTTCCGGGCCGCGTGGCAAAGACCTTGCTGCAGCTGGCTAACCGCTTCGGCGTCCAGGAAGGCAGCGCCCTGCGCGTGAACCACGACCTCACCCAGGAAGAGATTGCCCAGCTGGTGGGCGCTTCCCGTGAGACCGTCAACAAGGCGCTGGCCACCTTCGCGCACCGCGGTTGGATCCGCCTCGAGGGCAAGTCCGTGCTCATCGTCGATACCGAGCACCTCGCCCGCCGCGCTCGCTAAGACCGCGCCGGCTCACGACCCCGCCTCGGCGGGGTTTCGCTGGTTTTACACCCCTTAACCAGTTCCACACCACACTTGTGGCCACGGTACGCTCCACACCGCACTGCCTGCGGGCCATACCGTGGCCACACGTTGACCCTGCGCGCCTCCTGCCTCAGCCCACAGAACAATTAAGCCCCTCTTCCCACCAAAAAGGAAGAGGGGCGAATGGAGATAGGCTTATTTAGCCTCGCCGTCCAAGTACTTCAGCGCGGTGCGCGTGGACTGCTCCGCAGCGTGGCGCAGCACCGGGTCCACATCGTCATACATCTCGTTGACCAGGGTATTCAGATCTACATCATCGCCTAGGCGGGAGCGGATCTCCTTAATCTGGTCAAGGCGGTAGTGGCGGCGGTCAATGTACTTGCGGGCCACCTGAGAGGTGTCATCCAAGTCTGGTCCGTGTCCCGGGAACAGCGCAATATCCTTACCGCGCTCTTCCAAGGTGTCGAGGGTCTGCAGGTAATCGGCCAAGTTACCGTCCGTCTCCGAAAGGAGAACGGTGTGGCGGCCGGCGATGGTGTCACCGGAGATAATGCCTTCGAGGCGGGAATTTGCTACCTCGCCGCTCCACACAAAGAAGCAGGTAGAATCCGCAGTATGCCCTGGGGTGTGCACGACCTCGAGACTTGGGGTGATGCCATCGAGGGAGATGTACTCGCCGTCCTGGAGGGCCTCGGCACCATTGCAGTAGCTCGGATCGAAGGCGCGGATGGGGGCGCCGGTCATCTGCCGCAAGCGTTGTGCGCCCGAAGCGTGGTCATCATGGCGGTGGGTAATCAAAATCAAAGCCACCTCACCTGCGTTGCGGTGCACAACGTTGAGATGGCCTTCATCCTCGGGGCCCGGATCCACGACGATCGCCCGAGAGTCTTCAGCGGCGCGAATAATCCACGTATTCGTACCCTCAAGGGCGGTGTAGCTGGGGTTATCACAAAGGACTACGCCAACGGACTGGCTGACGGGACGCAATTGACTATATGCGGGGTGCTCCATAGTTACTAGCCTATCCGATCAAGCAGCAATTTCTACGATTAGTTCGATCTCTACCGGGGCGTTTTTAGGCAACGCAGCTACGCCCACAGCGGAGCGAGCATGCTTTCCAGCATCCCCAAAAACCTCACCGATGAAATCGGAGGCACCATTGATAACTACCGGTTGGTCTGCATAGGCCGGATCGGAGGCCACAAACCCCACGATTTTTACCACGCGGGAGACATTGTCCAGGCCAACTTCGGCATCGATAGCGGCAAGAGCATTCAGCGCCGCGATACGGGCCTGTTCCTGGGCTTGTTCCGTGGTGACTTCGGCGCCAACCTTGCCGGTGAGCGGCAGGGCGCCTTCCACGAGGGGAAGCTGGCCAGAGGTCCAGACCTGATCACCCACGCGCACGGCCGGCACATAGGAAGCCAGCGGCTTGGCGACGCCCGGCAGCTCATACCCCAGCTCCCGCAAGCGAGCATGAAAGCCCATTTACTCTGCCACCTCGCGCTTGAAGTAGGCCACGACGTTTTCCGGGTTAGGGCCCGGGGTGACGGTGACCAGTTCCCAGCCATCTTCACCCCAAGAATCGAGGATCTGCTTGGTGGCGTGGGTAAGGACAGGTGCGGTTGCGTATTCCCATTTAGTCATGGGGTCCATTCTAACTATTAAATACGCACTATGCCGTCTAAATTCTTAAATGCCGACGAGCTCGCCGCCTTGGGCCAAGTAGTGGGCCCAGTCCGTGATGTGGGGGTTCTTGCGCAGCAGAGCTCGGCGCTGGCGCTCGGTCAGCCCGCCCCAAACACCGAACTCGACGCGATTATCCAGGGCGTCAGCGCGGCATTCGGTCAGCACTGGGCAGTGGCGGCAAATGACGGCCGCCTTGCGCTGTTCCGCACCGCGAACAAATAGGGCATCCGGGTCGCCCTTGCGGCATTTGGCCTGGGTGACCCACTCACCACGCTCGGGATTTCGGGCTGTATTAGACATTCCAGCAGTCTTCACACGAACGGTCATGGGTGAGTGTGCTCCTTCCCAGACGGAATACTATGTAACGCATCTGAGTCTATTCATCCAGGTAGAAGATTGTCTAACACGTCACACTTTAGGGGGTGCGAGTGATCTTCCACCTACCAAGGGCAACCACGTAGTGTATGGGGCGTGACTGTCATCAAATCTTTGGCCAAGATAGCCCTGTCTACGGTCTTGGTAGGCGCGCTCATCGCCCTGGCTCTTGCCCCCTTCGCGGGCATTTCCGGTGTGGCGATTGCCCGCACTAACGAAACCATGCAATCTGACCTGCAAGATCTGACTGCCGGCAATATCCCAGGCGTCACCACAATCAAAGACGCCAAGGGCAAGGACATGGCTTATGTCTTCAGCCAACGCCGCCACCCGGTAGAGAGCAAGAAGATCTCTAAGGCCATGAAAAACGCCATCGTCTCCATTGAGGACGAGCGCTTTTATGATCACGAAGGCGTGGACTTCCAGGGAAATTTCCGCGCGCTATGGACAAACCTGACGTCGGGCGGCGTCTCCCAGGGCGCTTCCACCATCGATCAGCAGTACGTCAAGAACTACCTGTTGCTAGTCTCTGCCACCACCGATGAAGAGCGCGCCGCGGCCACCGAGCAATCCGTGGCCCGCAAGCTGCGCGAGATGCGCATGGCCACCAAGATGGATGCGGAATTGGATAAGGATGACATCCTCACCAATTATCTCAACCTGGTGTCTTTTGGTAACCACGCCTATGGCGTCGAGGCGGCGGCCCGCACCTACTTTGACACGCATGCTTCCGAGCTCACGGTGCCGCAGGCAGCGATGCTGGCCGGCATGGTCCAATCCTCTGAGCGCCTCAATCCCTATACCAACGCCGAGGAAGTAACCGAGCGGCGCAACCTAGTCCTGCAATCCATGGCGGATAATGGCCATATCAAGCAACAGGAAGCGGATAAGTATAAGGGGGAGAAGCTGGGCGTCGGCAAGAAGCCCAAAACGCTGGCCAATGGCTGCATCGGCGCCGGCGACCGCGGTTTCTTCTGTGATTATGTGCTGAAATACCTGGATAAAAAGGGCATTAGCGAGGATCAGCTAGCGCGCGGCGGCTACACCATCAAAACCACGCTGGATCCAACGGTGCAAGACAAGGCCCTCGAGTCAGTACAAAGCCACACCAATCCGGATGCCCAGGGCGTGGCTGAAGTCATGAACGTCATCAAGCCCGGCAGGTCGGACCGCAAGGTGCTGGCCATGGTCTCCTCGCGCGATTACGGCCTGGACCTAGATAAAAATGAGACCATCCTGCCGCAGCCTTACTCCTTAGTGGGCAACGGTGCAGGTTCCGTCTTTAAGGTCTTTACCGCCGCGGCCGCGCTCGAAGCGGGCTATGGCATCAAAAACACCGTGAATGTGCCCACCCGCTACGAGGCGGAAGGCCTGGGCCACGGCGGCGCCGCCGGCTGCCCGGCGGACCGCTACTGCGTGGAAAACGCTGGTTCCTATAAGGCCACGATGACGCTGCAGGAAGCGCTGGCACACTCCCCCAATACGCCGTTTATCAAGCTCACGGAGCAGGTAGGCGTGGCACCCATCGTCGATATGGCCGTTCGTTTGGGCCTGCGCTCCTACGATGACAAGGGCAGCTTTGATAAAGACACCTCGATTGCCCAGCACACCAAGGACGCCAACTCCGGTTCCTTCACCTTGGGCCCGGACCAGGTCAACCCGCTGGAGCTTTCCAATGTGGGTGCCACGCTGGCCGCGGATGGCAAGTGGTGCGAGCCCAACCCCATCTCCCAGGTTACGGATAAGGAAGGCAACGAGGTCTATCTCAAGGAAACCCCGTGTGAGCAGGCCGTTGATAAGGACGTAGCCCGCGCGATGAGCAATGCCCTGTCCGAGGACGCCAAGCAAGGCACCGCCAAGGATGCCGCCCAGGCGGCCGGTTACTCCAGCCCAATCGCGGCCAAGACCGGCACCACCGAGTCCAACCAGTCCTCCGCATTCTTGGGATTCAACGAGGGCATTTCCGCCGCGCCGTATATCTATAACGATGGCACCTCCACCGTCCCGCTGTGTACCGGGCCGGTGCGCCAGTGCGCGGGTTGGGGCAACCTCTACGGCGGCTTGGAACCGGCGCAGACCTTCTTCAGCATGGCTACGCAGCTGCCGATAGCGACCAAGGCCGGACTGCCGAACTACAACAAGAAGTACGACAACGGCACCACGGCCGATAAGACCCTTGATAGCCTGCGCGGCAAGTCCGAGGCCGAGGCCCGCCAGACCTTGGAGTCCAAGGGCTACGTGGTCAAGACCTCCCGGGTCATCGGCGGCAATGTTCCTTATGGCCGCGTGGTTCGCGCGATTACCGGCAAGGACGGCAAGAAGAAGGGCGCGGAGATTACGCTGCAGCTTTCCGACGGCGCCGGGGCCTCCCAATCCCCCTCCTCCGGCGTGGCCGACGCCAACTCCACCGGCGCACAAAATAGCACCGGCGGCGGAAATGCCGACGGTGCTACGAGCCCGGGCCGCTCGACTGGCGGCACAGGCGGTGGAACGGGGAACGGCGGTGGCGGTACCGGCGGCGGGTTCTCGCCGGAAGACTTTGGCATCCGCCAAGAGGACATCGATAGCTTTGCCAACGACGTCCGCAGCCTGCTTGGCCGCTAAGCCTCGCCCGTTGCGGTCTCGCCCGCTTTAGCTCAGCTGGGACTTGACCTCGGCGGACAGGCGCTTGCCATCCGCCTGGCCGGCGGCCTTGGCATTGGCCACCTTCATTACTGCACCCATCTGCTTCATGGTGGGTGCTTCGCCGTTTTCGGCCTCAACCTCCGCGATAGATTCCTTCACCAAAGCTTGCAGCTCGGACTCGTCCAGCTGGCGGGGTTGGTAGGCCTCGAAGAAGGGGACGTCGGCAAGCTCGGCTTCCGCCAGCTCCGGACGGCCGTTGTCCTCATAAACCTCGGCGGACTCGCGGCGCTTTTTGATTTCGCGCGCAATCACCTTGAGGATATCGGCGTCCTCCAGCTCATGCCGGGAACCATTGGTCTCCTCGGCCTGGATGGCGGCCAGCAAGGCGCGGATGGCGCTGGTGCGCTGCTTCTCCTTCGCCTTCATTGCGGTTTTCAGATCTGCACGGATGGTTTGCTTTAGCTCGCTCATGCCTATCAATGTACGCGAGGTAGTGTGGTAGCCGTGAAACTTTTACGTATTCTTGGCGGCCTCACCGCTGCCGGCCTGGGCGCCGCGGCATGGGGCTATAGCGAACTGACCAAATTCGAGCTCAAGGAATATACGCTCCCCCTCCTGCCCAAGGGCACGCTGCGCGGCAAGCCGGAATTTCGGCTGCTGCATCTGTCCGATCTGCATATGATCCCCGGCCAAGAGACCAAGATTGCCTGGGTGTCTGCCCTCGACGCCCTGGAGCCGGACCTCGTGGTCAACACTGGCGATAATCTCTCCGATCAGCAGGCCGTTCCCGATACGTTGCGCGCTCTCGGCCCGTTGCTGGCCCGACCCGGCCTCTTTGTTTTTGGCACCAATGACTACTGGGCGCCGCAGCCGGTCAATCCCTTCAAGTATCTGCTGGGCAAAAAGCGCGAGCCCTCCTATGTGGACTTGCCGTGGCGCGGCATGCGCGCCGCCTTCTTGGAGCACGGCTGGCGCGATGCCAATCAGGCCCGCCATGAATTCAAGGTAGGCAACGTCCGCCTTGCCGCCGCCGGCGTGGACGATCCGCACCACGATCTGGATGACTACTCCGAAATCGCCGGCCCGCCCAACGAGGACGCCGACTTGTCCCTAGCGCTCCTCCACGCCCCCGAGCCCCGCGTGCTGGAAAAGTTCGCGGACGATGGCTACCAACTTTCCCTGTCCGGCCACACTCACGGCGGCCAGATCTGCCTGCCCGGTTCCCGCGCGCTGGTAACCAATTGTGGCATCGATCGCGACCGCGTGCAGGGTCTCCACGACTTCGGCCCGATGAAGATGCATGTTTCCAATGGTCTGGGTACCTCCAAATTCGCCCCAGTGCGCCTCTTCTGCCGCCCTTCCGCCACACTGCTGAAAATCACCGAGGTGGACTAAACCCAGCCACCTGCCGTTTTGTTGATTGCGCTCAGCTTGCGTTAAAGTATCCAGGTACCGCTTTTCAAGGCGGAACGCCGGGATATGGCGCAGGTTGGTAGCGCGCTTCGTTCGGGACGAAGAGGTCGCAGGTTCAAATCCTGTTATCCCGACCATATCAACGGGTCGATGACCTGCATTTACTTCAAATGCAGCGATTCGGCCCGTTTCTTTTGTGTTTTGTTTGTCACCGCTTTGTCACCCGTTCATTCGTTCATACGCCGCAAGGTCAATCCCCATACCCAGATACGTCGTATAGATTGCTGTTGTTTCCAAGTCCGCATGGCCAAGCCACGATTGGACCACATTCACCGGGACTCCCCGCCGTAACCAGTTGCATGCGGCGCTATGACGGAGATCGTGAATCGTGCGCCCTCCAGAAATTTCTTCCCACTTTGTCGAGCGAGTAAATCGCCCACGCCAAATCTGGCTTTTACCGTTCCGCGAGAGCAGATAGTCATCACCAGTCTTGCCTCGTGAGAGCTCTTCCACGACAGGGACAAGTACCTTCGCTAGCGGGACCACTCGCATGCGGCCCGATTTAGGAGCCTTTTCAGGTTTCCCTTCAGGCTGTGACCTTTTCACCTGGATATGCGGTGGATTAGACGTAAGCTGCACATCCGCAACACGGAGCGCACGAGCTTCTCCCCAGCGCACCCCGCTATAAGCCAATACTCGTACGACAGCAGCATCAAAGTCCCTCAGACCTTTAGCCATTGCTTCAATCTGGCCTTCAGTCAGTGGGCTAATGGCGTGCATAGTCTTCTTCCGGCGTGGGATTTCTACAGCCTCCATGGGGTCACTCACCACATAGCCGCGTCGTGCCGACCACTTAAAGAAGGCGCACAGGCAGTCGCAATAACGTCGCACCGTCGCCGCCGACTTCTCTGCACGCCACGAATCCACCAGCAGTTGTAAATCTTGGGGCTTAATTCCCCGAATCTGCCGTTTGAGGAGTCCCGATGGAAGAATGCCGATGACCACAGAGTCCGTCGCATACGTAGAAGCCGCCACGTCGTCCTTTCGAACTTCGAGCCACACATCCGCCGCCGTCTGCACCGAGACCCTGCCAAGCCTCGCGGAGAACGTGGAATCGGCGTACTTCAACCGCTCCCGATCTTCCCAGGCTTTGGCCTCAGCCTCAGTCGCGAACGTCCGCGACACCTGCTGACCTCGAATTTTGACGAGCCCCTGCCAACGACTTCCTCGTTGCCGAGCCATAACTATCGGCTCTCCAGCAGCCGACGCACGTCAGCCCGTGCATATCGCACGACGCGTCCCTGCGCAATAACCGGCTCAAGCGGCGGATTCGTCAAAGCCTTCCAGGCCGAGAGCGTCGACCTCGACACCGACAATATTTCCGCGACCTCACTGGGGGTCAGCACCGGACCGTAGCTAGATAACGCCTTAGACATTTTCATCCTCTTTCAGCGACTGCACTTCCCAGGCCCAGATGCCGATCTCGTCGTCATCGACGTACGGTGCCCGAAACCGAACCGGCGCCGGTTCACCATCCGCCCGCACGTACCCAACACCAGCGGTCGCGTAACCGTTCGTCTCCGTCGCCGGAGAAATCTCATGAGCCGCAGCCCCTAGGGCAGCCGCCCCACTTCCGAGCACCAGATCGACCTCCTGCGCCGACTCCACCCGCAGACAAATACGATTCATGAAATGCGCTCTGTACGGCCCTAAATTCTCCTTTTGCGGCTGCTGCGCGGCTGCTACGACATAGATCCCGGCCGACCGCCCCTGCGACAAAATTTGCTGCATCGAGGCCCTCACTGAGCTTTGCCATTTGCGGTCCCCCATCGTCCCCAAGGCGTTAAGCTCATCTACTACCAGGATGATTAGTGGACGTCCTTCCCGTTGCTCAAACTGCCTCTCTCCGGTTTCCTGCCGTCGCTTCATCTCAGCGACCAGGTCGAGCAGCAAGGACTCAATATCCTCCAAGTCAAAAGCCACCCGCTCAAATGCTCCGTCCACCACACCCGCGAGCTCCGCACGCTTCGGGTCGATTCCCCAGAATTGCGCACCTCCAGAAAGATACCCATAGGCATCGAATACACTTATCAGATAGCGCCACAGTAAGGATCCTTTTCCAGACCCCGAAGCCCCCACAACCAGCGTGTGTCCGAGATTCACGTAACAAACCTCGCCCCGGTCGTCCCTGCCGATGGGAAGCTTCTTACCAACGGGTTCCTCAAAAAACTCAGCATTCTCATACGCAGCGGGAATCGGGTCCTCAAGAAAGGCAGTCACCGTCGCTCGACCACGTCCACGTGGGGTAACAGTCACATCCTCCACACGTAACGCATCACGAATCGCTCCGCTACACGCCACGATATCCTCGACGGTTCTTCCCGGATTAGGGCGAACGTCGAAAGTGAAGGCGGTCGGACTCAATTTTCGTCGCTTACGGATACGAGGCCGATGACGCACCGTGTTCTGCTTGCCATTCCGCGCTCGAACCTCGACCCTGCTGATACCGGCACCATCCCAAACGGGCCGCAGCCTACGAACAAGCCGTTGCCCTGGCGACCAATACCAAGCAACAAAACCAACCACGACTGCCACGCACGCAGCGCACGAGACAGCGCCCAGTTCTCCGATAGTCAGCGCATCAATCACTTTTCAGCACCACCCGGACGCCCCTGGACCTTCAACGAGCCAACAGCCATCGTTATGCGCAAGTTGAATTGATCACGAGGCATAATCCTCAGCTCACCAGCACCTTCACCAACCAGCACCGTGCCAAATGGCCCATCCGGCAATACCTCCAGATTTGTTTCGACACGAGCCGCGCCGATCGACACTCCATCGAGTGCAACAGCCGCATCGAACGCGTAAACCGGCTTGCCGTCGAAAAGAACCGGTTCTGACGTCTGTACGCCGTCCTTATAAACGAATTTTCCTCGTGGCTCCGTACCAGTCGGCACAACCTGAATTCGGCGTCCGTCTTCTACCGGAATCGTAACTCCCGCCATTACATTCTCCTATCTAGGGTCCAGACCGATGTCTGCATTACCTTATTTAGGTAACTGATTTAGAGCATATTGGATAATTCCCATTACCGCAATAGGCAATCTAAACTAGGTTCATGGCACGAATTGGACGCTCGGGACGCTACGACCCCAACACTTCAACCACGCTCATCGTTAGAACAAACCTCCGAAAGTTGCGCGAGATGCGCGGACTAACCAGAGACGATGTAATGGAGCGCATGGAACCCCCGCACATGACTTCAGCCATGCTTGCCAAAGTCGAAAACGGCGAACGCAGCCTATCCGTCGAGGAATTGGTCCAGCTTTCCGTCGCCTACCAGGTCCCGGTTCAGACAATCATTGTCCCTTGGGAAGACACTCACGAAACAGACCACGAACCACTCTCCGGCGCTTACCACAAGGCCAAGGCGCACGACGCAAGAGAATGGATGCTGCATGGCAAATATCCGCTCAACGTAAATGCAATTGCTCGCTATAGTTCAACACTCGAAGGTGCCGCCAACACGATAATCTTCAATGACACCCACGCTCTTGAAGAGTTATCGAAGTCCCCCACTCCCGAGACCTATTCACATTTAGTCCATAAGACCATCCCCGAAGTCTTCCAATTCGCAACCGATGCTGTCGCACAGTTCCAAAAGGAAATCGAAGAATGGCTCGGCTTTGACCCATTCCCATTTTTCGACGACTTCACGCCGTCAATCGAGCGTGGTTGGTTCCCCCCGAAACTCATAGAAGCGCTCGATGCAATTCATCCTTGGACCATCACAAAATCAGAGATGGACCACTTCAGGAACCAATATCGGGAGCTTTCCAAGCTCACCGAAGGCATTCGTTCCGGCTATTTCAGCGATACTAACGATTCAACTGTGCCCGACTTAGCGCAGTACAAGGAAACCTACTCCAGCCTGCGGGAGCCGATTCAAACGTTCGAAACACTAATCCACGCCATTGGCATCGCCAGTGATAAGCATGCTAGACCAAGCAGCTAGCAGTAGGGCGTGCGATGCCTAGTCCATCTCTTTTGCTGTCGTCATAATGAACTCAACTTCAGGGTCACTCAATCCATATTTTGCAAAGAGCTGAGAATCAATCTCCGAAATCGGCTTGTCCCATGCAATATCTGAAGCCGACGAAAAATCCTGCACCGGGACATGCTGCCAGACACGAGCCGGATTGTCCTGCGTAATCTTTAAGACTCCAAGCATGACTCTAGCGAACTTCGTTTTGACGTACTTAAGACAGGCTTCCGCCTCCGTTTGAGCCTCGAAATCTCCAATGGTCAGAAAGCTCTGAGTCACAGCTACTTCTGGCTCAAGCACCACTGGATGTGAAAGTGCTTCTCCCAGGCGGCCCGCGCCGTTAGCTTTAGGAAGAGCCACCTTATAATGCTCGAAGCTCGAAGGCCCACTCACAAAAGCCTTTTCGATCCATTTGTACATTCGTGTGCGTTGGTGCAGTCCGTACACCCTCACATAAGCTTTCGAGCCGCTGGGCAGGTCCTCAGAATATAAGAAAGGCAGCTGATCAAAGGTTTTGGTGTTTATCTTGAATTGCTCACCTTTCGCCATCATATTCTTAGCCTCCGGATGCGATTCATGCATCGCCTCGGTATAGCGATACGACCGAGAACTCGTCATCAAAGATGCCAAGGAATCTTTGGAGCGCGACGATACCTTTTGAACAATTTCGTTCAGCTCGGGATAACTCGTAAATGTGCCAATAGCAGTTCCGGACTTGTTCGCATCACGGTAGGTAACGACGACCCCGCCTTTAATATCAGTACCGGGGAAGAGCGCGTCGCTATTCGGCGCATAGTAAACGACGGAGAGATGCTCATCCGAGAGCATCTTGGCGTTCCATGCTTTAGGCGTATAACCTGCGTTAAATAGGAACCTGGCAGGGGTAATTAATACCGCCTTATCAGCCACTTCGTAAGCAGCATCCATGAAGCGGTCATAAATGGGCTTGCCGTGCGTCGCCTTACCCTCGGCGTCCTCCCCGTACGGAGGGTTACCAATAACCACATCAAACTTCTTCGCCATGCTACTTACCTCCATTTTGCAATTTATTAATTGCTAATTCCCGTTCAGCAGAATCCATAGCCGATAGATTGCCGACTTGGAAATGCCCAGAAGATTCTATCCACTTCTTTCGCTGAGGCACGCCGCCAGAAACCGCCTCAATGGTAATGCGATGATGTATCTCGTTATGAGTCATCTCGAAGATCTGAGTAGTCAAGATGTGTCGCAATCGTTCTTCTCGGTCCGGAATACTACCTTCAAGCCCCGAGTCCAAACGACGAACGATCTCCATTAAGAACAGACCAGCCGTCGAGAAAAGATCTGCGAATGTCTTGGTTGGGTCCGAGAAAATACCAGGGTTACGGCTCTCCAGCTCGTCGACCATCATGGAAACGACCTCTTGCGGTGTAAACACCAAGGAAGTCTTTTGCTGAGGGATATACGCAAATATGTCCTCTTCCAAGGAATCGTCAAAGTAATCAGCTAGGGCCTCTTTCCTGTCCAAAAACTCCTGAATCGACTGATTAAAAACCAACTCGTCGAACAAGCCAGGGATTTCGGTTTCAGTTCCATCTTCTTCATGAACGACCTGACCATCACGGAGCACTCTAAACTCTGCTTCGCTAATTCCTGCCAATTCTTCAAAAACATCGTCTGGCGTGAAATCGTCAAACGTCGCTAATGTCATCGCACGATCACCATAGGCCATTAAGAACATCGGAATCGTTCGCGCAAACCCTCTAAGATGTGCGCGAGCTTCTTCAAATGCACTGTTGACACGCTTTTGTTCTTTCTTTTCCTCCTCACGCGTGACCACCTGCACGGGTACTTCATCGGTGAGCTCCGTAATAGCTTCCGCAAGTTGGTTGCGGAAGGACTCTTCTTGCGCAGCCTTTTGCTGCTCAATTTCACGTGCCTCAGCCTCGGTTGCTGCTTCCGCCAAGTCATGTTCAAGACGCTTTTGCGCAATCGAATTCTCAGTTAGTGCACGCTCAACGGTTTGCTCGACTTTCGCCGCAGTCTTTTTCTCATCTCGCTGTGTCTGCTTAGCGGTCAAGCCGTATTCAGCGACAAGCTTCTCTCGCGTTGGCTTGAGTTTCTGCTCCACCATCTTGGCTATTTCGCGAGCAATTTTCTGTCGCGGCTGAGCCGTTGTCACCGTGGTAATTTCATCAACATCCCAAACTGGTTTACCCAACCCTTGGACTTTCGGATTAATGACTGTCTCAAAGTCAACATGAGCGTTACCGTCATCATCCACAGCAGGCAAGGGGTCCGGAATCTCGAATTCGCGTCCAGCCTTCAACTTTCCAGCCTTGGCGACGGGAAGCTTATCCAAAATTTCCTTGTAATGCTCTGCATAACGGAAGATGCCAGAGACGTTGTCAAACAATAGGTTTGACAAGAAACCCCTTCGCACAACCTCACGCGCCTTAAAAATCTGCGGGAATGTCAAAACCTGAGTAGCATCGAGCTCCACCATTTTGCCCTCTGAATCTTCACCAATAACTGGGAAGAAATTAAGCAATCGGCGAATATTTGCTTGCCTAGAATCGGCTTCAGCGGATACCGAATCCAATCGCAAGTTATTCGCAAATGCGTCATATATCGTGAGAGTCCGCTCCGGGGCGAAGTCAAAAATGTAAGCATTCTTCTTACGAAGTACTAAGCCACTACGCTCAAAAATACATGGGTTTTGGGAGCGGAAAGCTGCCTGCATATACAAAGCTGGGGACGATAGATTCGAAAGCATCATAACAGCGGTCCACTCTGGGATGGTCACGCCTGTAGTCAGCTGACCCACAGAAAGGGTGATCGTCTTGCCGCCGTTCTTCTCTGCCTGCTCAATCGCCTTTCGCACTCGGTCATAAGACTTTCCTGCCGTATCGAGATCAGCATCAGCAGAACGCCCATCACCAGCTGCAAGGACAATCGTATAGTCCTTGAACACCTCGTGGCGCTTCAACAACCGCTGTAGCGCTTTGGCGGACGCAACTCGGTCTAATAGCCAAAATGAATGACGCACCTCATCGCGTAGTTCCGGTGTCGAAAATGGATACTTTTCGTTCTTCGTTAGGCAATCCAAGAACTTCTCGACGTCGGCTTCATGTTCAAAATATCCGCTATCCTTCGTCGCAAAAAATGAGTTCAAATCAAATGCATAATCAATGCTCGCCTCGTCTTCTTCTAGGGCCACGCCCTCCGTCAAACGATCACTGATCATTCGAGAAACTTGGTACGTGAACAAATTCATCTGAGGCAAAACAGCGTATGGATTATCCTCCGCCTCATCAGACCAAGTCTCCAGAGCTTCCCGCTCATCACCATAAGTCCAGTTAAAAATCTGTTCTTGCTCAAACTTCCCCGAAGCGAGTGCACGAAATGGAGTACCAGACAAATGCAACGTGAAATTGCGAGATATTTGTTCAAAGGCAATGTCGGTTTTAACCGTATCAATGCCCTCGTGTGCCTCGTCGATTATCAGGATATCCCAGTGCAGATTCGCAATGTGCTCCAGTTTGTCGAAGCTTCCGCCAAAATACTCTGACCCCTTTAAATCTTGGAGAGAAACAAACTCAATGAGTCGATATTTCTCATCCGCGTCCTCCAAAACTAGATCAGTCCACTCTTTTCGGCTCAATGGTGAACGATTAGAAAGGGACGGAGATTCTGATACAAACTTGAAGTTGGTTTGATGCCCAATAAATCTTTCGAAATCATCAAACCACGAATTCGCGATAGCTGGACGATTAGTGACAATCAACGCATGGCGTACATCCAGTTTCCGGAGCAGATCATAAGTAGTTAGTGTCTTGCCGAATCGCGGTTTGGCATTCCAAAGCACCTCATCATAGCCCTCATCAAAGGCCGACAGTGCTTGCGCTACCGCAGCCTCCTGCTCATTACGCAACACATAATCTTCGGCCCCCGAAGTCTGCGTTTTCGAATAGTCCTGTCCTGCGAAATCATTAAAGTACTCAAGAGAAGACTCGGGCATACCTGCAAACCGGTGCCACTCCGTTCGCTTTGGACTGAGCTCTCGCTCGACCCCTCGCTTCCTCAAATACTCATGGAAGTCGTGGTCTGTAAAACGGCCCCCCGCTTCAGAAGTGAATAGCGCGCGACGAGACCATTGCTTGGTTTTTCTCACCGATAGTTGCGAAGCTTGCTGAGCTATTCGCTCGTCCGCCGAGCTTTGCTCGGTGTACCCGATTTTTTCCCAACCCTCGTACTTCGGAATATCAGGAGTCGTCCATGAATAAATGAGCGGTGTAATAGCCGCGTAGGTAGTTATTTCCGGCCTATTCATCTACTTCAATTCCTTGTGTACTTCGGTGATAAAGCAAGGCGCAAAGTGAGGATGCACGGTGAAATCGATCATTCCTTGGTTAGCTTCGCGCAATGAATCAAGTGTAAATGGTTCTCGCTGAACAAACCCTGGTTTTTCAGCAATACGATGCCACCAAGAAAACGTGATAGGCCGTCCATCAGCGGTCTGCCCGGTAAGCGTATTTCCGAGAACAACGTTGTGCTGAATGATGAAATTGGCAGCCAAGAGAGTGTCGCTCGTGGCATCAAATGTAACGTCCAACTTCTCATGAAAAGCGACAAATTCTCCAAGCATTCCTGCTTGAGCGGATTGCAAGTTGTCTTCCAGGAGCTCCACCCCATATATCGAGGCAAGTGCAAACAATGACTCCATGACAAGTTCATCCCGTGCAAAAGTTTGCTCGACTGCGTCAAGCTTTCTTCTGAGAACCGCTATTAGAAAGTTTCCGTCTCCGGCAGCAGGCTCAAACACAGTCTTATCAACGAATCCCTCGTCGACTTCTAAATCTTGCTTAACAAAATCAAGCATTCGATTAACCATGCGTTGAGGCGTAAACACTTCTCCATATGCTTTTACACGCTCACGAGATTTAACCAAAACTTCCACTTCGCCTTCGGCGATAACAGCTTCATGACGCTTCTCTGCTACGGGGATTTCTTCTTTAGCCATTTTCTCGAATCAACTGTTGGTTAAGGGGACGCAGTGATCGTAGCGCAGCGCCCCAAAATCACAGCAGCTGTCGTCCTCCCGGGGACTGGCATGACTTGGCCGATTAGATTTAGGGGCCAGGCTAAAGCTCCATTTGAGATTTTCTCTACAGAATCAAGGGGACGACGCTTCGCGCCGTCCCGTGGGGCGGCGACCGGCTCCGCGCGGGCGCTCCGCCGGTCTCTGCCCCACTTTTTGTCCGCTGAGCCCCTCTTCAGTCGTGAGATATTCCAAAACTGCGCTCCGAACCTGGAGCTGAACAGCACTAATAGGCGAAGCACCCCTTCGTACTCCGCCTTCATGCCTCGTCGCTCTTAGCTATTCTCGCTGTATCTCAAAAGCCAACCAATTTTCTGACGAAAATTGGCTGTCTAACTTATCCCCCTTCAGTTCAGCTTCCAAGACCCTCTCGGCCTCATCCAGTCGTGCCATCGTTCGAGCGTATTCCCGCCTCCGCTCAATCAAGTCACACCGACGCAAATTGCACCAACCACGGCGTTGTTTCCCTCCCCGACTCTTCGACATTGTGCTGCTTCGTGCTCCCCAGCGACGATGACACAAACGACCACATGCAAAAGCTCCACCCTCGCAGTTGTCACACCGCATATCGCGCGCAGCCTCATCGAGACGGTCAAAATGCTCCCTCATTTCATGAGAACGGTGAGGAGCATCTTCGACAATGTCCTTCGTAACGTACGCCAGAGCCTTAGCCAGATAACGTGCCGCACGCTCACGGTCAGCACCGGTTTTAATTACTCGCATGTCAAGGGCTTTGTCACCCCAAACCCATCGGTCCTCCACAACAATCGACCGAATCAGCTCCTTGACTTCATCAATGAAAGTCGAGTCATCGCTCCGGGAGGCCACAACTGCTTCGTGCCAATCTGCACGAGGAATTCGCAGGATGACATGCAAGTGCAATGCTCCTCGTTCCTGCCACTCAGCAACCTTGATGTAGTCCATTGTCGGAAGCAGAGTCTTTAGCTTGGTATTGGTGGCATTCCAGAGCTTGCCCAAGTGATTGTTCCAGGCGACCACTTCATCAAAGCGGTAAGTGTCCAGGTCAACCGCCACGCCACGGAGGTGCCCATCACGCTCCGCACTATGAAAGCAGCCGCACTTGCAACGTGTCTTACTCCTCCCCTTCTTCGGCACACGATGCACAGCCCCGAAACTCGGAGCGGTAAGAGTCAACAAGTAATACGCGTATTCATCAATCGTGTCTTCAAGTTCGAGGTACCCTGCGCGAAGAAGTTTGCGGTAATCCCCCTGAGCCAAATACGAGCACGACTCGCACTTGACCTTTCTTCTGTTGTTGCACCGAACAAAATGCACCTCGCCCTCGCTGTCGACGACACGGACCGGATGCTCGCAAGGTCCGACGTGGACTGATTTCTTCGCTTCTTTCGTGCCCGTCTCATGACACATTCTTGTCACCCGCTTGTCACCCAGGGTGACGAAACGAGACAAACGAGACGCACAAAAGAGCCCCGAACAAACGTGAACTACGAGGTAGACGACACGCGCCGGCAGTTCCACTTCATTCGGGACGAAGAGGTCGCAGGTTCAAATCCTGTTATCCCGACCATCAGCCCGCAGCTTTGCTGCGGGCCTTTTCGTTGTTACGCCAGCATTCCCGTAAATAGCGCCACGGCAACCAAGATGGCGGAGAAAATCCACGCAATTGGGAAAGCCAGCTTGAGGTATTTACCCATCTGACCTTCCGCAAGTCCCAGCGCCAGCCACAATGCAGGAGAGAAGGGCGAAACAAAGGTGCCCACCACGTTGCCGATAATGAGCGCGCAAGCCGCACCCATGCCGCTGACCCCAAAGCTTTCAACAGTTCCTTGAACAATAGGAAGCACTGAGAAGTAATAAGCATCCGTCGAGGTCAACAAATCTAGCGGCACACCGAAGAAGCCCACGATCACATGGAGGTGCGGTGCGACGCTCTCTGGCAGAACGTTCACTAATGTCAGGGCGATTTCCTCAAGCATTTTGGTTTCATTGAGGACACCCAAGAACATCGCGGCTGCAAGGATGACGCCTGCCATGGCCAAGGCATTGGGCGCGTGCCGTCGCAGGGCCTCACCCTGCTCCATGGGACCGCTGAAGTTGATAGCCAGAGTGATGGTCGTGGCAATGAGAAAGGCTGGGGCGGGCGGGACTACGCCCGAGAGCAAGGCCACCAAAACGGCAAGTGCAACGACAATGTTGATCACGGTTACCCAGCGCCCTTCGCGGAAGTGGTAGCCCAATTTATGCTGTTCACGTGCCTGCGCAGCAGCGAATTCATCCGCCAACGCATTCACGTCCACTGCAGTACCACCCGCTAGTTCTCCGCTTTCGCGCAGGCCCGCTATGCGTCGCTGTTCCCGCCATCCCAAAAGCGCAGCCAAGAGGAATACCAGCACAATCGCCACGCCTTGAATAGGCAGGAGTTGCACCCAGATGGCATTGGGCTCCTGATCGACCACAGCACCGGCGCGGCCCAGCGGGCCGCCCCAAGGAACCATGTTCATGACCGAGGCAGCCATCGCCACAATAGTAATGAGCACGTAGCGCGACATGTTCAGCGCACGGTAGAGCGGCAAGAGGGCCGGGATGGTGATGAGGAAGGTAGTAGAACCCGATCCATCAAGGTGGGCCACCACACCAATCGCCGCAGTGCCCAGCGTTACGGCCATGATCCTTCCCCGGGTGGCCTTGATGAGCGCGCGAATGACTGGGGTAAACAGGCCGACGTCTTGCAAAATGCCGAAGAAGATAATGGCGAAGATAAACATCACCACGACGTTGATGACTGAGCTTAAGCCCTCGCTGAAAAAGTCAGATATTTCACCTAGACCAAATCCACATATTAAGGCGCCAACTACGGGTACCAGCGTCATGGGGATAATGGGATTTACTCGGCCGCGGATCAAAATTCCCACCGTCAAGAAAATGATGATGAGGCCCATGGCCGTGAGCCCGAGCGGGGTCTGCATAGTGCTCCTTCAAAAGTCGACAACTCACCATGTCCTACGCTACGAATACAAGCGAGTGTGACTCAGATTAAACCCCCGGCTATCGACAACGCCACTACCACCCCCAAAGTCCACACCGATTTAAATTGAATTACCTATAGATAATCGCCACCACGAAGCAGTTCGCAATGCCTGAAAAAGTCCCACTGTAGCAAAAGCATTCTGGGAATTACACGGATTTTTCCGCAAAAATTGCAGCTAGACCCCCACATATGGGAAACGACGCGGTGCCCCTACAGCGCCGCGTCGTCCCTATTCCCTATCACTCACAACGGATTGGAGAAACCGTTCGCCTACCCCCTAAGTAGGCTTTGTGAGCAAGACCAACTGTAGCACTCGCGCAATGCAAACGGTAGCGCGAATCAAAGTTCCCAGCTTCCACCAATATTTTTTATTTTTAGGTGTGCTTTTTCAGACTTAATGAACCGTAGGTTTGGTTTTTCCTGTGGATAGAGCCCACCACTTTGCACTCAGCCCAATGAGAGTGATGGCGAGCAATACCGCAACGCCGGTCCACAGGATGGCCGGCTCGCCTTCGTTGCCCGCCGTTGTGACGGCCGCGGTAGTCCAATTCAGCGGCAAAAGATTAGAAACAATCTGCCAAACCTTAGAAACACCGGCAATTGCCGCGGATTTCCACAGCCATCCCACCAGCGCGGTCTGGCCAATGCCAAAGAGCGCCGCGAGGATGCTGCCGGCAGTAATGCCACATAGCCCGAGTAGGCCGCGGGTGATGGCCGCCATGGACAGCGCGCCTAGAAGGAGCGCCGCGCCGGCCCACACCGCCGCCACAGGGGTAAATCCGGTGGCGAGCACAAAGAGGAGGATTTCCCCGATGGTGACCGCGGCCAGCGTGCCGCCGAGGACTGTCAACCATGGGCGGATTCCCATCTGCCATGCCACACCGGCCGCGGCGCCTGCGAGCAAGACCAGGGCGGAGACCAGCATCGCCACGATAGGGCTGAGCAGATGTGCCGGGCCGTCGGTCGCGGTATGCGCTGGCGGCAGGGCACGCTGGATTTCACCCACATTGGTCTGGTTTTGGGCCGCCATGGTGGAGAGCCTGCCGGCGCCGTCGTCAAGCTTGTCCACGCCCTCCTGCGCCTCACCGACGCGCTTGTTCAGCTCCGCGATGCCCTCGTTAAGCTCCTGCGCACCGGATACGGCCTGGTTCACGCCATCGTGATAGGCATAGCCGTTGACCGCCAGCTGATTGGATAGATCGCGCGATCCGTCCTTGAGCTTCTTGAGCTGATCGGTCACCGAATTATCTAGGCGGAAATTATTCACCTGCGCACGGAGATCGCCCAGCTGCGAGCGAATTTCCTTCGCTTCCTTGGACTTATTGCCTTCCAGGTCCCGCATCGTGCCATCGATGGCCTGCAGAATCTGCCCCTGGACGGCACCGAGGCCCACCACCTGGTCCACGGCACCGCCGACACCATTGGCCAGCTCCGTTGCACCGCCACCGAGCGTATTAGTTCCGGACTGCAGCTGATTGAGGCCGGCGACCAGTTCTTGGGAGCCCGTCGCCAGCTTGTCGACGCCCCCTCCAAGCTCATCCGCCCCCTTATTCAGCTCCCCTGTGCCGTCGGCAAGCTGCGTCGCTCCCGATTTAAGCATGCTCGCCTGTGCCTGCGCGCGGCTGGCCGCCTCGGCGGCTTCCTTCACCTCTGGCGAGGCGGAATTTTCCCGCGGCGCTCCAAACGGCTGCGCGGCGCTAGACCAGGTGTGGGCGGGTTCCCACTGCGCAAGGCCTGCCACCGCAGCGCCGATAATGAGCGGCAGGGCGAGCAAGAGGATCAAGAGGACGCTGCGCCACCGGGAGGGGGACGCAGCGTCTGGGGAGGCAAGGCGTGAGGTCATAGTACTGAACCTATCCTTGCAGGTCACTCCCCTGTTGCAGGCGCGCCGAGCACCCCCGCAATGGCAGTTCCTCTACGATATATGGCATGTCCCACATTTATTCCCTAGCCCCTTCCCGCTACCTCGCCGCTGCGGTCATCGCACCGCTGTGTTTCAGCCTTGTTGCCTGCTCCAACGATGCCGATACTTCCGCAGAACCGGAGTTCTCCGACGCCACCGCCGCTAGCTCCTCAGCCGAAGAGACCTCGTCCGAAGAAACCACGAGCGATCCCGCAACCTCGGAAGCCGAAGACACCGTCACCGAGACCGCAGCGGCCGAGCCCACTTCTGCGGCGGCAGCTCCCGCTGAGGAGACCGCGGAATCCGGCAACGCGGAAAGCGAAGCCCCAGCCGCCGTACCCGCCGACACCGGCCGCGGCGACTGCTCCCCAGAAGCGCTACAGCCCGCAGCTCCCACCATGACCAATATCCGAGTCAATAACTGCGATGGCCAGTGGGCCCACTTTGGCAAAGACAGCACGGACTGGACTGCCTGGGCGCGCTATGAGGGCGGCCAGTGGGTAGCCATTGAATCCATTGGCACGGCAACCTCCGGCATGGCCGCCCCGTGCTACGACGTGGATAAGTGGGCCGCCGAGGGCGCTCCTGCCTTTGTTACGGAAAAGATGCGCCGCTGCGACTAGCCGCATAGCAAGAAACCGCCCCCATACCGTGCAGTAAAGCAACTCGGTACGGGGGCGGTGTCGTTAGCGCAGAGGCGCTGCCGGGGAAAGATTACTTCTTTTCGGCGTAGACTTCGCGCACGCGCTGGCCAAGGGCTGGGTGCACGTTGGTCCAGTATTCGTAGACGCGCTCCTCGGTCTCCTCGGATACACCGGCCATCGCGTTGGTGATATTGGTGACCAGGCGCTCCTTGGCGGCATCGTCATAGACGTTCTCGTACAGGTCGCGCGCCTGGACAAAGTCATCGTCCTCGGCGTGGCGAACGTACGGTGCACGCACTAGGTCGCTGCCGTGAGACTCCGGATTGATGTAGAGCTCCGCCGCGGTGGTGGTCTCCAGCTGGGAGCGGTCGTTTACAGCGGCGTCGTCAAGCACGCCCGTACCCTTCTCATGGCGGTTGGGCGAATAAACCGGATCCTCTGGAGCGTTGAAGAGGTACTGCATCGGCCCCTCATGCTCATAAGTATTGACCTGGTCCACGTTCTGCGGCTGGTTGACCGGCAGGTGCTTATAGTTCGGTCCGATGCGGTAACGCTGCTGGTCAGCATAAGCAAAGACGCGGGCCTGCAGCATCTTATCCGGAGACAGGCCAACGCCGGGCACGATATTGGACGGGTCGAGCGCCACCTGCTCAATCTGGGCAAAGAAGTTACGTGGATTGCGGTTGAGGACGAAGTAGCCCACATCATGCAGCGGGTAGTCCTTCTTAGACCAGACCTTGGTCAGGTCGAAGGGGTTGAAGCGGTAATTCTCCGCCTCATCCAGCGGCATGATCTGCACCTTCACGTCCCAGATCGGGTAGTTGCCTTCCTCGATGGCATTGTAGAGATCCTCGCGGTGGCAATCCGGGTTCTGGCCGGCGGTGGTGGTGGCCTCCTCATCGGTGAAGTTCTCCACGCCCTGGCGGGACTTGAAGTGGTACTTGACCCAGAAAGCCTCGCCTTCCTCATTGACCCACTGGAAGGTGTGGGAGCCGTAGCCATTCTGGTGGCGGGTGGACTTCGGGGTGCCGCGGTCACCCATCAGATAGGTGACCTGGTGTGCGGACTCCGGGTTGCGGGTCCAGAAGTCCCACTGCATATCGGCATCGCGCAGGCCATTGGTGCCTAGGCGCTTCTGGGAGTGGATGAAGTCTGGGAACTTAATGCCATCGCGGATGAAGAAGACCGGGGTGTTATTGCCCACGATGTCGAGGTTGCCTTCTTCGGTGTAGAAGCGCAGGGCAAAGCCGTGCACATCGCGCCAGGTATCCGGGGAGCCTTGCTCGCCGGCCACGGTGGAAAAGCGGCCCATCATCGGAGTGACGGTGCCCTTCTGGAAGACCTTGGCCTTGGTATAGGCAGAGACATCTTCCGTGATGTGCAGCTCGCCGAAGGCGCCGTGGCCCTTAGCGTGCGGCGTGCGCTCCGGCACGCGCTCGCGGTTGAAGTGCGCGAGCTTTTCAATGAGGTGGATATCATTCAGCGCCACCGGGCCCTGCTGGCCGGCGGTCACCGAGGTGTTTTCGGACGGCACCGGCTGGCCCGAGGGGCGGGTGGTATTTCCCTTGCCAGCGGCGCGCTGGCCCTTGTTCAGGATGTCATCAGCGGTAAATTCACTCATTCTTGCCTCCTGGCAATTCGCGGTCAGTTCCCTCCAGTGTGGCAAAACTTTGCACGGTTGTCAGGGCTCGACAAAGAGAGTAAGAGGTGCTGGTAGATTCATTCAGGTGACTCACCACTCCGCAGCAGACGACGCCCGCGTCACCGACCTTGCCCTTCGGGCCGGTCGCGGCGACCGCGCGGCACTGACGGAGTTTATTAAGGCCACCCAGGATGATGTGTGGCGTTTGCTGGCGCACCTGGGCGGGCCCGAGGGGGCTGACGATCTCACTCAGGAGACCTATCTCCGCGTCATCAGCGCCTTGCCGCGGTTTGCGGCGCGGTCCTCCGCGCGCACGTGGCTGCTCTCTTTGGCTCGGCGCGTGTGGGTGGATAATATTCGCCACGATATGGCCCGGCCGCGAAAGTCTGCCACCGAGTACGAAGACGCGATGGGTGCGGCGCCGGAAGAATCCGCGGCGTGGAGCGAGTGGATCGACGCGCGTACGCTTATCGACGCCCTCCCGGCCGACCGCCGCGAAGCCCTCATCCTCACCCAGGTACTGGGCTATACCTATGAGGAGGCGGCCAAGATTGCCGGCGTGCGCGTCGGCACCATCCGCTCCCGCGTTGCGCGCGCCCGCAAGGATCTCATCGCGGGGATAGGGTAATACCCCCAAATAGCCCCCTGCGATTGCGGAGTTAATTTCACTCCCAAATTGTTACGCTCTGGTTACCTTGCTTCCTACGGGCCCCAAATTTTGGCACTTAGCTGCACTTTACGCGCAATGAGTGGGGTGAACGAGGCCACAATGAGGGCGATTCTTGCGCGAAATATCTGTCCAATGTGTGGTTTATTAGTTCTGTACACACGTGATAAATCGACCGTCGATCCGGGCCCGCGCGATACCAATGCCGGGCCCGGCGCGTGTGAGTAAGAGAGTTTCTCCCTTTCATGTTAAAACGCGCAATCGGAATTTCCATGGCGTTTATCGGCGTCGTCGTGGGCGCAGGCTTCGCCTCCGGCCAGGAGGCCATGCAGTACTTCGTAGCCTTTGGTAACTGGGGCCTGTGGGGTATCGCCCTGGCCGCTGGTTTGATGATGATCACCGGCGTATCCATCCTGCAGCTCGGCTCCTACTTCCAAGCCGAGGAGCACACCGCTGTCTACGACAAGGTCGCATCGCCATTTACCGCCAAGATTTTGGACTGGTCCACCCTGGTGACCTTGTTCGCCATCGGCTTCGTCATGTTCGCCGGCGGCGGTGCGAATATCAATCAGCAGTTCCCGTCCGTCCCTGTATGGGTGGGCGCCACCGCCATGCTGATTTTGGTGCTGATCGTCGGCCTGATGGATGTCGACCGAGTAACTGCGGTCATCGGTACCATCACCCCATTCATCATTATCTTCGTGGTGATTGCCACCGGCTATACCATCTTGAATGCGGATGTTGATTTCTCCGCCATGAATGATTGGGCGGTCAACAATGTTGATACCTCGTTGCCTAATTGGTGGCTAGCCGCATTGAACTACACCGGCCTGAACGTGATGACGGCAGTATCCATGTCCATCGTTATTGGCGGTAACTTCCTGGATAACCGTGCAGTTGGCGTCGGTGGCCTCATTGGCGGCCTGCTCTATCTCATCCTGTTGGCACTATTGGTCTTCGCCCTCTTCTTCGAGGCAGAGACCGTCAACGGCCAGGACATGCCGGTACTGAGCCTGATTACCAGCATCCACCCAGTCTTGGGCGTGCTGATGACCTTTGTCATTTACGGCATGGTCTTTAATACCGCCATCGGCATGTTCTACGCGCTGGGCAAGCGCTTGACCCGCAATAACCCCAAGCGCTTCTACCCGGTTTATGCCGGTGCCTGCATCATCGGCTTCATCTTGTCCTTCGTGGGCTTCCAGGCCTTGGTCAGCAACGTCTACCCGATCCTGGGCTACCTCGGACTGCTGATGATCGCGGTGATGGTCTTCAACCGCATCAAGAACGGCAGCAAGCTCGCGGACGAGTCCGACCGCCGCATGCGCGCCCACGAGCTGGTGTCCCGCCGCCTGGACCCGCGCAAGCGCTTTACCAAGAAGAACGAGCGCGAGCTGCGCAAGCTGGCTGCAGCATCCAATATGGAAACCACCGAGTTCGTTACCAATATCGCAGAAGAGATCCACGAGGAGCTCGAAAATGATGATGATATTGAGTACGACCGCGAAGATCCGGAGCCGTCCGTGACCTACGTGCAGCACACCAAGCCGGAGGTTCCGTCGTCCACTAGCGACCTCGACTTTGGCAAGAAGGGCACTGGTGCCGACTCTGGCACTGGCACCGCCAAGCCGGTTTCTGAGGACTAGCTCCCTCGTCCACGGCTGATAAGCCAAAAAGCTCGGCGCCCTCCTTCCCTTGCTATGGGGAAAGGAGGGCGCCGAGCTTTGTAGTGCAACGGGTGGCGAAGCGGCGCTGCTCTAGACGAGCAGCTCTGCAATCTGGATGGTGTTGAGAGCAGCGCCCTTGCGCAGGTTATCGCCGGCGACAACGAGCACGAGGCCCTTGTTATCGTCCACCGTCTGGTCCTGGCGGATGCGGCCGACCAAGGACTCGTCGATGCCGGTGGCGGCGAGCGGAGTGGGGACGTCGGCAAGCGTAACGCCCGGAGCGCCACCCAAAAGCTCGGTGGCCTGCTCTGGGGTGATGGGCTTATCGAACTCGGCGTGAATGGTCAGGGTGTGGCCGGTAAAGACGGGGATGCGCACGCAGGTCCCCGCTACCTTGAGCTCCGGAATATCCAGGATCTTGCGGGATTCGTTACGCAGCTTTTGTTCCTCATCGGTCTCCAGAGAGCCATCATCAACGAGGTTGCCAGCCATCGGCAGGGCGTTATAGGCGATAGGTGCCACGTACGGGCCAAAGTCTTCGTCATTGAGCGCGGAGCCATCGTGGACCAAGCCCACATTGTGCTCACCAACGGAATAGACCTGCGCGGCCAGCGCTTGCACGCCTGCCAGACCGGAGCCAGACACAGCCTGGTAGGAGGACACGTGGAGCTTATTCAGACCAGCGGCGTCGTGGAGGACCTTCAGCACCGGCATGGCCGCCATGGTGGTGCAGTTCGGGTTAGCAATGATGCCCTTCGGGGTGTTCTTGACTGCCTCGGGGTTGACCTCGGAAACGATGAGGGGAACCTCTGGGTCCTTGCGGTAGGCCGAGGAATTATCCACCACGGTCGCGCCGGCCGCGGCGAATACCGGGGCCCACTGCTTGGAGGTGGAGCCGCCGGCGGAGAACAAGGCAATATCGACATCGGCAACGGATTGCTCGGTGACCTCAGCAAGGTCTTCTACGGTAATCTGCTCGCCGCGAAATTCCAGCTCGGTGCCGGCGGAGCGAGACGAGGCGAAAAAGCGCACCTTATCCGCCGGGAAATTGCGTTCTTCCAAGATGGAGCGCATAACGCGGCCGACCTGGCCGGTAGCGCCTACGACTGCAACAGTGGTCATGACTTAAAAATCCTCTGTAGTTGCTTTTAGGTATTTAACGTCCGGTTCCAGCATAAACCGTGGCTTCTTCTTCGCCACCAAGCTGGAACTTATCGTGCAGCGCACGAGCTGCCTTATCCAGGTCAGCCTCGCGGGTGAGCACGGAGATGCGGATTTCGGAGGTGGAGATGAGCTCCATATTGACGTCGACGTCGCGCAGGGCCTCGGTAAACTCGGCGGTAACGCCCGGGTGGGACTTCATGCCGGCGCCAACGAGGGAGACCTTGCCCACCTGGTCGTCGTAAAGCACATTGGCCCAGCCGCCCTCGGACTTCAGCTTGGTCAACAGCTCCATGGCGCGTGGACCGTCAGCACGCGGGCAGGTGAAGGTGATGTCGGTGGTGCCATCCTCCAGGGAGGAGACGTTTTGCAAGACCATGTCAATATTGATCTCTGCATCGGCAATGACACGGAAAACCTTCGCTGCCTCCCCGGGGCGGTCCGGGATTCCAAGGACGGTGACCTTTGCTTCGGACTTATCGGTTGCTACACCAGTTAGTACTGCTTCTTCCACAGGAATATCCTCCATCGATCCGGTCACTAGGGTGCCGGGGTCATTTGAATAAGACGAGCGAACTCGCAAGGGTACATTGAACGCGCGGGCATATTCCACGCTGCGCAGAACCAAAATCTTGGAACCTACCGCGGCCATCTCCAGCATCTCCTCGAAGGAGAGCTTCTCTAGCTTCTGCGCGTCTGGGACGATGCGCGGGTCTGCGGTATACACGCCATCGACATCGGAATAAATCTCGCACACGTCCGCATTCAGCGCGGCTGCTAGCGCCACCGCGGTGGTATCGGAACCGCCGCGGCCCAGCGTGGTGACATCGCGCGATTCCTTATTAACTCCCTGGAAGCCGGCGACGATGCAGATCTTGCCCTCATCGAGAGCTTCGGTCAGGCGGCCTGGGGTAACGTCCACGATGCGGGCATTGCCGTGGCGCTCGGTGGTGAGCACGCCGGCCTGGGAGCCGGTAAAGGACTGGGCATGGGCACCCAAGGATTCCACGGCCATGGCCACCAGCGCATTGGAGATGCGCTCGCCCGCGGTCAGCAACATGTCCATTTCGCGCCGTGGTGGCACGGGGTTGACCTGGGCAGCAAGGTCGAGCAGCTCATCGGTGGTATCGCCCATGGCGGAGCACACCACGACGACGTCATTGCCCTGCTTCTTGGTGGCCACGATGCGCTCCGCAACGGCGCGAATGCGGTCTGCGGATTCGAGGGATGAACCGCCATATTTTTGCACGATCAGGGCCACGGTAAGGATGCCGCCTTTCGTCTTTCAAGGCACCCCTGGCGCGCGCGTCCGCACACCGCCAGAAATACCTGTCGGTCACTAGTCAAATACCCATGCTACCCCGCAGGGGCCTAGTCCTCATCATAATTCCTAGACAATGCTTGCTTTTTATTCACACACCCCGAGCGTAAAGCGCGCCATGCGCCGGCCGTCCCCCCATAGAGAAAAACGCGCGCCATGCAGCGCAGAATATGCATATAACAGGAATCTTTACTACCGTTGAGCGGGTGTTAAGCAACCTCCTCGCCATCTTTTTCGCGCTCGCATCCGCGCTGACGGTTGCTTGGGGCACGGTCGTCCGCCACCGCATTGCCCTCGACGCCGATGATTCGGTCATGCGTGCCGCCATGTCTAACCCCTTGTGGTGGGTGGGCACCGCGGCCGCGATTGGCGCCTACGGCCTGCAGGTTATCGCGCTCGGCTTCGGTACCTTGCTGGTCGTCCAGCCCATCTTGGTGCTGTCCTTGATGTTTACCCTGCCGCTCTCGGCATGGTACTCCGGCCGTAAGATGCCCTTCCACGAGGTTTTCTGGTCCATTGCGCTGACCATTGCGGTGGGCATCATGGTCATTTACGGCCGGCCGGTTGCCGGCAATCCCCGCCCAGAATGGAGCGATTGGTGGCCGGCGCTCCTCATAGGGTTGGCCACCCTCGCAATCCTCGGCGCGGCGGCCGCAAAGCTACCGGATCAGCGCCCCTTGGCATTGGGCACGGCCTGCGGCGTTATTTATGGCTTCGTCGCCCTGCTTTCTAAGGCCGTGGTGGATATTTTCACTCATGAAGGCCTCACCACCCTATTGGCGAGCTGGCAGTTCTACGGCCTCATCGGCCTCGCGCTCACCGGCACGGTGGTACAGCAATATTCCTTCAACGCCGGCCCCCTGGCCCATTCCCTGCCGGCCATGACCATCTTTGAGCCCATCGTGGCCTTCGGCTTGGGATACATGGTCCTGGGAGAGAAATTCCTCATCGATACGGCCGTCGGTTGGGCAATTATGCTCATCGCCCTAACCGTCATGGTGCTGTCCACCATCGTGCTCTCCCGCAGCCCGGTGAGCCAGCGCGGTTAGATGGCCCACTCAAATACGCCGAGCATATAGGCCGAAAACCACGCGCCAAACAGGGCCCAGGCAATAACCGCCACGCTTGCCGACGCCCCCTTTTTCACCCACGGCAACAACACGATCACCGCCGGCAGGAGCAGCCGGGGCCGCGAGTGCATGATGCCATCAGAAAGCAGCACATTGGCCATAAGGACGGCGGAAAACAGCCAGGCCGCCAGCGGCAGGCGGCGCCACGCCAGCAGCAGGCATAGCGGGGCGGCGATCATGACGCCGGCACTGAGCAGGTAGCCGCCATTGGTGGCCCCAGTCAGCGTCTCCCACAGCCACATAGCCGTGGCTTTGCCGCCATCAAAGCCGGAATTCCAATGTTCTTTCTGGATACCAAAATAACCGCCGACATCTTTCAAGTGGCTGCTCGACCACCACAAATAGCCCACCAGCGGCACGACGGAAAACGCCACCGCGGCCCAGGCTCGCCAGTCCTTTCGGGCCCGCAGCAGCACCATAAGCCCAAAGACCGCAACGAGGTCCACCGCGGTAAGGCGCACGAGCCCGGCCACAAAGATATACGCCGCGGCGGCCCACCAGCGCTCGCCCACCAGCGTCACTACCGCCCAGATAGCCAGTGCCCCGAAAAGCGCCTCGGTATACGGCATAGAAAACACGATGGACATCGGCGCGCTGGTTACCACTACGGCGCTGAGCACTTGGGCCCACTTTCCCATGCCCATCTGCGCGGCCAAGGCCATCACCCCAGCGGCCAGCGCGATGCTAAAGAGCACGTTGAGCGCGATGGCAGTGCCAGCCTCACCGGTTCCCAAGATGCCGCTTACCGCACGCACCAGGAAGGGAAAACCCGGAAAGAAGGCCATGGTTGTCTCATGGACCGGCCCATCCGTAGAGATATCCGCACCGAAGTACCCGCCGCGGGCGATTTCTACGTAGTGCTTGGCGTCCCACTTATTGAGCAGTCCCCAGAGCTTATCGTCCTGCACGGCGGCCACCGCCGCGAGCACGCCCACGCGCACCGCAGCTCCGATGAGCGCAACGAGCGCGGCAGGCGCCCACAAGGAGCGCAGTAAGGACGACGAGTTGGATGCGGAATGGAGGGCCGTAGACACGAAAGGCATAGTACCGCACCGCCGCCGCGTCTCATTGAATGAAATCTCTTGCCACATAGTGAGAGAGCCTGTAGTGTGACCGATATGACACAGCGGATTGACCTACTCCTTATCTGCCGCGGCGGGATTTCGGCCTAAGCACTGGCCAGCGCCCCGTCGCGGAGTCCGGCTACCCAAGCCCAGCTGGCCGTCTCGCACAGACACCACAGACAAGGAAACCGCACCATGTCCCCCACTGACTCTTTTATCAGCGCCCCTCGCGATATCACCACCCCTAACGGCCCACGCCGCGAGGGACAGCCCGCGTGGAATAAGCAGCGCGGCTCCGCCATGCCCCACGAGCGCTACCAGCCCTTCGCCGTCGAAGTGGAAGACATCGATCTGCCGGACCGCACGTGGCCCAGCAAGAAAATCACCCACGCCCCACAGTGGTGCGCAGTGGATCTGCGCGATGGCAACCAAGCGCTCATTGATCCCATGAGCCCAGAACGCAAGCACCGCATGTTCGACCTTCTGGTCAAAATGGGCTACAAGGAAATCGAGGTCGGCTTCCCGTCCGCCTCCCAAACGGATTTCAACTTCGTCCGCGAAATCATCGAGGGCAATAAGATTCCCGATGACGTCACCATCCAGGTACTAGTCCAGGCCCGCGAGCACCTGATCCGCCGCACCTTTGAGGCCTGCGAGGGCGCCAAGAACGTTATCGTGCACTTCTATAACTCCACCTCGAAGCTGCAGCGCCGTGTGGTCTTCCGCAAGGACAAGCCCGCCATTAAGAAGCTGGCTACCGACGCCGCCGCACTCATCAAGTCCATCGCCGCGGACTACCCCGACACCACGTGGCGCTGGGAATACTCCCCCGAGTCCTTTACCGGCACCGAGCTAGACTTCGCCCGCGAGGTCTGCGATGAGGTAGTAGAAATCATGGATCCCTCCCCGGATAACCCGATGATCATCAACCTGCCCTCCACCGTGGAGATGATCTCGCCCAATGTCTACGCCGATTCCATCGAGTGGATGCACCGCAACCTGGCCCGCCGCGAAGACGTCTTGCTCTCGCTGCACCCGCACAATGACCGCGGCGAGGGAATCGCCGCCGCCGAATTGGGCTTTATGGCCGGCGCGGACCGCATCGAGGGCTGCCTATTTGGCAACGGCGAGCGCACCGGCAACGTCGATCTCATCACCCTGGGCCTGAACATGCTCACCCAAGGCGTAGACCCACAGATTGACTTCTCCGATCTGCCGCAGATCCGCGAGACCGTTGAATACTGCAACCAGCTGCGCGTGCCGGAGCGCCACCCCTATGGCGGCGAGTTAGTCTTTACCGCCTTTTCCGGTTCCCATCAGGACGCCATCAACAAGGGCCTCGATGCGCTGGCGGCCACCATCCGCCCCGGCGCGAACAATACCGAGGTCTCGTGGGAAGAACTGCGCGAGGCCATCTGGGAGGTTCCCTACCTGCCCATCGATCCAAAGGACGTGGGCCGCGACTACCAGGCGGTCATCCGCGTCAACTCCCAGTCCGGCAAGGGCGGCGTTGCCTACATCATGAAGACCGACCACGGCATCAATATGCCGCGCGCCATGCAAGCGGAATTTTCCACCGTGGTGCAGGAAATCACTGACTCCGAGGGCGGCGAGGTCAATTCCAAGAACATGTGGGACATCTTCGCCACCGAATTCCTAGACCGCGAGACCCCGCTGGCCTTGGAGGCCTTCCACATGGACAACTCCCCGACCACCGACGGTGACGTCGCCGTGACCGCCACCGTGACCTTCCGCGGGGAAAAATCCACCGTCTCCGGCACCGGCAACGGCCCCATCGCGGCGTATGCCAACGCGCTGGAATCCCTGGGCATCGACTTCGAGGTCATGGAATACTCCCAGCAGTCCCGCTCCGCCGGCGACGACGCCGAGGCCGCCTGTTATATCGCAGCCGACGTTAACCAGAACAAGGTGTGGGGCGCCGGCATCGCCGGATCCACCACGCGGGCTTCCATTAACGCAATTAACTCCGCCGTCAATCGCGCCCTGGCCTAAGCCCGGCCGCCGGTGCTGCACACCAGTGCCGCACCCTGGCGTGGTAGAAGGGTGGGTATGCCTTCTTCTACCTACCTCATTCCGCACCGCGGCTTGGGCGCCGTGCAGGCCCTGCCCGTCTATGGTGCGCAAACGAAGGAAAACCAGGAGTTCACCGTCACCTTGGCGCCCCGCCAGGACGGTGGCCTGGAGGTGCGCACCGACTCCCCCATCGGGCATATCACCAGCGCAGACCATGCCGAATACCCCGAGATAGATCTGCTTTTTCGCGCTGGGCTCACTCCTGCAGCTACGGCCGCGCCGCAGCCCGATGGCTCCCTGTCCCTGCTGTTGCCGCGGCCGGGCCTCTGCCTGCCGGCCAATAACCCGCCGGCCGGTCCGTGGACGATGCTGGGCTATGCCCCACCCATCAACATCACCGACCTGCCCGCGGATCTGGATATTCCCGCCCACGCGCGCATGCACGTATTGGTGACGCTTTCACCCAGCACCACCGGATCCGGCGCCGATGCTTATTTGGGCCCGCAGTGGGTGGGGCGACTGGATGGGGTGGACGTCGCCAAGCAGGGCACAACCCTGGCCCATGCCTACCATGCGCCGCGCAGCGCCGGCCGGGTGCTCAGTATCTATGCGGGTGCGCCGCTGCCGGATTCAAAGGAAGCCTCGCTTGCCGACGCCACCCCTACCTCCCCCGCCGCCACCGAAACCTTCGAAACCACAAGCTTTCGCGCCGTCAACGTCGATGACTCCACACCGCGCCGCCAGCAGTGGTGGCCTACCCTCATTGCCCTTCTGGTAATTGCGGTGCTTATCGCCGTACTTATTTTTGTTCTGTAAGAACTTTTGAGCAGGATAACATCCCTTTCTCGCCGGGTTGGGAAATTGGAAAACGCCCCTAGCGGTGCTTAAAATGCGAAGTTACTATTGTTTCGCATGGAAAGGCCCCAATGACTTCGCTGGATTCCGCCACCTACGTGGTCCCTGACCACGGTTTTGGCGTAATCCATAACCTGCCCATTGCGGATGTGTCGCCGGAGACTTTCAGCGACTTGCTCGAGTCCACCGCCGCGGAGGACGGTTACCTTTCCGCGGAGCTCGGCCCCCGCACCGCCGAGGAAGGCTTCGCGATTCGGATCGGTGACTCTCTTGTGGGCCACCTCAGTGCCGCCGATTCCCAGGCCTATGCCCTCTTTGACTGGATTCTCAGCGCCGGCCTGCACCCACGCGCCACCGCCCATGTGAGCATGACGGATGCCTCTGGGGAAGACTGGCCCACACTGAACCTGCTCCTGCCGGCGCCGCACCTGTGCATTCCCGCCAATAACCCGCCGGCGCAGCGCTGGACCATGCTGCCCGGCGAGACCACCGCCACGCTGACGGAGTTTTCCAAGGACGTCACCGCCTTTCCGCACACCGACGAGCACTACCTCGTTTCTTTGCGCACCCGCGGTTTCCTGCGCCGCAATACCGTCGACGTCTATATCAATAGCACCTTC
This sequence comes from Corynebacterium sp. ACRPO, assembly GCF_022347205.1. Classification (GTDB taxonomy): domain Bacteria; phylum Actinomycetota; class Actinomycetes; order Mycobacteriales; family Mycobacteriaceae; genus Corynebacterium. The sequence goes on along the minus strand of NZ_JAKRNE010000006.1, from coordinate 20,903 downwards.
TTAGGCTCCCTTCCCCGGGAAGCCGCCCGCGAGATCGCCCCCGCCGTCCTCGACTGCACCAAGACCGGCCGCCTCGCCATTGCCCACGGTTACTTCCACTACAACGCCGATGACCGCCCCGCGCTCACCATTTATGCGCATAACGCCGCCAACAAGCACCACGCGGGCCTAATTTTGGGCGTCGTCGCCGGTGGCACCGCCATCATGTCCGCTGCTACCGCAGCTCGCGCTCAGGCTGCATCCGCTGTCCCCGGCGGCCCCGCTACCGGTGTCTCTACCGCCGGCACCTCCGCAGCCAGCGGTTTCAGCGTCACCTCTGCCGCCGGTGCTGCCGGCGCATCCGGTGCCGTGACCTCGAACCTGCTGGCCGCAGCCGGCGTCGCCGTGCTCGTTGGTGGCGGTGCCACCGTAGCCACCAACCTGCTGAGCGAGGACGAAGCCCTTTCAGACACCAACACGCATTCCACCGCGCCCGCTCCGGAAGACAACCATTCCTCCCTCGATTCTTCCCACTTCGACGGCAATGGCCCCAAGCGCCCCGCGCACCCCGCCACGCCGCGCATCCACGATGCCGGCCCCACCAGCGGTACCTCAGCTCAGCCCCCGCTTGCCGACGCCCCCTCCACTTCGCAGACCACGAAGAAGCCCAGCGCGACGCATTCTCCTCACGCTGACCGCGCCCAAGCCCCTGCCGCCGACAACCGACGTGGCCACCACAGCGAACCCCGCGGCGGCCACCACGGCGAGGATTCCCAGGCAATTTCCCGCGCCGCCTCCGCCGCGACCGCTGCCGCCATGGCCGCAGCCAATGACGTCGCCTCGGCCCCAGCCCCGGCACCGGCACCGTCTCGGACCACGCCTGCCTCGACGCCATCCTCCAGCTCGGAACCCGCACCCGAGGTAGCAGCCAAGGGACCGACCGCAACCTCCTCGTCCTCCCAGTCTGCCGAGCCGTCCGATCTGCCGACCTCAAGCGCGTCTACCTCGGAAAAGACAACTTCCGAGGAAACGACGACTGAAACTACCACCGCAGCCTCGACGGAAAAGCAGACCGCAGAGCCTTCCAGCTCCGCCACCAGTTCTGCCACGAGCGAGCCAACGTCTGAGCCGACCCAGGCTGCAGACCCGTCTACGCCCACCTCAGCGCCTGAGTCTTCGGAACCAAAGCCCTCGGAGTCGACCGCGCCTACGACGACGTCTCCGTTGCCGACCTCGGAGTCCGAGCCTAAGCCGGCGCCGGATACCACTATCACAGGTTCCAAGCTCGAACCAACGCCAGAGCCGGAGACCACTGCACCTACGACGACAATTCCTGGCCCTGAGCTCGAGCCCACCCCGGAGCCAGAACCAGAGATCACCGTAGAGCCCGAACCGGCACTGCCGACTACATACCGCAGCGCAACGGATGGACCGGAGGTGCCCCTGGTACCGCTCGAGCCGGAAGAACCGCAGCAGTCGGAGGAACCGGGGCGACCTGAGGAGCCCGAAGAGCCAACAACCCCGCCGAAGGTCATTGTCATCGTCGTGGAAAATTAAGCGGCGCGCCCTGTCCCCCTGCGCGAATTGCGGGATACTACACTGAGTTTAATGAACAACACACCTGGCCCCTCCCCGCAGCACACGCCGGCGTCGGCCCCAGCGCCGTCGCCCGCGACGGTGGCTTCGCGCCACGCGGCCAGGTCCACAGCGCCCAAACCAGGCGCAGAACAGCGACGCGCTAGGCCGCGCCGCGCGGTGCGACCGTCCGGCGAACCGGACGCCGCAAAACCCAAGCCGATACCAAAGCCAAAGCCGCACCCATCTGCCCGCCACGAGCGACCTGCCGCGCCGAAAGCGGCTAACCAGAAGCCACAGCAGCCGCAGCAAGCCGACCTATCCACCGATGCGGCCGACTACCCCTACGTGGCGCTGACCCTGCAGACCACCGGCATCCATCCCAGCACCGGGCGCATCGTGACTATCGACGCCATTGCTTTCAACGACGCCGGCGAACAAGGCCAGCTCTTCCACGCCGTCCTCAAGCCCGATATCGATGCCGGACCGCGCCACCTCCACGGGCTGAGCACCACCGATATTGAGCAGGCTCCCGCCTTTGGCAAAATCCTTAAATCGCTGGACAAGCTTATCGACGGCCGCACGCTCATCGTCCACGATCTCCCCTATACCTGGGGCTTTCTCGTCGCCGAGGCCCGCCGCGCCATGATGGCCGCCGCACGCCAAAACCGGGCGCGCAACCGCGGCCGCAACAAAGGCCGCCGGCGGCGCCAAAAGGTCGGACACGTTCCCACGCCGGTTCGCATAATCGATACCTTGGCCACCTCCTATGCGCAGGAGGTGCGGTCGAATGATGTGCGGTTGGGGGGCGTCGCCAAGCAGAGCGGCCTGGACACCACGCCGAAAGCCTCGGTGGAGCGCGCCGGCCGGCCCGAGCCAGAAACCTCCCGCGAGCAAACCGAGCTGCTCATCGCGCTCTACCGCCAGCAAGAAGGCGGCACTGTGCGCAGCTATGCGCCCGAAGACGTGCGCGCAGATCGCTTCGGCCTGCAACGCTCCCACGTGCGCGTCGACGCCGCCGAGGCCCCCGTCCAGCACCACAATCCCGGCAAATACGAACCGGGCAAGGAGCTGCGCCGCGGCATGGAAATCGTGGTCGCACCGGAAATCCTCGAGGACCCAGACACCATCATCGCCGCGCTCATGCGCGAGGAGCTCAATTATTCGGAAAAGCTTACCCGCGAGTCCTCGCTGGTGGTCTGCAATGTCACCACGGATCTGGTGGGAAAGCCCATGCATGCCCACCGCAAGGGCATCCCGCTGATGTCGGACGCCGCGTTTCTTGATGCCCTCACGCGCATCGAAGACGCCGAGCCCGAACCCGAATCCACTAAGCCAGCGCCGCGGGCCCAACGCTCACCGCAGCACAACAAAAAGGGCGGCGGGAAGAACAACAAGCGGCGCCGGCGACGCGGCGGCCGCGGAGGTCGCGGCAGGGGCCGACGAAATTCTGGCGGCTCGGCGGCGAAAAAGAACGACTAAGCCGCCCGCCCGACTACCCTAGGGGACATGAGTTTTAGAGTCCCGGGTGCGCTGAAGAAGTTGCGCACCACCACCGCCACTACCGCCGCGAAGCTGGCCACCACCGCTTCCCGCGCCACCGGCCGTGGCGCCGGCGGAATGATCGGTGGTCTAATCGCCAATGCCATTGACCCTTCCATCATGACCAACCTGGGCGGTGGGCGCCCGGCCGTGCTGGTTACCGGCACCAACGGCAAGTCCACTACCACCCGCATGTTGGCCGCCGCGGTCCGCGCCGAGCACACCGTAGCTACCAACGACGGCGGCGACAACATGGACGCCGGCATCATCTCCGCGCTCATGGCCGGCAAAGACGCCTCGCACCTGGTCCTCGAGGTGGACGAGCTGCACGTGCCCCACGTGGCCGATAACCTCAACCCGCAGGCCCTAGTCCTGCTCAACCTCACCCGCGACCAGCTGGACCGCGTGGGCGAAATCAACAAGATTGAGCGCGCGCTGCGCGGCGCCGTGGAGGCTCACCCAGACATGCTCGTCATCGCCAATTGCGACGACGTGCTCATGACCTCCGTGGCCTATGACGCCAAGAATGTCATCTGGGTCTCGGCCGGCGCCGGCTGGCTCGGCGATTCCGTCACCTGCCCGCGCACCGGCGGGCACGTCGTGCGCACCGAGGATGACTGGTACGCCGTTAAGCCGCTTGCCGACGGCCGCGAATTCCGCCGGCCGCAGCCTACCTGGGGCGTCGATAAGCGGGGCATCATCACCCCGACCGCCAAGCGCCCACTGAACCTGGCGCTGCCCGGCCGCGCGAACCGGGGCAACGCCGCCCAAGCCATCGCCGCGGCCGTGGAGGGCTTCGGTGTGGACCTTGATAAGGCCATTGCGGCCGCCGAGGGCATCGACGACGTCGCCGGCCGCTACTCCACCATCCACTGGAAGGACCGCGAAATTCGCCTGCTGCTGGCCAAGAACCCAGCCGGCTGGCAAGAAGCACTATCCATGGTGGACCGCAGCGCCGACGGCCTGGTCATCGCCACCAACGGCCAGGTGGCCGATGGCATCGACATGTCCTGGCTCTGGGACGTGAAATTCGAAGGCTTCAATGGCTTAAGCGTCAAGGCCGCCGGCGAGCGCGGCACCGACCTCGCCGTGCGCCTGGTCTACGCCGATATCTCCCACGAGCTCATCCCGGACCCGATGGACGCGCTCGCCGCCTGCCCGGAGGGCCGCATCGAGGTCCTCGCCAACTACACCGCCTTCCGCGATTTGAAGAAGGCGCTTTCCAAGGAGGCCACCAATGCTTAATATCGGCCTAGTGCTTCCCGACGTCCTCGGTACCTACGGCGACGACGGCAACGCCCTCGTCCTGCGCCAGCGCGCCCGCATGCGCGGCTTCGAGGCGGAGATTCACCCCATCCGCTTGGGCGAGCCCGTGCCCGAGACGCTGGACATTTACACCCTCGGCGGCGGCGAAGATACCGCGCAGATTCTAGCTGCGGACCACCTGATTTCCGATGGCGGCCTTACCCGCGCCGCTAACGCCGGCCGCCCCGTTTTTGCCATTTGCGCCGGCCTGCAGGTCCTGGGCGAATCCTTCCGCGCCTCCGGCCGCATCGTCGACGGCGTCGGGCTGCTCGACGCCACCACGGCCGGCATGCAGGACCGCGCCATCGGCGAGGTAGCCTCCGAGCCTACCCGCGCCGGTGCCACCGCGGACCTCACCGAGCCGCTGACCGGCTTTGAAAACCACCTGGGCGCCACCATCCTCGGCCCGTCCGCGCAGCCGCTTGGCACGCTCACCCGCGGCAATGGCAATGCCGACCAGGCCGCCACCGCCGACCTCAGCGACGGCTCCGCCCAGCGCACCTACGAAGGCGCCGTCCAAGGCAGCGTCATCGCCACCTATATGCACGGCCCAGCACTGGCCCGAAACCCGCAGTTGGCGGATCTCCTCCTCGCCCAGGCCATGGGCGTGGCCCTCGCGGACCTCGAGCCGATTGATATCCCGGCCGTCGACCGCCTGCGCGTCGAACGTTTCAACGCCTCCGAGCCCCCGCGCTCCCAAAGATAGGCCCACACCTGTGGATAACTTCGCCCAGCGGCCGCGAAACCCCCAAGTTATCCACAGGCTCGGCCGCCACCCCTTGTAGCCGCGTGCCCCCGCCCATAGGCTGCGGGGCATGACGTTATTGGAGCAGCTGGGCGACATCGCTAAGCGCGGCGTGGACCTTCTCGAAGAGGCCCACGCCGCCTCCAGCCTGCCCTTGCCCGCGGACCAAGCGCGCACCCTGCGCCGCACCGCCGCGGCCTTCCTCTCGCCCACCAGCCACTCGCGCTACCAATCCCGCGCCCTGGCCGCCGCGCGCCGCAACCAACACAGCCTGGAGACCCTCGCGCTCATCGCCCGCCGCTCACGCGGCATTTCTGACCACACCAAGCGCTGGCAATTCCGCGAGAAGCTGTGCGCTACCGCCGGCACTACCGAGCAAGTCTCGCGCGCGGCCACCCGGCTGCTGCGCGAAATCAACCCGCCACCCGAGCGCGAAGACGGCGGCCGCCGCATCATGCACGGCGAGAAAACCACCCTGAGTTTTACCGGCCCCGCCACGCAGATGGCCGATATCTGGGCCGCCGCCCAGTCCGACCCGCTGGCCTGGCTCACCGGTTCCCGCGCCGCCGCGCCCGCGACCGTGACCACAAATGTCATCATGGAGCTGCCGGATTACCTGAAAATCCTGACAGGCGACGGCGACGACATCCGCCTCGCGATGACCAATGGCGCGACCATCACCGGCGCCGAACTCGTCCGCCGCACCCTAGCCGGCGCCGGCCTTTTCACGCTCATCCATCCCGAGCGCGGCCCCGTCAATCTCTACCGCACCCGGCATGCCTCCCCTAAGCAGCGTCGCATGCTCGAGGCCGAAGGCGCCCGCTGCGCCTGGCCCGCTTGCCGACGCCCCGCCTCCGAATGCCAAGCCCACCACCTCATCGAATACTCCCGCGGCGGCCTCACCCACCCCGAAAACATGACGCTGCTCTGCCCGTATCACAACTCCATCAACGGCCTGCCGGGCCGCGGCCGCATGGCCCGCGTCAACGGTCGAATCGCTTGGCTCCCGCCCGCCAGCCGGCACAACGCTACGCCTAGCAGCCCGCATAGCAGCATGCATAGCGGCCACAGCGGTATACACAGCAGCGCAGATAACGGGACGGCCAGCAGAGCGCACGGCCCGCCGGTGTTCACCGGCCGCGCGCGAACCGGGCCCACGGCCGCCGTCCCCTAGCCCGCGCTTGCGGATTCCCCGCGTTAAATGGTCAGGCGGCCAGAGAGCGCGCGGGACAAGGTGAGCTCGTCCACGAACTCCAGATCGCCTCCGAGCGGCATGCCGGAGGCCAATCTGGTGATCTTCAAATCAGGGAAGTCACGCAGCAACCGCACCAGGTATGCGGCGGTGGCCTCGCCCTCGGTATTGGGGTCGGTGGCGAGAATAACTTCGTGGATGGTGGGGGTGGCGTCGTAAAGCGGGGCTTCAGGGGTGGAATCCGCCAGCTCGCGATCCGGCAGCACGCCGCCCAGGCGCTGCAGCAGCGTGGAAATATTCAAATCGCGCGGGCCCACATTCGCCAGCGGATCCAGCGCGCCACCCAAGACATGGTAGCGACCCTCATACTCGCCGGTGCGCTCGATGACCTGGATATCCTTCGGCTCCTCCACCACGCATATGGTCGAGGCGTCGCGCTGCGAATTAATGCAGATGCGGCAGACATCCTCGCGGGAAATATTGCAGCAGATGCGGCAAAAGGTCACGCCATCGCGCACCGCGCCCAATGCGTTCTGCAGCCGCTCGATGTCCTCGGGCTCCATGTGCAAAACGTGAAACGCGATGCGCTGCGCCGACTTCGGTCCGATGCCCGGCAGGCGCGAAAACTCGTCGATGAGGTCTTGCAGAGGTCCTTCAAACATCAATTACTCCCAAATCAGCAAAAGGCCGCGGCCCCAACCGGGGCAACGGCCTTTTATCGTATCGCGCGGGCTACTGGTTGCCGCCGAAGACATCCTCAAAAGACGGGCCACCCTGGCCGCCCATGCCCTGGGACAGCGGGCCAATCTTCTCCTGCGCCAGGCGGCCGGCCGCAGCGTGGGCCTCCTTGAACGCGCCCATGACCAGGTCCTGCAGGGTATCGACGTCCTCCGGGTCCACGACAGACTTATCGATCTGCAGGTCCACGAGCTCGGCGCCGCCGGTCATGGTCACCTTAACCAGGCCGTTGCCTGCCTGGCCCTCGACGTTGGTGGCGAGGATTTCTTCCTGCGCCTTCTGCAGGTCCGCCTGCACCTGCGCGGCCTGCGCGATGAGGTCGTTCATGTCATTTGCCTGCTGCATTGGGTCTTGGTCAGCCATGTTGTTTCCTTTCTAATTCAACTGTAAATTTCGCTACCGCCCGAGTGTACCGTGCTCGCTGGGTTAGGCACGCCGGGCGCCCAGCTCGCGCTCCAGCAGCTCCATAGCTACCTCGGTAGCGCTGCGATGATCCATCTCGCCGGTCGACTGCGCGGCCTCCATCATGTCGCGCTCTTCGTCATCGCGGGTATAGGCCGGCGGCTCCTCGGGCGGAGCGGCAAAATCCGGCTCAGGCTCGGGCGGCAGCGGCACGCCGTTGCTGAACTGTGATTCATCGCGCTGCTTGGCAGCCTGCGTCGCCCGTGCGATGCGCGAGCGCCACCCGGGCGCGCTTTCCGGTTTACTCTCCGCCTCCTGGTCGTCGGCAGGCTCGCGCGCCGGCTGATTCGGCGTCCACGCTTCCTTGCGCTGCGGCGGCCGCGGGGCATCGAAACCGGCGGTCTTCGGGTCGGTGCCCACCACACAGGTCACGGCCACATCGCGCTGGAACTCCTCCTTGAGCACCTCCACGATGACGGCGTTATTGGCGGGCGCGTTGATGCGCTCGGCCAGCGCGCCGGTGGTGTGTCCCAGCGTCAGGGTGCCATCGCGGAAGCCAAGCACGCGGGCTTCGGCCAGCATGATTTCGGCCACCTTATTCCGCTTTCCGACGCTCCCCCTCAACGCCACCCATTTCTCCCTCACGGCCTCTGCGAAGTCGCCCGCCGGCTCCTCCGCCGCCTGCGGCTGCGCCATTTCCGACGCCTTCTCTGCGCCAGACTCCGGCTTGGTTTCCTGGGCAGATTCCTCCGCGCGGGACGGTACGGGCTTCTCTAGTGGCTCGCGATGCTTCTCCTGAGTCGGCGCTGAGTGCGGCGCCTCGCTCTGCGCCGACTGCGCCGATTGTTGCTCGGGCACCTTTGCCTGCGGGATTTGCCGCTCACGCTGCCACGGGTCCCCAGCCTCTTGCTGCTGCGGTTGCGGCTCTTGGCCCTGCGGCCTCTGCGTGCTTTGCGCCTCGGCGGCCGCCGGCTGCTCGGATTGCGCCTGCGGCTGCGCATCCGGTTGCGATTCCGGTTGGGACGGGGCCTGCGCCTTCGGTTGCGACTGAGCGGTCGGTGCAGAGGTTGGAGCAGGAGAAGGGGCAGAAGCCTGCTGTTCCTGGGACTTGGCGCGGCGGCGAGCGATGATGGCAGCAGCAGCGGACTGGGGGTCTTGGGCGCCGGCGACGGCAGAGTTGGCCGCGGGAGCACCGCCCGGGGTCGCAGGGCCAGCCGGCGCGGGCGAGGCCGCGGCAGCATTGGCAGCGGGGGCGGGAGCGGGAGCCGCTGCAGGTGCGGCGGCAGCGGGACCGGTGGACCCGATAAGCAGATGCGCGCACATGATTTCCAGCAGCAGACGCGGTGAAGTCGCACCAGTCAGGTCGCTGATGCGGTCGTTGACCGTGGAAGCCAGGTAAGTCAGCTGCGGGCCGGAAAAGCGCTGTGCCTGGGCGGTGAGCACGGAGGCGCGGTCGGTGGGCGCGGAGACGAGGCCGGCCTCGATGGCGCCGGGGACGGCCTGCAGGATCATCAGATCGCGCAAACGGTCGAGCAAATCGACGGCGAAGCGGCGCGGGTCGTGGCCGGCCTCGATGACATGGTCAACCATCGCGAAGAGGCCGGGTTTGTCTTGGTTGGCGAGGGTTTCGATGGCGTCGTCAAGCAGCGAGACATCGGTGACGCCCAACAGTGGCCGGGCAAGGTCGTAGGTCAGGCCATCGGGCCCAGCGCCGGCCAGCAGCTGGTCCAGCAGAGACAAAGTATCGCGCGGGGAACCGCCGCCCGCCTCAATGACCATGGGGTACACGGCGTCCTCGACCTGCACGCCCTCGGACTCGACGGTGCGCTGCAGCAGGCCCTTCATGGCCGGCGGGGTCAGCAGGCGGAAGGGATAGTGGTGGGTACGCGAGCGAATGGTGCCGATGATTTTCTCCGGCTCCGTGGTCGCGAAGATGAAAATGACGTGCTCGGGCGGCTCCTCCACCACCTTGAGCAGCGCGTTCGCACCGGAGGGCGAGATCATATGCGCCTCGTCAATAATGAAGATGCGGTAGCGCGATTCGGCCGGCGCGTAGTAGGCGCGGTCGCGCAGCTCGCGCATGTCCTCCACGCCGTTGTGCGAGGCGGCGTCGAGCTCCGTCACGTCCAGGTTGCCGGGGCCGCCGGGGGCGAGGGAGACGCAGGAATCGCATTTGCCGCACGGCGTCGAGGTCGGCCCGTGCTCGCAGTTGAGCGAGCGGGCCATAATCCGCGCCGAGGAGGTCTTGCCGCAGCCGCGCGGGCCGGAAAAGAGGTAGGCGTGGTTGATGCGCCCTGCGTCAAGGGCGGCGGATAGCGGCGTGGTGACCTGCTCTTGGCCCACGACCTCCGCGAACGTTGCTGGACGATATTTCCGGTATAAAGCCACGGTTAGCCAGTTTACCGGCTAACCCTCGCGCGACCAGTCCAGCAGGTCAATGCCCTGCTCGGCCACCGCTCCTTGCAGCTTGCCGACGCCCTCTTCTACCCCAAACGCATATTCCGAATCCGTCAGCATGAGCAGCTGCAAGATGAGGGTCAGGCGGCCCTCCTCGCGAAACTGCGGGGTCTGCCCGCCCCACAGGTACGGGGCGATGAACAGGCCGTGGTGCACGGTGATATCTGGGACGTCGAGGATGGACGGCAGCATCACGCCCGGCTGCGCCGGCAGCAGGCCGCCGGCCTTTTCGAAGGTGTCGGCCGCGGCGTTGATGGCGGCGGCCACCTCGGGCTGCCCGGTGCGTGCCACCGTAAGCAGCTCGCAGCGCACATCGGCACCGTCATCTTGGCTTTGCAGGCCGGTGTCGGTGGTGTTGAAGGTGGTGGTAAGGGCGAGCGATTGGGCGTCGGCAAGCGAGGCAAGGCCTAGCCGGCGCTTATCGACGTAGCGGAACTCCAGCGGCGCCGGGATAATCTCGCTCAGCCACAGGGCAGACTCGTCGGCGTTGATTTTAGGCCCCCAGCTTCTCCACGGCGGCGAGCAGGACGCAGGTGGCAACGCCGTCCATCGCGGCCTCGACCTCTTCCTGCGGCGGCAAGGTTGGAGCGAGGCGGATATTGCGGTCGTTATCGTCCTGGCCATAAGGGTAGGCGGATCCGGCCTGGGTGAGCAGGATGCCGGCATCGCGCGCGAGCTCCCACACGCGGTTGGCGGTGCCGTCGACGACGTCGAGGGAGATGAAGTAGCCGCCCTTCGGGGTGGTCCACTGCGCCACCTCGTACTCGCCGAGGCGCTTTTCTAGGATGCGTAGCACGGCATCGAACTTGGGCTTAATCAGCGCTGCGTGGCGGCGCATCACCGCGCGCACGCCCTCGGCAGAGCCGAAGAACTCGTGGTGCGCCAGCTGGTTAATCTTATTGGGGCCGATGCCGCGGATGCCGGCGTGCTCCAGGTACCACTCGAGGTTGTCCTCCGAGGTGCCGAAGAAGCCCACGCCCGCGCCCGCGAAGGTGATCTTCGAGGTAGAGGACATGGCCCAGAAGCGGTTCGGGTTGCCTTCTTCCGCAGCGATATCCAGAATCGGCAGGATTTCCGGGAAGTCCTCGGTCAGGGTGTGCACGGCGTAGGCGTTATCCCACACGATGCGGAAATCCGGCGCGCCGGCCTCCATGCGGGCGAGGCGGCGGGCCTTGTCTTCAGAAATCACGGCGCCGGTGGGGTTAGCGAACATCGGCACTACCCACATGCCCTTGACTGCCGGATCCGCCACCAGCTTTTCGACGGCCTCTACATCCGGCCCGTCCTCCTCCATTGGCACCGTGACCAGCTCGAAGCCGAATTGCTCCGTGATGGCAAAGTGACGGTCGTAGCCCGGCACCGGGCAGATCCACTTAAGCTTTTCTTCTTTGCTCCACGGCTTCGCGGAATCATTGGTGCCGAAGAGAAACGCCCAAGAAATCAGGTCGAACATGATGTTCAGCGAGGACGAGTCTGCGGCAACCAGCAGCTCTGGGTCCATGTTGGTCAGCTTGCCCCAGATATCGCGCAGTTCTTTGATGCCCTTTTGGTTGCCGTAGTTACGCAGGTCGTTTCCGGCCGCGTCAGTGTAATGGCCTAGGCCGGGCAAAGCGAGGAGATCGTTGGAGAGGTCCAGCTGCGCCTTCGCCGGCTTTCCGCGGGTCAGGTCCAATTTCAGGCCCTTAGCCTTAAGATCCTCGTAGTCCTTACGGACTTGGGCGGCGAGCTCCGCGAGTTCGGACGATTCCAAAGTAAGAAGCGACATGCGTATGTCTACCTTCCATGTATAGGGCGACTTTTAGCCCCCAATAGTAACGCACGCCATACAAAAAGGGGACCCCGCGCACCCGCCAGAGCCTCCTGACCCTTGCTGCATTCCTGCCCTGGGGGAGTTCAGAGGATGGACGCCACGCGGAATCCTGTCCCATACTTTAACGCCCGCGCGCCGGTTTAGCCAAATGGGCCTCCGGCCGCACGGGCTACCACCGCCCACCGGCGCGCAACCCAAGGACCATCCGACACAAACGGCATTAGATCGCCAGAAATAGGCCCTGACCTGGCGATTGGTAAAATAATTGCCACGGCTGCTAATGTTTCTTCTCGGAGGATTCGACTAGCGGCCTATGTCACACGCCTGGAACGCGTGCGGGGTTCACGCCCCTCGTGGGTTCAAATCCCACATCCTCCGCCACAGGAAATCCCGGCTCCTGCTACACAGCATGGAGCCGGGATTTTTGTTGTATACGGGCGCGCGGCGGGTTAAGTAGCAGAATGTGTGTCCGTTCGGCGTGTTGCGGGGCGGGTACACGGTTAGTTACTTCATGGGGCCTTTTCTGATTCCTATCGAGTGTTCGTACTCGGTTGGGATAGCGTTGTCGTAGAAGGCTGGTCGGCCTGTTTCTTGGTCGGCTTTGTTGTGGTCTTCTTCGGCAAGATCGTTGACTTTGGCGAGTTGATCTTGGCCATAATTGCACTGCCTGGCGATATTTAGCGGATCGTCAGGCAGTTGCTTTTTGGTGTGGAGGTACCACTCAAGCATTTTTCGTTGACGTTCCCCAGACCTGCCTCGGTGCGCATCGGCGATGCGTTTGAGCTGGGCGTTTATGCCGCCTTCAAGACTGTTTGTCGTTGAAGCCCAGCGGTTAGGATCAAGCGCATTCGGTGGTGGCTTAAGGTAGGTAAACAGCCAATTGTTGCGCGAGAGGTGCAGCAGTGAGTTGTAGGCTTTGCGTACCCGTAGATGAGTCCATTCCCACTGGTTATTGGGTGTTCGGCGTTCTTTTGGCACGGGTGTTTTCTCGTTGAGGAATGCTTTGAATACCTGACCGAATTCGTGCAGGCGTAGCGTCCACTCCCGTGCCTGGTCGAGCGTGGTGACACGGGTTAGTTTCAGCGCCAGTGCGTAGATGGTTTTGCCAGCGTCGGTGCGCGGCCGTGAGGTGGTGTAGCGGCGGATGACGCGTTGTGCGTGGACGAGACAACGCTGAATCATCACGTTTGGCCAGCAGGCTTTAATCGCGGTGAGTGCGCCTTGTCCGCCGTCGAGGACGACGCAGAGTGGCTCGGCGATTTTGCGAAGTAGCTGCGTGTATGCGTGGGCTGTTTCGTGTTTGGTCCAGTGCCACGCAATGACGTGGTCGCGGCTGGCTGCCACAAGTAGGCAGCCAGCCGCGGTGTAGGTGAAGTGTCCCGGGTTTTGTTCCTAGGCATTTGCCTTGATTTCCATTATTTCTTGGGCCGGGTTGGTTTCCCAAAACTCTGACTCAACCTCAGCTGGCGTGCGATAGCCGAGACTTTGGTGAAGCCGTACCTCGTTCCACCAATTAACCCATTCAAACGTCGCGATCTCCACGTCAACCACGCTGTCCCACGACCGCCGATGAATCAGCTCATTTTTGTAGGAACCGTTGACGTTTTCGGCCAAAGCATTGTCATAGGAATCTCCTACTGTCCCGGTAGAGGCAACAATTCCATACTCAGCCAGCCGTTCGTTGTAGACAATGCTGACGTACTGTGAGCCATGATCTGAATGATGAATCAGCCCCGTTGTTTCCTTCGCGCTGACAATCGCCTGATTAAGCGCCTGCAGCGGCAGCGCCTCGGTACGCATTGAATCAGATAGTGCCCACCCGACGATCCTTCGGGAGAACACGTCGGTAACGAAAGCGGTGTACACGAATCCTTTTCTAGTGCGCACATAAGTAATATCGGCCACCCACAATCGGGCCGGTGCCGGGGCGTTGAACTTGCGATTAACTAAATCAGGACGCAGATCTGGTCCCTTCGGCTTGCGGGTAGTAATAGGAGACTTACCTTTACCTTTGCCTCTGACTCCAGCAAGACGCATCAGGCGTGCGGTCTGCTCACGGCCAATGTCGATTCCTTCACGGCGCAGAGTATGCCACATCTTACGGATGCCGTAGACGCCAAAATTTTCTTCATGGACCTCGGCGATGTGCGCGACTAGAGCAGCGTCACGAAGACTGCGGGCACTCATACCACGGGCTTTTGATTGGCGGTATCCACGGGACGTGATGAAACCGCCAACACGGTGGGTGTTTAACGTCTCGCAAATGAACTCGATGGAGAAACGATTCCGGTATTCATCGATGAACCGGATCATTTCCGACGTTTTGGGTCGAGTTCCGACGCGAAAAAAGCCGAGGCAGCCTTCAGTAGCTCATTGGTGTCGCGTAGCTCTTGATTTTCACGGCGTAGCCTCGCGTTTTCCGCGGCCAAGTCTTCAGGCACAGGTTCTGGGATGCTTCCCGCACGACGGGCCTGCTGGGTCCACTGACGAGCCGTGTGCCATGAAACCCCCAACTTTGGAGCTACTGCCTTGCACGCGGCTTGCATCGACATATTTTCCGCCAAGATACGGTCCTCTACAAGACGGACCACACGGTCCTTCGCATCCTGGTCAAATTTTCTTGGCATATTCCAGATTTTCCCATCTACTCAGACGGAACAAAACCTGGGACACTTCAGGTGCCGTCGATGAAGATCTGATCGTAGACGCGCTGCGGGGCACCGTCGTTGGGGACGTCGATGAGCCAAAACGGTTCGAATCGGCGATCAAGTGTCCAACGACTCACCCTTTGTTGCCCGGCGAGTTCAGACAACGTCGCTGTGGAGGTGACATAAGAGACGAAGGCTTTAAAGTTGCGGGCCTGCGTGAGATCGGTGCGAGTTCGTGTCGTGGAGCTGCCGCAGTTCGGGTCTTTGCACCGCCACCTAGTTGTGCCTTTGGATGTGGTTCCGTTTTTCTTCATTTGCCCAGCACATACCGGGCATCGTGGTCTGTTTTTACTCACCCGGAAAGCACACCAACCCCCGGCTAGCACATGCGGGTGCCATTCCGATGGATTGAACACGAAACGGGCGGATATAAGCATAAAGACCTTATATCCGCCCGATTTACCCAGCCTGAGCAGCAAGATCGCTGTAACTCAGACACACTTTTTGCTACTTAACCCCGCGCGGCCGCGCTTGCCGACGCCCCTCCCCCCTAATCGATGATCGGCAGCTCGTAGCCATCCGCCTTCAGCCACGCGACGTGCGGCGGCGTATTCATCCCCCACTCGGTGCGCGCCCAGAGGAAAGCCTGGGAGACCTCGGCCTCGGAATAGCCCCCATCGCGCAGGTATTGCCGGAAGCCATTCGGGCCTGGGTCTTTGATCCAGAGCCAGACGTAGTCGTCGAGGGAGTCGTCGGCAAGCAGGCCCTCCAGCCCGGCCGGAACATATTCGCGCTCGGCGCGCACGCGGTCCGCTAGATCCTGGTCAAGGAAGTCGTAGAGGTAATCCAGCGCGTCCTCAAGCTGCGCATAATCGAAGGGATCCATGCCGCCCAGCCTAGTGGCGCTTGGTGCCCAAGACCATGCGGTCAATTTCCTCGAGCACCTCGTCCACGATGGCCGGATTATAGGCCCGGTAGCCGCGCATGCGCAGCAGCTCCTCCTGTGCGGCCGCCAGGGCGGTCCGGCGGGCCTCCAACACCACGTGGCGGGCCTGCCAGGCGCGCTGCCAGCGGGAGTCATCGGAAACATCCTCGCCATCGCCCAGGCGGTCTTCGAACCACTGAATCACGTTGGCGGAAATTTCGGGGTCGACCTTTTCGGCGTCGGCAGTAATGTGGCCATCCGGCCGGAAGTGCGACAGGGCCTCGATGCTGGCCGCACGCGCGCGGGCCACCACGGCGGCGCGCATCTTATCGCTGGCGATTTGGGAGGCCTCTGTCAGGTCAAGGCGCTCCATCAGCCACGGCAAGAGCAGGCCGGGCACCACCATCGTGACCAGCAAGACGGTCAACGCGATGACGGCAAGCTCGTGGTGGAAACTGAATACACCGGCCGGGATAGACAGCACCAGCGCCAAGGTGACTAGGCCGCGCATGCCGGACCACGTCATCAGCAACACCTCCTGCAGGCGCAGCGGCGCCACGCGCGGGCGGCCGCGGGAGACGTTGATGCGGTAATAGATGTACATCCACACCAAGCGGACGACAAAGGCCACGAGGGACAAAATGACGCCCACCACCACGGAGTGCCACAGGTCCGAGCCGACTTCCGCGATGGCCGTATTCACCGTCAGTCCAATGAGTCCGAAGGCCACGCCGGTAAAGAGCAGCTCGATGGTCTCCCAGAAGGCCTGGCCGGACAGGCGGTCCTCGGCCTGAATATCGGCACGGGAATTAAGCTCCACGGCCGCAATGACTACGGCGATAACGCCGGAGGCGCCGAGTTCCTCCGAGATGAGGTAGACGGCGAACGGCGTCACCCAAGTCAACGCGTTGCGCGCGGTGACGTCGTGGACGTGGGTAATAAACAGCGCCACCAGCCGGCCGACGACCCACCCCAGGCCGCCAGCCACGAATGCGGAGTAGAAGAAGTTGAGCACGCCGCCACCGAAGGAAAGCTCATCGCCTTGGGTTACGGCCGTCAGCGCGAGGTTGAAGGCGACGATGGAGGCGGCGTCGTTAAACAAGCCCTCGGTCTGCAAAGTGGTGATGATGCGGCGCGGGATGCCGGCGGGCTCGGCTACGGCGTCAACGGCGACGGGGTCTGGCGGGGCGATGGCCGCACCGATAAGGATGGCGGCGGCCAGGCTGATGCCAGGCAGGAAGGCATAGGCCGTGAAGCCAACGGCCAGCGTGGTGGCGACCACCAGCAGCACGGACAGGCTCAAGATGGTCACCCATTGCTCGCGGATAACACCCCACGAGGTGCGCCGGGCCAGTGCCCACAGCAGCGGCGGCAGGAAGATGGGCAGGATGAGCTCGGTGGGCGGCTCGAACTGGGGCAGGCTGGGCACGAAGACCGCGCAGGCGGTGATGATCGTCAGCAGGGCCGGCCACGGCAGCCCAATCTTGTCACCGATGGCGACGACGAACACGGTCAGCAGCATGAGCCCAATGAGCACCAGAAGAACGTCCATGGACCCAGATTTTACCCCCGCCAGATATAAGGCTCAGGGCTGAGTCGATCGGGCGCGAATTGCGCGAGCAGCTCCGCGGCGCTGTGAGCCTTGTTCCCCAGCGAGGCCGCCAGCTGCTTGACGACGTCCCCCTCCTCCCCCATCTCCCGCATGGTCACCGCGCCATCGCGCTTGGCCAGGCGCTCGCCGGATGCATTGAGCACGAGCGGGACGTGGATATACTCCGGCGGTTCGATGCCGAGCAGCGAGGCGAGGTAGGCCTGACGCGGCGCGGAGGAGAGCAGATCATCGCCGCGGACCACTTGGTCGATGCCTTGATAGGCATCATCGACGACGACGGCCAAGTTATAGGCCCAGCCAGTGTCTTGGCCGCCGCGGCGCAGGATGAAGTCATCGACGTCGCCCGTATAGGTGCCGTGGAGGGCGTCGTGGATGGTGAATGTGGGGGCGTCGGCAAGCAGGCGAAGGGCGGGCTGGCGATTCTGGGCCGCAAGCTCGGCGCGCTTGACCGCGCGCTGGTCTTCGGTGAGGTTGCGGCAGGTGCCCGGGTACTGGCCGGGAATGGCGTGCGGGGCGCGGGAGGCCTCACGGATATCCTTGCGGGAGCAATAGCACTCGTAGGTGGGCAGCTGGGCCAGAGCCTGTTCATAGGCGGCGTCGCGGTCGTGCTGGTAGATGACCTCGCCGTCCCAGTCCAGCCCGAGCGCGCGCAGATCCGCGAGCTGGCGCTCGGCCGACTCCTGGGAGGAGCGCTGCTTATCGATGTCCTCCACGCGCACCACAAAGCGCCTGCCCGTCGACCGGGCGAAAAGCCACGCCAGAAACGCCGTGCGGAGGTTGCCAAAGTGCAGATCGCCGGAGGGGCTGGGCGCGTAACGGCCGGCGCCGGTGGTCGCGGAATTCATGCCCACAGTCTACGGGCTGGCACAATGGCGGGCATGGAAAAATCGAACGGCGCTGAGGTGCGCTTCATTCCCGTCCGCTCCACCCTCTACCCCTGGCTGGTCACCGTGTTTGTGGTGACCTTCCTGATTTCTAATATCAACGCCACCAAGGGCGTGCAGCTCGGCCCGCTGGTCACCGACGGCGCCTTTTTCCTCTTCCCGCTGGCCTATATCGTCGGCGACGTGCTCTCCGAGTGCTATGGCTTCAAGTCCACCCGGCGCGCGGTCTACATCGGCTTCGCGATGGCCATCCTGGCGGCCGTGTGTTTCTATATCGCCATCTGGCTGCCGGCGGCTGATTTCTACGAGGGTCAAGAGGCCTTCGCCGCCACCCTTGGCCTGATGCCGCAGATTCTGGCCGCCTCGCTGGCCGGCTACCTGGTGGGCCAGCTGCTGAATGCCTGGACGCTGACCGCGATGAAGAAGCGCTCGGGCGAAAAGGGCCTCTTTGCGCGCCTTATCGCTTCCACTGTGGTGGGCGAGTTCGGCGATACGCTGCTATTTTGCGCCATCGCCGCACCGGTCATCGGCGTAGACACCGTGGGCGGATTTATCAATTACGTCATCGTGGGCTTCGTGTGGAAGACCCTGATGGAGGCCGTCATGCTGCCGGTGACGGCCGCGGTCATTAAGTGGGTGAAGAAGCGCGAGGACTACTTGCCAGCGTAATAGCGGCCGAGGAATTCATCGCGGTAGGCCTCGTAATATCCGCCGTCGATGGCGACACGGATATTATCCACCAAGCGAATCATGAACTCCACATTGTGGATGGTGCACAGCGTGCCGGCGAGGAATTCCTTCGCCTTGAGCAGGTGGTGCAGGTAGGCGCGGGAGTAATTCTCGGATACGTAGCCGCCGAATTCCTCGTCGACGCCGGCAAAGTCCCGCTTGAAGCGCGCATTGGTGAGGTTCATACGGCCGTCAAGGGTGTAGACGCCGCCGCGGCGTGCCAGACGAGTGGGCGCCACACAGTCGAAGGTATCGGCGCCCGCCTCGACGGCGGTGAAGATATCGTCCGGCTCGGAGATGCCAAGCAGGTGGCGCGGCTTGTCCTCGGGTAGCTCATCGCAGACCCAGCCGACGATAGTGCCCAGGTTTTCCTTTTCCAGTGCGCCGCCGATGCCGAAACCGCCGAAGCCACGCTTGCCGTCCTCGCGGGCGGCGCGGTCGAGGTCGAGCAGGCCGCGGGTGGCCTGGCGGCGCAGGTCCTCGTACTGCGCGCCTTGGACAACACCCCACAGCGACTGCTTCGGGCGGTGGGCGCGCTCGCGGGTGAGGCGATCGTGCTCATCCAGGCAGCGTTTAGCCCAGCGGTGCGTGCGCGCGACGGATTCCTCCTGGTAGGTGCGCGTATCAACCAGCGTGGTCAGCTCGTCGAAGGCAAACATGATGTCTGCGCCCAGCCCGTGTTGGATCTGCATGGACTTCTCGGGGGTAAAGCGGTGCTTGGAGCCGTCGATGACGGATTTAAAATCCACGCCATCCTCGTCCACCTGCGCCATGCGTTCCTTCTTGGCGGCGCGGATGTCCTTATCGCTGAGATCCGCAATATCCATCGCAAGGACCTTTTTGAAGCCCACGCCCAGGGACATGACCTGGAATCCGCCGGAGTCGGTATAGGTCGGGCCATGCCAGTTTTCAAACTCGGCCACGCCGCCGGCCTCGTCCACGATGTCGTGGCCCGGCTGCAGGTAGAGGTGGTACGCATTCGACAAGATGGCCTGCGCACCAGTGGAACGAATCTGCTCCGGGGTAAGCGTCTTCACCGTGGCTTTGGTGGCCACCGGGATGAAAGCCGGGGTCTGGATATCACCGTGCGGGGTGTGGATGACACCGCTGCGGCCGTGCTTGCCGGGGCCTTCGGGCAGGCGCTTGCCGACGTCGAAACTCAAGTCCATCTTTACTCTTCTTCCTTGTCTGCAGGGCTAGGGGTTGGGGCTGGGGTGGCGTGTTTAGCTTCCCATTCTTCTTCCAGGGCGGTGCCTTCGATATCCAGGGTGGGTAGAATCTTCGCCAACCACTTCGGCATCCACCACGTCGCGCGGCCCATGAGGAACATGGTGGCAGGGACGAGGGTCATGCGGATAAAGAAGGCGTCGAAAAGCACGCCGGCGGCCAGGGCAAAGCCGAAGATCTGGATGAAAGGCAGCGGCTGGTTAATAAAGGCCACGAAGACCGAAATCATAATAATGGCCGCGGCCGTCACCACGCGGGCGCCTTGGGTAAAGCCGGTGATGGTGGCCTCGTCGACGGCGCTATATCGCCCGCCGGTGCCCTCCGGGTGGCGAGAAATGTGCTCGCGCATGCGGGTGACCAGGAAGACCTGGTAATCCATCGCAAGGCCGAAGGTCACGCCGATGAGGAAGATGGGCATGAAGGAAATCAGCGGGCCCGGCGCGGGAACCAGGTTCCACAGGCCTTCCTGCCAGACCAGAACGGTCAGGCCGAAGGCGCCGCCGACGGACAGCAGGAAGCCCAGGCCGGCAACCAGCGGCACCAGGATGGAGCGGAAGACCAACAGCAGTAGCACGATGGCCAGGCCCACGACGATGGCCAGGTACGGCGCCATGGCTTCCTCGAGGCGCTCGGTGATATCGAGCTGCACGGCGGTCAGGCCGGTCAAGCCGATATCGGTACCGGTGGCGTCTTCAATCTCGCTGGTGGCCGAGCGCAACGCGTGCGCAACGTTGACCGTCGCGGCGTCCGTCGGCGCGGTTTCTGGGGTGACCATGATCTGCGCGGCGCGCTGGTCCTCGCTCAGGCCGACGATCTGCGCGTGCTTCACGCCGCCCAGCCCCTTGAGCTGGTCCGCGGTGTACAGGAAGGACGCGAGCGCGGCCTTATCCTCCGGCGAGGCATTATCCGCATCGCCTTCCGCGGTATCTACAACCTCAGCGACCGGGGCGATTTCCGGCTCGGCCTCGGCCTCGGGCTGGTCCGGCTGCGGCTGCTCAGGGGCTGCGTCCTCCGGCGCAACGTCCTGCGGTGCACCGTCCTCTGGTGCAGCGTCCTCGGGCGTGGCCTCCGCGTCTGGGGCGGGGGCGGGCGCGGGGGCGGGGTGGGGCTGGGGTTGGGCGTCGACAACCGGG
>NZ_JAKRNE010000005.1 GCF_022347205.1 Corynebacterium sp. ACRPO | reverse complement strand
CACTCATCCCATCCGAGGCCCCTCGGCGTTCACGCTCGAGTTTGACCCACCGGCCTAAAAGCCCGGCGGAGACGCCAATCTCCTTAGCCACATGAGCGATCGGGCGCTCTGACTCGATTACCAAGTTCGCGGCTTCACGCCGGTACTCCGGCGTGTACTTCTTGCGCTGTTGACTCACAATGAACATCCTCTCCTACGGACACAGGATCCGTACAAATAGGGTGTCCACTAAACGAGGGTAACCTCACCCCGGTGCCGGATGGATAAACCTCGACCATGCCCCCACAGACAACACCTTCATCCGCCGACTCTTAGCCGACGAGGTAGACTCTTATACCCCCAGCACCGACATCCGGGCCTACACCCAAGGCAGAGACGCCACCTGCCGCTGGCCCGGCTGCACCGTCCCCGCCACCCGGTGTCAACTCGACCACCGCATCGAATACCACCTCGGCGGGCCAACCAGCCCAGATAATCTAGTCAACCTCTGCCAACACCACCACAACATCAAAACCGACCGCAGAATCCATTACATCCTCGACCCCATCACCGGAACCATCGCCTGGCTCCACCACGACGGCACCTACCAACTAGACCACCCCACCGGACCACTAACCACACACCAAACCCACTGGAACCACACCTGGGCCCAATACCTCACACACCAACAACAAAGAACACAGAGAAAGGAAGGCTAGGGAGTAGACCGGAGCCTGCGGTGTGTGACTAGGGGAAGGCGCGTGCCAGGCTTTCGCATGCCGTTTTCCTCCTCAGGGATGATGTTGGCCGGAGGCCATGGTCGCTAGACTTAAATAGGTAATTTCCCATTTACAAGGAGAATTTGTCTCATGACTGATGCTGCGGCTCGCGCCGTTGACTTGTTTAAGCAATACGGAAGCGATGACACAGCTGTCGTCGCTCTTGATCATGTATCCATTGAATTCGGCAAGAACGAATTCACGGCGATCATGGGCCCATCGGGTTCCGGTAAGTCGACGCTGATGCACACCATGGCTGGTCTCGATTCAGCGACCTCCGGATCAGCATTTATCGGTGATACCGATATGTCGGCGCTCAATGACAAAAACATTACGGCCTTGCGTCGTGACCGGCTGGGCTTTATTTTTCAGTCCTTTAACCTTGTGCCCACGCTGACTGCGGCGGAAAACATTACGCTGCCTACGGATATTGCGGGTAAGGGCGTCGATAAGCAGTGGTTTGAGGAGGTCACTAGCCGCCTTGGCCTTGCGGAGCGCCTGGAACACCGCCCAGCTGAATTGTCTGGTGGACAGCAGCAGCGCGTGGCCTGTGCTCGTGCATTGGTTTCTCGGCCAGAAATCATCTTCGGCGATGAACCGACGGGCAACCTGGATTCGAATTCTTCGGCCGAGGTGCTCGATATTCTGCGAACCGCGGTGGATAAGGACAACCAAACAGTGGTCATCGTGACACACGATGCCAAGGCCGCCTCGTATGCAGACCGGGTGGTTTTCCTTGCTGACGGCAAGCTTGTGAATGAGTTGCACAATCCGACGATGGAGGCCATTCACCAGGTAATGGCGGAGATTGAGGGCTAAATGGCACGCGGAAACGCAATGCGCAGAGTATCTCTGCGTAATATTGTGGCGCATAAGTTGCGCCTTGGGCTGACGATTCTCGCGGTAGTCTTGGGCACTGCGTTTATTGCCGGCTCGTTTATGTTCACCAATTCGCTGAAGTCTACGTTTGACTCCGCCGTGGATAATCAGTTCCGCGGCGTGGATGCAGTGGTGAGCCAAAAGGACGACAATGGCGCGAAACTGGATGACAAGCTGCGTCAGAAGCTGGCTGACGATAAGGATGTTAAAAACATCAATATCGCGGATTCGGAGACCGTTGTCGCGGCCGATGAGAACTCGGAGGCCTATCAAACCCAGGGCGGCACGGCCAGCGTTGTCCCGTTCTATCCAGAAGACAAGGTCGTTGGCGGCGCCGATGAACTGAAGGAGGGCGAGGAGCCTAGCGGTAAGGACGAGGTCCTCATCAACTCTTCCGCGGCTGACAAATACGGCATTTCTGTGGGCCAAAAGCTGACTGTGGTTCACCCCGATGAGCAGGATACGGTTACCGTTTCTGGCATCTCAGAGCCCGCGGTAGACCAGGGCGAGAGCATCGTGCTGAGCATGGCTGAAAAGGATTACCTGGAGCGCTACGGTGAGCCGAGCCAGCTCAAGGTTTCTGCAGCCGATGGAGTGGATGCGAATGCCTTGGTGGATCACCTGAACGAGAAGTATGAAGTCAAGGCGGAGTCGGGTGAGCGCCTGGCTGAGGAGACTTCGGAGATGATGTCTTCTGCCTTGAAGTTCATCAATTACTTCCTCATCGCGTTTGGCCTGATTGCGCTGCTGGTGGGCACCTTCATTATTGCGAATACTTTCTCGATGATTGTCGCGCAGCGCACTAAGGAGTTCGCTCTCTTGCGTGCGCTGGGTGCTTCCCGTCGCCAGATTACAAACTCGGTGGTGGTGGAGTCTGCCATTGTTGGTGTTCTGGGGTCCATTGTTGGCGTGGTTGCCGGTATGGGATTGGTCGCAATCATTAAGGCAGTGATGAGCGCGCAGGGAATGCCTCTCGATGGCGGCTTGGGCCTGAGCGTCTCGGCTATCGTAGTTCCAATCATTTTGGGCACTATCGTGACGGTTGTATCCGCATGGGCCCCGGCACGGCGCGCGGGCCGCGTGCAGCCGGTGGAGGCAATGCGCACTACCGAATCAGCTTCCGGAACTTCCCTGAAGGTACGCACGATTTTCGGTGCCATTATCTTGCTGGTGGGCATTGTTGCGGCGTTGGCAGGCGTGCTTTCCGACGGCGAAACCAACGTCCGCGCCATCCTCGTCGGCGTCGGCGCATTCGGTGTCATCGTGGGATTCTTCTTAGCCGGCCCGGCCCTGTCGCTACCTCTGGTTCCCACGGTGGGCAAGGTAATCGGTGCACCGTTTGGCGCTATTGGTTCACTGGCGGCGACGAACTCACGTCGTAATCCGCGCCGTACGGCAGCCACCGCATTTGCGCTGACCTTGGGCGTGGCTCTGGTGACTGCCATCGGCATGCTTGGTGCAACGATGAAGTCTTCTGTGGCCGATACCGTGGAGCAAAACATTACCTCTGATTACCTGCTTTCCGGTCCTAGCTCCGGTGAATTCCCGACGCCGAAGGACACGGGTAAGCGCGCGGCGGAGGCCGAAGGCGTCGATAAGGTGATTACCGTCGGTATGGCTCCGGTGGCCGTCGATGGTCAGGCATCGATGGATTATGGTCCACAATTCCAGCAAACGACGACTGCGGATGGAGATCCGTCGTCGATGATTGCGCTCGACATGGTCGAGGGTGATGCCAACTTGGAGAAGGGCTTCATTGCTACCGAAGACTTTGCCAAGGAACACGGCTGGAAGGTAGGAGAGACCTACACGGTTACTTCTGAGGAAAAGGACAAGAAGGCCGAGGCGAAGCTGGTCGGTACCTTTAAGCCCACCGATGTGGTCCAGAATATGGTGCTTTCGCAGGATGTGGCGGAAAAGGTCGCACCGAAGAAGTCCTTTACCGTCCAAATGGTGGGCGTCTTGGGCCAGGAAGGCTATGACAAGGAAGAACTGCGCCACAACCTAGAGGACTCGGTCAAGGATTTGGTCGTGGTTCAGGTTAATTCTGGCGAGGAGTATGCGGGCCAAGCCGCCGGATTCATCGACCAGATGCTTTCCATCTTGTATGGCCTGCTTGCCCTTGCAGTGATTATCGCCGTGCTGGGAATTGTCAATACCTTGACCCTGGGTGTTATTGAGCGACGCCAGGAGATTGGCATGTTGCGTGCCGTGGGTACGCAGCGCCGCCAGATCCGCACGATGATCACTCTTGAGTCGGTGCAGATTGCGCTCTTTGGCGCGGTAATGGGCATCCTTATCGGCCTTGGCTTGGGTTGGTCCTTTATCAAGATTCTCGGTGATGAGGGATTGGACTCCGCGCAGATTCCGTGGGCGATGGTGCTTATTATGCTCGTAGGCTCGGCCATCGTCGGCATTATTGCGGCAGTATGGCCGTCGCAACGCGCGGCAAAGACGCCGCCATTGGAGGCAATCGCGGACTAGCCTAAAACGCCCAAGGTCTCCCTTCTTGGCACAAAGAAGGGAGACCTTCCTGTATTTACGCGGCCATCCAAGCCCTGACTGCCGATACCGCATCCTTTGTTTTCATATCCGGCAGGTAGGCATGCATGGTGGCCAATGCGATGGAAGGAAGTTTCAGTTCATCGTGGTAACAGAGATACCACGGGTGCTCCTCGGGCTGGAACTTGCGCTTGCTGGCCGCTAGGGTGCGAAAGCCATAGAGTGGTTCGACTTCCTCACCAAGGCGGTCGAGGGCGACGTCGAGCCAGCTAGGCTCGTCTGGTTGTCCGGCAAGTGGGGCACCGGAAAGGGAAATCCAGGCTCGGCCTTCGGAGTGTGCGATGAGCATCGCTTCTGAGATGAGGAGTTCAATGACTCCTTTGAATCCGTGCTCATTGCGGCGCATGACGTCGAGAACGTAGCCGGCAATGGCACCATTTTCGTATACCGGCATCCAACTGGTGACACCGTGTAATGTGCCATCGGCAGACTCAGCCAGCAAGAGCCGAGTGCCGTCCACCATCATTTCTTCAATGCCACCGAGGGTAAAGCTCATTTCGGGGAGGGCCCTTTCAGAGACCCAGTCCTCGCTTAAAGCGGTGACGCGGGCGATGGAGGCAATATCTAGCTCCTTCCAGGTGGTCCACCGTGTCGTGATGCCTTCCTTTTCTGCTTTGTTTCGTGCGGTGCGCACGTTTTGGAATTTCTTTCCCTTGAACTCTACGGATTCGCAGCTGAGTACGGCTTCTTCTGCGACCTGGAGGCGTTTTAGCTGCGGGTGTGCATCGGCGAATTGGGTATTGACGGAATACCACGCCACCGTCCAGCCTTGCTCAGCGGCGAAGTCCTCGAACTCCGCGCTGATATCGTGGCCGACGGGAGCACCCAGTGTGAGGGCGATGCCATTGGAGACGCGGTAGGCCACGTAGGAATCATCGTGGAAGAAGTAGTGGTTGGATCTCCACAGGGTCATAAAAGAAAGGTGATCGCCGGTACCGGACTCGAGTAAGCGACGAGCCGAGTCGCGGTCAGATTCTTGTGCAGGGTCTACGGGCCGTGAAAAGCCAAGGTAGAGACGAACAGCCACGACGATCCAGAAGACGTTTCCCACCCATTCGTAGACGAACCAAGAAATCATCGTGGCCGGCGCGACGTGGTGGGGGAGGATGAGTGCGACTACGGCCGGGACGAAACGCAGTGGGGTTTCTGCAAGGATCGCCGCGAGGTTCGCCGGGGGTACGGTGTTGTGCAACGAGGCGGTGAGGATCCACAGGCCCGCGCCGATGGCGGCGGCAAGTATGGCGAGGGTGACCGTCCGAGTGAAGAATGCGCGGTTTTCGTGGGTGTGAAACAGTGAGCGGTTAATTAGCAGCATGAATAGTGCCAGTAGCCAGGGCAAGAGGACGAGCACGAGGTTGGGCAGGAGATAGCTCAGGCGGGCGTCATCCCAAAGCTGGTAGGTCAACAGGGTGATAGCAAGTACCTGGGTAATGACCGCCATCCACCACGCGAGCACGCGGCCGCGGGTAAGGCCAAAGCACACCACTAGCTGGATGATGAACGGCATGATATTGGCTACCACGGCGCCGATGCCTTGGGCGCGGGCGAGGTCGACTGCCGCGGTGCAACTGGCAGAAGTGACCGAATCCGCGCAGGACTGGGCGGCCTCCAAAGCGGATAGATGTGGGGTCCAAAGGAGCTGCGTAATCTGCGAAAAGGGGCCCTCTGCCATGGGGTCGAGTGCCACAAAGGCGGGCCCGATGGCTACACAGGCGACGCCAACTGCGAGGAGCACTCGGCGCTCTCTGATGGAAGGCGGTGCGGGTTCGGGCTTAAAGAGAAGTTGGCCCGCCGTAATGGAAAGTGCGGCGGCAACGATGCCGAGGACATCGGACATGGTGCCGGAATAGAGCACAAAGGTAGCGGTAAGCACGATAAGCGAGATGCGTAGCCGGCGGCGCCACAGGCGGGGTAGTAGGGCGGAAGCAAAGCCGGCAGCACCGGCGATAAAACCGATTGGGGTGAGGAAGGTATCGCTAAGGAGATCATTGCCCCACCGGTTCAGCCCTGCGGTCTCGATTCCGCGGGCAAGGACGATGGATAGGGGCACAGTAATGAGCTGAGAGGTAATTCCCACCGCCAACGTGCGCAGGGAGCCCAAGCGCCATTCTGCGGGAACGAGCCACAACAGGATAAGGACCGACAAGATGATAGCGCCGCCAGGGTGCGCGGTAGTCAGCGCCAACCAGTGAGAGGTGGGGAAGTCCACTAGGTGGAGCGCCCACATGATGACTAAGACGGCCAGGGAAACAGGAAACCTGGTCAGGATGGTTTTAAGAACGGACATCGTTGGCTCCAATTCCGTCGAAGGGATCCTTAATCGCGGTCATGCCACCGCGACGAGCGGCCCAAGCGAAAGATTCGCGCAGGGCTGGGCGCCACACCTGGAAGGAGTGGCCGCCGGGGCGGGTGCCGAAGTAGGTTTTCATGCCGGCGTTGCGGGCGGCGTCGGAAAGCGAGCGCAGGGCGTTGACGGAAGCAGCGTCCTTATCGCCAGCGATGAAGATAGCCTGGGCGGAGTAGTGCTTGTGGGCGAGCAAGTGTGCGGGGTCCTGGTCATTGAAGGCTGACTCGTCGCCAGCGAAGAATTTCTTCACCGTGGCCGCGTGGTTGCCAATGGTGGGCTCGGCCTCGCCGGAGATGTCGATGATAGAGCCATAGGCTTCGGGGCGGTTGGTAGCGATCTGCAGAGAACAGGTGCCGCCGTAGCTTAGGCCGCCGACGGTCCAAGTGCGCTGATCCGGGTTGACCTTGAATTTCTGCTTGATAACTTGCGGCACGTCTTGGCTGAGGTAGGTCATGACCTTGGCCTGGGTGCTATCGGCGCAGATGGGATTGGCTGTTTCAGAGCCGGTGGCGTCCACGGCAACGACGATAGGGCTGCGCCCTCCATTCGCCGCCTGGAATTGGTCTGCGGTTTCGGCCGCTTCACCCGAACCGAACCATTGCTCTGGGCCACCTGGGTTGCCGTGCAGGAGGACGATGACAGGCAGGGTGTGGTCCGTCCAGTATGCAGGCGGGATATACGCCGTAGCTTGGCGAGCGGAGAAATGGGAGGTGGTGCCCGGAAGATCGACGTGGACGATCGCTGCACCGGAATTGGTGTGGGAAAACTCCTCGTAGCTCATCTCTTTTGCTACGGGGCGTGGGTCCAGGGAGGCAATATCTGGGTAGGTTTGGTACTCCATGTTGATGATGCCAACGGTGGCGAGGAGGGAGAAGACTCCGGCTGCAATCGTGACAGTTTTGGGCTTGCGGAGAAACGCCGCCACGGGGACGAAAGCTGCGAGGAAGATATACCACGGAACTTGCCAGTGCTGGAGAAAGTACCAAGCGATGACGCACAGTAGGGCCGCGATGATCAGCGGCCACACCTTGCGTTGAAGGAGAATGATGATTCCTGCAATCGCGAGGATGGCGTAGAAAATCACGCCGTTGATGGGATCCGCCAAAGGCAGATTCAAAAGGAAACTCACCCGGAAAACATTAGGCCTGTGCAGGACAAAAGTAACTGCTAGTTAGCTGGGAGTTTGCCCCTCAAATGCCGTGATAAATGCGTGCCGCCCAGATGGTGCCGCGCCAGGCTAAAACGATGCCGAGTCCGATGGTCCAGAAGAGGTACTTGCTAAGCCGCCACCACTGTTTGCGTTTGATCATCTCCCCCAGTTCCTTCGCCAATGTGGACCAAGTGGATAGGCCGCCGGCGAGGCCGAGGGCGAGGAAGGGGTGAATAAGGGGGGCGTCGGCAAGCTGGGCAAAACCATAAGCCAAGCCAAGAGCGAGGGAACCCAAAATATTCGCCACGAAAGTGCAGTAGGGGGCGGGCACAAGCCGGGTAAAGCCATAGCGCAGACTACCGCCGATGAAGCCGCCGAGAAGGACGCACAGAAGATTCATCGCAGCTTGTCACCCGCCAGGTAGCCGCCCACGCAGCCGATGATGGTGGCCAGGACATAGGCCAGGGCCACGGTCCAATGTGCCTCGGAGGTCAGGAAAGCGAAGGTAGCGAAGCTGGTGAAACCGCCTAGCACGCCGGTGCCCCAAAAGGGGCCGGGGCGGAAGTAGCCCATGAGCGCACTGCCGAGGATATTGATGACGAGCAATGGGAGCATGCCGCCGCCGAGCGCGGCGGAGAGGAGGTACCTGGCCGCCGCGCCGAGCGCAGCGCCAGCACCCACGACGAGGAATTGAGGCATGCGGCCTATGTTACTTCCAGTCCATCCCCTGGGACTCTACGAACGCGCGCACCTCATTCACTGGCTTATTGAGCTTGGGGTCAAAGGCTAAGTACGCCTTGGTTTCGCGGGCCACGAGGCCGGAGAGAAGGAGCAAGCCAATGAGGTTCGGGATGGCGATAAGGCCATTGGCCAGATCGGAGAAGGTCCAAGCGAGCTCGAGCTCCGAGACGGAGCCGACAAAGAGTAGGCAGGCAAAGAACATGCGGTAGGGGATAGAGGCCTTGCGGCCGCAGAGGGACTCCAGGGAACGTTCGCCGTAATACGCCCAGGCCATGATGGTGGAAAAGGCGAAGAAAATAATGGAGAGCGAAACGATGGTGCCGCCCCAGTCGCCAGGAAGCACGCGAGAAAAGGCCTCGGCCGTCATGATTCCGGCCTCGTCGCGGCCCATATCCCAGGTACCGCCCACAACAATGACCAAGCCAGTGATGGTTACCACGATGATGGTGTCAATGAAGGTTTGCGTCATCGATACCAACCCCTGGCGCGCTGGGTGCGGGGTCTTGGCAGCCGCGGCGGCGATGGCGGCGGAGCCCATGCCGGACTCATTGGAGAAGATGCCGCGGGCAACACCGTATTGAATAGCCATCATGATGGTGGAGCCCACGAACCCGCCACCAGCGGCGGTGCCGGTAAAGGCATCGCTGAAGATCATGGCAAAGGCGGCGGGAATCTCCGCGGCATGCGAGAAGATTACATAGAGCCCGCCCAGGACGTAGACGATGATCATCAACGGGACGAAGGCGGCGGTAATGCGCCCGATGGCCTGGATTCCGCCAAGGAGTACGGAGCCCACCAAGACGAAGAGAATCGCACCGGTGGCCGCCGGGGCGATACCGAAGGTCGATTCCATATTGGTGGCCACAGCATTGGCTTGGGCGAGGTTGCCGATGCCAAAGGAGGCGCAAATTGCAAAGATGGCAAAGAATACTGCGAGTACCGATCCGAGTGGTCCGGGGATGCCACGCTTCAGGTATTGCTGTGGCCCGCCGGACATCTCGCCCTTGGAATCCGTGGTGCGAAAACGCACGCCCAGGTAGGCCTCGGTGTACTTGGACGCCATGCCCACGAGGCCGGTAATCCAGATCCATACCAGTGCGCCAGGGCCGCCGATGGACAACGCGGTGGCCACGCCCACGATATTTCCCACTCCCACGGTGGCGGCAAGGGCGGTGGTCAGCGCCTGATAATTGGAAATATCACCCTCAGTGGAGTCGTCGCCGGAGTCGCTGGCGAAGACGTGGCGCAGTGCGCGGCCGAGTGCGCGAAACTGGAGTCCGCCCAAACGAATGGTCAGCCACAGGCCGGTGCCCAACAGGAGGGGAATGAGGATGAACGGTCCCCACACCACGGTGCTGATGGCGGAGAGGATGGAATTAAGCGAGTCCATTCTGTAAATCTAGCGAACTATAGAAATGGAGTAAATTTGCCCATACCCCCAGCCGGGGGAATATTCGTCCTGCGCAACTACGGGAGAGCAGGCAAGCTGGGATGGCATACCACCCCAACCCTTCAAGGAGTACGCCATGGCCCACGAGCGCGCCGGTACGCTGGCACAGCCCGCGGATCTTATTGATATCGCAGAATTGGTCACCGCCTACTACACCCGTACCCCGGACGCCGATAACCCGGATCAGCAGGTGTCCTTCGGTACCTCAGGCCACCGCGGCTCCGCGCTGGATCGAGCCTTTAATGAGGCTCATATCCTAGCGATTACCCAAGCCATTGTGGATTACCGCGCGGAACAAGGCGTTGCTGGGGCGATTTTCATCGGCCGCGATACCCACGCGCTGTCCGAGCCTGCCATGGTCTCCGCCCTTGAGGTGCTGCTGGCCAATGGGGTGGAGGTTCGCGTCGACGAGCGCGGCCGCTACACGCCGACCCCAGCGGTCTCCCATGCCATCCTGACCCACCCTGGCGCCGATGGCATCGTGATTACCCCGTCCCATAATCCTCCCCGCGATGGCGGCTTCAAGTACAACCCGCCTACCGGTGGCCCGGCCGACGCTCAGGCCACGGATTGGATTGCGGGCCGCGCGAACGAGTACCTGCGCGCTGGGCTGGAGGGTGTGAAGCGGACGTCTGTCGCGGGCGTGCTGGACGAGCGCTGCGTGAAGCACGACTACGTGCACAACTACGTGGCTGACCTGAAGAACGTGGTGGATATGCAGGCCATTAAAGAATCCGGCCTGCTCATCGGCGCCGATCCCATGGGTGGCGCTTCCGTGGATTATTGGCAGGCCATCGCTGACCATTACGAGCTCAACGTGACCGTGGTGAATCCGGAGGTGGATTCCACTTTCCGCTTTATGACCTTGGATACGGATGGAAAGATCCGCATGGATTGCTCCTCGCCGGATGCTATGGCCTCGCTTATTGACGCCCGCTCTAAGTTCGACCTTGCCACCGGCAACGACGCCGACGCGGACCGCCATGGCATTGTCACTCCCGATGCCGGACTCATGAACCCCAATCACTACCTCGCCGTGGCTATCGAGTACCTCTTTAGTCACCGCCCGCAGTGGGGGAGTGCCGGTGTGGGAAAGACCCTGGTGTCTTCCTCCATGATCGATCGCGTGGTGAAAAGCCTAGACCGCGAATTGGTGGAGGTGCCCGTCGGCTTTAAGTGGTTTGTACCGGGGTTGCTCGAAGGCACCATTGGTTTCGGTGGCGAGGAGTCTGCCGGGGCGTCTTTCCTGCGCTTCGATGGCTCCGTGTGGTCCACCGATAAGGACGGCATCATTATGGATCTACTCGCCGCGGAGATTACCGCCGTCACCGGCAAGACTCCGTCCCAGCGCTACGCAGAACTGGCGGAGAAATTCGGCGCCCCAGCCTATGCCCGCACCGACGCCCCCGCGAACCGCGAGCAGAAGGCCATCCTCAAGAAGCTGTCTCCTGAAAAAGTTTCCGCCACGGAGCTAGCAGGCGAGGACATCGTGGCCAAGCTGACGGAGGCACCCGGCAACGGTGCGGCCATCGGCGGCCTGAAGGTAGCGACGAAAAATGCCTGGTTCGCTGCTCGTCCTTCCGGCACTGAAGATAAGTACAAAATCTATGCCGAATCTTTCTTGGGTGAGGAACATCTCAAGCAGGTGCAAGCAGAAGCACAGGCAGTTGTTTCCCATGTATTAGGGGTTTAACGCTACACTCAACCTCGTGAGTAGCAAGATTAATGGGAAGCTGGTGCTTGATGTCATCAGCTTCATTGCCCGCTTTGGCATGGCCTGGGTGTGGATTGACGCCGGCGTGCATAAGCTTGGCAAGACCCTAGACATGACCCAGGCCATCAAGGGCTATGACATCTTTACTCCCGATTGGGCCGGCTACCTCGCCATTGTCATTGGTCCGCTCGAAATCATCGGTGGCGTGCTGCTGCTGCTCGGGCTATTCCTGCGCCAGTCCTCCATCGTGGCTACCTGCGTGATGCTGCTCTTTATGGTGGGCATCGCACAAGCTTGGGCCCGTGGACTGGATATTGACTGCGGCTGCTTTGGCTATGACGCCCAAAACCCTGACCGAGGAATGGATTATGCGAAGACGCTGCTGCGCGACGCCGCATTTCTATTCCTGACCCTATGGACCATCAAGCGCCCCTTCACCAAGTTTGCCCTTCACCCCTAAGCGGTGGGCAAGGTAGGCTGGATTGGTCCGAAAATTTTGAAGGCAAGGTTCAAATGAGCAAAGTAACTGACCCTAACGCCAAGGGTGGCAACGGTTTTATTTGGGGAGTCGGCGTACTCCTCGTCATCATTGCCGTTGTTATTGGCTACATCGTGTGGAATGGCAAGCAGTCGTCCACGGATTCTGTCGATGCCCTTGAAGCCAAGGACGTAAATATGTCCATGGAGTACAACGACGGTGCTATTACCCTTAAGTCTGAAAGCGCCAAGAAGGGCACCCCTGAGGTGGATCTCTACGAAGACTACTCCTGCCCGCACTGTGCCGAACTGGCTCAGGCCACCGACGGTGACATGCAGAAGGCCATCGAAGACGGCAAGCTGATCGTCCACGTGCGTACCCTCAACTTCTTGGATGGTGAGGATATTGAGAACCAGGAGGGATACTCCACTAAGGCGGCAGCCGCTATGTCCGAGCTGGCCAAGTCTGGTGATATCAAGACCTACTGGAACCTGCGTGACTACATGCTGCAGAACCAGCAAAAGGTGGCTACTTCGTGGGACATCAAGGATATTGCTGACGCCGCCAAGGAGTTTGGCGCGGACGATGATGTCGTTGATTCCATGAAGGATGTGGACGTCAAGCAGGGCAATAAGGTGGCAAAGACTAACTACGACAAGCTGGATAAGGAAACCGGCTCTGTCTCCTCGCCGCGTATTGTCAAGGATGGCAAGGATGTTCCATCAGAAAAGGATCAAAAGGCCGGCAAGAACCTGGGTGACTGGGTAGAAATCGTCACCAAGTAGCAGGCGATTTGGAGAGTTAAATACCCTCCATGTATATTTAAGCGAGTTGCAGCCCACAGGGTTGCACCTCGTTTGAGGGGCTATGGCGCAGCTGGTAGCGCACCACACTGGCAGTGTGGGGGTCACGGGTTCGAATCCCGTTAGCTCCACAAAATAAAGGAGAGGAACATCAGTTCCTCTCCTTTTTTCTTGTTGCGGAGGGCTAGAGCTCCGCTAGATTCTCATCGAGCATGCGCTGATCGATAGCGATGCCCACGGCCGCGCCGCTGCCCATCGCTTGCGAGACTTGGTCCGGTGAGCTGACCACATTGCCGGCCGCCCACAGGCGCGATACCGAGGTCTGGCCATGCTCTACGCTGACCCACCCGTTGGCTGATTCGCAGCCAGCATCCTGCAGCAGTGCGTCATTGGGCAGAAAATCGGGCCCAGTAAAGCATGCTTCGTAGGCGTCTTCACCAGTAGTGCTTTGCACTACTACGCCGGTTGACGATGTCTCCTCTGGCCGGAGCTGTGTCACTTTCGCATCGTTTACCTTTACGCCTAATCCGGCGAGTTGAGTGCGATCAAGATCGGTGAGCTCAAGGCCATTGGGGTAAAAGGTCAGCGTGTCCGTCCACGTGGACAGCAGCTTGCTGATCCGGATGGTAAAAGGCGGATTCGCGCCGCCGATGAGCGCAACCTTCTTTCCGGTGACTTCGTAGCCATGGCAGTAAGGGCAGTGAAAGACCCTGGTGCCCCACAAATCGCTCAGGCCGGGAACTGCAGGGAGCTTGTCCGTGAGCCCCGTCGCGACGAGAACGTGGCGGGATTCAAGAACCTCGCCGCTGCCAAGCTTTGCTTGCCAAGGCTCGCACTCAGAATCCCGGGTGAGTTTCTCCACCGAGCCCTGGGTAATGGTTCCACCGAATTTCCCCACCTCCGCGTGGCCGCGCTGAAGCAGTTCGGCGGGAGCCGCGCCATCGAGGCCAAGGATGCCGTGGGCATGTTCGCTGAAGCGATTCCGGGGAGCGCCGGAATCGATTAACCGAATTTTTCGGTTAGCGCGGGCCAAGGTGATGGCCGCAGCGGTGCCGGCAAAGCCACCGCCGATGATGATGACGTCCGAGTACATTGCTCCTCCTTTATAGGAAGTGGGTAGCATGGTGCGCAGCCGAGTATATGCAGTCAACATCGAAGGGGCTCGCGCGCAGAATGACTGATGAATCCACAGGGTTCTTTACACGCGAAGCGCTCTATGGGGCGTCGCCTGTACAGGCGCTAGGCAGGTTCTTTGTAAAGTACTTCAACTTTCGTGGCCGTGCGTCCATGAGTGAGTTTTGGTGGGTTTTCGGTTTCCTCGTGCTGAGTTCTGTGGCAATCGGCATTATCGATCGGCACTTTGGCGTGGATTTTGAGACTATTGCC
The DNA here is from genome assembly GCF_022347205.1 of Corynebacterium sp. ACRPO. Classification (GTDB taxonomy): domain Bacteria; phylum Actinomycetota; class Actinomycetes; order Mycobacteriales; family Mycobacteriaceae; genus Corynebacterium. Next base: position 130,579 of record NZ_JAKRNE010000005.1, on the reverse strand, counting down.
GAGGCGGTACTTGTGATTCCAGTCGTTTCTTTGATGTGCCGGCGGCTGCACGATTCCGGGAGGTCGGGGTTGTTATGCCTGATTGGGCTCATTCCGGTGTTCGGTGGAATCGCCTTGCTCTTTATGATGGCTCTGCCCACGCGCGAGTACGCGGCGCTTTAAAAATTTCCTTGCCAGATTAGGCTGGGCGGCATGCAGACTTTTTCAAAGCGAGTACGCGACAGAGATCAAGCAGGTGCCGAGGCTGCCGGGCTGCGGTGGCTCGGGGAAGCCACCGACGCGGTGGTCAACGTCGTGAGCGCCGACGGGCTAGAAATCGTTACCGAGCGCGTGGACGAGGTCATGCCTACGCCGGAGGCGGCGCGGACATTTGGTGCGGAGCTGGCGCGCATGCACCGTGGGGGAGCCGAAGCGTTTGGCGCGCCTCCTACCGGGTGGGAAGGCAAGAACTTCATCGGCAGTATCGAACAGGACTGCATCCCGACGGATAATTGGGGCGAGTTCTATGTTGAACAGCGAGTGCTGCCCTTCGCGGAACTAGCGGGGATTAGTGCAGCGCAGTTGGACTTGGTAAGGCGTGCCTGCGATGCCATCGCCGCGCGCAGTTGGGATGTGGCGCCGGCGCGCATCCACGGCGATCTATGGGCGGGCAACCTGCTTTTTGGAGCGGATGGCGGCATCATGATTGACCCCGCCGCCCATGGTGGGCACCCGCATACGGATTTGGGGATGTTGGCGCTTTTCGGGGCACCGTACCTTGAGGAGATTTTCCGGGGATATGGTGCGCCTAAGGACATCGAAAAGTGGATTCCCATGCACCAGCTGCATCCGTTGGCAGTGCATGCGCTGACGCACGGCGCCAGCTATAACCGGCCGCTGGAGCACGCTGCGGCCGCAACCTTGGAGGCACTGGCCTAAAGATTCGGCCCCTGCGGCATGATGCGTTTGTGGGCGCCGCGGTGCCATAAGGTTTCGATGCGTTCGCGGGCGGCGTCGGGAACCGCTTTGCCCTCTAGGTAGTCATCGATGTGGGCGTAGGTGACGCCGAGGGCTTCTTCGTCGGGAAGCTGGGGCTTATCGTCCTCCAAGTCCGCGGTGGGGACCTTCTCCCAGGTAGAGCGCGGGGCGCCGAGGTGCTCTAGGAGGGCGGCGCCTTGGCGCTTATTGAGCCCTGCCAAGGGGAGGAGATCCGCCGCGCCATCGCCCCACTTGGTAAAGAAGGCGGTGACGTTTTCCGCCGCGTGGTCGGTGCCGATGACTAGCGCGCCTACCTCGCCTGCGATGGCGTATTGGGAGGTCATGCGCAGGCGCGCTTTGGTATTGCCGCGGTTGAAATCGGTGACGTCGGCAAGCTGCAGCGCATCCGCCACCTGATCGTCGAGGGCCAGGGTGGCCGGCTTGATATCGACGGTGGCGCGGTGATCGGGCTGGATGAAATCCAGGGCAATCTGGGCATCGTCCTCATCGGCCTGCACGCCATGGGGCAGGCGCACGGCCCAAAACTCCGCGCCGTCGACGCGCTCCACCGCCAGCTGCGCAAGCTTTCCCGCCAAGGTGGAATCCTGGCCGCCGGAAATTCCCAGCACGTAGCCTTTAGCACCGGTGGTACGCAGGTAGTCAACCAAGAAATCCACGCGGCGTCGCACTTCGGCTTCTGGATCGATAAAGGGGCGCACACCCAGGGCTTTTATGATGGTTTGCTGCAGTTTTTCGGCATCGTTCGACATGACGTTCATGGTAGCCGCCTGACACAATATTGTGCTGTGAATAAGGAAGTTTATGTCAAGGTAGTAGCTGGAATAGCGGCCCTGGGCGGGCTGCTATTTGGATACGACACCGGCGTGATGTCCGGTGCCTTGCTTTTTATTAGTCCCGCATTCGACATGAGTGCCCACCAAGAGGGTTGGGTGACCTCGATGCTGCTCGTGGGTGCTGCAGTAGGTGCGCTGACGGCGGGGCGCATCGCCGATAGATATGGACGCCGCTTCACGCTGATTGCAGGCGGCATCATTTTCGTGTTGGGGTCCATCTGGTGTGCGCTTTCCGGCTCGGTGGGAATGCTGGCCGCGGCGCGCACCTTTTTGGGCTTGGCCGTGGGTGCAGTGTCCATCGTGTCTCCCATGTATATCGCGGAGATCGTGCCCGCCAAGGTGCGCGGGCGCATGGTCTCGCTCAATACCCTCGCGATTGTGGTGGGGCAGTTGATGGCCTACCTGGTCAACTCTGCGCTGGCCTCTACCGGTAGCTGGGAGTGGATGCTGGGCTTGGCCGCCGTGCCGGGCCTGGCGCTGGCGCTTGGGATGGCGTTTCTGCCAGAGACGCCGGTATGGCTGGCCACTAACGGGAAAATGCCCCGCGCCCAAGAGATCGCCGGGCGCGCCGGGATGGATATTTCGGATCTGACCTCGCAGGAGACTGCGCGAAAGTCCAGCGGATCCGAATGGAAGGCTCTGAAAGCTCATCGGTGGATGCAAATTACGGTGTTGCTTGCCATGTTGATGGGGCTGACGCAGCAGATTACCGGCGTCAACGCCATCGTGTACTTCGCGCCGACCATGATGAACCAGGTGGGGATATCCACTGCCAACTCGGTTTATACCTCCATCGTTATCGGCACGGTATCCGTGCTGGCTTGCTGGGTGGGGCTCAAGGTCGTGGACCGCATTGGGCGAAAGCGGTTGTTGCTGATCGGCCTGACCGGCAACGTGGTCTCGCTGTTTATCCTCTCCTTTGCCTATTCTCATGCGCAGGACTCCACTGCTATGGCCATGGTCTCGTTGGTATTCATGGCGCTGTTTATCGCCTTTCAGCAGGCGGCAGTGTCGCCCACTACCTGGCTACTCATCTCCGAGCTGGTGCCACTGCAGGTGCGCGGCCTAGGCATGGGCATTGCGGGGCTCTCGCTATGGGCCACCAACTGGGCCGTGGCGCAGTACTTCCTGCCGCTAGTGGAGTGGCTGACCGGCCCAGTGGCGTTTATCGTCTTCGGAGTCTTTGGTCTCATCGCCATCGGCTACACCAAGGTTTTGGTTCCAGAGACTATGGGACGTAGCCTGGATGAGGTAGGCGAGGAAATGAAGTCGCGCTACGAGCGCGAGTCCGCACCCGTGAAGCCTTAGTGTTTTGGTATTGACGGCCGTGTGAGGTAACATTTTTCCTCGTGTCATGGCTGGGGATTCCCAGTCCGTGCTTTACTTATTCAACCGCATGTAGATTGCGCATAACGAAAGGAGCGCCCGATGAAGGTCCGTAAGTCCCTTCGGTCGCTGAAGAAGAAGCCGGGCGCCCAGGTTATTCGCCGCCACGGTAAGGTCTTCGTGATCAACAAGAAGGATCCCCGTTTCAAGGCTCGTCAGGGCTAATTGAGACGCGATTCCATCCGCTCCCTCCGGACTCCCGGAGTGGGGCGGATTTTTTCATGCGTGAGCTCCGGCACAAAGGATAAATTCTTTTAAATCCAAGTGAACATAAAGGCAAATATATGAATATAATTATTTTGTCTATTTATGTCGTGAGAAAGAAGAATAATGTCCCAGCGAATCGTCGCCGCGCTCACTGCCGCCGCACTCGGATTGTCTGCCCCAGTGGCTCATGCCGCAGAACCACAGTGGGAATCCTCTGCACCGGAGTCTCTTGGTATCAATGACCCGTCCTGTGTGCCTTCAGGGGACATCACTGAGCCCGTTGTGCTGCTGCATGGAACCTCGAATAATGCTTCCGTGTGGGGAAATTTGGTCCATCTCTTGCAAGATCAGGGGGCGTGCGTGTGGGCCTTTGACTACGGCGCCGATGATGTCACCTTGCAGAATATGATTCCAAGCGTCAAAGCCATCGCGGACCTGGATGATTCGGCCGCGGAAATTGCGGATCAGGTGGACTATGTCCGCGAGGTCACTGGCTCGGACAAGGTGAACTTGGTGGGCCATTCCCAGGGCGGTATGCACATCAAGACGTATACACAGATGCATGGTGGGGCGGGGCATGTGTCCCATGCGGTGGCGCTAGGTGGCAACTTCCATGGCACCACGCTTAACGGGCAGGGGGAGACGCTTTCTAAATTCATTGCCTTCGCACCTCACCTCGCCGCCTTCCTGGCTAGTACGGCCGGCATCCAGCAAGTAGTGGGGTCGGAGTTTATGCAACGGCTCAATGCGCTGCCAGATACCGCGCCAGGCGTGCTTTATACCTCCATTTACTCGCCGGGGGATACGACGGTGACTCCGAATAGTTCTTCGCAGCTGGCGCTTGGCGACGGCGCCGATGTGGTCAACCTCGACCTGGGCGAGGTCTGCGGCGTGGCTCCTCGGCACGACAAGCTGCCGACCGACCGGACGGTGTTGAGTCAGGTCATTTTTGGGCTGACGCGCGCCCCGGGGGAGGGGCCGAACCCGTCGACCTGCGTCTCTGAGGGGGTGCCGATAAGCGGGGCCTAGAGCGGGTCGCCAGCCCCTTAAATGTGAACTTTGACACACAAAATCGTGAACTCCAGGTAAACCTGCAGGAATCCCATTGGTGTAGTTTCATGGCTGTCCTTAGGTGTGGTCAACATGTGGGGGCCGGGGGTGTGCCATCCTGGGAATACCATGGCTGTAACTACTACATATTGTGTTAGTTGCGGGTATTTCCCCCAAAGTATAGTGTCGTTGATGTTGTTCAGAGCGGCGCAGGAAGCGCCCGTTTAGGCGGGAAAACGCTCCCCGCTCTGACGAATTTTTCAATGCAGGAGCTTTAAGGATCTATATGTCTATCACCGTTTACACCAAGCCAGCTTGCGTCCAGTGCAATGCCACCAAGAAGGCCCTCGACCGCGCCGGTCTCGATTACAACCTGGTCGATATTTCTGTTGATGATGAAGCCCGTGACTACGTCATGGCACTGGGCTACGTTCAGGCACCAGTAGTTGAAGCTAATGGCGAGCACTGGTCCGGTTTCCGCCCTGACCGTATCAAGGGCTTGGCTTCCGTAGCGGCATCCGCCTAAGAGGTAGGGGAGGCCAGTAGCTATGTTGGTCGTGTATTTTTCCTCCGCGACGGAAAATACGCACCGGTTCGTGCAGAAACTGGGCTTTCCCAGCGCGCGCATTCCGCTGCGCCGCACGGAGGAGCCCCTCAAGGTCAACGAACCTTATGTCTTGGTGTGCCCCACCTACGGCGGGGGCGCTTCCATCAGCCACCAAAACTCTCGGCCCGTGCCAAAGCAGGTTATTAAGTTCCTCAATGATGAGCACAACCGCAGCCTCATTCGCGCGGTAATCTCTGGTGGTAATAGCAATTTCGGTGCCGATTTTGGCAAGGCTGGTGACGTCATCAGTGCCAAATGTAAAGTGCCCTATGTATATCGTTTCGAGTTGCTGGGAAACGATGACGATATAAAAATTTGTCGTGAAGGTTTATTGGCTAACGCCGCCGAGCTCGGGCTCGAGGCCGCGGCCTAGCGCCCACTACGACTTAAATAAAGATCCTGATTTTTAAGAAAGGCCTTGTCAGCTGTGAGTACGCAATTGGGGAAGACCGTCGCCGAGCCAGTAAAGCCAGAAGAGCAGTTGGATTACCACGCTCTGAACGCGATGCTGAATCTCTACGATGATAACGGCAAGATTCAGTTTGAGAAAGACCGCGAGGCCGCTAACCAATTCTTCCTGCAGCACGTTAATCAAAACACGGTCTACTTCCATGATCTGGAAGAAAAGATCGATTACCTGATTAATAACAAGTACTACGACCCGCAGGTCATTGAGCAGTATGATTTCTCCTTTATTAAGGAGCTATTCAAGCGCGCTTATTCCTATAAGTTCCGCTTCAAGTCCTTCCTGGGCGCGTATAAGTACTACACCAGCTACACGCTGAAGACCTTTGATGGCCGCCGCTACCTCGAGCGCTTTGAGGACCGCGTGTCCATGACCGCCCTGTTCTTGGCAGACGGCGACGCAGGCTTGGCCGAGCACCTCGTAGATGAGATCATGACCGGCCGCTTCCAGCCGGCTACCCCGACCTTCCTCAACGCCGGCAAGGCCCAGCGCGGCGAGCTCGTCTCCTGCTTCCTGCTGCGCATCGAGGACAATATGGAGTCCATTGGCCGCTCCATCAACTCCGCGCTGCAGCTTTCCAAGCGCGGCGGCGGCGTGGCCCTCCTGCTGTCTAATATCCGCGAGTCCGGTGCGCCAATTAAGCACATTGAGAACCAGTCTTCCGGCGTCATCCCCGTGATGAAGCTGCTGGAGGATTCCTTCTCCTACGCCAACCAGCTCGGTGCCCGCCAGGGTGCCGGTGCGGTTTACCTCAACGCGCACCACCCGGACATCATGAACTTCCTGGATACCAAGCGCGAGAATGCGGATGAGAAGATCCGCATTAAGACCCTCTCGCTGGGCATCGTCGTGCCGGATATCACCTTTGAGTTGGCTAAGCGCAATGATGATATGTACCTCTTCTCGCCGTATGACGTCGAGCGCGTCTATGGCAAGGCCTTCGGTGACATCTCCGTGACCGAGCACTATGAGGAGATGGTGGAAGACCCACGCATCCGCAAGAAGAAGATCAACGCCCGCCACTTCTTCCAGACCGTGGCAGAGCTGCAGTTCGAGTCCGGTTACCCGTACATCATGTTCGAGGACACCGTAAACCGCGCGAACCCAGTGAAGACCTCGTGGATCAACATGTCCAACCTGTGCTCGGAAATCCTGCAGGTCAACTCCGCATCCGAATTCAACGCGGACCTGACCTATGAGGAGCTGGGCAGCGATATTTCCTGCAACTTGGGTTCCCTGAATATCGCGATGACCATGGATTCGCCGGACTTTGCCAATACGGTGGAAACCGCCATCCGCGGCCTTACTGCCGTGGCGGATAAGACCTCCATCGATTCCGTGCCGTCCGTGCGCCGTGGTAATGACGAGTCCCACGCCATCGGCTTGGGCCAGATGAACCTGCACGGTTACTTGGGCCGCGAGCACATCGAGTATGGCTCGGAAGAAGGCCTGGACTTCACCAATGCCTACTTCGCATCCGTGCTGTATGCGGCGCTGCGCGCTTCCAATAAGATCGCCCGCGAGCGCGGCGAGTACTTCACGGAATTCCCGCAGTCCGAGTATGCCTCCGGCGAATTCTTTGACCGCTACGATCCGGAAGAGTTCAAGCCGAAGACAAAGAAGGTGCAGGAACTTTTCGACGCCTCTTCGATCCACACCCCGTCCGCCCAGGACTGGGAGGACTTGAAGCAGGAGGTGGCTAAGTACGGCCTGTATAACCGCAACCTGCAGGCGGTACCGCCGACGGGCTCGATTTCCTATATCAATAACTCCACCTCGTCCATCCACCCGATTGCCTCCAAGATTGAGATCCGCAAGGAAGGCAAGATCGGTCGCGTCTACTACCCGGCGCCGCACATGGATAATGACAACCTGGAGTACTTCAAGGACTCTTATGAGATCGGCTATGAGAAGATCGTCGATACTTATGCCGTAGCCACCAAGTATGTGGACCAGGGCCTTTCGCTCACGCTCTTCTTCAAGGACACCGCGACCACCCGCGATGTCAACCGCGCGCAGATTTATGCATGGCGCAAGGGTATTAAGACCTTGTACTACATCCGCCTGCGCCAGATGGCGCTGGAGGGCACCGAGGTCGAGGGCTGCGTATCCTGCATGCTCTAAACCGCAGGTAGGGCGCCTCGCTGCACGTCGTGGGGAAGGACGTGCAGCGAGGCGTTTAGCCGTTTTCTGCCCGGGTGCGGTCGAGGATGGTGCGGGAGGTTTCTTCGGCGGCGTCGGCAAGCCCGGCATCGATGGCACGGGCCAGCTCCATGTGTAGCTGTGTGGTGCCGCTGATGGGGTCTCGCTTGCGGGAGCCGAAGACGGACTTGCCCTTGAGCATCGCCACCAGGGAGGGGGCGAGCGCGGCCAGCATTTCATTTCCAGAGGCCCGCAGGATGAGGGTGTGGAAGCGTAAATCGGTTTCTAATTCTTCGCCCACGCGCGGAGATGGAGTGGATTCCAGCTCGGCCAATCGCGCGGCGAGGCGCAGCAATTCCCCCCGCTGCTGGGCGGTGGCATTGCCGGCAGCTAGGCGCGCGGCCACCGGTTCGATTCCAAGCCGCAGCTCATTGAGCCGGGCCACTTGCTGCCCGCGCGTTTTATCGTTGTTCAACCGCCAGCCAATGATCGCTGGGTCATATACAGCCCACTTTTCCATCGGCAGCACCGTGATGCCCACGCGGCGCCCGGAGCTCACCATGCCGAGATGCTCCAGGGTGCGCATGGCTTCGCGGGCCACGGTGCGGGAGATGCCAAAGCGCTTTTCGACGTCCCCCAGCCGGAACCGCTCACCCTCTGCGAGGTCTCCGCTTACTATATCCGCGCCGAGTTGATCCACCACGGAGTCGAGTAGGGGAGGGGTGGCGCTCATGGTGGGTGAATCCTCTCTGTCCAGGCACTCGGTATAGCTGGGATCAGTATAGGCATGAGGCATTCACCACAATGGCAAAGAGGCCGGGCGAATTGGGTATGCTGGGGAGCTAAAAGTGTCCGTTTTTAGTATTGGAGTGACGCCGCGTGTCGCACGAGTACGATGACTACGTTTCTAGTCATGAAAAGCCAGTTAAAGCCATTAACTGGAATAGCATCCCGGATGAAAAGGACCTCGAGGTATGGGATCGCCTCACCGGTAATTTCTGGCTGCCAGAAAAGGTCCCTGTCTCCAATGACCTGCCCAGCTGGAAGACGCTGACGGAGAAGGAAAAGGAAACCACCATGCGGGTCTTTACTGGCCTGACGCTGCTGGATACCATCCAGGGCACAGTGGGTGCGATTTCCCTCCTTCCGGATTCCCAGACCCTGCATGAGGAAGCGGTCTACACCAATATTGCCTTCATGGAATCTGTGCACGCCAAGTCCTATTCCAATATCTTTATGACCCTGGCGTCCACGCCGATGATCAACGATGCCTTCCGCTGGTCCGAAGAAAACGAGAACCTGCAGAAGAAGGCCAAGATCATCTTGTCCTACTACAAGGGCGATGATCCGCTGAAGAAGAAGGTGGCCTCCACGCTGCTGGAGTCCTTCCTGTTCTACTCCGGCTTCTACCTGCCGATGTACTTCTCCTCCCGCGCGAAGCTCACCAACACCGCCGATATCATCCGCCTGATTATCCGCGATGAGGCTGTGCATGGCTACTACATTGGTTATAAGTTCCAGCAGGCGTATAAGCAGCTAGATGAAGAGTGCCAGGCAGAGCTGAAGGAATACACCTTCGACTTGGTCTATGACCTCTATGACAATGAAATCGATTACACCGAGGATCTCTACGATGACCTGGGCTGGACCGAGGACGTCAAGCGCTTCCTGCGGTACAACGCCAATAAGGCGCTGAATAACTTGGGCTTCGAGGGGCTATTCCCAGCCGATGAGACCCGCGTTTCCCCGGCCATCTTGTCCTCGTTGTCGCCGAACGCCGACGAGAACCATGACTTCTTCTCTGGTTCGGGTTCCTCCTATGTCATTGGCAAGGCTGAGGACACCACGGATGATGACTGGGACTTCTAAGCATTCCCGCTGATCAGCGTGGTCTTGCGGCACACCTTCTGCTCGAACTCAACCGAAAGGTTGATAACGAGCGGGGGTGTGTTTTTGCGTTTTGGGGCCGCACAATTCGGCGCGGCTGTGACATGTAGCACTCTGCATCTTTGGCGAAAACCGTCGGTGGAAATAGTGGCCGCGCCACGTGCAGGGGCAATGTGGCAGATGTGGTCAGTGATGAGGTGTGTCCTTGCGGTGAAGTATTGGGGGAAGCTGGAAAGAACAGGGGAAAATGGCCTAATATAAGGCGAGTAAACCTAGGTGTAGGTGGAGTCTGTCCACAGACACTTTGTTATTCAGGAGGATTTTATGACCGCTGTGGCGCCACGGGTCGACGATTACGTCGCCCCCACACGTCCAGAGCCAACCGGTAACGCGAAGACCGGTTCAAAGGCTTGGGTATTTCTAACCACCACCGACCACAAGCAGCTGGGCATCATGTACTTGATCATGTCCTTCAGCTTCTTCTTCCTCGGTGGCTTTATGGCACTGTTGATCCGCGCGGAGCTGTTCACCCCGGGTCTCCAGTTCTTGTCTAATGAGCAGTTCAACCAGCTGTTCACCATGCACGGCACCGTGATGCTGCTGCTGTTTGCGACCCCAGTTGTGTGGGGCTTTGGTAACTACATCCTGCCGCTGCAGATTGGCGCGCCGGATGTGGCCTTCCCGCGTCTGAACGCTTTCGGCTTCTGGGTTACCCTGCTGGGCGGCATCGTGATGCTGCTGGGCTTCGTTACCCCAGGTGGTGCAGCTGACTTCGGCTGGACCATGTACATGCCGCTGGCTGATGGTGTCCACACCCCGGGCATTGGTGCGGATATGTGGATCGTCGGCGTGGGTGCTACCGGTGTCGGTACCATTGCCTCCGCTATCAACATGATCACGACCATCCTGACCCTGCGTGCGCCGGGCATGACCATGTTCCGTCTGCCGGTCTTCAGCTGGGCAGTGTTTACCGCCTCCGCCATCGTGCTGATGATCTTCCCGCTGCTGACCGCTGCGGCACTGGGCGTTCTGTATGACCGCAAGCTGGGCGGCCACATCTACGATTCCGCTAATGGTGGCGGCATCCTGTGGCAGCACCTGTTCTGGTTCTTCGGCCACCCTGAGGTTTACGTCCTCGCGCTGCCGTTCTTCGGCGTTGTATCTGAGGTCGTTCCGGTCTTCTCCCGCAAGCCGGTCTTCGGCTACATCGGCCTGGTCTTCGCGCTGCTGGCCATCGGCTCCCTGTCCATGGCTGTGTGGGCGCACCACATGTTCGTCACCGGCGCTATCTTGTTGCCGTTCTTCTCCTTCATGACGTTCCTGATTGCGGTTCCGACCGGCGTCAAGTTCTTCAACTGGGTCGGCACCATGTGGAAGGGCCACATCACCTGGGATACCCCGATGATCTTCGCCATGGGCTTCATGGCAACCTTCCTGTTCGGCGGTATGACCGGCGTTATGCTGGCATCCCCGGCACTGGACTTCCACCTGGCTGAGTCCTACTTCTTGATTGCACACTTCCACTACACCCTGTTCGGTACGGTTGTGTTCTCCGCCTTCGCTGGCCTGTACTTCTGGTTCCCGAAGATGACCGGCCGCATGTTGGACGAGCGTCTGGGCAAGATTCACTTCTGGCTGACCTTCGTAGGCTTCCACGGCACCTTCTTGGTACAGCACTGGGTCGGCAACATGGGTATGCCGCGTCGTTACGCTGACTACCTGGAGTCCGATGGCTTCACGGTCTTCAACCAGATTTCCACTATCTTCTCCTTCGTCCTCGGCGCTTCCGTTATCCCGCTGGTGTGGAACGTATTCAAGTCCTGGCGCTACGGCGAGATCGTCACCGTGGATGACCCATGGGGCTACGGCAACTCCCTCGAGTGGGCAACCTCCTGCCCGCCGCCGCGCCACAACTTCGTGTCGCTGCCGCGTATCCGCTCCGAGCGTCCGGCCTTCGAGCTGCACTACCCACACATGGTTCAGCGCATGCGCGAAGAAGCACACGTGGGTAGCCACTAAAGCGATATAACTCGCTAAAGCACTCCTGACTTAAGCCGCCTCCCAGCCCGCCAAAGGCCGTGGGAGGCGGCTTTGGCGTATCTTATTTGCCCTACGTGCGATAATGGGCGGCGTGAGTACCCAAGCTGATACCTATGCCGTCATTACCACTACTGGGCCGGACAAGCCCGGGGTCTCGGCGGCCTTTTTCCGCGTGTTGGCGTCTTATAGCGCCGCGCTTGTCGACGTCGAACAGGCCATCTTTTCCGGCCGCATCACCCTCGCTGCCCATACCCGCATTCCCCGTACGCGCGCCGAGCAGATTGAACAAGGTTTGCGCAATACCTTGAGCATCTACGGGCAGCAGGTATCCATGGACTTGCGGGAGGAGGAATCTAACGCACGAGCTCGCTCCACGCATGCGGTGGTCCTCATGGGAACGGAAGTAACCGCTCACCACGTAGAGGAGGTCGCCCGCGTATTGGCTAACTTTGATGCCAATATCGATCGCATCCGCGGGCTTTCCACTTCTCCGCTGACCGGGCTGGAGCTTTCCTTGTCCCTTGATGGTTCCGCGGCACCTGTACGCCAGGCGCTGGCAGAGCTCGCACAGCAGATTGGCATCGATATTGCCATCGAGCCGGCGGGTCTGGGCCGGCGCTCCAAGCGCCTCGTCTGCTTCGACTGCGACAGCACCCTCATTCAAGGCGAGGTCATCGAGATGCTGGCCGCGCACGCCGGCAAGGAGCAAGAGGTTGCCGCTGTCACGGCCCGGGCTATGCGCGGCGAATTGGATTTTGAGGAGTCCCTGCGCGAGCGCGTGGCTGTTTTGGCCGGCCTGGATGCTTCCATCATTGATGAGGTAGCCCGCGAGATTCAGCTGACCCCCGGTGCCCGCGAGACCATTGCCACGCTCAACCACATCGGTTATCGCACCGCTGTGGTCTCCGGTGGGTTCATCCAAGTTCTAGAGGGCCTAGCCGCGGAAATGCACTTAGACTATGTCCGCGCCAATACCTTGGAGGTCGCCGATGGCAAGCTCACCGGCCGCGTAACCGGCAAGGTGGTTGATCGCAAGGCCAAGGAGGAATTCCTGCGGGAGTTTGCCGCGGATTCCGGAGTGGGCATGCGTCAGACGGTCGCCGTGGGCGACGGTGCCAATGACATCGATATGATTACCGCCGCGGGGTTAGGCATCGCCTTTAACGCTAAGCCGGCGCTGCAAGAAGTGGCGGATACTTCGGTAAATCACCGGCGGCTGGATGAGGTACTACAGATTTTGGGAATCCCAGCCGAGGAGGTTGTACGTGGATAAGTTTGAAATCGCTCACCAGCGCTTGGTAGAAGCCTGTGATGCGCGTTCGTGGCGCGATGACCCAGAAAACCCAGACGAGCCCGCCACTATCCAAGCGATGCAGATTGCGCTTAACCTGCCCAAGCAGGAGCCGCCGGCGCGCACGGAAGTGCTGGAGGCAGCCGCTAGCGCCGTCGTGGCCGCGTGCTTGGATGAGCGCGCGGGGGAGGATGGGGCCTTCGCCCACGCCCTGGGCCAGTGGTATGGACACCGCATCCGCAAGATCGCCCGCCGGGCGCGAAATAAGGCTTGGCGCGATGTGCAGAACCTGCCCGGCGTGACCGTGGCGGGCCGTGCCCGGGCCTTTGCACCTTCGGCCGTGGGGGAGGTGGATCCGCTCATTGGCAAGCTGCAAATCGGCCACACTGACCTTGCCTATGATGAGCCAGGAGCCCCGCTTGGCGACGCCCCCGTCATCTACGTCGACCGTAGCCTCGACATGTCTGCGGGCAAGGCCGCAGCGCAGGTGGGCCACGGTTCGATGATGCTCGCCGCGGCGATGTCGGAGGAGGAGGCTCGTGCTTGGGCCGACACCGGTTTTAAGCTTTCGGTGCGCGAGGTGTCTGGCGAAGATTTTCGCACGGCCTGCGCGCAGGACGGCGCCGTGGTGATCGTGGACGCCGGGTTCACGGAGATTGCGCCGGACTCGGCTACCGTGTGCGCCCTGCGGCGACCAATCGCTTAAGCGCGCCGCGCACCGTATCCGCGTCGGTGGTCTGCCAAAAGCGTGGCATGGAGGCCTTGAGGAAGCTGCCGTAGCGCTTATACTCCAAGCGGTTATCGAGCACGGCCACCACGCCGCGGTCGGTCACGTGGCGCAGCAGGCGGCCTGCGCCCTGTGCCATGAGCAAGGCGGCGTGGTTGGCGGAGACCTCCATGAATCCGGAGCGGCCCGCCGCATCGGCCGCTTGGGCGCGCGCCTGCATCAGGGGATCGTCCGGCCGGGGGAACGGAATGCGGTCGATGATGACCAGCGAGCACGCCGGCCCCGGCACGTCCACGCCTTGCCACAGGGTAAGCGTGCCGAAGAGGCAGGAGTTTTCCTTCTGGGAGAACTTCTCTACCAGTGCGCCGATGGAATCCTCGCCTTGCACGAAAAGGTCAAAGGGGATGCGCGGCTTGAGGGCGGTAGCCGCCTCTTCTGCCGCGCGGCGGGAGGAGAACAGGCCAAGCGTGCGCCCGCCGGCGGCCATAATGAGCTCATAGATCTCATCGATGGTTTCTTTGGGCAGGCCATCGCGGCCCGGCGCGGGCAGGTGCTTGGCGGTGTACAGGATGCCGGATTTGGCTGGGTCGAAAGGCGTGCCCGCGTCCAAGGTGTCGTAGGTGCCGCTCGGCATGCCCCACTGGGCGGCCATGGCATCGAAGCGTCCACCGAGGGCGAGGGTGGCCGAGGTCAACACCACCGTTTGCTCCCCAAAGAGGTTCTCGCGCAGCATGTGGGCGATGGATAGGGGAGCCACGGCGAGGGTCTCGGCGTCGCTGCGCGGATCGCGCTCGAGCCAGACGACGTCGTCTTGCTTGGCCGGGTCATCGGTGGCGAAAACCTCCAGCATGCGCGCCACGGCCTGCGCGAGGTCGGAGAGGTGGTTGCTCAAGTTTTGGCGCTCGGCGTTTTTCTCCGGGTCGTCGGTGGCTTCGCCTTCTGGTGCGCGAGAAATGAGGGACTTAACGCGCAGGAATTCGTCGGCAAGCGCGCGCAGGTGGCCCTGTGAGGTTTCATCTAAGTCGGTCCAACGGCCTGGCTCTTGGATTTTCATCAGGTCATCGAATTCCTCGGCCAAGTCCGAGAGGTTGCCGGCATTACCCAGCGACTTCGCGCGGTTGGCGGCCATCTTGATGGCGCGGGTAGTAATCTCCGCGGTAGAAACGGAGGTGATGCGGCCGTCGAGCTCGTGGGCCTCATCGATAATGGCGACGTCGTGCTCAGGCAAGATATTTGCCTCAGAAACCGCGTCGATGGCGAGCATGGCGTGGTTGGTGACCACGATGTCGACGTCGGCAGCCGCCCTGCGAGCCTCTTCCGCAAAGCAATCCGGCCCGTGCGGGCAGCGCGAAGCGCCCAAGCACTCGTTGGAGGTTACCGATACCGCCCGCCACACCACGTCCGGCACGCCCGGCTCTAGATCACCGCGGTCACCAGTGTCAGTTTCCTGCGCCCACTCGTGGATACGGCGCACGGCCTTGCCGCGGTGGGATATTTCGGATTCGTCGATAAGTGCTTCCGGGTCATCTGGGGTAGCCGCAATCTTATTCATGCACAGGTAGTTATTGCGTCCCTTCATGATGGCGAAGGTGGGCGTACGCTCCATTACAGGGGCGAGCGCCTCAGTAAGCCGCGGCAGATCGCGCTCCACCAGCTGGCGCTGCAAGGCTAGGGTAGCGGTAGAGACGATGACGGTGGACCCCGAGTTCATCGCATGCCGGATAGCCGGGACCAAGTAGGCCAGGGATTTACCGGTACCGGTACCGGCCTGCACTGCCAGGTGGCGCTCCTTTTCGAGCGCAGCCGAGACGGCGGTGGCCATGCGCACCTGGCCTTCGCGCCGGCTGCCGCCCAGCGCGTCAACGGCCTTGCCCAGCAGCGTTTCCGTGTCGAGGTTTAGGGGCTCATCTGCGTGCTCACTCACCCCACACAGTCTAGCGGCCTACTTTTTAAAGCCCACCATCCGCGTGGGCACGGCCGCTTCATCGCGGGAGAGTGCCAGGCCTTCCCATGGCAGGGTCTTGCGGGCCTGATCCAGATACTCGCGGGAGGCATGCAGATCCGGCAGTCCGTCGACGATGTGGCCATCGCGCATGAGCGGAATGGTCATCTCGCGGGTATCGAGCTGGCCGGTATCCGGCGCCGGTGCCTCAAAGGGGTAGACGATTTCCTCGACGGCGACGCCGGAGGAACGGTAGGTGCGCAGCGCCCGCTTGGCACCGCCGACGGATTGCTTGGAGGAAGAGCGCTTTGCCACCGGGATGCCGTCTACCTCTACGACCTTGTAGACCATGCCGGCGGTGGGCGCACCGGAGCCGGTCACTACGGACGTGCCGACGCCGTAGACGTCTACCGGATCGCCGCGCAGGCCGGCAATGGCGAACTCGTCGAGGTCGGAGGAGACCACGATATTGGTGTTGTGATTGCCCAAATCATCGAGCTGCTTGCGTACGCGGCGGGTAACCGCACCAAGGTCACCGGAATCGATGCGGACCCCACCTAGCTGCGGGCCACCTACCTTCACTGCGGTCTCGACGCCCTTTGTGATGTCATAGGTATCGACCAACAGAGTGGTGTCTACGCCAAGGGTGTCGATCTGGGAGCGGAAGGCGGCCTCTTCGTTCGGGGTGCCATCCGGGTTGGTATGCGCCAAGGTCCAGGAGTGGGCGGCAGTGCCGGAGACCGGAATGCCGTAGCGGTAGCCTGCCTCCAGGTTGGAGGTGGCATCGAACCCGGCCAGGTAGGCCGCGCGGGCGGCGGTTACCGCCGCATACTCGTGGGTGCGGCGCGATCCCATCTCGATGATGGGCCGGCCGTCGGCCGCCGTGACCATGCGGGAAGCGGCCGAAGCCACCGCGGAATCGGCGTTCATGATGGACAAGATGACGGTCTCCAAAACCAAGCACTCCCCAAAGGTGCCGCGCACCGTCAGGATGGGGGAGTTGGGGAAATAAAGCTCGCCCTCGCGGTAACCGTCAATCTGCCCGGAGAAGCGGTAGTGGCGCAGGTACTCCTTAGTCTGCTCATCCAGGAAGTCCATCTCCGCTAACTGATTGGCCGAAAAGCGGAAATCCTCCACTGCGCGCAGGACGCGCTCGGTGCCTGCAACGACGCCATAGCGGCGCTCATTGGGCAGGCGGCGGCTGAATACCTCGCAGGTGACCTGGCGGTTTGCCGAGCCATCGCGCAGCGCGGCCTGGAGCATCGTTAGCTCATATTTATCCGTGAGCAGTGCAGTAGAGCGATCATTAGGGATAGCTTTGTCATTCACGGGAGTGATAATACCCACTGACTAGGTGGTTTTCAGGGGTTTAGATTCTTTGGCGCCGGAATGTGCGAAGCCAGATTGCGCGGGCCCACAATAGATTCCCAAATATGGTTAGGCTAGAGGGCATGAAGGCGCAATTTCCTGTAGTCCGGATGAGCTCTCCGATGGCTACGCCCGAATTGGATGAAGAACTCGACGTAGACGTAGCCACGAGCGAGAACCTGCCGTGGATGTGCATCGTGTGGGATGACCCCGTCAACTTGATGAGCTACGTGTCCTATGTATTCCAAACCGTGTTGGGCTATGACAAGAAGCGAGCCAATGAACTCATGATGCAGGTCCACACCGAGGGCAAGGCCGCCGTGTCCAGCGGCGAGCGCGACAAGATTGAAGCGGACGTGAAAAAGCTCCAGATCGCCGGTCTGTGGGCAACGATGCAGCAGGCAGGTTAAATCGATGCAACCGTGGAAGAAAAAGAAGTCCCTCATGCGCGCGCCGAAAATCACGGCCGTATTCGAACCAATGGAACGCGAGGTACTGGGCGATCTCACCGCCACCGTCTCCGAGGCGATCATTAAGCGCGCCCAGTCCGCGCCCAAGGACGAGCTGGCGGAAATGCTGGACATGCCTACCGGCCACACCGAAGCCCCGGACGATCCCTCGCTGGCACGTCTCTTCCCGGACTTTGAAATGCCCGGCGATGAGGAATATGAAGGCGATGCATCATTGCTGCGCTCCCTGCATGAAAACGACATTGCGCGCGCCAAGCTGGAAAACCTGCAGGTAATTGGCTCTGCCCTCGGACCTACCGGTGGGGTAGAGGTCACCATCAACGAGCAAGAGGCCCAGGCCTTCGTCGCTGGCCTCAACGACCTCCGCCTCTTTGTCGCGGCGGGCGATGTGGCCGATAACAACCTGATGTCTGACCGCGACAGCCTCGTGGAATGGCTGGCGTTCTGTCAAGATTCGCTGCTGCAGGTGCTGATGGACTAATGCTGGACGGCATGAGCATCGGGCACTATAGCGGCACCGATACCGGAGTCACGGTGCTCTACTGCGGGCCTGGCGGAGCGCTCGGCAGCGTCGATGTGCGCGGCGGCGGCCCAGGCACCCGCGAAACGGATCTTTTACAGCCGTATAATACGGTCGAGCGCGTCCACGCCGTGGTGTTAGCAGGCGGTTCTGCTTTTGGCCTGGCCGCTGCCGACGGCGTGATGAATGAGCTGGCAGAGAGGGGGATCGGCTTTCCCGTCTTTGGTGAGGATAAGCCTGGGCCGCGCGTGCCCATCGTTCCCGGCGCAGTCATTTTTGACCTTTTGGTCGGGCCTTCCCGCCCCGGGCCGGAAGAAGGCGCGGCCGCGTTGCGAGCTGCCCTTGCGGACAACGATGAATCCATGGGTTCGGTGGGAGCCGGAGTAGGAGCCACTGCTGGCAAACTACGAGGCGGCTTCGGGCTGGCCACGCGCCGGGTGGGTGACTACGAGGTCAGCGCCGCGATGGTTGCCAACCCTGTGGGCGAGGTCATCGAGCCGCAGTCCGGCCGCCTGTACGGCGCGCCGGGGCGCACCGCGGTCAATGCTGCCGCCTACCGCGCCTTGCCGCACCCTGCGGAGTCCAAGCTCAATACCACCATCGGCGCCGTGCTTACCGACGCCCCCGTTACCACCGCCCAAGCCCAGCGCCTGGCCATGACTGCCCACGACGGCATCGCCCGTGCGGTGCGTCCTGCGCATTCGCCGCTGGATGGGGACACGATCTTTGTTCTGTCCACCGCCAAGCGCCCAGCCGAACTGAGCACGCAGGTGGTCACCCAGCTGTGCGCCGCTGCCGCCGACGCCGTGGAAGAAGCCATCGTCAACGCGGTCACCGCCGCCAACCCCGGCCTAGGCTTGAGCGCGTACCGCGATCTGCTGGACTAAGATAAGGCGCATTATGACTTCAGGTGGAACATCTAACTTCCGGCCGGCGCCCGCGGGCCAGGTCAATCGCGGCGATTCCAAGAACTACACCCGCAGCGGCCGCATCACCACCGGCTTTTCCATAGCCTTTGGCTTCCTCGTGGTGGAATGGGCGGTCCACATCATCAACGCCTTCCTGTTCGGCGGCCAGCTTTCTAATTACGGCATTCGCCCGCTGGACTTCAATGGAATCTGGGGCATTGTTACCGCCCCGCTGCTCCACGCGAACTTTGAGCACCTCATATCCAATTCGGTGCCCGGCGCTATCTTCTGCTTCCTCATCGGTCTGTCCGGCCGCAAAGCCTGGTGGGAGGTCACGCTGATTACCACGCTGGTGGCGGGCCTTGGAACCTGGTTCATCGGCGGACCCGGTACCTCGCATATCGGTGCTTCCAGCTTGGTCTATGGCTGGTTGGCGTATCTGATTGTGCGCGGAATTTTTAACCGTTCGCTCATCCAGACCATCTTGGGCATCGTGCTCGGCTTCGCCTACTCCGGCTTGGTGTGGGGCGTGTTGCCCGTCTACGAGGGCGTGAGCTGGCAGGGCCACCTCTTCGGCGCCATCGGCGGCATTTTGGCCGGCATGACCATTACCTCGGACGACCCGGTTAAGGCAGTGAAGCGCTAATGCCAACTGCGACCTCTCCCATCGGCATCTTTGATTCCGGCGTGGGTGGCCTTACCGTGGCCCGCGCGGTGATGGAACAGCTGCCGCACGAATCCGTCATCTATACCGGCGATACCGCCCACAGTCCTTATGGCCCGCGGCCTATCTCCGAGGTGCGCGCCTTTTCCCAGGACGTAGCCGATAAGCTCGTGGAGCGTGGCTGCAAGATGCTGGTGATTGCCTGCAATACCGCAACTGCCGCCTTCTTGCACGATGCGCGCGAGCGCTACGATATCCCCATCGTGGAAGTCATCCGGCCCGCGGTGCGCCGGGCCATGTCCACCACGCGCAACGGAAAAATCGGCGTCATCGGCACTGAGGGCACCATCAAGTCTGGCGCCTATCAGGATCTCTTTGCGCTCAACCCCAAGGTGCAGGCCTTTGCCACCGCCTGCCCGGATTTTGTTCCCTTTGTCGAGCGCGGCATTACCGCCGGCCGCCAAATCCTCGGCGTGGCCGAGGGCTACCTGGCCCCGCTGCAGGCACAAGGGGTAGACACGCTGGTGTTGGGCTGCACGCACTATCCGCTGTTGACCGGCATTATCCAGCTGGCGATGGGCGATAATGTTTCTTTGGTGACCTCCTCGGAGGAGACCACCAAGGACGTCATGCGAATTCTCACCGAGACAGATATGTTGGCGCCTGCGGATAATCAGCCGGTCCACACTTTTGAATCTACCGGCGATCCGGAGGCTTTTGCCCGCCTTGCCACACGCTTTCTCGGCCCGCAGATTGTTTAAGTAGGAATAATTTCTCCCCCGTTTGCACGTTGAGTACGCATGCGGGGCGATTTCATGGAACTATTGAGCCCATGAAGCTGACCATCCTAGGCTGCTCCGGTAGCGTCCCCACCGCCCAAAATCCCGCCTCCGGCTACTTGCTGTCCTTTGATAATGCGCCGTCCATCGTCCTCGATATGGGCCCTGGCACCTTGGCGCAGCTGGAACAGCAGCAGGACCCTTGTGATGCGCACGTGGCCTTTAGCCATTTGCATGCCGATCACTGCCTGGATTTTCCCTCCCTGATGGTGTGGCGCCGCTTCCATCCCACGGCTCCTGCGGCTTCGCGCAATATGTGCTTCGGGCCGAAGGCTACGCCCACGCACCTGGGCCGCCTGTCCTCCGATGAGGTCGATGGCATCGATGACATGTCCGATACCTTCGCCTTTAGCGCCTGGGAGCCGGGCGAGCGCCAGCTCGTGGACGATGTCTATATCACCCCCTTCCCGGTAAACCACCCGGTAGAGGCCTATGCCTTGCGCGTGGAGCACACGAAGACGGGCCAGACTATTACCTATTCCGGTGACTCTTCGTATACGCCCGCGCTTGTCGAAGCCGCCCGCGGCGCCGATATCTTCCTCTGTGAGGCGGCCTGGGGCGAGACCTCTGAGGGCAAGGCGCCGGACATGCACATGTCGGGCGCGGAAGCCGGTAGGGCGGCGCGCGAGGCGGGTGTGAGCAAGCTGGTGCTCATCCACATTCAGCCGTGGGGCGATGCGCAAGCTACTTTGGAGGCAGCCCGCTCCGAATTCGACGGCGAGATTGTCCTCGGCGCCGCGGGGATGGAGTTCTAAGATACGCTGGACGGCATGACTGAATTTACTCGTGCCGATGGGCGCGCGCTCGACCAGATGCGCAGCGTCCGCATTACCCGCAATTTCACCACCAACCCGGCCGGCTCGGTGCTGGTGGAGTTTGGCAATACCCGCGTCATGTGCACCGCATCCGTGGAATACGGCGTGCCGCGCTTCAAGCGTGATTCGGGCGAAGGCTGGCTTACCGCCGAGTACGCCATGCTGCCTTCTGCCACCCACGACCGCATGCCGCGCGAATCCATGAAGGGCAAGGTCAAGGGCCGCACCCATGAGATTTCCCGCCTCGTCGGCCGCTCCCTGCGCGCTGCGGTGGACTTGGAGGAGCTGGGTGAGAACACCATCCAGCTCGACTGCGACGTTCTCCAGGCCGATGGCGGCACCCGCACGGCGTCTATCACCGGCGCCTATGTTGCGCTTGCCGACGCCATCGCACACCTCAAGGCCGAGGGCGTCGTCCCCGGCGAGCCACTGCTCGATCCCATCGCTGCGGTCTCGGTAGGCATCATTGATGGCGAAATCTGCCTCGACCTGCCTTATGAGGAAGACTCCCGCGCCGAGGTCGACCTCAACGTGGTGATGCAGGAATCCGGGGACTTCGTGGAAATCCAGGGCACCGGCGAGCACGGACTCTTTGGCCGCGAAGAGCTCAACGAGATGCTAGACGTAGCCCAGAAGGGCTGCCGCGAGCTCATCGCCGCACAGAAGGCGGCGCTGGGGTGGTAATTCTCGTCGCGTCCAATAACCCGAAGAAGCTCGCGGAGCTGGAGCGCATCCTGGCCGACGCCGGCATCGAGGGCGTCGAGCTACGCCCGCTATCCGCAGTGGAGCCTTACCCGGAGCCGGTAGAAGACGGCCGCACCTTTGCCGATAACGCGCTTATCAAGGCCCGCGCCGGCGCGGCTGCGACCGGCTTTGCTACCGTCGCGGATGATTCTGGCCTGGCTATCGAAGAGCTCAACGGCATGCCCGGCGTGCTTTCCGCCCGCTGGTCCGGCCAGCACGGCAATGACCAGGCCAATAATGACCTGGTCTTGGCGCAGATGGCCGATGTCCCCGATGAGCGCCGCGCCGCCGCTTTCGTCTCCGTCTGCGCGCTCGTGACTCCCGATGGCACCGAGCACGTGGCCGAGGGCCGCTGGGAAGGCCGCTTCCTGCGCGAGCCGCGCGGGGACAACGGCTTTGGCTATGATCCGCTCTTTCAGCCAGAAGGCGAGTCCCGGTCGGCTGCGGAGATGTCCCCAGAAGAAAAGAACGCGGTCTCGCATCGCGGCCGCGCTCTAAGTCAACTAGTCCCCGCCATCGCGGAGCTGGTTCGCAGTTCCTAAAGCTGGAACTCCTCCTTAATCTCCTTGCGGCGCTTGTGCTCCATCCAGAAGGACAGGAAGGGCACCACGCCGGCAAGGGCGGTGGTAAAGAGCTTGCCCACCGGCCACAGCGCGCGCGGGCCGAGGATGAGGATGGACAGCAGGTAGGTCATGTACGCGATGCCGTGCACGATCGCGATATAGGTGGCCCATTCTGGGATCTCCATGCCGATGAGGTACTGGCAGACCATGCGGATGACCAGGATAATCAGGAAGACACCGGTCACGGTGGCCGCGATGGAGAAAAACTTCAAAGGTCCGCGGATGCGGGCTTGGCGGGCGGGGTGAACTTTATTGGTCATAATCAGCTTTCTTCATTCTCGCCGCGCCGGCGGCGCGGGGTATTCATGGCGTTAAACGTTTCCACATCTATCTGCGGCCGCTGGGGCAGGAAATCATCATCGATTTTGGTTTCCGCCTGCGGCTGAGCGGGGGATTCAGCCGGGGCCTCAGTGACGGTGCTATCCATGTCGCGGGCTTCTTCCTCGGCCGCGAGGCGCTCGTTTTCATAGCGCAGCGTGGTGCGATAGGCGTAGACCACGAATACGGCGAACAGTGGCCACTGGAAGGCATAGCCCAAGTTTTGGAAGGTGCCCGAGCCGGAGCGGAAGCGCGTCCATTGCCAATAGGCCAGGAATAGGAAGAGCACGACGAAAAACGCGATGAGGAGGATGTGCCACCACCGCACCTGCACGCGCTTGATCTTCTTTTCCTCTTGAGTGCTCACGCGATCCACCCTACCCACCAGCGGCCGGAAAACAGAACACCCCTGGTTTCTGGATTGACGGCGTGCCGTGTACACTATGGCAAGTCCCCCGCGCCCGTGGCGGAATTGGCAGACGCGCTAGATTTAGGTTCTAGTGTCTTATGACGTGTGAGTTCAAGTCTCACCGGGCGCACCAAGAGCAGTTGAACATACTGCGCTGCCGGAAGTAACGAACTTGAAAGAGGGTGTTACCTCCGGTTTCTTTCTTTTCCGGTCTTTTTCGGTAGAAAATTGTGCCTGAAGTGATTTAAGGTGCAAGTCACTTCTTGCGCTGTTTTGAGGATGAACTTTTAAATTCCACTGCAGCGCTCAATGGCCTTGTAGCTAACGTTTTCTTTTACGCCTCGGATGGGATTGTTTGTATTTGGCCTTTAGGGCTATCACTTGTGTAGCTCATTTTAGCTAACATTAGCCACACTCTGTTTCGTATTGCCTTGAGAGTGTGACAATACCTATGTGTTGATAAAAACTTGTTTTAGAGAACAGATAGAGGTTCATTTCTTTGCGTTTCAGAAACTGTCTGGTTGGGATATGCCTATTTGAACTAGTTCGTGGATTGCGCGAGCTCTGATTCAGGCGATGTCCTCTGCTGGCGGTGAGAACAGGGCGCCCAGCGCCGCAATGATGGCGGCGGCGATGAAGGCAGCCTCCATCCCTGCAGCGTCTGAAACGAGGCCAAGGGTCCATGACGCAACGGTCTGTCCG
The DNA here is from genome assembly GCF_022347205.1 of Corynebacterium sp. ACRPO. Lineage (GTDB taxonomy): Bacteria > Actinomycetota > Actinomycetes > Mycobacteriales > Mycobacteriaceae > Corynebacterium. The sequence goes on along the minus strand of NZ_JAKRNE010000005.1, from coordinate 106,643 downwards.
GCAGCGATGGCGAGAAAAGCTCGGCCCACACCTACTGCGGGACGTTTTCGGTATAGTCGAGTGCCCCATACGAGCAACACTCCCGTGAGGGCGATATAAAGTGCACCGAAAGCTGCTGAGGCGGCTATTGCAACAAGGACGGAATCTACCAGCAAGGCCCAGATGCCGAGCACCGCGGCGAAGCCGAGCATGAGGACCCGCCAAGAGATTCGCAGTGATGATCTTTCGATGGCATCGCCTGCTGCGGCTCCGAGTAGGCCACACGCACCTAGAGCAATCCAGGCTCCTTTAGTGACTGCTTCTTCGTGTCCTCCGGTGGCCTGAATGAAGTCTTGTCCGAAGGTCCATCCCGCCGCGCTGGCTACACCCAACCAGAATGAAGCGGCGAGCATCCGGACTGTGCCGTTAGGAGTCCGAGCCCGCGTATAGCTTCGGGGCTGAGTGGAGGTGGATTGCGTAGTCTCGCGGGGGATGACGATTATGATCCAAATTCCAACGACTGCGCATGCCAATGCGAAGCCGGCCCAAGCCATGCGCCATTGCTCCTGTGCTAAGAGAGCCACGGGCCCAGCGACCAACACGCCCACTCCCGTGCCGGCGTTGGTGAGGGTTTGGGCTCGGCTCTGCCAAGTCGGGGGTAAGTGCATAGAGATGGCTTGAGCTATCGGAGGAGAAGCTGCTCCTGTGCTGGTGCCTGCGACGGCAACTCCCATAGCTAGCATCATCGTCGTAGGTGCGAATGTGATGATCGCACAGCCTGACGCCGCCAGTGCCGCTGCGGCAGCAGCGACGATCCGTGCGCCGACACGGGGCGCTGCAATCGTTGCCGCGACGATACCTATGCAGTACGCGAGATAACTACTCGAAGCGATTACCCCAGCGGTCGCGGCATTGAGATCGAATGTCTGACGGAAAGCAGGCAGGAACAGGCCGTATGCAAAACGTGCAAAGCCATAGCACACGCCAATTAGGCACGCACCGGCTGCGATGAGCGATCCCGCACGCCGCCGTGAGAAGTCCAAGGAACGGTCCTGCATCTTCCATGCTTCGTTCGACGACACCATCAGTTACTCCCTCTGCCTGGCGAGTTCTACGATTTGAAACTTCACCGATCGGTAAATATGCGCACGACCTTAGCTATACTAGGAGCTGGAGTCAACGCAGAAGGAGGGATAAGGCATGGATCCGGACCGCGGTCGTGCGCGAACCCCCGCAGCCCAGAAGATTATCGATGCGGCTGAGAAGTTGTTCTACGAATGCAGCATTCATGCTGTCGGTGTCGAGGCAATTGCTGCTGCGGCAGGGGTCACTAAGCGCACTCTCTACGACCGCTTCGACTCCAAGGATGCTGTGATCGAGGCGTATCTCTTGCAACGGCACCAACGATGGCTGTCACGATTCGATCAGCGTCTAGCGGTCTCGGCACCCCCAAGGACCGGTGCTCTGTTCGACTCATATTTCGAGGATGTGGCTGATTCGTCTCGGGGTTGTGCATTCCTAAACGCGGCTGCAGAGCTGCCGCGAAACCATCCCGCCATGAAGGTTGTACATGAGCACAAGCGCTGCGTTCGTAAGCGCTTGGAAACTCTCGTTAGCGAAGATGCACCGCAGCTCGATGCTCAGTCGACGGCCGACCACCTCTTCCTCATACTCGAGGGGGCGATCGCCGAGCACGGCTTGCATCCCGATCGCGAATCCGCCCGAGAAGCGAAGGCACTAGCTCTCGGTGTGTTAGAAACTTCGAATGGCTCGCAATGGCACGGGGAACAATCTGGCTAAGGTGCCGATTTGAACGTAAAGCACTTGCTAATTCATGTTAAGCGTGTGTCCTAATGCTCGTCCGCCCTCGGTAGGTGGGAATTTTAAGCCTACCCTCTGTTTCCCCGCATTTGCCGAGTGACGAGAAGCTGATTCTATGGCGGCCTTTGTGGCAACGTGGGTTCGGGGCGATGGATTTTGAGAGATTTAATACTCGTAGGTCCGGAGGTGTTTCTTGAAGGCCCGTGTTGGGCAGCGACCGTGAGCATCACACAATCGGCGCCGTCGGTCCTCATGGTCGGCGGCGCTTTCGCGTACCCCCACTTCATATCCGCCCTATGATGGTCATCATGAAAAAGCTGCTATCCACCCTTGTTGCCGTCATTCTCATTGCCACCGTGGCTGCCGCCGCGGTGTTCATTTGGCAGGTGCGGGAACCGGTGGAGGTGGAGACCGAATCGAGTAATACCAAGGTCATCAAGGCCGTGGAGCGCGAAGAGCAGGTGGTGCTCGTCTCGCTGGGTATCGAGGGCCTATCGGAGGAATCCGCCACCAGCAAGCTGTGGAATTGGCAGGTCCCGGGCAGCGAGCGCACCCAGTACATCAAGTACTCCTACCGCGCGAAGCTCGGCATCGAAGGTTCCCAGGTGCGAGTGGAAGAAGAATCCCCGCACCACTTCCGCGTGGAGATCCCGGAGTTCATTTTCATCGGGCACTCGGATGAGAATTTCGAAACCGCGGTGGAGGACAACGGCGCGCTGAGCTGGATTACCCCGGATATCGATAAGGCGGAAACCATCACCAAAATCCTCAATGAGGACAAAAAGAAAGAGGACATCGCCGATAATCGCGATGTCCTCCAATCCCAGGCCAAGCAGTTCTACACCGGCATTATTTCCGGCGTGGACCCAGAGGCCGAGGTGGACTTTTCCTTTCGCTAACTAGTCCACCTCGGTGAACTTGCGGTCCCACGAGGAGCGGACCGGGTTGGCATCGGCCAGCAGGATATCGAAGCGGTCGTTGGCAATTTCTACGATTTCGCCCAGCGCGGTGCGGTACTCCTGCTCCGGGGAGTTGGCCAGGCGGCGCACGCCGGCATCAATGACGCGGTCGACGGTGTCATTGGTATCCAAATAGGCCACAAACGGCATATCAAAGCGCTCGCGGTAGGCGGCGGAAAGCTCGGTGATGCGCTCGGTCTGTACATCATCCAAGTCGGTCAGACCGAGGGAGCCGCGGTCAGCGGAGATGGTGGCAGCCTCGTCGGCGTCGGCAAGCAGCAGCTCATCCATGGCCGGGTAATCGTGGATGAGGGCGGCGCGGCGGGAATCATCCGCGGTCAGCACGGCCACCTGAATGGCCGCGCGCAGTTCATTAACATCGCCGAAGGGCCGCGACTCCCACGCCAGCTCCAGCGGCCAAGTCTCGTTATTAAACAGAGGGCGCAGCACGGAGACGAATTCCTCGCGGGAGGCGGCATTGAGCTGCTGCAAGCTCACGCTCTTGCCGACGGCCCGAGACACCTGCGTTCCCTGCTTGCCCCCTGTGTGGAAGAACAAAAGGTTGAGCACGATGGCGGTAATGGCGCCGATGGACATGCCAGAAGAGACGAAGGTTTGCGCCCACTCCGGGAAGGCGGTGGCGATATCCGGTTTGAAGGTCACCAACATAGCCAGCCCCAGCGCGGAGGTGACGATGACGGAGTTGCGGCCATCGGAAAGATCGGCCTTGGCGATGGTCTGCAGGCCCACCCACGCCACGTTGGCAAAAAGTGCCAGGGAGGCGCCGCCGAGAACGGGGGAGGGGATGGAGGCCACGACCGCGCCGGCCTTAGGCAAAATGCCCAGCACCATCATGAACCCGGCGGCGGCAACGGCCACCCAGCGCGACTTCACGCTGGTCAGGCGCACCAGGCCAACGTTTTGGGCAAAGCAGGTATAGGGGAAGGAGTTCATCACGCCGCCCACCAGGGTGGACAGACCATCGGCGCGAATGGCACGCACGACATCATCGCGGCGGATGCGCTTTTTTACAATCTCACCGGTGGCAAAGACGTCACCGGTGGTCTCCACCATGGTGATGATCATGACGATGATGAGCGAGAAAATCGCTACCAGGTCAAACTTCGGCATACCGAAGTAGAACGGGGTAGTAATGCCGAGGGCGGGGGCGGAGGAGACCTCGTCAAAGGAGGCGTCGCCAAGCACGAGCGCCACGCCAGTGCCTAAGACTAGGCCGATGAGCACGGCCAGGGTACCCAGGAAGCCGGAGGAAAAACGCTGCACCAAAATGATGACTGCGAGCGTGCCAAAGCCATAGAGTAAGTCGCGGGTGGCCGGCACGCCCTCGGCGTAATTGACAAAGTCATTGGCCGACACCCCAAGTAGCGACGTACCCATGACCAGTAGGACCGAACCGGTGACCACCGGTGGGAAGAAGCGCAGCACCTTGCCAAAGACCGGCGCCGCAAAGAAGGTAAAAAGGCCGGCGACAATAATAGCGCCATAAATGGTTGGCAGCGAGGCCACCCCGCCCGCGCCGTCGGTCGCGCCCAAGCCAATGGCAATAATCGGGGAGACGGCCGTTGTAGTCACGCCCTGCACAATGGGCAGGCGCACGCCAATGCGCTTGCCGACGCCCAGGGATTGAATGATCGTCGCTATGCCACAGGTCAACAGATCCGCATTAATGAGGTGGATGGTGGTTTCCGCATCCAGATTGAGCGAGCCGGCAATAAGCAGCGGGACGATGACTGCGCCGGCATAAAACGCCAGCACATGCTGTAAACCCAAGGCAGCTAGTTTGGGGGCGGGTGGGACGATATCTACTGGATGCTTGGGCTGCGAAGCCACGAAGTCCTCCTTTGTGCGGAAGCGAAGCTGAACGGGATTAACAGTAGAGGTTCGTGCAGGTAGGGGCCAAAATCTTAGGGTGATGAGGGACACGTTCGGGGCTAGTTCACCCCCGATAAAAGACGTACGTGCGTACTGCATGAAATCACTAACCAGCTAAACAACACGACCGGTTTATTACTTGGCTTTCAAACGTTTGCGAGACTTGTTATTACCAGGGAATTGGTCAACAATTGAGGCCAGAGGGGCTTGGTGCTGTGGCTCGAAGAAAGCGGCATTTATCCCCTGCTAGAAATTCGCCCGAAAGAAGGGAATTATGACTACCGCAACGCAGCCTCAACAGTTTGAAGCTTGGAAGGGATTTGAGTCCGGTCCGTGGACCGAGGGCATCAACGTCCGCGACTTCATCCAGCGCAACTACACGCCGTATGACGGCGACTCCAGCTTCCTGGCGGGCCCGACCGAAAAGACCAAGCGGGTCTGGGAGACCCTGGAAAAGAACTACCTGTCCGTCGAGCGCGAAAAGCGCGTTTACGACGTCGACACCCACACTCCGTCAGACATTGACGCTTTCCCGGCCGGCTACATCTCAGAGGACGACGACGTCATCGTCGGCCTGCAGACTGATACCCCGCTGAAGCGCGCCATGATGCCATTCGGTGGCTGGCGCATGGTCAAGCAGGCTATCGGCGAAGCGGGCAAGGAAGTAGATCCTGAGGTGGAGAAGATCTTCACCCGTTACCGCAAGACCCACAACGATGCGGTCTTCGATATCTACACCCCGCGCATCCGCGCTGCTCGTTCATCACACATCATCACCGGCCTGCCGGATGCTTACGGCCGTGGCCGCATCATCGGCGACTACCGTCGTGTTGCACTTTACGGTGTGGATTACCTGATCGAGGAAAAGCAGGCTTCCCGCGATTCTGTCGCAGATGCTGGCTTCTCTGAGCACTGGGCACGCTACCGCGAGGAGCACTCCGAGCAGATCAAGGCCCTGAAGAAGCTCAAGAAGATGGCCGAGTCCTACGGATTCGACATCTCCCAGCCGGCTAAGACCGCTCACGAGGCAGTGCAGTGGACCTACTTCGGCTACCTGGCTTCCATTAAGTCCCAGGATGGCGCCGCAATGTCCATCGGCCGCCTGTCCGCCTTCTTCGATTGCTACTTCGAGCGCGACCTTGCCGCAGGCATCATCACTGAGGAAGACGCCCAGGAAATCATCGACTCCCTGGTTCTCAAGCTGCGTATCGTTCGCTTCCTGCGCACCATCGACTACGATCAGATTTTCTCCGGCGACCCGTACTGGGCAACCTGGTCCGACGCTGGCTTTGGCAATGACGGCCGCCACATGGTCACCAAGACCTCCTTCCGTCTGCTGCAGACCCTGGTGAACCTTGGTCCATCACCTGAGCCAAACATCACCATTTTCTGGGATCCGAAGCTGCCAGAGGGCTACAAGGAATTCTGCGCCCACATCTCCATTGAGACCTCCTCCATCCAGTACGAGTCTGACCGCCAGATTCGTGAGCAGTGGGGCGACGACGCCGCAATTGCTTGCTGCGTTTCCCCGATGGAAGTTGGCAAGCAGATGCAGTTCTTCGGCGCTCGTGTGAACGCCGCAAAGGCACTGCTCTACGCCATTAACGGTGGCCGCGATGAGGTATCCGGCAAGCAGGTTGTCGAAGGCTACGAGCCCATCAAGGGCGACGGCCCGCTGGACTTCGATGAGGTCTGGCAGAAGTACGAGGAGATGCTGGACTGGGTTGTTGGCACCTACGTTGAGGCCCTCAACATCATCCACTACTCCCACGACAAGTACGCCTATGAGGCAGTCGAGATGGCGCTGCACGATTCCAATATCGTCCGCTCCATGGGCTGCGGCATCGCCGGCCTGTCCATCGTTGCCGACTCCCTGGCTGCTATCAAGTACGCCAAGGTCACCCCGGTACGCGACGAGACCGGTCTGATTACGGACTACATTACCGAAGGTGAGTTCCCGTTCTACGGCAACGATGATGACCGCGCCGATGATATCGCCGCTACCATTGTCCACACCGTGATGGAAAAGATTAAGGCCATCCCGATGTACCGCAACGCCATCCCAACCCAGTCCGTGCTGACCATTACCTCGAACGTGGTCTACGGCAAGGCAACAGGCGCCTTCCCGTCGGGCCACAAGGCCGGCACGCCGTTCTCCCCAGGCGCTAACCCTGAAAACGGTGCTGACAGCCACGGCATGGTTGCTTCCATGCTGTCCGTCGGCAAGCTGGATTACAAGGACGCCTTGGACGGCATCTCGCTGACCAACACCATTACTCCTTCCGGATTGGGCCGCACCCCAGAAGAGCGCATCAATAACTTGGTGGGCGTTCTGGATGCCGGCTTCATCATGGAGAAGTAAAAACCACCAACCCTCAACCATCCCGAAAAGGAGAAAATCATGGCAACCCCAACTTTCGAAGACCGCATGTCAGCAATGAAGGCAAACCGCGATGCACACCAGATGAACTCTGGTCTGTACCACGCAAACATCAACGTGCTGGACAAGTCCACCCTGGAAGATGCCGTTGAGCACCCAGAGAAGTACCCGAACCTGACCGTTCGCGTCTCTGGCTACGCAGTCAACTTCGTTAAGCTGACCAAGGAGCAGCAGCTCGACGTTATCTCCCGCACCTTCCACCAGGGTTCCTAATCATGGCTGATGGCGTTACTGGTGTCGTTACCCTCTCTCCTGAAGAGGGAGAGCGAGTCCGCGGCGCGGCCGCGGGCCTGGGAAACGACGTTCAATTCGATGACATTACCCGCCCCGAACTCATGGAGGCGCGCCGTACCGGCGATATTGCCCTCGTGCACTCTTGGGAGCTCGTGACCGCCGTCGATGGCCCGGGTACCCGCATGACGATGTTCATGTCCGGCTGCCCACTGCGCTGCCAGTATTGCCATAACCCAGACACCTGGGAGATGAAGACCGGCACGCTAGAGCGGGTCGAGGATGTGGTCAAGCGCATTAAGCGTTATAAGCCAATCTTCAACGCTTCCGGTGGCGGTCTCACCATCTCCGGTGGTGAACCCCTCTTCCAACTTTCTTTCACGCGCCGCGTGCTCAAGGAAGTTCACGATGCGGGCATCCACACCACCATCGATACTGCCGGTTATCTCGGTGCGCGTTTGCGTGACGAGGACCTGGATAATATCGACCTCGTGCTTCTCGACGTCAAGTCGGGCGACGAGGAAACCTATCGGAAGGTCACTCAGCGCGAACTCCAGCCCACGCTGGACTTCGGCGACAGGCTGAACAAGATAGGCAAACCGGTGTGGATCCGCTTCGTGGTGGTGCCAGACCTCACGGACTCGCCAGAGAACGTGGAAAATGTGGCCAATATCGTGGCGCGTTGGAAATCCATCGTTGAGCGCGTTGAGGTCCTGCCTTTCCACAATATGGGCAAGGACAAGTGGGATAGCTTGGGCATGAACTACCAGCTAGCTGACACGAAGCCACCAAAGCCGGAGGATGTGGAGAGAATCCGCGACGTCTTCCGCTCGAAGGGCTTGGAAGTCTACTAGCCTGGGAGGACATGACCTCCTATCGCCGCTTCGGCCACACAATTAAAGAGCACCACCTAGAAGTCCCGTGGGATTATTCCAATCCCCACGGGACTTTTGGGCTCTACGCCCGCGAAATAATCCCGCCCGGCGGAGAGGACCTGCCCGCATTGCTCTACCTGCAGGGCGGTCCCGGTTTCCCGGCGCCTCGGCCATTGGCGCCTACGGGGCTGATTGGCAAGGCGCTAGAGCGCTACCGGGTGATCCTCATGGATCAGCGCGGCACCGGCCGCTCGCACCGCATTGATGCGCTTAGCCCGGCGGCTGAGCGCACAGCCAAGCACCTGGCGTTGCTGCGCCAGGACAATATCGTCCGCGATGCCGAGCGCCTGCGCGAGCACCTCGGACTCGAGAAGTGGTCGCTGTTTGGCCAATCCTTCGGCGGCTTTTGCATCACCGCCTACCTATCCCAGGCGCCCGAGCGCGTCGAGCATGCTTTCTTCACCGGCGGCATCCCCACGTTGAAGGGGGCGGACGAGCTCTATCGCGCTACCTTTAGCAAGCTTAAGGCCCGCCAGCAGCGTTTCTACCGCGAATTCCCGTGGGCACAGGGCCGTATCGAGGAGATCATTTCCCACCTGGACAATTCAGATGAGAGGCTTCCAACTGGCGAGCGCCTGTCCGCGCTGCGCTTTCGTACCATCGGCATCGAGCTCGGCCGCGGCACCGGCTTTGATTCGCTGGCCTATCTGCTGGAAGAGCCTTTCCGCACCGTGGCGGGGGAGAAGCGGTTGCGGGGTGATTTCCTGGCGGACGTCGGCCAGCGCGTGAGCTTTGCGGACGCTCCGTTGTACGCCGCAATACATGAGTCGATTTATGGCGGCGCCGGTGGCCAGGCCGCTACGAACTGGGCGGCGCACCGCGTGCGCGAGGAATTTCCGGAGTTTGCAGAGGCGGGTACCTGGCTGACCGGCGAGCACATTTTCCCCTGGCAGTTCAACGAGGACCCGGCCTTGCACGCGTTTGCCGACGCCGCCCATGACCTCGCCCGCCACGAATTCTCCCCGCCCTACGCGTTGGGCGAGGTGCCGTCTACGGCCGCGGCCATCTACGTCGATGATATTTTCGTCCCGCTCGAGGAGTCCTTGGCTACGGCCGCGCACCTGGGAGATCTGCGGCCGTGGATTAACAATGAATTCCAGCACAACGGCATCCGCGAGGATGGTGCGACCATCTTGGGGAAGCTCTTTTCGCTTATCGACGATCACTAGCATTTCGCTATTTCCTATGCGAAAATATTAGTGATCATCACGACTTTTAGGGAGACTCAATGATTGCCACCATAGTAATAGTCCTTATCCTGCTGATTATCTTGGGAACGCTCTTCGATGGTTATTTCATCGTTCGTACTCGCGAAGCTGCCATTCTGGAGCGCTTGGGCAAATTCCAAAAGGTGGCGCATGCTGGCCTGCACTTTAAGATGCCGTGGATAGACCGTGTACGCGATAAGATTTCGCTGCAGGTGCGCCAGCTGGACGTGATGGTGGAGACCAAGACGAAGGATAATGTCTTCGTGCAAATCCCTGTTGCCGTGCAGTACGAGGTAGTCCAGGGCCGCGAGCGCGAAGCGTACTACATGCTCTCCAATCACGAGCAGCAGATTGTGGCCTACGTCCAGGACAATGTTCGTTCCTCCGTAGCGAATATGAACCTAGATGATTCCTTCTCCTCCAAGGACACCATCGCCCGCAATGTTGCGGCCTCCCTGCGCGACAATATGGCCGAGTATGGCTGGAACTTTGTCAATACCTTGGTCACCGATATCCGCCCTGACTCCCGCGTGCGCGAGTCCATGAACTCCATTAACGCAGCGCAGCGCGAGCGCGAGGCGGCCGTCGCCCAGGCGGAGGCTGAGAAGATCCGCGTGGTGAAGGAGGCCGAAGGCGCAGCCGAGGCGAAGAAGCTGCAGGGTCGCGGCGTTGCCGACCAGCGTAAGGAAATCGTCGAGGGCATTGCCCAGCAGTACGAGATGCTTCGCGACGCCGGCGTGGAAGAATCCCCCGAAGCCCTCATGCTGGTCTCCCAGTACCTCGACGCTATGGTCGACGTTTCCCACAATGGCCAGGCGTCCGTTCTTTATATGCCCTCTAACCCGCAGGGGATGGGCGATCTTTTCAGCGGCATGCGCGATGTGCTCATGGCCAACCGTGCCCTCGACTCCGCCGAGGAGCCGTCGCAACGCCGTCGCCCGCAGCCTAAGAAGCCTTCCCGTGCCGAGGAAATCGAGCGCGAATCTAAGCGTCAGGCCGAACGCGCTAAGCGCGAAGCCATCGCTGCCTCCCAGCGCGCTGAGCAGCAACGCTCCGAGAACCAGCAGGCAGAGCCGCACCCGCAGCAGGGCCAGCACTCCACCGCGCAGCCCCAGGCTGCACGCGAGTACTTCCAGCAGCTGCGCGAGCAACTGAAAAACGAGGACTAGTCCTGAGCATCGATAACCTCTTTGATGCCTATACCGCGCAGCGTGGCATAACCCGCCGCGCGGAGGTGATACCTGATCACGAGTGCCAGATTTTCTCCACTGACACCCAAGCTACCTCAGGAGCCGATACCTTAGACGCCGCCCGAAACCTCGTCCACGACGTCCTTTCGGCCGACCAAGAGCATGAGTCCCAGTGCGACGGGGACGATTCCGACAATAAGTAGGTAGTTCCGCTCCGCATCTGCCGAGGAAGGGTCATAGAGCGTCGATAGTGTTCCCGCCAGCGAGGTGCCGATGGCCATGGTGAGAAAGTACAGTGCTGAAAAGCGCGTCGCGTAGGCCCGTGGTGCGTGCGCGGCCGATGCCGCCATGCCCACTGGTCCGATGAATAGCTCGCCGAGCGACATCAAGAAGATGGTCAAGGCCAAAACCGCGAACGGCGTTGAGTTTTCTCCGCCCCCGACGAACGGCAACAGCACAAACATTCCGGAACCAGCCACCATGATGCCTACGGCCATTAATAGACGTCGCGAGCGAGCCCATCGGGCCATGCCAGCAGCCAATGGAAGGGACAACACCAAGATGAACAGGGGGTTGAGCGATTGCGTCCACGCCGCTGGAATCTCAAATCCGCCTACCATGCGGTTTACACGCTGATCCGAGTACACGGCTAGCACGCCGTAAATCTGCGGTTGGAGGGTCCAATAGGCCGTAGAGCAGAAAAACAGCGGAACATATGCCACGACCTTCCGCCGCTCCGGCGCGCTGACCCGCGGCGACCGCAGCATGCTGGCGAAGAGGGCGAGGGCGGCGGTGATCGTGGTAAGGAGCAAAAGCACGGCCAGCTTATCTGGCGAGACAGTCACCGCAACGACGACGCCGCCCACGACGGCCGCCAACGCTATCGCCGCGGCCCTGCCCGGTGTGGTGGTGGGGTTGGGCGGCCGCGAATCGAATTCCGCAACTAGCCGCCGGCGCAGCGTGCCGTAGAGGGCGCACCCGCAACACATGAGGATCGCGGCTGTGAGGAAGCCAGCGTGGTAACCGTATTCTTGTGCTAGCCAGCCAGTAAGCATCGGCCCGAGTAGGGCGCCGATATTAATCCCTAGATAAAAGATCTGGAAGGCGCCATCTCGTGCGCCGGCCGCGGGAGGAAAAGCCGCACCCAGAATGGTGATTGCTGCTGTCTTGAGCAGGCCAGAGCCCAGTGCAAGCGGCAAAAGCCCGGCTACGAGACCTGCCGCGCCAGGCACCAAGGACAACGAAAAGTGCCCGCAAATGAGCAGAACCGCGCCGGCAAGGAGCGTGCGTTCGGCGCCCAAGAGCCGGTCGCTGACCCACCCGCCTACGAACGTGCACAGATAGAGCAGGCTACCGTATGCGCCGACAAGCGCGGTGGCCTGTGCTTGGTCCATGCCGAGCCCGCCGGAGGTGGAATAGAGGTAGTAGGCGAGGATGGCTTGCATGCCGTAGAAGCTAAAGCGTTCCCACATTTCAATTCCGGCGACTGCTGGTAAAGCCGCCGGTAGACGCCGGATTGAACGCTGTTTAATAATTGTCATAAAAGCACTATAACGGCCGAAAGTCTGTGATAGACCTAAAATCATGGATATTTCAGCGGAGGATATTGCCGGTCTCGATGCGCGACACATTTGGCACCCCTACGCCGAGCCAGGCGAGCCAACGCTTGTGGTGGACTCGGCCGCCGGCGTCCATCTAACGCTTGCGGATGGCACCACGCTTATCGACGCCATGTCTTCCTGGTGGGCCGCCGCCCATGGCCACGGACACCCGCGACTCAAGGCAGCAGCGGCCGCACAAATCGAGCGAATGAGCCACGTCATGTTCGGCGGGCTCACCCACGAACCTGCCGCGCGGCTTACCCGCAACCTCATGGAACTGACCCGGGGTGATTTCGAACAGGTCTTTTATTCGGACTCCGGATCTGTATCGGTAGAAGTAGCCATCAAAATGGCGCTACAGTACGCCCGTGGCCTAGGGCACCCCGAGCGCACCAAGATGCTGACGTGGCGATCGGGGTATCACGGCGATACCTTCGCGGCGATGAGCGTGTGCGATCCTGAAGGCGGCATGCACTCGATGTGGACTGGCACCTTAGCGCGCCAGATTTTCGCCCCAGCGCCGCCTACCCGCGGAGCTAGCCCGGCCGAGCGCGCAACCTATCTGCACGAGCTGGAAGCGTGCATCACTGAGGAGGTCGCGGCCCTAGTCATTGAACCTGTAGTCCAAGGTGCGGGAGGCATGCGCTTTCATGACCACGAGCTGGTGCGCGGGGCCCGGGATATCTGTGACCGCCACGGTATCGTGCTCATCGCCGACGAAATCGCCACCGGATTCGGCCGAACTGGCGACCTTTTTGTTACCCAAGCAGCCGGCGTCGTGCCGGATATTATGTGCGTTGGCAAGGCGATGACCGGTGGGTTTATGACCATGGCCGCCACGCTCGCTACCGCGAAGGTGTCCGAGAGAATGCGCCCGCGCGCGTTGATGCATGGGCCGACGTTTATGGCTAATCCGCTCGCTTGCGCCGTGTCGGCCGAGGCGACTGCGCTCATTGTGGAAGGGCACTGGCGCGAGCAGGTAGCGGGCATCGAAAAGCAGCTGCAGCGCGGGCTTGCAGACCTAGCCGAGGAGCCGGGGGTAGCGGATGTGCGCGTGCTTGGTGCCATCGGCGTGGTGGAAATGGAACGCGAAGTAAATATGGCCGCTGCGACGGCCGCGGCCGTGGGACAGGGCGTGTGGTTGCGCCCGTTCGGCCGACTGATTTATATCATGCCGCCGTTTATCAGCACCGCCGACGAAGTAACCCAGATGTGCCGCGGCGTGCGCGCCGCGGTAGCAGGAGGACGGTAGTGATTATTTACGTGACGGGGACGAACACGGACGTCGGCAAGACGGTGGCCACGGCCGCGCTCGCCAGTGCCTTCAAGCAGCGCGGCCGTGAGGTTGTCTACGCTAAGCCACTGCAGACGGGGGAGCCGGAGGGGAAGGGGGATGCGGTGACCGTCGGCAAGCTGGCAGGCGTGGAGGTCACCGAGATGGTGCGCTTCCCGGAGCCGCTGGCGCCAAACCTTTCTGCGCGCCGGGCCGGCATGGACCAACCCGGCCTGCAGGAACTCAAGGAGTGGATTGCCGCCCTTGACGCGCCCGGCCGCGTGGTGCTTGTTGAAGGCGCCGGCGGGCTGCTCGTGCGTCTGACGGACGCCTATACGCTTGCCGACGTCGCCGATAGGCTCCTCATCGTCACCTCCCTCAGCCTAGGAAGCCTCAACGCGGCCGAGCTGACTGTGCGCGAGGCGCAACGCCACGGAATCGAGGTGCTCGGGCTGATTGGTGGCTCGCTGCCGGCCGATCCGGATTTAGCTACCCGACTGAACCTCGAGGAGATGCCGCAGGTGACCGGCTGTCCGCTGTGGGGCAGCCTGCCGGAAGGCATGGCCCGCATGACGCCCGCCGAATTCGCGCGGGTAGCCGCCGAAGTCTACGCGGACTTTTTAGAGCACGCCTAGTAGCGCTACCTCGCAGAGGCAGCGCTAACGAACCCAGCGGACCTTGCCATTGACTCGGGCAAGGCGCCCGCGCAGCGGTGGGGCATTTGGATCATCTTGGTTGACCCCGTTGTGGTAAGGGCAGCACACGGTCAGGTTTTCCATGTTGGTCAACCCACCGTGTTTCCACGCCTTGAGGTGATGGATCTGGGCCTTGTCTGCCGGATGGTTGCACGGTGGCCACGGGCAGGTGGGATTTTCGGCGGCGGCCATCTGTCGCTGTTTCTCGGTGGCGTAGCGCGATGTGCGATATAGGTTGACTGGGCCCTTGACGGGGTGGATAAGGGTGGCTAGGCCGTGCTCGGTGAAGGTGCGCTCGACGAGCTCGGCGCCGGTAATGGTGGCGCCATTGCTAAGGCGTAGCGTGACTTCGTCGCCGTCGCCCTCCAGGATTTGGTCTAGGGCGTTGAGCGGGATGATGACGTTAGTGGTGGTGCGCGCGGAAGGTGCGCCGGTGCCGCGAAGGAGGTCGCGGAGGGAATCGAGTGGGCGGTCGGGGTCGAGCGCGGCGTCGAATTCAGCAAGGAAGGCCGAGGGCGCGGTAATCCGCATAGTCCACGGGCCGTTCGGCCGGCGAAGGAGCTGGACGCCTTCGCGGGGTGGCATGCGGCGCGGGCGAAGTTCGCGCAGGCGCTGCTTGGCGCGGCGGGCGATGTCAGAAGCGGGACCACGCAGGCGGCACAGCTCCACGCGTAGGTTCCACGCCTCACGCTTAGTGCGCACCCGGGAGACGTACTTTTCAATCAGCTTGAGCGTTACGAGGTCGTGGTGTCGGGCAGCCGCGGCTGCGTGGCGTTGCTTGCGGCTGAAGCCGGTCGGGCCGAAGTAGACTGCGGCCAGCGCGCGGAGGTCGCGGGCCTCGACATCCGGCAAGCCCAGCTCGAGAAGGGCGCGTTCAGACATGCCGTGGGCCTCGGCGAGGATGTCCATCGCCGAGGCAATATGGGTGGCATAGGCCTGCAGTGCGTTCATGGTTGCAAATTTAAGCAGAGCCGGTGGGCGAGCCGAGGCGAAGACGTCCGCAGCCTGTGGATAACTTGTTTAAGCGTCAACCGCCCCAGTGGGCCGCAATGGCAAAGAGATACGAAACGAGCATGCGCTTAATCTCTACGACCACGGCGTCAAAGTCGCCTGGGTCGCCCGCAGTTGCGTAATTGAGTTGCGAGACCACGCTGTGGATAAGGAAGCCGGCCAGGTCAATGCGTTCGTCATCGCTCATGGACGGCGCGAGTGGGGAGAGGATTTCTGACAAGGGGAAAAGCAGCTGCCGCTCGGTATCTGCGGCCGTCGCGCGGGTGGCGGGGGTGGATTGCACGGCATGCCACACGGCGCGCCGGGAGGGATCGTCGCGCCACATACGCGCCAGGTGATCGATGGTTTCATCCAACACATCGGGCCATTGCACGTCCGGGGCGCGGCGGGAGAAGCGCTCGATTTCGGCCCGGCTGGCGGCCGTGTCTTGGCGGTCGAGCTCGCAGACGAGCACGTATTTATTGGCAAAGTACTGATACAGCGTGCCGATGGGCACCCCGGCGCGGTGGGCGACCTCGTCGACGGTGAAGGATTCAAAGCCGACGTCGACAAGCACGGCGCGTGCGGCCTGCAGAATGCGCTCGAAGCGCTCGCGACTGCGCGCCTGCGCTGGCCGACGCCGCGGTAGCAGAATCTCTCCCACGTGCTAGCTTAGCCCCTTCATCACGCGGGCGACGTGGCCGGTGGCCTTGACGTTGTAGTGCGTTTGGCCGATGGTGCCATCCGGCTCGACCAAGAAGGTGGAGCGGATTACGCCCTGGACCACCTTGCCGTAGTTCTTCTTCTCGCCAAACGCGCCGTAGGCGGTCATGACAGACTTATCCGGATCCGAAAGCAGCGGGAAGTTCAGCTCGTGGTCCGCGCGGAACTTCGCCAGCGCCTCCGGCTTATCTGGCGAAATGCCTACGACGGCAATATTGAGATCATTGAGCTGTTCCAGGGAATCGCGGAAATCGCAGGCTTCCTTGGTGCAGCCTGGGGTATTGGCGCGGGGGTAGAAGTAGACCAGTACGCGCTGGCCTGCGTAATCGGCGAGGGAAACGGTGTTTCCAGCATCGTCGGCAAGCGCAAAAGCAGGGGCAGTATCTCCAACGTTCAAACGGTTTTCAGTCATGGTTCCCACCTTACTTACCGCCCGGGCTGCACGCTTTTGGGCCGGCGGGGTAGAATGACCCCGTTAAGAGCGAACCTAAGTTAAGAGGAGAACTTCGTGGCACGCAATATTGAAGACATTCAGCGCGATATCGAGCGCACCCGCCGCCAGCTGGCCGGCACCCTGGACGAGCTGGCACAGCGCAGCAAGCCGCAGAACTTTGTCAACGAGGCTAAGACCGCGGCCACCGATAAGCTGCAGGACCGCAACGTGCAGATGGCCTTGGGCGGTGTCGGCGCTGCTGTGGTTGGCCTCATTGCTTTTTCGGTCTTCCGCTCTCGCCGCCGCAAGAGCGATTTGAAGGAGCTGCAGCGCCTGCTGTCCGAGCGCCACTAATTATGGAAGTCCCCGCACACCGCGGGGACTTTTTTCGTAGGCTGGGTTGGGATGAAGACACCAATCCCTTTTTATTTGCAGGAAATCCTCACTAAGGTGCGCGATAATCGCGACGGCGCCGTGGCGGATTATATTCCGGAACTGGCCAAGGCGGAGCCCGAATACCTTGGCGCCGCGATGTGCACCACCACCGGCCACGTCTATTCCGCGGGCGATGATGAGGTGGAATTTACCCTTCAGTCCCTGTCCAAGCCTTTTGTCTACGCACTAGCGCTACAGGAGCTGGGACTATCTGCGGTGCGCGAGATTGTGGGTATGGAGCCTTCGGGCGAGGCCTTCAACGAGCTTTCGCTCAACCGAGATGACCACCGGCCGGTCAACCCGATGATTAATGCGGGCGCGATTGCGGTCACGCAGCTGATTAATGGCGTGGATTCGGAGCCTGCCGCACGCGTGGAGCGCCTACGCACCTATTTTTCGCGCCTGGCGGGACGCGATTTGCTTATCGACGACGCCATGCGTTCCTCCGAGCTGGAAGTCAGCGAACGTAACCTCTCGCTGGCGCACATGTTGCGCAATTACGACATCATCCAGGACGAGGCACACGATGCGGTGTCAACATATATTGAGCAGTGCTCGATTGTGGTGACGGTACGGGACCTGGCCGTGATGTCGGCAACGCTGGCCAATGGCGGCGTGCAGCCGGTGACGGGCGACAAAATTTTGGACGCGGACGTGTGCCGGTTGACGCTATCGGTGATGAGCTCGGCCGGCATGTACGACGGCGCCGGCCGGTGGATGGCCGAGGTGGGTATCCCGGCGAAGTCGGGTGTTTCGGGTGGCCTGCTGGGCACGCTGCCGGGCCAGTTGGGCGTGGCGACATTCTCGCCGCGGCTTAATAAAGAAGGTAATTCGGTACGCGGTGTGGATGCGTTCAAGCTGTTGTCGAAGGACATGGGCCTGCACTTGATGTCTACAGACGAGCGCTATGGCGTGAACCCGGTGCGCAAGGTGGAGCAGGATGCGGAGCTGACCGTGATCTATCTGCAGGGCTTGATTAACTTCAACGCGGCCGAGACTATCTTGTACGAGCTGATGGAGTCAGATTTTGGCGAGGGCACGGTGGTGCTCGAGCTATCACATATTACGGGCACGAACCGCATGGGTCGACGCATGCTGAAGGAGGGGCTGCGCCGAATTCGCGAGTCTGGCTTTGATATCGCCATCGTGGATCCGGATGGGGAGCTGGAAGATCGCACCATGTCGGACGGCACGGAGGTGCCGAAAGGCGAGCCGGAGGACTACACCATCAACGGCGAACCTGTTTAGATTTGGGTTGCCTTAGTTAATCAGGTTAGGATGTCCTATGTAAGGCTCATCGCGGCTGCCGCGAGGGCATCCAACGACCAAGGACTAAAAATGGCTCATACCCCCTTCAAGGTGATGGCGGTTGTGGCGGCGTCGGCAACCGCACTCGTCGGCTGCGGCGCAGCTGAGGAAGTAACTGGCGGCTCCAGCGGCGATGCTGAGTTCTCCTTCACCGATATCACCGGCCGTGACGTGGAACTGGATAAGGCTCCCGATCGTGTGATTTTGGGGGAGGGCCGATCGATTTTTGCTACCGGTGTACTCGACCCCGATAATCCACTGGACAAGGTCGTTGGCATCGGAACGGATCTCAAGCAGAACGTGCCGGATTACTACAAGGCGCTGGAAAAGGAACTGCCGTCCGTAAACGAGGTTCCAGAGATCGGCGGCTTTACCAAGGGTGATGTCACCGTGGAAAAACTCGTGAGCCTAGACCCGGACCTCATTGTCCTCTCGCTGGATCAATATGATGCCTCTCGCGAAGCTGGTCTGACCGACAAGATGGACCAAGCTGGCTTGAAGTATGCGGTCACCGATTTCCGCCGCGACCCGCTGGAGAATACGCCCAAGACTATGGACATCTTCGGCGAGATCTTTGGCCAAGAGGATCGCGCTGAGGAATTTAACTCGGATTGGCAAAAGACCGTGGATTTGGTCGAGGACCGCGCAGAGAAGGTAAAAGATAAACCAAAGACTTTCGTTTGGAGAGCAGCAGGTGTGTCCGATTGCTGCGGTTCCTGGAACGATTCCAATATTTCCCAGCTGGTCAACGCGGCCGGTGGCGAGAATATCGGCGATAAAGCCATTCCGGGCGAGTCTGGCACAATCACCCCGGAAAAGGTCCTGGAATCTGACCCGGATATGATCATCGCCACCGGTGGCGATTGGTCCGAGATGAAGGACGATGAAGGCCACCCTGTCGGATACGCTGCAGTGGGTTACGGCATTGATGAAAAGGAAGCCAAGGGCAGCATTGCGAAGCTTCCGGAGAAGCAAGCCGGCTTCGATAAGCTGCGGGCGGTTAAGGAGCATCACCTGCACAGCATGTGGCACCAGTTCTATAATTCGCCGTTTAACTACCTGGCACTGCTGCAGGTAGCGGAGTGGATCGACCCGGAGGCGTATGCCGATATGGACGTCGCCAAGCAGTGGATGGATGCGCAAGAAAAGTACTCGCCGGTCTCTGGTGAGGGAACCTTCTTTAGCACCAACTAATGGAGGGTGCAGAGGTAGCCGCTCTAGCGCGGCAACATAAGAAGTTAACCTGGCAACGCATAGGCATCGTTGCGGGCCTGACCCTGATTGCGGCCGCCGCATTTGTCATTAGCAACTTCGTCGGTGCGATTGATATCAGCCCGGCCGAGGTAATAAAGGGCATTGTGAATCCCGCGGGTCTGGAGGACCAGACGCGCACGGTGCTGTGGCAACTGCGCCTGCCTATGGCCGTGATGGCCGTGCTTATCGGTATGGCCTTGTCCTTGGCCGGCGCGGAGATGCAGACCATCCTCAATAACCCGCTAGCCGAGCCGTTTACCCTCGGCATTTCTGCGGCCGCCGCGTTTGGCGGCGCCACCTCCATCGTGCTCAAGTGGCAGCTGATTGCGCAGCCGCAGTTCAACCTGGCGCTGATGGCGTGGCTTGCTGCCGCGGTGGCTACGGCCATTATTGTTATCGCGGCCGTCATCCGTGGCGCGAAGGCAGAAACCATGGTGCTGCTGGGCATCGGCTTGGTGTTCTTCTTCCAGGCCATGCTGGCGCTTATCCAGTACCAGTCCTCGGCCGAGGCGCTGCAACAGATCGTCTTTTGGTCCATGGGCTCTCTTACCCGCGCCAATTGGGCGGCCAACGGCGTGCTGGCGGCCGTGCTGATTATCGCCCTGCCCATTCTGTGGGCGCTGGGCTGGCGCCTTACTGCCTTGCGGCTTGGCGATGCCCGCGCCACCGCCATGGGCGTTAATACCTCCCGCCTGCGCATCGTGGTGCTCATCGTCGTGTCGCTCGTCGCGGCGACGACCGTGGCCTTTGCCGGCATCATCGGTTTCATTGGTCTGGTCGGCCCGCATATTGCCCGCATGCTGGTGGGCGAGGACCAGCGCTACTTCTTGCCGGCCTCAATGGCGGCGGGCGCGGCCGTGATGTGTGCCGCGCATGCGGTCAGCCTGATGATTAAGCCGGGCCTGGCTATTCCCATTGGCATTGTTACCTCGCTTTTGGGCGTGCCATTCTTCATTGCCATCGTCATGACCCGAAGGAGGGCCCTGTGGACGTAGAACTGACTATTTCCGGGCTGAGTGCAGCCTATGGCAAGCACCGCGTACTGGAGTCCGTGGATGTGGAAAAACTCCACGGCGGGCAGTTGGTGGGCCTGTTGGGGCCGAATGCTTCCGGCAAGACCACGCTTATCAAGTCCCTGGCCGGCGTGCACCGCGGCTGCGATGGCGAGGTGGATTTCCGCGTCGATGGCACGGCCCCGCGCGGCAAGCGCCGCCGGCAGCTCATCGGCTACGTGCCGCAGGATCTCACGAGCACGGCCGCGCTGCGGGCGTTTGAGGCCGTGCTGATCTCTGCGCGCCGTGAAGCCTGCGAGGACCCGATTACGCGCACCGGTGAGGTGCTGCACTCGCTGGGGCTGGATGCGATTGCCTCGCGCTACCTCAACGAGCTTTCCGGCGGCCAGCGCCAGCTGGTGGCGGTGGCGCAGATGTTGGTGGGCAACCCAGGCCTGATGCTTCTCGACGAACCTACCTCCGCCCTCGATCTGCACCACCAGATCTTCGTGCTGGACGAGGTGCGTGCCAAGGCGAAGCGCGACGGCAGCCTGGGCTTGGTGGCCATCCACGATATTAACCTGGCTGCGCGCATGTGCGACCAGCTGGTAGTGCTCAAAAAGGGCCATATTCGCGCCCAGGGCAAACCTTCGGACGTTCTCACGGGGGAGCTCGTGGAAGGTGTGTATGGGGTAGAGGCGGACGTCGTCCAGCATGGCGGCGCTCCACTCATTGCCCCGCTGCGGGTGAGATAACAAAAAGGCCGGGCTATTGCCCGGCCTAATTTTTTAACTTAAATTTTTAAGTGGTGCGCCATCAGGTGTCTGGTTCCATGACATCGTTCCGCTCTGTCTCACGACATCATTCCGCCCCACAAGGCCCTGATGTGCCACAACATCGTTCCACTGTTCCCGCACAACCACCCCAACAGGGAAAATGAGGCCACACGCACCAACCCAGGATGTAGCGAGACATACTTCCGCTCAAAATAGAGCATGGGCAAGAAACACACTTCCAACAAAGTCATCGTCGAAACCATCCTCGCAACCGGCATGAGCCATAAAGATGCCGCCGCACTCTTTAGCGTCAGCACCCGCTGGATCCGCGAACTTATCCACCGCTATCGCAAAGGCGGCTACCAAGCACTCGAACCACGCTCCCGGCGCCCACACTCCAACCCCAGACAAGTGCCAGAGAGCACGGTCAAAGCAATCCTCGATATCCGACAACACCTGGAAAACACCGGCCAAGACAACGGCGCCCACACCATCCGCTGGCACCTTCAACAACAAAAAATAACCCCACTACCAGCAGCATCGACTATCCACCGCATACTCAAACGCCACGGCTGGGTCATCGAACAACCTCACAAAAGGCCACGCAGTTCCTGGAAACGATTCCAAGCAGACCAACCGAACGAAACCTGGCAACTCGACTACAGCCACTGGTACCTCAACAACAACCAACGCGTAGCCATCCTGACCATCATCGACGACCACTCACGCTATGTCATCGCTTGCAAAGCCGTCGAGCACGAAACCGGCACCAACGTCATCGACACCTTCATATCCGCAGGAAACAAACATGGATTTCCCAAATCCACCCTCACCGACAACGGCAGCGTGTTCACCACAAAGCTCTACAGAAAAGCCGACACTCGCAACGGCTTCGAACAGCTACTGCTCCAAATGGGCATCCACCAAAAGAATGGAACTCCATACCATCCCCAAACCCAAGGAAAAGTCGAGCGCTTCCACCAAACACTCCAAAAAGCCCTGCACACAAGGCCATTTGCCCACAACATCGCCGAGCTAAACCAACAACTCGATGACATCATCGACTACTACAACAACCACCGACCCCACCGAGCACTCAACAGACAAACGCCAGTTCAGGCCTACAACCGACTGCCCAAAGCCCAGCCACTCGATATCCCCATCGGCACCGACAACCGCCTACGCCGAGACAAAGTCGACAACGACGGAAAAGTAACCCTCCGCTGGGCCGGCATGATGCGCAAACTCTACGTCGGAAGAAAACACCGCACCAAAGAAATCATGCTCATCTGCATCAACAACGACATCACCGCCGTTAACCCCCACACAGGCGAAATCTGGGGCCGATACCACCTAGACAAAACCAAAAAATACCACCGCAACCAACTCGGCGAAATCTAGAAAACGAACCCCCAAAACGAAGAAAGTCTCGAAACATCGAAATAGGAACGATGTCTCGAGACTTCACAGTGGTGCGCCATCAGGGAATCGAACCCCGAACCCACTGATTAAGAGTCAGTTGCTCTGCCAATTGAGCTAATGGCGCATCGTTGACTTCCTGCCGTGTGGCTCTCTGTGCAACGAGTAGATACTCTAGCAGCCATTCTTGAAAAGTGTAAAATCGCCTGGTTATGGCGTGTTTTGAGGGGTCTATAACGAATTGGTTAATGCCTGAAGTGGCTTCTGGTAATTGCTGGAGTGAGACGCTAATCTAAATTGGTCTTTGAAAGCAGCAATTACGTGTCTAAGGGCAACTCAGTGAAACATTCCCTCCCTATTGCGCGCCGCCTCATCGCGGCTGCGGGCGTTGCGTGCATTTCCCTAGCCGCCGCCTCCTGCTCCTCTGATTCCTCTGCCGAGGATCAAACCGCTGACCAAGAATCCACCGCCGCCGCGAGCGCGAGCGGCGCGAAGGATGGTGACAAAGAGTCCGAAAAGAAAAAGGGCGGCCTGAAGGTTTCCGTAAAGGACGGGGCGCAGAACGTAGACCCGTCGAAGCCGGTAACGGTGGAGACCAACGGCAAACTCAAGAGCGTCACCATGACCAATGAAGTGGGCGTGGAAGTCAAAGAAAAGCTCTCGAAGGATGCTAAGACCTGGTCTACGGCGGAGGACTTGGGCTATAACCACACCTATTCCATCGTTGCCTCCGATGTGGACGGCAACAAGAAGAACCTCAGCTTTTCCACCCCGCAAGCAGCGGGCGTTGCCGAAGTCTCGCTTACCCCTATCCCTGACTCTGAGGTGGGCGTAGGCCAGGTTATTGGTGTGAACTTTGGTGTGCCGATTACGGACCGCAAGGCGGCCGAGAAGACTATTACTGTGACCACCAACCCAGAGGTTAAGGGCGCGTTCTACTGGGTCAACAACCAGGAGGTGCGCTGGCGTCCAAAGGAATACTGGGAGCCTGGCACCAAGGTTGAGGTGAAGGTGGACCAGTACGGCAAAGACCTAGGCGGCGGAATCTATGGCGGCGAGAACGCCAAGACCAATTTCACCATTGGGGACCGCACCGTTGCGATTATTGATAACGCCACCAAGACCATGAAGGTCTTCAAGAATAAGAAGTTCTTGCGCGCCATCCCGGTCTCGCTAGGCCGCGATTATCAGTACGATACGCCGAACGGGCGCTACATCATCGGTGACGAGCACCCGCAGCTAGTCATGGACTCGGAGACCTTTGGCCTAGCCCATGAGGCAGGCGGCTACCGCACGACCGTGGACTGGGCTACCCAGATGTCCTATTCCGGCATCTATGTCCACTCCGCTCCGTGGTCAGTGTGGGCGCAGGGCAATACCAATACCTCGCACGGCTGCATCAACGTGACGCCGGAGGCTGCCCAGTGGTTCCAGGAGACGATGAAGCGCGGCGACGTAGTGCGTGTATTCAATACCTACGGTGAAACGCTTAATGCGATGGATGGCCTAGGTGACTGGAATATGTCCTGGGACGAGTGGTCCAAGGGCAACGCGGGCGCCAATCAGTAGCGCCCACGAGCGGCGCGGGCGATGAGCGCATGGCTACAGTGGTGGCCATGCGCTTTTCTGTTTTAGACCGCGGGGCGGCCGGGCCGTTGGACCAGGTGGCTGAGCACGCGCGGCATGTGGAGCGGCTTGGTTTCCGGCGCTTTCTGGTGGCCGAGCACCACGGTGTGCCGGGAATTCCGGCGGGCCAGCCGGGGATGTTGGCGGCTCACGTGGCGGCGCACACGCAGCGCATTCGGGTGGGCACGGCCGGAATCATGCTGTTAAATCATCCGCCGTTTCTGGTGGCCGAGCAGATTAATCTTCTCGAGGCGCTGTATCCCGGGCGAATCGATATTGGAATTGGTTCCTCTGTCGGCTTTACCGGCCCGGTGCGGCGGGCACTGCGCCAGGGCGAACCGGCTGAAGTGAAGCAGCGCTTTGAGGCGGAGTTGGCGACGCTGCTGCGCTACCTGCGCGGCGAGGAGGCGGTGACGGTGCGGCCGGAGTATGCGGGCACTCCGATCTACGTGTTGGCGGGCTTTCGCTCGGCCATGATTGCGGCCAAGATGGGGCTCGGCGTCATTTTGGGTGGTCCGGTGGCTACGCAGGAGGCGGCCGCGCGGGTGTATCGGGAGCATGCGCTTGCCGACGCCCCACCTATCATCTCCTCGCTCAATATCGCCGTTGCCGATACGTCTGCAGCTGCCCGTGATCTGTTGTTACCGGAGGCCTATGCCAAAGTGATCGCGCAATCCACCGGCGAGTTCGCGGCCCTGCGGCCTGCAGGAGAGCTGGACATGGATGCACTGACGGGGCAGCAGCGCCGGCGCATTGAGGAAGCGCTGGCCCATGACGTGTGGGGAACGGTGAAGGAAGTGGGGGAGGAACTTAGGGGCGTCGGCAAGCGGCTGGGCGTGAGCGAGTTTGTGGTGACCGGAGACATGCCAGATGTGGACGGTCGGGCCCGTTCGGAGGAGCTGCTGGCGAGCCTGCAGGTGGAAAACTGAAAAAGCCCGAGCGCAAGGCTCGGGCACTTGGGGTGGCTGACGGGACTCGAACCCGCGACACCCAGGATCACAACCTGGTGCTCTACCAGCTGAACTACAGCCACCATCGCTGCGTGAAAGCAACGAGATATAGGTTAACTCACGCCGCCTAAATTACAAAAACGCCTGGTAATCTGCGGTGGTTTCGGCCTTGATCTCCTCCGCCTCGGGAGAGGTGGGGCCCTCGTCGGTGCGGAAGACGCTGCGGCGGTAGAAGTCCAACTCGCGGATGGATTCGATGATGTCCTGTAGTGCGCGGTGGGCCATGCCCTTATCGGGCTGGTTGAAGTAAGCGCGCGGGTGCCACCGGCGGGCAAGCTCCTTGATGGTGGAGACGTCGATCATGCGGTAGTGCAGGGCGCTATCGAGCCGCGGCATATAAGTGCGGATGAAGGTGCGATCCGTGGCGATGGAATTGCCGGCTAGGGGAGCGGGGTGCTCGGGATCGCAATGCTCATTGATGAGCGCGAGTACGGCATCCTCGGCTTCTCCGATGGAGGTGGTGGACTCGCGGATTTCCTTATCCAGCCCGGACTTAGCGTGCATCTGCGTGACAAAGGAATCCATCTGTGCCAGCTCATCCTCGGTGGCGTGGACGACGAGGTCGATGCCTTCGCCCAGGATGTTGAGGTTGCCATCGGTGATGACGGCAGCGACCTCAACAATGACGTGGCGCTCGGGGTCGAGGCCCGTCATCTCCAAATCGATCCAGACGAGGCGGTCGTGTTTTGCGGCTATCTCGGAATGTGGCATGCGGCCCATTCTACGCCCGCGTGCTTTTACCCCTGTATGGGGTACGAGCCGGGCTGCCCTTGAGGGGTGATTACTACTGGACAACGCGACCTTTCGGAAAGTGTGGCACTGTGCTGCATAAAATTTATCGGTGATTTGCCTCACTTGCAGATGTGAGTTAGGGCATACTCTGGTTAATCGCTCTTCATTCGGGAGGTGCGACAGACTTAGGAGAGACCAGATGGCAAACTTTCTCGATGCCCTCAATACCGCAATTTGGTCCCCCGTCTTGGTGTTTTTATGCCTCGGCGCGGGTATTTATTTCACCGTGGTGACACGCGGCCTGCAGGTGCGCTGCATCCCGGACATGCTCAAGCAGATAGTTAACGGAGAAAAGTCCGCAGATGGCGTTTCTTCCTTCCAATCCTTGATGGTCTCGCTCTCCGGCCGCGTGGGCGTGGGCAATATCGCCGGCGTGGCCACAGCCATCGCCTTCGGTGGGCCAGGCGCCGTGTTCTGGATGTGGGCAGTGGCGCTTTTGGGCTCGTCCACCTCGTTCATCGAATGTACGTTGGCTCAGATTTACAAGGAAAAGGATCAGGACACCGGTGAGTACCGCGGAGGGCCCGCGTACTACATCGAAAAGGCCTACAAGCACACTAAGGCCGCGCCTTTCATGGTGGTCTATGGCATCGTGTTCGCCGTCGCCATGATCTTGGCTACCAGCTACTTCTTGCCTGCCATCCAGGCCAATGCGGTGGCCGCTGCGGCCGATACCGCGTGGGGAATCAACTCCACCTGGGCGGCCGTCGTCCTCGCAGGCATCCTGGCCATCATCATTATTGGTGGCGTCAAGCGTATTGCGAACTTCGCCACCATTGTCGTGCCCTTTATGGCGCTCATTTATATCGTGATTTCCGTGGTGGTCATGTGCATGAACTTCTCGCAGATTCCGGAGGTCTTTGGGCTCATCTTCAAGTCCGCATTCAATATGGAAGCCGGATTCTCCGGCATGTTGGGCGCGGCCATCATGTGGGGTGTTAAGCGCGGCATCTACTCCAATGAGGCCGGCCAGGGTACCGGCCCGCAGTCCGCTGCGGCCGCCGAGGTTTCCCACCCCGCTAAGCAGGGCTTCGTGCAGTCTTTCGCGGTGTACGTCGATACGCTCTTTGTCTGCTCGGCTACCGCGTTCATGATTATTTCTACGGACATGTACACCGTCTTCCGCGGCAGCTCCGAGGACGGAGAAGTGGTCTACAACGGCTCGCTTCCTGAGGGCGTCGAGGTTGGTCCTGGCTACGTGCAGTCCGGCCTCGATAGCGTCTTTGCCGGTTGGGGCCCAACCTTCATTGCCGTCTCCATTGCCTTCTTCGCCTTTACGACGGTCCTGGCGTACTACTACATGTCCGAGGTGAACTTGACCTACTTCAACCGTTGGGTCCGCTCCCGCACGGCCCGCCGTGGCCTGATTTGGGTGCTGCGCGCGCTGATTATTGTTTCTGTCGTGGTTGGCGCCACCACCACTCCGGGTGCGGCGTGGGCGCTGGGCGATATCGGCGTCGGCACGACCGCATGGCTCAATATCATCGCCATCCTCTTCCTGCAGGTTCCTGCCATCAAGGCACTCAAGGACTACGAAAAGCAGAAGAAGGCCGGCAAGGATCCGCAGTTCGACCCAGAAGCTGTGGGCATTAAGAACGCGGACTTCTGGGTCGAGCGCAAACGAGCACGCGGCGAGGGCAGCGTGCTCAAAGACAAAGACAAGGACTTAGAAGGCACCGGGGCCTAGCCCATCTTGGCGTAGAAGCTGCCTACCAGCGGTGCAATCACCGGGGTGGGCAGCACCTGGCTGAGGGTATTCATCGCCTTAGATAGCGGGCCGGGCACCACGCGGCGCTGATTGCGGCGCATGGCCTCGATGGTTTCTTGGGAGCACGACTCGTAGGTGGTCCACAAAAAGTCCGGTACCACCTTGTCCACGATCGACTGGTCTTCCTCTGCGATGGTGGCCTCGCGCACGGGGCCGGGGGCGAGCAGGGTGCACGAGACGCCGGAGCCCTTCAGCTCATAGTGCAGGGCCTCCGTAAACGCATTGACGCCCGCCTTGGTGAAAACGTAGGTGGCGTTATTAGGGATGGGGATATTGCCCGCGGCAGAGCCGACATTACAGATGGCGCCGCTGCGGCGAGGCAGCATCTGTTCCAAGGCGGCTCGCGTGAGGTGGTGGACGGCAGTTCCGTTGAGCTCGAACTGTGTCGTCTCGTACGACCAGTCCTGGTCCATGAAGGGGCCGAAGCTGGCGATGCCGGCGGAGTTGACCAGGATCGACACCTCGCGGGTGGCGATGGTCTCGGCCACGCGGGCGACGTCGTCAGCCACCGCTAGATCCGCTGGCAGGGCAATGGCCTCGATACTATGGCGCTGTTCGAGCTCGGCGGCGATGGACTCCAGGAGCTCGCGGCGTCGAGCCACAAGGATAACGTTATAGCCCAGGGCTGCGAAATCTTGCGCCATGGCCTTGCCAATGCCTTGGCTGGCGCCCGTAACGAGGGCGTAGGACGTTCGGGAAGGAGCGGGAAGTGACATGGTTAAGCCTTTCCGGAGTGGGGGCATGGTGAGTCCTAGCGTAAACAAAAAGCCCTGAAGCGGCGAGAAACTCGGCGCCTCAAGGCTTTCGCGCGGTGCCCCCAGCAGGATTCGAACCCGCGACACATGGGGTAGAAACCCACTGCTCTAATCCACTGAGCTATGGGGGCTTACAACGCACTTATAGTAGCCCACGAGGGCGGGGAAACCTAAGCCAGGGTGCGCTGCGGCGTGCGCAGGATGTCCACTAAGTCTTGGGTGGCTGCGGTCAGCTCGCGATCCGTGCGGTAGGCCACGATGGCGTAGTAGCGGGGTAGGTCATCAGCAATGGGGCGGGTGATGATGCCGTGTGGCTGCACAGCGGGTGCGCAATTGGGCACGATGCTGACGCCGAGGCCACTGGAGACCATAGGAATTGCGCTATTGAGGCTGGCGACCTCCTGGGTCTTTTTCGGCTTGAGGCCCGGCCGGCTATTCCATAGGTCTTGATAGAACTCGGCTAGTTCAGGAAGTTCGCGGCTGCGCGGTGGGACAAGCCATGTTTCCTTCTTCAGGTCAGCGAGGGAGACGGGGGATTCCAACTCGGCGAGGCGCTGGGGAAGGGCGACGGAGTAGTCGAACGTGGCCACCTGGTGGACGGTTAGCTCGGGGGAGTAGCGGCGAATGAAGGCCTTCGGATCGGACGTCGGCAAGAGCGCTAGGTCCACCTGGCCATCCAGTAGGTGCTTGATAGCGGTAGCCGGCTCGGCGTCATCCAGCGAGATATTGGCGGTGGGGTAAATCCGCTTGAGCTCAGCGAGGGCGGAAGGGGTAAATTCCCAGTTCAAAATGGCGCCGGAGGCGAGGGATACGGTGCTGGCCTTGTCGCCGGTGATTTCGCTGATATGGCGCTGGGTTTCGCTTAGCAGTGCATCAACCTTGACGGCCGTTTCGTAGACATAATCGCCAGCCTCAGTGGTGGAGACACCGGAGCGACCGCGTGAAAGTAGCTGGGCGTTTAGCTCCTTTTCTAGCTTCCGGATGGAAAGGCTCAGGGATGGCTGGGTCATATCGAGGGATTCGGCAGCGTGCGTGAAGGAGCCATGGTCTACAACGGCGCGAAAATAAAGAAGTTGACGGGTGTCCATAAGGTCCATGATGGCACATGTAAAGACAAAATGGGTGTTATGTGAGTAACTAGGTCGCGCTATACAATGCGCACTATGGCGAATGAGCAGGTTAACAGTGTGAACGCGGCGGGTAAGAAGCCCCGCCCTTCCTGGGGAATTTATATCGCAGCGATGCTTATTGCCGGCCTGATTGCCGGTTTTATTTCGCTGTTCCTTTTAGCCGATTCCCTGGCGGCCCTGGGTATCCCGGATCCCGGTCGCATAACTACCTTTGGCCTGCCACTTTTTCGTGGCATGGCGTGGGTGCTTATGGCTTTGTCCGTGGGCTCATTTTTGGCCTCGTCGTTCCTCATTGCACCGCGCGGGGACAATGCCACGCTTATCGATGCCCCCTTGTCCGTCGACGGCCACATCGCCGCGCGCACCGGTACGTGGGCTTCCTTTGGTGTGGCGGCCGTGGGTCTCGTGGAAATTCCACTCATTATGTCCGACCTCACCGGCGCGCCCTTTTCCCAGGTATTCGAGCCTTCCATCATGAAAATGGCGCTGACGGAAATTTCCACCACCATCGTGTGGGCAATCTCCGTACTCATCGCTCTCGTAGTGGGCATTCTCGGTCTCGTGGGCCGCGGCTGGTCCATGCAGCCGGTCCTGCTTTTCTTGTCCATAATGCAGGTCGTACCAATTGGCATGGAAGGCCACTCCGCGGCGGGCGGCGACCATGATTACGGCACCAATTCGCTCCTGTGGCATTTGGTCTTTGTCATGCTTTGGGTAGGCGGGCTTATGGCGCTTATCGCCCATGGTCGGCGCCTTGGCCCCAACCTCGCCTTTGCGGTGAAGCGCTACTCCGGCATCGCCTTTATGGCCATTGTGGTGCTTGCTGTTTCGGGCTTGATTAACACGCTCATCCGCATGAATGTCTCCGATCTGGTGGATTCTGCGTACGGAATCATTCTGATTACCAAGTTCGTGCTGACGATTTTGCTGGGCATTTTCGGCCTTGCTCACCGCGAGCTCACCATCCCGCAGCTGGGCAAGAATCCGCGCCTTTTCCTTCGTATTGCCATCGTGGAAGTAGCGGTCATGGCCGCCACTATTGGCGTAGCCATCACGCTGGGCCGCACTGTGCCCCCGGCGCCGCGGGATCCCAACCTCAACTCGATGCAGATTCTGATGGGATATGAGCTGTTTGAAAAGCCCACGGTGCTCAACGTGTGGACCATGTTCCGCTTTGACATCATGTTTGGCACCATTGGCCTGCTTTTGGCTGCGGCCTATGGTTACTGCGTCTACCGCGTACACAAGCGTGGCCTGACCTGGAGCAAGGGGCGTACTGCGTGGTTTATGTGCGGTGCGCTGGGCCTGACCCTTGTGATGTCCACCGGCCTAGGCCTGTATATGCCGGCGATGTATTCCATGCACATGTTGGTGCACATGATTTTGTCGATGGCAATACCGCTCCTGCTCGTCCTGGGTGCGCCATTGACCCTGCTCATGGAGGCCTTTGAGGCGGGACCGAAGGGAAAGCCCAGCCTGCACGACTATGCGCTGGCGGCCACCCAGTCCAAGATCGTCGCGTTTATTACCAATCCGTTTGTCAACCTCGTGCAGTACCTATTTTTCCTCTACGTGCTGTATTTGTTCCCGGGCCTGTATCAATTCGCTATCTCCGAGCACGCCGGCCACCTCATTATGAACTTCACGTTCATCATCTCCGGCTGCTTCTACTTCTGGGAAATCATCGGGCCGGATCCGCTTCCCAAGCGCCACTCCACCCCGTTCCGATTGGCCGTGTTGTTCCTTTCCATGCCATTCCACCTCTTTGCCGGCGTGTACCTGATGCAGCTGCAAAGTGTGTTGGGTGCAGACTTCTACCAGTATTTGGAGCTGCCCTGGGATCAGGATCTGCTCCAAGATCAACGCGTGGGCGGCGGCATCGCGTGGGGCTTTGGTCAATTCCCGCTGGTTATTGTCTTTGGCAAGCTCTTCCTGGATTGGCTCAGCGATGATCGTGCTACCGCCCGCCGCCACGATATGCAAGCGGATGCGGACGATGATGCCGAACTGGAACGCTATAACGCGATGCTGCAGGATATGGGCCACGGCGATGAATCGAGCTTCCGCGGGCGCTAGCCTGTGGATAACCGGCCCAAAATCGCCCCCAAACCCGAGTTTTGCTGACGGGTACAACAAGTTATTCACAGGGTAGTGGTCGCCGGCATGGTGTGGCTTGCGCGCCGGTATCAGGATGTGGAAGCGAGCGAGGAAAACCGAACTCGCCTATCCAACTATCCAGCAAAGGATTTTCTAGCACCATGTCCCAATACCCAATTACCTTGACCGGTCGCCTTACTCGCGATCCCATCCTGACCAAGACTTCAACTGGGGCCTATAAGGCCAAACTGCGCGTAGCTTCCTCGCGCCGAATTCCGGACCGTCAGGTCGATGCCGGCGCCAATGATCCGGAAGGACACAACTCCAAGGCCCCGCAGTGGCGCGACGTAGACCACCTCTACATCGATGTCGAAATGTGGAATCAATTCGCCATCAATGTGCGCAAATCCCTGGCTAAAGGCATGCCGCTGGTCATCGTGGGCTCCTTAGTGACAGAACAATGGCGCGATGACCAGGGCACCGATCACTTCCGCACATTCATTAAGGCGCAGTATGTGGGCCTGGATCTGAACCGCCACGTTATCGGTACGAAGCGGCTCGCTCCGCAGTACAACCAGGAAAATATTGCGGTCCCAGAACTGGGGGACAATGCCATCGAACCGGACGTGGACCACAGCCTGCCGCCGCAGCAGGCGGGGCAGGGAGATACCGCTGCCGATACCGCAGCGGACCGCTATCTAGCCGAACGATCCGCACCTGGACGCGGTGGGGAAGAAGATACTTTCGACGTCGAAGTGGAAGAGGAGGCTGCCGAGGCAGAATCCGCCCCAGTAAACGCTTAAGCGTTTCCTCCCCGGCTTGATCGCCTCGGGTGTACCTGACCCGAGGCACTTGGGCGGTGGTTCTGATGTAGTGTTTGTGTAGATAAATACGTCTCCCAAATTTTTGCAAAGGGGTAAAAGTGGGCGAATTCATCTACACGATGAAAAACGTGCGCAAGGCAATTGGCGATAAAGTCATCCTTGACGATGTAACAATGGCGTTCTACCCAGGTGCCAAGATTGGTGTGGTCGGCCCTAACGGTGCCGGTAAGTCCTCCATTCTGAAGATTATGGCCGGCCTGGACCAGCCTTCCAATGGCGAGGCTTTCCTGGATCCGGGTGCCACCGTGGGCATCCTGCAGCAGGAGCCGCCACTCAATGACGAGAAGACCGTGCGCGGAAACGTCGAAGAGGGCTTGGGCGATATCTTTGAAAAGAAGCAGCGCTTCGAGCAGATCGCCGAGGAAATGGCCACCAACTACAGCGATGAGCTCATGGAAGAGATGGGCAAGCTGCAAGAAGAGCTGGACGCCGCCGATGCTTGGGAGGTTGATTCCAAGATCGAGCAGGCCATGGAAGCTTTGCGCTGCCCGCCTTCCGACGCCCCAGTGACCAACCTTTCTGGTGGCGAGCGCCGTCGTGTAGCGCTGGCTAAGCTCCTGCTCACCGAGCCGGACCTGCTGCTGCTCGACGAGCCTACGAACCACCTGGACGCCGAGTCCGTGCAGTGGTTGGAAAAGCACTTGGCCGATTACCCGGGTGCTGTCTTGGCCGTGACCCACGACCGTTACTTCTTGGACCACGTCGCGGGCTGGATTTGTGAGGTTGACCGCGGCAAGCTCTACCCGTATGAGGGTAACTACTCCACCTACCTGGATAAGAAGCAGGAGCGCCTGGAAGTTGCTGGCAAGAAGGACGCGAAGCTGCGCAAGCGTCTGAAGGACGAGCTGGAGTGGGTACGCTCCGGTGCGAAGGCTCGCCAAGCCAAAAACAAGGCTCGTCTGGAACGCTACGAGGAAATGGCTGCAGAGGCCGAGAAGTACAAGAAGCTCGACTTCGAAGAGATCCAGATTCCAACCCCGCCGCGCCTGGGCAATAAGGTCGTGGAGGTCAAGGACTTGCAGAAGGGCTTTGATGGCCGCACCTTGATTAAGGGCCTCTCCTTCACCCTGCCGCGCAACGGCATCGTGGGCGTTATCGGCCCGAACGGCGTGGGTAAGACCACCCTGTTTAAGACCATCGTTGGCCTGGAGCAGCCGGATTCCGGTTCCGTCGAGGTGGGCGATACCGTCAAGCTGTCCTACGTGGACCAGAACCGTGAGAATATCGACCCCGAGGCAACCGTGTGGGAGGTCGTCTCCGGCGGTCTAGACTACATCCACGTGGGCCAGAACGAGATGCCTTCGCGTGCCTACCTGTCCGCCTTCGGCTTCAAGGGCCCGGATCAGCAAAAGCCGTCCAAGGTGCTCTCCGGTGGTGAACGCAACCGCTTGAACCTGGCTCTGACCCTGAAGGAAGGCGGCAACCTGATCCTCCTTGACGAGCCGACCAACGACTTGGATGTGGAAACCCTCGGCTCGCTGGAAAACGCGCTGGAGAAGTTCCCGGGTTGTGCCGTGGTCATTTCCCACGACCGTTGGTTCCTGGACCGCACCTGTACCCACATCCTGGCCTGGGAGGGCAATGTGGAAGAAGGCCAGTGGTTCTGGTTTGAGGGTAACTTCGGCGACTATGAGAAGAATAAGGTCGACCGCCTCGGTGAAGAGGCAGCTCGTCCTTCTCGCGTGACCCACCGCAAGCTGACCCGCTAAGTAGCTGAAGCCTTTATTGAGGAGAATGATGGCAACCCCAAGTGTGCACACGTATCGTATTCAAACCCGCTGGTCGGACTTTGATATGTACGGCCACATGATGAACGCAAACTACATCGAGCTCGCCCAGGAAGCGCGCTTGGCCTTTGCGAAGGAGCATATCTATTCCAAGGGCCTTGACTTCATCGCATTCGTGCGCCACCTCGATGTGGACTTCCTTCGCCCGATGGAGTTTAAGGACACCACTACGGTGGAGGTAGAAACTACCATTTCGCAGATTGGCACGACCTCGTTTACCACTACCCAGCAGGTCAAGGATGACCAAGGGGAAGTCGCGGCAACTGTGGAGTGCGTGCAGGTAGTCATCGACCGTCAGCAGCAGACTCCTCGTCCGCTGACGGACCAGGAAAAGGATATTCTGCAAAATACCGCCGCTAACTAGCAGCGGAGCAGAGCACAGATTAGAAAGGCAGGGCCCGAAGGTATGGTCACCGAGACTCTAGAAATTGGAAGCGGTGGACCTGGCCTTCGGGCCCTTGTCACGCGCGCAGTTGGCTTGGACGCGGGTGCTTCGGTGCGGCTGCGCCAGCTGACTGACGACGTCGTCGATGTCTTTGTCACCACCCCTTTCGAGGTGGTTGCCTCCCGTCGCGTGCAGGGCGTCGTTTCCCGCGATGGGGCAGTGGTTTCTGCTGCCACCCTTGCCGAGCATCTCAAAGAGCATGAATCTAGCGGCACGTTAGATTTGGGTCCAGCCCGCGATCCATCCTGGCCGGGAGCCTTGCCGCCGGCGACTGGCTACAGTGTGGTCGATACCTTGCCGGTCACCGTTGTTCGTGAACTTTCCGATAAAGGTCAGCAAATGACCCGGCAATTTTCTGGCCCCATGGGCCCGCCGTCCAGCCTCTTGAATCAAACCGTCGTTACCGTAGAAAGCGATGGCGCCACGGTGGAAATTCCCATGCGCATGATTTTTGCCTGCACCAATCTGGGCCTTATTCCTGGATTTTCCGCCCCGATGGACGTGCCACGCCACTTGCGCGTGGCTCAGCTGGGCCGCTGGGTGCGTCTCGACGCCCCCTTCGGCAGCATTTATCGGTCCACCCGCCTCTCGCTGTTTTAAGCCCATCCATCTACCGCAAGACTCGGCGAGGGCCTCCTCCTCGGAGAACATGGACCCCCAAAAGCGGTCCACCTTTGGGAGGGTGAGGAGTGGTGCTTATCTCGCAAAACACTCGTCTAGCAGGACAATAACGGTAGTCATATAGGTTCGTGCTTTTTCGGCTATGTGAGTTTTAGATTAGACACCCAGCTAAACGTGTGCTGCGTTACTCTAGAAATGTAAAAGTAATTTCCTGCACCTACAAGGAGACGGTGTAATGCGTATTGCGGTACCAAAAGAAATCATGAATAACGAGAACCGCGTGGCTCTCACCCCTATGGGAGCGCAAACCCTCGTTGCTGATGGCCATGAAGTGTTCGTTGAAACCGGTGCCGGTGAAGGCGCATCCTTCCCCGATTCTGCCTACAAGGATGCCGGTGCCACAATTGTGGACTCAGCGGAAGAGACGTGGTCGCAAGCGGAACTGCTGCTCAAAGTCAAGGAGCCACTCGAGTCCGAGTACAAGTACCTACGCTCGGACCTTACCGTCTTTACCTACCTTCACCTCGCTGCGGACCGCCCGCTGGCGGAGGCACTGGTCGAGGCCAATACCACCTCGATTGCCTATGAAACGGTCACCGACCGCCACGGTACTTTGCCGCTGCTGACTCCAATGTCCCAGGTGGCTGGTCGCCTTGCCGTTATCGAAGGCACCCACCACCTGCTGTCCACCCAGGGCGGCCGCGGTTTGCTGGTCTCTGGCGTTCCGGGCACCCAGCCGGCACGCGTCGTCGTGATCGGCGGCGGCCAAGTTGGTGCCTCCGCCGTTGCGATGGCCCACGGCCTGCGCGCCGAAGTCACCGTGCTGGACCTTGATCCACACGTCTTGCAGCGCTTCGATGACCAGTACGCCGGTGGCGTGCGCACTCTGATCTCGGATCCGGCCACCATCGAAAAGGAGCTACAGGAAGCCGACCTCGTCATCGGTGCCGTGCTCATTCCAGGTTCCGCTGCGCCGAAACTGGTGCGCGAGGAGACCGTGAAGAAGATGAAGAAGGGCGCTGTTCTCGTGGACGTGGCCATCGACCAGGGCGGTTGCTTCGAAAACTCGAAGAAGACCTCCCACGATGATCCCACCTTTAAGGTGCACGACACCTTGTTCTACTGCGTGGCTAATATGCCAGGCGCGGTGGCTAATACCTCGACCCGCGCGCTATCGTCTGCGACGCTGCCGTATATCCGCGCGGTAGCCAAGGACAACTTGGATGCCGCCATCAAGCGCTTCCCAGGCCTAGAAGGCGGCGTGATGACCCGAGGCGGTCGTCTGGTGTCCGAGCCTGTGCGCAAGGCCTTTGACTGGGAAGACTAAGCATCGGGTCTTCATAGTGTGGGCTAGATAAACCACAAGCCCGGTTCCTCGCT
This sequence comes from Corynebacterium sp. ACRPO, assembly GCF_022347205.1. Classification (GTDB taxonomy): domain Bacteria; phylum Actinomycetota; class Actinomycetes; order Mycobacteriales; family Mycobacteriaceae; genus Corynebacterium. Next base: position 69,793 of record NZ_JAKRNE010000005.1, on the reverse strand, counting down.
AAATAGCGGGGGCCGGGCTTGTCTCGTGCGCGGGGAAGACGGTGCGGTTATGGTGCCTTGTTGATCATCATGGCGGCCACGTGCTGCATGTGATCCCAGATCATCTCGCGGTAGGCGGGTGGGATGGTTTCCTCGTCTATGTCCGCGAGGGAATTGCCCATGAGTTCTAGCCACCGGTCGTGCGCCGTGATATCGATGGGGTAGGGGGCGTGGCGCATGCGCAGGCGCGGGTGCCCACGGTTTTCAGAAAATAGCTGCGGGCCGCCCCAGTATTGCGCCAAGAACCAGGTAAGGCGCTGTTCTGCGCCTTCCCAGTCGTTATCGGGGTACATCGGGCCAATGACATCGTCCTCTTTGACCTGGGAATAAAAGCCGTGGACGAGGCGCTCAAAGGTCTCCATGCCACCGATGGCCTCATAAACAGAATCCATTTACGCTTCTTCTTCCTTGCGGGGATCGGTAATGCCGATGCCGTGTGGGTAGGGCGTGGTAATACCTTTAGTGTGCATGACATTGAGCACGCGCGATTGTAGGAAACGCTGAACGTCCCACTGCTTGCCCGGCAAGGTCTTGGTCGAGACGCGGAAGGAAACATAATCCGGCTCAAAGCCAGACATGCCGTCCACACGGGGCGTGCTGAGGATGAGCTTGCGCACCTTATCGTCCTGTGCGGCTTCTTTCACTGCGTCCTCAATGACTTCGCCAGCAACCTCTGGGTCATTAGAAAGGCCTACCGGAATCTGGATGCGGGCAACGGAGTACTCATCGGAGTGGTTGGCCACCTGGAGAATTTCACCGTTGCGCACGTACCACAGGGCACCATCGATATCGCGGACCGTGGTGATGCGCAGGGAGATGGACTCGACATCGCCAAAGACGCCATTGCCCAAATCAACCACGTCACCAATGCCGTACTGGTCCTCAATGAGCATGAAGATGCCAGAAAGGAAGTCCTTCACCAGCGCCTGTGCGCCAAAGCCGAGGGCGACACCGATGACACCGGCGGAGGCGATAAGCGGTGCTACGTTGACCTCTAACTCGTCCAGGATGGCAATAACGGCCCACACCCAGACGAAGATGGCGGCGGCGGAACGGGCTACGCCGGCAAGTGTCTTGATGCGGGAGGCGCGCCGGGTCTCGCGGGTTTGGCGCATGGCCTCTTCTTGTTGGCTGAGCTCGGGGCGATTGGCGCGGCCCTTGAATTTCCCGCGCAGGCGCTGCTTATCTAGCCCGGAGGACTTGATGCTATTTTCGGCCACTTTGTTGATAACTCGGTGGAGGAGCCAGTGGGCGATAATGGCCAGGATAAGGATGATAGCGATGCGAATCGGGCGCTCGATAAGCCAGCTTTGTACCTTCTCGTCATTCCAAAAATTGGACACGGACTCGATGGCCGAGTCCGTGGTGGAAGCGGCGGATGCTAAGAATTGCGTATTCATCATTCTTTCTTAGTCGAGGACAAAATGAACTGCGCCCATTGTAAGGGCAGAGGCTGAAAGTGCGATGAGTCGTGGGTGTCTGAGAGTGTGAAAATAAATACCCATCTCTCGGTTGGAAATGAACAGCTTGGTCTAGACTGTGGTGCTATGACTGAACGCAGCACGCAGAACCTCGCTCAAGGCTTTACGTCCCGTTCCATCCATGGCGGCTATCACCCGGATCCGCACATGGGCTCTATCAACGTGCCGATCTATGCCTCGACCACGTTTGCGCAAGACGGCTTGGCGCAGCTGCGCGGCGGATTCGAATACGGCCGTGTGGCCAATCCGACCGTGCGCTCGCTCGAGCGCACCCTAGCGGCATTGGAGGGCGCGGAGTATGCGCGCGTGTTTTCTTCCGGCATGGCCGCCGCCGATACGCTGATCCGCATCTTGGTGCGCCCAGGAGATCACGTCATTTTGGGCAATGACGCCTACGGTGGTTCCTACCGCCTGCTCAATGATTTCACCGAGTGGGGCGTGGAGATGTCCATCGTGAACACCAGCGATACCGCAGCGGTTGCCGCCGCGGTCCAAGAGAATACCAAGCTCATCTGGCTGGAAACGCCCACTAATCCGGCGCTAAATATCACCGATATTGCCGCGGTGGCCAAGATTAAGGGGAATGCGCAGGTGCTGGTGGACAATACTTTTGCCACGCCCTACCTGCAGAACCCCCTGGAACTCGGCGCCGACCACGTGCTGCACTCGACCACCAAGTACCTGGGCGGGCATTCCGATGTACTAGGTGGCGCGGTAGTTACTAATGACGCCCACGTGGACGAGCGCCTGCTCTACTTCCAGGGCAATGTGGGCGCGGTGAGCTCGCCTTTCGACGCCTACTTAACCGCCCGTGGCGTCAAGACGCTGTCGGTGCGTATGGACCGCCATTGCGCGAATGCGCAGCGAGTAGCGGAATTCTTGCAGGCGCGACCCGAGGTCAAGCAGGTGCTCTACCCAGGGCTCAAGGAGCACCCGGGGCATGCGCTGGCAGCACAGCAGATGCGTGGCTTCGGCGGCATGATGTCCGTGCGCTTCCACAGTGCGGAGCATGCCAAGCAGATCTGCCTCAATACGCGGCTTATCTGCCTGGCAGAATCGCTGGGCGGAGTGGAATCGCTCATCGAGCATCCGAAGAATATGACGCACGTATCCGCGGAAGGGTCCGAGCTGGTGCCGCCGGAGGATCTGGTGCGCGTCTCCATCGGTATCGAAGACATCGATGACCTGCTCGCGGACTTGGAGCAGGCCCTCGACGCTCTATAGGCCGCGGCACTGGTCCCATAGCGCAGGTGCCGTGGCTAGGAGCGCACCACGGCAAGAAGGGAACCGGCAGCCTTGTCGGTTTCTTGCAGCATGAGCGGGTCCGTGCCCGGCATGGGGGAAATGGTGGTGTCCGGCCACTGGGAATAGGTGGGGATGCCCACGATGTGCAGGCGCGCATCCAACTCGCCGTCCGGATGAACGGTGCGGCGGGTGGCCCCATCCGTTTCCGGCGAACCGGTGGGCTGGCCGTGATCGGGGAAGGGGCGCACGCGGGCGGAATCCACCAAGCAGCGCGTCATGGCATCGCCGGCGGTGCGGATGTCGGGGCGGTGCATAAAGGCGTCGACAAGCGTGGACGCCGAAGCCGAGCGCGGGCCGGAGGTCAAGGTGAAGTGATCGGCCTCGATGGACACGGTGGGGTGATCGCCTAAGAAGTGGGCCAGGCCGGCGTCGACAAGCGCGAGCAACTGGCGCACGCGGAAGAGCGGCGGGCCGGAGCCGATCATCTGGCCAAAGGACATGACCTGGCCGTAGCGGCCGGTGCGGGACTCGCGGGTGTAGCGGCCCTCTGCGCCGAGGATGGAGGCCGGCTTGCGCGATTGCGAAAGCGACCACAGCGCGGCCTTGATGGGGGAGTCATGGCCGGCGGCGGCCTCCCGGATATCGCCTTCCATGGACTGGGCAATGTGCTCGGTGAGCTCAGCGATGTCCCCGGTAAACCCGGCAATCTGGTACATGAGATCGTTCATGTCCCATGGCTCGGTGACCATGGGCGCAATGGCCGCGCCCAGCTCATCGGGGGCGGTGGCATCGATGGCCTCGAGAATCTCTGCGCGCGGGCGCAGGAGGGAATCCGGGCGCACGCGCTCCAAGGTGGTGATATAGGCCTCGTAGCTATCGCGCGCGATGGCAGGCCAGACCTGGGCGTCAAAGTCGATGTCCTGGGTGCCACTGAGCTCCGCAATGACATTTTTCAGGCGGCGGCGCGGCATGGTAGGCGGCAGCTCGCCGTACTCGGACTTGGGGTGGTAGGGGTAGCCGCGGCCGGAGGAAATAATGAAGTTGGGCTCCTGGCCGCAAGGCTCATAGCGCAGGCCGGAGCGCGCGGAAGGGTCCTCCACGAATGTGCCGCCGCGCTCGATGGTGGTCAGCGCCATGATGTCATAAAAGCCCATGCCCAGACCGCGCACCAGCACGTCCTCGCCGCCCGGAATGGCGGCGTAGTCCTGCTCTACCGGGTTATTAGGGGCGATCCAGTTCAAGCCGGAAGCGGCCAACTGCTTTTCTTGCTCGTTGTATTCCGGAATCATCCAGCCATAGGCCAGCACCGTGGCATCGGCGCGCACCTCGGAGCCATCGGCCAGGTGGAGGACGTCTATGCCCTCGTCCTCAGTGATGGTCTCCAACCTGCTGAAGCGATTTACGGTGGAAATGCTCTTGGGTAGCCGCGCAATGACCACGTCATAGACCCAGCGCAGGTATTCGCCATACAGTGCGCGCGAAGGGTTGGATTCGGGACGGGTAGCCGCGAGCTCTTCGCGGTAGTCCTGGGCAATATGTGCGGCCGGTGGATGCTGCTCAAAAAGCTCGCGCTTGGCTGCGGAGATATTCTCGCCATCGCCGCGCAACAGCTGAATCCACTCGTATTGAATGGGCCCCTCGAGCACAGGGGCATCAACGGTGGAGCCGGGCTCGGTAAAGAGGGTGACCGCCCCGGCGCGAGTATTCATGCACAGGGTCTTGGTTTGGTCCGTTTCCCAGATGCGGCCGGCGCCATGCTGGGCATCATCGATGAGGTGGACGGTAATGGGGTCGCTGGAATCGTCCATGCGGGCGGAGAGGCGTTCCAAGATGGAAATGCCGCGCGGGCCCATTCCGACGATCGCGATTGCTGGAGTAGACATACCTCCTATCGTGCCACATTCAGGCCCTTTCAGGATCATTGGACCTGGCAGTAAGAGCAAAATAGACCTTTCAGTCTACCGTGATCATTTTGTTAAGCCGTTTTGGCAGGTAATACGGTAGACCGTCCGGTCTTGTAATTGGGGGTATGAGTGTGGTCTAATGGGCGAGTACTACTTAAGACTTAAAGGAACTCGAGCTTTTATGAAGCAACTTTCTCGGCTCCTGCGGCCCGTGGCCGCGGTCCTGGCCAGCGGCGCGCTAGCTCTCTCGCTTACCTCGTGCGCCTCTACTTCCCACGCCGCGGAAGATGGCATGGTCACCTATGTCGAGCCCAATATGTTCAACAACCTCTATCCACCCTCCGGCGGCTATTACCCCAACGGTGGTGTGCTCAATAACATCACGGACCGCCTGCTCTGGCAGGACCCGGATACCCTCGAGCTGCACCCGTGGATTGCGGAGGAGATGCCCAAGGCAAACAAGGACAACACCGAATTCACCTTCAAGATTCGCAAGGGCGTGACCTACTCTGATGGCTCCCGCCTAGATGCCGCGAACGTGAAGAAGAACTATGACCTTTATGCCCTAGGCGACGAAGATCGCATGCTCACTCCATCGGAGCAGCTGCCCAACTATGAAAAGTCCGAGGTCATCGATGACTACACGGTGAAGTTCTACTTCAGCGAGCCTTCCCCAGGCTTCCCGCAGTCCACCTCCGTGATGAACCAGGGCTTGCTTTCTAATGCCACCCTGGATTTGGATGACACCGGCTTCGCGCCGGGCAATGCCACCGCGATTTCCGGTTCTGGCCCCTTCGTGATTGAGGAAGAAGAGCTGGGCACCAAGCTGGTGCTCAAGAAGCGCGAGGATTATGACTGGGCGCCTCCGGCCCGCAAGGACCACCAGGGCCCGGCCGATATTGAGGGCATCAATATCGTGCTCGCGGCCGAAGACTCCGTGCGCGTGGGCTCGCTTGTAGCCGGCCAGTCCGATGTCGCGCGCCAGATCGAAGCTCCCGATGAGAAACACCTGAAGGATCAAAACCTGCAGATTTTCGCCGCCCCCACCCGTGGCGTGAACAATAGCTTCCACTTCCACTTCCGCCATCCACTCTTGGAAGACAAGCGAGTGCGCCAGGCCATCATCCACGCCATTGACCGCGACAACATCCTGGACACTCTCTTTTCTGATTCCTACCCCAAGGGCACATCGATTCTGGCCAAGACGGCTATTGGCTATAAGGATCAGTCCGCGAACTATGCCTTCGATCCAGAAGAATCCAAGCGCCTGCTCGATGAGGCCGGCTGGCGCCCAGGTGAAGAGGGCATTCGCGAAAAGGACGGCAAGCGCCTGTCCGTGACCTTCAATGAAGCCGTCCCACAGCCGCGCTCTAAAGAGATGTTCACCAAGGCCCAGGAGATGCTCAAGAACGTCGGCATCGAGGCCAACCTCAACCCAGGCGACCGCTCTGCGCAGCAAAAGGCCATGAAGGACCAAGACACCGTGCAGGTACGCCACACCATGACCGGCCGTGCCAATGTGGACACCTTGGCCACGTGGCTGGATGGCACCGGGCGCAATTCTTTCCTCAACTATGACGAGAAGACCGATAGCTTTGGCGATGAGAAGCTGCAGAAACTGGTGGAGGACTACTTCAACCTCAGCAGTGAAAAGGATCGCCTCGCCATGACCGGCCGCATGCAGGACTATCTGTCCGAACAGGCCTATATCCTGCCCATGTTTGAAGAGCCGCAGGTCTATGGTTTCCAGCCCTATATCGAGGGCTTTAGCACCGAGGCCATTGGCCGTCCGTCGTTCTATGCGGTAGACATCAACCCCACAGAAGGGGAGGACTAAACCATGAGCCTGAAAACTATTGCCCTGCGCATCGGCCAAGCCGTGCTCGTCATCTGGGCAACCTTCACCCTTTCTTTCATCCTCCTAGCAGCACTGCCTGGTGACGCCGTCGCGACCCGCTATGACAACCCCAACTTGGGTCTCAACGCCGAGCAGCTGGCCGCCATCCGCGAGGTTTATGGTGCCGATGAACCGATCGTGAGCCGCTATTTCAGCGCGCTCGGCGGATTCCTCACCGGTGATTTCGGCTTTTCCGTCGCCACCGGTACCACCGTATCGGAAATGCTGGCAGATGCCCTTCCCTCCACACTGGCGCTGGCGGTCTTCGCCTTCCTCGTAGGCGTGGTCTTGGCTTTCGTGGTGGCTATTGTCTCCACCTTTGGCCCATTTTCTTGGCTGCGCAGTTTCTTCCGCAGCTTGCCTTCCGTGATGGTTTCCCTGCCCACCTTTTGGATCGGCATCATTTTGATCCAGATATTCTCCTTTGGCTTGGGCTGGGTGCCGGTCATCGGCGCGAGCGACGCCCAAAACCTCATCCTGCCGGTAATTACCCTGGGTATCTTCGTGGCCGCGCCGCTGGCGCAGGTGCTGCTGCGCTCCATCGATGAGGTCATGGATATGTCCTTCGTGCAGGTCGTGCGCGCCAAGGGTGCTAGCGGCGCCTGGTTGTTGTGGCGCAACGTCTTGCGCAACGCGTTGCTGCCGGCGCTGACCATGGCTGGCCTTACCTTTGGTGAGCTCGTCGGCGGCTCAGTGGTGACGGAAGCGGTCTTCGCCCGCCACGGCATTGGCGCGCTGACCGTGGATGCGGTGGCTAACCGTGATACCTCGGTGCTGCTGGCCATCGTGGTGCTTGCCGCCGCCGTCTTTGTCCTTATCAATCTGATTGTGGACCTGCTCTACCCAGTGCTTGACGTGCGCCTGCGCGAGCGCGAGCACGAGGCTGCACCTAGCTCCGCCACCGCTGCCACCACCGCCGATACCACCGCAACGAACGAGAAGAAGGTCCAAGCATGAAGCTTAAATCCACACAGCTGAAGCTCACCCCGGGCACCATCATCTCGCTGATTGTGCTGGGCCTGGCGGTGCTCTGCGCCCTGTTCCCCCAACTATTTACCTCCCAGGACCCTAACCAGGGCGGGGACACCACGGCGCTCTTGCAACCCAGCTTCCAACACTGGTTCGGCACCGACGCCGTCGGCCGCGATCTCTATACCCGCGTGGTCTATGGCGCGCGCCAATCTCTACTCGGCGCGCTGCTGGCCGTCCTTTTCGGCCTCATCGTCGGCACCATCTTGGGCATCATCGCCGGCGTGCGCCGCGGCTGGGTCGATGCCGTCATCATGCGCATCGTGGACGTGCTGCTGTCCATCCCCGGACTCTTGCTCTCCCTGTCCGTCATCATCGTGCTCGGACACGGCATTTTCAATGCCGCCATCGCCGTAGGTATCACCTCCGTGGCCACCTTTGCGCGCCTTGCACGTTCCCAGGTGCTCAGCGTCGCCGGCTCCGATTTCGTCGAGGCCGCCTATGGCTCCGGCGGTTCTTCCTTCCAGGTGCTCGTGCGCCATATTCTTCCCAATTCACTCACTGCGGTCTTCGCTGTAGCAGCCCTGCAATTTGGCCTGGCCATTTTGCAGCTAGCCACCCTAGGCTTCCTGGGCTATGGCGCACCGCCCCCAACCCCGGAATGGGGCTTGCTCATCTCTGAATCGCGCGATTACATCGCCACGGCCGGCTGGTTGACCATCGCCCCGGGCATTGTCATCGTCGCCGTGGTCCTCGCGGCCAACCACCTCAGCCAGACACTGCGAAAGGCGGCCTAATGTCCCTGCTTAGCATTAGTGATCTATCCATTACCTACCGCACCGCACACGGTGAGGTAGAAGCGGTAAGCGGCATTGAGCTCGAGGTAAAACCTGGCGAGATGACCGCCATCGTGGGCGAGTCCGGTTCCGGCAAGTCCACCTCCGCCATGGCCGCCATTGGCCTGCTGCCAGACAATGCGTCGATCGTTTCTGGCACCATTACTTTCGACGGCCACGACGTTACCCAGTATTCCCAAAAGCAGTGGCGGGAGTTGCGCGGTCGCCGCATTGGTTTGATTCCGCAGGATCCCAATAACTCGCTTAACCCGCTCAAGACTATCGGTGCCTCGGTGGAGGAGGGCATGGCCATCCATGGGCAGGGCGATAAGGCCTCCCGGAAGAAGCGTGCACTGGAGCTTTTGGAGCGCGTGGGCATTGATGATCCGCAGCGCCGCTATCACCAGTACCCGCATGAGCTTTCCGGCGGCATGAAGCAGCGCGTGCTCATTGCCGCGGCCGTGGCATTGGAGCCGGAGCTCATCATCGCCGATGAGCCTACCTCCGCGCTCGATGTCACCGTGCAGAAGATCATCCTGGACCTCCTGGATGAGATGCGCGAAGAGCTCACCATGGGCATCCTTTTCATTACCCATGATCTGGCCGTAGCAGGCGACCGTGCCAATAACATCGTGGTGATGGAAAAGGGCACCGTCCGCGAGTCGGGCGTTGCTGCTCGCGTCCTCACCGATCCCCAGCATGCCTACTCCAAGCGCCTGCTTGCCGACGCCCCCTCGCTCACCGCCCCCACTTCCTCCCAGGCCGCAGCTCCTGTGCGGACCGCCGCGCCCGCGCAACACGAAATCTTGCTCGAGGTGGAAGGGCTGAGCCAACGCTTCGGGGATTTCACCGCGGTGGAAGACATCAACTTTTCCGTGGCCCGCGGCACCACCCATGCATTGGTGGGGGAGTCTGGCTCCGGTAAGACAACCACCGGCCGAGCCATTTCCTTGTTGAGCACGCCCACCTCCGGCAGCATTCGCTTGGGCGGGGAAGACATTAGCTCTGCCCGTGGCAAGCGTCGTCGCGAGCTGCGCCGTTCCATCCAGATGGTCTACCAAAATCCTTTTGGCTCGCTGGATCCGCGCTTGAGCATTGGCGATACTATCGCCGAACCGGTGCGCAATTTCACCGGCGCTTCCAAGCGCGATGCGCGTGCCAAAGCACGCGAGTTTCTTGATTTGGTGGCCTTGGATTCTTCCATGGCTTCCCGCCGTCCCCGCGAGCTCTCCGGTGGCCAGCGTCAGCGCGTGGCCATTGCCCGCGCCATGATCATTGAGCCCGATCTCGTGGTGCTCGATGAGGCCGTGTCCGCGCTCGACGTCACCGTGCAGGCGCAGATCCTGCGCTTGCTCGACGAGCTACAGCGCGAGCTGGAGCTTACCTATATCTTCATCTCCCACGACCTGGCGGTAGTCAACCAAATCTCCGATACTGTTTCCGTGCTCTCGCACGGCACGCAAGTGGAATCCGGACCTACCGCGCAGGTCTTTGCGCATCCGGAAACCGAGTACACGCGCCAGCTAATTGACGCCATCCCAGGCTCCCGCTATCGTGCCGGAGACCTAAACTTGGGGCTATAACCGCGCCCCAGAAAGGTTGGACTGAGAATATGACCGACATTATTAATGAACTCTCCCACGCCAGCGCCGAGGTGCAACAGCTACGCCGTGCGCGCCACGATGCGCAGGACAATGCGCAACTGAGCTTTAGCGCTTTGCTCGAGCCAGCAGAACCAGGCGAGTTCTCCTATACGGAGCGCTATGCCGTGGCGGCTTTTACCGCTGCAATCTACCAGGCGAGCGAGGCTGCGGATTTCTACTTCGACCTGCTGGGCGATGAGGCCGACGAGGATCTTGTTGCCGCCGTGCGCGCCGCGAGCCAGCGCGGTGTGTCCACCGGCCCGTATCACCAGGGTGATTTCCTTATCTTCGGCGATACCGCCGCGGAAGCCGCGCTGGGCACGCGCCTAGCTGCGGCCTTCGATTGGGCGCACCTTCTGGCTTTCCACCCCAAGGATGCCTCCCCGCAGGCCATCGGGCACCTCGATGCCGCAGGATGGTCCGCCACGGAGATCGTCAGCCTGTCCCAGCTGGTGGCATTTTTGGCCTTCCAGCTGCGCGTGGTCCACGGCCTGCGCGTACTTTCTGGCGAGGATTCCGCGTCTCACCCCGCAGCCGAGCGCGCCGGCGGCGTGGCCGATCCGGGCTGGGAGGTAACCGCGACTACGTTGCAGCCCGATACCGTGCTGCCGGACCACTTTGTCAACCACTCTCTGGGCTGGAAGCCTTGGGTAGAGGCGCTGGCGAAGGGGGATTTTACCGCGGTGCATACCGATGCCCTCATCAAGCCAGAGCGTATCGATTCCGAGTACTTCCGCTTGCTCGCCCGCGACCCTGCGGCCTTGAAGGCGCGCACGCTGACTGACCTGGACATTTTCTATAACACCGAAGGTGGGCTCTCCCGTGCGGACCGCGAGCTCGCCGCTACTGTGGCCTCGCGCTACAACGGCTGCGAGTACTGTGCCTCCGTGCACCAGGCGCGGTGCGTCCAGGAGGGTGGCGACCGTGAAATCGTAGACCGCCTCTTGGACGAGGGCATCGACGCCGACCTTGGCTCAAAGGAATGGGACCTTATCCGTCGCGCCGCCGTAGCACTGACCGAAACCCCCTTCGCCTTCGACGCGGCATTATGCGCAGACCTGCGTGCGGCCGGATTCGATGATCAATCCATTCTGGACCTCATCTACGCTTCCTCCTTCTTCAACTGGGCTAATCGTTTGATGCTCACCCTGGGCCAGCCGGACGTGCCTAAGCGCTTCCGTTAATCGGCTACCGCCGGTGACTGCTCCGGTGCGGCGCTGAAGGCGAAGGATCCCTATGATGGGGCGGCATGACTGATACTAAGAACGTCACCGCACCAGCACACTCGGATAGCGAAGCCCCGCAGAAGGTCGCCGTCGTCACCGGCGCTACCGGCGGCATGGGGCGCGAGATCATCGCTGACCTAGCCGGTGATTACCACGTGTATGCACTGGGCCGTAGCGCGGCGGAACTGCCCGAATCGGACTCTATTACGCCGGTAGTCATCGACCTCGTCGCCGGCCTCGATGAAGGCATGAAACTGCCGGAGCTGGACCGCGTGGACGTGCTCGTCCACGCTGCTGCACGAGCTACCAAGTACTCCGTGGAGGAAGCCACGCCGGAAAATTGGCGTGCGCACATGGACCTCAACGTGCATGCCCCTGCAGAGCTGACCCGCGCCTTGCTGCCGCAGCTGCGCAAAGCGGAAGGCACCGTGGTTTTTATTAACTCTGGCGCTGGACGCCACAGCTACGGCGATAACGTCATCTACGCGGCGACCAAGCACGCGTTGTATGCACTCGCCGATGGACTGCGCATCTCTGAGCCGGGAATCCGCGTATCCACCGTGGCTCCAGGGCCTACCGATACCCCGATGCTTAAGGGGTTGCAGGATTATGATCCCTCCCAGGTTATTGCCCCGGCTGAGGTGGCTCGTGCCATTCGTACCGTGGTAGAGGCAGGCCCCACCACTCAGCTGACGGAAATCCAGGTCAGGCCGCGAATCGAGTTACATCTGCGCAAGTAGGAACGCAAGTAGTGGTAATGGACATCACACATTAATGGGTTTGGTTTCCAGGGGTGTCCATTACACTCGGGGGCTGTGAATTCCCAAAGCCGAAAGCGGCCCGCCTATCTCCGTATCTCGGATGCCCTACGCGATAAGATCGAACGCAATGAATTAGAACCCGGTCAGCGTTTTCCTACCGAACGCGAATTGGTCCGGGAATTTCATGTTGCGCGCATGACCGTGCGCCATGCTTTAGACATATTGGAGGTAGAAGGCCTCATTGACCGCCGCCGCGGGCGCAGTGGTGGCACCTACGTGCGCACGGTTCCCCCTACACTGAGCCTGACCAACAAGGACAATATCGTCACCCAGCTGCGCGAGCGCGGGCACGACACCGCCGTACGCGTGGTCTCCGTTAACAAAGCCCACGTGCCCAAGCATGTGGCAGCGGTACTGGGTGTTAGCGATTCCACCTTTGCGTGGGATATCAAGCGCCTCTATACCGTCGATGGCAAGCCCGTCATCCTTTCGCGCTACACCATCCCGGTAGATATGGCTCCCGATCTCAATCAGCACGATCTGCGCGAGCCCATCATGGGAATCCTGGCTGGCTACAACCTCAAGCCCGTCTTTAAGCGCGAGAGCATGCGCGCCGCTACCGCTCGCACCGAAGAGCAGAAACTATTGCACGTGAGCCGATCGCACCCGCTGCTTCGGTTCGTGCGGCTGTTAAAGACTAAATCGGGCGCGGTCTTTGCCTATATTGAAGAGTCGCTGCGCTCTGATATCGCCAACGTCGAGGTGGTCCTGGGTGAGGATCCCGCGCCGCAACCCCTACCGGGCCAGGGCAACGGCGCGGGAAAGCCGGCTTAGCTAGCGTCTACCTGGCGGTTGCGCAGCGCGCGGGACACGCGGTCACGCTGCTCGGTGACCGTGCGGCGCAGACCACCCGGCAGCTCCTTCTTCAAGAAGGCATCGGCGCGGTCCAGGCCCTTGTGCGTGATATCCCAGGAAGGGAAGAGACCCGTCACGGTGGTCAGCGCCACCTCGGAGGACTGGGAAGACCATACCTTTTCTGCGATGTCGAAGAACTCCGCGGTGGGCAGGAATTCATCGCTATGCGGGTAGAGCAGGCCTTCCAGCTTGGAGGTGAGCTCGCGGTTGGTGAGATTTCCCGCCACGATTTCTTCCCATACCGCGCGCTTGTTCTCGGCGGTTGCCACGGCTGCGCGGGCACGCAGGGAAGAGTAATAGCCGGTGGCGGAGTTATCGCGCTCGAGTTGCGCATCCGCGGCGGCCGGGACGTCTTCTACCGCGCCATCGGCGGCAAGTGCCGCCAGTGCGGACCAGCGCAGTCCCGCGTCCTCAGAGGACTCGAGTACGCCGCGCAGATAGTCGCGCGCGCTATCGTGCAGGCGAACCTTCGCCAATGCTTGAGTGCAGATGATGGAGCGCTGGGCATCGGGGCTGTGGGCGCCGTCGAGGAGGGCGTCGGCAAGCAGGGTGCTCTGGGCGGCCCAGTGCGGATCGGCATAGTTTTTCAGCGCGCTAGACGCCTGCAAGACAATACGTTCGAGGACGGCGAGCTCCGTCTCCGCCTGCATGCCGCGGGCAACCAGTTGGATGAAATCGCGGGCGCGCATAGTACCGGCGCGGGTCATCTCCCACGCGGTAGACCAGCACAGGGTACGGGCCATGGGATCGGCGAACTTATCAATATTGTCCAGCAGGAATTGCAGGGAACCCGCGTCCAGCTCGATGAGGCAATAGGTCAGGTCATCGTCGTTGGGTAGGAGGAAGTCAATGTCTCCCAACTGGCGGCCGATGAGCTCTGGAATCTCGGTGGAAGCGCCATCAATATCCATCTCGATGCGATCGGTGCGCACCACCTTGCCATCCTGCAGGTTATACAGGCCTACCGCCACGCGGTGGGTGCGCAGGGTATCGCCGGCCTGGGTGAGGTAAGCATGGGTAATCGTGCCAGACTCATCCGCATTGAGCGCCACGCTGAGCGTATTGATGCCGGAGGTCTTGAGCCACTGTTGCGCCCAGAAGGAAAGGTCGCGGCCGGAGGCCTCTTCTAGGTGGCGCAGCAGATCATCAAAGGTGGCATTGCCCCATGCATGGGCGGCGAAGTGGCGGCGCACACCGGCGAGGAAGTTGTCGCGGCCGACATAAGCCTGCAGCTGCTTGAGCACCGAAGCGCCCTTGGCATAGGTGATGCCATCGAAGTTTTGCTCCACCGTTTCGATATCGCTGGCGTCGGTGGAAATCGGGTGGGTGGTCGGCAGCTGATCCTGCTGATAGGCCCAGGATTTTTCCACATTGGCAAAGGTCACCCACGCGGTATCGTATTCGGTTTCCTCCGCCTGGGAGATGGCGGCGGACCAGGTGGCGAAGGACTCATTGAGCCACAAATCGTCCCACCACTGCATGGTGACCAAGTCACCGAACCACATATGGGCCAACTCGTGTAGGACGGTATCGGCGCGGCGCTCGTACTTGTAGTGCGTGGCCTGGGAAGTAAAGACGTACTCATCGCGGATGGTAACGCAGCCGGCATTCTCCATCGCGCCGGCGTTGAACTCCGGCACGAAGATCTGGTCATACTTGCCAAAGGGGTAGGGGAAACCGAAGTTGCGGTGGTAGAAATCAAAGCCCTGCTTGGTCTCGGTAAATAGGCGCTCGGCATCCAGTGCGTGGGCGAGCGAAGCGCGGCAGTAGATGCCGAGTGGCACCTCGAGTTTTTGGGCCGGCTTGCCCTCTGGGTGCGCGGTTAGCTCGCCGTGCCAGGTATCGGTGACCTCGTGGTACGGGCCGGCGCACAGGGCTACCAGGTAGGTGGACAATGGATAGTCAATAGCCGTGCTGGCTACATCGCCTTCCCAGTTCACCGGGCCATTGCTAATGATGGTCCACTCTTCGGGCGCCTTGAAATGCAGCGCGTAGGTGGCCTTCATATCCGGCTGGTCAAAGCAGGCGAAGACTCGCTTGGCATCGGCGGTTTCAAACTGGGTATAAAGGTAGACCTTGTCATCGGCGGGGTCCACAAAGCGGTGCAGGCCCTCGCCGGTGCGGGAATACGGGATCGTAGCGGTGACTTCTAGCGTGTAATCGGCTACCTGGAGGCCAGACAGGGGAATGCCGTAGGTGGGGTTATAGGAATCAGTGGGCAGCGGGTTGCCGTTGAGGCGTACCTCCTGGATTTCCTCGGCGCGCAGATCGATAAAGGTCGAGCCGATCTCTCGCGAGGTAAAGCTCACCTTCGTGGTGGACAGGAAGTGGGTGTCTGAATACTTGAGGTCTAAAGTGACATCGTAGTGGTCTACCTCGATCATTCGGGAGCGCTGGGCAGCTTCCTCGCGAGTCAGGTTTATAGAGGTCATAGCCTATATTCTCCTTCTAAGCTGAAAAATAGTTCTGCATCCACAGTAGTCGTGCACCTAGGCTGGTGGGGCAAACTTTTTCAATCAGAGGAGTATTTATGGCTGACGCAGTAAAGTTCTGGTTCGACGTATCCTGCCCCTTCGCTTGGGCTACCTCGCGCTGGATTAAGGAAGTGGAAAAGGTACGCGACATCGAGGTCGAGTTCGAGCCGATGTCCCTCTCCGTGCTCAATGACGGCCGCGATCTTGACTCCACCTACATGGACATGATGAAGGCTAACTGGGGTCCAGCCCGCGTCTTTGCCAAGGTCAAGGCCGAACGCCCTGAGAAGGTAGACGAGCTCTACACTGCGATGGGAACCCTGGTTCACGCCAAGGGCAATGGCGGGCGCACCGGCTTTGGCGCTTATGATGACATCATCGCTCAGGCCCTAGCGGAGGTGGACCTCCCAGCAGAGTTCGCCGAGGTAGCCAATACCGAGGATTATGACGAAAAGCTGCGCGAGTACCACCACAACGGCATTTCTTCTGTGGGCGATGAGGTGGGTACCCCGGTTATCAAGCTGGGTGATACCGCCTTCTTCGGCCCAGTCATTACCCGTATCCCTACCGGTGAAGAAGCAGGCGAGCTTTTCGACGCCTCCCTGCGCCTTGCCCAGTACCCCTACTTCTTCGAGCTCAAGCGCTCCCGCACCGAGATGCCGCAGGTGGAGGAAAACTAAGCGGTCTTTTTACGTCGGCGCAGCTGAATTGCGGCGCCGACACACAGTGCGATGGTCAGTGGGGTCAAGATGAATGCCGGCAGACCTGCGATATTGATAGAGGGAAGTTCCATGCCGGCCCGAAAGTCGTCCCACGCGACTAGCGCCCAGGATGCCCACGAGGCTCCAGCGAGAAGCGCGATAATGCCGGCCGCAATCGCGCCCCCGTTGGCCCGCGGGTTCCCGCGCACCTTTTGTGCAATCCACCACACACCCAGGCCTAGGTGAGCCAAAGTGGCAAGAATGCTCGTGATAAGCGGGAGGAGGAAGCCCCCGGCGCCGGAAACCTGAACACCAAGCAGGATGATGCAGGCGAGAAGGCTCCCGCCGCAGAGCGCGAGGACTGGTTTGGTTATAGGCATGACTTTCCTCCTTTATAGCGATAGTGGTTGCTCGCGAGCTTATCAAGACAATGTAATACGAAACAGGGTGGGCGCTAAGCCTCCTCAAGGCGCGCCGGGCCGGTAGGATGTGGGCCATGCGCGTTTATCTAGGAGCAGACCACGCAGGTTTCGAAACCAAGAACCTGATTGCTGAACACCTCACCAAGCAGGGCCACGAAGTCATTGACTGCGGCGCCCATACCTACGATGCCGAGGATGATTACCCGGCATTTTGCATCGAAGCGGCACAACGCACCGTCAATGATCCAGGCTCCCTGGGCATCGTGCTTGGCGGCTCCGGCAACGGCGAGCAGATTGCCGCCAATAAGGTCAAGGGTGCTCGTTGCGCACTGGCGTGGTCCGCAGAGACCGCCCGCCTTGCCCGCGAACACAACAATGCCCAGCTCATCGGCATCGGTGGTCGTATGCACACCGAGGAGCAGGCACTGGAAATCGTCGATGCCTTCCTGGACCAAGAATGGTCCCGCGCGGAGCGCCACCAGCGTCGCATTGACATCTTGGCGGAATACGAGCGCACCGGCATCGCTCCGGAGCTGCCGGAGGCCTAAGCCACGAGGAATAAACGCCGCGGACCAAAGCTGGTTCCGCGGCGTTTATTTGTGTGGTTCGGCCGGCTCGGCCGAGGCGCTAAGGCTTAAGCGTCATTCATGTCATTCGGGTGCGGACCGCCGCGCCCCTCTTCGCCCTCATCCAGGGCGGTAATGGCAGCCATCTCGTCCTCGGTGAGCTCGAAGCCAAAGACGTCGAAATTCTCCGCGATGCGCGATGGCGTGGCGGACTTGGGGAAGAGGATGACGCCATTCTGCAGGTGCCAGCGGATGACGACTTGCGCTGGGCTGACATCGTGCGCCGCAGCGGCGTCGGTGACCTCGGGCGCGTCCAAAATGTCGCTCTTGCCCTGGCCCAAAGGCCCCCATGCCTCGATAGCTACGGTGTGGGCGCGGAAAGCATCCAGCTCGCGCCACCGCTGCAGGTAAGGGTGAAGCTCAACCTGATTGACCGCCGGCTTGACGTCGGTTTTGAGCTCCAGCTCCTCCAAGTGTTCCAGCTCAAAGTTGGAGACGCCGATTGACTTTGCCTTGCCCTGCTTCTGCAGCTCAATGAGCTGCTGCCAGGCCTCGACGTAGGTTCCCTTCGCCGGGGTAGGCCAGTGGATGAGGTAGAGATCCACATACTCTAGGCCGAGCTTGTCCAAAGACTCATCGAGTGCTGCGGCGGCATCGGTCTGGCGGTCATTCCACAGCTTGGTGGTGACAAAAAGTTCCTCGCGAGGGATGCCGGATTTGGCAATAGCCTTACCTACGCCTTCTTCATTGCCATAGATAGCGGCGGTATCGATATGGCGATAGCCCACCCGCAGGGCCTCGGCTACCAGCGCTTCGGTCTTGTCCGGGTCCATCTGGAATACGCCGAAGCCCAGCTGCGGGATGGTATTGCCGTCATTCAGGGTGATGTTAGGTACGCTCATGCGCCCCAGACTACCTATCTACTGCAGCGGGCCGAGCGTGATGAATTTATTCCACGTCTCCCACTCATCTTGCAGGCGGGCGCGCTCATGGGGTGGGGTAGCGGTGTCGTCGATAAGCGCGGCATCTATCATGCGCACGCCATTGTCAAAGAACAACGCGGCGTGCCCCGAGGCACCATGGCGCAGTACCGGAACCAAGTTCAACCCATCGAAGGACAGGCGCGCATTGGGCCGCACATCCAGCCCGGCAATGGCGGCGAGGGTGGGAGCCAAGTCAATAGGGGAGACCAGCTCGTTATTCTCCCCGCTTTCCGCCACACCCGGCCACAGCACCGACATTGGGGCATTTCCGCCCAGCAGGGAGCAGACGGCAATGACGCCTTCAACCTGGTCGAGTTCCTCCAGGCTGGGCTGTTCTAGGAGGCGAAAGACGTCTTCACCGGCCGGTTGCGTGTCTTCGCGGACCTCATAGCCCACCCCAGCAAAAACCTCGCTGATGCGCGTGGTGGCCTGGCGCTGCGGGTACTGGCCGGTCAGGGTGCCGCGGCGGGAGTCCGCATACGTTTCCGAAGGCACCCACGTGTTTTTAAACCGAACGCCGCGCAGTGCGGTCTCAGGCGCATGGTCAAAGGTCGCAAGAGTGATATCCATGGACTCAATTCTATGCTTGCCGACGCCCCCTTCGGCCAACTTTGCCCACACAAATCACCGCCGCGGTATTAATCGAGCTCTAGTCCCTCGATGCCGTGCACCGTCACGGTCTCTGAGAGCGGCGCGCGGCCCGGAGCCGTGTTAAAGACTGGGCTAGATTCATCGGCCGTACCAAAGGTAATGGCGGTGACCAGCTTGTAGTCCTCGTCCACGCCGAGGAATTTACGTGCGGTTGGCGCAATCAGGGAAATCATGCCTTGCGGGATGCCGTGATAACCATGTGCCTCGAGGGAAAGCAGGAAGTTTTCGGTGTAGGTTCCCTGGTCAAAGGCGGCGCGGATGCGGTCGCCCATCGGCGGGATAAAAAGCAGTACCGCATGGGGTGCGCCAAAGAAGCGCAGGTTTTCGCGGATGAACTCTACGCGGCCTTCTTTATCTTCGCGCTTAATGCCAAGCAGCCCGTACATTTTGGCGGCCAGTTCTTGGGAACGCTGGGGGTGGATGCCCTCACCGTAATCGGTGGTGAAGCCTGGGCTAAGGCCGTTGGTATCGAATTCCTTAATCAGCGCAGCGCTGAGCTCCTTGAGCTTTTCCCCTCCCACCACGTGCACGTGCCACGGCTGGGTATTGGAGTTGGACGGTGCGGATTGAGCATCCTCCAAGACCTGCTTGATGTCTTCTACCGGCATGGGTTCCGACAGGAACGCACGGGGAGAATGGCGGTTGCGGATAAATTCGGAATACTTATTGGTTGAAGTCATGCGCGCCACCCTACACATCGGCGTATGTGTCCGCCTTAAACCAAGCGTGGCCAGCGCGGGTGAGCGGGTCTGGGGTAGGTAAAACGAAAAAATCGCCCACCTGGACGATGGGCGAAAGTGGAGGGAATGACGGGAATCGAACCCGCGTCTTCAGCTTGGAAGGCTGAGGTATTAGCCACTATACGACATTCCCACAGCGCGCTATTGAAACGCTGGGCCATACTTTAGCGCACGCGGGGGCAAAAATGAAAATAGGGAACTAGGGTGGCGCTTGAGCCGTTGTTACAAGAGGAATGGCCCTACCAATAGAAAGCGATGATCGTAGTGGAAATTTTGCTCCTTGTGCTGGCAGTGGGCGGAGGCGCGTGGTTTATGTCTTCGCGCAACTCCCAAAAACGCCGCGAGGAACGAGAAGCGCAGCAATTGGCTGATGCACAAGCTGACGCTCGCCGGTGGATTGAACGCCTGGGTGGCCAAGTAATGCAGATTTCAGGCACAGACTCTGCCTCCCAACAGGCAATGGCCGATGCGTCCGAGCGTTTCACGGCAGCTAACTCGGCGATTTCACGCGCCACCACCGCAAAGCAGGCGAACCTAGCGCGTGAGTCCGCTTTGGAAGGCATGCATTATGTGAATGCCGCGCGCGAGATTATGGGCATGAACCCGGGCCCAGAGCTGCCACCGCTCGAGGGGCAGCGCGCCGCCGGCAAGGTGACGGAAAAGCGCACGGTGGAAGCGAATGGCCAGCAGATCACTGCTTCGCCGTACGCCTCCGCGGATACCCCGAACTACTACCCAGGCGGAACCGTGGCCGGCCGTCCGGTTCCGGCGGGTTGGTATTCCCGTCCGTGGTGGGCGGATGCTTTGCAGACCGGCGTGTGGATGGTGGGCTACTCCATGATGTTTAATGCCCTATTCTCCGGTATGTCTGGCATTGGCTATTCCGCGGCCGCTGCTGAAAGCGGCGACTGGGGTGGCGGTGAAGGCATAGGCGATGCTGGCGACATGGGTGGTGACGCTGGCGATGCTGGCGGCGCCGGTGACATGGGCGGCGGCGATGACGGCGGCGGCCTGTTTGATGGCCTTGGCGATGGTGATGGCGGCGGATTCTTTGACGGAATGTTTGATTTCGATTTCTAGCCGCATGGCTGTCAAAAGTGGCCTCTGTGCTGCGTTGATTCCATTAGGTGGGGGTCCGTTTAGGAGATTTAAAACGGACACGGTACACTGTCTCAGGTATGCAACGCAGCCAAGGCAACTTGGTGGCCTACATACGGGGCGTGGCGCAGTTTGGTAGCGCACCTGCTTTGGGAGCAGGGGGTCGCAGGTTCAAATCCTGTCGCCCCGACGTATGGGGGTCTGGAAATGCCCTAATAAGGATTTCCGGACCCCCTTTAAGTTTATGTACGTAAAACAATGAAGCCAGGGAGATTCACTCGTGAAGACCACCGTAGACAAGCTGAGCGATACCCGCGTTAAGCTCACCGTCAACGTTCCGTTTGCGGAGCTGGACCAGGAAATCGATCAAGCTTACGCGGCAATCGCGCAGCAGGTTTCTATTCCAGGTTTCCGTAAGGGCAAGGCACCGCGCCAGCTTATTGATGCTCGCTTCGGCCGCGGCCCCATCCTGGAGCAGGTTGTCAATGACATGCTGCCTTCCCGCTACGAGCAGGCAGTCAAGGAAAACGATCTGAAGGTCATCGGCCAGCCGGACGTTGACATTTCCAAGATCGAGGACAAGGACTTCGTGGAGTTCACCGCAGAGGTTGATATCCGCCCTGAGTTTGAGATTCCGGACTTCTCCAAGATCTCCGTTACCGTCCCGGCCCTGAAGGCTGACGAAGAGGACGTCGACAAGGCTCTGGAGGAGCTGGCAGAGCGCTTCGGTGAGCTCAAGGACACCAAGCGCAAAATGAAGACCGGCGACTACGCCATCATCGACATCACCGCTGAGATTGACGGCGAGAAGATTGAAGACGCTTCCACCGAGGGTCTGTCTTACCGCATCGGCGACGATGATCTCATCAAGGGTCTGGACACTGCCCTGCGCGGCATGAAGACCGGTGAGGATAACGAGTTCACCTCCACCATCCAGTCCGGTGAGCACAAGGACGAAGAGGCCACCATCAAGGTCCACGTCCAGCAGTCCAAGGAGCGCAAGCTGCCGACTATGGACGATGAGTTCGCTCAGATGGCTTCTGAGTTCGACACCATGGACGAGCTGCGTGAGTCCACCAAGACCCAGGTGGAGGAGACCAAGAAGGCTGAGCAGGCTGCACAGATCCGCGATGAGGTTCTGAAGTCCGCACTGTCTGAGGTTGAATTCGAACTGCCGCAGTCCGTAGTGGACGAGCAGGCACACTCCCAGCTGCACCAGATCCTGGGCCAGCTGGCTCACGATGAGAAGGCACTGGCTCAGCTGCTTGAGGCACAGGGCACCTCCCGCGAAGAGTTTGATAAGCAGACCCGCGAGCAGGCAGAAGAGTCCGTCCGCACCCAGCTGTTCCTCGACGCTGTAGCAGAGAAGGAAGAGCCGGAAGTTTCCCAGCAGGAGCTGACCGACCACATCCTGTTCACCGCTCAGTCCTACGGCATGGACCCGAACCAGTTCATCCAGCAGCTGCAGTCCAACGGCCAGATCGCTAACCTCTTCTCTGACGTGCGCCGTGGCAAGGCACTGGCTGCCGCTATCTGCCGCACCACCGTCAAGGATGAAGAGGGCAATGACGTAGACGTTGACCAGTACTTCGGTGAAATCGAAGAAGAGGACGCTGCAGAAGCTTCCGAGGAGAAGTAATCTCCCACTTGTAACGCGCTGCTGCCACATGTGTGGTGGCGAGCGCGCATGAAACCCCGGATTCAGGTAACTCAAGGATGAGCCTGAATCCGGGGTTTGTGTCATTGTGGACGCCCTCTAGGAGTCTTTGAGTACTTCGAAGAGGGCGTGATGTGATGTGTGTTGGCTGGGGATACCGCTAGCCGTTCTTGGCTCTAAAGGCCTCGTCGGTCAACTGCAGGAAGCGCATAACGTAATCCTTGACAAAGTCTGCGGTACGTTGATTGAGATGTCCGGACTCTTCGAAAAGGGTGGGGGATTGGCCCAGAAATACTTCGGGCTGACCAGGGAGCGGCATGTCGAAGTAGGACAGAGCGAGGCGAAGGTTCTTCTGTGAACTGTAGCCGCCCATGCGGCCTACAGAGTGGCTAATGATACCTGCGGGAAGGTTCTTCCACGCCACATCTGAGTTGGGTTTAGAGCCGATGTCCACTGCGTTTTTGAGGCAGGCAGGGATAGTGCGGTTGTTCTCTGGCGTAATGAAGAGGATCCCGCTCGAGTTCTTGATGGTCTCGCGAAAGGTGGTGTACTCAGCCGGAGTGGGCTTGTCCGTGACGGCGGGGTCATCGTAGTCGAAGTCATAGAGCGGCAAGTCACGGATTTCCACGATGTTTGCCTCGTAGCCTTCAGGGATCATCGTGAGCACCTCGTGTGCAATCTTGCGTGCAAATGACTCTCGGCGCAGGCTGCCGACGATAACGCTGATACGTGGGGTGGTCATGGTAAACCTTCTTTCTTAGTTGGGTGTAGGGAGACGTGGTCAAGGGAGAAAAGGCTTGCAGCCAAAGGCCGGTGGTGGGCCGGCAGCGTGGGCGGCGGTGAGGAAGCCATCTACTTTGTTTCCTTCTTCATGGCGGAAGTACAGTTCGATGAGTCCTAGAAGCCCCCCGAGGACGGCCTCTCGTGCGGCGGATGTATTCAACAGCCGCATGGCTGCGGGTTGGTTTCCTTCGCGGATGGCTTCAAACAGCGCGATGGTCTCAAGCCAGCTTCCTTGGTCCGGTCGCGGAAAAGGTTTAGAAATCCCAGTCATCATCACTCGTTTCTTCAGCAGTACCAATGACATAGGAGGAACCAGATCCGGAGAAGAAGTCATGGTTCTCATCTGCTCCGGGGGCTAGGGCCGCGAGGATTTCTGGGTTCACTTCCGTTTCTTCGGGCGGGAAATAATCCGGGTAGCCCAAATTCATGAGTGCCTTATTGGCGTTATAGCGAACGAACACGGCTACATCATCCATGAGTCCCAAAGGCTCATATAGCTCGCCGGAATAGTCCAGCTCTAGTGCATAAAGCTCTTCGAGCAAAGAAATGGTGAAATCATGCATCTCCTTCTGCCGTAGCGGGGTCGTGGATTCCAGACCGCGCTGATATTTGTAACCCGAGTAGTAGCCGTGCACTGCCTTGTCACGCAGAATGAGGCGGATCATGTCTGCCGTATTTGTCAGGGTGGCGTGGACAGAAAAGTGCAAGGGAAGATAGAAACCCGCGTAGAGAAGCAGCGAGGAAAGCAACGTCGATGACACCTTGCGTTTGAGTGGATCCGGCCCAAAATAGTGCGCGAGAACTTTCTTAGCGCGTGCCTGGAGAAGGTCGTTATTCACCGCCCAGCGGTATGCTTCATCAATTTCCTTTGTACTGCTCAGGGTAGAAAACACTGAAGAGTATGAACGGGCATGGACTGACTGCATGAAGGCGATGTTGGTATACACGGCCTCCTCGTGTTCGGTGCGGGCATCTTGAATCTGACAGATTTCACCCACGGTGGCCTGGACAGTATCCAGGGTGGTGAGTCCCGTGAACACCCGCATGGTGAGGTTGCGTTCCTCGGGTGTCATCTTCTGCCACGCCGGGAGATCATTAGAAAGCGGGACCTTCTCTGGCAACCAAAAGTTGGCGGTTAGACGGTTCCACACTTCAAGATCCTTGTCATCGCTCACCCGGTTCCAATTGATGGCGCGGATGCGGGCTGAAGGATCATGCCGGTAGCTCGGCGGAGTAACTGAAATGCTGGTTAGTTCAGCACTATTCGATGTTGACGACATAGCTTCTTTCTTTCTGAGTGAATGGTTGTGGACAAGGGGGAGGACCGTGCTCCTACAAAGCACAGGAGACGCAGCCTTCGACCTCGGTTCCTTGGAGCGCGGATTGGCGTAAACGGATGTAGTAGAGGGTCTTGATTCCGGCTTTCCAGGCATAGATTTGTGCCTTGTTGATGTCCCGCGTGGTGGTATCAGCGGTAAAGAACAAGGTCAGGGAAAGCCCTTGGTCCACGTGTTGGGTGGCCATGGCGTAGGTGTCGATGATCTTTTCGTATCCCACGGCGTAGGAGTCATCGAAATACTCCAGGTTGTCGTTGGTCATTTCCGGCGCGGGGTAGTACACGCGCCCCAAGCGGCCTTCCTTGCGTATTTCAATTTTGGAGGCAATTGGGTGGATGGACGCGGTGGAGTCATTGATGTAGGAAATTGATCCAGTGGGTGGAACTGCCTGCAAGTAGGCGTTGTAGATGCCGTCTTGCATCACTTGATTCTTGAGCCGTAGCCAATCCTCGCGTTGAGGGATCTGCACGCCTGCTTCGTGGAAGAGCTGTTTTACGTGTTCAGTGGCTGGCGCCCAGTCTTGGTCGATGTATTTGTCAAAGTAGGCGCCAGTGGCATAGGTGGATTCTTCGAAGCCTGTGAATCGTTGACCTTTTTCAACCGCGAGTGCATGGGATGCGCGGAGCGCATGGTAGGTCACCGTGAGGAAATAGATATTTGTAAAGTCCAGTGCCTCGGCGCAGCCATAAGGAATACGCTGTGAAGCAAGGAAGCCGTGGAGATTCATTTGGCCCAGACCAATGGCATGCATGGAAGCATTTCCGTGAGCGATGGAGGGAACAGCTTCGATATTCGTCAGGTCTGAAACCTTCGTGAGGGCACGCACTGCGGTTTCGACGGTCTCCCCGAAGTCCGGCGATTCAAAAGCCTTCGCAATGTTGAGCGAACCTAGATTGCAGGAAATATCCTGGCCAACGGTGGTGTAGTCACCCGAAGCTCCGTAGGTCGATGGCGTGTTGACCTGGAGGATTTCGCTACACAGGTTGGACATATTGATATGCCCTTTGAGGGGATTAGCGCGGTTGACCGTATCCTCAAAGAGGATGTAGGGGTATCCGGATTCAAACTGAAGCTCAGCCAGCGTGGTGAAAAACTCGCGGGCCTTAATGGTCGTGTGAGAGATTCGCGGATTGGCAACCAGCTCGTCGTAGTACTCGGTGATGGACATGTCAGACATGGCTACGCCGTACTCGCGAGCGATGTCATACGGGCTAAAAAGATGCATATCCTTGTTCTCTTTGGCCAGACGGAAGGTTATATCTGGAATAACAACCCCCAGCGAAAGAGTCTTGATGCGGACTTTCTCATCGGCATTTTCCCGCTTGGTATCCAGGAAGCGAAGAATATCTGGATGGTGCGCATGCAGGTAGACGGCTCCAGCGCCCTGCCGGGAGCCCAATTGGTTGGCATAGCTGAAGCTATCTTCGAGAATCTTCATGACTGGGACTACGCCGGAAGCCTGGTTCTCAATCTTTTTGATCGGGGCTCCGGATTCGCGCAGATTGCTCAGCAACAGGGCCACTCCACCACCGCGCTTTGATAGTTGCAGTGCAGAGTTCACGCAGCGGCCAATGCTCTCCAAATTGTCTTCGATTCGCAGGAGGAAGCAGGAGACCATTTCGCCGCGCTGGGCTTTGCCTGCGTTGAGAAAAGTAGGGGTGGCGGGCTGGAAGCGTCCGGTCATGATGTCATCCACCAGCTTTTCTGCGAGCTCTTCGTCGCCCTGTGCAAGGTATAAAGCTGTGGTGGCGACGCGTTCTTCGTAGCCTTCTAGGAATCGGGAGCCATCAAAGGTTTTCAGTGCATATGAAGTGAAGAACTTAAATGCGCCGAGGAAGGTGCGGAACTGATGCTTAACTCGATGTGCTCTGTCGTACATGGCGCACAGAAAGGCGTCATCATAAAGCTCAAGGAAATCCCGCTCGTAGTACTCGTTATCAACCAACCATTCCAAGCGTTGCTTGGTGGAATCGAACTGATGCATGCGGGGAGCGACATGGTGCGTGACATAGTCTTGTGCTGCCTGAATGTCCTTGTCAAACTGGATTTTTCCAGAAGCGTCGAACAAGTTCAGCTGCGCGTTGAGTGCGTGGTAGCTCTTGCGCTTGCCGACACCGCCGGCATTGTCTGCTGAAGCGGTGCGGGGCGTAGCGCCAATAGTCTGTGTGGGGGTGGCATCAAGAGGCCACATTGTGTTTTCCAATCTGTGTGATGCGGATGTGTTCTTCATCTTGTGGGGGATTAATGGGGTGTCATCGTTAGCTGCTTTTGCTGCTCCCAAAACTTCTGAAGGCCCTGCTTTACGGCGGCGATGTCCTTCTGGGTGCCGAGAAGCTCGAAGTGATACAGCTCCGGTACGTGGCACTTGGCGGAAATGATGCGTCCGGCGACGCAGTAAGCACTTCCGAAGTTGGTATTCCCTGAGGTAATAACGCCCCGGATAAAGGAGCGGTTGATTGGGTCATTGAGGAAGTCGATGACCTGTTTGGGGACTGCGCGTTTGAGCGAGCCGCCGCCGTAGGTGGGAACGATGAGTACGTACGGGTGTGAAACCTGGATCATCCCGGTTTTCTTGGGGCGCAGTGGAATGCGCACCGCGGGTCTATCTAAGCGTTCGACGAATCTTTTCGTGTTCTCTGAAACGCTGGAAAAGTACACCAAATCTGGTGAGTCTGACATGGCAATCCTGCTCATCCTGGCCTTAGCCATAAGTGGGGTAGGTGATATTCGAAAAGACTAACTACGCAATGCCGTAGTTGCAACTACGGTCTAACGTAGTTTTGAAAAGGGCAGGTGAGAGCAGGATTAATGCAAAGGGGAATGTCTAAAGGTTGTGGTGTGCTACAAACACTGCGTCGGTAGCTGGGCGTCCAAGTACTACCCACTGAGTGCCGCCGGCCACCTGTATTTCGAGAGAATCTGAAAAGGGCGCTCCCTCGCGCGTGCTAAGAACAGCCCCAGTGACAATGCCGCGCTCTTCAAGGAACTTCAGCAGTTGTGGGTCGGAATCAGAAATGCGTTCCACGGTCACCCGCGATTGTGCACCGCTGTCGGTGAGGCGATGCGCACTGGGGATGGTGATCTGTCCATCAACCGTAGGGATAGGATCGCCGTGCGGATCCCTAGTGGGGTAATCAAGGAACTTATCCACACGTTCTATGAGCATGTCAGACACCGCGTGTTCGAGATTTTCGGCTTCATTATGGACTTCGTCCCAGGTGTAGCCCAATGCTTGAACCAAAAAAGACTCAAGCAATCGGTGACGGCGCACCATGACCAATGCGTACTGCCTGCCAAGTTCGGTTAACTCCACAGAGCCATAGGGCGTGTGTGACACGAGCCCTTGCTTCGCCATTTTGCGCACTGCATCGGAAACCGAGGAGAGCTTGAGTCCCAGCTGTTTCGCTATAAGCGTGGCGGTAACGGGCTCGGATGACCATTCCTTTAGCCCCCAGATAGCTTTCAAATAGTTCTGGGTACTGGTGGACAGCTCGGAAACAGACATGAGTAAATGTTAACCCAGCTTCCGTGTGCGCCTTTGGCGCTGTGGCCCAACGCTCATAGCGAACAGAGGCCAAGTTTGAGAGGAATGCCGGTAAGGTGGGGCCAGTTAAAGCATTCTTCACTTGAAGGAGAACCACTAATGTCTGAGAAGATTTCAATGAACTCGTCGTCTACGGGTATGAATCTGAGCGATAGCGTGTACGAGCGCCTGTTGCGCGAGCGCATTATCTTCCTGGGAACCCAGGTCGATGATGAGATTGCGAACAAGCTGTGCGCCCAGATCCTCCTGCTGTCCGCCGAGGACCCCACTCGCGACATTTCGCTCTACATCAACTCCCCGGGTGGCTCTGTCACTGCGGGCATGGCTATTTATGACACCATGAAGTACTCGCCGTGCGATATTGCCACGTACGGCATGGGCCTGGCTGCCTCCATGGGTCAGTTCCTGCTTTCCGGCGGCACCAAGGGCAAGCGCTTCGCGCTGCCGCACGCACGCATCATGATGCACCAGCCTTCTGCCGGTGTTGGCGGTACCGCTGCGGATATCGCCATTCAGGCTGAGCAATTTGCTCAGACCAAGCGCGAGATGGCCGAGCTCATTGCCGAGCACACCGGACAGACCTTTGAGCAGATCACCAAGGACTCCGACCGTGACCGTTGGATGACCGCCCAGCAGGCCAAGGACTACGGCATTGTTGACCACGTCATTGAGTCCGTCAACGGCCCGCTGAGTAACTAGGGAATAAGGAGAAAATCACTATGAATCAGTCCCAGATGCCAAGTTCCCGCTACGTTCTGCCGTCCTTCATTGAGCAGTCCGCACAGGGCACTAAGGAAACCAATCCATATTCCAAGCTTTTTGAAGAGCGCATTATCTTCTTGGGCACCCAGGTGGATGACACTTCCGCAAATGACATTATGGCCCAGCTGCTGGTTCTGGAGAGCCAGGACCCAGACCGCGATATCACCATGTACATCAACTCGCCCGGTGGTTCCTTCACCGCGTTGATGGCTATCTATGACACCATGCGCTACGTTCGTCCCGATGTGCAGACCGTGTGCCTGGGTCAGGCTGCTTCCGCCGCCGCTGTGCTCTTGGCTGCGGGTGCGCCGGGTAAGCGTGCCGCGCTACCTAACTCCCGTGTGCTCATTCACCAGCCGGCAACTCAGGGTACTCAGGGTCAGGTTTCTGATCTGGAGATTCAGGCCGCCGAGATTGAGCGCATGCGCAAGCTGATGGAAACCACCCTGTCTGAGCACACCGGTCGTACCGCTGAGCAGATCCGCATTGATACGGATCGCGATAAGATTCTGACCGCTCAGGAAGCCGTTGAATATGGCATTATCGATACGGTCTTTGATTACCGCAAGCTCAACGCTTAATTTGGAATAACTCATTCTAGGTAGCCCCTGCCGCTCAACCGAATTCCGGTTGTGAGGCAGGGGCTTTCAGCATTGTAGGGCAGGGAAGGGGCAATGCCCGGTAATTCTTGCTGCACCCGAATGGGGTAAGTCTCTCTGCGCAATATCTGCAGGTCGTTAGGTTTATTTCTATCGTGCGACACTAAACTTATAATGACTGATTTGTGATTTAGGCCTCCAAGTGGTCAGATATTTTTATGGAGAAACACACATCTGACGCGGTGGCCCAGGCTGCTACGCCCACGCCGCAGAGCGGCGAACGTACATTCTTTGGCCACCCATGGGGCTTGGCCAACCTCTTTGGCGTGGAAATGTGGGAGCGATTTAGCTTCTATGGCATGCAAGCTCTTGTCTTGCTTTACATGTATTACTCCACTACCGATGGTGGTCTCGGCCTCGACCGAGCGGACGCGACGTCTATTGTGGGAGCCTACGGTGGCTTGGTCTACATGGCCTGCTTATTGGCTTCTCTTGTTGCTGACCGTGTCTTGGGTGCAGAACGCACACTGTTTTACTCGGCCAGCATGGTGATGCTTGGCCACATTGCTTTGGCATTTGTTCCCGAAATAACTGGTTTGGCTATTGGCCTCGTCCTTATTGCCATCGGCTCCGGCGGTGTTAAGACCACCGCGCAGGTCGTGCTTGGTGCTATGTACAGTCGCGATGACCCGCGCCGCGATGGTGGCTTCTCCATCTTCTATATGGGCGTTAATATCGGCGCGCTTGTTGGTCCGCTGCTCACCACCGCGCTGTGGGGCTGGCAGGGTTTCCATTGGGGTTTCGGTATTGCAGCAATTGGCATGGCGCTCGGCCTGATCCAGTATTCGCTCATGCGCAAGACCACCATTAAGGATGCGGGGCACGAGGTTCCAAACCCGGCTAGCCCGAAGCAATTGCTCATGGGTGTGGTGGTAGTTGCAGCCATTATCGTGGTTATGGTGGTGGCAGTGGCTACCGGCGCTATTCAGGTTGATTGGCTGTCCAATATTGTCACCGCGGTTGCTCTGGTTGCTGCAATCTATCTGTGGGCGCAGATGTATACCTCGAAGTTGGTGACCCGTGAGGAAAAGAACCGCCTGTTGGGGTTTATTCCGATGTTTATTTCCGGTGTTTTGTTCTTCGGAATCTTCCAGCAGCAGTTTACGGTGATGACGATTTATTCGGATGTGCGCCTGGACCGCCACATGTTTGGCTGGGAAATCCCGCCATCACTGGTACAGTCCATTAACCCGATCTTTATTGTTATTTTCTCCGCTGTCTTCGCAACGATGTGGACGAAGCTAGGGGATAGGCAGTGGTCCACCCCAGTAAAGTTCGGCGTAGCCAATATCGTCATCGGCATCTCCTTGTTCTTCTTCCTTCCTTTCTCGGGTGCGGAAGCGAACTCCACCCCGATGTTTGTCATCGTTTTCATCCTCTTCCTTTTCACCATGGCGGAGCTCCTTCTTTCGCCGGTGGGCAATGCGCTTGCCACCAAGGTGGCGCCGGTGGCATTCCCGTCCCGCATGATGGCGGTGTGGATGATGGCGGTGGCTATGGGTACCTCGCTGGCCGGCTCCTTGGCTAGCTTCTATAACCCGGATGATGCAGGCGCGGAGAATACCTTCTTCATCTCCCTTGGTGTTGTATCCATCGTGTTGGGTGCCATCCTGCTTGTTCTAAGCCGCTGGGTGGTAAAGAAGTTCTCTACCTTCCGCTAGATGCTGTAAAACACCCTTAAGTGGGAGGTATGTCGGCGTGATGTTGGCATAACTCCCTAAGTGGTTTTTATCACTCGGGTTAAGCAGGGGAGGTGGGGGCATTTAATTGGCATTAGCTGGGGAAATTTTATCCCTTTGGAATTCTCTTGGGCTCGATTCTGAGCCCCAGCAGGTTAACAAAAGGTTAACCAAAGGAAATGTTAAAGAAAAGCAATTGTCTGCGGATAGGTGCAGGAGTAATCTGCATTTCGTCCGCGACGTGTGAAGGCGCCGCAGATGCGTACCGTGTTCATCTTTTCTTTCCAAGGGGCCAACGCTGTGACAGCGACTCTGATTATCCTCGGCATTGTGGTGGTGACCGCCCTTGCCTTTGACTTTACGAACGGATTTCATGACACTGCCAACGCGATGGCTACGTCCATTGCCACTGGTGCTTTGAAGCCTTTTACCGCGGTAGCCATCTCCGCAGCGCTTAACCTTGTGGGTGCCTTCCTTTCGGTCAATGTTGCTGCGACCGTGGCAAAGGGCATTGTTAACCTTGATTCCTACGACCTGTCTGGCGCCGCCGCTGATACCGACGGCCAGGCACTGTTGATGGTCGTCTTCACTGGCCTTATCGGCGGCATCATCTGGAACCTGTTCACTTGGTTGCTGGGTATGCCGTCCAGTTCCTCCCACGCCTTGTTCGGTGGCCTTATTGGTGCCGCCTTCGCTGCGATGGGCTCGGCTGGCGTGGAGTGGTCCTCCATTGCCGGCAAGATCATTATCCCGGCCGTTGCCTCGCCTATCATCGCGGCGCTGGTTTCGGCGTGTGCCACGTTCCTTATCTACTGGGTAACCAACACCATCCCGAATAAGGCTAAGAACGAGCACTTCCGCCACGGTCAGATCGTCACTGCGTGCCTGGTGTCCCTGGCGCACGGCGCTGGCGATGCACAGAAGACCATGGGCGTTATCTTCCTGGCGCTGGTTGCCTCTGGGCATGCGGTTGCAGACGCCCGCATTCCAACCTGGGTTATCGTTGCTTGTGCTGTGGCTATCGCGGCCGGCACTCTGTCCGGCGGCTGGCGCGTTATCCGCACCCTGGGCAAGGGTCTGGTGGAGATTGAGTCCCCACAGGGCATGGCCGCTGAAGCTACTTCTGCAGCCATCATCCTCACCTCTGCTACCGGTGGTATGGCACTGTCCACCACCCACGTGTCCACCGGTTCCATTCTGGGTACCGGCCTGGGGCGCCGCGGTGCTGAGGTTCGCTGGGGTGTTGCCATGCGCATGGTGTCCGCATGGCTCATCACCTTGCCGTGCGCTGCGTTCGTGGGCTTTGCTACCTGGTGGTTGGCACACGGCGTCTCCTCCTTCACCAACGTCGCAACCGGTGCCATCGTGGACTTCGTCTTGCTGCTGGCAATGGCCGCGCTCATTGTCATCCGTTCCCGCATGAACCCGGTGGATGCTTCCAACGTCAACAACGACTGGGAACCAAACTCCGAGTCCGTGGATTCTTCCATGGGTGCGGGCTCTGACCGCAAGGAGCCAGTTGCTGCCGGCGCCGCACCAGTGTCCGCTACCAATGCGGAGGATGCCTCCGCGCCGTCTACTGTTCAAGAGGAGCGCTAAACCATGACTGCTGCAGAAATCTTCCAGTCCCTCATTCACGTTGCAGGCTTGGCGTTGGTCTTCGGCGCTGGCATTCCGCTACTTTTCTCCTTGGGCATGCGGTGTATGACCGGTGACCCCATTCGCGACGACAACGGCGTCGTTGTTGGCGATACCCCTGCAAGCCCTCAGATGAAGGTGCTTGGCTGGACTGTCTATGCGGTGCTGGCCGTAGTTATCCTGGTGGCCATCATGTGGATTGCCCGCGATACGCTGGACCACTACTTTGGCTTCACGCCGTTTGGTGACCTCTAAGTCATTGTCCTTCCTTGGGGGTAAACCTCTAATGTGGCGTGCGACACACTTTCTTTAAGTTAACAAAAGGTTAACTTAAAGCGACCAAAGGGTTGCCTAACGAGGGTATGTCGCGTATATTCCTCTGTATCAAACAGAGAGAAAGCCACATGGAGGTGTGAGAAATGAACATGATGCGTTCTTTGATGGACGGCATCGCTGATGCGTTCAAGAGCTCCACCACTGGTACCGGCCTGGACACCATTTCGGAAGCTCCAGTTCGTGCTTTGGTGGCAGAAACCCTGCTTGACGCTGATAAGACCCCTGCTACGACCAAAGACGTTGCAGAGGCACTAGAAACCGTTACCGGTCATGCACCGGATGAACTTGAGATGCTCGATGCAGAACTTTTCCTGCTCGACTTCGACTGGCTGCAGTAAGCAGCAAATGAATGAAATCCCCACGAGGCCCCTTGCCGCACACTGTGTAGCAAGGGGCCTCGTGCTTTGTGTACATGGGGGCGTCGGCAAGCGCGGCTAATCGCACGGCGGCAGTATGGCCTCGGGAGTCTCAGGCAAGAGCTGGCCGCCATCTATGACGAGGGTTTGGCCGGTGATGTAGCCTGCCTCTTCCGAGGCCAGGAAGGCTGCCGCAGTGCCAATATCGCGCGGGGTGCCCAGGCGGTGCAGCGGTACTGACCGCGTCATTTGATCGAGGTACTCCTGGCCTTGGGTCTCGAGGCCCTCGGTGAGGATATTGCCTGGGAGGACGCCGTTAATGGTGATGCCATCGCGGGCCACTTCCAGCGCGGCTGAACGCATAAACCCCTGCTGGGCGGCCTTGGAGGCGCCGTAGTGGGCCCAACCCGGAAAGCCCGTGTGTGAGCCGGTGATAGATGTGGTGATGACGATGCGCCCATAGCGGCGTTGCTTGAGGTAGGGGAGTGCCTCTTGGACCACCTTGAAGGTGCCGTGGGTGTTGATGGCAAACATCGCCTCCCACTTTTCATCGGTCATCTCTGCCAGCGGACAGTTGGGAAAGACCCCGGCATTGGAGCACACAATGTCGAAGCCGCCGTGCTCGGCAGTGACCTGGCGATACAGGTCCTTAACCGAAGCGCGGTCGGTGACGTCCACACGAATGGCGCTGGCACCCAACTTCTTAGCGGTAGCGGTGGCGTGGTCGAGGTCTATATCGGCGATGACAACGGTGGCGCCGGCCTCCCGCAGCGAGGCGACGATGCCGCGGCCAATGCCGGAGGCGCCGCCGGTGACAATGGCTACTCGTCCTGTGAGATCGAACATTATGCTCCTGTTCCTAAAAGGGGTGGGATGAGGGTGATTTCACCTTCTAGTTTAGGCCGCAGGAGCAGGAAAGGCCTGGGAAATTCGCCACGCGGGAGGGAATGGATGAAGGGCCTGTCGGGTTGATTTACTAAGGTAGAAACAGATGAAGATTAAGCCGCTCGGAAGGGTAGAATCATCCTTCCAACTGTGGATAGCGGTACGAAAAGCGAGTGTGAAAGAACTTAATGGCACGTATGCAAGAAAGCGCTGACCTGCTCAAGTGTTCCTTTTGTGGCAAGAGTCAGAAGCAGGTGAAAAAGCTCATCGCCGGCGGCGGTGTCTACATCTGCGATGAGTGCATCGAGCTATGCAATGAGATCATCGAAGAGGAACTGGGCCAAGAGCAGGCGCAGGAATCCTCCGATGCGGAGGTGCGCCTGCCTCGACCCTCGCAGATTTCTGCCTTCCTTGATAAGTACGTCATCGGCCAAGACAAGGCCAAGCGCGTGTTGTCTGTGGCAGTGTATAACCACTACAAGCGCATCAAGGCCGAAGAGTCGGCCGCATTGGAGGCCCGCCGCAAGAAGGCCGAGGGCGATGAGGTGGAGATTTCTAAGTCCAATATCTTGATGTTGGGCCCCACCGGTTCCGGTAAGACCTACCTAGCGCAGACCTTGGCCCGGCTTCTCGATGTCCCCTTTGCCATCGCCGATGCCACCAGCCTCACCGAGGCCGGCTACGTGGGCGAAGATGTGGAAAATATCCTCCTGAAGCTGCTTCAGGCCGCGGACTTTGACGTGGAGCGTGCCCAGCGCGGCATCATCTACGTCGATGAGGTGGACAAGATTTCCCGCAAGTCCGAAAATCCGTCCATTACCCGCGATGTCTCCGGTGAGGGCGTGCAGCAGGCGCTGCTGAAGATTCTAGAAGGCACCGTGGCGGCCATTCCGCCGCAAGGCGGCCGCAAGCACCCGAATCAGGAGTTTATCCAGCTGGATACCTCCAATATCTTGTTCATTGTGGCCGGCGCCTTCGCAGGCCTGGATCAGGTCATTGCGGATCGCGTGGGCAAGAAAGGCGTGGGCTTTGGCGCCAACTTGGATACCAAGGACGAGCGCGAAAAGGTTGACCTTTTCTCCCAGGTGCGTCCCGAGGACCTAGTGAAGTTCGGCCTTATTCCAGAGTTCATCGGCCGCCTACCTGTCGTGGCCACGGTGGATAACCTGGACCGTGAATCCCTGGTGAAGGTGCTCACCGAGCCAAAGAACTCGCTGGTTAAGCAGTACAGCCGCCTCTTCGAGATGGATGACTGCGAATTGGAGATTGAGCCTGCGGCTTTGGATGCCATCGCGGAGCTCGCCTTGGAGCGCAAGACGGGTGCGCGTGGCCTGCGCGCCATCATGGAAGAGCTTTTGGTCCCGGTCATGTACGACCTGCCGGACCGCGAGGATATTGCCACGGTGCACATTACGTCGGAGTGCGTGACCGAGGGCGCGGAGCCGCAGTTTAGCTATACGGATGAGGCAAAAGAATCTGCCTAGGCCTTAGCTGCCACAGCGCCTACTGTCGGGCTGTGGCAGGGTAGGGCGTGGACCGGAAGGCCCGCGCTATTACTCCTCGTTGTAGATATCCTGCGGGGAGGCCTCGTCGCCTTCCTCTGTATCGAACGAGGACGAGGTGAGGTAGGACTCGTGGCCCGAGTCCGGAATATTGGCGGTCAAAAACGCCAGCACTGCATCGACGGTGAGCCTATGCATGCCGTCGATATTTTCTTGGGTATTGAAGTTTACGCCCAGCATGTTTTCCACCATCACCTGGTTGGTCACGCGGTAGACCGTCAACGAGGAAATCAGGGTGAAGATGTCATTGGCGGAAATGCCGGGGCGGAAGGCGCCGGCGTCTTGGCCCAAGAGCAGCAAGCGGTCAAGGTGGAGGGCCACTCCGGCGACGTCGGCAATAGCCTGCTGTGCTGGGTCCACAATCTGCTGGTTAGTTTCCCATACCAGCATGCGGATGGCCTCCGGGTTGGCTACGCGCTCGCGGAAAAGCCAATCCACCAACTTGCGCACGCCTTCGACCGGAACTGCGGTATCGATTTCCAGGGCATTCTCAGGCGGATTGAGACGCTGCGCGGCGGTGCTCAGCGCACGCAGGTACAAGCCCTTCTTATCGCCAAAGTGGTAGTGAATCATGCGCTTGGACATGCCGGATTCTTGGGCGATGGCCTCTAGCTTGGTTTCTGTAAAGCCAAAGCGGGAAAACTGCTTGATCGCAACGTCCACCACGGAGTCAATGCTGACGGATTCCGCGTGGGCAGCGTGAGGAGAATCCGCCTGGTCTGCAGCCTGCAGTGGGTCAGTATTCTCAGTGCTCATTGCGTAAGTCCTTAATCCTTTGCGGCGCGGCGGTGGCGCGGTGAACTGATGTCTAATAGTGCGGGAGTAGGCCATCCCTCTGCATATTGGGTGTGCAGCGCGGGGGAGTGTCCCGCATTTCCTTTTCCTATCATGCCCGATTAATCACCCCGTGGGGGAGTTTCTGGCCCATTGGGGGCGCTAATTTGGAGGTAAATGGGGGTGATTTAACGCAAGTGCCCTAGATTTTCCCTCCAAAAGAGGGGGCTAGATTCACAGCGCGAATGCTGGCGGTGGGGCTAAGCTCGGTGGTGGATTACATTCCGTGGCGGTGCGAGCAATCTGGCTCGCGTGTGCCGCCCATGTCGCAGCCATTGAGGAGGCTTTACATCATGACTCAGCCCGTCAAGATCACTGTCACCGGCGCCGCCGGCAACATCGCGTATTCGCTGCTGTGGCGCATCGCTGCCGGCGATGTGTACGGAAAAGACACCCCGGTAGACCTAGCATTGCTGGAAATTCCCGCTGCGGTGGAAAAGGCCCAAGGCGTAGCCATGGAGCTCAATGACTCCGCCCTGCCGTTGGTTAACTCCATTACGGTTACTGATGATCTCAAAGAAGCCTTCGAGAACACCTCCGCCGCCTTTCTTGTAGGCGCTCGCCCGCGCAGCAAGGGAATGGAGCGCGCCGACCTGCTGGAGGCTAATGGCGCCATCTTCACCAAGCAGGGCAAGGCCATCAATGACTACGCCGCGCGCGATGTCCGCGTGCTAGTCGTGGGCAACCCGGCTAATACCAATGCCCTCATCGCGGCGAATAATGCCCCGGATTTGGATGATTCCCAGTTCACTGCCCTCATGCGCCTGGACCACAACCGCACCCTGAGCCAGCTAGCACTGAAGACCGGAAAGTCCACCACCGATTTCAACAAGGTGGCGGTATGGGGCAACCATTCTGCTAGCCAATTCCCGGATATTACCTACTCCAACGCTGAGGTGGACCAGGACTGGTACCGCGAAGAAATGATCCCCAAGGTGGCCAAGCGCGGTGCGGAGATTATTGAGGTTCGCGGCAGCTCCTCGGCTGCTTCGGCGGCGTCGGCAGCCGTGGACCACATGCATGACTGGATTCATGGCACCGAGGACTGGCGCACCGCGGCGGTGCCATCGGACGGATCCTACGGCGTCGACAAGGGCCTTATTTGCGGATTCCCCACGGTCAGCCGCAATGGCCAGTGGGAGATCGTGCAGGGACTGGAGCTCACTGAGTTCCAAAAGGAGCGCATCGAGGCCTCCGTGGCCGAGCTGCGTGAGGAGCGCAAGGCCGTGGCGGACCTGCTCTAGAACCCGCTCGGTGCGCACCTTATACTCGGTGCGCACCCTGCCTGGCTGAGCCGGTTGACGTGCAAGGTAGAATCGGCCAGGTGACTGAGCAAAATAATGAGCAATTAGTTGGTACCAACCGCGCCGATGCGCTGCCTAAGTCGTGGGAGCCGCAGGCCGTAGAGAAGGACCTCTATGAGGGCTGGGTAGAAAAGGGCTACTTCACTCCGGATGCGAATTCGGAGGCCGAGCCTTATTCCATCGTGCTGCCGCCGCCAAATGTGACCGGCCAGCTGCACATGGGCCACGCCCTGGACCACACGCTGATTGATTCCATTATCCGCCGCAAGCGCATGCAGGGCTACGCCACCCTGTGGTTGCCCGGTGCCGATCACGCCGGCATTGCCACCCAGACCAAGGTCGAGGCCAAGCTCAAGGAGACCGAGGGCAAAAAGCGCTGGGACTATGAGCGCGAAGAATTCATTGGCAAGGTCTGGGAGTGGAAGGAGCAGTACGGCGGCACCATCCAGAACCAGATGCGCGCCATCGGTGACTCCGTGGACTGGTCCCGCGAGCGCTTCACCTTGGATGATGGTCTCTCCCGCGCCGTCCAGACCATCTTTAAGAACCTCTACGATGAGGGCATGATCTACCAGGCCAACCGCCTGGTGAACTGGTCGCCGGTGCTAGAGACCGCCGTCTCCGATATCGAGGTCGTGTACAAGGACGTCGAGGGCGAGCTGGTATCTATCCGCTATGGCTCGCTCAATGACGATGAACCGCACCTCATCGTGGCCACCACCCGTGTAGAAACCATGCTGGGCGACGTTGCCATTGCCGTACACCCAGACGACGAGCGCTATGCTGACTTGGTGGGCAAGGAGCTGCCGCACCCGTTCCGCGATGACCTGACGCTCAAGATCATCGCCGATGACTACGTGGACATGGAATTCGGTACCGGCGCGGTGAAGATCACCCCGGCGCACGACCCGAATGACTACGCGATGGGCACCCGCCACAACTTGGATATGCCCACCGTTATCGATACCACCGGCCACATTGCCAATACCGGCACCCGCTTCGACGGCCTGACCCGCGAGGAAGCCCGCGTGGAGATCCGCGAAGCGCTGCGCGAGCAGGGCCGCATCGTCAAGGAAATCCGCCCGTACGTCCACTCCGTGGGCCACTCGGAGCGCTCCGGCGAGCCTATCGAGCCGCGCCTGTCCCTGCAGTGGTTTGTGGACGTAGCCAAGATGGCCAAGGCCTCTGGCGACGCCGTGCGCGAGGGCGATACCACCCTGCACCCGCAGTCGCTCGAGCCGCGCTACTTCGAGTGGGTCGATGACATGCACGATTGGTGCATCTCTCGCCAGCTGTGGTGGGGCCACCGCATTCCTATCTGGTACGGGCCAGAAGGTGAGGACGGCCAGCGAGACATCGTCTGTGTCGGCCCTGATGAGGAGCCGCCGGCAGGATACGAGCAGGATCCGGACGTGCTGGATACCTGGTTCTCCTCCGCGCTGTGGCCATTTTCCACCCTGGGTTGGCCAGAAAAGACCCCGGATCTGGAGAAGTTCTATCCCACCAACGTGCTGGTCACCGCCTATGACATCTTGTTCTTCTGGGTGGCCCGCATGATGATGTTCGGCACCTTTGCCGGCTCCCATACCCCAGAGCTTTTGGGCGAGGGCACCGATGGTCGCCCGCAGGTGCCGTTCAAGGATCTCTACCTGCACGGCCTGGTCCGCGATGAACAGGGCCGCAAGATGTCCAAGTCCTTGGGCAACGGCATTGACCCGATGGATTGGGTGCGCGATTACGGTGCGGATGCCCTGCGCTTTACCCTTGCCCGCGGCGCCAACCCCGGCGTGGACCTGCCGCTTGGCTCCGATGCCGCCGCGGCCGCCCGCAACTTTGCCACCAAGTTGTTCAACGCCACCAAGTTCGCGCTCATGAACGGCGCTGGAGTGGCCACGCTGCCGAACCGTGCGGAGCTTAGCGACGCCGACCGGTGGATCCTTGACCGTGCCGAAGAAGTCCGTGCCAAGGTGGATGACTACCTGGATGACTACCAGTTTGCTAAGGCCAACGAGCTGCTCTACCACTTCACCTGGGACGAGCTGTGTGACTGGTACTTGGAGATTGCCAAGACCCAGATCCCGCGCGATGGCGTAAGCGAGCAGGGCCGCAATACCCAGATCGTGTTGGGCCGCGTGCTCGACGTCGTCCTGCGCCTACTGCATCCGACCATGCCATTCGTCACCGAGGTGCTATGGAAGGCGCTGACCGGCGGCGAGTCCATCGTCGTTGCACCGTGGCCTACCGTTGCCGATACCAATGGTGGCGCCACCAAGGATGAGGTGGCCGCCCGCCGCATCGAGGACGCCGATAAGCTCATCACCGAGCTGCGCCGCTTCCGCTCCGACCAGGGTGTAAAGCCTTCCCAAAAGGTGCCGGGCCGCCTCGACTTCGCCGCAGCGGATCTCGCCGGCCAAGAGGAATTGGTGCGCAACCTGGCCAATACCACCGCCCCGGGCGAGGATTTCGATCCTTCCGCCTCCATCGAGGTGCGCCTTTCCCAGGCCACCGTGGAGGTCACCCTGGATACCCACGGCGCGGTGGACGTGGAAGCCGAGCGCAAGCGCCTGGAAAAGGACCTGGCCAAGGCGAATAAGGAACTGGAGCAGACCGGCAAGAAGCTGGGCAACGAGAACTTCTTGTCCAAGGCGCCGGAAGAAGTGGTCAATAAGATTAAGGAGCGCCAGCAGGTCGCCCGCGAAGAGGTCGAGCGCATCACCAGCCGTTTGGAGGGCCTGAAGTAGTGGCGGACAAGGACAAGGAGACTGAGGACTTCGAAATCGTCGATGCCCTCAAAGAAGGCACCGATGGTGGCCCGGTGGAAATCACCGAGTCCGGCCTGACTCTCAACTTGGGCATGGGCAGCGAGGACGAGTACAACGAGGCTGCACCACAAGAGGTGTCGGCCGAGGAGCTGCGCGCCCTCGCGGAGGTAGAAGACGAGCTCAATGAGCGCTGGCCGGAGACCAAGATTGAGCCTTCCCTCGACCGCATCGAGATGCTCATGGATCTGCTTGGTCACCCTGAGCGTTCCTTCGATGTCATCCACATTGCCGGCACCAACGGCAAGTCCTCCACCGCGCGCATGGTGGATTCGCTCCTGCGTGCCTTCCACCGCCGCGTCGGCCTTGTCACCAGCCCGCACCTGCAGCGCGTCACGGAGCGCATCGGCATCGATGGCCAGCCTATCCACCCGCGCGATTATGTGCGCATCTGGCACGAGATCAAGCCTTTTGTGGAGATGGTCGATGCCCAGTCGGACGTTCCCATGTCCAAGTTCGAGGTCCTTGTCGGCTTGTCCTATGCCGCGTTTGCCGACGCCCCCGTGGACGTCGCCGTTGTTGAAGTCGGCCTCGGCGGCCGGTGGGATGCCACCAACGTGGTCAATGCGGATGTCTCCGTTATTACCCCGGTGGGCTTGGACCACACGGACTACTTGGGCGATACCCTCGCAGAGATTGCCGGTGAAAAGGCCGGCATTATCAAGCCGCGCGAGGACGCCGATGATCCGCTGACTCCCAACGAAAACATTGTGGTTGTTGCGGAACAGGACCCTGAGGCAATGCGGGTTATCCTGCAGCAGGCCGTGGACGTGGAGGCGGGCGTGGCCCGCTCCGGCTCTGAATTTGCTGCCCTCGAGTCCCGCATCGCCGTCGGCGGTCAACAGGTCAACATCCAGGGCCTTGGCGGCCTGTACGAGGACATTTTCCTGCCCCTGCACGGCGAGCACCAAGCAAAGAATGCGGCCGTGGCCCTTGCCGCGGTGGAAGCGTTCTTCGGCGCCTCGGCCGGCCACCCGCTGGATGTTGCGACCGTGCGCAATGGTTTTGCCCAAGCGATTTCGCCCGGCCGCCTGGAGCGCGTGCGCACCTCGCCGACGACGTTTATTGATGCCGCCCATAACCCACATGGCGCCAAGGCACTAGGGGCTGCACTGGACCGCGATTTCGACTTCGCCCGCCTCATCGGCGTGCTCTCGATCTTCGCGGATAAGGATTCCACTGGCATCCTCACCGCACTTGAGCCTTACCTCACCGAGGTAGTCATCACCCAAAACTCCTCGCCGCGCGCCCTCGATGCCTACGACTTGGCAGAGACTGCCCGCGATATCTTTGGCGAGGAGCGCGTGCACGTAGCCGATAACCTGCCGGGTGCCTATGCCCAGGCCGTGGAGCTTGCCGAGGACGCCGAGGTCCAATCCGGCTCCGGCATCATCATCACCGGCTCGGTCGTCACCGCTGGTGATGCCCGCGCGATGTTTGGAAAGGAACCTGCATGAGCCGCGACAATCACCACCCGCGCGGAGAGCACCAACCCCGCCCGCCCCGCCGCACCCGCGGCCGCGAAGAACAGATCCCGGAAAGCGAGATCGGCCCCCTCGGCATGGGCCAAGCCCCAGTCAAGGATCCGCTCAAAAGCTTTAACGGGATGGTCAT
Organism: Corynebacterium sp. ACRPO; assembly: GCF_022347205.1. Lineage (GTDB taxonomy): Bacteria > Actinomycetota > Actinomycetes > Mycobacteriales > Mycobacteriaceae > Corynebacterium. Next base: position 27,473 of record NZ_JAKRNE010000005.1, on the reverse strand, counting down.
TGCCAGCTCCCTGACCATGGAGGCGCTTGCCCTATCCTTCGCACTGCCGATGCTGTACAAGCTCTATGACGGCACCTTGTGGACCCCTTTCAACTACGGTTTCGTCATTGCCGCAGTGGTATTCCACCTCGTGATGATCGCGTTCATGAATAAGAAATGGGCGCTGTCCGTCATTGTGTGGGCACAGCTGTTGTGCGTCATTGTGGGCTTTATGGTCCACTGGGCGGTGGCCGCCATCTTCATCATCTTTGGCATGGAGTGGCTGCTGGCCGTCTACCTGCGCAGCAACCTCATCGCCCGCATGAAGCGCGGTTACCTCACCACGCAGCACCTCAACGAGAAATAGCACGGTAGCCTTGACGCCTTCGGCGAGTGGGCAAGACGCGATAGACTGGCGGCCATGCGCACTCTCTATCTCGTCCTTGCCGCACTCGCCTGCGTCGCCGCAGTGGTAGCCCGCGCCGCTACGGGAACGCCGTGGCTACCGCTAGTCGCCCTCATTATTGGCGGTGTTTTTCTGGTTTTGGCCCTGCGGAGCAACTTCGAACCGGCCAAAGAAGCCACCTTCGAGGATTTGGATAAGGAACAGCGCGCGGAGCTGCAACGCTTGCTGGCCAATGGCCAGTTTGGCGCCGCAGTAGGCCAAGTGCGCCTGTGGTTTCGGGGCACCTCGCAGGAGCGTGCCGAAGAGATAGTTAAACAACTCGCATAGCCCTAGACCCCCACCTTTTACCCCAAAGGAATACCCCAGCGCGCGACGCATGCGTGCGGTTTCGGTACAGTGTGGGGCATGACTGAACGTACACTGATTCTCATCAAGCCGGACGGCGTAAAGAACGGCCACGTAGGCGAAATCATCTCCCGCATCGAGCGCAAGGGCCTGAAGCTGGCCGAGCTCGACCTGCGCGTTGCTGACCGCGAGACCGCGGAGAAGCACTACGAGGAGCACAAGGACAAGCCATTCTTCGGTGACCTTGTCGAGTTCATCACCTCTGCACCGCTTATCGCTGGTGTTGTTGAGGGCGAGCGCGCCATCGAGGCATGGCGTCAGCTGGCTGGCGGCACCGACCCAGTCTCCAAGGCCACCCCGGGCACCATCCGCGGTGACTTCGCCCTGACCGTTGGCGAGAACATCGTCCACGGCTCTGACTCCCCAGAGTCCGCAGAGCGCGAGATCGCTATCTGGTTCCCGAACCTCTAAACTTCTGCGCACTTAGCGCATCATTCAGCCCGAGCCTGTAGGCTCGGGCTTTATTTATTGCTTGACCCATAAGCCCAGGCGTAGAGTCGCATACCGAGTATCCGGCCCTACCCTGAACAAGTATTGAAACGGCAAAGCCGCAAATACGTATAGAGGCAGAACTTGAGCAGGCGTTTGTTCCGGGGTCGAAGGTGCTTAACGCGGCAGATCATTGCTGAGGATAATGCACGCGAGGTCATTCACCTCTCAGACTAGGACTGGAGTTCTCCTAATCGAAGGAGAGTAACTGGCGCAGTGTGCGGAAGGCTTCCTTTTGCACTCGATGGGTAACGGTACGGCCCGATTGTTGCTTGATTAAGAGACCGGATTCCCTCAACTTGCCGAGGTGATGAGATACCGTCGGTTGGCTCAGGCCGGAAAGCGCGGTCAGCTCCGTAACGCTCATCGGGCCGCAGCCCTCGTCGCACAATATGGATAGCAGGCGCAGGCGGGCTGGGTCAGCAAGTACTTTAAATTGCTGGGAAAAGCGGAGGGAGTCGCCCTGGCTGAGCGGGCCACTGCTCAGGGAACAGCACTGTGCATCCGGGGTGCTATCGGCATTGCTAGGGGAGGAGTCCATGCACACAGTATAAGGAGTCTGCCTCCCACTCCGTTATATTGACGAGTATCAATATGGGCGATTAAAGTACTGCTCGAATGTTGAGTTCCTCGTCGCACAAGGAGAGCCATGGCCGTTACGCAACGCCCAAAGTTGTCATTTCTCGATAGATTCCTTCCCGTTTGGATCATCATGGCCATGGCTGTGGGGCTATTGATAGGCCACTTCCTGCCAGGCATTGGAGAAGCACTGTCTGCTCTAGAGGTCGGCGGTATTTCCCTTCCCATCGCTCTCGGCCTACTAGTCATGATGTACCCGCCCTTGGCTAAAGTTCGCTACGAAAAGACTCGAGACATTGCTGCCGATGGTCGCCTGATGGTGATATCTATCGTGCTGAACTGGGTGGTGGGGCCCGCGTTGATGTTTACCTTGGCGTGGATCTTTCTGGCAGACCAGCCGGAGTTGCGAACCGGCTTAATCATCGTCGGATTGGCGCGCTGCATCGCCATGGTCTTGGTATGGTCCGACCTTTCCTGCGCGGATCGAGAGGCCACCGCGGTACTTGTGGCTATCAATTCGATTTTCCAAGTAGCCATGTTTGGCGTCATGGGTTGGTTCTACTTGCAAGTTCTACCTGGATGGTTAGGCCTAGACACCACCTCTGTTGAATTTTCTTTCTGGTCCATCGTCACTGCGGTTCTTGTGTTCCTAGGAATCCCCCTGCTGCTTGGCGTGCTCTCACGGGTGTGGGGAGAAAAGGTCAAAGGACGCGAATGGTTCGAAGACCGTTTTCTCCCGGCAGTCTCGCCTTTGGCGATGATTGGTTTGCTCTACACCATCGTGCTGCTGTTTTCACTGCAAGGCGAGCAGCTGGTAGCCCAGCCGACAGCCGTGGTGAGAGTGGCGATTCCGCTGGTTATTTACTTCGTTGGAATGTTTTTCCTAGCTTTGGGTGTAGCAAAGGTCGTGGGAATGAACTACGCGCAATCCGCTTCCGTAGCATTTACCGCAGCTGGTAATAATTTCGAACTAGCCATCGCGGTTTCCATTGGCACTTTTGGGGCGGCGTCGGCACAGGCTCTCGCCGGTACCATCGGGCCGCTTATTGAAATTCCGGTACTTGTCGGACTCGTGTACGTAATGCTCTGGATAGGGCCGAAGCTTTTCCCCGGAGACAAAAGCTTGCCAAATTAACGCCGGCCCACTTGATACAAACAGCGAACCCCAGTCGGCGTGATGGTGATGGTCCACTTTGCGGGCGCGGTGCGCAGGCCCATTCGGCTTAGCTTCACCAGGTCCGCCTTTGCCAAAGCATCGAGGTGTTCGCATAGAGGGTCGAGGTCTACCCGCATGAACTTCGAGAGGGCAGTGGAATTAATCGTGTTTCCCTGCACCGCGCCGGTGGCGACGAGGGCGGTGAGGATGTCCGAGTGGGCGTCGGCAAGCTGCAAACGAGCCTCCGTAACCCCGTCGAGCGGGTCCTTTTCCAAAATCTTGTTGATGCGGCGCCGGCCGATGCGGAAGGACTGAGAAAACATGCCCCATATGCCCAGCGGCAAGCCAAAGGCCCACCATGCCCCGGACAGAATTCCGGCAACGGGCGGGGCCAGCTCTACCTCTGGAAGCAGGTTGGCCGCGCTCAGTGGTGCCATGATCAATGGCGCAGCTATCGGGATAAACGGGGCGATATAGGCAATCGTGGGATAGTCGCCATCGCGGAATTCCTCTTGCGCAGCGTTGATGCCGCGCGGGTAATTGCGGATGAGGTGCACCAACCCCAGCACCGCAAAAATGGCAAAAACACCGGCTCCCATCAACATATAATCCACGCCCGTGTTGGCGAAGCCAATGGCAAAGCCGGCCGGCACGCCAAAATAGAGCGCCGAGCGCACCGGGACTTCATTGCGCTGCCGATGTTGCGCCAGTTCGCGAGCGGGGATTCGTGCTAGTTCTGCCACCCCGCCAACATAACACCGCCTGCCAGCTTGGCCGCGGTTCTGTGACACAATGGGGGATAGCGCGTACGAGACGCGGCATAACTTCATATCCCACAAACTTTTATAGCGCGCACTATGCCTCGTGCGGCGGCGGTACGGTCTTCGGCCGTGCCTGCGCCCGAGGCCGCGCCAAATACAGACGATGTACAGGAGTAAGCCCGAACATGGTGGCACAGAACTCTCAAGAAACAACTGAAAGCCTCAAGGCAGCGGCGTCTTTGGCCCAGAACCTGGATCGCAGCCAGCTCAAGGACAAAACCCGCGTGTATTCCCTGGCCAAGCAGCTGGGGCTTTCCTCGCGCGAGCTGGTGGCACAGCTTAAAGATATGGGCCTGAAAAAGAGCGCGCAGAGCTCCCTTTCCCGCGAGGAAGCAGGCCAGGTGCTGGACGCTGTAGCGAACGCCGCCGCGGTTGCCGACGCCCCCGCGAGCGACACCACCGCAGCACCGGCTGAAGATCCCGAGGACAAGGCCGCTGCGCAACCGGAAGAAAACGCGGGCGAGAAGCAGGAAAGGAAGCCGGCGAAAAAGCGCGCCAAGCGCGTCCGCAAGGCCACCCGTAAGACCGCCGCTGTAGCGCCTGAAGAGCCGGCAGATGCCGCCGAGTCAGGGGAAGGGGAGCAGTCCGCAGAAGATGAAGAGCACCTGCGCCACCGCGTGCGCAAGAACGTGGACAATGAGATCTCCCAGATCGAGGACAAGGTAGAAGCATCTCTCGCCCAGGCCGCAGCCGAAACTGGCGCAGCCGCCGAGGACGCCGAGCACGCTGAAACGGCACCCCCCGAAGCAGCAGAACCCACGGATGAGGCGGACGAAGCACCGGCTAGTGCCCTCGATACCGGAACGGTTGATGCGGCGAAATTGCACGAGGTGCTGGCCGAGGCCGGTGAGGACTTCGAGGATGACTACTACGCCCCGCACATCGTCCCGCGCGCCGAGTCCGAGGAAGACTCCGGGCACTATGACTTTGCGCCCATCTTCATGGCCCCGCAGCAGGACGAAGCAGTGGCATTCGCGCCGGCTGTAGATGCAGAGGAGGAGGACTTCTCCGCCGACGATGCCGCACGCGATGACAATGAGGACGCTGCGGATTCCGCCGACGAAAGCCGTGAGCGCTCCGGCTCCGGCTCCGACCGTGGTTCCGGAAAGTCTGAGGGCCGCCGCCGTGGGCGCCGCGGCGCATCCCGTGGACGCGGCGCGGGTTCGAAGCGTGAAGGGCAGGCAGACGAGCCCGAGCACATTGAAGAGCCGAAGGCGATCCGCGGCTCCACGCGCATCGAGGCGCAGAAGCGCCGTCGTGCCGAGCTGCGCGAAAAAGGCCGCACCCGCCAGCACATCGTCTCCCAGGCGGAGTTCCTTGCCCGCCGCGAAGCCGTGGAGCGCACCATGGTGGTGCGCGATAAGGAGCGCGAGGACGGCGCCGGCATCATCACCCAGGTGGGCGTATTAGAAGATGACCTGTTGGTCGAGCACTTCGTGACCACCGAGTCCCAGGCCTCGCTCATTGGCAATATCTACTTGGGCCGCGTCCAAAATGTGCTGCCGTCCATGGAGGCGGCCTTCGTGGACATCGGACAGGGCCGAAACGGCGTGCTCTACGCCGGCGAAATCGACTGGCGCAAGACCAAGCTGCACGGGCGCGCCCGCAAGGTAGAAAACGCCCTGAAGTCTGGTGACCAGGTGCTGGTGCAGGTGGCTAAGGATCCCATCGGTCACAAGGGCGCGCGGCTTACCACCCAGATTTCCCTCGCTGGCCGCTACCTGGTCTACGTACCGGGTGGGCGCAGCGCCGGCATTTCCCGCAAGCTGCCCGCCCCAGAGCGCAAGCGCTTGAAGGATATCCTCGGCCGCGTAGTGCCGGGCGATGGCGGCGCCATCATCCGCACCGCCGCCGAAAACGTCCCAGAAGAGGCAATAGCTACCGACGTCAACCGCCTGCACAGCCGGTGGGAGGACATCGTGACACACGCTAAGAAGGAAAAATCCTCCAAGGGTGCCAAGCCGGTGACCATGTATGAAGAACCAAACATGCTCATCAAGGTGGTGCGCGATCTCTTCAACGAGGACTTCACCGAGCTCATCGTCGATGGCAAGCGTTCCTTCAATACCGTCCGCGCCTATGTAGATTCCATGGCGCCGGACCTTGCGGACCGCGTGGTGCGCTACCGTGCCAAGGACCACGGCGGGCAGGATGCCTTCGAGGCCTACCGCATTGATGAGCAGCTGCATAAGGCGCTCTCCCGCAAGGTATGGCTGCCCTCGGGCGGCACACTGGTTATTGACCGCACCGAGGCCATGACCGTCATTGACGTCAACACCGGCAAGTTCACCGGTTCCGGCGGCAACCTGGAAGAAACCGTTACCCGCAATAACCTCGAGGCGGCCGAAGAAATCGTGCGCCAGATGCGCCTGCGCGATCTTGGCGGCATGATCGTCGTGGACTTTATCGATATGGTCCTGCCAGAAAACCAGGATCTGGTGCTGCGCCGCCTGAAGGAAGCCTTGGGCCGCGATCGCACCCGCCACCAGGTCTCCGAGGTCACCTCGCTCGGTTTGGTACAGATGACCCGCAAGCGCCTGGGTACCGGCCTGGTGGAGACCTTCTCCACCGAGTGCGAATGCTGCAACGGTCGCGGCATTATCATTCACCAGTATCCGGTGGACGAGGCCGAGGACGATCAGCGCTCCAAGCATTCTGGCCGCAAGTCCAAGGCGCACAAGAAGCAGCACCACGATCCGCAGCAGCACCCGACTGCTGTGGCAATGCATAAGCACGAACTTGACGACGCCCCCGAAAACTCCTCCAAGCCTAAGCGCTTCAAGAAGACCCAGGCGCCGGTCTACGGCACCGAGAGCGAGGACGCCGCACGGGAATCTGCCAAGACGTCGTTGGAAGATCTCGTCGCAAACGTCGTTGTTGACGAGCGCGGTCCGGCTGAGTCCCACGCTGGATCGGAAGAGCAGAGTGGTGACCACGACCGCAACAAGGAGCGCGGACGCAGACGCGGTCGCCGCCGCGCGCGCAAGCGCACTCAGACTGAGGTATCCGATATCGAGGCCATCGCGTACGCCGCGGCGGATAATGCCGCCGAGAGCGATGAGGTGCAGGAATTTAATTCCTACGTCCCCGATGCGGATACGGACGCGGACTCGGGTGCCGTTGCTCAGGCACACCCTGGTGCAGGGGCCGGCTCCAAGCGCGGCAAAAAGCCGCGCCGGGCGACGCGCCGTTCGAAGGTAACCCGCGCGGCTACAGGCGGCGAGCAGAAGGCACCGGAGAAGGAAGTCGCTCCGGAGAAAATAGCTCCGGAGAAAGCGACTGGAAAGACCTATGACGAGGCAGTAGCCGAGTTTGAGGCTTCCCCGCGTCGCAAGCGCCGCACCCGCGGAAATTCGCGCTCCGATAGGCGCCCGCAGCCGCAGGATTTCGCGGCCGCCGGTGAGCAGGACTCTGCCGACGGCGACGGTAACGCTAGCGGCGCTGAATCCCAGCACGGACAGAAGACCTCGCGCGAAGAGCGCAAGGCTCGCGGGCGTGGCCGCCGTCGTTCAGTGCGCACCCAGTCGGCCAAGCGCCGGAGCACCTCGCGCGTGCCGCACGAGGTCAAGGAAAAGGCACAGGAGCACGGACACAAGCAGGCGGGCGGGTCCGCCGAGCAGCGCCATGAAAAGGCAGCTGGCGCCGCACGCGCGGAGCGTTCCGGTGGCAAGGGCCGTGGGCGTCGCCGTGCCGTGCGCCATGCCGCTCCTAAAAAGGCGGTAGCAGAGAATCCGAAGGTAACGAAGTCTACCCATGGTCGTTCGACGCAGGAGGATGGTTCGCCGGAGCGTTCTGGTGCTGGCCAGCGGGCGACAACGGGCGATACCAAGGTGCTGCGCCGCGGAAAGAAGAGGGCGGTGCGCAAGAAGGGGGCGTCGGCAAGCGCTAAGGCCTCAAAGGCGCAGCATAATGCAGTGCAGAAGCAGGCTTCCGCGAGCGGTGCGCACCAGGACAAGTCGCCCGCAAAGTCAGGGCGCGGCCGACGCCGCGTAGCACGGCGAAGCACGTCTTAGGGCTACGCCACGCGGGCACAAAAAGCGTGGTTTGTATTTTGTGCCCGCTACGGGGTAGTCTTTGACAGTCGCTGTTTAGTACTCACGGCGCTGGATCAGTCCGACACTCACTTAGTGAGCTGTGCGGGCATGTTCGCGCGGGAACTAAACGCAATGTGTAAGTGTCCATTCGGAACGCGGCCTACCCGGTTGCTTCCGAGCGAGTTTAGATAAGGGGTAACCCTCTATGTACGCGATCGTCAAGACCGGCGGCAAGCAGTACAAGGTTGCTGAAGGTGACCTCGTCAAGGTCGAGAAGATCGAGGGTGAGCCAGGCTCTGCCGTAGCTCTCACCCCGGTTCTGCTCGTCGATGGCGCCGATGTTAAGTCCAAGGCTTCCGACTTGGAGAAGGTTTCTGTCTCCGCAGAAATCGTTGAGCAGGGTAAGGGCCCGAAGGTCGATATCCTGAAGTACAAGAACAAGACTGGTTACAAGAAGCGTCAGGGCCACCGTCAGCCTGTGACCACCTTGAAGATCACCGGTATCAAGTAAGCCTTAACCGGCTGTAATTATCCCTAAAGGAGGGAAAACCACATGGCACACAAGAAGGGTGCTTCCAGCTCCAGCAACGGTCGCGATTCCGAGTCCAAGCGTCTCGGCGTCAAGCGCTTCGGTGGTCAGCAGGTTAATGCCGGCGAGATCATCGTGCGTCAGCGCGGCACCAAGTTCCACCCAGGTGAGAACGTAGGCCGCGGCGGCGACGATACCCTGTTCGCGCTTGCAGCTGGCTCCGTTGAGTTCGGTATCAAGCGTGGCCGTCGCATGGTCAACATTGTTCCGGCTGAAGAGGTTGCTGCAGAAGCAACTGCCTAACTAAGGCCGATGAGGTTAATCCTCGAGTCTGCCCCGGTGAGGGAGGCTCGAGGATTTTCTGGTTTTGTGGATACCGAAACGAGGCTCCACCCGGGTAATAGATACACCACGCTAGCGGACACAACCGATGGGATGGCCGACTAGGTAGGCGGATTCAATCCGGTTGCGGTTGGAGTCCAGCCCAAGACACGCATTACACTGGCGGGGACAAAGATTTAACTTACGGAGGGTTTGACCATGGCACGTTTTATTGACCGCGTTGTCCTGCACCTGCAAGCAGGCGACGGTGGACACGGCTGTGTGTCTGTCCACCGCGAGAAGTTTAAGCCCTTGGGCGGCCCAGATGGCGGCAATGGCGGCCACGGTGGCGATATTGTCCTCGAGGTCTCCGAGCAGATCCATACCCTGATGGACTTTCACTACCGTCCGCACATTAAGGCCCAGCGCGGCGGCAACGGTGCCGGCGATATGCGCAACGGCGCCCGCGGAGAGGATTTGATTCTCGAGGTGCCCGCCGGCACGGTGGTGCGCAATGAAAAGGGCGATACCCTGGCTGACCTGACGGTGCCTGGCACCCGCTTTGTTGCTGCGGAAGGCGGCTTCGGTGGCCTAGGCAACGCGGCGCTTGCCTCCAAGAACCGCAAGGCGCCCGGCTTTGCTTTGCAGGGCGAGCCGGGCCAAGCGCACGATTTAATCCTCGAACTGAAGTCCATGGCGGACGTCGGGCTCGTGGGTTTCCCTTCGGCGGGTAAGTCTTCGTTGATTTCGGTTCTTTCTGCCGCGAAGCCAAAGATCGGTGATTATCCCTTTACCACGCTGCAGCCGAACCTTGGCGTGGTGGATATGGGAGATAGCTCCTTTACTATCGCGGACGTGCCCGGGCTTATCCCGGGCGCGGCCGATGGCAAGGGGCTCGGCCTAGACTTTTTGCGCCATATTGAACGCACGGCGGTGCTTGCCCATGTGGTGGATACCGCCACCATTGAGCCCGGCCGTGATCCGGTCTCTGATATTGAGGCGATGGAAAATGAGTTGGCAAAGTACCAGGAGGCTTTGCAGGAAGATACTGGTTTGGGGGATCTGCGTGAGCGCCCCCGCGTCATCATCTTGAATAAGGCAGATGTGCCTGAGGCCGAAGAGCTGGCGGAATTTGTCAAGGATGATCTGGAAGAGAAGTTTGGCTGGCCTGTCTTTATTATTTCGGCAGTCGCTCGCAAGGGTCTGGACCCGCTGAAGTTCCGGCTCATGGATATGGTGACCGAGCACCGCAAGACCCAGCCGTTGCCGAAAAAGGATAAGAACCACACCGTTATCCATCCCAAGGCGCAGGGCCATAAGAAACATACCGGCGCGTTTGCTGATTTCACCGTGAAGCCCGATCCTGAGGTCGAGGGTGGCTTCATTGTTGAGGGCAAGAAGATTGATCGCTGGATTACCCAGACTGACTTTGAAAATGATGAGGCAGTGGGCTTCTTGGCGGACCGCTTGGCCAAGGCCGGCGTGGAGGATGAGCTGCGCGAGCAGGGCGCAGTGGAGGGCTGCCCGGTAACCATCGGTGGCATCACCTTCGAGTGGGAGCCGATGACCGGCGGTGATCCGACAATGGCAAGCCGTGGCGAGGACGCCCGCCTGAAGGGCACCGGCCGCGTTTCCGCCGCCGAACGCAAGCGCGCCTCGCAGGCGCGCCGTGGTCTTGTCGATGAGTATGATTACGGCACCGATGAAGAGGTAACTCGCGAGGGCGCTAATCGGGATAGGTGGCAGGGCTAAAGCCGCCCCGCCGCCGCGGGCCTTGTGCGCTGCGCCCCCAAAGTCGGGGTGCTGGGCTCGGAACCTTTGTAGACTATGAAATTATGTCTTCTGATCAACAGAATGAGCCCATCCTTCCGCTTCCGGTAGAACCGTTTGCCGGTCCTACCGCTGATACCCCTTTCCCGGAACCGCTCGATGAAAATCCGGTGGCGTCCGGTTTTGAATCGGATCTCCGCCGCGACATCGCGCAGGCAAAGCGCGTAGTGGTCAAGATTGGTTCCTCTTCCCTCACGGATGAAAATTTCCGCGTTTCCCAAGAAAAAATCGATCACATCGTTGATGCCGTCCATGCGCGCATGGGCCGCTCCGATGTCATCATCGTCTCCTCCGGTGCGGTTGCCGCCGGTATGGGCCCGCTCGGCCTGCACCAGCGCCCCACCGATTTGGCTACCAAGCAGGCCTCTGCGTCCGTAGGCCAGGTGCACTTGGCCTCTGTGTGGGGCCAGTCCTTTGCGCGCTATAAGCGCACCATCGGCCAGGTTCTCCTCACCGCGTCCGATACCGGCCACCGCGACCGTGCCCGCAATGCGCAGCGCACCATCGATCGCCTGCGCCAGTTGCGCACCATCCCTATCGTGAACGAGAACGATGCGGTGGCGACCTCCGAGATGCACTTTGGCGATAACGACCGCCTTTCGGCGCTGGTGGCCAACCTGGTGGGCGCGGACGCGCTCTTCCTCTTCTCCGACGTGGACGGCCTCTACGATAAGAACCCGGCCGAGCCGGATGCCAAGTTCATCGATGAGGTGCGCACCGGCAAGGACTTGAAGGGCGTTGTTGCTGGCGATGGCGGCAAGGTCGGCACCGGCGGAATGGCCACCAAGGTCTCCGCGGCCCGCCTGGCTACCCGCGGCGGCATTCCAGTGCTGCTGACCTCCACGGACAATATTGGGCCCGCGCTTGCCGACGCCTCCGTGGGCACCGTCTTCCACACCCGCGAGGAACGCCAGCTGTCTGCCTGGAAGTTCTGGGCTCTCTACTGCGCCGATACCGGTGGAGCCGTCCGCCTCGATGAAGGCGCCAAGGAGGCCGTCACCAAGGGCGGCACCTCGCTGCTCGCCGTTGGTATTACCGATGTGCAAGGCGAGTTCAACAAGGGAGAAATCATCGACATCCTGGGCCCGAATGGTGAGGTCATCGGCCGCGGTGAAGTGCGCTTCGATTCCGAGGAGCTGCACGCCATTAAGGGCAAGAAGATGGAAGAGCTTCCTGAGGAGCAGCGCCGTTCCGTCGTCCACGCGGATTATCTCTCCAATTTCGCCTCCCGCATCTAAACCCGAGTCCGAGATTCCCCGTATGGTTGGGGCATGAAGTATTTCATGGGACCGGAAACCTGGCAGCCGATGGTAGAAGACATCGAGGCTGCCGGGCACCAACGCGTAAGCAGCATCGAGGACGCCGAGGTCTATATCAATAATGCGCCCAACCCGCGCCGCATCCCGGAGATGCCGGCGAATATCGGCTGGGTGCAGCATTGTTATACCGGCGTCAATCAGCTCATCGATGCAGGCGTCATTACCCCAGACGGCGTGCCATGGTGCAACTCCGCCGGCGCCTTTGCCCAGCCCGTGGCCGAGTCCGCACTCGGGTTAGCCCTTTCCCAGGCGCACCACCACAAGGCTTTCGCCCAAACTGCTACCTGGTCGGTGGCCAAGGAGCTGGATGAATCCCAGGCCTGGCTCTATAACCAGCAAGGACCGAAGAGGGTAGCGATCTTTGGCGCTGGGGGCATCGGCAAGCAGCTCATTAAGCTCCTGCAGCCCTTTGGCGTGCACATTACTGCGGTCAATCGCTCCGGCCGCGCGGTGGAAGGCGCCGATGAGGTCGTGCCCATGGATAAAGCCCAGCACGTGTGGAGCGAGGCGGATTTTATTTTCTGTATCCTCCCGGCGACCAAAGACACGGAGGGGCTTATCGATGCCGCCACTTTCCGCGCCATGAAGCCCTCCGCCATCTTCATCAACGTCGGCCGCGGCAGCACCGTAGTAACCGATGACCTCGTGGAAGCCTTGCGCAGCGGCGACATCGCCGGCGCCGGCTTGGAGGTTATGGATCCCGAGCCGCTGCCCGATGGCCATCCGCTTTATGACCTGCCCAATTGCACCATGACGCCCCACATGGCCGCCTCTGCGCACGTAGCTCAATATCACCTAGGCGCCATCTTCAACGCCAATGCTGCGGCGTGGGAGAGGGGAGAGGCCATGCCCACCCGCGTGGATGCGGAGGCTGGCTACTAATGAAGTACGCAATGTCGCCCACCCCGTGGGAGGAAACCCTGCAGGCCCTCGATGCTGCCGGCCACGAGCGTGTCTCGCTGGACGACGCCGAGGTGCTCATCTTCAACGGCGGTCCCGATGATTTCCCGCAGCCCCTCCCGCCAAGCGTCGGCTTGGTGCAGGTTCCCTTTGCCGGGGTGGACCACCTGCTCGAGGTCATGCGCGATACCACCGCCCGCTGGTCCAACGCGGCAGGGCTGTATGACGCCACCGTGGCCGAATCCACCATTGCGCTGCTACTCGCGCAGTTGCACGCGCACAAGCGCGTGGGGAACAGCTGGGATAACCGCGATGAGGTCGAGGCCCACACCAGCTTCCTTTTTGAGGATAAGACGGTGGCGGTGGTGGGTGCCGGGGGCATCGGAAAGCGGCTCATCCGCATGCTAGAAGGCTTCGGCCCACGCATTATTGCGGTCAATCGCTCCGGTAACCCGGTTGAAGGCGCCGATGAAACCTATTCCACCTCCGATATCGAGCGCGTGTGGCCGGCCGCCGACTATTTTGTGGCGCTCGCTCCGCTCACGGAACAGACCCGTCAGCTTTTTAACGCCGCCGCTTTCCGCTCCATGCCCAATCACGCCGTGGTCATTAACGTTGGGCGCGGCCCGCTAGTGGATACCGATGCGCTGGTCGACGCCCTGCGCGCCGGCCAGATCGCCGGAGCCGGCCTGGACGTCACCGACCCCGAGCCGCTGCCTGATGGCCACCCGCTATGGGAGATGCCCAACGTGGTCATTACCCCGCACCTTGCCAATCCGCCGTATTCGGTGCGCCGCCGCATCGGCGCGCATGCAGCAAAGGCCATGGAGCGCTTTGCCGCTGGTGAGGCAATCCCCACGGAAGTAGATACTGAAGCCGGCTACTGATGGATAGTCCCGGTAGCCGCGCTGACGATGGCCAGCTTAACCCCACCGCGGCTGAGGTCGCTGAAATGCGCGTGGCCTTTCGTTAGGCTGGTATGGCATGAGCAACACTGAACGCGAAGAAGTTCTGTCCAAAGCCCGTGCTGCCAAGGATGTTGCGCCCGTCGTGGCGCAGCTTTCCACGCCGCGCAAGAACGAAATCTTGCAGCGCGCAGCCGAAAACCTTATCGCCCACACCGAGGATATCCTCGCCGCTAATAAGCAAGATATCGATGCTGGCCGCGAGCGCGGCATGTCCGAGTCCCTCATTGACCGCCTATCCCTCGACGCCGCCCGCGTGGAGGGCATCGCTGGCGGCCTGCGCCAGGTTGCCGGCCTCCAGGACCCGGTAGGGGAGATCCTGCAGGGCCGCACCATGGACAACGGCATCCAGATGAAGCAGGTGCGCGTCCCTCTCGGTGTGATGGGCATGGTCTATGAGGCCCGCCCGAACGTCACCGTGGACGCCTTTGGCCTGGCCATCAAGTCCGGCAACGTGCCGCTGCTGCGCGGTTCCAAGTCTGCCCGCAACTCCAATGCCAAGCTGGTAGAAATCCTGCAGGATACCCTCGCCGAGTTCGATCTACCGCGTGAGGCCGTGCAGCTCCTGCCGTGCGAGACCCACGATTCCGTCCAGGACCTCATCACCGCTCGTGGCCTGGTGGACCTGGTCATTCCGCGTGGTGGCGCCAAGCTTATTGAAGCCGTGGTCACCGGCGCCACCGTCCCGGCCATTGAGACCGGCACCGGCAACTGTCACTTCTACGTGGATGCCTCTGCGGACCTGGACAAGGCTATCGACATGGTCATCAACGGCAAGACCCGCCGCACCTCCGTATGCAACTCCACGGAGTGCGTGCTTATCGACGCCGCCTTGGACGACTCCGCCAAGCTGCGCATCATCACCGCGCTGCAGGAGGCGGGCGTGACCATCCACGGCGACGTCGCTGAGCTCGAGGCCTTCGGCGTCAAGGATGCCGTGCAAGCCACCGATGAGGACTGGCGCGAGGAGTCGCTGTCCATGGATATCTGCGCCAAGGTGGTCGACGGCGTCGATGGCGCCATCGCCCACATCGCCGAGTTCACCACTGGCCACACCGAGGCCATCGCCGCGCAAGACGCCGACGTCCTAGTGAAGTTCGGCAACGAAGTGGATGCCGCGGCAGTCATGCTCAACGCCTCTACCGCCTTCACCGATGGTGAGGTCTACGGCATGGGTGCGGAAATCGGCATTTCCACCCAGAAGCTGCATGCCCGCGGCCCGATGGCGCTGCCGGAGCTGACCTCTACCAAGTGGATCCTGCAGGGTACCGGTCAGACCCGCCCCTAGTAGTGCGACTATAATCACCACCCATGACTAGCCCACAGCGCATCGGCATCATGGGTGGCACTTTTGATCCCATCCACAATGGCCACTTGGTAGCGGCCAGCGAGGCCGCTCACCGGTTTGCCCTCGATACCGTCGTCTTTGTTCCCACCGGCCAGCCGTGGCAAAAGTCCCACCGCGACGTCACGGCGGCCGAGCACCGCTATCTGATGACGATGGTGGCCACCGCATCCAACCCGCGCTTTACCGTCTCGCGCGTAGACATTGACCGCGAGGGGCCCACCTATACCATCGATACGCTGCGCGACCTGCGCGAACTCTTCCCGGAGGCGGAGTTTTATTTCATTACCGGGGCTGACTCGCTGGCCTCCATCATGAGCTGGCATAACTGGCAAGAGATGCTGGAGATGGCGCACTTTGTGGGCGTGACCCGCCCCGGCTATGAGCTAAGCGCAGATATGCTGCCCGCCGATGCGCAGGAGGATATCGATCTTATCGACATTCCCGCGATGGCTATCTCTTCTACCGCTTGCCGCGAACGCGCCGCTCAAGGCCAGCCCGTGTGGTACCTAGTTCCGGATGGGGTGGTGCAGTACATCACCAAGAACAATCTCTACGGGCCTAACCCAGATAAGCCCCTGTAGAAACTTCCGCAGCCTTCCCCAGATTTTGGGCACGGGCCTGCTAAACGTGCAAGAATAGACTCTCAATAGAGATAGTTCATACCGAATATATTCAGACGCGAAAAGGGAATTTTTACACATTGTCTACTTCTGATCTCGCCCGCCGCATGGCAGAAACCGCGGCCCACGCCGCGCAAGAAAAACTGGCCACCAATATCGCGGCCATTGATGTCTCCGATGTCCTCGCCATTACCGAGGTCTTCGTACTCGCTTCTGCAGACAACGAGCGCCAAGTGGCCTCCATCGTGGATGAAGTCGAAGACGAAATGACTAAGCAAGGCTTCGAGCCGCAGCGCCGCGAAGGCAACCGCGAGAACCGTTGGGTGCTGCTGGACTATGGCAATATCGTCGTCCACGTTCAGCGCAATGACCAGCGCGAGTTCTACGGCCTAGACCGCCTGTACCACGATTGCCCGGCACTGGAGATCGAGGGCATCGAGGCCCCAGAGCGTCCGGGCGAATGGACCAATGGCGTTAACCCGCGTGAAGTTGATTCCATCGACGAGCTCCCCTTGGCCGATAAGGTCCCTGGTGAGGACGAGGAGCTTTAAACCCGCATGAGCCGCCGCCTGATCCTGATCCGCCACGGACAAACTACCTATAACGCCACCGGCCGCATGCAGGGCCACTTGGATACCGAGCTGTCCGAGCTGGGCTATGAGCAGGCCCGCGCCGCCGCGCGCCTGCTGCAGGATCAGTGCGTGTCTAAAATCGTCGCCTCCGATCTCCTCCGCGCGCGCGAAACTGCGCGCGTGGTCGCCGAGGCCCTCGGCATGGATTTCACCACGGATGCCCGCCTGCGCGAGACGCACCTAGGCCAGTGGCAGGGCAGAACTTCCGCCGAGGTAGATACCGAGTTCCCCGGCGCGCGCGCCATCTGGCGCCACGACCCCACTTGGGCCCCGCCGCAGGGCGAATCCCGCGTGGACGTGGCCGAGCGTGCCCGGCCTGTCGTCGATGAGCTCATGGCAGACTTCGCTGGCTGGGACCAAGGCCCCGTCCTCATCGTGGCCCATGGCGGCGCTATCTCGGCGCTGACCTGCCACCTGCTGGGCCTTGACCATGCGCAGTACGGGATCCTTTCCGGATTGAAAAATACCCACTGGTCGCAGCTGACCGCCCGCCCGGACTTTAACCCGGAAACGCCGTTATCTTCCTTGGAGTTCACCCCAGACAATGTGGGCAGCGCCCAGTGGTATTTCGACGGCTGGAATATGGGCGGCGAGGTCACCGGGGACGGCGGGGCGGATATCTAGTGACGGTTCGCGTCATTACGGATTCCTCCGCAGGCCTGCCGCCAGAGTTGGCGGAGCAGCTATCCATCACGGTCGTTGACCTCCACCTCATGGAAAGCCACGGCAAAGATGGCCTGGAGCGCTCCACCTCGGGCTTGAGCGCGCTGGAGCTGGCCGCCGCCTACGGCCGCGAAATGGAGCGCGCCCAAGATGAGGGAGTGGTGGCCATTCACCTGTCCAAAGAGCTATCTTCCACTTATTCCGCCGCGGTATCGGCCTCCGGCGTCTTTCCGCACACGGTCCGGGTGATTGACTCCGGTTCGGCCGGTATGGCCATGGGCGCGGCCGCCATGTCCGCGGTTAAGCTCGCCTCCCGTGGCGCCAGCTTGGACGAGTGCTACGCAGCGGCCATCGATACCCTCAAACGCGCGGCTACCTGGGTTTACCTGCATTCCACGGAGGATCTGCGCCGCTCTGGCCGCCTTTCCCCGGCCACGGCAGTGCTGTCTACGGCGCTGTTGGCCACCAAGCCGATTATGTCGATTACCCGCGGCAAGCTGGAGCTGGTGGGCAAGACCCGCACCCAGACCAAGGCTTTTACCAAGCTGGTGGACCTCATCGCCTCCCGCGCGGACGGCGAGCCGGCCTTCGTCGCCATTCAGCACAACCAGGCCGAAGACGCGGCTGCCAAGCTGGAGGCGCTCCTTGAAGCGGCGCTGCCGCAGGGCTCGTCCTTTATCTGCACTCCGCTTAACGACGTCCTCGCTGTCCACGCCGGCCCCTCCGCCATTGGCGTCTCCGCCGTGTTTAGCTCCGAGCCGCCCGTGGAACCTGTGCATTCTCACACACGTGG
This sequence comes from Corynebacterium sp. ACRPO, assembly GCF_022347205.1. Lineage (GTDB taxonomy): Bacteria > Actinomycetota > Actinomycetes > Mycobacteriales > Mycobacteriaceae > Corynebacterium. The sequence goes on along the minus strand of NZ_JAKRNE010000005.1, from coordinate 9,684 downwards.
TCGACCCCGCGCCTTCCCGCCGCGCCGATCTGTGGATAACTAGGCCCACCGCGCCGGGTTCGTTGATGCCCACAACAAGTTATCCACAGGCTACCTTCGCTTGACCTACCGCTAAATTGCGCCTGCGCTTAGCCTCAGCGCCATGGCGGCACCCAAGATCAGCGAACGACTCCGCGAATTTACCCAACCCATCGGCGAGGAAGAGCTCCTCGCCGTCGATTACCCGCGCCCGCGACTGCGCATCAGCTCCTGGCAGGCCTGCGCCATGGCTGTCCTCCTTGTCATCGGCGTGGTGGTCTGGCTCGGCATCAATGCACGCTCGGACGAATCCTCCGGCATGCCCGAGCCCGCGGCATTAAGCGATGCCCCTAGCGAGGAGCCCAGCGAAATCATCGTCTCGGTCATCGGCGAAGTTGCAGAGCCCGGGCTGAAAACACTCGAGCCCGGCGCGCGTGTGGCCGATGCCCTCGACGCCGCCCAGCCGCTACCAGGCGCCGAGACTATGGCTCTCAACCATGCGCAGCGGCTTTCCGACGGCCAACAGCTCCACATCCTGCCCTCCGGCGCCGCTCCACCTCCCGCACCCGGCGAACCTGCCCCAGCCAGCGACAACTCCAGCAGCCCCGGCGGCAGCGCTAGCGGCAGCGGCGTGAGTCTCAATAGCGCCACCGCCGAGGAGCTCACCGAACTCAAGGGCGTCGGCGAGGTGACCGCGCACGCCATCGTGGCCTACCGCGAGGAGCACGGCGGTTTCAAGGACGTGGAAGAGCTCCTAGAGGTCTCCGGCATCGGGCCGGCGAAGCTGGCGCAGCTTAAAGACCAAGTCCAGCTCTAGTTCGTATTCGAGCGTGCGATGCGAGAACTGCGGCTCGTCCCCGGCGCGGCTACCGCCTGGCTGGCCGTCATCGCCGTACTGCTTGCCGGCCGCGGCTGGGCTATCGCACTCATCGCAGTCGTCGTCGCGCTGTGCCTCATTGCCCGTCAGTGGGGCCAAGCGCTCTTCTGCGGGGCGGTCGCTGGGGGTGCGGCGTTCGTCGCCGCGGTGCGCCAGGCTCGTGCTGCCGCCTTCGACCTCGGCACCGAAGTCACCGGGCGCCTTGTCACTGCACCGACGCAGACGAGTACGGGTGGCTGGCTGCTCAAGCTCAAGGTTCCGGGATACCCCACCCAGCTGCCGGTCTTTAGCCCGGAACCAGTCCCGGCGGCTGCTGGCGCCGAACTTACGGTCGGGGTGCGGGTAGGGGAGTCGGATAGGGCGGGCGTCGGAAACCTCAGCGCCAATGCCACCGAGGTGCAGGTGACCGCCGAGCCCGAAGGCCTGGACGGCTGGGCGGCCAGCGTGGCCGAGAATTTCCGCGCGCTGGTCCTTGATACCGTCGGTCCTTCCAGCCAGGGCCTTATCCCCGGCATGGTGCTCGGCGATACCGCGCTGCAAGATTCCGCCGAGCGCGACCTGTATATCGCCACTGGGCTCTCGCACTTGAGCGCTGTATCTGGCGCCAATGTGGCCATCGTCTGCTCCGCCGCGGCCGTGGTCTGCGCCGCCTTCGCGCTCGGTCCCCGCACCCGCGTGGCCGCCTCCCTGTGCGCCCTTGCTACCTATGTTCTGCTTGTGGGCTTCGAGCCCTCCGTCCAACGCGCGGCCGTCGCCGGGGTAGTAGGCCTGCTTGCCGTGCTCAATTCCACGCGCATGGAGCCCATCCATGCGCTCAGCCTCGGCATCATCGCGCTGCTCTTTGTGGATTCCGACCTCGCCGTGCACTTCGGCTTCGCCCTATCCTGCGCGGCGACGCTCGGCATCGTGGCGCTGAGCCCGCTCATCTATAAGCACTTAGCCGTGACCGGCTGGCCCGCCATCTTTCTGCGCGCGGTCGCCGTGGCCATCGCCGCCGATATCGTCACCCTCCCGCTGGTCGCGCTCATGTCCGGTGAGGTCTCCGTCGTTTCCGTGCCGGCCAATATCCTCGTCGAGCCTGCCACCGTGCCGATTACCATCGTGGGGCTTATCGCCGCCATCTTTGCCCAGCTCGGCCCGCTGGACGTGCTGGGCGCCGGCTTGCTCCGCCTGATTGAGCCCTTCTCGTGGTGGATTAATACCATCGCCCACGGCGCGGCCCACCTGCCCGTGGTCACCATCCCCGCCAACCCGCTTTTTACGCTGCTTGCCTACGCCTGGATTATCGCCGGCCTCCTCTATCACCGCCCGTGGCTCACCCTGGTGCTGACGCTGGCGGGCATCGCCTGGCTCGGCCTGGCCGCAGGCTAGAATGGCGGGCATGCCTCCAGTACACCTCATCCTCGGCGACGATGAATTCCTCACCGAACGCGCCCGCCTGCACATCCAGCGCGCCGCGGCCGAGGAGAGCGGACCCACCGGTGCCCGCCCCGAGCTGACGAAGCTAAAAGCCTCCGAGGTCTCTGAGGGCGAAATCCTCGAGGCCACCAGCCCGTCGCTGTTTGGCGATAACCGCGTCATCGTCATCAGCGACTGCGAGCGCGCCGGCAAAGAAGTAGTCGATATCATCTTGCGCGCCTGCGCCAATCCCGCGCCGGGCATGACCATGGTCATCATCTACTCCGTGACGGCCAAGACTCTGAAGAAAAAGAAGAAACAGCCCGAGCTCGTGGCCAAGCTGCGCAAGATTGCCGAGGTCCACGAGGTCTTTTCGCTCTACCCCAATGAGCTGGGCCAATGGGCCACCCGCGAATTTTCCAGCCACGGCGTGCGCCCCACCCCGGACGTTATCCACGCCGTGCTCGAGGGAGTGGGCTCTGACCTGCGCGAGCTAGCTTCTGCCATCTCCCAGCTGGTCTCCGATACCGGCGGCAATGTCACCCGCGAGGCGGTGCAAAACTACTACGTCGGCGTGGCCGAGGTGGCCAACTGGGACATTGCCGACGCCGCCGTCGCCGGCCGCGTCGAAGCCGCCGTATCCACCTGCCGCCGCGCCCTCCAACTGGGCGCGAGCCCCGTAGCGATTGCCGCCGCGCTAGCCAATAAGGTCGGCGCCGTCGCCCGCCTCTACTCCGCGCGCGGGGACCAATACTCGCTGGCGAGCCAAACCGGCCTAGCACCCTACGTGGTCAAAATGACCCAGCCGGTGGCCCGCCGCTGGTCCGCCGATAATGTCACCAAGGCTGTCATCCTCGTCTCAGAGCTCGATGCCGCCGTCAAAGGCCAAGGCGGTGAGCCCGAATTCGCCATAGAAGCGGCCGTCAAACGCGTCGCGGAACTGGCGCGATAAGCTAGAAACCATGTCTGAGACGCAAGTGCAAGAATTCGCCGGTCGGCTCTTTGACATGGCGCGCGAGGGCGACCTAGACCTCCTCGCCTATATCGACCACGGCGTGAATATCGACCTCGTCAACCACGAAGGCCAGTCCTTTATCATGCTCGCCGCCTATCATGGCCACGCCGAGCTAGTTGCCGCACTTGCCCGCGCCGGCGCGGACGTCAACCTGCTCAATGATCGCGGCCAGTCCCCACTGGCCGGTGCCATCTTTAAGAAGGAAGACGCGGTTATCGACGCCCTCCTTTCCGCCCACGCCGACCCCACCGTCGGCCAGCCTTCCGCGCTGGATTCCGCCCGCCTGTTCGGCCGCGAGGACCTCATCCCGCGCCTCGAAAGCGAGGCGGGGGAGTGACCTGGACATCCTTTTTCACCCTCTTGTTGATGAACCTGGTGGGCGTCGCCTCGCCGGGACCGGACATCATTTTGGTGACCCGCTACGCCACCCGCTCGCGCCGCCATGCCATTGCGGCGGCCGCCGGCATTCAGATCGGCGTGCTCTTTTGGTGCGCCGCCACCGTTTTCGGCGCCGCCGCGCTGCTGACGGCCTTCCCGGAAATCCTCGGCGCGGTCCAAGCCGTCGGCGGCTGCTTCCTGGTATTTATGGGTTCGCGCGCGCTGCGCAGCGGCATCGCCCAGCGCGCCAACCCGCCCGTGGACTTAGAAGACGCCGCCGCCCAGCTCGGCCGCCTGCGCACCGCCTTCAAGGTCGGCCTGGCCACGAATATGTCCAACCCGAAAATCGTGCTCTTCCTCGCCGCGATGATCGCCCCGCTGCTTCCCGCCAGCCCACCCGCATGGTTGGCCATTGCGCTGACACTTTCGCTCTCGCTGTCGGCCTTCCTCTTCTTCCTCGTCGTCGCCACAGTAATTTCCACCAATGCCGTGCGCCGCAAGCTCATCGCCGCCGGCCCGTGGATCGACATCGGCTCTGGCCTCTTCTTCATCATCGCCGGCATCGTCCTCATCATCTCCGGCGGGCAGAACCTGCTTGCCTAAAACAGGCGCGGCGTGCCCTCGGCCACCGTGTCTAGCACCCACTGGGTCCAGCGGGCGACGGTGGAGGCACGCCGCCGGGACGTCGCCAAGCTCAGCCCCAGCCCCTCCATGGCCGCACAAATCTCCGCGGTGCTGGCCACCGCGCCGCGGGCCAAGCTGAGCTCTAGGACTTCGCGGAAAACCCGCCGCGCCGCCAGCGCCCGTATGAGCGCCGCATTCCGGGCATCGCGCTGCGGCTGCTCGATAACCCGCCGCCCGTGCTCCGTCGGCTCCCACATGTCCTCCACCGGCTCCGCCAGGCCCAAGTAGCGCGCGGCGTTGGCATAATAATCCGCCTGCCGCGGATCGAAGTCATAGCGGTGGGTAATCTCCGCCTTGCTTAGCGGCTGCAGCGCCATGAGCTCGAGCAGGTTGACCACCCGCTCGAAGCTATTAGCCTGTGGGAAGGGCACGGCCGGCTCGGGTTCGGGCTCTACCGCCCGCACAATGTCGAGCGCCGCCTGGGGGTCCAGATGCGAGGCGGACAGCGCGTAGCGGGCGCTATCCACCAGCGCAATGCTGCGAAAATCCGCCGGGTCCCGAAACTCATAGCGGTACAGGTGGAAAATACCATTGGAATACACCAGGTAGACCGGCACGACATCCTTGGCCAGGCGCTGCTGGAAGCGCCGGTAGGGAAAATATAGCTGCCGGATATTGAAATCATCCGAAAGGTGATTCTTCGCCTCCACCAGCACCAGGTGCTCGAGCGATTCAAAGCCGCCGTCGATTTCCATCTGCGCGCGGTCCACTGCCACATCTACACCCAAGTCCGGCAGCCGCACCTTAAGCCCGCGCGTGGACATACGACCCGCCACCGTCGCCTGCAACGGCCCGCACCCCAGGAAATCCTCTAGCATCCCGCTTGCCGACGCCCCATTTAACGCCACCGCCTCCGAGCTCACCCCCTCCAACGAAAGAGTGTCCAGACCCGCCGGCAGCTCCAGCGTGCGTACCTCGCCGCGCTGCGTTTGTGGAAACTGCTCGTACAGGTTGAATCGCCCCACCAGATATTCGCTGCGGCTGACCGGTAAGATTCCCAGTTGGAGACGCTGAAAAATCCACGGCCGCGACGTAGAAAAATCATGCTTGGCCATCAGCCGCGGCTGCCGGCCCGAGAGCCGTTCTAGCTCCCGCGCGCCGATATAGAAATACCCGCGCCGCTCCAGCTCCGCGTCGTATCCCGCCGCCAGGATGCGCAGCCACCCCCAGTCATTGACGCCGAGCTTCACCGACTCCGGCACACCAAAGCGCGCCCGCAGCTCCGGCGCTTCCGGCCCGCTAGTCACCGCGGACCTCGTAATTGCGCACCAGGACCTCGTCGACTTTGCCGCGTTTCGAACCAACGGAGTTAATCGCCCGCGTTGCCCCCACGATTCCTACTTCATAGTCCGCATAAAGCTCGCGGATGAACTCGGTGGCCGAATTAGACAACAGGAACTTCACCCCGCGCCTATCCAAGTCATCGCAGACCTCTTTGAGGCGCTGTTGTTCCGCACGGTCAAAGCCGCCCTTTTGGTAGCCGGTAAACGAGCTTGTCACGTTCACCGGGTCATAAGGAGGGTCGAAGTACACGAAGTCCCCTTCGCGCGCCTCTACTACCGCCGCGGCGAAATCACCCTGCGAGAAGGCCACATCATTATCCGCAAAATAGCGGTGCACCGCGCGCAGCGTGTCTTCATCGCAGATGGTGGGATTCTTATAACGCCCAAACGGGGCATTAAATTGGCCGGCCGCGTTCACGCGATACAGGCCGTTATAGCAGGTGCGGTTGAGATAAAGCGTCCGCGCGGCGCGCTCAACGGGGGAGAGGGCGGCAAACTCGTGGGCATCCCGGTCCACTGCGCGAAGCGCATAGAAAAACTCTGCCTCATTGGGGTAGCCCGCGAGTTCCTCTATGAGCTCATCGACGCCGCCGCGCACCACCTCATAGAGGTTAATGAGCTCACTATTGAGATCGTTGACCCGTGCGCTGGCCGGTTCGAGAGAGAAAAGCACCGCGCCGCCACCGATGAAGGGTTCATAATAACGCCGCGGGTTCTCCGCCGGCAGGGCGGCGTGGATATGCGGCAAGAGCTGGCGCTTCCCGCCCGCCCATTTCACCAGTGGCTTAACGTTTTTCATCGTTGACTCATCTTAGCCGCCCTACCGGACACAAGCACCATCGGGCTTTCGAACGTGCGAGCGGATAAATCGAGTGCGCGGCCGGGCGAGCTTAGCGCCTTGGTTGTCTAACGTCACAGTTTTGTCGAATGGTGCTATGACGGGCGAAAATGCGCAGACGTGTCGGTGGGGAATTCCCGTGGTGTGCATGGCGGTTTCTCTGACCGAATATAAGGTAATAAAATCGCCTCAAAATCCCTTAGTTTGTAGACAAAATATAATTTCCTCACAATTTCTTAGGGAGAAAGAAAAGAAACTGAAGCTTGAAGAGCGTCGGGACAGAAAGGGGCATTTATGCCGCGTATATCAAAAATCCGAGTCGCTGCGCTCAACCTCGTTATCGAGAACGGTTATGACGGGTTCACCATGGAAGAGCTCGCTCACGAAGTGGGCGTTTCCCGTCGTACGCTTTTTAATTACATAAAAGACAAAGAATCGGCAGTTTTAGGACCCGAAATGTCGGAGGAAGTGGAGAACCAACTCCAAAATTTCGCCGCAGGATTGCCCACCGGAAGCCTGCGCGAAGATTCCGAAATTATGGCGATGGCCGAGTTTAACCGTGCCGTAGGAGATGAGTTCTTCCCCGAAATCTCCCAGCTTACGGCCCAGGCGCTGGCAAAGGACGCGAAGCTGCGCGCCCTGTACTGTCAGCGCAATAGCCGCATCATTCAGCGCGTCCGCCAGGCGGTGCAGGCCCGCGAGGGCTGGAAGTCCTCCGATCCGCGTCTCACGCCGACCGTCAATATCATCCACACCCAGTTCGTGACCGCCTTTGAGACCTTCGTGGAAACCCGTGGCGGCACTTCGCTTGCCGACGCCTTCCACAACGCCGGCGCCATCTTCGAAGACTACTTCAACGACGAACTGGCCTAAGCACCCCGCCTAAGTCTCACCGGCCCTGCCTGCCGGTTCCGCCGGCCCTTGAGTTCAGAGGGTCGTTGCAACACTTTCCCTTAGGAGGGTGTTGTTGTGTCTGAGATTATTGGCCCGTTTCATTCGTTGTCTGAATCGGATCGTCGTGGCTTAGTTGCCTTGGTTGGCAGTGGGCGTAGTGTCCGTTCGGCGGCTGGTGAGCTTGGTTGTCATTACGGGCATGCTTTGAATTTTTGTCATGCCTTTGGATTGCCAGTCGTGTTTAAAGCCAAACGAGTTGATCGCCGCGGTAGCCAGGCTTTCCAGCTTGTAGAGCTAGTCCGAAGCGGACTGTCGGTACGCCAAGCTGCTAAAAGATGTGGGATGCATCTTTCTGCGGCTTATGCCGTAGCTACGGAAGCTGGGTGCCATATCCGGTTGAGTCAGTATGCTCGGAAAGTCCGCCAGACGCAGTTAAGAGTGGAATATCTGCGCCTTCGGCTGGCGAGCCTGCCTGGTGGTGATGCTGGCGCGGCAGTAGGAATTGATCGTCGACTGCGTTTAGATTTCGAAAAAGGACTCACCAAATCCCAGGGTCGACGAGAAGAGTTCATACCCGTCGGCGAAGACGCCAGCACGTATAACAGACTTATGAAAGCGCTGCGCCAACGCCATGATGTCATCGAATCCGGAAGGCTTGCCCCTCCCGCCTTACCTAGCGGGGTAGATCCGTATAAACGCATCAGCAATCGCTACATTTGCTTCGAAGAACGCGTCATTATCGCCGATCTTCTCCGCGAAGATGTGCCACTGCGTGAGATTGGGCGCCGTTTAGGAGGGTGTCAGGAAGTTTGTGTGTGAGGCTCTGATCTAGAAGGAGTTTCACCGATAATGACTACGGTGTCACCGAAGAAAAACCATGACCCGGCGAGGGTCAACGAGATCAGCGAGAAGCTGATGGAAACCCCTGAGCTCGCCAGCTTGATCAGCGAGTTGTCGAGCTCCGCTGATGATGCAAGCGAGCTGGTCAAAGGCTTGCTGCAAGCATCGATCAACGCTGGTCTTAAGGCGGAGATGGATGCGCACTTGGGCTACGGCCTTTGCGACCGCAAAGCGAAATCCCAGGTCGAAACCACACAGGAGAATAATCACCGTAACGGGTCGTACACCAAGACCGTCAATTCTGGCTACGGCGCAGTTGAGGTGACCGTGCCCAGGGATCGTGCCGGCACGTTTACTCCCCGGATGGTGCCCAAGGGTGCACGTCGGCTCACAGAGCTCGACGACATGATTATCTCGCTCTACGCCGGTGGGATGACCGTGCGCGATATTCAGCACCATCTCGCAACCACCCTTGGGGTGGATATGAGTCCGGATACGATCAGCACCATTACCGATGCGGTCTTGGACGAGGTCATGATCTGGCAAAACCGCCAGCTCGACGAGTTTTACCCGGTGATCTTCCTCGACGCGCTACGCGTCAAGATCCGTGACGGCCACCGCGTGGTCAACAAGGCTTGCTACATGGCGGTTGGTGTCGATATGGACGGCATCAAACACATCCTGGGATTGTGGATCGCGGACAATGAAGGCGCCGCATTCTGGGCATCGGTGTGTGCGGATCTGGCCAACCGCGGTGTCCAAGACGTGTTCATCGTGTGCTGTGACGGGCTCAAAGGCCTGCCGGAAGCCGTGGAGGCAACCTGGCCGAATTCCATGGTGCAGACCTGTATCGTGCACCTGATTCGGGCTGCGAACCGGTGGGTGTCCTACCAGGACCGCAAAGGCGTCTCCCGCGCGCTGCGTGAGGTCTACACAGCCGCTAACGAGGACACCGCACGTGCCAGCCTGGATGCTTTCGAGGCCAGTGAACTTGGCCGGAAATACCCCCAGTCGGTCAAAGTCTGGCGCGACGCCTGGGAGCGGTTCGTACCGTTTCTGCAGTTCCCACCGGCGGCACGCCGGGTGCTCTACACCACCAACTCGATCGAATCGCTCAACGCCGAACTGCGTAAAGCTACCCGTAACCGGGGCCAATTCCCGAACGATACAGCCGCACTAAAGACGCTGTGGCTGATGATCTGCAACATCGAAGACAAGCGCGCTGCCCAGCGAGCGAAGAAAGCAAAGCGCAACATTGAGTGCAACGGCTATATTGAAGGAGCGAAAGCCACCGGATGGAAACAAGCCATCAACCAACTAGCCGTGGCTTACCCCAACTGAAGCGTCCTGGGTTTAGTTCCTACCTCAGCTAAGGAAGGATTGAACTATGCCTAGAAAGTATTCCGTCGAGTTCAAGGAGAAGGCGGTCCATCAGATCATCGAAATGGTCCGCCTGGAG
>NZ_JAKRNE010000004.1 GCF_022347205.1 Corynebacterium sp. ACRPO | reverse complement strand
GACCAAGCCGGGTGAGCCGGGCGACGAGACCACTGAGCCTTCCGAGCCGGGCAAGGAGACCACTGAGCCTTCCGAGCCGGGCAAGGAGACCACTGAGCCGACCAAGCCGGGTGAGCCGGGCGACGAGACTACTGAGCCTTCCGAGCCGGGCAAGGAGACTACTGAGCCTTCCGAGCCGGGCAAGGAGACCACTGAGCCGACCAAGCCGGGTGAGCCGGGCGACGAGACTACTGAGCCTTCCGAGCCGGGCAAGGAGACTACTGAGCCTTCCGAGCCGGGCAAGGAGACCACTGAGCCGACCAAGCCGGGTGAGCCGGGCAAGGAAACCACTGAGCCTTCCGAGCCGGGCGAGCCAACGACTGAGGAACACAAGCCAGGTGAGCCGTGGGTTACCACGAATGCTGACTTTGCTAAGGGTTCCCATGAGGTTGTTGCTGGTGCCAAGGTCATCGATAAGGTGACGTATGGCGGCCTAGTTCCGGGTAAGGAATACACCTTGAAGGCTGAGCTGATTTCCAAAGAGGACGGCAAGTCTGTTTTGGGTACCGGTGAAGCTACCTTCACTCCGGAGAAGTCCAAGGGCATGGAGCCAGTGACCATCACCGTTAACGATGATGTGACCGAGCCGGTTGAGGCTGCGGTTGCTTTCGAGGAGCTCACCTCTACTGAGGTCAATGACAAGGGTGAGGACACTCCGGATACCACTCCGGAGAAGCCGAACCACATTGCTGAGCACAAGGACATCAACGACAAGAACCAGACTGTCCCGAAGGACACCCCAGGCGGTTCTTCGGATGGTTCCTCTAACGGTTCTTCCCATGGTTCCTCCAAGGGCAAGACTCCGTGGTGGCTCATCCTGATTCCGGGTATCGGCCTGGGCAAGATCATCAAGGATCACCACGACCACAATGACCACGGCAGCCACAACGGTGGCCACGGTGACAACACCGGTAACCACGATGGTGGCAACGGTAAGCACACCGACGGCCACAATGGCGGCAATGGTCACGAGGACAAGGGTCAGGATGCTTCTCAGGGCGGCAACTCTGACAATGGACACGGCCGCAGCGTCGAGGTTCAGGGTCAGCAGCCTGAAGAGACTGGCAACGCACTGCCATCCAACGCCGAGCGCGTTGAGATTAAGTCCGTACCGTCCGGCGCAACCGAGCTTGAGCCGGGTATGCAGGATTACATCAAGTAGTCCATAAGCATCGGTGAGGCGGCCCGCGGGTCGTCCCACCGGGGTTGAGACTTAAACACCAAAAATCCCCTCCAGGGTGTGACTGCACACGCTGGAGGGGATTTGCATATAACCTGCACAAGGTAGACAAATCGAGGAAGTAGAGGAAGCTAGCTATGGGAAAGCATGCGCAACCACAGCAGCCGGAAGACAATGGAATGTCGCAGTATCCGGCGAGTGGGGAAGAAGGGGGCGTCGGCAAGCGGGGCATGGGCCGTGGCAAGCTGATCGCTATTATCGCGGCCATCATTGCGGTGGCGTTGGTCTTGCTGCAGGTAGTGCTGTACCTGGCGCGCGATGATGAGGATGAGGCGGGTTCGGCGCCGGAGACGGTGGCCAGCGAGAGCGCGCCGGAGGAATCCGGGCCGAAGTCCGATGCTTTCGTGGATGATTCGGGCCAGCAGGAGCACGAGTATGATGCCGCGCCTGGTGAGTTCAAGGGCTTTGAGGGCATGTCCGTAGGCATCGATGGCGAATATGCGGCCGTGGACCCCGTACAGGTTACGGACCAGGGCGTGCTGCTTCCGCCACACGACGTCACCCGCGTGGGCTGGTACTCCGCCTCCGCAGTGCCGGGTGAGCCGGGCAATGTGGGCTCGAGTGTGATTACCGGCCACATTAACTACCAGGGCCAGGGCACTGGTTATGCGGAGAAGTTCACGAAGCTGAAGAAGGACCAGGAATTTACCGTGGTCATCGACGGCCAGGAGCGCACCTTCCGCGTGACCGAGGCGCCGTACCGCCTGCCTAAGGGTTCCGGATTCCCGGATGTGGTTAACGATAAGGAAGGCGAGAACCGCCTGGTTCTCATTACCTGTGGCGGCCAGTTCGTTGGTGGCGCGCTGGGTTATGAGGACAACATCATTACCGTGGCGGAGCCGGTAGGCGAGCCAGAGCAGCCCGCCGAGCAGCCGGCAGGGGAGGCTCCGGCCGAAGCCCCAGCCGAGGCTCCGGCTGAGGCACCTGCAGCCTAGGCTGAAGCTTCTATGGCGCCCTGTGGAATTGCCCACAGGGCGCTTTTGCTTATCCGGATCACCTGGCATGTAGGTGGTGGGGTTGGGACCTAAATATGAAATAATTTAAGGCAGTAAACGCCGCTGCCTGCGGCTTAGAAGGAGCATTTTCATGGATAATCCAGGCGAGATCGCCGGTCATATTGGCACGCCGCTGACCAGCAATGCCACCAAGGTATTGCTGCTGGGCTCGGGCGAGCTGGGCAAGCAGCTGGCCATGTCCTTCCAGAACCTGGGCTTGGAGGTCCACGCTGTGGACTCGTATGCGGGCGCGCCGGCGCACCAGGTGGCGCAGTTTAGCTACGTCGCCGATATTAAGGACACCGGCCGCATCCTGCAGCTAGCGCAGGAGATTCGGCCGCACTTTGTGGTTCCGGAGGTAGAAACCGTTGCGGTAGAAGCGCTGGAGGAGATGGAAGCGCATAGCGATGCCATCGTGGTCCCCTCGGCTCGCGCCTGCGCCATGACGCAGGACCGCCAGTGCGTGCGCGAGGTGGCGGAGAATATCGGGCTGCCGGTTTCTGCGTATCGCTTTGCTAGCTCCGTGGAGGAGCTGGAAGAAGCGGTGGGGGAGCTGGGCTTTCCGTGCATTATTAAGCCGGACGTGTCCACCTCCGGCAAGGGCCACATGATTGCCCGCGATGAAGAGGATGTGCGCACCGCTTGGGAGACCGTGCGGCGCGTGTCCTCGGATTCGCAGCGCGTGGTGGCCGAGCGCTTCGTAGACTTCGACCTCGAGGTCACCCTGCTGGCCATCCGCTCCATCGATCCGGCCACGGGCAAGTTGGCCACGTGGTTTAGCGAGCCTATCGGTCACCGCCATGAGCGCGGCGACCTTGTGGAGGAGTGGCAGCCTACCGGCATGAGCGAGATCGCGTTGGAAAACGCGCGCTCGGTGGCCGCCCGCATCTCTAATGAGTTGGGCGGGCGCGGCGTGTACTGCGTGGAGCTCTTCGTTGCCGGCGATGACGTGTACTTTTCTTCCGTGTCCCCGCGGCCCTCGGATACGGCGATGCTGACCTGCTATACCCAGCGTTTTTCCGCCTTTGACCTGCATGCGCGCGCGATTTTGGGCTACCCCATCGACGCCACCCTGGTCACCCCGGGTGCCAGCGTGGTCATCCATGCGGATGAGGAGCTAAATGAGGTGGCCTATACCGGCATCGCCGCGGCCCTCAATTACGCAGAGACGGACGTGAAGCTCTTTGGCAAGCCCGGGGCCTACAAGGGCCGTCGCATGGGCTTGGTGTCTGCCACCGCGGAAAGCGCGGAAGAGGCGCGCGACCGCGCAGCACTAGCGGCGCACAAGATTGAGGTGACCTCCACGCCGGGCCTTTTGGCCCAGGGTGGTGCGCGCGGCATCGAGCCGGAGGCGGATAACGTCCCCGATATCGAGGTCGTGGAGTACGAGGGCGGCGTGGAGCTCGACCCGAAGCTTGCCTCCGGCGTGGATGACGCCGACTAGGAAGCGGGGCGCAGCATCGGCTGGTGAGGGACTCCCTCGTCGTCGAATAGCTCGCCTACCGGAGTAAAGCCAAAGCCGGCGTAATAGTCCACGAGGCCGGCCTGCGCCTCCAGGTAGAGCGGCTGGCCTGGGTGCATGCGCTCGCCTAGGTCGACGGCCGCCTGGAAGAGTTCGCGGCCGAGGCCCGTGCCGCGCGCGGCGGGTGCGAGCGCGAAGCGGCCGATTTGGGCGCCGGCGGCGTCGGCAAGCGCGGCGTCAGTAGGCGCGGCCGGAAAGACGCGGGCCGTGCCAAGCAGCTCGTGGGTGTCCGCGTCCCAGGCCAGCAGGTGCACGGTCTGGGGATCGGCGTCGGTGGCGTCAATCTCGGCGTACGGGCAGCGCTGCTCGTGCACAAAGATGTCCACCCTCAGCTTGTAGAGCTGGTGGACGTCCAAGGCCGCCAGCTGCCCCAGGGGCGCGGCGGAAATGATATGCGGCACGGATTAGGCCTGCGGGCCGGCGTGCTTGACCATCTCGTCCCACTCGACGATCTTGATGCGCTCGCGGCCGTGCGGCTCGCCAGCGGCGCGCTCGGCGGCATCCAGGCGGTGCCAGCCCTCCCAGGTGGTCACGGCGATATCGCGGGAAGCCAGGAAGTCCAGGATATCCTGCGGATCGCGCTTGGTGGCCGGCTCCAGGTCGCCTGCCTTGTAATCGGCGATGAGCATGGTGGTGGTGTCCTTGGCATCGGACTTGGTATTGCCAATCAGGCCCACCGGACCGCGCTTAATCCAGCCGGTGGTGTAGAGGCCGGGGAGCTTTTCGCCGTCGACATTGGCCAGCACGTGGCCGCCGTCGTTAGGCATGGTGGCCTGGGTCTCGTCGAAAGGTACGCCGTCGACGGACTGCGGGTGGTAGCCCACCGCGCGGTAGACGGCCTGCACCGGCCACTCGGTGAACTTGCCGGTGCCGTGGACGGAGCCATCGCCATTGAGCTCGGTGCGCTCGGTCTTGATGGCGGTGACGTGGCCGTCCTCGCCCAATACCTCTACCGGGGACTCGAAGAAGTGGATGTAGAGCTTGTGCGGGGCATCGCCTGGCTCGCGCATGGCGTAAGACTCGAGGGTCTGGCACACCAGGTCGGTGGACTTGGCGGCGCGGCGGGCCTCCTCAGAGGCGGCGTCATACTCGATGTCCTCAGGGTTGACGATGACCTCGATGGTCGGGGACTCGTCCAGCTCCTTAAGCTCCTTTGGCGTGTACTTAGCCTGCGCCGGGCCGCGGCGGCCGAAGACGTGGACCTCCTTGGCGCGGTTCTTCTTCAGTGCCTCATAAACGTTATCCGGGATCTCCGTCACGAGCAGCTCATCTGCGGTCTTGGCCAAGATGCGGGAGACGTCGAGGGAAACATTGCCCACGCCGACGACGGCAACGGATTCTGCCGAGAGATCCCAATCGCGCTCGAAGTTGGGGTTGCCGTCATAAAAGCCCACGAATTCGCCGGCGCCATGGTTGCCCTTGAGGTCCTCGCCCGGGATACCCATGCGCTTATCGGCGGTAGCACCGGTGGCGAAGATGATGGCGTCATAATACTCGCGCATCTCCTCGACGGTGATGTCCTTGCCCACCTCGATGTTGCCCAGGAAGCGGATCTCTTCCTTCTCCATAACGTTGTGCAGGGACTGCACGATGCCCTTGATACGCGGGTGATCCGGTGCCACACCGTAGCGGATCAAACCGAACGGCGTCGGCATCTTTTCAAAAAGATCGATCTGCACATCGAGGTCGGATTTCACTAGAAGGTCAGAGGCGTAAATGCCTGCCGGGCCGGAGCCGACCACGGCGACGCGCACTGGGGTAGTCATGTGCTTAGGGTGTCCTTTCTTTCGTTTTGCTGCATATTCTACGCGGTCACTATGCGATAAAAACCACAGCATTACTAACCCCAGTTTAGGGAGGTCACGATAGGGCATAGGAGGGGGTAAATCGCGTACAGTGGAATAGTCACCGCGTGTTAATAACTGTGACGTATGACATGAAGTTATGACGCGCGTTAATTGTGTTCAAGTGACCGTGAATGAAAGGTAATTTGCATGTCTGCATCCCATTCCGCAGTTATTAGCGCTATTGGCCGGGGCTTCGATGGCCTCGACGTGCCGGCCCTGGCACAAGAACTGGGCGCGGAGTTCATCCGCCTCGAAGACTTCGATGCTACCGTCAGCGCCGTCCTCGCTAACGCGCCTGCCGCCGAGAACATCGTGGCGCAGGGTACCGGCGATATCGCCTTCGATGCTGAGGTAGCTGCTGCCCTCGGCCTGCCGCTGGCCATCATTTCCGGTGCACCGCAGCGCACCGGCGAGCTTGCGCAACACAATGCGGAATCTCTGGGTGCCACCGTAGCCGGCATCTTCACCGACCTGGAAGCGGTCCCGGGCGCACTTGCCGCGCTTGGCGACGTCTCCCCGGTCATGTCCGCAGACCTCTTCCAGAAGCAGCTCATCGACCAGGCCCGCGCCGCCGGTTCCCACATCGTCCTGCCAGAGGGCGACGATGACCGCATCCTCGAGGCTGCCCACGTGGTGCTGCGCGATAAGGTTGCCAAGCTGACCATCCTGGGCAACGAGGCCGATATCAAGGCCCGCGCCGCTGAGCTCAAGCTCGACTTGGCTGGCGCCGATATCATCAATCACCTCGAGTCCCCACTGGCAGAGGAATTCGCCGCTGATTTTGCTGAGCTGCGCAAGAAGAAGGGCGTTACCCTCGAGCAGGCTCGCGAGACGATGCAGGACATCTCCTACTTCGCCACCATGATGGTGCACAAGGGCTTGGCCGATGGCATGGTCTCCGGCGCTGCTCACACCACCGCGCACACCATTAAGCCTTCCTTCCAGATCATCAAGACCAAGCCGAATGCCTCCGTGGTCTCTTCCATCTTCCTGATGGTTATGCGCGGCCGACTGTGGGCCTTCGGCGACTGCGCCGTCAACCCGAACCCCACCGCCGAGCAGCTGGGCGAGATTGCCATCGTCTCCGCACAGACCGCCTCCCAGTTCGGCATCGACCCGCGTGTGGCCATGCTGTCCTACTCCTCCGGCACCTCCGGCTCCGGCCCGGACGTTGACCGTGCAGTGGCCGCCGTGGAGGCCGCCAAGAAGCTGGATTCCTCCGTCAAGGTGGATGGTCCGCTGCAGTTCGACGCCGCCTGCGATCCAGGCGTTGCGGCTAAGAAGATGCCGAATTCTGAGGTTGCCGGTCAGGCAAACGTCTTCGTCTTCCCGGATCTTGAGGCCGGCAATATTGGCTACAAGACGGCACAGCGCACCGGCGGCGCGCTCGCTGTAGGCCCTATCTTGCAGGGCCTGAACAAGCCGGTTAATGACTTGTCGCGTGGCGCGACCGTTCCGGACATCATCAACACCGTTGCAATCACCGCTATTCAGGCTGGAGAGAAATAAATGTCATACGTTCTGGTCCTTAACTCAGGTTCTTCCTCCGTTAAATTCCAGCTGGTCGATCCCGAGTCCAGCGCCACGGATATCCCGCTGGTCTCTGGCCTGGTCGAGCAGGTTGGCGAGCCCCTCGGCGCCGTCACCGTCAAGACTGGTGGCGAGAAGTACAAGGAAGAGCTGGAAATCCCTACTCACTCCTTCGGCCTTGAGCGCGCTTTTGCCATCATGAGCGAGCACAACGTTGGCCCGACCGACGTGGATGTTATCGCTGTTGGTCACCGTGTTGTTCACGGCGGCCGCCTCTTCTCCGAGCCACAGCTCATCGTGGACCAGATTGAGTCCATGATTGAAGACCTCATCCCGCTGGCTCCGCTGCACAACCCGGCCAACCTGGACGGCATCCGCGTGGCTCGCAAGATGCTGCCGGATATCCCGCACGTTGCCGTATTCGATACCGCCTTCTTTAATACCCTGCCGCCGGCAGCTGCGCTGTATGCCATCAACAACGAGGTGGCATCTAAGTACGATATCCGCCGTTACGGCTTCCACGGCACCTCTCACGAGTTCGTCTCCCAGCAGGTGCCGGCCCTCCTGGGCCGCGATCCGATGCACACCCACCAGATCACTCTTCACCTGGGCAACGGTGCTTCTGCTGCAGCCATTCGCAATGGTCGCGCCATCGATACCTCGATGGGCCTGACCCCGCTGGCCGGTCTGGCTATGGGTACTCGTTCCGGTGACATCGATCCGGGCATCATTTTCCACCTCGTCCGCCAGGCGGGCATGAGCGTGGATGAGATTGACAACCTGCTCAACAAGCAGTCCGGTGTCAAGGGCATCTCTGGCGTTAACGACTTCCGTACGCTGCGCGAGCGCATCGACAACGAGGACCAGGACGCCTGGCTGGCCTATAACATCTACATCCACCAGCTGCGCCGCTTCATCGGTTCTTATATGATTTCCCTCGGCCGCGTTGACGCCATCACCTTCACTGCCGGTGTAGGCGAAAACGATACCGAGGTTCGCCAGGACTCCCTGTACAACCTGGATATGTACGGCATCCACTTTGATAAGGAGCGCAACCTGGTCCGTTCCGACCAGCCACGCATGATCTCCACTGAGGATTCCCCGGTCAAGGTCTTTGTCGTTCCGACCAACGAGGAGCTGGCTATCGCTCAGAAGTCCGCCGAAATCGCCGCAATGGCGCGTGAGGCTGGCCTCTACAAGTAAAGACTCTCACGGCCAGTTAGAAGCTGGAATGTGAACGAGAGGCGTGCGATCCATAAGGGACCGCGCGTCTCGTTTTTATCTCTGAACCTAGTACAGCAACCGTTTCGTTTATTGCGTTTGTTTTGTAAGGTGGGGGTATGAAGGACTTGCAAAATGGCGGGGCAACTCGGGATACCAGCCAAGCGGAAGAGGCTTTATTAAGGCTCAATTCTGTGTTGGAGGCAAAAGATTCACCGGCACCAGTGGATATATTCGTGCAAGGAACCGAGCAAATAATCGCAATTCCGCGAGAGATCGCTGAAACCCTGCAGAAAGTTCTCGCCATCGAAGCGGCAGGGAAATCGGTCCGCGTAGTGCCAGAAGAATCCGAGTTCACCACGCAACAGGCAGCAGACTTTCTAAATGTTTCGCGGCCACACGTTGTAAAGCTCATTGATGAAGGGAGCCTTCCCGGCTACAAAGTAGGTTCCCATCGGCGTGTGAGTCTTGCGGATCTGCAGAAATACAAGAATGAAAGAGATGCCCGTCAGCGCCGTGCCGTAGCTGAATTGACAGCCTTATCGGAGGACCTGGAGCTCTATTAGTGGGGCGGCTGTACGAGCCTGTGTAGCGATTAGAAGGTAGTGACGGGGCGGACCTGGTTGGCTAGGTCAACGAGCGCGTAGCGGTGGCGGCTAAACGGGGCTTGGCGCGCGAGGGCGCGGAGTGTCTCGGAGAGACCTGTGCGCAGACCACGCTGGGTAAAGGCGTATTCGAAGAGGTCGTTGGGGGAGGCAGCGCGCGATAGATCGGCATTGCGCAGGAAATTCAGGCCAGCGGAAATGACGGCGATCTTGATCTGCAGGAAGCGCGGCTCGTTGGTGGGCACCTCTTCGAGGCGTCGGGCAGCGCGGCGAATGCGGGATTCGGAAAGGTCCTGGACGATGAGCTGGAGGATCGTCGTCAAGCGGGCCATGCGGTAGTGGCGCGACGCATTGGGAACCTTGTCGAGGACCACGACGGCTACCTCCACCTGGCCCTCGGAGCGCAGCTGGCGGGCGAGGCCAAAGGCGGAGGAGACGGTGGTGGGGTTGGTGGACCACACAATGCCGTAGAGGCGCATGGAGTTAAAGCGCAGCGCGGCCGGATCCTGGGTGACGTGGTTCCAAATTTCGGGTTGGCCCTCAAAGGCGGAGTTGGGGAGATCAGCCAGGGTGGAGTGCATATTGGAGCAAGCACGGGCCACGGTGGGGTCAATGAGAGAGGTATCGCTGTAATCGAGCTGTTGCAGGATGAGCTCGTTGATGGCGGCGATGGCGAGCTTGGGGGCCGCCTCGCCCGGCAGGAGGTCGAGGACGGTAGAGAAGTATCTTTGGGCGTCGCGGTAGTCGTCGTGAAGCAGCTCGGTAATTCCGGCGTACCACTGGAAGCGCCAGTCTTGGCCAAGGCGGTCTTCGATGGAGCTAAGCCACTGGCGGGCCTGGCCGGTATAGCCAAGGTCAATCATGGAGCGCACCACGCCTAGCGGGATTTCGGCCGAGTGCTCGTACTCGGGGGTCTGCATGGCCTGGCGGAGGGTCTCCAGGGCCTCCTGTGGCTCCGCATAGGAAGCGCCCTGCAACAGGCCGGCGCCCACGTCATCGCGGTCCAGCAGTGGCGTAGGCAGGGCGGAGACGACCTCGGGGGCGGTGATTTGGACGGTGCGATCGATGCCGTCGATAAGCTGGTCGGTGCGAAAGACCAGGTGTTTGGTGCCAAAAGTGGTACGTTGCGGCGAAAAGAGCGAGTGCTGGGACGGATATTGGAGGCCGTCGCGGATGGCAATGACCTCGCGCAGAACGCCGTAGAGCTGGGTGCGCAGCTCTTTGATG
The DNA here is from genome assembly GCF_022347205.1 of Corynebacterium sp. ACRPO. Lineage (GTDB taxonomy): Bacteria > Actinomycetota > Actinomycetes > Mycobacteriales > Mycobacteriaceae > Corynebacterium. The sequence continues at coordinate 137,780 of NZ_JAKRNE010000004.1, read as the reverse complement.
GAGGTAAAGCGGCGTTTTGGGTCCGGGTCGGTGGCGCGCTGTAACAGGCGGTACAGCGAGAGGAAGCGGCGCAGTTCCGGCTCCTCGGTGGGGGTAGGAATGCCCGGCAGATAGACGCCGTCCTCAGTAGGCAGCTTGAGGCAGAGCGCAGCCAGGGTACGGCCGATGGTGTAGATATCGCTGGCGATGGAGGGCCCTTCGGTGGCTACCTCTGGGGCCTGGTAACCCTTGGTGCCGTAAATATAGCCAAAGGCGCCGATTCCGGAAACCGCTCCCAAATCAATGAGCTTGACCTGGTCCTCGGTGACGATGATGTTATCGGGCTTAAGGTCGTTGTAGACCACCCCGCGCGAATGCAGGTATTCCAGCGCAGGCAGGATTTCTAGGATATAGGCGATGGCGATATCAACCGGCAGGAGCTTATCGGGTTGCTTTTTGCGCCTGTTTCTTAGCGACGGCCCGCCAACGTACTCCATGACAATAAAGCCACCGGGTACTCGCTCGTCATCGATAAAGTTGAAAATCTTGACGATACCGGGGTGGGTAATATCCGCGAGAAACTCGCGTTCGGCCACCGCAGCGGCGGTTTCATCGGCCGATTTTTGGGCCTGCATACCTTTGAGAACCACCACTCTTCCCGAGACAAAGTGGTCATTGGCCAGGTAAATCCATCCCATGCCGCCATGGGCGATAACGCCCAGGATTTCGTACTGGCCGGCCACCACGTCGCCGGGCTGCAGCTGCGGCGGCGGGATCTTTTTGCCGGATGTTTTCTCGGCCGGATCGATCAGGGCATCGGTGGGTTCGGACGGGGTGATAAAGGGCAGCCGCACCATGCCATCGGCCACGCGGCGCTCGGTGCGGTGGGTGCCGCGGCGCTCACGGAAGGTATCGAGTGCGCGGCGGCGCGAGCGTTGCGAGGAATCCTCTTGGGCCTTCTGGGCGCGCTGCTGTTCGCGTTGGGCGCGGATATTATCCAGATCCGCCAGAAGGCTGGAGATGTGGTCTGGGTCGATGGAACCATCGCCATCTTCATCGTCGTCCGCGAACGGATCGAAAGCCACAGCAGCGGTGCCGGTTTCTTCCCCGGACTCCTCATCGGCGAAGGGGTCAAAGGCCACGGCCGCAGTGCCCTCTTCCTCTTCGTCCGCAAAGGGGTTGAAAGGAACGGCGGCGGTGGCGGGGCCATTGTCCAGCGCATCCGGCTCCTGCGCGGAATTGGAGGCATCGGTGGGCTGGCGGAAGGCGCGCTGGGTATCGAGGTTCTCCGGTTCGATGTACTCGAGCTCGTCGTCGCTAAAATTCGGGTTATGGCTCATGGCTTAGCGTCCTCCTCGATGTACTTGCCGGCAGGCAGGGTGGGCTCTTCCAAGTAGGCGCCGAGCCACTCCTCAAAGATTGTGGACCACGTGCCGTCGCGGCGGATGCGCTCGAGCGTGGAATTTACTTGGCGCAGCAGCGGGCGGGTGTCATGTTGCTTGCTGGGGCGGCGCACGGCCACGCCGTAGTTCTCGGTCTCTAGCGGCTCGCCCACGATGGAGGTATAGGAGTCTTGGGCGGCCATGCCGGAGAGCAAGGCATCATCGACGACGATGCCGTCGGCCTGGTTAAGCTGCAGGGCCATCAGGCAATCGCCCCAGGAACGGGTAACCAAGAGATCGGACTTGGGGGCGTGCTCGCGGATGGTATCCAGCGCGGTGGACGCGCCTACGCCGCATAGGGTCTTACCGGCGGCGTCTTTCACGGACCTAATGCCGGAATTGGTGAGCACCAGCATGCGGGTTTGGGTTCTCATATAGGGAATGGAAAAGGCCACGTCGCGCTCGCGCTCAGGGCTAATGGTCATGGTGCGCACAATCATGTCCACCGCGCCGGTATTGAGGGCATCGACGCGGTCGGAGGATTCCACGAAGCGGAAGTCCACCTTATTAGGATCACCAAAGATATCGCGGGCAATCTCGCGGGCGATATCCACCTCGAAGCCGCGCACGTCGCCGGAGGCGGCATCGCGGTAGCTCATCAAGTTATTGGAACGATCCACGCCCACGATGAGGCGTCCGCGCTTGGCGATGTCCGGCACCCGCTCCTTTGCCTTCTTATCATCCGGACGGTAGCTGCCCTTGATTTCCTCATCAGAGGCGCGGTGAGCTGCGGTAGATCCGGCCTTTTCAATTTCCGCTCCTTCCGGCAGCGGCGGGCCTGGCCGGGAATCGAGGGCGTGCTCGGCGGGTGCCTCCAGCGGAGGGGCGGTGCGAACGTCGCAGGAGCTCAGTGGAAGCGCGGCGCAGACGCAGGCAAGCGTGGCGAGGGTAAGGCGTGTGCGGCGCATTAGAGGTACTCCTGTAGTCGGGGACGGATGCCCAGCCACACGGCAATAATGGCGCACAAGGTCAGCAGGAACACGGCCGAGGACACCGCAGTCATGGCGGTCAGGCCGCGCTCCAAGTAGCTGCGCATGGCGATGCGCGCCTGGCCGATGAGATCCGAAAGCTCCGCGTCGAGCTCATCATAGGAACGCGCCGCGGTCATCTCGCCGTCCTTGGGCTCGGTGGCCGTGGCCTGGTAGATGGCCTCGTCATAGTCGCCCTCCTTAAGCGCACCCATGAGCTTGTCGTGAGTGCCACGCCACTGCTCGGCGGCCGCCCGGGCACTATGGATGAGTTCTGGGTCGGTGACTTCCACGTCCTCATCATTGAGCGCTTCCTCATAATCCTCCAGGGCCGCTTCGATGGAGTTGATGGAGCTGGAAAAACGCACCATCGTATCCTTCTCGGAGGAGCGCAGCACCAGCGCCAGGGTCTCGGAGGTGCGCGCCTGCTGCGCTTCAATTCGCGAGGCCGTGAGCGAATCCCACGGGCGCGAGGCCGTCTCAAAGCCCTGGTGGCCAGTGGACCAGGTGGCGAGGTTTGATAGCGCCACCCAGGAGATGGCCAAGAAAAGTAGGACGCTGGCCGTTAAAAAGCCGCGGTTAAAACGCCGGCGGGTCTGGCGCCACAGCCACCATTGGGCCACGGCTAGGAAGAAGAGCGCCGCCAAGAGGCCGGAGAGCGGCACCCATTGCGGGGAAGTGAGCTTTTGCTGCTGCTGATTCACCTTGGCGGTGGTCAGCTGGAACAGTTCGGAGGCAGCCGGCAGGATACGCTCGCGCATCAGCGCCGAGGCATTGGACATATAGGAATTGGCCACCGCATTGCCCGCCCGGTGATTGGCGCGGGCCTTTTCCACCATTGCGGTATAGACGGGCAGCTCGCGTTGGATAAAGGTCACCAACTCGCGCACGCGGCCATCTTCTTTGGTGGTACCCAGCACGGATTCGGTGGCTGCCACGGAAGCCGCATCAATGGCCTCGTTATAGCTATCGCGGTTGCGCTCCGATTCCACGCCCGCCTGCACGAAGCCGGTGGTGGCCACGGTATCGGCCACCGAGAGCGAACTATAAAGGTGGTGCGCCGCGTTCGACATCGGCTCGGTGGTGCTCAGTAGCTCGTCCAAGTCGGAGTGGCGGGCGGCGGAAGACTGGGACATCGATAAGCCCGCGGCGCCTAGGGCCACGGTGAGAATGAGCGTGACCGTAAAAAGCTTGCCTGGGGTGGTGGAGGCGAAGTAGTAGAAGCGGCGCAGCAGGCGCGCCGGGCCCGCGAACCATTCCATGGCGCGGCTACTGAGCCCGCTGAAGGCCGGGCCGGTGGGCGCGGTAACCTCATCGAGCCAGTGATCGCTCGGGTGAGCGTGCTCATCGTGCACGCTTTCTGCCCGGACTGCCTGCTCGGTCATTCACTTAGAATAGCGTCCGCAGTGTGCTGGGCGCCACCATATACCCGCGTGTGTGGCTAGGATAGGCAGCATGCATAACCCTCACAGTGGAGACGGCTGGGCGGCAGGCCCCGGCGGCATTCGCGTCTGGGGAAAATTTGGTGCCGCCGGCCTGTTCCTCGTCGCCGGGCGCAAGGTGCTCCTCCAGCACCGCGCCGCGTGGACCAATCACGGCGATACCTGGGGGATTCCGGGTGGTGCCCGCGATTTTACGGAGACGCCCACCCAGGCCGCTCTGCGTGAAACCCATGAAGAATGCGCGATTGCACCCCAGGACGTAGAGGTGCTCGACGCGCGAGTAACGGCCGGGCCCTATCCCGCGGCGGGGGATCTGCCGGGGGAGTGGACCTACACCACCGTCCTAGCACGCACGCGCACCGGCGCACCGCTTCCTACTACAGCTAATGAAGAGTCCTATGAGCTGCGCTGGGTGCCTTTTGAGGAGGTAGAAAGCCTCCCCCTTTTGGCCGCCTTCCGTCACGCCTTTCCCACCCTGCGGGAGAGTGTGGAGACATTGAACAGGTAAAGTTGCCGGATTTATGGCACGCTAGTGCCATGATCGAAGTAGAAGGACTGACTAAACAATATAAGTCTGTCCGCGCCGTTGATGATCTCACCTTTCAGGTAAAACCCGGTATGGTCACCGGGTTCCTGGGCCCCAATGGCGCGGGCAAATCCACCACCATGCGCATGATCTTGGGCTTGGATACGCCCACGGCCGGCAGGGCGCGCATCAACGGCAAGCACTACCACGAGCTGAAGGATCCCCTGCGTGAGGTAGGCGCCTTGCTCGATGCCAAAGCGGTGCACCGCAACCGCAGCGCCGCCAACCACCTGAAATGGATTGCGCAGTCCAACGGCATTTCTACTTCCCGCGTTGACGAGGTCTTGGGGCTGGTAGGGCTTTCCGACGTCGCCGGTAAGAAGGTCGGCGGCTTCTCCCTCGGCATGGGCCAGCGCCTGGGCCTAGCCGGCGCGCTGCTCGGTGACCCGGGCATCCTCATCCTGGATGAGCCGGTCAACGGCCTTGACCCGGAGGGAATTCGCTGGGTCCGCCAGCTCGTGCGCGCCCTAGCCGATGAAGGCCGCACCATTTTGATTTCCTCCCACCTGCTCTCGGAGATGTCTCAGACCGCCGATCACCTCGTGGTCATTGGTAAGGGCCGCCTAGTGGCGGACCAGCCCACCTATGACTTTGTGAAGGACCACTCGCAGTCCTCCGTGCTGGTGCGCTCCGACCATCTCGATGCCTTTAGCTCCGCACTGCGCGCAGAGGGAATCGCCTTTACCGAGTCCACCGACGAGGAAGGCCGCCCCCGCCTGGTGATTTCCAACCAGACCACGGACTTCGTGGGCCAGCTGGCCTACTCCACCGGGGTGCCGCTTAATGAGCTCAGCCTCAAGCGCGCCTCCTTGGAGGATGCCTTTATGGAGCTTACTGGCGACGCCGTCCAGTACCACGGCTCCACCGGCGCCCCCGCGCCAGCGGCTGGCGCTGGCGCCGTCACTCCGTTCGCTCGACCCACCCAGCAGGAGGTTTAATTCGCCATGCTGAATACCTTGAAGTCCGAATGGACCAAGCTGCACACCACCCGCTCCTTCTGGTGGACCACCTTCATCTTCCTCTTCTTTGCCTGGGGTTGGGCCATCCTCAACGCTCGTTTGACTAAGCCGGCAGAAACCCCTGAAGAGGCAGCGATGGGTATGGGGATTATCACCTCAGACGGCGCGGTGTCCTTCCTATTGTTCCTCGGCCTGCCCGTGCTCATGATCCAAGCCATCATGATCGTCACCACCGAGTACCGCTATGGCACGCAGACCATCACGTTTATGGCTACTCCGCGCCGTTGGTCGGTGGCCTTGGTCAAGCTGCTCATGTACGCGGTTATCGCGGCCGCGCTGACCTTTATCGCCGTGGCGGGCGCTTACCTGCTTACCGAGCTTTTTGCCCACGATGAGGTAGCCGCGCAATTCCACCCTTGGGATGACGAGATAGGTCAAAAGCAGCTGTGGAAGTACCCGCTGGCTGCCGCGCTGCTCGTCCTCTTCTCGCAAGGCCTGGGACTGCTGCTGCGCTCGACGGCAGGTGCCGTGGCGATCGGCCTCATCCTCTTCCTCGGCGTGGATAATCTCGTGGCCACCATCCCCAAGGTCGGCAGCAAGCTGGTTAACTTCATGCCGTTTAAGTCTTTCCAGTCGTGGTTGCTGGAAATGGAACCGGTTGATGCTCCGTGGAAGGAAAACTGGGGATTCTGCCTGGTATTTATTGCCTGGGCCCTTATCCTGTGGGTCCTCGGTGTCATCGTGCTGCAAAAGCGCGACGCCTAAGCGCCTGTAACGCACAGCACCGCCTCGGACGGCAGCTCATTGGCTGCCCACCGGGGCGGTTACTTGTTTCTAGACTGTCTCCACTGAAGCAGTGATGGGGCGTGTTGTCTCTACTGCAGCGCGGAAGTTAGGCGCATGACATTATCCACGTAGCGGCGGATGAAGCCGCGCTCATTCCACTCTTCCAGAGTGAGCTGATGGCATACGGCCCGGTAGTTGGATACGAGCTGGTTGAACTGGTCAATAAGGTCGCCCTTGGCCACCAGCATGGTGGATTCATAATTTAGGCCGAACGAGCGAGGATCCATATTGGAGGAGCCGAACATGCACAACGGATCGCGGCCCGGATCATCTGGGTCGGTGATGATGAACTTGGAGTGCAGTACAAAGGGGTAGGGGAATTGGTAGATGCGCACGCCCGCCTCCAGCAGCGCTTGGTAGTAGGAGGATTGGGCGTGGTTGACCATAAACTGGTCCGCCTTTGCCGATACATAAAGTTCCACGTCCACGCCGCGATAGCAAGCGGTGGTTACGGCCTCCAGCAGGGATTCATCCGGGACGAAGTAGGGCGAGCACAGCACTAGCCGGTCTTTGGCGTGGTGTACCAAGGAGTTGAACATGCGCAGGTTTGGCTCAGTGGTGTAACCAGGGCCGGAAGGGATTATCTGGAGGTGGTTGGCGTCGGCCGTCTGGGCGTCGTCATATGGCAGCTCATCCAGCGGCAGGTTCTCGTCCGCCTCCAGGTACCAATCCACGGCGAAGACCGCGGACATGGAGGTCACAATCGGACCGGAAAGCTCCACCATGTAGTCAATCCAGTAGCGGTCCTTGGTCTTGTACTGGCGCTTAATCATATTCAGCGATCCGATAAAGCCCACCTTGCCATCAATGATCACCAGCTTGCGGTGATTACGCAGGTCCGGGCGGCGGAAGCGGCCCTTGTGCAGCTGGATGGGCAACATGAGGTGCCAGTCGACGCCTATCTCCGTTAGCTGCTTGCCCAGCTTGAAATACCCCTTGTATTTGAAGCTGCCGATCTGATCCAAGAGCAAGCGCACCTTCACGCCGCGGGCGGTAGCCCTGCGCAGCGACTCAAAGAAGACGTCTGTGGTCTCATCCCAGGACTGGATGTAGATCTCGATGGATACGTACTTCTCGGCGCGGTCAATAGCGGCGGCAATGGCGCGAATGGACTCGTCATAATCCGCGTGCAGGCCAAGATTGTGCCCCACCAATGCTGGGAACCCAGTCAGCTCGCGGTTGAGCCGAATAACCGACTCTACTTCCGCCGAAAGAAGGCCCTGCGGATGATCCGGGGTGCGGGCTGTGACGTTTTCAATCTTCTCATTGGCTTCTTGCTGGATGCGGTGGCGACGCCGGTTGATATACGGCGAGCCCATGAGCAAAAACAGCGGCAGGCCGATAAACGGCAGCACCAGAATAGCCAGCAGCCACGCGGTGGAACTGGAAGGCCGACGGCCCTCAGGCACGAAACCAACGGCAATAATCTTGATGCCGTAATCAAGGATCAGGAATACGAGCTGCCAGAAACTGAGATCAAGCGACCAGGACATTTAACGAACGGAATCGAAATCGGGCAGATCGTAATCTGCGAGAAGCGGACAGTGATCGGAGGTTTTATCGCCGGCGCGCTCGACCATGTCTACCTGTGCGCCGGTCACGTGCTGGGCAAGCGGGGCTGAAGCCAACTGGAAGTCGATGCGCATGCCCTCGTTCTTTTGGAAGCGCATGCCTTTGTAATCGAAGTAGGTATAGCGCTGGTCCTCCGTGAACCGGCGGGTAACCTCCTCGAGGCCTGCTTCTTCCAGCATCTGGAATGCGGCGCGCTCTGGCTCGGTGACATGCGTCTTGCCGCGGAATGCCTCAATATCCCACACGTCTTCATCGCGCGGGGCAATATTGAAATCACCGGTCATAAGCAGTTTGGACTGCGCATGATTTTCCGCATAGCGCGCCAAGTGATAGAGAAAGTCCAGTTTGTAGTCATAATGGCGATCCGTGATCTCGCGGCCGTTGGGCACGTAGAGAGACCAGATTTCTACGCCACGGACGTGAGCCCCGAGTGCTCGGGCCTCACGGTCCTGCGGCTTTTCCGGATCCTTGGCAAAGCCCGGCTGGCCCGGAAAGCCGACCAAGACCTCCTCGGGCTCTTCCTTGGACACAATGGCCACGCCGTTCCACTGATTGAGCCCGTGGCAGGTGACATGTAGGCCCGCGTCCTCGAAGGCCTCGCGTGGAAACTTATCGTCTTTCACCTTAGTTTCCTGCAGGCACAAAACATCGATGTCGTGCTTGGAGATAAGGTCCAGTGCCCGCTGTGTGCGGGTACGAACGGAGTTAATATTCCACGTGGCGATGCGCATGCCACATAGGTTACCTGGGTAGTGAGTCAAGCTCACTACCCAGCCCACAAGGAGTCAGCGGGCAGTCCCATAAGGCTCACTATCCAGCCCACAAGGAATCGGCGGGCAGTCCCGATAGAGCGCAGCGCGGGGCTCAGTCCCGCAAGCAGGCGTAGATGCGGCGGTGTTGCTCGATGAAACCGAGCTTCTCCGCCAGTCGCACGCCGGCGATATTCGAGGCCGGCACGGTGAGGTAGGCGTGCTCGGCGCCGTTGTCGTGGCCCCAGTGCAGCAGGTGCTGGAGTGCGAGCGTGCCGTACCCGCGGCGGCGGAAGTCTTTGGCCACTTCGATGGAAGAAAGACCCAGCCACGTGGTGCCATCGCCGGATTCGCTCAGGGTGCCGCGGGCAATGGCGACGGTCTCGCCATCGAGGACTAGGCGGCCAAAGCCGAGCGTTCCCTCGACGTGGGCGTCAAGACTCTGCAACGCCTCGGCAGGAAGGGCATCGGTGCGTGATTGATACATCGCCAGCCACTCGTCATCGGGCTGGGCGGCGATGTGGAAGGTGGGGGAGGGAGAGGCGGCGTCGGCAAGCGCGGGCAGATCCCGCAGGACCATAGCGAGGCTCTCTGGTTCGGCCTCCCAGGCGGGGTCGGCGAGCAGGCGTTCGGCCGGCTTGCCAATGCGCTCCGGGACTAGCAGGCGCACCGGAAGGTCGTGGCGGGCGTAGAAGGCCTTAATCTCCTCCAGTGGAACTGGCGTAAAACCGGCCGAAGGCCCCACGGGCACGGCCGAGTTGGAGTGGCCGGAAACCCCGTCACTCGCGCGCAACAGCCAGGAACCGTCGCTGGTCCAGGCGTGGTCCGTGCCGGGGAAGGCCGCGGCCGCGGCAACCTCCACTGCGCGGATATCGGAATTGCGGACCATGCGCGGGGAGAGACGCTTAATGATCTTCAGCTGCTCTGGCGGGATCTCCACCGCATCTAAGTCGGAAGGGTAGCCGCCGACCTCCTGCGGGCGAATGACCAGCGGATTGAGGCTGAGCACGTGCCCAATGACATCGCTATGGACGCCGCCGAAGTCGCGCCGGGCCACCACGCGCTCGCCTACCTGGACGGCATCGGAGCGGAAAATGCGTGACATTAGTCGTCGTGGCCGAAGGGATCGGCGTCCTCACCCGGTACCCAGGAATAGCCCGGCTCAGTCCAACCATTGCGCTTGATGGCTTTTTTGGCCTGGCGCTTATAGCGGCCGATGAGGGTATCGGTGTAGAGGAAGCCATCGAGGTGGCCGGTCTCGTGCTGCAGGCAGCGGGCGAAAAAGCCATAGCCCTCGACGGAAATGTCATTACCGTTCTCGTCCTTGCCGGTCACGCGCGCCCAGTCGGCGCGGCCGGTGGGAAAGCCCTCGCCCGGCACGGAGAGGCAGCCCTCGTCATCGGAGCCGTCGTCGGCAGGCATGGTCTCTGGAATCTCGGAGGTCTCCAGCACGGGGTTGATAACGCAGCCCTTGCGCATGCCCGCCTCCTCGGACGGCAGCTCGGTGCCATTGGGGCCGTCCGTATCGGGGCAGTGGTAGACAAAGAGGCGCTTGCCAATTCCTACCTGGTTAGCGGCCAAACCTACGCCATTGGCGGCGTCCATGGTTTCATACATGTCTGCAATGAGCTGCTGCATTTCCGGGGTGGAAATCTCGGATTCTTCCACCGGTTGGGTGGGTTCGTGAAGCACGGTCTCGCCGTGGATAACGATGGGGCGAATAGTCATGTCTTACAGTTTAGGCATGAACCCCTTGTCTGACCTAGACGCCGCCATTTTGGACTTCGAGGAAACCGCGCCGCGCAGCATCGGCCGCAAGGAAGAGGCTATCCGCGCGCAGCTGGACATTTCCCCGGTGCGCTACCATCAGCGCCTTAACCTGCTTCTCGACGCCCCCGCAGCCGCCCAATCCCATCCCCTCCTGGTTGCACGGCTGCGGCGCCTGCGCGAGGAGCGAGAAGACACGCGGCGCGCCGCGCGGGGAAATCCCCCATCTAGTTAATACTGGGTACTAGTGTTGCGTATGTGACTAATGTGAATCCGGAAAATTCAACCGACAAGGTATCCGACGAAACCCGCGCCGGCTCCGCTGCCGGTGCGTCTGCTTCCCGCGCAGCTAAGCGCCCCGCTGGTGGTGGCGCGCACGCTAAGAAGGGCGGGCTGCCGCTGCGTGGCCTGGCTATGGTCCTCATCGCCGTGGCCGTCATGCTCGGACTCTGGGCTTTGTACTCCATGACCTCGGGAGACGATGATTCCACCGTTGCCTCCGAGAGCAAGCAGGAAAACTCCACCGGTTCCACCATCGGTGCCGCGCCCGAAGGATCTGCCGGCCCCGACGCCGCAGGTTCCCGTGCCCCTGGCGCTTCCGAAGGTGCTAGCGCCCCTGCCCCCGCACCGGCGCCCGCACCAGGTGAAGGCGATGCTGCAGGCGACCCGGCCGCTTCCGGCGCTGCCGATGAGCGAGCCGCGGCCGAGGGAGATGCCGCCGCAGGTGAAGAAAACGCCCACTCCGCTGCGCGCGACCGCAACGATATTAAGGTCAGCGTTCTCAATAACTCCGGCGAGGTAGACAAGGCCAAGAAGGAAGCCGATTCCCTCAAGGGCGGCGGCTTCAAGGTGGGCTACGTGGGTAACCTGCCTGGCGATGTCCTCACCGTTCCAAAGACCACCGTCTTCTTCCCAGAAGGCGATACCTCCGCTGAAGCACTGGCTAAGGAGGTCGCCGCCCGCTACCAGGCTGATGTTGCCCCGATGAACCGCAACCTGCCTAAGGAAGCAACCGATGGCGGTGCCGTCGTCGTCGCTCTGGCGGTACCGCAGGCCTAAGCAAGCCGCGCACCTGACTTAAAGTCCAAGGCCATCCGGCCGAAGAGCAAGCACCATAGTTCTTCGGCCGAACGCCTTGGACTTTTGTGATCTGAACGCTTCCGCGCCCGCACGTCCGCCGGTGTGAACAGGTTAAATAAAATTCACGCTTTAATACCTGTCACCCGTTAAGCTGAATGGGTGAAGATCCCGGCAGAACAATTCGCCCGCTCTCCCGAACCAACGCTCGGCGTGGAATGGGAGGTGGCGCTCGTGGACCGCGAGACGCGCGACCTTGTCCCGCGCGGCGCGGAACTCATTGACCTCGCCACTGCAGCCCACCCCGAGATCCATCTGGAAAAGGAATTCCTCCAGAACACGGTGGAGCTGGTCACCGGCGTCTGCCATACCGTGCCGGAAGCCATCGCTGATCTGAACACTTCCCTGAAGGCAGTGGAAGAAGCAGCCGACAAGCTGGGCGTAGACGTCTGGGCCTCTGGCGGCCACCCGTTTACGGACTTCCGCGAGAACCCGCTTTCGGATAAGCCCAGCTATCAAGAAATCATCGCGCGCACCCAGTACTGGGGCAAGCAGATGCTGCTATGGGGCACGCACGTGCACGTAGGCGTTAGCCACGAGGACCGCGTATGGCCCATCATCAATGCGCTAATGACCAAGTACCCCCACCTGCTAGCCATTTCTGCGTGCTCGCCTGGGTGGGAGGGCCTTGATACCGGCTATGCCTCCAACCGCACCATGCTGTACCAACAGCTGCCCACCGCAGGCATGCCGTACCAATTCCGGGATTGGGCCGAGTGGCAGTCCTATATGCGCGACCAAGCCATTTCCGGCGTCATCAATCACACCGGTTCCATGCACTTTGATATTCGGCCGGCTTCCAAGTGGGGCACGGTGGAGGTGCGCGTCTCTGATGCGACGTCCAACCTGCGCGAGCTCTCCGCCATCGTGGCGCTTACTCACTGCTTGGTGGTCTATTACGACCGGCTTATCGACGCCGCGGAGCCCCTCCCCATCCTGCAGCCCTGGCACGTAGCAGAAAATAAATGGCGCGGTGCCCGCTACGGCATGGACGCGCTAGTGATTACCTCCCGCGAGACCGATGAGGCCTGGGTCAAAGACGAGCTAGCAGAGATGGTGGACGAGCTTACCCCCATCGCGCGCGAGCTGGGATGCGTCAACGAGCTCAAACTCATCCACGACATTATCGATGGCGGCGCCGGCTATGAGCGGCAGCGCCGCCTTTTCAAAGAGACCGGCAGCTGGCGCGAGGTGGTCGAGGAGACCTGCCGCGAGCTGCACACCTTCCGCCCGCTCTAAAGCGGCGGGCAGGCTGGCCCGGGGGCCTAGTCCTCAGGGCGTGAGTGGCGACCGTAGGCCGGGGTATCGGGGATATCGGTGATGTCCTGGGCCGCCGGGAACGCGCGCGTTTCCGGCCCTACCGCGGGCATTTCTGCCGTTTCATCGCTGACGGGTTGCGCTGCCCGTGAATGCCCCTGGCCCCCACGGCTTGTAGCTGCGGTATTAAACGAGCGCACTGGGCGTGCTCCGGCCTCCGCGCCAGCGGGCTTTGCGCCAGCGGGCTGCGCAGGCAGGTGGTGGCGGCCCGGGGCGGGCGCTTCCTCTTCCGGCTGGGTGCCAGGGATAAAGCCCCACACCGCGTAGAAGGCGATGAAGAGGACACCGGCGCCGGTGAAGGCCAACATTCCCCATGGCTGCAGATCCCAGTGGTTGAGTGAACGGCTAGCCGCAGACAGCCACACGGGGGCGGAGATGAACGGCATGGTCACCGCGCACATAGCGAGCACCGACACGAGGCCAGCGAACTGCGCGCCGAGGAAACCGTGCAGACGCTTGCCCAGACCCTGGTTGACGGCAACTAGCACGACGACGGCCAGCGGCACCGTCCACACCCAGTGGTGGTACCAAGAGAAGGGGGAGACCAAGCAGGAGCTGATTCCGGCAAGCGCGAGTGCGGCGGAATTATTGCGGTGCTTCATCGCGGTGCGCAGCGCCAGGCAGGTCAAAATGAAGACCACGACCACGGCAGCGAGCCAGATCCAGCCGCCATCAATGCCCCAGGCGCGGACCATCACCGAGCGAATCGACTGCGCGCCAGGGTTGGTGTGCTCGCCCACGCGGGAGGACTTAAAGATAGCGTCGGTCCAGAAGTCGGCGGCATCCGGAATGGTCACGAAACCAATGGCCACGGTTACCGCGAACGTAAGGATGGCGATGATCGCTTGCCACCAACGCTTCTGGAAGAGCAAGACCAGACCCATATAGGCCGGGGTGAGCTTCATACCCGCAGCCAAACCAATGCCGATGCCCGGCAAAGCGCGCTTGCGCGGGAGGATGTCCAAGGCCACCAGCAGCATCAAAAAGATGTTGATCTGGCCAAAGAATAAGGTGCCGTGCACCGGCTCATTCGCCGGGGTGCAGCACAGCAGCAAGATGCCCAGCAGCCAGATTGCCGGGGAGAGCTTGAGCCCGCGCTCGCGCAGGACCAGCATGATGACCGTGAACAAGGCGAGGGCGGTGCCGCCTTGCCAGAGGAGGATCAAGGGGGCGTCGCCAAGCTTAGAAAGCCACGTGAAAAGGGTGCCGGAGAAGGGCGGATAGGTAAAAGGTAGGTCGCCGATGTAGGCGTTATCGTAGAGGTCCGCGCCTTGGGCCACCTCGCCGCCGGCGAGCCAATAAATCTTCAGGTCCAGGGGAACGCGCCACACAAAGGCGCTATTGCCGTCGAAGATGCTGAAGCGGTAGACGATGACGCCGATAAGAGCGGCGAGCAAAGTCACCATAGTGGGAAGCCCATAAAGCTTTTTCACGGTGAAAAGCGTCTCCTACTTGCGGCGCAGCGACTTCGCGGCGGGTCGGTCGTTGCGGGACATGGATTCCTCGGTGCCGTACAGACCCTCACGGCGTGCAATACGCGAGGTGCGCTGCGCGGTTACCGGGCTAGTGAACATGGCAAACAGTACCAGCAAAACGAGCATTCCTAAATCCCCCCGCTCGGCAACGCTGAAGGATTCCGCGCCGGTGATGCGGATGATGGCACCAAGGATCGTCAGGATAAGGCCGGTGGTTTGCGGCTTGCTTACCGCGTGCACACGAGACATGGTGTCCTTGAAGCGGGCGATGCCGATAGCCGCCGCCAAGGTGAGGACGCTGCCGCCGATTATCAGGATGAGCGAGAGCACATCTGCGATGAAAGACCAGCTCATTGATTATCCCTCTTCCTAAACCTAGTGACAGATACGGTGGAAATGAAGCCCAAGAGCGCGATCACCAGCATGGCTGAGACCACGGTCGTGTTGAGCGACCAGCACATGTAGGTGGCCAGCGCGCATTGGAACATCGCGGTAAAGCCATCCATGCCCACCAAGCGGTCCAGCGAATTGGGGCCGGTGACAATGCGCCAGACGGTGATGAGGAAGGAGACCACCAGTAGCGCGGCGGCCACCAGCAAAATCGCGTTATAGATCTGCGGATCCATTACGGGTGGCTCCTTTCAAAGATGTCGATGAATGAGGCTTCGAGTTGGGCCACGGCACCGATTTCGCGCTGAATCTGGGCCTCATCGCGGGCATCCAAGATATGGACGGTGATCATACGGTTGGCAATATCGATATCGGTCACCGTGCCGCCTGGCTGCAGGTTATACAGCGTTACGGCTAAGGAAAGCACGAACTCATTATCCAAGCGCATGGGCAGCTCCAAGATGGCAGTCTTGGGTACCGGTTGCGGGCGCACGGCCAGCCAGCCCACCTTGAGTGAGGCGTAGAACAATTCCCAGAACCAGCGGATCATGAACGCAATGAGCTTGCCCCAAGAGACGTCGATGCCGGTAATGGGCATGGCCGGCAACGGCAGAGCAAAGACGATAACGGTGCCGATGAGGAGTCCGGCCACCACATTGCCCACGGTGATCTCTCCCATGAGCATGCACCACATGATGGTCAGCCAGACGATGAACCACGGGCGGAAGCGGTGGCGCAGGCCGGAAAAGCGTGCGTTAGTCATCGCTAATATCCTTCCTCTTAGCGGCGTCTGGTGTCTTTACAGTGCCGGAGTGGGAATCGCGGCCGCCGGCTTCTGGGTCGGTGCGGGCATCTAGTCCTGGCTGGGCGGGCGGCTCCGCATCCTGGGAGGGATGCCGGCGATTTTCATAGGAATCCGCTCCGCCGGTGTAGCGCTCTTTCTGGTTGAGGTGGCGGGTGGGGTCATCCGCGCGGTCGCCCAGCACCGCGTACTGGTAGATGGAAGTATCTTGCGCGGATTCGGCAGCGCGGGAAGTCACGCCGGACATGGGGCCCGCCAGGAAGGTAATGGAGGTGGACGCGGCCACCAGCAGGGTTGTAGAAGCAATCATGCCAAAGGGCACGCGGCCCACATCCTGGCGGGAGGAAAATTCCACCTCATCGGTGATATCGGAAAGCGGGGCGGGGCGCGCGAGCGCCATGTTGCCTTCCGGGGCATCGGCGCGGTCGCGCTGGAAGCCCTTGGCCCATACCAGCATCATGACGTAGAGGGTCAGCAGCGAGGTAACCACCGCACCGACGATGAGCACCCATGCCATCCAGGAACCTTCATTAGCACCGGCCTGCAGCAAGATGACCTTGCCCAAGAATCCGGAGAACGGTGGGATGCCACCCAGATTAATGGCTGGAATGAAGTACAAAATTCCGATAAGCGGGGCCGAGTACATTAGCGAACCCAAGCGGCGTAGCGACGAGGTGCCGGCCTGGCGCTCAACGAGTCCGACCACCAGGAATAGCGCGGTTTGGACCAGAATGTGGTGCACGGCGTAGAAGATGGCGCCGGACAGGCCCTGGGCGGTGCCGAGGGAAACACCGAAGATCATGTAGCCAATGTGGCTAACCAGGGTAAAGGATAAAAGGCGTTTAATATCGGATTGTGCGATGGCGCCTAAAATGCCCACCAACATTGTGGCTAGGGCGACCCACATGAGCACGGTATCGAGCCCACCGGCAGTAAAGACGGAGGTGCGGGCGCGGATGATGGCGTAGACACCGACCTTGGTCAGCAGGCCGGCGAATACGGCCGTGACTAGCGACGGCGCCGTGGGATACGAGTCCGGCAGCCAGGCGTCCAGCGGAACCACGGCCGCCTTAATACCGAAGGCGACGAGCAGCGTGGCAAAGATGGCGGTGCGAGTTCCCTCCGGGATGTCCTGCATGCGCTGGCCAATCTGGGCCATGTTCATCGTGCCCACGGAGGAATACACAAAGCCCAACGCGAGCAAGAAAATCATCGACGAGGCCATCGACACCATCACGTAGCCCACACCAGCGCGCACGCGACCAGCCGAGGCACCCAAGGTTAAAAGCACATAGGATGCCACGAGGAAGACCTCGAAGCCCACGTAAAGGTTGAAGAGATCGCCGGCCAAGAAGGAGATGTTTACGCCCATGGTCAGCAGCATGTAGGTGGGCAAGAAGACTGCCACCGGCTCGTCCTTGGTGCCGTCGCGTACGCCCTGGGAGATGGCGTACCAAATGACGGAAAAGAGCACCACGGAAGAGGTAAAAAGCATCACCGCAGAGAGGCGATCCGCCACAAGCGTGATGCCCACTGGGGCGTCCCAGCCACCCACCTGCAGTGTTTGGATGCCCTCAAAATCCGCAATGAGGATCAACATGGCGTTGACTACCGCCGTTATAAGCAGCGAGAAAAATACGATTTGGCGCTGCACATTGGGCACGCGGGAAAAGATCAAGGCGAGCGCTGCGGCTACCGCCGGGATGATAATGGGCAGCGGAATGAGGTAGCCGATGTAGGGAAAGAGGACATCGACAAGCGGCTGTACGGTCTCACTCATCGTCGGCCCCCTTTACTGGTTGCTCGAAGGATTCGGGTCCGAAGTTATCGCCTTGCTTGGTGGCGCGGCCCGTGGTCGGATCATTGGACGCATCGTGGTCCGGGTTGGCGGCCGCGTTGCCAGGGCGCGCAGCCTTAGCCGCAATCGCGGTATCCTCCGCGTCATCTTCAATGACATCGTCCGTGCGGTAGCGGTACTGGCGGTAGGCCAACGTAAGGATGAAGGCCGTAAGTGCCATGGAGATAACGATGGCGGTAAGAATCATCGCCTGCGCCAGTGGATCCGCAATCTCGGCGCCGTAAGGCTCCGACTCGCGGCCGTCGATAGGCGGGGAACCGGCCGAGCCGCCGGACTGCAGCAGGAAGAGGTTGGCTCCATTGCCCAATAGCAACAAGCCCAACATCATCTTGGTCATGGTGCGGTCCAGCAGCAGGTAGACGCCTGCCGCGACGAGTACGCCCGCGGCCAGGAGGAGGAAGAGGTTGGCTTCCATTTTATTTCTCCTTTCCTGTTGTCGGGGCTGTGCTTGCTGTGGCGGCTTGTTTCTTTTCCTTGCGTTGCGCCCGTTGCGCCTTTTGCTTGGCGGTGCGTTGGCGTTGCTGCCGGGCCAGCGAGCGGGCACGATCGCGGGCGCGCTGCTTACGCATTTCCTCTTCCTCATCCAACTTGGCACCCAAGGAATTCAGGATGTAGAGCGTAAGGCCCACGACGATGAGGTAGACGCCCGCATCGAATACCAACGCCGAAGGCAGCGAAACCTTGCCGATGAGCGGAATCTCCGGTGAGGTGTACCCGCTGGTAAGCGGTGGGTGCCCAAAGAACATTGGGGCCACCACGGCCACCGCGGATAGGAAGAGTCCGGTACCCATGGTGCGGCCGGCGTCGATAGGCAGGGTTTCATCCAGCTCTGCGCGCCCGCCAGCCAGGTAGCGCAGGATAAGAGCCAGCGCGGCGACGAGGCCACCGGCGAAGCCGCCACCTGGTGCATTATGGCCCGCGAAGAAGAAATAGAAGGAAATCGCGACCATAGACGGGAAGAGCACGCGGGTAGAGACATCGATCATCAGCGAACGGTTGAGCGCCTGCTCTGATTCCACGCCGGCTGCCAGCCAGCGCCGCCCAGTAACTTGCAGGGTGGGGCGGCGGCTCGCGCGGGCGAAGGACTGGGTGCGATAAATCAGAGAGGCCACGCCCAACGCAGCGATGATGATGACCGTGATCTCGCCAAAGGTATCCCATGCGCGCAGGTCCACCAGCAAAACATTGACGGTATTGGCGCCGTGGCCAATCTCCTTGGCCAGATCCGGCATGAACTCGGAGATGGGCTTAGACTGACGTGCGTTAATAGCAAACATCGCCACCACGGTGACGGTAAGGCCCGTGCCCACGGAAAGCCACGCGCGCAGGCGCCCCATCTTGGGGTCCTGCTTCCACTCGGTGGAGGCTGGCATGCGGCGCAGAACCAGCATGAAAAGAACCATCACGATGGTCTCAGTCAGCAGCTGCGTCAGCGCCAAGTCCGGCGCACCGTGCAGAGCGAAGATGAAGGCGAGGGTATAGCCAGTCACCCCGACGATGATCACGGCTGATAAACGATTATCGGTGACCGTGGCGGCTACGGCGGCCACCATGATGATGAAGGCGGCGACGATCTGCCAAGGATTTTCCGCCACAATCATGCGGATATCGGTGAGATCGCCCTTGATGATCATAGCCAGTGGCAGCAGCATCAATGTGGCAAAGATAACCGTCAAGTTCAGCTGCAGGGAGCCGCGCTGCGTGGTTGCCGTCGTGCGCAGCGAGAGCTGGCGCAAAAGAGCGATGACCGAATCATAGGCATCATCCGCATTGCCCAGCGCAGGATAGGCGAATTGCCACTTGACCAGGACCTGGCGTTGCCAGTGCATAATAATACCGCCCACGATAATGAGTGCGGAGAGGCCGAGCGCCACGGTAAGTCCATGCCACAGGGCTAGTTCGCTATGCTCCTTCGGGGCGAAGGTGGAGTCGAGATGCTGGTCAAAGGCGGCCGATAGGGGCTTGGGGAACACACCAAGTGCCACGGTTAGGGCAGTGAGCAGGGCAGGAGAGAGCCATAATCCCATAGTTACGGGATGCATCTTGGCGACGGCCTCTGTCGGCTCCGTTCCATTGACCTCCTTCTTGGTGGCAAAGGCACCCCACAAAAAGCGCAGAGTATAGGCCATCGTGAGGATAGAACCGAGGACATAGGCCACAAGCATCATATTGCGTGGCATGCCGGCCAAGAGCTCCTCGTGCATGGTGGCTTCCAGCACGGCCTCTTTGGCCACGAAGCCAAATAGAGGTGGGACGCCGGCCATGGAGAACCCGGAAATGATCGCAATGCCGAAGAGGAATGGTTCTTTGCGCCCCAATCCGGATAGCTTGGTGATATCCCTTGTGCCTGAGCAGTGATCGATAGCGCCGACGACCATAAAAAGCGCCGCCTTAAATAGCGAGTGTGCAAAGGTCAGCGCGAGACCGGCCTGCATGGCTTCCCGCGAGCCTACGGCCATGATGGAGGTGATAAACCCTAGCTGGGAGACGGTGCCATAAGCCAAAATCAGCTTCAGGTCGCGCTGCTTGAGCGCCATCCAGCCGCCGAGCAGCATGGTAAATACGCCTAGGGAGATAACCACCACGTGCCAGGTGGCCACCTCATACATTGAGGGCGCCAGGCGCCCGATTAGGTAGATGCCGGCCTTAACCATCGCGGCGGAGTGGAGATAAGCGGAGACTGGAGTCGGTGCCGCCATCGCGCCGGGGAGCCAAAAGTGCGCCGGTGCAATTGCAGACTTTGTCAGTGCGCCCGCCAAGATGAGCACGATGGCCACCGTGACATAGGGCGTCTGCGCAAAGTTCTCATAGGCGGAGATATCACTAAAGGTCCACGCCCCAGTTTGCCGTCCGAGCAAGATAATGCCCATGAGCATGGTTAGCCCGCCCAGAGCGGTGACCATCAGCGCCTGCTGTGCCGCGCGACGGGAGGAGGCTCGTTCCGCATAGTAGCTAACCAAGAGATAAGACAGCAGGGAGGTAATCTCCCAGAACACGTACATGAGCAGGAAATTGTCCGCGGCCACTAGACCAAACATGGCGGTGGCAAAGCCCACCATTTGCGCCGCGAACATGGCCAAGCGGCGCCGCGTGCCGTCGAAATAGCCCCAGCAGTAGACCAATACCAACGCGCCCATGCCCAAGATGATGAGGCTAAATAGCGCGCCTAGTCCGTCTAAGCGGAGGTCAAAACTTAAGTTCGCGGACGGCATCCATTCCACAGTGTGCTCAACTGCGCCACCGTCTGCGAAGGTGCCGCGCAGAAAGTGCATGAGCGTCCACACAAAGCCTGCGCCGGGGACTAAGGCCAAAATTCCAAATGCCGGGCGACCCATTCGCATGATGAGCAGCGGTGCTACCAGGGTGGCGGCGATAAGAGCACCCAGAAGTACTAGCACGTTGGTTACTGCGCTCCTTATGGTTGTGTCACGTTTTTATACCCCGCTGCCGCGAATACCACGAGCACACAACTGACGAGAGGCGAGAACATTCACGAGCCGCGCGCCGCTGAGTACGCCGCGGCGGCACAGTGCAAGCAACATGGCCGAGCGCGGGGCCAACTTTTTGTCACTTTACCGGTTTTTCTACGACTTCGAAAGGATTATTTTTATGGGCTGTATTATATGGTGCCATTTCGCGGCAGAAAGAAACCCCGCACCCAAGGTGCGGGGTAAGCCGCGCTAACCGCGGCGGCAGGCAGGTCCCGGGCTGGACCTGGGGTTTCAGTCTTAGGCGTAGCGCTGCAAGAAGAGCGCTTCTGCGGCAGCGATGTTCTCGATCTCGGTGGGATCGACGGACTCATTGGCCGAATGGATGGTGCACTTTGGCTCCTCCACGCCGTAGAGAGCGATCTCCGCCTTGGGGTGAGCCTCTTGCAGCTCGGTGGTCAGCGGGATGGAACCGCCCATGCCCTGTGCGGCGGTGTCCGTGCCATAGGACTCGGAAAGGCACTCGCCCAGTAGTGCAGCGGCGGGCTTTTCTGGATCGGTGGCAAAACCGGCATTGGCCTCAAGCACTTCGGCCTTAACGTGGGCGCCCCATGGGGTGTGGGCGCGGAGGTGATCGCAGACGGCGTCGGCAATCGCAGCGGCATCGGCACCGGCCGGAACGCGCAGGTTGAGCTGCGCGAAAGCGGTGGCGGGCACGGCGTTGACGGCCTCTGACACCGGGGTGGAGGTAAAGCCGGTCACGGTAATGGCCGGGCGGGACCAGACCATGTTGGCCACCGGGGTGGCACCGGCCGGGTCGTCTTCGCCCATGATCTTAGTGCCCTCCAGCAGCTGCGCATCGGCGCGGAAGGCCTCGGCTGGGTACTCTTGGCCGGACCACTCGGCGGTGGTATCCACGCCGTCGATAACGGTGCGGCCGTATTCATCGGACAGGGAGTCGATGGCGCGCATCAGCGCCTTGGCGGCATCCGGTGCCGCGCCGCCAAACTGGCCGGAGTGGACGGCGGAGGCCAAGGTATCGACCTGCACGCCAATCTGCGCGCCGCCGCGCAGGGACGTAGTCAAGGTCGGCTGGCCCACAGCGGCGTTGCCCGCATCGGCGATGAGGATGGCGTCGGCAGCAAAAAGCTCCGGGCGATCCTTGATGAGCTGGGATAGGCCCTCGCCGCCGCGCTCCTCGGAGCCCTCGATGAGGTACTTCAGGTTCACCTTGGTACCACCGTTATTGTCCACCGCGCGCAGGGCGGCCAAGTGCATGGCCACATTGCCCTTACAGTCGGCGGCGCCGCGGCCGTACCAGCGGGTGGAGCCATCAGCGGCCTCACGCTCGGTCAGGGTGAATGGATCGGATTCCCAAGCCTCGCGGTTGCCGGCCGGCACCACGTCATAGTGGGAGTACAGCAGCACCGTCTTGGCGCCCTCATCGCCCTTGCGCTCACCCAAGATGGCGGTGGAGCCATCGGCCGTGGTGATGGTTTCCACGCTCACTCCGGACTCTTCCAGTGCGGACTTAACCCACTGGCTTGCGTCCTTGGTCTGGTCCTCCAGGCCTTCCTCGTCATGGACGGAGTTAAAGGCCACGAGCTCGCTGAGCTGGCGGAAAATGGTCTCGCGGTCGTTGCGAATGCTTTCATTAAGTGCAGTCATGTTCTCTACGGTACCCGCCCGCCCCAAGCTATAGAGCAACCGGAATAGGAAAACGCTGGGGTGGTGAACTAAAATTTATTCATTCCACCCTGTGCGGATTTTGTCCGTTCGGACCCTATTCCGGGAAGAAACCGGCGCCAAACAGGCAGAAACGGACGTGGCAGGCCGCGGTTTGCTACGCAGGGTGAAACGAGAAACTTTCATAGCCGAGAATAGAAAGGACCTGGCATGGCGAACGCATCATCCGCCGCAGGTTCCAAGGCCTCCCTGCCCGAGCTGACTCTGCGCGGCATTATCATCGGTGGCCTGATTACCCTCATCTTCACCGCTGCCAATGTGTACTTAGGCCTGAAGGTGGGCTTGACCTTTGCTACCTCCATCCCGGCCGCCGTGATTTCTATGGCGGTGCTGCGCCGGTTCAAGGGCCACAACATTAAAGAAAACAACATTGTGCAGACCATTGCCTCTGCTGCGGGCACCCTGTCTGCCATCATCTTCGTCCTCCCGGGCCTGGTGATGGTGGGGTACTGGCAGGGCTTTGGCTTCCTGCAGACTGCCGGCGTGTGCATCATCGGCGGCGTGCTGGGCGTGATGTATTCCATCCCGCTGCGCCGCGCTTTGGTCACCGGCTCCGATCTGCCCTACCCGGAGGGCGTGGCCGCGGCCGAGGTCCTCAAAGTAGGCGACGAGAACGCCGATGGCGCCAGCCATGAGGAAAATGCCAAGGGCCTGCGTGTCATCGTCGCGGGCGGCATTACCTCGGCCGTTATGGCGCTGCTGACCGCAATGAAGGCCGCCGCCTCCGAAGTCACCGCCTATTTCAAGCTCGGCGCTGGCGCGACCACCTTGGGCACCAGCCTGTCTACCGCGCTTATCGGCGTGGGTCACCTGGTGGGCCTGCCGGTAGGCATTGCCATGCTGGTAGGCGTGGTGATTTCCTACTTCATTTTGCTGCCTATCTTCACCACCGGCGATATTACGGGCGCCACCGCGCTTGCCGACGTCGTCGATACCACCTTCTCCGATGACATCCGCTTCATCGGTGTGGGGACCATGGCCATCGCCGCCATTTGGACCCTGCTGAAGATCGCCGCTCCCATTGCTGTGGGCATCCGTCAGTCTCTAGCCTCCTCGCGCGCCCGCAAGTCCGGCTCCGCCGTGGACGTTACCGAGCGTGATATTCCCTTCCCCTATGTCGCCACCACCATCGTGGCGTTCATGGTGCCTATCGCATTGCTGTTGTGGGACTTTGTGCGCGGTACCGATATCCACGACCACATGGCCGTGCTCATTACCGTCTCCGTCCTCTTTACCCTGCTGGTAGGCCTGATTATCGCCTCCGTGTGCGGCTACATGGCCGGCCTGATCGGTGCGTCTAACTCGCCAATTTCCTCCATTGGCATCATCGCCGTGCTCGCTGCCTCGCTGCTCATCGCGGCTGTCACCCGCGGCACCACTGCGGATCCTTTGTCTTTGGTGGCCTACACGCTCTTTACCGCGGCCATCGTCTTTGGCATTGCCACCATTTCCAATGACAACTTGCAGGACCTCAAGACCGGTCAGCTCGTCGGCGCTACTCCGTGGAAGCAGCAGGTTGCGCTCATCATCGGCGTGGTCTTCGGCTCCCTGGTCATCCCGCCGATTCTGCAGGTCATGCTCAATGGCTTCGGCTTCCAAGGCATGGAAGGCGCCGGCGAAGACGCCCTGGCGGCCCCGCAAGCCGCCCTAATGTCCTCCGTTGCCTCCGGCATCTTCGATAGCTCGTTGGATTGGAACCTCATCTTCATCGGCATGGCCATTGGCGCTGTCCTCATTATCATTGACGAGCTCCTGCGCAAGTTCACCGATAAGTACTCGCTGTCCCCGCTGGCCGCCGGCATGGGTATGTACCTACCGGCCGCCCTGACCATCGTCATTCCCATCGGTGCCATCTTGGGCACCTTCTATGACAAGTGGGCCGCGAAGCAATCCCACCCGGAGTTTGCCAAGCGTATGGGTACCCTCCTGGCCACCGGCCTCATCGTGGGTGAGTCCCTCTTTGGCGTGGTCAACGCCGGCATCATTGCCGCTGCTGGCGGCGAGAGCCCGCTGGAAATCTTCGAGGGCGGCACGTCTGCGACCATCGTGGGCGTGATCCTCTTTATTATCGCGCTGACGTTCATTTACCGCTGGACCAAACGCACGGTGAAGAAGGCTTAGTTCCTGATCCATTCCTTATATAATGGCGTCCCTTCGCGGGGGCGTCATTTTTTCTTGCAGTCACGGTAGGAGAGTGCCAGAATGGTCGTTAGCACTCGCACAGTATGAGTGCCAGATAAATCTACATCGTTGTGGTTGAGGTTGGTTCACACTCACCAGCCATGCCGTCGCGGGCGTCCGCAGCGAGAAAGACGTGAGTGTCGTCCTCAATAAACCAAGGAGCACAAACACAATGGCAAAGATTATCGCTTTTGATGAAGAGGCCCGCCGCGGCCTTGAGCGCGGCCTGAACACGCTTGCCGACGCCGTCAAGGTCACCCTCGGCCCCAAGGGTCGCAACGTCGTCCTGGAAAAGTCCTGGGGCGCTCCGACCATTACCAACGACGGCGTTTCCATCGCTCGCGAAATCGAGCTCGAGGATGCTTACGAGAAGATCGGCGCCGAGCTGGTCAAGGAAGTTGCCAAGAAGACTGACGACGTCGCAGGCGACGGCACCACCACCGCAACCGTGCTGGCACAGGCTCTGGTACGCGAAGGCCTGCGCAATGTGGCCGCAGGTTCCAACCCAATGGGCATCAAGCGCGGCATTGAGACCGCAACCAAGAAGGTTGTGGACTC
The DNA here is from genome assembly GCF_022347205.1 of Corynebacterium sp. ACRPO. GTDB lineage: Bacteria > Actinomycetota > Actinomycetes > Mycobacteriales > Mycobacteriaceae > Corynebacterium. The sequence goes on along the minus strand of NZ_JAKRNE010000004.1, from coordinate 112,578 downwards.
CCTGCTGTCTTCCGCCAAGGAAGTAGAAACCCAGGAGCAGATTGCTACCACCGCTGGCATCTCCGCCGCTGACCCAGCAATCGGCGAGAAGATCGCTGAGGCTATGTACACCGTGGGCAACGGCTCCGTAAACAAGGACTCCGTTATCACCGTGGAAGAGTCCAATACCTTCGGCGTTGACCTCGAGGTAACCGAAGGCATGCGCTTTGATAAGGGCTACATCTCCGGTTATTTCGCTACCGATATGGAGCGCCAGGAGGCGGTCCTGGAGGATCCGTACATCCTGCTGGTCTCCTCCAAGATCTCCAACATCAAGGACCTGGTTCCGCTGCTGGAGAAGGTCATGCAGTCCGGCAAGCCGCTACTCATCATCGCTGAGGATGTTGAGGGCGAGGCCCTGTCTACCCTCGTTGTGAACAAGATCCGCGGCACCTTCAAGTCCGTTGCGGTTAAGGCACCGGGCTTCGGCGACCGCCGCAAGGCCACTCTGCAGGACATGGCCATCCTCACCGGCGGCCAGGTCATCTCCGAGGAGGTCGGCCTCTCCCTCGAGACCGCCGAGCTCGAGTACTTGGGCCAGGCACGCAAGGTTGTCGTCACCAAGGACGAGACCACCATCGTTCAGGGTGCTGGCTCTCAGGAGCAGATCGACGGCCGTATCAAGCAGATCCGTGCCGAGATCGAAAGCTCCGACTCCGACTACGACCGTGAGAAGCTGCAGGAGCGCCTGGCTAAGCTCTCCGGCGGCGTTGCTGTGCTCAAGGTCGGTGCCGCTACCGAGGTTGAGCTCAAGGAGCGCAAGCACCGCATTGAGGATGCAGTCCGCAACGCAAAGGCTGCCGTGGAAGAAGGCATTGTTGCCGGCGGTGGCGTAGCACTGCTGCAGGCCGCTTCCGTCCTGGATTCCCTGGATGACCTCAAGGGCGACGAGGCTACCGGCGTCAAGATCGTCCGCGAGGCCCTGTCTGCACCGCTGAAGCAGATTGCACACAACGCTGGCCTGGAGCCGGGCGTTGTTGCTGACAAGGTTTCCTCCCTGCCGGCAGGCGAGGGTCTGAACGCTGCTACCGGTGAGTACGTCAACCTTATGGAGGCTGGCATCAATGACCCGGTTAAGGTCACCCGCTCCGCTCTGCAGAACGCTGCTTCCATTGCAGCTCTGTTCCTGACCACCGAGGCTGTCGTCGCCGACAAGCCTGAGCCGGCCGGCGCCAACAACGGCATGCCGGACGCTGACGCTATGGGAGGCATGGGCTTCTAGGTTCCGGAGAGGTATTAGGGCACATTTTAGGGCCCTCTAGCCCTTCTGAGCGCCCCGTTTCTGTGCTGTTGAGCGCATGAAGCGGGGCGCTTTGGCGTGTCTGCAGCACTTTGCTTCACCAATGCGATATGGCAGCACGGCTTCTTCATGGAAAGATTTTCCGAAATCGCTTCTCATAGGCGGTTTCCATTTGGGCCTTAGTGCAAAGAAAAGTCGGGCAATCCACCGCGGAAAGTGGTGCGCCAATCACCGCCACAAATTTTAACACGCGAACCATGAGCCCCATTGACCCCGTATAGGGGTAACTGAAGCGGCGGAAATTAAAAAAGTTTTTCGCTCTCAGAGAGTGGGTTTTGCGCCTACCTATCGTTCGTTACACTGGAAAGCGTTACAGTGTTAAGTCCTATTTAGCCTAGTTATTTAAAACGTGACATAAAGGCCCAGTTCAGCGGCCTTTCATTTAAGGTAAAAAATCTTTAATGATTGCTATAAGCCATAAACTTATCCTTATCAAGTCGCCTGTGTGTTGGGGTATCTATGTAAATTTGACTTGATTTCGTTCAAACTTGTGCGAAAATATCTCTTGTGACGCCCACTGAGGGTGTCTGCAAACTGCAAACCCCTCCGCGGCAAATAGCTTCGGATCTATTTTAGGAGTTCAAACATGGATCTCTCCCTCATTCAGACTCACCTGGACAACTTCGTAACCACTTGGACTGGCTGGAAGACCATCGTTGATGGCATCACTGCATGGACCGGCTTCTCTAACGCTTTTGAGGCTGCTAAGGGCGCATTCGAGTTCACCGGTGAAGTTCTGCCGGCTCTGAGCTCCAAGTAATCAAAACACACGCTAACTATCTGAGGAGATACTAAAATGGAGAACCTTTCTTCCACTCTGAACTTCGCATTCGACATCTTTGGTGGCCTGTTCAACGCCCTGTATGGCATCGTTGAGCCGCTGGTCAACATTGCTGACGGCGCATCCGACCTGATCGGCATGTTCGTATAAGAACATCCCTCAGTTCTGAGCTTTAACGCTCGCTGAAGCAAAAAGGCCTACCGTTTCGGTAGGCCTTCTTTTTGTTTTGTTGGTCATCTGGGGGGCAGGGGTAACTGCGAAAATTTGGCGCGCTTGATGTCTACATTCGGGTTACACTAAATGCATGGCTGATATTAAAGACGACGACCTTCCCGAGATCGACCTGGCTAAAACTGACGGCTACGTCGTCGATGGAACCGATGAGGATGATCCTTCGCTAATCATGCCGGATGGTTCCCCGGTTCAGACTTGGCGTGAAAATTACCCCTACGATGAGCGTATGACTCGCGATGAGTACGAGTCCGTTAAGCGCGCGCTGCAGATTGAGCTGCTGAAGTGGCAGAACTGGACCAAGGAGACTGGCCAGCGCCATATCATCCTCTTTGAGGGTCGAGATGCGGCCGGCAAGGGTGGCACCATTAAGCGTTTTAACGAGCACCTGAATCCGCGTGGTGCTCGCACTGTGGCTCTGGAAAAGCCCTCGCCGCGCGAATCCACCTCATGGTATTTCCAGCGTTATATCGAGCACTTCCCAGCCGGTGGCGAGATCGTCTTCTTCGACCGCTCTTGGTACAACCGTTCCGGCGTGGAGCGCGTTATGGGCTTTTGTACCGAAAGCCAGCACGCGGAGTTCCTCCGTGAGGTTCCGATGTTGGAGAACATGATTCTTGGCTCGGGTATCTCCCTGACCAAGTTGTGGTTCTCGGTTACCCGTAAGGAGCAGCGCACTCGCTTCGCTATCCGTCAGATCGACCCGGTGCGCCAGTGGAAGCTATCCCCGATGGACCTGGCTTCGCTGGATAAGTGGGATGACTACACCCGCGCGAAGGAAGAGCAGTTCCGCTACACGGATACGGAAGAGTCGCCGTGGATCACCATTAAGTCCAACGACAAAAAGCGCGCCCGTATTAACGCCATGCGCTATGTGCTATCCAAGTTCGAGTACACGAACAAGGACCACGAGCTGGTGGGCGAGGTCGATGAGAACATCGTCAAGCGTGGTCGCGACCAGATTGGTGACTAGGTTGAGCTAAATTAGCCGCACAATGGGCGGGAAACTCGGTAATTCCGGGTTTCCCGCTTTTTGTTTTAGGGGTACCAAAAGGGGGTAAATGGGGAGGAATAGTTTCGCGGGAAATTGTGGATTTTAAAGGGTTATTTCCGGGCGGTTATGTTACGGAACCGTAGGTAACATTGTCGAAAACTATTTGTGGTCTCCGTCTTAGAATATTTAGCATCACTGTTATCTCAATCTCATCTAGCACAAGGATATGATCTACAGCACCATGAGGAGACAGTGATGATGAAGAAGCACGTAACCGCCTGCCTGACGGCGGCAGCAGTACTGGCGGCACCAGTTGCGGTATCTGGCACGCTCACGGCAGGGGCAATCGCCCAGGAAGCCCCGGCGCCTGCGCCCGCGGCAGACCAGAAACCAGACGTATTGGGGCGCCCAACTGTCTCGGAAAAGCAGGTATCCGATGAGGACGGCTACTTCTACAGCGCTCACGGCGAGGGCGTCAAGATCTACTACCGCAAGCAGAAGGTGGCCAACCCACGCGGTGCGGTGGTTCTTGCGCACGGGGTTTCTGAGCACTCGGGGCGATACGATTACGTCGCCAAGCGCCTGCTGGATGCGGGCTACAACGTCTACCGTGTAGACCACCGCGGCCACGGCAAGTCCGCTGGCGGCAGCGTGCCACTGGGGCACATCGATAACTTCCAGTACATCCTGGATGACTTTGACCATGTGGTGGACATGGCCAAGGAGGAAAACCAGGGAGTAAAGACCTTCTTGCTGGGCCATTCGATGGGCTCGCTGACCGTGGAGGCCTATGGCATCCGCGAGCCGGGCAAGGTGGATGGCATCATCACCAACGGTGGCGGTGCGCCACTGAACCTTTCGGGCAAAAATGTGGCCGGAAAGAATATCACTCCGGAGGATATTTCTGAGGCCCAGAAGAAGCTGGATCCGATCATCTTTGAGCGCTTGCCGCTGGCCCAACTCACCAGCTTTAATGCGCACTATGCACAGAACCTGATTCCGCACCGCACTGAAATCGGTGCCCAGTCGCCAGAGTGGAGCAAGGACATCAAGCTTTCCAACCCGTTTACGGATGGCGTCTCCACCAGCCAGGCGGTCAAGGACGAGTATGCCTCGAGCCCGCTCATCGCGCAGAAGACCAGCGCCGGTACCGCCCTGCAGTTGGCAGCAATCGCGAACTATGACGCCGTCAATGCGGATCTCTTCACCGCACCGACGCTCATCATGCACGGTACCAAGGACGGTATCGTGCCGCCGTATTTCTCCCAGGATTGGTACAACTCCATCTCTTCCGAAGACGTGGAGTATGTGACCTGGGAGGGCCAGAAGCATGAGGTCTTCAATGAGCCGGCTGCCGATCAGGCCCTCGATACCGTCGTGGACTGGCTCGACCGCCACGCCTAAAATACGTGGACCTCAAAGCGAGAACTCTTGGCAGGCATACAGTGCTTGCCAAGAGTTTACGTATATGTAACCGCCTCGTTGCCCAGGCCGTATAGAAATTGAATTATGAAAAATAAACTCTGTGCTTTCTCTTCTGTCCTGGCGCTTACCGGAATGGTGGGCGCGCCCGTTGCGGCGGCCCAGTCCTCACTTCCGGGTTCCTCCTTTGGTTCTTCTTTGGGGTCATCGTTGGGCTCTTCCTGGGGGTCTTCTCAGGGCTCGTCCGAGGGTTCCTCCGCGGGGGACGATGCGCAGCCGGAGGAAGCCGCTGAGTCGCGGGTGCTGTGGCAGGAAAGCTTCGATGAGGTGGATACCCCAGCGTGGTTTACCCACCGCGCGCCGCAGGGGTGGAGCACTGACGTGCACGGCGTGGACTCGGGCGAGGCCCGCTGGAAGGGCTGGACCTTTGGCGATATGCGCCACTGGACCTGGGCATCTGGCACCGATATGCGCCACTATTTCACCCAGGCGCATGACACCTTCGCCATCATCGACAATAAGCAGCAGCGACTGGCCGAAGGCGATTCCATGACCGCCGGGCTGAAGAGCCCGGCCATCCCGGTGGCGGGGCAGGAGCGAGTGAATGTGGAATTCGACCACCATTACCGCCAAGGCAAGGACGGGCAGAATGCCACGGTGACGGTCTCCTTCGATGGTGGAGAAGCCCAGGAAATCGCCCTATTTGATAAGGACGTATTCTCCAAGCACGAGTCCATCGGCGTGGACGTGCCGGCCGGCGCGAAGAATATGCAGGTTAGCTTCAGCTACAACAACGGCAATGATGACTGGTGGTGGGCGGTGGACAACGTGGGCGTCGTCAAGCCGCTCGGTGAGCTGCGAGGTTCGCCGCAAGCTACCGTGGACGTGCTTTCCGACGTCCAGGGCGACCCTCAAGACTACAAAGACGCGGTCCGCCAGTTGAACGGCATGGAGGATAAGGCCGGGGCGCTGGTGCTCAACGGCGACCTCGTGGACGATGGCTCGCAGCAGCAGTGGGATGATTTCTTGGCCGCGCACAGCGAAGTGCCGCACGATTCGGGAAAGGAATTGTGGACCATCGGCAACCACGAAATGTATGGCAAGGAAGGCTCTAAGACCTACTTGGATCGCTTCCTGAAGTACTCCGGCCAGGATAAGCCGTGGAAGGAAGAGGTAGTTGATGGGGTGCCGCTCATTTCGGTAAATACCGAGTTTTATTCCGATATTCTGCGCCACGGCAAGGAGCCGTTCCAGCGCCTTAGCAAGGAGCAGCTCGATTGGCTAGATGAGCGCCTAGCGTATTGGGATGCTAAGGGCACTCCGGCGCTGGTCTTTAGCCATCCGCTGCTGCCGCAGACGGTATCGATGTCCCATTCGGCGTGGTACCAGAATGATTTCGAAGACCTTGAGGCGCTTTCCAATGTGGTCAATAAGTACAACAATATCGTGTGGTTTAGCAGCCACAGCCACTCCTCGCTGCACCAAAATAACTGGTGGGGAACCCGCCGTTACGACGGCACCGGCGAGGCCGGCCGCACCGGCTTCCCGGTAGTCAATACCGGTGCCATCCTCAATGAGTACCTGCCGGATGGCGATAATGACGAGACAATCGTCAAGGAAAAAGAAGAGGCCTCCACCGGACTGCGGGTCAAGGTCTTTGCTGACCGCGTCCGGGTGGAGGCCTGGGACTTTAAGTCCGGCGAAATGATTAAGTATCAGGACTTCGCGCGGTAGGGCGAAGGTTATTGCCGGTGGCCTATCGCTTCCACGGCTCGATGGGGTTGCCCTGCCATACGGCGTTGGTGGGAACGCGGTCGCCGCGCATCACCAGTGAGCCGGGGCCTACGGTAGAAGCCTTGCCGATGAGCGAGGCCGGCAGCGCCACCGAATGGGAGGCCAGCGTAGATCCGGCCTCGACGGTGACGGTATCCAGGCTCATCACGCGGTCCTGGAAAAGGTGGGTTTGCACCACAGTGCCAGGGCCCACGGTGGCGGCCTCACCGATGCGGATGAGGTCCGTTTCCGGGAACCAGTAGGAATCGATCCACGCACCACGGCCGATTTCCACGCCGAGGGCGCGCAGCCCCAGGTTGATCTCGCCGGAGCCGTAGGTGTGCTGGAAGAACCACGGCGCAGCGACGACCTCCACGAAGGTATCCTGCAGCTCATTGAGCCAGACAAAAGCGGACCACAGCGGGTGGTCGGCGGCGCGGTGCCTGCCCACGCAGATCCACTTCACCGCGACGGTGACGGCCATGGCCACCGCACCCATGCCCATGAGCACGAGGCCGGAAAGGAGCCAGGTGAGGGGGAAGCCGAGGGCGTCGAGAAGCGAGTCATAGACGCTGAGGGTTGCCGCGAGCAGCATGGCAGAAAACATCGGTGCCAAAAGGCGCATGGTTTCCACCACGCCGCGGGCAGCCTTGACAGCAAAGCCCGGGTTATAGGTCAGCGCCTCACCCGAGTTGGCGGGGGAGTCCACCTCTACGGTCACGCGGCGCATGCGTTCTGGCGGTGCACCCCACCAGTTGGCGCCGGCCTTTGTCTTCTTCGGGGTAGAAGAAAGCACGGCAACCAGCGAGTTCTTGGACAGCTTGCGGCCGGGCGCGGTGATGCCGGAGTTGCCCACGAAGGAGCGCTTGCCCACCTTGGTCTCGCCGGTGCGCATCCAGCCGCCACCGAGCTCGTAGCCGCCGATCATGGTGTCATCGGCCAGGAAGGCGCCCTCTTTGACCTCGGTGAGTTTGGGGATCATGACCGCGGTGGAGATTTCCACGTTGGCGCCAATCTCCGCGCCGAGCGAGCGCAGCCACGCTGGGGTCAGCTGGGAGGCATAGAGCGGGAAGAGCTTGGTGCGGGCCTCGTCCATGAGGCGCTCGATGGCCCACAGGCGCCAGCCCTTGACCGACCGCACTGGTGCTACGCCCGGGCTAATTCCCAGGGAGAGAATGCGCACGCCCAGCCAAGTCTGCAGCATATAGGTGCCAAAGGCCGCCAGCGCGCCAACGGGCGCAAAGAAGATCGCACCGACGAAGCTATCGCCGCCGGTGGAATGTACTAGGGCCAAGACGATGGCCGCGCCTACCGCCAGCGCAACAACCGGCTGGATGGCCAGCAGGACGGAGGTGGCGTCATAAATGGCCACCCACCACGGCCGGCGCTTGGGCGTATGGGATGGGAAGCGGTGCTTGGAGCGGCCCACCTTTTTGGCAGGTGAGCCGGACCAACGCTGTCCGTCCTTGATCTTCTTGCGGCCGGTAACGGTGGAGCCGGCCTCCACATGGGCATCCTTGCCCACCACGGTGCCTGGCAGCAGCGTGGAGCGTGCGCCCACGCGGGCGCCTTCCTTGACGTCGATGGCACCGACATGCAGGATATCGCCGTCCAGCCAGTAACCGGAGAGGTCCACTTCGGGCTCGATGGCGGCGTGCTTGCCCAAGGTGAGCAGGCCGGTCACCGGCGGCAGGGAGTGCAGGTCCACGCCGCGCTTGACCTTGACGCCGAGCGCGCGGGCGTAGTTATTCACGCGCGTGGCACCGGCCAGGGAGCTCGCGCCGGAGGCATTAGCCCAGCGCTCGGCCGCCCAGATGCGCAGGTGCGTCGAACCGCCGCGCGGGTAATCGCCCGGCTTAATGCCGGCCGTAATAAGACGCGCGCCGTAGCCGCCGAGGGGGATGCGTCCGACTGGGGTGACAAAGACGATGAGCATGGCGATGACCAGCCACCACGGATAGGCCGCGGCCCACTCGAAGCCCAGCGATGCCGCCACGGTGGAACCCAGCATGAGCCAGGCCAGCCAGCTGGATGCTGCCAGCGTCATGATGGGGATCTGAATCAGGGTCTGGGCGAGGCGGGTGCCGAAGCCGACCTTGGTGACCTCGCGCATGGGGACATCGGCAGCCGCGGGGCGCGGTTCGGCTCCCGCAATGAGCTCGGCCAGCGAGCCCAAGCGCGGGTGGTCGTAGAGGTCGCGCACGGCCACGGTGGGGTAGCGCTCCCTGATATGGCCCACGAGGGTCGCGGCCGCCAGCGAGGTGCCGCCGAGCGAGAAAAAGTCGGCGTTCTCGTCTTCCACGGACACGCCGAGCGTTTCGACCCACAGCTCCGCGAGCCACTTCTCGGTCTCGGTCAGCGTGGTCGATTCCACGCCCACTCCCGGCAGTGGCCACGGTAGGGCCTTCTTGTCCACCTTGCCGGAGGTGCGCACCGGCAGCTCCTCCATCACGCAGATGCGCGGGACGAGCGCGGCCGGCATGGTTTCGGCCAAGCGGGCGTGCGCGGCCTCGTGATCGAAGCCCTTGGCCTCATCCTCGAGGGAAACATAGCCCACCAAGACGGACTCGCCGCCCGGGGTCTTTTGCACGGCCACGGCCGAGTTATAGACGTTATCCAGGGCCGCGACATTGGCTTCGACCTCGCCGAGCTCGATGCGGCGCCCGCCAATTTTCACCTGGTCATCCACGCGGCCGACAAAGTACAGCCCGTCCTCCTCCAGGCGCACGTGGTCACCGGTGCGATACGCACGCTGCCAGCCCATCGACTCCAGCGGAGCGTATTTCTCCGCGTCCTTGGCTGGGTCCAGGTAGGAAGCCAGTCCCACGCCGCCGATCACCAGCTCGCCGACGCCGCCCATTTCCACAGGTATGCCCTGCTTATCGACGACCACTAGGTCCCACCCATTCAATGGCAGCCCGATGGACACCGGCCGGCCCGGCAGCATCTGCTGCGCACAGGCGACAACGGTGGCCTCAGTAGGGCCGTAGGTATTCCACATCTCGCGGTCCTCGGTGGCCAGGCGGTCCACCAGCTCCTGCGAGCAGGCTTCGCCGCCGACGATGAGCAGGCGGATATTATCCAGCGCCTCGGCTGGCCACAGGCCTGCCAAGGTAGGCACGGTGGACACAACGGTGATATCGCGGCGGATGAGCCACGGGCCCAAGTCCATGCCGGAGCGCACCAGAGATCGCGGCGCCGGGACCAAACAGCCGCCGTGGCCCCAGGCCAGCCACATTTCCTCACAGGAGGCATCGAAGGCGACGGACAGCCCGGCGAGCACACGATCCTCCGGGCCGAGTGGTCCGTGCGGGTGATTGACCAAAAAGAGGCTGGCCTCGGCGTCCACGAAGGCGGCCGCGGAGCGGTGGTTCACGGCCACGCCCTTCGGCTTGCCGGTAGAACCGGAGGTGAAGATGATCCACGCGGTGTCTTCTGGGCGCGGGGCATTGGGGTTCTCGGCCGGCTCCTCGGCGGACCTGTCGGGGGCGTCTGGGCGCGCGGAATCGCGCAGGAAGCGGAAGCCTTCATCTGTAAAGACGCCATCGATATCGGCCTCGCCGAAGACCATCTCGGCGCGCTCGTCTGGGTCATCGGCGTCGACAGGCACGTAGGCTGCGCCTGCCGCCAGGGTCGCCAAAATGGCGAGGTAGAGCTCGCGCTTGCCGGAGGTCATTCGAATGCCGATGCGATCGCCCCGGCGCACGCCATTGGCGTGCAGCTCGGTGGCCCACAGCTCGACTTCGTAGATGAGCTCGGAGTAGGTGATGATTTCGCCGTCGTCCAGCGCGGCGGCGTCTGGGTGCATCTCCGCGGTAGTGGTGATGATGTCCCACAGCGTGCGCGGCCGCGGCGCCGCGCTACCTAGAAGGTACTGCTGCGGGACGAGCGATTCGGGGCTCGCCATTTATGCCTCGTCTTCGTCGGCGGCAATGATGGACTTGGCCAACTTTCGCAGGTGCTTGAGCTGCTTATTGGTGGACTCATCCAAGGCCTCGTCCTCGGCAGTGGCAACAAGCTCCGCCAGGTCCTTGTGGACCTTCGCGCCCTTCTTGGTGGACGCGACGATCTGGCGGCGGCGATCCTTCGGATCACGCTCGCGCTTGGCCCAGCCGCGGTCCTCGAGGGCGTCGATAAGACGCACCATGTCAGAAGCATCAATGGCCAGGGTCTCGGAGAGGTAGGACTGCGACGCGGCATCCGCGTCTACCAGGCAGGTAAGGACCCAGTACTCGCGCAGCGTCGTCTGTTTGGTTTGCAGCGCGGCCTCGACGCCATCGCGGGTGCGGCGGCGGAGGCGCTCCAGCTGGAACGACGGGGATTCGAGCAGGGCAGTTGGGATTACAGAATTATTCGTGGAAGCCATACCATCATAATAATCCCAAAAGATTGGTTAAGGCCAATTAATCCGTTTCGATGGGAAGCCCGGCAGCCTTCCACTTATCCGTGCCGCCATCGACGTTAATAGTGTCCCAGCCCAGCGCATGCTCCAGATACTGGCAGACCTGCATGCTGCGGCCGCCTGCGTGGCAGATGACGTAGATGTCCTTGTCCGGGTCGATTTCCTGGATGCGACCCGTAATCTCACTCATCGGGATATGGGTCGCGCCCTTCGCGCGCTCCACCGCCCACTCATCATTCTCGCGGACATCAATGAGCTGAGCGCCTTCTGGTACTTCGGTTGGTTGAACGTTTTTCATGCCTCATACCCTAGTCACGCATAGGTCCTTGTGCTGCTCCGCGTGCCGCAGTGCTAGCGCTGGAACCGCCAGTAGTGGTGCCACTGCCACGGTGGCTGCACAATGTTGCCTTTACCGTGGACTATTGCGAGGATTTGGCCAACAGCTATGTCGAGGTGGTGCTCGATTGTGGCGGCGGTGAAGTGGAGGGGTTTGTAGCCTCTTTGGACGGCGTCGTTCAGCTTTTGGCGGTCAATTTCGAACCGCTGCCGGTTCTCGCCCTGATGGTAGGCGTAGCCGTCGACTTCGATGGCTAGCTTGTGTTCCTCCAAGAGTAAGTCCCAGCGGTAAGGGCCAATGTATCTGTTGTTGTGCACGGTGACATGGGGCCGAAGCGCGCGGGTGAGGTTGCGCTCGGGGACGCTATCAGCGCCGAGGATGGTGTTTTCCAGCACGCGCCGGGTGTGCTGCGGGAAGCGCTGAAAATCAAGCATGTGGCCCTCCATCTGGGAGGCGCCGTACTGGCCGGCAAAGCAGGCCTCGAGGAAAGCGACGGCGTCTTCTTCCGCCATGATTTCTGTGGCCTGCAGCGGATTGCACACGTTAATTCCATTGAGCTGACCAAGCGCCTTGGGACGGGCGCGGCGGCTGCGGAAGTACGGGCTGGAGGCCATCATTCCCGCGCGCAGGAAGTGGAGTGGGAAACTTAAAGGGTGGCCGAGGTAGTGGTGGGCACACGAGTAGCCGTCGAGCGCTGAATCGGGCCAGCGATGGGAGACGATTTCCGCGAGTTCGCGCGGCGAGGGCTTTCCTTCGGTATAGAGGCCGTGGCAGATTTTCACGGCTTGGTTGTTGATTGCGCGGTGCGCGGCCCTGCGCGTGGTGAAGATTCTCATGCGCCCACCCCTAGGCGTTCATTTCGATCAATTAGGTCCCCCGAGGCCGGTGGTTTCGGCCTGCTATGTGATCGAATTGTACTGCGGGGACGGGATGGTGTCGCGGGGAGGGCCTTGCGGATGCGAAGGAGGGCGAAAAGGGACAAAAAGGGGCGTTTCGATCAAATACGGTCTTGAAAACCGCCGCTTTCGCGGTGCTATTTGATCGAAACGCCCTAAGGGCAGCCCGGAGCAGGAAGGCTTACTTGAAGCGAGCCTTTGCCTCGTCGAGGATCTTCTCTGCCTCGGCCTTGTCGCCCCAGCCGGAGCCGGTGACTTCCTTGTTCGGCTCCAGGTCCTTGTAGTGGACGAAGAAGTGCTCGATTTCGTCCTTGATGTGCTGCTCCACATCGTTGATGTCCTGGTAGCGCTCCCAGCGCGGGTCATCGATGACGGCGAGCAGCTTGTCGTCGCCGCCGGCCTCGTCGGTCATCTTGAAGACGCCGACGATGCGGGCCTCAACGACTACGCCCGGGAAGACCGGCTCCGGCAGGATGACCAGGGCGTCGAGCGGGTCGCCGTCCTCGCCCAGGGTGTGGTCGATGAAGCCGTAGTCAGCCGGGTAAGCCATCGGGGTGAACAGGTAACGGTCGAGGTAGACCTTGCCGGACTCGTGGTCAACCTCGTACTTGTTGCGGGAGCCCTTCGGGATTTCAATGGTTACTTCAACGCTCACAGCGATGTCCTCCATGGGGGATTGGGTATCAATTACTGCCCATAGTCTAGCGCGTTGCGGATTCGCGCTAGGGTTAAAGGCAATGAAAGCAAAGCATGTTTGGTGGTCAGCGACCGCGCTCGTGGTAGCAGCAGCGGTCGGAGGTACGGCTGCGCTGGGCGTTACCCTCCAGCGCGAATACGGCGATCTCTCGCACGGGGAGGCGCAAGCGGTCGAGGCTCCTGAGGAGCCGTTGAGCGCAGCACAGCCGGGCGAGGCAGACCTGGATGCGCTGAGCGCGAAGCTGGATGAGCTCGCTAAGAATAAAGACCTTGCCACTTTCGGCGGCGAGGTGATCGATACCGAAACCGGTGACGTGGTGTGGCAGCGCGACGCAGATAAGCGGCTTACCCCGGCCTCGTCCACGAAGGTCCTCACCACCGCGGCGGCGACGTTGGCGCTGGATGAGAATGAGAAAATCACCACCAAGGTCTACCGTGGGTCGAACGAAAAGAACGTGGTTATTAAGGCCGCGGGCGATGTGTGGATGACGCATGAGCAGCTCGATGATTTGGCCGAGCAGATTTCGGAAAACGTCGAGCAGGTCGATGGCGTCTACATCGATACCTCCGTATGGTCCGGCGAGGCGCAGGCCCCAGGCTGGGATCCGGAAAACGTGGACGGCGGCTTCGTCGCGCCAATGGAACCGGCCATGCTCTACGGTGGTCGCCTGGGCGCGACGACGGGGGATGTGCCGAGGAGTCATGAGCCGGCTTTGGACGTGGCTAAGCAGTTAGGCGATCGCCTCGGTGCGGGCAAGGTAGGCATGGGGTCTGTGGCGGAGAATGCGCAGGAGGTGGCGAGCGTGGATTCGCCGCCGCTAGCGGACCGCGCCCGAGAAATGGTGCGCCATTCCGATAATGTCATGGCCGAGGCCATTGCGCGCGAGCTGGCGGTTTCCCGCGGTAAGGAAGCCAGCTTTGAGGGCGATACGCAGGCCACGCTCGAGGTGCTGCGGGAGCAAGGATTCGACGTCGAGGGCGTGGATATTAAGGACAATTCCGGGCTCTCGGTGGACAATCGGCTCACGGTCGGGCTGTTGACGCAGCTCATTAATGGTGCGGTCAAGGATCCGCGCCTGCGTCCGCTGGTGTCCTACCTGCCGGTGGCCGGCGGTGATGGCACGCTGTACGAGCGCTACGGCGATTCCGCGGCCAAGGGCTACGTGCGCGCTAAGACCGGCACGCTGACTGGGGTCTCGGCCTTGGCCGGCACCGCGCAGGGCAATTCCGGGCGCGTGTACGCCTTTGCCTTCCTTGTTAATGACGGCGATATCTTGGCCGCCCGCAAGGCACAAGACGCGTTGGCTTCTGCACTGCATGAATTCTAATAAGCCCTTTTGGCCGCGGGTTTCGCCGCACTTTCTGGCGTGTCGGCGCGGCGTGCGCACCGCCGACCTTGACCACGCAGTGGCGGTGGGGCTGTCCGGGGGCGCGGATTCGCTGGCTCTCATGGCGGCGCTCGTGGCGGAGGGGCACGACGTGCTTGCGCTGTGCGTGGACCACGGGTTGCAGGACGGCTCGCGGGCGCAGGCAGAGCGCGCGGCCGAACAGGCGCGAACGCTGGGCGCGCGGGCGGAGGTGCTTAGCGTTGAGGCAGGCGCTGCAGCGGGGGCGGAGTCGATGGAGGCGGCCGCACGGGTGGCGCGGTATCGGGCACTGGCCGCCGCGTGCGCGGGCGAAGACTTAGAGGTGGCCGTGGCACATACGGCCGATGACCAGGCGGAGACGCTGCTGCTCGGCGCGCTGCGTGGGCGGGTGACCGGCATGAGCGAGCGCAGCGAGGTGGAAGGCGCCCGCGTGGTGCGGCCGTTGTTGGGCGTGCGCCGGGCCGATACCGAGGGCGCCTGCGCGGAGCTGGGCCTCTCGGCGTGGCAGGATCCGCAGAACGCGGACACGAATTTCCGCCGCGTGGCGCTGCGCCGCGAGGTAATCCCGCAGTTGAGCCGCATTATTGGCGGGGACGCGGTGCCAGCGCTGGCGCAAGCAGCAGGCGACGCCGCGCTTGACGACGCCGCCCTGCGCACCCCACCCACCACCGACTGCGCCGAGCTGGCGGCGATGGCGGAACCGCGGCGCCGGCGGGCAATCGCTGCGTGGCTGGTCAGCGAGGGGGTAGAGGTAACAAGGAGGGGAGTGGGGGACGTCGGCAAGCTGTGCACCCACTGGCATGGGCAAGGCCCGGTGGCCGTGCGATCGGCGCGGCAGGTGGGGCAGAGGTTGGAAGTAGCCCGTATAGGTGGCAAACTGGCACTATTGTCTGGTCATTAAAGGAGCGCACACGTGCACGACAAGAAAGACTTCGCCGTTCCCGCAAACCGCTACGGTGACGATGTAGAAGCAATCCTCATTGGAGAAGAGGAACTGCAAAGCCGCGTCCAAGAACTCGCGGATATGGTCTCGGAAAAATATGCCGACTCTGAGCAAGACCTCCTGTTGGTCTGTGTGCTCAAGGGCGCAGCATTCTTCCTCACGGACTTTGCGCGCAAGCTATCCATCCCCTCCGAGCTGGAGTTTATGGCCGTATCCTCCTACGGCGCCTCCACTTCCTCGTCCGGCGTGGTGCGCATTTTGAAGGATCTGGACCGCGATATTGCCGGGCGCAACGTGCTCATCGTGGAAGACATCATTGACTCCGGCCTCACCCTGTCGTGGCTCATCCGCAACCTGGAAGGCCGCAACCCTGCCTCGCTGAATGTGGTCACCCTGCTGCGCAAGCCCGAGGTAGTCAAGGCCGATATTGACCTGCTGGATGTGGGCTTTGATATCCCGAATGAATTCGTCATCGGCTACGGGCTGGACTATGCGGAACGCTACCGCGATCTGCCTTACGTGGGCACCCTGCACCCTGATGTCTATACCACCAACTAAAATCGCGCAGTAATGAAAAACAACAAGATTCTTCGCTACGGCGGGATTGCGGCCCTTATCCTTATCGCGCTGTACGCTTTTACCTTTTTTAGCAACGACGCCCGCGGCTACGTGCAAGCGGATACCTCCGTTGCGCTGACCCAGCTCAAGGACAAAAACGTCGATGAGGTGGAAATCGATGACCGCGAGCAGCGCCTGCGCATCAAGCTCAAGGACGAAATCACGGTAGACGAGCGCGACGGCGTGCAGGAGATCGTGGCCAAGTACCCGGCCCGCGCCTCCGAGCAGGTCTTTAACGCCGTCAAGGATTCCGGTGCCGAGAAGTACCAGACCAATGTCACGCAGGAATCCTTCCTGGGCTCCATGCTCAGCATGCTGCTGCCGATGATCATCCTCTTCGGTGTGCTTTTCTGGCTCATGTCCCGCATGCAGCAGGGCGCTGGTGGCATGTTTGGTATCGGCGGTTCCAAGGCCAAGGAACTGACCAAGGATATGCCGACCAATACCTTCGAGGACGTGGCCGGCGCGGACGAGGCCGTGGACGAGCTGCAGGAGATCAAGGACTTCCTGGAAGATCCCACTCGTTACCACGAGCTGGGTGCCAAGATTCCGCGTGGCGTGCTGCTTTATGGCCCTCCGGGCACCGGTAAGACCTTGCTGGCCCGCGCCGTGGCGGGCGAGGCCGGCGTGCCGTTCTATTCCATCTCCGGTTCTGACTTTGTGGAAATGTTCGTCGGCGTGGGTGCCTCCCGCGTGCGCGACCTGTTCAAGCAGGCGAAGGAAAATAGCCCCTGCATTATCTTCGTGGACGAGATTGACGCCGTGGGCCGCCAGCGCGGTTCCGGCACCGGCGGCGGCCACGATGAGCGCGAGCAGACCCTCAACCAGCTCCTGGTAGAAATGGACGGCTTTGGTGACCGCGAGGGCGTAATCCTCATCGCCGCCACCAACCGCCCGGACATCCTGGATCCGGCGCTGCTGCGCCCGGGCCGCTTCGACCGCCAGATTCCGGTCACCAACCCGGACTTGGCCGGCCGCGAGCAGATCCTGCGCGTGCATGCAAAGAATAAGCCGCTGGCAGAAGAGGTTGACGTAGCGCAGTTGGCCAAGCGCACCGCCGGCATGTCCGGCGCGGACCTGGCCAACGTGCTCAACGAGGCCGCATTGCTAACCGCCCGCATTGGCGGCAACGTCATTACCTACGACGCCTTGGAAGAGGCCACCGACCGCGTCGTGGGCGGCCCGCGCCGCCAGGGCAAGATCATCTCCGAGCACGAGAAGAAGGTCACCGCTTACCACGAGGGTGGACACACGCTTTCCGCGTGGGCACTCAAGGATATTGAGCGCGTGTACAAGGTCACCATCCTGGCCCGCGGCCGCACCGGCGGCCACGCCATGACCTCCCAGGAAGACGACAAGGGCATGTACACCCGCGACGAGCTCTTCTCCCGCTTGGTCTTTGCCATGGGCGGCCGCGCGGCCGAGGAACTGGTCTTCGGTGCACCGACCACCGGTGCGTCTTCCGATATTGAAAACGCCACCAAGATCGCTCGTTCTATGCTCACCGAGTACGGATTCTCCCCAGATCTCGGCACCGTAAAGTACGGCAAGGAGCAGGGCGATCCCTTCAGCCAGATGGGTGGCGGCGGCTCCATCGATTACTCCGATGAGGTTGCCTCCAAGATTGATGAGCAGATGCGCTACCTGCTCGAGCGCGCGCACGAGCAGGCCTATGACATCTTGCGCAATAACCGTCACTACCTGGACAAGCTGGCCGAGGCCCTGCTGGAGAAGGAAACCCTGCGCCGCCCTGACCTGGAGCGCATCTTCGACGGCATCGAGCCGCGCGAGGCCTTCGACGTCTTCCCGGGTGAAGACGATCGCTTCCCGCGCCAGATTGGCTACGCTCCGGTGAAGACCCCGGTCGAGCTGGCAAAGGAGCGCGGCGAGGAGCTGCCTAAGCGCATGACGCTTCTCGATGCCTCCCGTGCCGCCCGCGAGCGCCGCCTCGCCGGCGAAGAGCCGAAGGGCGAGGTGGGCTTCAACTTTGGCCAGCACGCAGGCGATTACGTCGACCCAGACACCGCCCGCGAGCTGGGCAGCGGCCCTGCTAAGGAATCCGCGGACTCCACGCCGGCCCAGTCGGTCCAGCCGACCCAGCAGGCTCGCGACGCCCAGTCTGCCCCGGCTTCCGAGTCATCCGCCCGGCCGGCCGCACGCCCCGCTACCGGTGGTGGAAAGCACCACAAGCCGGATGCCGGCGCGAATGCCGATGCCGAGACCAGCCAGTGGTTTACCCCTGGCTGGGACGAGAAGGATCGCCGCAAGAACCCCTATGCGCGCGAGGACGACAAGCAAGAAGATAACTAATGCCTGATAATCACATTCCCGCTCGCGCCGC
Source organism: Corynebacterium sp. ACRPO (assembly GCF_022347205.1). Taxonomy (GTDB): domain Bacteria; phylum Actinomycetota; class Actinomycetes; order Mycobacteriales; family Mycobacteriaceae; genus Corynebacterium. The sequence goes on along the minus strand of NZ_JAKRNE010000004.1, from coordinate 94,438 downwards.
CTTTGACCAAGACCGAGCGGAGGCAGCGGTGCGTGAGCTGCTCCTTGCGGTAGGGGAGGACCCTGACCGCGAGGGCTTGCGCGAAACCCCTGCCCGCGTGGCCCGCGCCTACCGCGAGGTCTTCGCCGGCCTGCACGAGGACCCAACCGAGGTTCTGCACAAGACCTTCGCTGAGGACCACCAAGAATTGGTTCTGGTGCGCGATATCCCCATTTACTCCACCTGCGAGCACCACCTAGTGCCGTTCTACGGCGTGGCGCATATCGGCTACATCCCGGGCAAAGACGGCCACGTCACCGGTTTGAGCAAACTCGCCCGCCTGGCGGATATGTACGCTAAGCGCCCCCAGGTCCAAGAGCGCCTCACCCAGCAGGTAGCGGACGCCTTGGTGGAGGTCCTCGGTGCGCAGTCCGTCATCGTGGTCATTGAGTGCGAGCACCTGTGCATGGCCATGCGCGGCATCCGCAAGCCGGGTGCGACGACGACCACCTCCGCGGTGCGCGGCGGCTTCAAAAACAATGCCGCCTCCCGCGCCGAGGTGCTCAGCCTGATTCGCAGCTAAGTCCCCCGGTTACCACGAAAGCGAGAAGGAGCACGCCATGCAGCAGGCAACCTCGGTCTCAGATCTGACCATCGCCAACCGCACGCTGGTGATGGGCATCGTCAACGTCACGGAGGATTCCTTCTCCGATGGCGGTAAGTGGTTGGACGTCGATGCCGCCATCAACCACGCCCGCGAACTCGTGGCGCAGGGCGCGGACATGATTGACGTCGGTGGTGAGTCCACCCGGCCGGGCGCGGTGCGGGTAGAAGCGGACGTCGAAAAGCGCCGCGTGGTTCCCGTCATTAAGGCGCTGAGCGAGCTGGGCATCCGCACCTCCGTGGATACGATGCGCGCCTCGGTGGCCCGTGCGGCCGCAGCGGCCGGCGTGGACATGATTAATGACGTCTCCGGTGGCCTAGCTGATCCGGAGATGTATCGCGCGATGGCCGAGGCCGGTGTGCCCGTCTGTTTGATGCACTGGCGCACGCTGCAGGAAGGCGCCTTTGGATCCGCAGCCGGTAGCGCCGACCACGGCGGCGATGTGGTGCGCGATGTGCATGAGACCCTCGAGCGCCTGGCAAATAACGCGCTGGAGGCCGGCGTGCGCCGCGATAATATCGTGCTCGATCCGGGCTTAGGCTTCGCCAAAACCCCGCAGGATAATTGGGCGCTGCTCAAGGCCCTGCCGGAGTTCCTCGACGCCGAATTCCCCATGCTGGTGGGCGCTTCCCGCAAGCGCTTCCTCGCCGCCATCCGGGAGGACCGTGGCGTGGAGTCCAGCCCACTGCTGGCCGATCCCGCGACTGCGGCCGTGACCGCCATTTCCGCCCAGATGGGCGCGTGGGGTGTGCGCGTGCACGAGGTCGCCGTCTCGCGCGACGCCGTCGATGTTGCGGCTGCGTGGAATGCCGGCAACGGCTACGCGGGCGGGGCCAATGCTAGCGGCAGCTATAGCAATGGCGCCGATGGCAACGGCACCATGAAATCCACCGCCCTACCGCGCAACCCAAAGGAGTAAAACATGGCAGACCGCATCGAGCTCACCGGCCTAGAATGCTTTGGCTACCACGGCGTTTTTGAGGAAGAAAAGCGCACCGGCCAGCCCTTCATCGTGGATATCACCTGCTGGTCCGAGTTCGCCGAGGCCGCCGCCACCGATGATCTGACCAAGACCATCAATTACGCCGAGCTTGCCGACGTCGCCGCCAAAATCATCGAAGGCCCCGCCCGCGACCTCATCGAGACCGTCGCCAGTGAGGTGGCCGATACCATCATGGAGACCTTCGAGGGCCTGCATGCCGTGGAGGTCACCCTGCACAAGCCGAAGGCGCCGATTCCGCGCACTTTTGCCGACGTCGCCGTGGTCGCCCGTCGCTCCCGCAAGCACGCGAGGACCCTCTAATGCGTGCGGTGCTGTCTATCGGCTCCAATATGGATGACCGCGTGGAGCTTTTGCGCACGGTATTCGACGAGTTCGCCGACGAGATCGTCGCCGCCTCGCCCGTCTATGCCACCCCGCCGTGGGGCGTGACTGACCAAGACGAATTCCTCAACGCGGTGCTCATCGTGGACGTCGAGGAGACTCCGAAGGAACTGCTGCGCCGCGGGCAGAAGCTCGAAGAGGCCGCCGAGCGCGTCCGCGTGCGCCACTGGGGACCGCGCACGCTGGACGTGGATATCGTCGATATTGAAGGTTTTACTTCCGATGACCCGGAGCTTATCGTCCCGCATCCTTATGCCCACGAGCGCGCCTTCGTGCTGATTCCGTGGTTGGCGGCCGATGCTGGTGCTAGGTTGAGTGGGGAGGGCGTCGCCAAGCGGGTAGCAGCACTCGACCCGAAAGAGCGCGCCGAGATTCGCCGGCTGGGCATGATGGAGGAGCTATGACACGGACCTCGCTGGGTGCCCTCATCGGCACCGGGGTCTTTTTCGCCGCCGCAGCGGCCATCCTCACCACGCGCTTTTATGGCTCCATGCTGCAAATCCCGGTAACGGTCTCGGCCACGCTGTGGCTTATGGCCGTTGTCTGTGTGGCGCTGACCTGGAAGGTGGACCAAGCCACCGAGGACGAGCATGGCATTGGCCTGGATAATTCGCAGCTCAACCCCATGACCATCACGCAATTCATGCTGGTAGGAAAGGCCTCGGCATGGACGGGTTCCATCGTGGGTGGCATTTATGCCGGCATTGCCGTCTACGTCATTCCCAACGCCGGTACACTCACCGCGGCCTCCGATGACCTCGTGGGTGTCATTGCCTCCGCGCTTGGTGGCCTCGCGATGGCCGCCGCTGGCCTGCGGCTAGAGCGACACTGCGAGACCCCGCCCCCACCAGATGGGATTCAAACGGTACATTAGTGAGCATGACTGAGCCGCGCTCTTCTTCTAGCAATACTTCCGCCAAGACGACCAAGCCGGACTTGGGCCAGATCGGCCTTATCGTCCTCGTGGTGCTGGCCGTCGTAGCCAGCATCGTCATGCTGATTTCCGGCTCTGCCGCCGCGCTCAAGATCGCCCTCATTGCAGCACTGTGGGCCGCCGTGCTTGGCTTCTTCCTGGTCATGCGCTACCGCCGCCAGGCCGAGGAATCCGTGACCAAGCTGGAGCTGCAGGAGCGCGCTCACCGCGCCGAGCTTAAGCAGGTCCGCGCAGCCGATGGCCAGCCGCTGCCAGACCAGGAGCTGCTGGATGAGATCCGCACCGAGCTGGCTGCCATCCGCAAGCAGATTGAGGATCTTTCCGGCCAGGACTTCACCTATGAACCGGCCGCCCTGCACGCCGAGGCGCGCCGCATCATGCAGCTCGAGGCCCAGACCGCGGCCGCTGCTCGCCCTGGCTCTGAGGAGGGCAATGTGGACTTCACCCAGTCCTCCTCCGGCGCCCCGTCCGCCGATGCCATCGCCGGCCGATTGGGCAATCAGCCGTCCGCGGCGCACACCGAGGCCAACCCGCTCAATGACATCATCAGCGAAAAGACCCGTGCGCAGCGCACCTCCGGTAAGACTTCTGGTGCCTCCACCTTCAACACTGGTGGCTTCCAGGCCGTGCGCTGGGATACCGGCGGCGATGATTCCCTGAAGAATGCCCGCACGTCCGCGGCCAGCGAGCACCACGGCAGCCACCGCAAGCCAGAGGCTGCCACCAAGGCCAATGATGAGACCCAGGACATTCCGCAGCAGGCGGCGCCGCAGCGCGACGAGCGCGCGGAGTACCCAGGCTCGGGTCAACATGTGGCTCCGGAATCGGCCGAACCAGTACGCCAGAAGGCAGCCCGCCCGCATCACCGTGCGGCTGAACCTCAGCCAGAGGAGCAGACACGCGGACGCCGTCGCAGCGACGATAAGCGCGAAGGCGCGGTATCCGTGGCCGAGTTGCTGGCCCAGGCGAAGAAGAAGGATAAATAAATGCGCCCGCCACGCATGCGGGTAGCCCTCTTCGGCCGGAGCCTGGCCGGCTTTACCTTGGCCAATGCCATGGAACGCGCCGGCCATGAGGTGCAGATGCTCTCGGACCCAGCCGAACTTGCCTCTTTTGAGGCCCTCATCATCGCCGTGGGCGATGCTCGCTTAGAAGCTACCGTGGAACTTCTTGAACCCCACGTCCACCACGGGCTTATCGTGTTCCACACCTGCCTCTCGCGCGGTGTCCAAGTGCTAGATCCGCTAGAAACCCGCGGGTGTGTCGTTGCGGCACTCGCCCCATTTGCACATATGCGCTGGGCCGTGACCACCCTGGACGAGCTGGGCGAGACTGTAGTGGAGCTCAATATCACCGAGTTCCGCGGCGAAGCCGTCGCGCTTTCCGATGCCGAACGTCCTTCCTTTGCCGCCCGCGCCTACTACGCCGAGATGCTTCGGCGCTTGCATATCTCTGCTGCAGTTGATGCTCATTTCCTCTCGCCCTCAGAAGAGCCACCCCTGGTGGGTGAGGACATGGACACCGAAGAAATCATCGCCGCCTATCGCGGCGCCACCGACCCCGGCCTGCGCCGCAGCTACGTGGAGGTTGCCCGCCGCCTAGGCGAGGTAGACGGCCGCGAGGAGCTGGAAATGTGGGCCCTACAAGAGGAGAGCCGATGAGCCTAGAGCTGGGAAACGCCACCGTCATCAGTGAGATTGAGCGCATCCGTATGGTCGGCAGCGCCTTTCATAAGACTGGTCGCCCGGTGGCCTTTGTGCCGCTGACTACCGGCGTGCACGCCGGCCATATCGCGTTGGTGCGCGCGGCCAAGCACATCCGCGGCGCTGTTACCGTCGTGGCCTTGCAGTCCCCGCACGAGGAGGATCTTGAGCTCCTGCGTGCCGAGGGCGTGGACATCGTGTGGGATTACTCGCCAGAAACCTTGTGGCCGCACGGCCGCCGCATTGCCGTAGCTCTGGCCGACGCCGCGACCGCCCTTGAACCGGACCTCAGCGAGGATCTCTCGCTGTACCTTGCGCTCATCCTGACGCTTTCGCCTACAGACGTCCTCCTTGGTGAAAAGGACTACGAGCTCCTCCTCGCCATCCATCACGCGGTTCAAGACTTCCACCTGGGTGTCCGCGTGCAGGGCGTGCCCGCCGTACGCATGCCCGATGGCGTGGTGATGAGCCTGCGCAATACCAACGTCCCGGCCGAATCCCGTGACCAAGCCGCGGCCCTATCCGCCGCGCTGACCGCCGGCGCACATGCCGCCGAAGCCGGTGCGGAGAAGGTCCGCGAGGTTGCCGCGGAAGTCCTGCGCGCAGCAGGCGTTGAGCCGGACTACCTCGAGGTGCGCGGTCGCGACCTCGGCACGCCTCCTGAGGAGGGGGATGCCCGCTTGCTCGTTGCCGCGACAATCGGCGGCGTCCGCCTCATCGATAATGTGGGCCTGCCGCTGGGCATCGGCTTTAATAATATTGAAGAACACGAAGCCAAGGCCGAGCTCGAGCGCGAGCAACAACGCGCACAGGGTATCGCTTCCCAGCAGCCTTCGGAGGACTAATGACCGATATTCAGATCCGCGACCTCGACCCGCGCGATGAGCCCCAAGCGATTTCCTTCGCTATCGAGGGCATGCACCTGCACTGGTTTGTAAAGAACCCGCGCTTTGAGCGCGCCTATGGCCGCTACTTTTGGGATTTAGAGCGCGCCAAGGCCACCGATATCCTGGCCGCCTACGATGGCGACCGCTTCCTCGGCGTGCTTTTAGCCTCCATGAAAGGCAAGCCCGCCTTGCCGTATCCGTGGTGGCGCAAGGCCTATGTCCGCGCGGTGGAAATCTTTAATAACCTGCGCCCGGGCGGGCACCGCGATGATTACGATGCCGCCAATCAGGACATGCTGCTCAAGTACTTGGGTAAGCACCCCATTGATGGCGAAATCGGCTTCCTCGTCGCGGATCCCAATTCCGGCGTGAGCGGCGTAGGAACGGCGCTGCTCGAGGCCTTCGAAGCCCGTCATGAGGGAAAGAACGTCTACTTGTTTACCGATGACGGCTGCACTTATCAGTTCTATGACAGCCGCGGTTTCACTCAGGTGGGCGAGCGCACCATCGCGGTCAACGAGGACCGCGACTTGGTGTGCATGTTTTATGTGCGGCGCCTTGGCACGCCGCAGGCTTAGCGTGCCGCAGGCTTAACGCGCCAACGCGCCCATCGGATCCCAGGCCGGCAGGGTAGTGACGGACTCGGACTGCAACGCCGCTTGGTATTGTTCTGGCAGGCGGGAGGGGTGCACGGCGATTTCGAAGACGAACTCGTCGAACCAGTCATCGGCCATGGTCCAAAAGCCCTTATCGGCCTTCTTCGGGCCCCAGGAATTCTCCACACGCCAGCGATTGACGGTGCCGTCGTCTGCGATATCGGCGCCGGTAAAGACCATCGCGTGGGTCATGAGGGACTCGTGCAGGCGCAAACGCTGTGCCTTGTCCAGATCCATCTCCACGCCGTAGAAGGCCTCATAATCGTGCAGGTGCTTAGCCCATACGCCGTGCTCATCATCGGATTGCTGGTCGGTATCGCAGCCGAACCAGACCGGCTGGCCGTCCTCGATGGAGGCACGCGCGGCATCGCGCAGCACCTCCACAGGCGCGTTCAAATAGGTCACGCGCTTTCCTACCACGTTGCCCAGATACTCCACGGTGTAGAGCTCGCCGTAGGCGTTGCGCGGGTCGTTGACCACGCACACGTACTCGCCTAGGTTCGCCGGCAGGTATTCCCGGGCAAACTCCTGCGGGGTATAGGTACCAACGCGGTGGAACTCATCGTCCTTATCGCGGTACTGCCACACAAAGTCCTCGGGAGGCAGGCCAAGGTTGGCGGTGAGGATCTGGTAGACGTCGGCAAGCGCCTGCTCATGCGCGCCCTCTTCGCCGCTGCGGATGCGGTGGGCGGCGCGGCGCAGCACGGTCTGCAGATTGCGGTTAAGCATCGCCGTGGCCTCGGAAGACGCGGTCTCCGGCATGGCGTACTGCGGCACCACGCCGTACTTTTCCACCAGGGCGACGAACATGGACCACTGGCCGCCGTCATCGATGGGATCATCCATGAGCTTGGTCACCGTGCGGTCCGTAATCTCGCGGTCCTTGAGCTCAGCCATGGCGGTGAGGAACCAATTGGCCTTTTCCAGCTTGTCAAAGAAGTAAATATAGGTCTGGGAGAGCTCAAAGTCCTTGAGCTTGGCCTTGTCCATGAGGCCGCCGCGCAGGGAATTGAGGCCGGCAAAAATCCAGCAGCGACCCGATGCCTTCTGGTCGGCCACGCCCCAAGAATCTAGCTTATGGCTGGTTATCGGGGTGAGATGGCGCAATTGCTCATGGTCGAGGCTGAGCTTGTCGACGCCCTCCTGGGCCACCCCATTGCGTACCAGGCGCAGCGTGGCATCGCTGGTGAGCTCGGCAGTGGCGGCATGAACCTCGTTCGGTTTAATCTCTGTCATTTCTCGATTCTCCTTAGTTCATCCGGTCCCAGAGGGGAAGCTCAATCGGTTCGGTGGCAAGGGCCTGGGCAAGCTCGTCGCTCAGGTGCTCCTTGCGCACGGCGATGTGGAAGACGTTCTGGTCAAACCAGGCATCGGCCATGGTGGCAAAGCCCTTGCCGGGCACATCCTCGCCGTCTTCCTTGCGCGGTGGCTTGGAGCCCCAGGAGTTTTCCACGCGCCAGGCGCGGTCACCATCGACGCCGGTGAGGACCATCGCGTGGGTAGGTGCGGTCTCGCCGGAGGTAAAACGCTCCTCCTTGCTCATGGAGGAATCGATGCCGTAGAGGCCATCGGTATCTACCAATCCCTCGTCCCATACGCCGTTGAGGAAGGAGAACTGGCGGTTGACATCGCAGCTAAACCACACCGGCTCGCCGGCCGCCAGGCTGCGCTTGGCAGTGTCCTTCAGCTCGGCCGCGCTGACGTTGAGGTACTCCTGTGGTGCGCCGCCCAGCACATTGGTCTCCTCGGCGCTGCTGAACACGCGATGCTTGGGGTTGGTGGAGCGGGGGTCATCGGCCAGCACCACGTACTCGTCCAGATTCGGCAGGTACTTATCCGCAAACTCGCGCGGGGTGGAGTGCAGCCGCACGAATTGCTCGTCCTTGGTGCGATACGCCCAGGTAAATTCCTGCGGCGGGGTGCCCAGGTGGATGGCCAGGATGCGGTGGATATCCTTGCGCGCTTGGGCGAGGATTTCTTCGCGCGGTCCGTCCTGGGCGGCGGCACGACGCACCACCGTGGCGAGGTCGCGGTTCATCTCCGCGGTATTTCCAGACGAGCGCACCTCCGGCATGACCTCGGCAGGAACGGCGCCGTACTTGGCTACCAGGTTGCTAAAGAAGCACCACCAGCCGCCATCGGCCCCCGCGTGGTCGAGCACTGCGGCGACGGTGCGCTCGTCCCAGCCGGCGTCCTTCTTGTCCAGCAGCTGGTTGAGAACCAGATTGGCGCGTTCCAGCTTGTCAAAGTACTGCAGGTAGGTGAAGGAGAACTCGAAGTTATCTACATTGAGTTCCTTGGTCGCGCGGTGACGGAAGACGTTCAGCGCCGCAAACATCCAGCAGCGGCCAGAGCGCTTTTGGTCCGATACGCCCAAGCTATCCAGCTTGACCTCGGTGGTGGGGTAGAGCGCCGTAATACGGTCGCGGTCTAGGGCCGCCTTGGCCGCCCCGACGTTGGTGATGGCGTTGCGCGCGATGCGCAGCCGGGAATCGGCCGCGGCCTCCTTGCGCAAGTGGGATAGGTATTCGTTGGTGAGCAAAGTCATAGTTTCGGTTTTAGCAGACCCGAGCCCACAGCGGCGCGGGCGGGTGGAGCTAGAGATAGGCCGCCAGCTTGCCGACGGCCTCTGGAGTCCCCACTTCCTCCGGCAACCACGGAACCTCGCGCACTGGGGTTTGTGGGAGCTTGGTACGCAACAGCGCGAGCGCCTCATCCTCGGCGGCGCGCCGAGCGGCCAAGAACTCGCCTTGGTCGGCCGGGGTGCGCCGGTTAACCAGCATGGATCCCACCCGCACACCGTTGCTCGTGAGGTCCGCATGAAACTCGGCTGACTCCAGCACGGGCAGGCGCTCGGCGGTGAGCACGATGTGGAACACGGTGCGCGGGGAGGTAAGCGCGGTGCGCAGCTGGGCAAAGCGCTCGCGGCGCTGGAAAAGCGTGGCGCGAATCTCCTGATTGCGCCGGTCCACCGGGTCATTATCCGCGCCGCTGACGTTAGACATCCCGCGCACCAGCGAGCCGAATTTGTCGGATTTCTCGCGCCGGGAGAGCAATCCATCGGTATAGGCGGCCATGATCTCTGGCAGGGCCATGAGTCGCGAGGTATGCCCAGAGGGGGCGGTATCGAAGATGAGGTAGTCGAAGTCGGACTCCTCCACGACTAGCGCCGCTATGCGTTCCAATAGTGCCGCCTCTTGTGTGCCGGGCGATTGCCGGGCTAGGTCGAGGTGCTTCTTCACCTCACCGTGCAGGTGCTCGGGCATAAAGCGGCGCATCGAGTTCCCTACCTGCGCCAGGTGCTGCTCGGTCGCGCGCGCAGGGTTGATCTCGATGGCGGACAGGGTAGGGGTGAGGTCTACGGGGGCGTCGCCAAGCGAGGCACCAAAAATATGCCCCAGGTTATGCGCCGGGTCCGTGGACACCAGGCAGACGCGGTGCTCACGGGACAGACGCAGCGCGGTGGCGGTGGCCAGGGTGGTTTTACCCACCCCTCCCTTGCCGCCGAAGAACATGATGGGTGCGGTCTTTAACAACATTGAATATTCTCCAGCGGGGATCTATCCATTCCCATGCGGGTATGCCAGGCGTGAAAATCCTCATAGACCAACGGCAAAAGCTCCAGGGTGTAGTAGCTGGCGGGGTTAGGGATGCCGAGCGCCTCCGAGGCGACCAGCATCAGGAAGAGATCATCTTCTTGCTGCTGGGCCTTGGCAAAGCTGGCACGATACGGGGCCTGGTAGTACTCATTGAGCCCGGCCGCAAGTGCCTTAAGCTTGTCGAGCATGCTCGGGCAGCGGGGCGTCAAGGTCATCATCGGACCACTCCAGTGGGGTCTCCTTGCGGGCGCGGGAAATGGCGCCGACGGCCTCCACGATGACCCAGATGGCGGCGACCACGATGATGACGTCCATGCAGAATAGCAGCCAGTTCTGGCTGGTAAAGAGGGACTTCAGCTGGAGCAGTGCGGCCCACAGTGACATGGCGGTAACGAAGATGAGCGGGAAGACCACCGGCCACGTCGGCCGGCGCAGGTGGGTCAGGATGATCACCACGATGGCCAAGGAAAGGCCCGCCATGAGCTGGTTGGTGGTGCCGAATAGCGGCCAGATGGTCATGCCGCCGGAGCCATCCGCGCCGGCGGAGAAGGTCAGGCCGAAGGCCAAGCCTACCGCGATGACGGTGGCGGCCAGGGCCTTGATGCGCACGCCCATGATCTCGCCGATTTCTTGCACCACTAGCCGCTGCAGGCGCACGCCCGAGTCCATGGTGGTAGCGGCAAAGAGCACGGCCATGGTGGCCAAGATGGTGCCGGAGAGGGACGTGGGAATGCCCATGCCCTCGTTCATGAGCGCGCCGCCGCCTTGCACGAAAGCCTCCACGCCGCCGGCATTCCACTCGGAGTAGATCTCTTCCCACTGCTGCAGAGACTTAAAGCCCGCGGTGGTGGCGATGATGGTGCCCAGCGCGAGTAGGCCCTCGCCCACGGCGCCGAAGTACCCCACAAAGCGCACGTCAGTTTCCTTATCCACCTGCTTGGACGAGGTGCCGGAGGCCACCACGCCGTGGAAGCCGGAAATAGCGCCGCAGGCGATGGTGACAAAGAGCAGCGGGAAGATGCCCGGGGTGCCCTCCGGCACGTTGTCGCGCAGCGCCGGTGCGGCAAGCGAAGGGCGGGTAATGAGAAAGGAGCCGTACAAGATGGCCAGGCCCACAAAGAGCTGGAGGCCGTTGATGTAGTCGCGCGGCTGCAGAAGTACCCACACCGGCAGCATCGAAGCGATGAAGGCGTAGATGAATAACAAGATGATCCACACGCCGTTGGCGGGGATGCCCAGGACCGTATCTGGCAGGACCACAGGCACGCGGTCACCGATGATCATCAGCGCGTAGAGCGCTACAACGCCCACGATGGAGACCAGTGGCAGGTTCCACTTCAGGCGGTAGATGGCCTGGCCGATAAGCAGCGCGACGACGATGGCGCCCCACGTGGGGATAACGGCCGTAGGGGTGGAGACCAGCAGGTTCGAAATGACCACGGCGAAGGCCGCATTCACCATCAATAGCAGCAGGAAGATCACGATGAGGAAGAGGTTGCGGCCGCGCTTGCCAATGTAGCGCCCGGACAAAGTGCCGATGGACTGGCCCTTGTGGCGCTGCGACGCCCACAGCGCACCCAAATCGTGTATGCCGGCAAGGAAGACGGTGCCGAGGGTGACCCAGAGAAACGCCGGAACCCAGCCCCAGATGACGGCTACGGCCGGACCAATGATGGGTGCGGCGCCTGCCACGGACGTGAAGTGGTGACCCCACAGGACGTATTTATTGGTGGGCACAAAGTCCACGCCGTCTTCCATGGTGTGGGCCGGGGTGGGGTAGTTCGGGGATAGCCGGAAAATGCTCTTTCCTAGGAACTTGGAATAGAGCAGATAGCCGGCGCCCATCATCGCAATGCCGATGATGGCGAGGACTAGAGAGTTCATGGTGTGCGTCTCCTCATGGGCAGTTGGGTGGCGTGTCTCACACGTGCGGATAGTATGCCATAACTCACATAGGTATTAGCCCGTGGGGGAGACCGGCGGGTGGATTTATATTTGGAAGGCGCAGGCGGCGCAGTACCTCATGCTGCCGGCAGGAAAAACAACAGCGCGGCCCCAGTTCCAGTGGAGGAACGAGGGCCGCGCGGTGGGTGCTTAAACCAGGTGGTGCTTACTTCTTATCGACGCCGATGTTGCCGTCCTTCTTCCACACCACAACCACTGCTGGGCGAGGGGTGGACTTGCCACCCTCTGGCCAGTGAGAGGTCTGCTTTTCAAAGGTAGCGTCATCGGTTTCACCTGGGTGCTGAACGTTAACCATCACGCGCTCATCGGTGACGATGGGGCCGCAGGTCTCGGCGCCTGCCGGAACGGTAAGGAAGCACTTGAGCTCGCCGCGGGTATCGCCTTCGGTGGTCACCGCGTAGAGGCCATCGTTGGACTCAAGTGCGTTGCCGTCGGTGGAGATCCATAGGTTGCCGTGGCTATCGAAGGCTAGGTTATCCGGGCAGGAAATTGGGGAGACCTTCTCCTTGTCAAAGCCACCAAAGTAGGTATTTGCTTCCTTCGGATCACCACAGACCAGGAAGAGGTTCCAGGTGAACTTCTCGCCAGCGTGGTCATCTTCAATCTCCATGACCAGGCCGTTCTTGTTCTCCTTGATAGGAGCCCACTCCATCGGCTCTTCCTTGTTCTTCTTGGCATTCTCGCCGGTAGCGCCGCGGTACTTATTGTTGGTCAGGGCCACGTAGACCTTCTCGGAGTCCGGGTGAACCTGCATATCCTCCGGGCGGTCCATCTTGGTGGCGCCCACCTTATCGGCAGCCTCACGGGTGTAGACGGCAACCTCTTCGGCAGACATGCCATCAACGTGAGACTCGAACTTGTTGTTCTCCGTATCGGAGGTCAGCAGCTTGATCCATTCGCCCTTGCCATCAAAGGCGCCATCCTCTGGCAGCACGCCGGAGCCGTCAATCTCGTCCTCTGGGGAGTTGCCCTCTACCTTGGCCACGTACAGGGTGCCGTGGTCCAAGATGGTGAGGTTGTGCTCGATGTCGCCTTCTTTGTACTTCTTGGTGGAGATGAACTTGTAGATGTACTCGAAGCGGGAGTCATCGCCGGAGTAGCACACGACGGTGCCGTCGGATGCGATGTGGATGTTGCCGGCCTCGTGCTTGAAGCGACCCAGCGCGGTGTGCTTGACCGGAGTGGACTTCGGGTCCAGCGGGGTGATTTCTACGATCCAGCCAAAGCGGTTCGGCTCGTTCGGCTCCTTGGAGACGTCGAAGCGCTTATCAAAGCGTTCCCACTTGCGCTGGGACTCGCCGTCTTCCATGCCGAAGCGCTCCAGGGACTCCTGCGCCTTCTTGTCATCCAGCTTGGCGTGGGCGAAGTACTGGTCAAAGTTCTCTTCGCCAGAGAGCATGGTATTCCACGGAGTGATGCCGCCGGAGCAGTTATTCAGGGTGCCCTTGACCTTCTTGCCGGTCTTATCGGCGGAGGTCTTGACGTAATCGGAGCCGGCAGCTGGGCCCACCAGAGTGAATTCGGTGGTGGCGGTGATGCGGCGGTTGAGCGGGCCGAACTCGCGCTTGAGCTCGCCGGTCTTGCCAACTTTAGATACCTCCACGATGGAGTGGCCGTGGCCAGCCCAGCCGATCTTGGCCTGCTCCTCGGTCGGGTTATCCGCATCGTAGTTGGGGAACATCTGCGGCTCGGTGGTGTACTCGTGGGAGCAGACGTAGATAAGGCGGTTGTCATCGTCCGGGTGCTCGATAAGGCCCGCAAAGTCATTGTTGAAGCCGAACTGCTTCTCAGCTGCCTCGGCGGTCTGGTTCTTGTCATCGAATTCCGGCGCGTCCTCAAACAGCGGGTCGCCCCAGGCAATGAGGACGGACTGCTCGTAGCCATCCGGGATGACCACTTCGTCCTTCTCGTTTGGCTGTACTGGGTCGAACTTCATGCCCTCTGCGGAGGTGAGCTCAACGTTCGCCTCAGAGGTTTTGCCGCCCTTGCCCTCGGAGGAAGAAGCCTCATTAGACGCATCATCCGGGTTGGAGCAGGCCGCCAAAGCAGCGCCGCCGCCAACGGTTACGACGGACAGGCTACCCGCACGCAGCGCGGTACGGCGGGAGAATTGGTCAGCAAAGTACGGGTTATTGGACTTGTTCTCGCACTCGCCAAAGCAAGCATTACCGCACTTGTAGGTGCAGGTCAGGCTGGAACGAGAGGAGGCAAAGAGACTAGAGAGAAGGTTGCGGCCTTTAAGCGCCATTATTACTGCTCCAAATGGGTTGAAAATATTGTTTAGACACGGGGACAGCCATATATATAAGGGGATCTCAGTAACTGTGCGTTGGCGCGGAGGTGACGGTTAAGTGAATTATGCGTAAATCTTTTCCGGGGTGAGGGTGGCGTGGGCTAAATCGCGTGCTGCGGTGGGGATCGACTACCCTAGGCTAACGTGAGCGAGCAGAAGAATAATGAAGTAAACGATGTCCCTGAGCAGCTGCGCATCCGCCGCGAGAAGCGCGATCGCCTGCTGGAATCCGGCGTAGAGGCCTACCCGGTAACCGTTGAGCGCACCATCTCTTTGAAGGATTTGCGCCACGATTTCCGCGTTGTACCCGAGGGCGAAGAGCCGGGCGCCGAAGAAGGCGTGACCTACCTGGCCCCAGGCGAGGAAACCGAGGTAACCCACGCCATTGCCGGACGCCTTATCTTTATGCGCAATACCGGCAAGCTGTGCTTTGCCACCCTGCAAGATGGTGACGGCACCCAGGTGCAGGCCATGCTTTCCTTGGCCGAGGTAGGCAAGGAGCGCCTCGACGCGTGGAAGTCCGATGTTGACTTGGGCGATTTCATCTCCGTGCGCGGCCGCGTGATTTCCTCCCGCCGCGGTGAGCTGTCCATCATGGTTTCCGAGTGGACCATGGCCGCTAAGTCCCTGCGTCCGCTGCCGGTGTCCTTTGCCGATATGGCAGAAGATACCCGTGTGCGCCAGCGCTATAACGACCTCATTATCCGTGAAGAGGCCCGCAAGAACGCCATGATCCGCGTGAAGGTCATGCGCGCGCTGCGCAACTACCTGGAAAGCCAGGACTTCGTTGAAATCGAGACCCCGATGCTGCAGACCCTGCACGGTGGCGCGGCCGCTCGCCCGTTTATCACCCACTCCAATGCGCTGGATATTGACCTCTACCTGCGCATTGCGCCGGAGCTGTACTTGAAGCGTGCCGTCGTCGGCGGCATTGACCGCGTCTTCGAAATCAACCGCAACTTCCGCAACGAGGGCGTGGACCGTTCTCACTCGCCGGAGTTCGCCATGCTCGAGACCTACGCTGCATGGGGCGACTACGACGATTGCGCCCGCATGACGCGCGAGTCCATCCAGGCCGTAGCGCGCGACGTCTTTGGCTCGACCACCGTCACCTTGGCAGATGGCACCGAGTTCGATTTCGGCGGCGAAGAGTGGCCCGAAATCGAGATGTACCCCTCCCTCAATGAGGCCCTACAGCGCAAGTTCCCGGGCCAGCCGGAGGTCACCATCGATACCGACGTTGAAACGCTCAAGGGCATTGCCGACGTCATCGGCCTTGACGTCCCCAAGGACGGCGGCTGGGGCCACGGCAAGCTGGTGGAGGAAATCTGGGAGGTCCTGTGCGAGGACCAGCTGGAAGGCCCCATCTTTGTCAAGAACTTCCCGGTTGAGACCTCCCCACTGACCCGTCAGCACCGTTCCAAGCCGGGCGTGACCGAGAAGTGGGATCTCTACGTCCGCGGCTTTGAGCTGGCAACCGGCTACTCCGAGCTGGTGGACCCGGTTATTCAGCGCGAGCGCTTTGAGGATCAGGCCCGCCTGGCCGCCGGTGGCGATGACGAGGCCATGGTGCTGGACGAGGACTTCCTTGCTGCTATGGAGCAGGGCATGCCGCCTACGGCCGGCACCGGCATGGGCATGGACCGCCTGCTGATGGCCCTGACCGGCCTGGGCATCCGCGAAACCGTGCTCTTCCCACTGGTTAAGCCAGAGCAGAAGTAGCAGCCCAGCGGCCAATCTCTAGCCGTCAGCCCATGAGGCTGGCGGCTTTTGCCGTGCCTGGGCTAATGCGAAAACGGCCCGGCGGATTTATCACCACGCAGGCGCTTAATAATGTTCTCGGCCGAAATCAGACACATCGGCACGCCCACGCCCGGCACGGTGGTCGCACCGGCGTAGAAGAGTCCATCGACCTTGCGCGAGGCATTACGCCCGCGCAAAAACGCCGATTGCCGCAGCGTGTGCGCGGGCCCAATAGAACCGGCCGACCAAGCATGGTAGCGCTCGGCAAAATCGGCAGGGCCGAGCGTGCGCTTGACGACGACCCTGTCTACCAAATCCGGCACCCCAGCCGTGGCTGCAATGTGGTTAAGGGCGGCGTCGGCAATCGCGGCAACGCGCTCGGATTCCTCTGCGTGGTAGGCATTGCCGAACCCGGGCGCCTCCGCGGCCGGCACCGGCACCAGAATGAAGAGGTTTTCGTGGCCTGCGGGCGCTACGTTCGGGTCGGTGGCCGAGGTCTTGGACACGTAGATGGACTTCGAGGCGCCCAACGGCCGGGAAGGCTCCGGACCGGAATAGACGGCGCGGAAATCCGGATCCCAATCCTGGCTAAAAAGCAGCGTATGGTGCGCTAGTTCTGGCAGCTCGCCCTTCACCCCGGCCAAAATGAGCACAGTGCCCAGACCGGGATTGCGCTGGCCCCAGTAGCGCTCCGGGTACGTGCGCAACTGCGGCGGCAAAAGCTGGGTCTCGGTGTGGTGCATGTCCGCCGCCGAGACCACGATATCGGCGTGGATGGCGCCCCTATTCGTGCGCACGCCCGTGACCTGCCGGTTGGCGACCTTGATGGAAGTAACCTCCTCGCCCAAACGGAAGCTGGCGCCGAATTTCTGTGCCTGCCGGTAGATGGCCTGGACCACGGCGGCAAAGCCACCCTGTGGGTAGCGCACGCCCTCCACCAGGTCGGTGTGGCTCATCAAGGAATACAGTGCCGGTGCAGCGGCCGGCTCGGAGGACAAAAAGACCGCCGGGTAACTCAAGATTTGGCGCAGGCGGGCATCAGAAAACGTCCGGCCCACATGCTGCTTTAGATTCACCGTCAGTAGAGCCATGAGGCGCGAAATCCGGGTGCGGATATCGCGGTGCACCAGGTTCAGCGGTGCGGAGAAGGTGGTGTAAAGGAAGTGTTTGAGCGCCATCTCGTAGGTATCACTGGCCTGCGCTAGGTACTCGCGAACTTTCTCCCCCGCGCCGGGCTCCAGTGACTCGAAAAGCGCGGTGACTTCCTCGATCCCGGAGTGCACGTCCACCGGCGCATCGCCGTGAAAGACGCGGTAGGCGGGGGAGAGGTCGACCAAGTCCAGCTCCGCCTCGGTGGAGGTGCCGCACAGCGCAAAGAAGTGATCGAAAGCCTCAGGCATGAGGTACCACGACGGGCCGGTATCCCAGCGAAAGCCGGCCTCCGCAAAGCTGCCGGCGCGCCCGCCTACCTCATCCAGCGAGTCCACGACGGTGACCTCGTAGCCCTCGCGGCCGAGCAAAGCGGCGGTGGCGAGTCCGGCGATGCCGGCTCCAATGACGACGGCGTGCATGACGTCTCCTTAATCTCTGGCTGGGTGTGGGGTATGGCTGCTGTGGCCGCGGCGTCGCACTGCGCGGGCTGCTAGCCAAGCCTTGGTGTGGTTCGGCACGGATACGCGCGAGATGGCAAGGTCCGTAGCCGGGGTGGCGGCAAGGCGATTGGTGAGCTCAGTAAAGATATCCGCCGCCGCGCTCACCCCCACCCGTGCAGAGGCCGGCAGCAAGTTGATGGTGAGCGCAGCGGTGGCGAGCTCCCGGCGGATCTCTGCGATAAGCGCGGACTTGGTGGCCTCATCAATTCGTCCCGATGGGGCCTGCTGAAAATAGGTGCGACCTAAAGTTGAGCTGTCTTCGCCTAGGTCACGAAGGAAATTAATCTTCTGAAAGGCTGACCCTAGAGCGCGGGCACCGCGCTCCATCGCGGCGCGGTCGGCGGGGGAGACGTCCTCTTCGGCCAAGAAAATTTGCAGGCACAATAACCCAATGACTTCCGCTGAGCCGTAGATATAGTCTTGCAGTTCCGATGGGGAGTACTCGCGCTGGGTGAGATCCGCACGCATGGAGCTAAAGAAGGCAGCAAGGTACTCGCGGTGGAAGCCGCAGCGGCGAGCCGTGATGGCATAAGCGTGCACTATCGGGTCCGTGTGCAGTCGCTGTCGCGGTGCGGCCAAGATGGTCTGCTCGTAGGCATCCAGCGCGGCGGCGGGGTCAGTGTGGGCTTGGGTTGCGGTGCCGTCGACAAGCTCGTCTGCAATGCGCACCACCGCGTACAGGTGGCGGATATCGGCGCGCACCCGCCCGCGCAAAAGCCGCGTGGCCAGGGAGAAACTGGTGGAGTACTGCCCCATAACCTGCGCGGCCGCGCGGGAGGCCGCTTGGTCATAGCGAGTCAACATATCTGTCAACGTAGCACGTGCTGTACGGAGCGCCTCTAGGGGCGCTGGCTTCTTAGCACTCGAACTCTAGACTGTTCGAGTATCCAGGAGGCCGCTTCCGGGGAGATCCAGGAACAAACTTTGTGAAGTGTTGTGTCTATGTGGTTCCTCAGAAGTACCTCAGCGTGCTGAATATCTTCTAGGAATGCCTTCGAGACGCGGGTATTCCATAGATAAAGAGCCGCCGGGTCAGGATGATCGAGAAACCTTTTCATTCTGGGAGCTGAAAACCATTCAATTAGCTGGCGTTGGGTAGCTGATTGAGGCGTCATGGCTCCCATGGTAGTGTCGCATTTGAAAGCCCCAGAGCGATCCCTGCAGGCCATCTGCACATCACTGGGGTTATTGTTTTAGCGGTTCGTGGCCCGTGGCTGCCCCTCGGCAAAGCCGGCGGCGGACTGCACGCCCACGGTGGCGCGTTCGCGGAAGGCGGCTAGGGAATCGGCACCGGCGTAGGTACACGAGGAACGCACGCCAGAGACAATCCGGTCCACCAGGTGCTCCACGCCGCCGTGCTCGGGGTCGAGGTAGATGCGAGAGGTAGAAATGCCCTCTTCGAACATCTCGCGGCGGGCGCGCTCAAAGGCCTCGGTATCGGAATTGCGGCCGCGCACCGCCCGGCGCGACGCCATACCGAAGGATTCTTTATAAAAGGCGCCGTCGGCATCCTTGTGCAGGTCACCTGGGGATTCAAAGGTGCCGGCGAACCAGGAGCCGATCATGACATTGGAGGCACCTGCGGCAAGTGCGAGGGCGACATCGCGCGGGTCGCGCACGCCGCCGTCGGCCCAAACGTGGGCGCCTACCTCGCGGGCGGCTGCAGCACACTCTAGGACGGCCGAGAACTGCGGGCGGCCCACGCCTGTCTGCATGCGGGTGGTGCACATCGCGCCCGGGCCCACACCGACCTTGATAATGTCCGCGCCGGCCGCGGCCAGCTCGCGCACGCCCTCGGCCGTGACGATATTGCCGGCAGCGATGGGAAGCCCCAGTTCCAGCGCGTTGACCTTGCGCAGCGCGGTAAGCATGCTTTCCTGGTGGCCGTGGGCGGTATCGATGACGAGGACGTCAGCACCGGCCTCCGCTAGAGCACGGGCGCGACCTTCCACGTCACCGTTGATGCCCACCGCAGCACCGATGTGTAAGCGGCCTTGCTTGTCGACGCCCGGCCTATACATCTTCGCCCTCACCGCACCCTTCCTCGTGAGGATGCCGGCCAGGGTGCCATCCGGGTTGACCACTGGGGCTAGCTTGCGGGAGGTTTTGCGCAGCTTGGTAAAGGCCTCCTGTGGGTCAATGCCCACTGGCAGCGTGACCAAGTCGGTGGTCATCAGCTGGCCGACGGCGGTGAAGTTATCCTGTCCACGCAGGTCCTTTGGGGTGATGATGCCGATGGGCATGTCCCCCTCGACCACAATGGCGGCACCATGGGCGCGCTTGTGCAAAAGATTGCTGGTATAGCCCACGGTGTGGTGCGGCTTGACGGTAATTGGGGTGTCATAGACCAAGTCCGCCGCCTTCACAGAGGCGATGGTTTCTGCGGCCGCTTCTAAGGAGAGATCCTGTGGCAGGATGGTCAGCCCGCCGCGCCGGGCGATGGTCTCAGCCATGCGGCGCCCGGCCACGGCAGTCATATTGGCCACGATGAGCGGGATGGTATTTCCGGTGCCGTCCTCAGTGGTGAGGTCTACCGATTGGCGCGAGCCCACCTCGGAGTGGCTCGGGACCATAAATACGTCGGAGTAGGTCAATTCGTACGGCGGATGGGAATCGTTGAGAAAACGCACTGGGGTGTACCTCGCTTTAGGCTCGGGTGGCGCGGTCTCACCGCGCGGATGAAGACACTAAAACTATACTCCTCGACTTTCCCCGCACCCGCGGCCTCAGTATCCTGTCTGGGTGTCTCAGAAACCAGATCCCCACATTTCCGCAGAGGTAAAAATCAACCTCACCATCCTCGTCCTCGGCGCGATGGTGATGATCCTGAACGAGACCGCCCTGTCGGTGGCGCTGCCCACCATCATGGCGGACTTTGGTATCCCCGCGACCTCCGCCCAGTGGCTGCTTACCGGTTTCCTCCTCACCATGGGCGTGGTTATCCCGACCACCGGCTTTCTTATGGATAAGTTCACCACCCGGCAGATCTTCTTGGCCTCGTCGGGCGTTTTTCTTGCCGGTACGGTGTTGGCGGCGCTCGCCCCGGCCTTCGGCGTGCTGCTGGTGGGCCGCGTATTCCAGGCGGCCGGCACCGCCTTGATGATCCCCACCCTGATGACAGTGGCGATGACCCTCGTCCCGCCGCAGCGCCGCGGCAGCGTCATGGGCATTATCTCCGTGGTCATTTCCGTGGCCCCAGCGCTCGGCCCCACCGTAGGTGGCTTCGTGTTGAGCATGTCTAGCTGGCACGTCATCTTCTGGACCATGGTGCCGCTGCTTGGCCTCATCTGCGCCGCCGGCTATTTCCGCCTGGTCAACGTGGGAGATAAGCGCGATACCCCGCTGGACTTCCCGTCTGTCGTCCTGTCCGTCTTCGCCTTTGGCGGATTGGTCTACGCCGTATCGTCCCTGGAAAACATGCTGGAGGGCGATGGCCTGGTAGACATCGTCGTTCTCATCGTCGGCCTCGTGGCCCTGGCGCTTTTCACCCGCCGCCAGCTGCGCCTGGCCAAGGACAATCGGGCTCTTTTGGACATGCGCCCGTTTACGGTTCCCAACTTCACCGTGGCGGTACTGGGCATGCTGCTCATGTTTGGGCTATTGCTCGGCGTGGTCAATATCCTGCCCATCTATCTGCAGACCTCTCTGGCGGTAAGCTCGCTGGTCACCGGGCTCGTCGTCATGCCTGGCGGCTTGCTCCAAGGCGGCATCTCGCCGATGGTCGGCCGCCTCTATGACATCCACGGGCCCCGTCCACTCATGATCCCCGGCGCCCTGCTCCTAGCCGCGGGCACGTGGCTGATGACCCTGCTCAACGAGGACAGTGCGGTATGGATGGTCATTGGCATGCATATCCTTTTTGCCCTGGGCATTGCGCTTATGATGACGCCGCTGATGACGACGTCCCTGGCCTCCCTGCCAGACGAGCTCTACTCGCACGGCTCCGCCATCCTCAATACCCTGCAGCAGCTGGCGGGCGCGGCCGGCACTGCCTTCCTGATGACCTTCCTGACCCGTGGTACCAAGTCCGGTGCGGCCCAAGGCATGAACGAGGCAGCCGCGACGGCTCACGGCGCGCACTGGGCCTTCCTTTTTGCCGGCGTGCTTTCGCTGGTGGTCGTTGTGCTGGCCCCGTTCCTCAAGCGCGTACCCTCCGGGGAATAGGCACGAGGACAAAATAAAGGCCTGCACCAGCGGGCCTTAAACTTTAGGGCGCGAGCTAAGAGGCGCACAGCGGCAGGTTCAGCCGCTCCTCTTCAGCCTTATCGCCCCACACCAGGAATGCGGACTGGGTGCCTTCCACGGCCATTACGTAGGTCGGAACATCCGCGGTGGTCTCAAAGCTTTGGATGGTGCACTGGTCATTGGAAAGCTCGACCGGTTCGGCGTCGGGAAGCATGGCATCGCGCTCCTCCACGCTGGGGTAGTAGGTCACGATGTAGTTGAACCCATCGCCCACGCAGGAAATCTTGGCCTCCTGGCCAGGCTCCGGGTCGCGCGAGGAGCACTTAGCCCCATCGAAGCCGTCCTGGCCGCTGCGGGAGCCCACCAAGTCCGGATACGCATCCGCGAGGTTCTGCTCCTTATCATTCCAGCTGGGGTAGGACAGGAAGAACCACAGCGCGGCCGCAGCAGCAATCGCGGCCACCGCCAGCACCGTGATGAGCGCAATGAGCCCGCCCTTGCCCTTCTTCTTCGGCGCGGGTGCCATCGGTTGCTGCGGCTGCGCCATGGGCTGGCCCATCGGTTGCGGCTGTTGCGGCGGAGCGAACTGCTGCTGGGGGCGCGGTTCTGGCTCCTGCACGCGCGGAATCTGCGCGGTATCGAAATCGCGCTCCGGGCGCAGGTGCTCCACCACATCCTTGGCGCTCTCTGCCGTGTTAGTGGGCTTGTACTCCGGGCACTTGTGGGCGACGAGCTCTTCAAACGCCGCTACCGCATCGCCGTGCTCTTCGCCGGACGGACCGGCCGCAGCCAGCACCGAAACCTGGCGTTGCTTATCGACGCCCACCCGGGCCTCTCTTAGCCCATGCACCGCAAAATCTGCCCGATTACGCGACACTAAGAAGTCCACCGCACCCGCCAGCGGACCAAAGACGTCGGCGGCCTCTTCGCGGCTGAGATTACTGGGCAGCTCAGAAAGCTGGGTTCCGGAAGTCCCTTCGCGCACGATGAATTCCTGCCCATCCGCGGTGGTGCCCGTGCCCACCAGCGGCGCGATGGCTGGGTGGCGCAACCCATGCAGTGCCGTGGACTTGTCCACTACGCCGGTAATTTCCGGCGCGAAGATTTCCACGCTTAGCTGCTGGTGCGTGGTTCCATCTTCGACCGCAAAGAGGATAGACGATGGTGCCTCATCCAACACGGCCAATTCGTGCAGGTTGTGCTGGGTGGCAAAGAACTCAGGAAGCTGGGGCACGGTCGCTACGTCCTTTAATAGTGGGGAGGGGCAGGGAACGATAAAACGATTCTAGATTACATGCCCATGCCCCTGTTCGCTACCGGCGTACACCCGTGTGAGCTGCGAATATGATGGATTCTGGCGGTATTGCGGGCATCTGGGAACAAAACCGGAAATTATCGGCGGATTGCCGCGTTAGAGTGGGTATCACATTAGAAGCGAAAGTATAGGGGAATCATGTTCGAGAGGTTTACCGATCGTGCTCGCCGCGTCATCGTTTTGGCGCAGGAAGAAGCACGCATGCTTAACCACAATTACATCGGCACCGAGCACATCCTGCTCGGCCTTATCCATGAGGGCGAAGGCGTGGCCGCCAAGGCGCTGGAATCCATGGGTATCTCCCTGGAGGATGTCCGCCGCGAGGTCGAGGAAATCATTGGCCAGGGTAGCCAGCCACACACCGGCCACATTCCCTTTACCCCACGCGCCAAGAAGGTCTTGGAGCTTTCCCTGCGCGAAGGCCTGCAGATGGGACACAAGTACATCGGTACTGAGTTCTTGCTATTGGGTCTCATTCGCGAGGGCGACGGCGTTGCCGCCCAGGTGCTGACCAAGCTCGGCGCCGACCTGCCGCGCGTGCGCCAGCAGGTTATCCAGCTGCTGTCCGGTTATGAGGGCGGCCAGCAGGAGGGCGGTTCCTCCAACGGCCAGGGCTCCGGTCCGGTCGGCGCAGGCGCAGGTGCCGGCGCGGGCGGCCGTGGTGGCTCCGGCGGTTCCGGCGAGCGTTCCAATTCCCTGGTGCTCGACCAGTTCGGCCGCAACCTCACCCAGGCCGCGAAGGACGGTAAGCTCGATCCGGTCGTTGGCCGTGAGTCCGAGGTAGAGCGCATCATGCAGGTGCTGTCTCGCCGTACGAAGAATAACCCGGTCCTCATCGGTGAGCCGGGCGTTGGTAAGACCGCCGTCGTTGAGGGCTTGGCGCTCGACATCGTCAACGGCAAGGTTCCGGAGACCCTCAAGGATAAGCAGCTCTACTCGCTGGACCTGGGTTCCCTAGTAGCTGGCTCCCGTTACCGCGGTGACTTTGAGGAACGCCTGAAGAAGGTGCTCAAGGAGATTAACCAGCGCGGCGACATCATCTTGTTCATCGATGAGATCCACACCCTGGTTGGTGCTGGTGCTGCTGAAGGCGCCATCGATGCTGCCTCGCTGCTCAAGCCGAAGCTGGCTCGTGGCGAGCTGCAGACCATTGGTGCTACGACCCTTGAGGAATACCGCAAGCACATCGAAAAGGATGCCGCGCTGGAGCGCCGCTTCCAGCCGGTCAAGGTGGATGAGCCTTCCCTGGATGACACCTTCTTGATCCTGAAGGGCCTGCGCGATAAGTACGAGGCGCACCACCGCGTGTCCTACACCGATGAGGCGCTGCATGCTGCAGCTTCCCTCTCGGATCGCTACATCAATGACCGTTTCTTGCCGGATAAGGCCGTTGACCTCCTCGATGAGGCTGGCGCCCGCATGCGTATCAAGCGCATGACCGCGCCGAAGGGCCTGCGCGAGGTCGATGACCGCATCGCTGAGGTCCGCAAGGAAAAGGAAGCGGCCATTGATGCCCAGGACTTTGAGAAGGCAGCCGGCCTGCGCGATAAGGAGCGCAAGCTGGGCGAGGAGCGCGCGGAGAAGGAAAAGCAGTGGCGCTCCGGTGACCTGGAGGAAATCGCCGAGGTGGGCGAGGACCAGATCGCCGAGGTTCTGGCGCACTGGACCGGCATCCCTGTGCTGAAGCTGACGGAGAAGGAATCCAACCGTCTGCTCAACATGGAAGAGGAGCTGCACAAGCGCATCATCGGCCAGGACGAGGCGGTCAAGTCCGTCTCCCGCGCCATCCGCCGCACCCGTGCAGGTCTCAAGGATCCGCGCCGCCCGTCCGGCTCCTTCATCTTCGCCGGCCCGTCCGGTGTGGGTAAGACCGAGCTGTCGAAGTCCCTGGCTAACTTCCTCTTCGGTTCGGATGATGACCTCATCCAGATCGACATGGGTGAGTTCCACGATCGCTTCACCGCCTCCCGTCTCTTCGGTGCACCTCCGGGATATGTCGGCTACGAAGAGGGTGGCCAGCTGACCGAGAAGGTTCGCCGCAAGCCGTTCTCCGTCGTGCTTTTCGATGAGATCGAGAAGGCCCACAAGGAGATTTACAACACCCTCCTGCAGGTGCTGGAAGATGGCCGCCTTACTGACGGCCAGGGTCGCGTCGTCGACTTCAAGAACACCGTTCTCATCTTCACCTCGAACCTGGGCACCCAGGACATCTCGAAGCCGGTGGGCTTGGGCTTTACCGGTTCCTCCGAGAACGATGCCGATGCTCAGTACGACCGGATGAAGCAGAAGGTCAACGACGAGCTGAAGAAGCACTTCCGCCCAGAGTTCTTGAACCGTATCGATGACATCGTCGTCTTCCACCAGCTCACCCAGGAGCAGATTGTGGAGATGGTCGAGCTGCTCATCGGCCGCGTGGCCAAGCAGCTGGATGAGCGCGATATGGGCATCGAGCTCACGCAGAAGGCCAAGGACCTGCTGGCTAAGCGCGGCTTCGACCCAGTATTGGGTGCTCGTCCGCTGCGCCGCACTATCCAGCGCGAGATCGAGGATCAGCTCTCTGAGAAGATCCTCTTCGGCGAAATCGGCGCCGGCGAAATCATCACCGTCGACGTCGAGGGCTGGGACGGCGAGTCCAAGGACAACACGGGTGCGAAGTTCACCTTCAGCCCGCGCCCGAAGCCTCTGCCGGAGGATACCGAGGAGCCGCAGCTTGACGACGCCGAGGTGCGCGAGAATGACGCCGACTCCACCGATGCCGGCGAGCCCGACACCATCACTCCGGACGTTCCGGGCGATGGCGGCTCCACCGCCGCCGGAACCGACCTAGAGTCCGGCTCTGGTTCCGACTCCGATGACGACGGCCACAACCCGCCGCCAGCAGGCGCCGGCCAGCCGATGTAATTCGGTCCAACGGTTAAAGCCACCCAACACTTCGCTTTCTGCGAGATTGGGTGGCTTTTTGTGTGCCGTTCCGCGGGCTCGGACCCCATTTAGCCCGCACAATTAGAAGATGTCGGTTTCCCGTCAAATCTTTTCCATGCCCAAAACCTACTGTGCAGTAGGAACGGTGGAAGTGGAATTGCTAAAATATATGCTTATGGGACTTCAGTATCGTTCAAGAAAAAAGACCGGCAAGAATAGCTGGATCAACGTCTCCGGATCCGGTGCGTCGATGTCTACCAAGGTAGGGCCGGTCACCTTTAATTCCCGCGGCGGCATGTGGGTGAACTTGCCGGGTGGATTCAATTTCCGCGGCCGCTGGCGTTAACCAGATCACACACCCTGGATCGCGACCTGCGATTATAGCCGGCCATTATTAACCTCCTAAATAGGGAGGTGGAACAGGCCGGCGTCGTTTTGCTCGGCGAGGCCGTCGGTAAGCAGCGAAGCCAACGCCCGGGAGCGCTGCGCCGCATCGGGCCAGACCACGTCAATCTCGGACTGCGGCACCGGCCGCTCCGCCGCACGCAGTACGTCCAAAATCTTGCCGCGCACCTGTCGGTCCGTGCCGACGAATTTTTGCACGCGCTTTTTTGCCCGTGCCTGCTCCTCTGCACTGGGCTGCGGCCGACCAGCGAGCTGCCACGCACAGCTCGCGCGCAGCGGGCACTGCTCGCAGGAAGGATTCTTCGCTGTGCACACCAGCGCGCCCAATTCCATGAGCGCGGCCGAAAAACGCGGCCCATTCTCGGCCGGCAACAGCTCCGCCACGGCCGCTAACTCCCGCTTCGACGGCTGCGGCGCCAAGAACCTGCCCTCCTCCGCGCGCGCATACACCCGGCGCACATTGGTATCGACCACCGGCACGTTGACCCCATAGTGGAAGCAGGCCACGGCGCGCGCGGTGTAGTCACCGATGCCCGGCAGGCGCAGCAGCTTATCGACGTCCGCCGGTACCTCGCCCTCGCCAATGGCCGCCGCGCACTCCCACAGGCGCAGCGCGCGCCGCGGATAGCCCAGCTTGCCCCAGGCGCGCAGCACCTCCGCCCGGGTGGCCTGGGCAAAGTCCGCCGGGGTGGGCCAGCGCCGCATCCATTCCTCCCACACCGGAGCCACGCGCGCGACCGGCGTCTGCTGGCTCATGACCTCGCTGAGCAGCACGCCCCACGCGCTCGTGCCAGGCCGGCGCCACGGCAGGTCGCGTTCATTGGCATCGAACCAGGAAAGAAGAGCTTGCGAATCCATCGTGGGAGATAGTCTAGGGCATTAGAATGTGGCCTATGCCTTTACGTAATGTTGCCCACGAACCGCAGGCCGTTTGGGAGGCCCTTAAGGCGGGAAATCAGCGCGTGCTGGACGGCGAGACCGTCGACGTGCGCGAGATTTATAACCGCGAAGGCCTGACCCAAGGTCAGGATCCCCGCGTGGTGGTCATTTCCTGTTCCGATTCCCGCGCCCCTATCGAGCACGTTTTCAACATCGGCTTCGGCGATGCCTTTGTCATCCGCACCGCGGGCCACATTCTTGACGACGCCGTCTTGGCCTCCCTCGACTACGCCCTCGCCGCCCTCAAGCCCAACCTGCTGGTGGTCCTCGGCCATCAATCTTGTGGCGCGGTCGGCGCGGCTACCGGTTTCGTGGCCGGCGGCGAACTGCCCACCGGCCTGCAGCGACCCATTATCGAGAAGGTCGCCGCCTCCGCGCTGGTGGCGGGACCGAATGCCACGACTGACGACGTCGAGCGGGAACACACCCGCCAGACCGTCGCCCAGCTGGTGGCCAGCGTGCCCAACGTGCGTCGCCTATTAGACGAGCGCGTTTTGGGCGTTATCGGCGCGCGCTACCTGCTGGAGGACTCCAGCGTGGAAACCCTGCAGACCTTCGGGGTGGAATAACCCAACCTGACACGCGGCGCGGGCTTAGCGCACCGGCCCGCACCCACCGCTTAAAATTGACAGCGTGACGCAGAAAAAGCCCCTACCTGAAGAGATCTACAAGCGCCGCCGCGTGGCGGCGCTCATCATCGTGCTCGTGCTGGCCGTGGTGCTGATCTGGGCGGCCGTGGCCGCCTTCGGGGGTAGCAGCGATGAGCCGGCCGATACTGCCGCCCCTGCGCCCACGCCGGAGCAGACCTCGTCTTCTGCCGCCCCGGAGACCTCTGAAGCTGCCTCGGAGACGGCTGCGGAGGCTTCGGCCGAGGGGGCGTCGGAAAGCAAGGCGGCCGAAAGCGAGCCGTCGAGCGCGGCGCCTGCAAGCTCCGAAGCAGCAAAGAAGACCTGCGACCTCGCGGACCTCGATGTCCGCACCTCCATGCTGAACTACTCCGTTCCGGAAGGCGAGCTGCCGAAGTTCTTCATGACGGTCACCAATCCCACGGCCGCGGACTGCAAGATCGACCTGGACAAGAACCTGCTGCGCTTCGAGGTCTACAAGATGGCCGATAACCAGCGCGTGTGGTCCGATACGGATTGCTACGCCTCCGTGCAGACCGGCTCGCAAACCTTCCCGGCCGGCAAGGACGTGAAATTCGAGGCCGAATGGTCCCGCCAGGCCTCCAAGCCGGGCGAGTGCACCGACCGCCCCGCGGCC
Source organism: Corynebacterium sp. ACRPO (assembly GCF_022347205.1). Classification (GTDB taxonomy): domain Bacteria; phylum Actinomycetota; class Actinomycetes; order Mycobacteriales; family Mycobacteriaceae; genus Corynebacterium. The sequence goes on along the minus strand of NZ_JAKRNE010000004.1, from coordinate 65,950 downwards.
GAACCTGGGGCCTACTTCGCCCACACCGTCATCGGCGATAACTCCTCCCCGCCGCAGGACTTCACGCTGCGCTAGGCGCTATCCCGACACTGCGGCGATGGCCTGCCCCAGCGTCCCGGCCTGGTGCACGCGCATGCCCTCTACCGGCTCGATATCTCCGCGCGGGACAATCGCGTGCTTGTAGCCCAGCCGTGCGGCCTCCATCAAGCGCCGCTCCACATTGGGCACCGGCCGCAACTCGCCGGCCAGGCCCACCTCGCCGATGACCACCGTCTTGGCCGGCAGCGGCTGCTCGTGCAGCGAGGACCACGTTGCCAGCGCCACCGCTAAATCCGTGGCGGTTTCTGTAATCCGCATGCCACCCACCGTGGCGACATAAGCATCCTTATCGTTGGTGCGTTGGCCGGCGCGCGCCTGTAGAACCGCAAGCACCATCGGCACGCGGTTGGAATCTAGCCCGGTCACTACGCGCCGCGGGTTCTTCGCTACTGGGTCCACCGTCAGCGCCTGCACCTCCGCGAGGATCGGCCGCACGCCGTCCATCGCGACCGTCACGGCCGAGCCATCCGGCGTCGTGCCGCGGTGCGAGAGAAACAGCCCGGAAGGGTCTGCGACTTCCCGAATGCCGCCGGCCGTCTGCTCAAAACACCCCACCTCATCGGTGGCGCCAAAGCGATTCTTGATGCCGCGCAGCATACGCAGGCTGGATTGGCGGTCGCCCTCGAAGTTTAAGACGACGTCGACAAGATGCTCCAACACGCGCGGGCCGGCCACGTTGCCGTCTTTGGTCACGTGGCCCACCAGGAGCACCGGAATGCCGGTGGACTTCGCCAGTGAGGTCAGCGCGGCCGTCACCGCGCGCGATTGTGCCACGCCGCCCGATACGCCCTCCACGCCCACGGCGTGCATTGTCTGCACCGAATCGACGATGATAAGGCTCGGCTTGAGCTTATCCACGTGCCCAAAGACCGCGTCCAGGTTGGACTCGGCCGCCAAGTACAGCGATTCCTGCAGCGCCCCGGTGCGTTCGGCGCGGGAGCGGACCTGGCCGGCGGATTCCTCGGCCGTCGCGTAGAGCACGGTGCGGCCGAGCTGGGCCCACCGCGAGGCTACTTCCAGCAGCAGCGTAGATTTGCCCACGCCGGGCTCGCCGGCCATAAGCACCACCGAACCCGGCACGATGCCGGTTCCAAGCACGCGGTCGAGCTCGCCGATGCCGGTGCGCACCGTCTTTGTCGCCTGCGCCCCAATCTTGGTAATCGGCTGCGCCGGGCTGGACGGCGCTACGCTCTTGCTTGCCGACGCCCCCGCAGCCCCCGGCCCGGCCACCACCGGCGCCCGTTCCTCCAATGTGCCCCAGGACCCGCAGTCGGGGCAGCGCCCGAGCCACTTCGGCGAGACGTAGCCGCATTCGGAACAGGTGTGGATAGGGCGAGATTTCTTGGCCATGGCTTCTAGCCTAAAACACATAAACGCCCCCGGCCCGAAACGGGCTGGAGGCGAGACTTTTGGGCGGTGGGGCTTAGTTCTTTGGAGCCTCGGAGGAGTAGCCCTCGGACGACTCGACGTCGCGGTCGAACTCGCCGGACTGCATCTGGGTGGCGGCAATGGTGGCGTCCACGTCGATGGAACCGTTGGAGAACTCGAAGGTGACTGGGCGGCTGCCGGCGTAGCCGAAGTCATCGTTCTTCAGCGTAGTGGCGATGTACTGGACGGTCTCGGAATCCTGCTGGGTGGTGGCGTCCAGGTTCTTCTGGGAATCCGCGATGATGGACTGGTCGCGGTGCAGCGGCTGAGCCTTGTCCATCTCTACGCGCTGGCCATCGACCTTGACGGACTCCAGGGAGATGACATCGGTATCGTAGCCCTGGTTTACGGCGGTGAACTTCAGAGCAGCGGTGCCGTCCGGTTCTACCAAGATGGTGACATCGCGAACCGCAACCTTGTTGTCTTCCGTGCTTGCAGAAGCGCCATCGACCGCAGCCACCTTGTCGGCGGTCTGGGTGACCTGGCCCGCCGAGCAAGAAGCCAGCGCCAGAGCGGAGACGGCGGTAACGGAAATAATGGCACCGCGGCGGGCGGCGGACTTCAGGGACTGCACGTTGAGCATCCTCCATCAATTGCGATCACAGGGCTTATCAACGCTTTAGCCTAGTCCCTTTCGCATTAAAGTACACAGTTTGTCCCAAACCGGGCGGGTAGACCGTGGGGGTATACGGGGGTATCCGCAGGCGGGGCGGCCGTGCGTGATAAAATAGCGGCCTTAGTCAACCGGGATAAATCGGGAACACAAGGAGTGGCAATGGAGTATAAGGTCGGCGAGGTCGTCGTCTACCCGCACCACGGTGCGGCCGTCATCGAGGATATCGAGACCCGCGAGATGGGCGGCGAGACGCTGGAATACCTGGTGCTGCACATCAACCAGTCCGACCTAGTCGTTCGCGTGCCCATCAAGAACGCCGATAACGTCGGCGTGCGCGACGTCGTGGGCAAGGAAGGCCTGGAAAAGGTCTTTTCCGTGCTGCGTGACGAGGACGTTGAAGAGGCCGGCAACTGGTCCCGCCGTTATAAGGCTAACCAGGAGCGCTTGGCCTCCGGCGATATCAATAAGGTTGCCGAGGTTGTTCGCGACCTGTGGCGTCGCGACCAGGACCGCGGCCTTTCGGCCGGCGAAAAGCGCATGCTGGGCAAGGCCCGCACCATCCTGGTGGGCGAGCTCGCGCTGGCCAAGCCGGTCGATGAGAAAAAGGCCGACACCATGATGGAAGAAATCGATGCCACCATCGAGCGCCACCGCGCGGCCGGATTGGTAGACGATAAGTCCATCACCACCGATATCGACAACGACATCGATCTCGATGACCTCTCCTTCGACGACGAAGACTAAACCGCGCGTCATCGCGCTCATCGCGGCCGCCGGCCAAGGCACCCGCCTCGGTGCCGAGGTGCCCAAGGCTTATGTCGAGCTGCGCGGGCGCACCCTCTTGGAGCGCTCCGTGCGCGCGCTGCTGGCCTCCGGCGTGGTGGACGAGGTCATTGTGCTGGTCAGCCCAGATATGGAGCCCGAAGCAGCCCGGATTATCGGCCGCATCGACACCGCAGGCGCTAAAGACACCACCAACGCCGCGCCCATCCGCCTCGTGCACGGCGGCAGCGAGCGCGCCGATTCCGTGTGGGCCGGCCTGCAAGCAATTCCCGACGACGACGCCGTGGTACTCATCCACGATGCGGCCCGGGCGCTGACTCCGCCGGCGATGGTGCGGGGCGTCGCTAAGCGTGTGCTCGAAGGCGCCCCCGCGGCCGTGCCCGTGGTTCCCGTGGCCGATACCATCAAGGAAGTCGCGGCCGACGCCGTGGTGAGCACTCCCGACCGCTCCCGCCTGCGCGCCGTGCAAACCCCGCAGGCCTTCCGCCTGCCTGCACTGCGCCAGGCCAACCTCGATTATTGGGCCGAGCAGCCCGAATTCACCGCCACGGATGACGCCAGCCTCATGGAATGGCACGGCGAGCGCGTGGCGACCGCGCCGGGCGACACCCTGGCGTTCAAAATCACCACGCCCATCGATCTCACCCTGGCCCACGCCCTGACCGAGGAGACCCATGACTAACCCGATTATCCCGCGCGTTGGCATCGCCACCGACGCCCACCAGATCGAGGCCGGCAAGGACTGCTGGATCGCCGGCCTGCTCTTCGAGGGCGTGGATGGCTGCGAGGGCCACTCCGACGGGGACGTGGTAGCGCACGCGCTTGTCGACGCCCTCTTATCCGCCTCCCACCTCGGCGACCTCGGCTCCTTCGTGGGCGTCGGCAGGCCCGAATACGACGGCGTATCCGGAGCGAAACTGCTGCGCGAATGCCGCGAACTCCTCGAATCCGAAGGCTTTATCATCGGCAACGCCGCCGCCCAGCTCATCGGCCAGACCCCCAAGATGGGCCCGCGCCGCGAAGAGGCCGAAGCGGTACTGAGCGAAATCCTTGGTGCCCCCGTGTCCGTCTCTGCCACCACGACGGACCATTTAGGCTTCACCGGCCGGAAGGAGGGCCGCGCGGCGGTTGCCACGGCCGTCGTCTGGCGCGCCTAGCCCACCACACTAACCCCGCGCACGCGTCAATTAGACTGGGTGGCGTGAGTACTTTGCGCATTTATGACACAGCCACCCGCAGCCAACGCGATTTCGAGCCGATTCGCCCCGGCCACGCTTCCATTTACCTGTGCGGCGCCACCCCGCAGGCCCAGCCGCACATCGGGCACTTGCGCTCCGGCGTCGCCTTCGACATCCTACGCCGCTGGCTGCTCGCCCAGGGCTATGACGTAGCCCTGGTGCGCAACGTCACCGATATCGATGACAAGATCCTCACCAAGGCGGCCGAGAATAATCGCCCCTGGTGGGAGTGGGTGTCCACTTATGAGCGCGAGTTCACCAAGGCTTATAACACCCTTGGTGTGCTTCCGCCTTCGGTAGAGCCGCGCGCGACCGGCTTTGTCACCCAGATGGTCGACTATATGCAGCGGCTTATCGACGCCGGCTTTGCCTACCCCGCCGAGGGCTCCGTCTACTTCGACGTCGCCGCCTGGACCAAGGCCGAAGGCTCCGATTACGGTTCGCTGTCCGGCAACAAGGTAGAGGAAATGGAGCAGGGCGAAGGCGAGGATTCCGCCAAGCGTGGCGCCCAGGACTTTGCCCTGTGGAAGGCCGCGAAGCCGGGCGAGCCCAGCTGGCCTACCCCGTGGGGCGACGGCCGCCCTGGCTGGCACCTGGAGTGCTCGGCCATGTCCACCTATTACCTGGGCTCTAATTTCGATATCCACTGCGGCGGCTTAGACCTGCAGTTCCCGCACCACGAGAACGAAATCGCGCAGTCGCACGCGGCCGGCGATAAGTTCGCTAATTACTGGATGCACAACCACTGGGTGACGATGTCGGGTGAGAAGATGTCGAAGTCCCTGGGCAACGTGCTGTCCATCCCGAATATGCTGGAGCTGGTGCGCCCGGTGGAGCTGCGCTACTACCTGGGCTCGGCACACTACCGCTCCGTGCTGGAGTATTCCGAGACCGCGCTGACCGAGGCCGCCGCTGGCTACCGCCGCATTGAGGACTTCCTCGGCCACTTCGACGATCTGGAGCTTGGCGAGTGGACGCAGGGCTTTGCAGACGCGATGAATGATGACATCGCGGTGCCCAAGGCTTTGGCGGAAATCCACACCACCGTCCGCGCTGGCAATAAGGCGCTCGCGGCCGGCGATGAGGCCGAGGCGCGCACGCTGGCCAGCCAGGTCCGTGCGATGGCGCACGTACTTGGTTTTGACCCACTGGAGTGGGAAGATGGAGCGCAAGCTAGCGGGGCGGATGCCGCGCTGGATGCGCTGGTACAAGCTGAGCTGGAGCGGCGCACCCAGGCGCGTGCGGACAAGGACTTCGCTACTGCCGACGCCGTCCGTGACCGCCTTGCGGCCGCCGGCATCACCATCACCGATACCCCAGACGGCCCGACCTGGTCGCTGGCGCAGCGTTAAGCACTCCGAAAGGACATAAATTATGGCACGTACCCACGGCCGAGGTGGCGCGGGAATCCGCAAGACCAATAAGAAGGGCGCAACCAAAGGCTCCGGCGGCCAGCGCCGCAAGGGCTTGGCTGGTAAGGGGCCGACGCCCAAGGCAGAGGACCGCATCTACCACGCCAAGCACAAGGCCAAGCTGGAGCGCGAGCGCCGCAACTCGGGTCGCCACCAGAAGGAGACCGCCGAGATGGTCGTGGGCCGCAACCCGGTCATCGAGTGCCTGCACGCCAAGGTGCCGGCCACCACGCTCTACATCGTGGCCGGTACCCGCAACGACAAGCGACTGTCCGAGGCCGTGGCCATGTGCAATACCCGCAATATCCCCATCATCGAGGTGCAACGCCACGAGATGGACCGCATGACCGGTAACGGCATGCACCAAGGCATCGGGCTGCAGATTCCGCCGTATAAGTACGCCGACGTCGACGAGCTCATCGCTCGTGCGGCCGAGAACGCACGCCCAGGTATGTTCGTCATCCTGGATAACATCACCGACCCGCGCAACCTCGGCGCGGTCATCCGCTCCGTGGCGGCTTTCGGCGGCGACGGCGTCATCATTCCTGAGCGCCGTTCTGCGTCCGTAACCGCCGTGGCGTGGCGTACCTCGGCCGGCACGGCGGCGCGCCTGCCGGTTGCCCGCGCGACGAATATCACCCGCACCGTGCAGCAATTCCAAAAGAGCGGTTACCAGGTCGTCGGCCTGGATGCCGGCGGCGAACACACGCTGGATACCTATAACGGCGCGACAGATCCCGTAGTCATCGTCATCGGCTCCGAGGGCAAGGGTATTTCCCGCTTGGTGCGCGAAAACTGCGACGTCATCATGTCCATCCCGATGACGGACTGGGTCGAGTCCCTCAATGCTTCCGTCGCGGCCGGTTCCGTGCTCTCCGAATTCGCACGCCAGCGCCGCGCGGCCCAGTAACCTCCAGCGAGGTTTCTAGCCGCTTTCTGCCCAGGGTGGAAGCCACTTAATGGTTCCATTCACCCTGGCCAGACGGCCGCGCAGCGGCGGGGCGTTGGGATCATCGTCGTTGACGCCGTTGTGATACGGGCAGACGATGGTGAGATTTTCGGGGTTCGTTTCACCGCCGTGGCGCCACGCGGTGAGGTGGTGGACTTGGCATTCATCGGCGGGGTAATTGCACTGCGGCCACGGGCAGGTGGGGTTTTCCGCAGCGGCCATGGTCCGCTGCTTGGGGGAGGCGAGCCGCTCGGTGCGGTAGAGATTTACCGGGCCTTTAACGGGGTGGATCAGAGTCACATAGCCGTGCGCGGTAAATGCGCGGCGCACTAGGTCCGCGCCGGTCATCCGGGCACCATTGGTGAGCTGCAGGGTGATGTCATCGCCCGCGGTGTCGACGACGCGGTCGAGTTCGTCCAAGCGCAGCACCACAGTGGTGGTCACGGTCGCGGGGGAGGCCGCGGCGGAGCCTTGAAAAATCTTGCGCACCGAATCGAGTGGGGCGTCCTTATCGAGCGCGGCGTGCATATCCGCGATGTCCGCAGACTTGCCGGTAATCGTCATGGTCCACGGCCCATCGGCGCGGCGGTAGAGCTTGACACCGGGTGTGCGCTGCGGCGGGCCTTTAATCTCGCGCACGCGCTTGCGCCCCTGCTTATCGACGTCCGACGCATCCCCCTTCATCCCACACAGCTCCCGCCGCAGCGCCCAGGCCTGGCGCTTATTCTTCAGCTTGGTGGCGTGGCGCTCGATGGCCAACAGCGCGGTGAGGCTGTGCTCGTTGGTGCGCGCCGCTGCGATGGATTCGCGCTGGAGCCGGCTAAACGCGGTGGGGCCGAAATAGGTATCGGCGAGGGTGAGAAGGCGGGCGGCGGTGGTGTCGGGGCAGCCGGCGTCGATAAGCGCGCGCTTAGTAAGGCCATGGCAGTCGGCGATGATGTCCATGCCGGCGGCCAGGCCTGTCAAGAATTTTTGTAGCGCGTTCACGGCTCCACACGTTAAGTGCGGGTGCAAGTCGGCGCGCGGTGAGTTGGGTGTGGGTGTGGATAACTAGGCCTGGGCGTCGTCGAGGCCGAAGAACTCGCGGACCTTATCCACAGCGTTGGGCCTATGCGTGGGTCGGTTTTCATGCTAGAGGGAATCACGTGGCCGAGGCCTTTCATGGTCCACAGCTCGACGGGGAAATCGCCGTCGTATGCGGTGGCGGTGACATCCGTGGTGGGGTGGTAGTCGCGGGGCGGCTGGCAGCCATTGGCCAGCGCGAAGTACTCGGCGGTGGCCGGCGCGGAAAGCACACGGCCGCGGGTGCGCTCGGCATCCAGCCCGGCGACCCCGCCCTCATAAGGCGCGTACGGGTCGGCGGTGCCGTGGAAAAACAGCAGTGGCGTGGGCCTGTAACCGGCCGGGTTGCTGGGCGCGTGGTTGTCGCCCTCGCCCAGGGTGGAGGCGAAAATGCAGGCGCGGGTGAGGCTAAAGGGGGCGTCGAAAAGCAGGCGGAGCACCATCTGCCCGCCGTTGGAGTAGCCGCAGGCAAAGGTGCGGTCGGTGCCGAATTCGCGCCGCATCTCTTCGACGAGGAAGGCAGTAAAGGCAACGTCGTCCACGTTCTCCGCGCGGGCGGTAACCGGCAGGATGCTGCGGCAATCGTTGAAATGGCGGTCGATGCCGTCGGGGTAGACGAGGACGGTGTTGGTGGCATCGGCAAGCTCGTCGAAGGTGCCGTTGGTAAAGCGGCGCATCACGCTGCCGGACTGCAGCGAGCCGTGGAAGAAGAGCAAGAGGTCCGGGCGCGGGCCGGGGTTATCCGGCGCGATGACGAGGAAGCGGCGGGTGCGGCCATCCACATCCGCGGTGCGGCGGTGTACGTGCATAGCCGCCCAGTCTAGTCGGCGTGATGCTCTTCGGCGGTGCTGTGGCAGTCGGCGTGGAAGCGCCTAGCGGCGACCTCGTCACGCACCGCCTTTTTATTGCGCTGCCAGCCAATGAGGCGGCATATCAAGTAAATGACAAAAGAAATGGTGGTAACAAAAACCGAGACTGGAAGGCCGGGCGCGAGCGACAAGACAAAGCCGCCCACGGCTGAGACCTCGGCGAAAATGGTGGCCCACATGACCGCGCGCAGGGGCGAGGAGGTAATCTGCACGGCCGCAGCACCCGGGGTGATGAGCAGCGCCATGACGAGCAGCGAGCCGACGATTTGTACCGACTGCGCGGCCGCCAAGCCTACGAGTACGGCGAAGGTGACGGAAATGAAGCGGGTGGGTACGCCGGCCGCTTGGGCCATGACCGGGTCGGCCGAGGCGAAGAGCATGGGCCGCCACAGGATGGCTACGGCGGCGAGGATGACCACGGTGGTCGCGGCCAAAAGCCATACCGAGGCGGAAGAGACGCCGACGATCTGGCCGGTCAGCAGCGTCATCGCGGTATTCGCGTTGCCGGGGTAGAGGTGCAAAAACAGCACCGAGAGGCCTAAGCCAAAGCTCATGACCACGCCGATGGCGCTGTCTTGCTGGCCCTTAAAGCCCAGTACGGCGAGGATGATGGCGGCCACGATGGCGCCGGCCACGGCGCCAAAGCCGAGGTTGAGGCCGAAGAGCAGCGCGGCCGAGGCGCCCATGAGCGCGAGCTCGGAGGTGGCGTGGACGGAAAAGGACATCTGGCGCAGCACGATGAGCGAGGTCATCACGCCGGAGAGAATGCCCAGCAGCGCGGAGGCGATGAGCGAGGACTGCACAAAATCCACGCTGAGAAGGTACTGGGTGTCTTCCATAAAGCTAGACAACGATGAGCCTCCCATCGACGTTTAAGACGTTGACCTTGGAACCGTAGAGCTCGGAAAGGACATCGGAGCGCATGACCTCATCCACCGTGCCGAAGGTATGGCCGCCAGGGGCGAGGTAGAGCACCTTATCCGTCACCCCGAGTACGGGGTTGATGCCATGGGTGACAAAGATAATGGAAGTGCCACGCTCGCGGCGCAGCGCATCCAGCTTGTCCACGGTGGCCTGCTGGCGCGCCGGGTCGAGCGAGAGCAGCGGCTCATCGGCGAGAATGAGCTCGGGGTCGTTGGCCAGCGCTTGGGCTTGGCGGATGAGCTGCTGCTGGCCGCCGGATAGCTGGCCGACGCGGCGGTCGCGCAGGCCGGTGGCACCGACCTCGGCGAGGAGCTCGTCGACGCGATGGCGGGGTGGGCGGCGGCGTCGGAAAGCGCCGTGTGCCAGGGAGAGCGAGACTAAGTCGCGGGCGCGCAGGGGCAGGTCGGCCGGGAACATGCGTTGCTGCGGGATGAAGCCGACGCGGCAGTTAACGTCGACGCTGCCGGCGGTGAGCTTGCGGGTTCTCAAGATGGTACCGAGCAGGGTGGATTTGCCCACGCCGTTGGGGCCCAAAACGGCGATAAACTCGCCGCGGTCAACGGCGAGGTTAAGGCTGGACCACAGCGGGGCAACCGCTGCGTCATGAAAGTGGATGAGCACTAGAGCTGCCCCAGGGAATCGGTGACCTCGTCATAGTAGGTCCAGAATTCTTTGCCATCCGGCGGGGTCTCGCCGATTTCGACGATAGAGACGTCCGCATCCTCCGCGGCGGACTTGATGCGGCCGGCGGTATCGGTTTCGGTCTGTGGGTTAAAGATAAGCAGGTCTACCTTGTCCTCCTTGATCGCCTTGGTGAAGGCAGCGAGGTCGGCCGCGGTGGGCTCGCCCTCAGAAATAGTGGCCTTGCGGTAGCCCTCTGGGGTGACATCCTTGCCGGAGGTGTACTTCATGATGTAGTCCGCAATCGGCTCGGTCTGCGCGTAGGAGAGATCGCCCGGCAGTTCCTTGAGCTTGTCGCGCAGGCGGTCGACGTGGGAATCCACGCGCTCGGTGCTGGCGTTGGCATCGGTATTGAGTTCGTTGATCTGGTCAGCGATATTTCCTGCGACCTCGTCGAGCGCGGCCGGGTCGTACCAAATGTGCTCGTTGCCCTCGATATTGGTGACCTTCTTCGGGTGCTTCTTGGCGGTGGCCTTGGCGGCGTCGATGGTCATGACATTGGGTTCATCGGCCAGTTTGCCGTGATCGGTGAGCGGCAGGGCGGAGATGATGTTGTCCTGGTCGGAGACGGCCTGGTAAATCCAGGAATCGTAGCCGCCGCCGTTGACCACGAGCAGGTCCGCGTCCTCGGCCTTGGCGATATCGGCCGCGGAAGGCTCGAAGTGGTGCGGGTCAACGCCGTTGCCCTCGACGATGGGCTTGACCTCGATGTCCACGCCGGAGGCGGTATCGGCCACGGCTTGGGCGACGTCGGCCCAGATGGAGGTGGACGCGACGATGGAAATCTTCTTCTGGGCGCCCGGCTCGGCGGCCGAGTCCTCGGTGTCGGAGGAGCAGGCGGTGGCGGTCAGCAGGAGGCCACCGGCCGCGAGGAGGGCTGCGGATGCGCGAAGTGAGGTATGCATAGCTTCCAGTGTGCGTTTGATGGGAACCATTGTCAATTGAATATGTATTGAAAACACGGCCGCGGGGTATGCTTGCGGCCATGGTGAAACGCAGCCCCACCCGCAAGACGCTAGCCTCGCTGGCCGCCGAACTGGGTGTTTCGCGCACGACGGTATCCAATGCTTATAGTCGGCCGGACCAGCTTTCGGCCGCAACGCGCGAGCGCATCCTGGCGGCGGCGAAGGCGCGGGGGTATCCCGGTCCGGACCCTACAGCCCGCAGCTTGCGCACTCGCCGCGCGGGCTCGGTGGGCGTGCTGCTGACCGAGCACCTGTCCTATGCCTTTGAGGACATGGCCTCGGTGGATTTCCTGGCTGGCATGGCAGAAGCCTCGGCCGGCGCGCAGACTACGCTCACCCTCATCCCGGCCGGCCCGGAGGGCGAGGCGGAGGCCGCCAGCTTGGTGGGCGCGGCCGCGGTGGATGGCTTTGTGGTCTACTCCGTGGCGGCCGGGGATGCCTACTTGGAGGCGGCGCGCGGCCGCGGGCTGCCGGTGGTGGTCTGCGATCAGCCGACGGATTCGGGCCTGCCGTTCGTGGGCATCGATGATCGCGCGGCGATTGCCCCGGCTGCCCGCGCGCTGGTGGAGGCCGGCCACCGCAAGATCGGCGTGCTGGCGATTCGCCTCAAGCGCGAGCGCCACGATGGCCCCATTTCGTGGGGTGAGCTGCAGGGCGCCGATATGCACGTGCAGCGCGCCCGGGTCATGGGTGCCATGGACGTCTTTGCGCAGGCGGGCATCGCGCCCGAGACCGTGCCCGTGGTTACTCAACACATCAACGATGCGCACACCACGCGGGCGGCCGCGCAGTTGCTTCTCGACGCCCACCCTGACCTCACCGCCGTCCTGTGCACAACCGACTCGATGGCGCTGGGCGTGATGACCTATGCGCGCGAGCGGGGCATCGACGTCCCCGGTGAGTTATCCGTTACCGGCTTCGACGGCATTGATGCGGCGCAGCGCCTTGGCTTGACGACGATCGTCCAACCCAATAAGGCCAAGGGCGCGGCCGCCGGCCACATGCTTGCCAAACTCATCGCGGGCACAGAGGAATCGGGCGCAGGCGAAACTGCGGTGCTACGGCGCGTGCTGCAGACCAGCTTCGCTGCCGGGCGGACGGTGGCGCCGCCGCGCTAGGCAGCGCCGCCGTTGTTGGGGCGGCTGACATGGGCCGCGCGGGCGGCGGCGAGTTCGGTGAGGAAGTGGGCGACGGCGTCGACGTCGGCAAGCTGCACTACGGCCGCGGTCTCGCCCTCGCCGACCTTGACGCCAACGTCTGGCGGCTGGTGCAGGGCGCGGAAACCGTCCTCATCGGTGACGTCATCGCCCAAGAAGACCACGGCGGTGGCTCCGGTGCGCTCGCGCAAGTTCTCAATCCACGTGCCCTTGGTGGCCTGGGTGGCGGAGAACTCCACCACGGACTTGCCGGCCGTGCGCGGGAAGTCGCCCGGATCGAGTGCGAGGGCGGCTTCGTAGGCTTGGGCGGCAGCTTCTGGATCGGAATCCTCGAGCGCGCGCAGGTGCAATACGCGCTGGAAGGGTTTGACCTCGATTTCCGCGCCGGGGAAGCGCTCCATGATCGCGCGGATCTCAGCTTCCTTGGTGGCGAGGTGCTCGCGCATCGCGGGGGTTAGATCCGTGTCCTCCCACGAGGATTCGGCGCCGTGGGAGCCGCCGAAGAGCACGGGCTCGCGCAGCGGGCACACGCGCTTGAGACCTTCGAGGTGGCGGCCGGAGAGCACGGCCGCGGTGGTGTGCGGCAGGTGGGCCAGTTTATCCAGGGCGCGCAGTGATTCCTGGTTCATCTCGACCTCATAGATAGCCGTGGCGAAGGGGGAGAGCGTGCCGTCGAAATCCGAGACCACCGCGAGGTGCTCGGCGGCGGCAAGGGCCTTGATGGCAGTTGAAAGCGTCATGGCCTCCAGCCTACGCAACTAACCGCCGAGGGAAACCAATTTGATAGACGGCGAGTCCACCTCATCGGTGACCAGTTCCAAGACCAGCTGGTTATTGGAATTGACGGTGTAGTGGAAATCGTGGTCCGCGGAAATCAGGTTGCGCAGCAGGTTATCGGCCCACACGGACGCGCCGTGGCAATCCTCGGCGGTCTCGTCAAACTCCACCTCATCAAAGTGGAGACGGTTGCCCTCGCGGATGTTTTGGCGCTCATCATCGGCGGAATAGGTCACCTTGCCCACCATTTGGGCGCACCCGGTGGTGCCCACCATTGTGGACTGGCCAAAGCTCAACGTGGGTGCCTGCGGGATGGATTCCGGGATGGTGGAGGCGGCGTCCGGGGTGGTGTTGATGGAGACTACCTGCCACTGCTTATCCAGGAGCTGCTCATCGCCGGGGGCTTTGGGTTCCTCGTCGCCGGAGCCACAGCCGGCCAGTAATGCGGCGGCGCAGGTTGCGGCAATGGGCACTGCGGCCAGGCGGGTAAGGCGAGACATCATGCGCCCGCCTCCTGTTCTTCGACCTGACGCAGGCAGCCCAGGAAGGACTGGGACCATAGCTGCACGTCGTGCTCGGTGACCTGCTGGTGCATGGTGAGCATGCGGTGGGTCATGGTTGAGGGGGCGTCGTCAAGCGCCTTGAGCGCATTGAGCAAGGCGGCCTTGACGGACTCGATATCGAAGGGATTGCACAGGTAGGCCTGGCTGAGCTCATCGGCCGCGCCGGCGAACTCGGAGAGCACCAGCGCGCCCGAGCCATCGTCGTGGCAGGCCACGTATTCCTTGGCCACCAGGTTCATACCGTCCTTGAAGGGGGTCACCAGCATGACATCGGCCATGCGGTAGTAGCAGCGCAGGAGGCTCTTGGCCACGCCCCGGTGCTGGTAGTGCACCACCGGGTGGCCAACGCGGGCAAAGCGGCCGTTAATGCGGCCGACGGCTTCTTCCACCTCGGAGCGAGTGGCCTTGTAATGGTCGAGGCGCTCGCGCGACGGCGTGGCGAGCTGCACCAGCGCTACCTCTTCCGGGTCGAGCACGCCGGTATCCAGTAACTCCTCAAAGGCGGTCAGCCGCTGCAGGATGCCTTTGGTGTAATCGAGGCGATCCACGCCCAAGATGATGCGCTGGGGTGAGCCCAGCTCTTCGCGCAGCTTGGCGACGTCCCCCTTCTCCTCCCCAGTGAATGCGGCAAAGTCCTTCGCGGCGATGGAAATGGGGAAGGCGCCCACGCCGATGGTGCGCCCCTGCGGCAGGCGAATATGCGCGGTGACTTCGCGGGTGCTGGCCTCGCCTTCCACGTCGAGGCCCTGGCGGCGGGCAAGCTCCAAGAAGTTGCGGGCATTGGCCTCCAAGTGGAAGCCGATGAGATCCGCGCCAAGTAGCCCTCGCACGAGCTCCTCGCGCCAGGGCAGCTGGCGGAAGAGATCGGCAGAAGGGAAGGGGATGTGCAGGAAGAATCCGATGGTGAGATCCGGGCGCTTCTGGCGCAGGATGCCAGGCAAAAGCTGCAGCTGGTAGTCCTGTACCCATACGGTGGCGCCCTCGGCGGCGACCTCGTCTACCTCATCTGCAAAACGCAGGTTGACCTCGCGATAGGCGTGCCACCAATCGCGGTCATAGGTAGGGGTGACGATGAGATCGTGGTAGAGCGGCCACAAGGTGGCATTAGAGAAACCTTCGTAAAAGCCCTCGAAATCGGACTCGGTGAGCTTGACTGGGTGCAGCAGCACGCCGGTATCGGTGCGGAAGGGCTCCGGTGCGGCATCGGCCACACCGGGCCAGCCCACCCAGCAGCCCTGGTGCGATTCGAGGACTGGAGACAAAGCGGTGACCAGACCGCCCGGCGAGGGCGTCCAGGCATGGCTGCCATCAGGCTGGGTTTCCAGATCTACCGGCAGGCGGTTGGCCACCACCACGAAGTCATTGCCATGCTCACTCATGGTGCAAGAATAACTTAAGACTTCTTCGTGGACTTCTTCGTTGCCTTCTTGGAGGCCTTCTTCGTCGCCTTTTTGGTGGCCTTCTTTGTAGCCTTCTTGGTCGACTTCTTCGTCGATTTCTTGGTGGACTTCTTAGTCGACTTCTTCGTGGACTTCTTGCTGGATTTCTTGGTCGACTTCTTCGGAGCGGCATCGGCCTGCTCCGCCAGCACCTTCTTGTGCACCAGGCCCTTTGGCTCCACGCCCAGCATGGACATCAGGGTCACGCCGTCGAGGAAGTCCTGCGCATAGGTGGCCACGATGCGGCGGGCTGCGCGGGAGGTCTCCTCCTCAAGGGCGTGATTCTGGTCAGCCTGTGGGTGGGTGTCTTGGACCTTGGGTGGCACGACGTGTCCTCCTGAACGTTGTGGAAACTACTTAAGCGCTTGCAAGAAAAGCTATCAGAGCAAATATTGTACGCTACCGGCGGCGTTTAAGGCCTCTCGGGTCCGGATTCGGTGCCTGGCTGCTCCGGTTTCTGGGATTGAAACGTTTCGGTTCCGGGCACGGTATAGGTGGTCTTCTCACGCTGCTGCGGCTGCGCCGGCCACTGGGAATCCTCCGGCCACAGGTCCGCGGCCGAGCGGGTGTGTGGCGCATGGCTTTGGGCCTCGTGGCGCGGGTGCTGCTGCGGTGGTTTCGGCCCGAGCTTTGGTGGTAGCTCCGGGCGATTGACGCGCGGGGCAAACGGGGACATCGGCACGCGCGGGATGCGCGGGGCCTTGCGGGCCAAGTGCGTGGCCTTATGGAAGGAGAAGCGGCCGATGCGCTTAAAGGCGGAGTAAGGGCGGAAATACTGCGGGCGACGCAGGCGGCGGGCCACGCGTTCACCCAATACCACGCCGGCGGCCAGTGCACCGGAGATGGCCAGCGCCGTTGCGATATTGGTAAAGCCGGTAATCATCTGCTCATTGAGCGAGGCGTACATGCCGCGGTAGAGCATGAGGCCGGGCAGCATCGGCGTATAGCCCACGATCATGGTGATAAGCGGCGGGATTCCCCAGCGGCGCGACATCAAACCGCCGGCCAGGCCGACGACCACGGCGGAAAGACCAGAGGCAATCACCGGGCCGACGCCGAAGGGCACCACCACGAAGTAATAGAAAATCATGCCGGCCGCGGCCGTAAGGCCAGACATGGTGACCTCAATCCAGGCCGCACCGCAGGCCAGCGCAAAGGCAGCAGAACCCGTGCCGCCAAGCAGCACTAGCAGTGGAATTTCGTGGTAGACCGGTGGGGCCAGCGTGGCCAGCGGCGGCAGGTTAAAGCCCAGGGAATCGGCCAGCTGGATGCCCACACCGACGCCAGCGATGATGGCGCCGGTAGATAGTAGCGCCTCAAAGAAGCGGGCGGAGGAGGTAACGGGGGCGCGCGTGATGCCGTCGACAAGCGATTGCACCAACGTCAGCCCCGCCACCAGCACGATGATGCCGGAGGCAATGATCTGCGCGGGCGAGAAATTAATGCCGAAGGAGGCCGCGATGTTGTACAAAATGGCGGCCGGGAAGACGGCGAAAAAGCCGCCGACCACATTCTGATAAAAGGGCGGCAGGCGGTAATTAGCCAACCAGGCGTTTAAGCCCATGATGAACGCGGAGACTACAAACGCCACCACGCCGACGAGCAGGTCGCCACCAAGCATCATGGAAATCAAGCCGCCCATCGCGCCCCAGCCGAGCATCACCGTGGACGGCTTATAGGGCGCTGGCATGCGGTCGATCTCGTCTAGGCGCTGTTCCGCCATGGCCGGCGGCATCTGGCCGGAGTGGATAGAGCGAATGAGCTTATCGACGGCCGCGAGCTTGGAAAAATCCACGCCAATGCTCGGCACCACGCGGAAGACGTGCAGGTTTTTGCGCTGCTCACCGGTGCCGATGGCGGTGTGGATGGTGATGGTATTCATCAAGATGTCCACGTGGCAGTAGTGCAAACCATACGAAGACGCTGCCAGGTGCACCTGGGCGCGCGCATCCGAGTTGGCGGTGCCGGCTCCGATGAGGATTTCACCAATGCGAGCGGCGATCTCCATAACGCCGGTGACCTGGGCGGCGTCAGTGAGATCGACCGGGGCGAGTGGTGATGGAGGTGGTGCGGCTTTAGCCGCGTCGATGATGGCTACCTGGCCCGAAGAAGCGCGCAGGCGCTCCCGCATAGCGGACAAAAATGACACGGAAATAACCCTCGAAAAAGCGCTGGAAATGTGGGAAAGATTCTGCCTGAACTTTAGCCCCTGCACCCTGCCAATGCATAGATGGGGGACCGGCTTTCCCCTCGGCGGCGGTGCTCGGGTACTATGCAACGAGCGGGATTTCTCCCGCGGTGCTGGAGTGGCGCAATTGGTAGCGCAACGCACTTGTAATGCGTAGGTTGCGAGTTCAAGTCTCGTCTCCAGCTCAAAAGGAGGCTGGGCCCCGGTGTGGGCCTAGCCTTCGGTGGTTTTGAGGGGGCGTCGATAAGCCGAAAAAGCCGGTCGACCATGCGTTGGCGATTGGCGGGAGATAGCTTGCGCTGGTTGAGGTGATCGTGCACCCACAGGCCGGTACTAAGAAGCATCACCAGCAGATCATCCTCGTTCGTTTCGGGGGCGGAAGGATCGACCATCCAGCGCGCATCCACCTCGGCCCACTGGGCGGAAAAATCCGGGTGGGTCTGGGAATGTACGCACATCAAAAGCTTGATGAGGGGATCATTTTTGCCCATCGACAATACGAGAGCTCGGGAGCGCTCGGCCCAGCCGAGCTCGCTTGCCGGGTGGCCGCCGGCCAGGCGCTCGAGTTCTGTTTCCCAGCGTGCGGCGCAAAACCGATGGCAGTCTACGAGCAAGTCGTGGCGGGTAGGGAAGTGATAAATGAGACCAGACTTGGACATGCCGGTCGCTTGCGCCAGGGAGTCGTAGGTAAGGCCAGAGACGTCCTCGGCGGCGATGATATCGAGCGCAGCTTCAAGGGCTGTGGTCTTTTTGTTGAGTCGCGGCATAGGGAACTCCTGATTTGGGGTTATCGCGGAAACACCAGGCGGTTATCGCGGCTAGGAGCAAGGCGAAGCAAGCTAGGCCGCCGATGGTGGAAAGATATCCGGCATTGTAGGCGCTAGCGGCGGCCGCGTGGGAAGCAGGGTGGTGCAGCGCGTCGGTACCCTGTTCCGCGAGGTGGGGCGGCAATTCGCGGGCCATGAGCAGCGGCACAAGGGTGCCGGTTAGTGCAATGGAGATCAGGGTGCCGAACTCATAGGAGACCGCTTCTACACCCGAGGCCATGCCCGTGCGATGAAGGGGCGCGGCATTGATGATGGCGGTGGAGGACACGGACATGGCCAGGCCCGCGCCTAGGCCGGTGAGCACTAGGGCGGAGACGAGTAGGGGAAGCGTCTCACCCCGGCTCACCACCACCAGGGCCATGCCGGCGGCCATGAGCAAGAATCCGCCGCTAATGAGTGGGAGGAACCCCACGCGATGCAAGATGGCGCCACCCAGGATGGAGGTAGGGATGGCAGAGAGCGCCATGGCGGAGATGATGAGGCCGGCGTGGAGGGGTGAGAGGGCGTCGACAAGCTGCAGCTTTTGAGTACTCAGCAGTTCCAGGCCGGCGAGGCCGAACATGGCGCCGCCGGCAGTTAGGGCCCCGCCGCTAAAGATGCGGGAGCCAAAGATATCGAAGGTCAGCAGGGGATCTGACAAGCGAGCCTGGCGGCGGCCAAAGGCGAGCGCGCCGCAGATGAAGACGATGCCTGCGGCGGCACTTACCGGCCAATGGTGTGCCAGGGATTTAATGGCCAGCACCAGGCTGGCGAGAGTGATAAGGGAGTACAGGGACGAAGGGAAGTCCCAGTGTTTTAGGGGGTTCGGAGCGTTTGGTGGGGCAAGGAACAAGGTCAGCACAATGGTCACGACCACAACCGGGACATTGAGCAAAAAGACCGAGCCCCACCAGAAATGCTCCAAAAAGAAGCCGCCCACGGTGGGGCCAGCCGCCGCGCCGATGACGGCGACAGAACCCCAGATGCCAATGGCCGTGTTGCGCTCCACCTCATCGGGAAAGGTCAGACGGATGAGCGCCAGGCTCGACGGCATCATAATGGCGGCGCCGCAGCCCAAGAAGGCGCGGCCTAAAACCAGCGTCCAAGCGCTGGGGGAATAAGCGGCGAGCAGGGAAGCGCCGCCGAAGACGGCCAAGCCGATGAGGAACATCCGCCGGTGGCCGGTGCGATCGCCCAGTGTGCCGGCGCCAAGAAGGAGGCCGGAGAGCACCAACGCGTAGGCGTTGATAATCCAGAGCTGCTGGGTATCGGTCGTGTGCAATTGCTGCGACAGCTGCGGCAATGCGGTGTAGAGGATGGAATTATCCAGCCCAACCATGAGTAACCCCAGAGAGATGACGGCGCAGAAAGACCACCGCTGGGCGGCCGTGGAGGCCGCAGCGGTGTGGTCTTGTGCGCGGGGCGGGTGGATACTCATAGCGCAGTAAACAGTACCGAACGGTCGTTACAGTTTGCAGCCGAAGATAGGTTAGTATTGCCTTCCTCACAGCTGGGCGCAGTGTGTGAGTGTATAGGAGATGAGTGGACTTTCCTGCGGTCTAAGTAGCACAGTGGTATTAACACCAATTAAGAGTTAAGGATGATTTTTAATGGCACGTAATTATGCAGAACAGCTAGTTGACACCCTGGAAAAGCAGGGTGTCGAGCGCATTTATGGCCTCGTCGGTGACTCCCTGAACCCGATCGTTGATGCCGTTCGTCGCTCCTCCATCGAGTGGATTCACGTCCGCAACGAGGAAGCAGCAGCCTTCGCTGCTGAGGCAGATTCCCTGACCACCGGCAAGCTGGCCGTATGTGCCGCATCCTGCGGCCCGGGCAACACCCACCTGATCCAGGGCCTGTACGACGCCCACCGCAACGGCGCCAAGGTGCTGGCACTGGCTTCCCACATCCCATCCCGCCAGATCGGCTCCAAGTTCTTCCAGGAGACCCACCCAGAGGCAATCTTCCAGGAGTGCTCTGGCTACTGCGAGATGGTCAACTCCGCTGAGCAGGGCGGCGTTGTCCTGCACCACGCCATCCAGTCCACCATGGCCGGCAATGGCGTTTCCGTCCTCGTTATCCCGGGTGACGTCTCCATGCAGGACGCCGAGGATGACTCCTTCGTCGAGTCCAAGATCTCTACTGGCCGCCCGGTCGTCTTCCCGGATCCCGCCGAGGCCGCTGCCCTGACCCAGGCCATCAACGAGGCTAAGTCCGTCACCCTCTTCGTTGGTGCCGGCGTCAAGGACGCCCGTGAGCAGGTGCTCAAGCTGGCGGAGAAGATCAAGGCTCCCATCGGCCACGCCCTGGGCGGCAAGATGTACATCCAGTACGAGAACCCGTTTGACGTAGGCATGAACGGCCTGCTGGGCTACGGTGCGGCACACGAGGCCACCCACGAGGCTGACCTGCTCATCCTGTTGGGTACCGACTTCCCGTACAACGACTTCCTGCCAGATGCCAACGTGGCGCAGGTAGACATCAACGGCTCCCACATCGGCCGCCGCACCAAGATTTCCTACCCGGTCACCGGTGACGTAGCCGCCACCATCGAGAACATCTTGCCGCACGTGGATGAGAAGAAGGACCGCTCCTTCCTGGACAAGATGCTCAAGAAGCACTACGGCAAGCTGGAGCACGTCGTTGAGGCTTATACCTCCAACGTGGACAAGCACACCCCGATCCACCCGGAGTACGTTGCTGACCTCATTGACAAGAACGCCGATGAGGATGCCATCTTCACCGTTGATACCGGCATGTGCAACGTGTGGGGCGCTCGCTACATCACCGCTAACGGCAAGCGCGAGCAGATCGGCTCCTTCCGCCACGGCACCATGGCTAACGCCCTGCCACAGGCACTGGGTGCACAGGCCGCTAACCCGGGCCGCCAGGTCATCACCTTCTCCGGTGATGGCGGACTGTCCATGCTGATGGGTGAGCTGCTCACCGTGAAGCTGCACAACCTGCCTATCAAGATGTTCGTGTTCAACAACTCTTCTTTGGGCATGGTCAAGCTGGAGATGCTGGTGCAGGGTCTGCCGGAGCACGAGACCGACCACGAGTCCGTCAACTTTGCCAAGATTGCAGAAGCTTCCGGCATCAAGCACTTCCGCATCGAGGATCCGAAGGATGCACCGGAGCAGATCAAGAAGGCGCTGGCTTATAACGGCCCGGCTCTTATCGACGTCGTTACTGACCCCAACGCCCTCTCCCTGCCACCAACGCTGACCATCGAGCAGCTCATGGGCTTCTCCAAGGCTGCCACCCGCACCGTTCTGGACGGTGGCGTTGGCCAGATGATCACCATGGCAAAGTCCAACCTGCGCAACATCCCGCGCCCGCAGGACTTCTAAATAGCGCGCTGCGCTAGCTACCACGCCCTTCCTCACCTAAGGAGGGGCGTGGTTTTCTTTTACCCCGACCAGGCCGAGTACTCACGTTCACAGGATTCAGGCAGAAACTCTTCAGTAGGCTGGAAAGCAAGCGTGCCATGATGACGTGTTAGAAAATCACAACCTTTAAGGGGATCTGAGGAGAACATGGAAGACACTAAACTCGCCAAGGTTCTTGTCGTCGATGACGAACCCAATATTGTGGAGCTACTCACCGTATCGCTGAAGTTCCAGAACTTCGAGGTGTACAGCGCCAATTCCGGCAACGAGGCGCTGCGCATTGCCCGCGAAGTAAACCCTGATGCCTACATCCTGGACGTCATGATGCCGGGCATGGATGGCTTCGAGCTGCTGGGCAAGCTGCGCCAAGAAGGCCTGGACGGCCCGGTGCTCTACCTCACCGCTAAGGACGGTGTGGACCAGCGCATCCACGGCTTGACCATCGGTGCGGATGATTAC
This sequence comes from Corynebacterium sp. ACRPO, assembly GCF_022347205.1. Lineage (GTDB taxonomy): Bacteria > Actinomycetota > Actinomycetes > Mycobacteriales > Mycobacteriaceae > Corynebacterium. Next base: position 44,140 of record NZ_JAKRNE010000004.1, on the reverse strand, counting down.
GTGACGAAGCCATTTAGCCTGGAAGAAGTTATCACCCGCCTGCGCGTTATCATGCGCCGCGGCGGCGCGGCGGAAGAATCCACCAACGATGCCACCATGAGCTACGCGGATCTAACGCTCAATGATGACACCCATGAGGTCACCAAGGCCGGTGAGCTCATTGAGCTTTCGCCCACCGAGTTCAACCTCCTGCGCTACCTCATGCAAAACAAGGAAGTGGTGCTGTCCAAGTCCAAGATTTTGGATAACGTGTGGCACTACGATTTCGGCGGCGATGGCAACGTGGTCGAGTCCTATATCTCTTACCTGCGCCGCAAGATCGATACCGGCGAGACGCAGCTGATCCACACTGTGCGCGGCGTGGGTTATGTACTGCGCACCCCGCGCTCCTAAAGTGCTTAAGTGATGGAAGATTCACAGGAGACCCAGGACCAGGCGCCTGCACCGGCGGCGGCGCGCCCGCAGTCCATGTGGCATGAGGGCCTAGGGCAAGGCGAAGGGGAAGGAAAGTCCTCCAAGCGGCGGATGTTTTCCCAAATTCCGCAGGCCATGCCGCTGCGGACGTGGCTGGTCATCCTCCTCGTCGTGGTCTCCGGTCTCGGCATTACGGGCTCGTCCTTTGCAGTGAATTCCATCATGCGCAACGTGCTCTTCAATAACGTCGATGATGAGCTGCGCGCCGCGTCGACCACATGGGCGCGCGATATCAGCAATGACTTTTTCATCGGCGATCACACCAAGCGCCCGCCTACCGAATACGTGGTGTTGAACTACCTGCCCGATGGCACCATCCGCTATTCGGGACCATCGTCAACCACCCCGAATGCGGAGAATATCCCGCTCGGCGGCTACCCCACCACCGTGGGTTCCATCGAGAACAACACCAAGTGGCGCGCGCTCGCCTTCGCGGACTCCAACGGCGTCATCACGGTCATTGCTAAGGACATGACCCATGAGAAGGAAATCCTGCACGGCCTAGCCATGGTCCAAGTGACCATTGCCGCCATCGCCCTGGCCGCCATTGCGGCCGTGGGTTTCTGGTTTATCCGCAGGGCGTTGCGGCCGCTGCGGGTGGTGGAAAAGACGGCGTCGCAAATCGCGGCAGGCGACCTAGACAAACGCGTGCCCAAGTGGCCGCTGCACACGGAGGTGGGCCAGCTGGCTGCCGCGCTCAATATCATGTTGGGTCAGCTGCAGCGCTCCGTCGTGCGCGCGCAGGAGAAAGAGGAACAGATGCGTCGCTTCGTCGGCGATGCTTCGCATGAGCTGCGCACGCCGCTGACCAGCCTGCGCGGCTATACCGAGCTCTATCGCTCCGGTGCCACCAAGGACGTGGACCTAGTCTTTTCCAAGATCGACGATGAATCCAAGCGCATGTCCTTGCTGGTGGAGGACCTGCTGGCCCTCACCCGCGCTGAAGGCACGCGCCTAGACCTGCGCCCGGTGGACCTACTGGAACTGGCCCTGTCCGTGGGCTCTTCCGCGCGCGCGGCCTTCCCCGGCCGCGAGATTGAGGTGGCCAATGACGCCAAGTCCATCCCGGTGGTCAATGGCGATGCCAGCCGCCTGCACCAGGTGCTGCTCAACCTAGTGACCAACGGTATCCGTCACGGCGGCGAGGATGCGACCGTGACGCTGCGCCTGCGCCGCGAGGCCAATGACGTGCTAGTCGATGTCAGCGATGACGGCAAGGGTATGTCCCAGGAAGATGCGGCACACATCTTTGAGCGCTTTTACCGCGCGGATACCTCGCGCACCCGCGATACGGGCGGCTCCGGCCTGGGCTTGGCCATCGTCCACTCCCTGGTGGAGCAGCACGGTGGCAGCATTAGCGTCGACTCTGAGCTCGGCCGCGGCACCACCTTTACGGTGCGCCTGCCCGCGCTTGCCGACGCCCCCTCTGAGCCCTAGTCCTCCTCGCGAAAGCCTTCCTCGTTGCAGCCGAGGTGCTGGCGAATGCGGGCGGCCGCCTCATCCATCGCGGCATCGTCGGTGTTCTCGGCGTCGAAGGCCTTGGCAAAGTCATACTCTTCCATCTTCTCGGTGGGGAAGAGGTGGATATGGGTATGCGGGACATCGAATCCGGCGATGATGTAGCCGGTGCGCGGGGTATCAAACGCGGTCTTGATAGCGCCGCCGATTTCCAGGGCGACCTCGTTGAGGTGGGCCCAGGTCTGGGGATCCAGGTCAGTCCACTTATCTACTTCCTCGATGGGCACGACCAGGGTGTGGCCGTAGCGCAGCGGCTCGATGGAGAGGAAAGCCACGCAGGTCTCATCGCGGTAGACAAAGCGAGCGGGTAGTTCACCATTAATGATCTTTGTAAATACAGAAGCCATGTGTGCCAGGCTACCCGCTAGTTATGATGGTGGGCATGCGCATTCTCGTAATTGGTTCGGGCGGCCGTGAACACGCCCTAGTCAAGGGCCTGTCCGCCGACCCTAAGAGCACCGAAATCCACGCCGCGCCAGGCAGCGCGGCCATGTCCACTCTCGCTACCGTCCACCCGGATTACTCCCAGGTAGATGACGCTAACCGCATGGTCGAGCTCGCCCAGAGCATCGCCGCGGACCTCGTTGTCATCGGTCCTGAGGTTCCCCTCGTCGCCGGCGTGGCCGATGCCCTGCGCGCGGCCGGCATCGCTGTCTTCGGACCTAGCAAGGACGCAGCCCAGATCGAGGGATCCAAGGCTTTTGCCAAGGACGTCATGGAGTCCGCCGGCGTCAAGACCGCCCGCGCGGAGCAGTTGCGCCCAGGTGCGGGCGAGGCCGACATTGAGACCGCGCTCGACCGCTTCGGCCCGCAGTTCGTGGTCAAAGACGATGGCCTGGCCGGCGGCAAGGGTGTGGTGGTCACCCCGGACCGCGCCGCCGCCCGCGCCCACGTCGATGCCGTCCTCGCGGCCGGTAACCCGGTGCTGCTGGAATCCTTCCTCGACGGCCCCGAAGTCTCGCTCTTTTGCTTAGTCGATGGCGAGACCGTCGTCCCGCTTCTTCCAGCCCAGGATCACAAGCGTGCCTATGACAACGACGAGGGCCCCAATACCGGTGGCATGGGCGCCTACACCCCGCTGCCGTGGCTGCCGGAGGACGGCGTGCAGCGCATCGTGGACGAGGTCTGCACCCCTGTGGCCAAGGAGATGGCGCGCCGCGGCACCCCTTATTCCGGTCTGCTCTACGCCGGCCTGGCCTGGGGCGAAGAAGGCCCGGCCGTCGTCGAGTTCAACTGCCGCTTCGGCGACCCAGAGACCCAGGCAGTGCTCTCCCTGCTCAAGTCCCCGCTGGCTGAGGCCCTCCACGCCACGGCCACCGGCACCCTCTCCGAGCTCCCGCCACTGGAGTGGGAGGATGGCTTCGCCGTCATCATCGTCATGGCGGCCGAGGGCTACCCGGCCTCCCCACGCAAGGGCGATGCCATCACCGGCGCCGCCCTGGACGATCCGCAGCGCGTCCTCCACGCCGGCACCGTGCATACCGATGGCGCCTACCGCACCGCGGGCGGCCGCGTGCTCAGCGTGCTGGGCAAGGGTGCCACGCTTGCCGACGCCCGCGCATACGCCTACGCCACTGTCGACGGCATCGAGTTTGCGGGTGGGTTTGTGCGCCGGGACATCGGCAAGCGAGCAGAAGACGGTGAGATTTCTCTCTAACCCTTCACCCCGCGGTGGGGCAGGCATGGAATAATAGCCACGTGGCTGAAAAGAAGAAGATTTCCAACGTCCTGTCCTCCCGCTATGCCTCCGCGGAGCTATCCAATATCTGGAGCCCGGAGCATAAAATCATCTTGGAGCGCAAGCTCTGGATTGCGGTCATGCGCGCCCAGAAGGATCTGGGCGTAGACATCCCCGCCAAGGCCATCGATGCCTACGAGGCCGTGGTAGAGGACGTGAACCTTGAGTCCATCGCGGAGCGCGAGCGCGTCACCCGCCACGATGTGAAGGCCCGCATCGAAGAATTCAATGCGCTGGCCGGCTACGAGCACATTCACAAGGGCATGACCAGCCGCGATCTCACCGAGAACGTGGAGCAGCTGCAGATCCACACCTCGCTGGAGATCATCCGCGATAAGGCCATCGCAGTGGTCTCCCGCATCGGCCGCCACGCCGCCGAGTACCAGTCCCTGGTCATGGCCGGCCGCTCCCACAACGTGGCCGCGCAGGCCACCACCTTGGGCAAGCGCTTCGCTACGGCCGGCGATGAGATGCTGCTGGCCATCGAGCGCGTCGAAGATCTCTTGGCACGCTACCCGCTGCGCGGCATCAAGGGCCCGATGGGCACCTCCCAGGACATGCTGGATCTCATGGGCGGCTCCGAGGACAAGCTCGCCTCCCTGGAGACCGCGATTGCGGACTACCTGGGCTTCCACCGCATCTTCAATTCCGTGGGCCAGGTCTACCCGCGCTCCCTCGACTTCGACGCCATCTCCGCCCTGGTGGAGCTCGGCGCCGCCCCGTCCTCCCTGGCCACCACCATCCGCTTGATGGCCGGCAACGAGACCGTCACCGAGGGCTTCAAGGAAGGCCAGGTCGGCTCCTCCGCCATGCCGCACAAGATGAACGCCCGCTCCTGCGAGCGCGTTGGCGGTCTGCAGGTCATCCTCCGCGGCTACCTCACCATGGCTGCGGACCTCGCTGGACAGCAGTGGAACGAGGGTGATGTTTTCTGCTCCGTCGTCCGCCGCGTCGCGCTTCCCGACGCCTTCTTTGCCCTCGACGGCCAATTCGAAACCTTCCTTACCGTCCTCGACGAGTTCGGTGCCTTCCCGGCCATGATCGACCGCGAACTGGAGCGCTACCTGCCCTTCCTGGCCACTACCCGCATCCTCATGGCGGCCGTGCGAGCCGGCGTGGGCCGCGAGACCGCCCACGAGGTCATCAAGGAAAACGCCGTGGCCGTCGCGCTTAATATGCGCGAAAACGGCGGTGAGCAGGACCTAGTCCAACGCCTCGCCGCCGATGACCGCCTGCCCATGGACGAGTCCGACCTCGAGGCCGCCCTGGCCGATAAGCACGCCTTCATCGGCGCCGCCGAGTCCCAGGTCAGCCAGGTGCTCAACCGCATCAACGCGCTGGTAGGCGAGCACCCCAAGGCCGCGGCCTATACCCCGGGCGAGATCCTCTAAAGCGAGCCTCGCTGGGCGCCTTCCTTTCGCAGTGCGCCCTCCTTTTTCGCATTTCGATCAAATAGCCCCCGAATCCCGTGCGGATTTCGGGGCTTATTTGATCGAAACGTACTCGCTACCCCTGAGCGCTAGAATGAAGGTCATGCGACCTGAGCTTTCTTCTTATACCCATCTTGCCTCCGGCAAGGTCCGCGATATTTACGATGTAGACGAGAACACTCTTCTGATGGTGGTCTCGGACCGCATCTCGGCCTACGACCACGCCCTCGAGCCGGCCATCCCAGACAAGGGCCGCGTGCTGACCGCAACCTCGAAGTTCTTCTTCGACTCCATCGATTTCCCCAACCACCTGGCCGGCCCGCTCGATGATGAGCGCATCCCCGCCGAGTGCCTTGGCCGCGCGATGGTGGTCAAGAAGCTGGATATGCTGCCCTTCGAGTGCGTGGCCCGCGGCTTCCTCACCGGTTCCGGCCTGAAGGAGTACAAGGCCAATGGCACCGTGTGCGGTATCGAGCTGCCGGAGGGCCTGGTTGAGGCTTCCCGCCTGCCCGAACCCATCTTCACCCCGGCCACCAAGGCGGAACAGGGCGAGCACGATGAGAATGTCTCCTTCGACTTCGTGGTGGACAAGCTGGGCGCCGAGCGCGCCGAGGAGCTGCGCGCGGCCACCCTCCGCATTTACTCCGAGGCCGCCGCGCTCGCGGAGGAGAAGGGCATTATCCTCGCCGATACCAAGTTCGAGTTCGGCCTAGACCAAGACGGCACCCTCGTGCTGGCCGATGAGGTCCTTACCCCAGATTCCTCCCGCTACTGGCCGGCCGATTCTTACGTGGAGGGCGAGGTCCAGCCGTCCTTTGACAAGCAATACGTGCGCAATTGGCTGACTTCCGACGCCTCCGGATGGGATCAAGCCGCTGACGGTACCCCGCCCCAGCTTCCCAACGACGTCGTTTCCGCCACCCGCCTGCGCTACATCGAGGCCTATGAGCGGCTTTCCGGCGAGCGCTTCGCGGACTTCCTCTCGCCCGAGGCCTAGCTCTCGCTCTACGGGGCGCCACGCGTACAGTGGGGCGGCATGAGCAACGAGAATCTTTCCGCCCCCGTGGCCGCCGTCCACCCCGTGACCCGTTCCTTCCACGGACGCGAGTTCTTGGATAACTACGAGTGGCTGCGCGACAAGGAATCCCAGGAAACCCTGGATTACCTCAACGCAGAAAATGATTACACCAAGGCGAAGACCGCGCACTTGGATGAGATGACGGAAAATATCTTCCAGGAGATTAAGTCCCGCATCAAGCAAACCGATATGTCTGTGCCTTCTCGCCGCGGCGATTACTGGTATTACGGCCGTACCGAGGAGGGCAAGAGCTACGGCTACTCTTGCCGTCTCCCGGTAGAGGAGGGGGCTGACCCATGGACTGCCCCGGTCATCCCAGAGGAAGGCACCCCGGAAGGCGAGGAGATTATCCTCGACGCCAACGCGCTGGCGGAGGGCAAGGACTTCTTTGCCCTCGGCGCGGCCTCCATCTCTGATTCCGGCCGCTACCTGGCCTATTCCGTGGACTTCGCCGGCGACGAGCGCTTTGAGCTCTATATTAAGGACTTGGAAAGCGGCGCGCTTCTCGACGACCACCTCAAGGGCATCTTCTACGGCGCCACTTGGGCTGGCGACGGCTATATCTTTTACACGACCGTCGACGAGGCATGGCGCCCCGACGCCATCTGGCGCCACAAGGTCGGTACCGCGCAGTCCGAAGACGTGCAGGTGTTCAAGGAAGAAGACGAGCACTTCAACGTCGGCATCGGCAGCGCTCGTTCCGATAAGTACCTCTTCCTTGGTGTGAGCTCCAAGGTGACTTCTGAGGTGTGGGTCCTCGAAGAAGACAACCCCGAGGGTGAATTCCGCCTGCTGTGGGAGCGCGAATCTGGTGTGGACTACGACGTCGATCACGCCATCGTTAAGGGCGAGGATTACTGGATTGTCACCCACAACGCCAATGGCCCCAATTTCGAGGTCGGCTATACCAAGGCCAAGGATGAGCTGCCCACCCTACGCGACCTGCCGGCGCTCTTGCCGCACGAGGAAACCACCCGCATCGAGGGCGTGGACACCTACCGCGATCAGATTGTGGTGGGCTACCGCCGCGGCGGCATCGGCCGTGCCGCCATCATGCGCGTGAACGACGGCTTTAGCGAATTCGAAGAGCTCAACTTCGACGAAGAACTCTTCACCGTGTCCGTATCCGGCAATCCCGAGTGGGACGCACCGGTGCTGCGCGTGAGCTACGTGTCTTTCACCCAGCCCTCCCAGCTCTTTGATTACCGCGTGGATACCGGCGAATTTACCCTGCTTAAGGAGCAGGAGGTTCCCGGCGGTTATAACCCGGATGACTACGTGGCCTACCGCATGTGGACCACGGCTGCCGACGGCACCGACATCCCCGTATCCATTGTTCACCGCGCCGACCTCGACCGCACCCAGCCGAACCCGACCCTGCTCTACGGCTACGGTTCCTATGAGGTCAGCGTGGATCCGGCTTTCTCCGTTACCCGCCTGTCTCTTATGGACCGCGGCATGATTTTTGCGGTTGCCCATGTGCGCGGCGGCGGCGAGATGGGTCGCACCTGGTACGACGACGGCAAAATGCTCAAGAAGAAAAACACCTTTACCGACTTCATCGATGTCGCTGATGATCTCATCGCCCGCGGCGTGACCACCGCAGACCAAATGGTGGCCGAGGGCGGTTCGGCTGGCGGAATGCTCATGGGTGCTATCGCCAATATGGCCCCGGATCGCTTCACCGCCATCCAGGCCGTTGTTCCGTTCGTGGATCCGCTGACCTCTATCCTCATGCCGGAACTGCCGCTTACCGTGCCTGAGTGGGAGGAATGGGGCGACCCGTACCACGATCCTGAGGTCTATGACTACATGAAGTCCTATTCGCCGTACGAGAATATCGAGGCCAAGGACTATCCGGACATCCTGGCTATTACCTCGCTTAACGACACCCGCGTGCTCTATGTCGAACCGGCCAAGTGGATTGCCCAGCTGCGGGCGACGGCTACCGGCGGCGAATTCCTGCTCAAGACAGAAATGGCTGCAGGCCACGGCGGAGTGTCTGGACGTTATGAAAAGTGGCGCCAAAACGCCTTCGAGTATGCGTGGACGATTAATAAGGCCACCGGTCTGGAGAAGTAAAACCCGGATAGGGGGCCAACGCGCGAATCCTGAATTCCTGTGCGATAATTTTTCTTATGAATGGCCACCTTCTGGTATCTATCTCCAGCATCTTTGATGACACGCGGAAGCAGGCTAGCCGGCTCCTCTCGATCCTTGATCGAGAGGAGATTCCTGTTTCCCTGCTGATTGCCCCGCATATCGACGGCAACTGGCACCTTGCCAAAGACAAAGACACCAAAAGCTGGCTTCGAGACCAAGCCGATGGTGGCCGCATTCTCATCCTCAATGGTTTCGACCGCTCGGTGCAAGGCCGCCGGGCAGAGTTCGCGAATCTCGACTCCCACGAGGCAAAGCTCCGACTCGCGGGTGCTACCCGCCAGATGGCCAAGATCGGCTTCGAACCCACAATCTTCGCCCCACCGCGCTGGCGCATGTCTCCCGGCACCTTGCAGGTCTTGCCACAGTTTAAGTTTGAGGTGGCAGCCTCTACCCGCGGTGTTTTGCAGATCAATTCCGGCAAATTCCACCAGGCCCGTAACTTGTCCTTTGGCGAGGGCTTTGGTTCCGCTAAGTGGTGGCGCAAGAACATCATCCGCGCGGCAGAACGTTCCGCGCAGCGCGGCAATACCGTCCGCCTGTCCGTGTCCGGCCGAAACCTAGATGACCGCAAGGTGATCCATGACTTCGTCAAAGCTGCCGACCGGGCTATTAACGCTGGTGCGACCCCTGCCGATTATGGCACCTTCTTGCCAAAGTAGGCGGCGAACCTTCTGCTTCCGGTAGCGTCGCAGGTCTCGATGACCTGGGACGAGAGTTGAGAAGCACCTGACGACAAAAGCCGGAAAACCGGATAAGTTGGCCGCAGGTGTTTGCGCCCAACCGTCACTCGGATATGAAGGATGCGCGGCGAAGTGGAGCGGGAACGCTAAAAGTCTTTAAACCTCATCAGCGTCCCATCGCCTTAGTCCAGCGATGAAAATCTCCACTATGTCGTTCAATTCTGCACCGAACCTTTCATCAGCTGGGCGGGGGAGAGGCCGAGAAAGCATGATAATGCCCAGGTGAAACGTGAATGGCTGCAGATGAGGTGAGCAGAGACCATGCTCGGCGGCTGCTTTGAGAAAAGGACGATATACATCCTCCAACTCGCTGGCCGAATGGTTCATATCTTCTTCGGTGAAGATCTTTGCTAATTCGGGTATTACTTCCTGCGTGATAGCTGGAAGCCGCAGGTTTATCAGTCCATGGATGGTGGTTTGCCAAGTATCGACGGGGGCAGCAGGAAACTGGGCGAGTTGGGTATCTATTAGTGCGCGGACTTGTTCCAGCGCGTCATAGACGATGGCGGTAAAAATATCAGTTTTTTCGGGGTAGTGGCGAGTAACTGTAGCTACTCCCACTTGGGCTTCTCGAGCAATGGCTCGCATCGAGACCTTTATGCCTTCGCGCGAAATAAGAGTCTTTGCCGCCTGAATTATGGCTTGCCGATTGTCCGATGCATCTTTCCTCATTGTTGTGAGTCTACCTTGACAGAAAAGTAAATGGAACAGTATGCTCCATTTAGTCAAGTGAAACATAGTGTTCCAAATAGGGAGAAAGCTCATGTCTACTTCTACAGCCGGAACGGACACCGCCAAGACCACGAGGCGTCCCCTTCCGCAAATGCTTGCAATTACCTTCGGAGTGCCAGTTGTAATTTTTCTGATGCTCTGGGCCTTTCTGGCGCCATCATTTGGGTCGGGTCCATCCGGAGTACCCATTGCTATCGCTGGGCCCGAACCAGTTCAAGCAAAGATCACATCTGAGATGGAACAACATGAAGAGCATCCGGATCTCATTTCCGTGGATTCTTCGGATAGAGCCAAAGAGATGGTGCAGAACCGAGAGGCTGTGGGTGCGGTAGTCATTGGCAAGGGTGAAGCTACTGTTTATGAGGCTTCCGGCAATGGCAGTCCGTATGTGCAGATGCTCGACGGCATGGCAAAGAAGCTAGAAGCCACCGGCGCCCAGGTAAAAACTGAAGATCTTGCCCCCTTGACCGAGGATGATCCGCAGGCAAGTGGCATTTCAATGCTTGGGCTGCCCCTTGCCTTTGGTGGCATTGTCTCCGCTGTACTGTCTGCCTTCCTGCTGCGCGGGCACAAGTGGATGAAGCTTTTTGCTCTTGCCGGAATTGCTGCCCTCGGTGCTGGGCTTGTGGTGTGGATGTTGCACGGAGTCTATGGGACCCTGGATGGAAATATTTTTCAGGAGTGGTTAGGAATTGCTCTGGGCATATTGGCGACATCAACAATTACAGCGGGCCTTGCTGCGCTAATCGGGACACCGGGCATTGGAATCGGTGCAGTTCTTACCATCTTCGTGGGTAATCCTCTGTCCGGTCTCGCTACTGGACCGTGGCTGCTTCCTGCGGGATGGTCCACGCTAGGACAACTGATGCCCATCGGCTCCACGGGTTTCTTGATCCGCTCGATTTCCTACTTTGACGGCGCTGGGGCAACTCGCGCGTGGAGTGTCCTCGCTGCGTGGGTCATCATCGGTTTGCTCTTGCTAGCGTTTGACCGCTCTAAGCCAAAGCTTGAGGCCTAAATCCTCTGTCTAATGCTGGAAAGAAACACGCATCTGTAGGCAGAAAACGCGGTTAGGCGTTGAAATCACAAAAATTAAGACCCCGCTCGCCTGGGATTTATCCAAAAGCGAGCGGGGTCTTCGTTTGCGGGCGGTTAGCGCTGCAGGCCGGTGATGAAGTTCTTTACCTCCTGCGGCAGCATGCCCCAGATGGGGGCCGGGATGGTCTTCTGGAGGTTGCCGGTCACCGCGAGGAAGCCGGGGATGGCGATAAGGCCGGCGATGGCCGCGATGGCAGCGGCGATACCGGCACCGACGGAGCTAGTGCTGGAGGTGGAACCGAAGCCAGGCTTACCGGGCTTTTCTGAGGGCTTGTCCTCTGGCTTATCGGAAGGTTCATCGGAAGGCTTATCCGCCGGATCATCCGCAGGATCGTCTGGCTGGCCGGCGGAGTCGTCCGCGCCGAGGGTGAATCCGACCTTGACCGGATCGTGGTCGGAGGCGCGGAATGGGGAGTCATCGTAGAAGTCCACGATGTTGTAGTTGCGGCGGGAGTATTCGAAGGCGACGGGTTCGTCGGCGTTGATGTTCCACACTTGGGCGTCGTCAAGCGTGCCGGTGGCAACCTTATTGGCCAGCACGTGGTCGAGGGTGCCAAGCAGGCCGGAGAACTGGTAGGAAGGGTCAGCCTCGTACTTTTCGGCGGGGACGGTGAAGCCGTCGTTACGGAAGACATCGAGCGCGGTCTCGTGGGTGTAGGTATTGAAATCACCCAGGGCGAATAGCGGCTTGTCCTTCCAGTCTTCCTGCTTGTGCAGCGCATCGAGGACGGCCTGGGCCTGTGCGTTGCGGACGTTCGGGTTATTGCCCTGGCCGTCGCCGGAGTCGGCGTCGCCCTTGGCTACGGAGCCCTTGGACTTGAAGTGGTTGGCCACGGCAACGAAGGATTCCTCGCCCTCCTTTAACGGCTGGAACTCCTGGGCGAGTGGCTCGCGGGCGGTGCCGGTGAAGCGATCATCCTGGAAGATGCGGGATTCGCCGACGGGCTTGACCACATCCTTGTGGTAGATGAACGCGGTGCGGATGACATCCGGGGAGTCCGGTACGGCGTCCTCGGAAGGAGAGGGGACGAAGGCCCACTTCTCGGAACCGGCGGCCTCGTTGAGCTTTTCCGTCAGGTGCTTGAGGGCCTTATCGCGCTGGGTAAAGTCACCGGTGACGGCGTAGCCATCTTCGATTTCGGAAAGGCCGATGACGTCGGCATCGAGGCCGTTGATGGCCGCGACAATCTTGCGCTCCTGGTCTTCTAGTGCTGATTGGGTATAGGCGCCGCGGGTCTTACCGCGATTGACGGTGACCTTATTGCCCTCGCGGTCGGTGTAGGCGCTGCCGCCGAATTCCTCGCCCAAGGAGGTGAAGTAGTTCAGCACATTGAAGGCGCCGATGGTGTACTCGCCCTTGACGTCATCGATGGCGTGCAGCTCGGTCGCGCGGGAATCCTCCCAAGAGATGGGCAGGTCTGCGCCCGCGGTGTTGCCGGTGACCGGGGTGGTGGGCTGGAAGCGCCACTGGTCGTGGGAGAAGCCCACGATGACGGGGTGCTGGAAGGACACGGTATCGGTGGTGCGCAGGGACTTGATGGTCTGGGCATCATCCTGGGCGATATAAGGCAGTGGGGTGTTCTGGTCGGTCTTGAGATAGTCGCGGGTGCGGCCATCGTCCAGGGTGACCAGCTTATCGGCATTGTCCTTGGTGAGCTTCTGGATATCGGAGTTGGGATCCGTGGAGGGGGAGAAGATATCGGAAGGCTGGCGGAAGGCTTCCTTGCCCGGGGCGAGGCCCACCTCGCCGTACTGGTTGAGCGAATAGTTATTGGTCACGGTGTGCTCGCCTGGCTGGATGAGCATGTGCTCGAAGGGCTCGCGGGCCTCGTTGCCATCGGGAAGCTGGTCTACCTTGAGCGGGGTGACCTTCTCCAGCGGGGTATCGAGCTGCGTGACCGCGGAGGCGGTGAGCTGGGTGGAGCCATAGAATTCGGAGACCTTGCCGGTTACCTCGACGGAATCCTCAAGGGCAGGGTACTGATCGGCTGGTTTGTTACCCATGTAGACGAAGATGGCCTGGGAGGCATCGGTGGCCTCGTTGCCAGTACCACCGGTCTGAATGGTGAAGCCATTGAGTCCACCTTCGGACCACACGCCGGTGACGACGCCCTCGGTGGCCACGGTCTGGTCCTTGAATGGGGATTCGGCGCCGGTGCCTTGGATATCGGCGATGGCGGTGACCCCCTCGGGAGCCGGCTGCTCGGGCTCGACCAGCTCCTCGGGCTGCGGGGTGGGGGCCTCGTTACCGGAGTTGGTCGGGGTAGGTGCTCCGGTGGTGAAGTCGGCGGCGTTGTCATCGGTATCGGTGCCCTCGGCGTCGCGGGAGGCGGATTTGGTATTGGACAGGCCCGCGGCGGCGGTGCTTTCCTTGAGGGAAGCGGCGCCGTAGCCGATGGTATCGATGGGGGTACCGGTGGCGTCGGCAAGCTGCACGGAGCCCTTGGAGCCGGACATGTTGAGGTTGCCCTCGGCGTCTGGGGCAGGCAGGGCCTCGCCCGCGCCATTGCCGGCCGCGCCCTGCACCAGGAAGTAGCCGTGCGGCGCGATGGTGTCGGAAAGCTCCACCTTGCCACCGGTATTGCCGGAGGCGGAGAAGTACTCCACGGTGTATCCGGTCAGGTCAATCGGGGCATCGGTGGGGTTATAGAGCTCGATGAAGTCATGGGTGAAGGCAGCGCCCTTATTGCCGCCGCCCCCGAAGACCTCGGAGATGACTGCGGCGGAGCCATCGGTGGCGGCCGTGGCGGTAGGAACGGCAAGGGCGGCAGAGGACAAGGCGGTGGCAAGTGCCAGCGCGCCGAGGCGGCGAGAAGACATAGATTCAACCTTAAACAGAGAGCGACAGTGTGCGTCGTCGATTAGTAGAGCACCGCGCCGGGCCAGGCTGGAGCGCACGCCGAAGTTTGCCAGAGCGTCGTTTGGGGTTCACGTAGAGTTTGCTCGACCGGGGTGAAACCCACACTGCGGGGGTGAGTCTAGGTAAAAGGCGGGGGTGCCAACTAAACTAAGCCGCGCAGACCAAAGCCCCATACAGTAAGGCAAATATTTCATGGCTCGTGTAGTTGTCAATGTCATGCCCAAGGCGGAGATTCTGGATCCGCAGGGCCAAGCCGTCGTCCGCGCGCTGGGTCGCATCGGTGTATCCGGTGTCAGCGATGTGCGCCAGGGAAAGCGCTTCGAGCTCGAGGTCGATGACTCCGTCACCGCAGAGGACTTGGAGAAGGTAGCCGCCACGCTGCTGGCCAATACCGTCATCGAGGACTACGAGGTTGTTGGGCTGGAGGTCAAGTAAGTGACCGCCACAATCGGAGTAATCACTTTCCCCGGAACCCTGGATGATGTAGATGCCGCTCGCGCTGCCCGCACCGCCGGCGCAGAGGTGAAAAGCCTCTGGCACGCAGATACCGATCTGCACGGCGTGGATGCGGTAGTAGTGCCGGGCGGTTTTTCTTATGGTGACTACCTGCGTTCGGGCGCTATTTCCGCGCTCGCGCCGGTGATGCAGTCCGTTATTGATCGTGCGAAGCAGGGCATGCCGGTGCTCGGCATCTGCAATGGCTTCCAGATCCTTACTGAGGCGGGCCTGCTGCCAGGCGCGCTGACCCGCAATAAGGGCCTGCACTTCCACTGCACCGATACCTACCTTGAGGTGGCCAATTCCACCACCGCGTGGACCAGCGAGTTTGAGCAGGGCCAGAAGATCCTGGTGCCGGCCAAGCACGGCGAAGGCCGCTTCCAGGCCGGCGATGATGATATCGCCCGCATCGAGGGCGAGGGCCGCGTGGTCTTCCGCTATACCGATAATTACAACGGTTCCGTCAACGGCATTGCCGGTGTGAGCGATGAGTCCGGCCGCATTGTGGGCCTCATGCCGCACCCCGAGCACGCCATTGACACGCTAACCGGCCCATCCACCGACGGACTGGGACTTTTCGTATCCGCCATCAAGGCCGTCGCCCAGGCGCCGGCGGTTTAAGGAGGCCATTTTCATGACCGTTCATAATGACACCGTAGAAAAGGCACAGTCCACCCCGGACGAGCAGCAGCCCTACGCGGAACTCGGCCTGAAGGATGACGAGTACCAGCGCATTCATGACATCCTGGGCCGCCGCCCCACCGATGCGGAGCTGACCATGTACTCCGTCATGTGGTCCGAGCACTGCTCTTATAAGTCTTCCAAGACACACCTGCGTTACTTTGGTGAGACCATGACCGAGGAGATGGGCGAGAAGATCCTCGCCGGCATTGGTGAGAACGCTGGCGTCGTGGACATCGGAGACGGCAACGCGGTGACCTTCCGCGTGGAGTCCCACAACCACCCCTCCTACGTGGAGCCTTACCAGGGTGCGGCCACTGGCGTGGGCGGCATCGTCCGCGACATTATGGCCATGGGCGCTCGCCCTATTGCTGTGATGGACCAGCTGCGCTTTGGGCCTGCCGACGCCCCCGATACCAAGCGCGTCCTTCCCGGCGTGGTCTCCGGCGTGGGTGGCTACGGCAACTCCCTGGGCCTGCCCAATATTGGAGGCGAAACCGTCTTTGATGAGACCTATGCCGGTAACCCGCTGGTCAATGCGCTGTGCGTGGGTACCCTCAAGGTCGATGACCTGAAGCTGGCCTTTGCATCTGGCAAGGGCAATAAGGTCATGCTCTTTGGCTCCCGCACCGGCTTGGACGGCATCGGCGGCGTGTCCGTGCTGGCCTCCGATACCTTCGAGGACGGCGCCGAACGCAAGCTGCCGGCCGTGCAGGTGGGCGACCCCTTCGCGGAGAAGGTGCTTATCGAGTGCTGCCTGGACCTCTACCACGCCGGCGTGGTCGTAGGCATTCAGGACTTGGGCGGCGCGGGTCTGGCCTGCGCTACCTCCGAGCTGGCTGCCTCCGGCGATGGCGGCATGGAGGTCAACCTCGATAACGTGCCGCTGCGCGCGCAGAATATGACCGCGGCTGAGATCCTCGCCTCCGAGTCCCAGGAGCGCATGTGCGCCGTTGTGGCTCCGGAGAACGTGGCGAAGTTCCGCGAAATCTGCGAGCACTGGGACGTCACCTGTGCTGAGATTGGCGAGGTCACCGAGGGTAACCACCTGGTCATCCGCCACCAGGGCGAGGTCGTCGTGGATGCCCCGGCCGGCACCATTGCGGACGAGGCTCCGGAGTATGACCGCCCGTATGCCCGCCCGGAGTGGCAGGACGAGCTGCAGAAGTACCAGGGCACCGACAAGCGCGGCCTGGTCGAGTCCCTGCAGAAGCTCGTGTCCTCCCCGGCGCTGTGCTCGCGCGATTTCATCATGAACCAGTATGACCGCTACGTGCGCGGCAATACCGTCCAGTCCCACCACGCGGACGCCGGCGTGCTGCGCATCGATGAGGAGACCGGCCGCGGCGTGGCCGTTTCCGCCGATGCGTCCGGCCGCTACACCAAGCTGGATCCGAACATGGGCGCCCGCCTCGCGCTGGCGGAGGCCTACCGCAACGTCGCCGTCACCGGCGCCAAGCCCGTCGCTATCACCAACTGCTTGAACTACGGCTCCCCAGAGAACCCCGACGTGATGTGGCAGTTCCGCGAGTCTGTGCATGGGCTTGCCGACGCCGCAGTGGAGCTTTCCATCCCCGTCTCCGGCGGCAACGTTTCCTTCTACAACCAGACCGGCGAAGAACCGATCCTGCCCACCCCTGTGGTGGGCGTGCTGGGCGTTATCGATGACGTACACAAGGCCATCGGCAACGAGCTGGGCACCGTGGGCGAGAAGGAAGTTCTCATTGCCCTGGGTGAGACCAAGGACGAGTTCGGCGGCTCCATCTGGCAGCAGGTCAGCGCCGATACCTCCGATGCTTCCTCCCTCAATGGCCTGCCGCCGCAGGTGGACATGGCCAACGAGAAGCGCCTGGCCGAGTTCTTCCACGGCAATGAGCTGCTCACCGCGGCACACGATATCTCCGAGGGTGGCCTTGCCGTCACCGCCTTTGAAATGGCTAAGCGCGCCGGTGCGACTGCCGACGGCGCTGGCCTCGGCCTCAACCTGGACCTCACCGCGGTCCACGAGGACGAGTTTGTCGCTGCCTTCTCCGAGTCCGCCTCCCGCGTGCTCGTGGCCACCACCGCCGACCGCGCCGATCAGGTCCTCGCCCGCGCCGGCGAGCTGGGAATCCCAGCCGCCATCGTTGGTGAGACCACCGAAACCGGCGCCCTCACCCTCGGCGGCGAGTCCGTCGCCATCTCCCAGCTGGTCGCCGCCTGGTCCGCCACCCTGCCGGACCTCTTCGACCATGCTGTGGGCGCTAACTCCGTAGTGGAGTAAGCCGCCCGCACCCCCGTCGCACAACGACGCGGACACAAGTTAAGCCCAGCTTCGGCTGGGCTTTTCTTGTTTTGTTCCTTTAAGCCGCCGCTGCAACCGCAGCATGCGTCGAGCGTTTCGAAATGAGGTCCTTGAAGGCTTCTGCCTGTGCCCGTACACTTACGGTATCGTAAGTTATCCGTTTCAGGTCAGTGGAAGGGAAGTACCGCCGTGGCACAGATCCATGCGAATGGCGCACCGGGGCCGGGCCTTGTCCAGCGCACTTATTGGATGGCCGACCGCGGGCCCAGGCCGCTAAGCCGTGGCTGGGGGCATGCAATTGCGGCGCTGTTGTCGGTAATTGCCTCTACTGTGCTCATTACCTATGCGTGGATGACACTGCAGTGGTGGCAGGGGCTAGGTGTGACCGTGTACGGAGTGGGGCTGGTGGGTCTCTTTGGTGTTTCGGCGCTCTACCACCGCTACCCATGGGCGAGCGCGCGTGCGGTGCAGTGGTGGCGGCGGGCGGATCACGCGACCATTTCGGTATTTATCGCCGCGACCTACACGCCGCTGTGCCTCATCGTGCTATCGCCGGTGCAGGCGGCATGGATGCTAGGCGTTGCCTGGGCGGGGGCGAGTCTCGGCGCGATTTTGAACCTGGTGTGGATTAGTCATCCGCGCTGGTTAGACGTGGTGGTCTACCTAGCGCTGGGCTGGCTGGTGCTGCCGCTCTTGCCCACGCTGTGGACGCAGGCAGGGGCCGCCGTGGTCTGGCTGCTCTTCGCCGGCGGCGTGGTTTATTCGCTCGGCGCGCTGGTCTATGGCTTTAAGTGGCCGGGGCGCAATGCGCGTTACTACGGCTATCACGAGCACTTCCACACCGCGACCATCGCAGCGGCGGTGGTGCACCTCGTGGCGGTGTGGGTGGTCGTGGTTCAGGGGGCTGCTTAGTCGGTAGCGGGGAAGAGCTCCGCGGGATCGGTATCGGTGGTGATCGCGGCGGCTAGCAGCATGCGGGCTTGGGGAGCGCGCAAGGTGCCGGAGGAGATGACGCCGGCGTCGGCAAGCGTGGCACCGCCACCGGCCCCGCCGTAGATGCCTTCCACCGGGCCGTGATCCACGCGGGTGGTGAGCACAACCGGAACCTTCTTGGCCGCGGCCTTAGCGGCTTGGGCTAGCTCGTCGCCGATATTGCCGGCGCCCATTCCCTCAATCACGATGCCTTCGGCGCCGCTGTCCAAGGAGCGCTGGATAAGGTCAGCCGGCGCGCCGGGGTAGGCGGCGATGATATCGACGCGGGTATTTCCCAGCGGCTGATGTTTCAGAGCCTTTGGGCGCTTAGGCTGCTTCTTGCCATTGTTATTGGCAAAGCCATCGGCCTTGGTCGTATCGGACTTAAAAGCGCCGCGGGCGGGGATGACGTGGTCCGCAAAGGCAATGAAGGTACCGCGGCCCTTGTTGGAAGGGTCGGTTACGGTCTTGACCGCGAGCGCCAAGTTGTCCGGACCATCCGGATCCGGGTCATCAAAGGGGCGCATCGCTCCGGTAAGGGCTACCGGCTTATCGCTGTCTTGGAAGGTATCGACGGCGATGGCGGTCTCTTCCATGGAATCGGTGCCGTGGGTGACCACTACGCCATCGACATCATCGCGCTGTAGCTCCTTATTTACGGCCTCGATGATGGTATCGGTATCGTCCAAGGTCATCGCGGAAGAATCCAACTTGGCAATGTCTTTGACCTCTAGCGTGAGCTTGTCCTTGTCAAAGGTGCCGGAGAGGGGCTCCACCAGCTTGGAGCCGGTAACGGTGGGAACCACCGCACCAGTTTTATCGTGCGTGCTGGCAATGGTGCCGCCGGTGGAAAGGACCACCACGTGGCCCTCGGCAGTGGCGTGTGGGCCCTCGTTTTCCGCTGCGGAGGCCTCGGTGGTCTCTGCGGGTGCGGCGCTGGTCGCGCTGTGTGGCGCGGAGGACTCGGGTGCCGCGGCCGAGGTTTGCTCCTCGGGGTGGCTATCCGGATTCTGGCAGGAAGCCAAAAGGCAAGCGGAAGCGACTAGAGCAAGGCCGGCGCGGGCCGAGCGACGCATTGTGGAGGTGTGCATAGTCCCTCGTTTCTGTGTGTGGGAGGCGAAAGCGGGCGGCGGGAATCGTCGGCCGCATATACGTCCATCTAACGCAGAAAGGCGTGGAGCCCGCTGTCACTATGGACTTGCTAACACCGAAACGAGGGGAGAGCGGCTAGTCGATGTGCTGATTCGACGGCGCCACCACTAGCGGCTTCGGCGAGTACTTGGCGCGCAGTCCGCGCAGGAGGGTGGCGTGCTCGGCCAGGCGCTTGTCTTCCTCGGTATGCGGGTGGAAGGGGCGGGCTACCTGCGGCTGGCCATCGTGGTCCAGGGCGATATAGGCCACGGTGGCATGAATGGCGGTCTGCAGGTTATCGCGGCCACCGCGGGGATTGCCGGAGCGGACGTGGATGGACATCTGCATGGAGCGGGTATCGGTGCGCATCATGCGAGCGTCGACCTCGATGAGATCACCGATGGAAATAGGCCTGTAGAAGCGGATGCCACCGGCGTAGACGGCAACGGTGCGCTCCGCGGACCACTCCATGGTGCAGGCTGCGCCGGCCTCATCGATCCACTGCATGGCGGTGCCGCCGTGGACCTTGCCGCCCCAGTTGACGTCGGTGGGCTTGGCCAGGAAGCGGTTGACCATGCGCGGGGCATCGGAAGGCCCGTTGTAGGTTTGCTTTTCCATCTCTTCCTCGATGGCCTTGCGCAGCTCGATGCGGGACTTGGCGGCCTCTTCCACGCGGCACTGCTCATCGGTCTCGGGGCCAAAGGCCGGCACCGGGGTGGACTTACCGGTGGCCGGGTCCTTGGCTACGAAGATGACCAGGCAATCGCAGGCGCGGGTAAAAATGCCTTCGCGCGGGTCGGCAGAGAGCACCTCGTTGACGATGTGCATGGAGGAACGCCCGGTCATAGCGATGCGCGAGCGCACCTCCACGATGTGCCCGGAAGGGATCGGCCGGGTGAAGTGGATATGGCCCACGTATGCGGTCACGCAGTATTGGCCGGACCACTGCACGGCGCAGGCATAGGCGGCCTTATCAATCCATTCCAAGACGCGTCCGCCGCTGATGCCGGGGGCGCCGGCCATGGTGACGTCGGTTGGCGATGCCATAAAGCGCAGCGTCAGCGCCGGCGATTTCTGATTTTCCGCAACGGAAGGCGTAGGTGACATAAACAACAAGATAACAGTAGCTATGATGTAGCTATGAAAAAGCCCGTCGATCCCGCAGCCACCCGCGCGGCCGTTATGGCCATCAAAGACTGGATTGCCGCCCCGGCGGAGCACGATAAGCCTGGTAGGGCCCTGCTTGCCGACGCCGTACGTCGCACCGCCCGCACCCTCGAGGCCGACGCGCCGGGCCATTCCGTGGAGCTGCGCGTACCCCCATTTGTTGCGGTGCAGTGCATTGAAGGACCCCGCCATACCCGCGGCACCCCACCCAATGTGGTGGAGACCGACCCGGAAACCTGGCTGCGCCTTGCCACCGGATTGGCGGACTGGGAAGAGGCCGTAAACACTGGTCGCGTCGATGCTTCCGGCTCCCGCGCAGGCGAAATTGCGCAGTGGTTGCCGCTTATTCCGTTAGTTTCCGGCGGCGCGACAGGCTAATATAAACGCCGTGGTAGAAGTACATACTCCTAGTATCACCAATCTTGACGATCAGAATGAGCAGGAGCCCCGCGAAGAGTGCGGCGTCTATGGCGTTTGGGCTCCCGGGGAGGAAGTCTCCAAGCTGACCTACTTTGGTCTCTTCGCCCTGCAGCACCGTGGCCAGGAGGCTGCCGGCATTGCGGTAGGCGATGATGACCGCATCGTCGTCTTCAAGGACATGGGCCTCGTGGCCAATATCTTTGATGAGTCCACCCTGTCCGCCCTCCAAGGAAACGTGGCGGTGGGCCACACGCGCTATTCCACCGCCGGCGGCAAGGAATGGTCCAATGTCCAGCCGATGTTTTCTACCTCCTCCACCGGGGTAGACATCGCCCTTGGACACAACGGCAACCTGGTCAACTACCTAGAGCTGCGCGAGGAGGCCGTGCAGCGCGGCTTGATTAAGCCCCATGAGGAGTCCGTATCTGACTCCATGTGCTTGTCTATGCTGCTTGCCGACGGCGTGGATGAAGACACCTCCGTCTTCGACTCCGCCCGTGACTTGCTCCCGCGCGTGAAGGGCGCATTCTGCCTGACCTTTACCGATGGTCACACCATGTACGCCGCGCGCGACCCGCACGGCGTGCGCCCGCTGGTCCTCGGCCGCTTGGCCAAAGGCTGGGTGGTGGCCTCCGAGACCTGTGCGCTCGATATCTGCGGCGCCCAGTTCATTCGCGAGATTGAGCCCGGCGAGCTCGTCGCCATCGATGAGGCCGGCATCCGTTCCGTTAACTTCGCGCCGGCAAAGCGCCACGGCTGTGTCTTCGAGTACGTCTACTTGGCCCGCCCGGATAGCGATATCAAGGGCCGCTCCGTCAACGCCTCCCGCGTGGACATTGGCCGCCGCTTGGCCCGCGAATACCCGGCCGAGGGCGCGGACCTGGTCATCCCGGTTCCTGAATCCGGCAACCCGGCCGCTGTGGGCTATGCCCGCGAATCCGGCATCACCTTCGCCCACGGCTTGGTCAAAAACGCTTA
This sequence comes from Corynebacterium sp. ACRPO, assembly GCF_022347205.1. Lineage (GTDB taxonomy): Bacteria > Actinomycetota > Actinomycetes > Mycobacteriales > Mycobacteriaceae > Corynebacterium. The sequence continues at coordinate 22,178 of NZ_JAKRNE010000004.1, read as the reverse complement.
TGTGGGCCGCACCTTCATCCAGCCCACCCAGACCCTGCGCCAGCTGGGCATCCGCTTGAAGCTCAACCCGCTGCGTGAAGTCATTAACGGCAAGAAGCTCGTCGTGGTGGATGATTCCATCGTCCGCGGCAATACCCAGCGCGCGCTCATCCGCATGCTGCGCGAGGCCGGCGCCGCCGAGGTGCACGTGCGCATCGCCTCCCCGCCAGTGAAGTGGCCGTGTTTCTACGGCATCGACTTCGCCTCTCCGGGCGAGCTGATCGCTAACGCCAGCCCCTCCGACGATCCGGAAACCGTCTGCGCCACTATCTGTGACACCATCGGCGCCGATTCCTTGGGCTTTGTCTCCATCGAGGAGATGGTGGCCGCCACCGAACAGCCCCGTTCCGAGCTGTGTACCGCCTGCTTCTCGGGCGAGTACCCACTTGGCCTACCCGCCGGAAACTCCAATGCAGACGCCGTGCGCACCCTGCTCGGCACCGAATAACAAAGGACACCTGAAACCATGAGTGACAATACTTACGCAGCAGCCGGCGTCAGCATCGAAGAGGGCGACCGTGCCGTGGAACTTTTCGCCCCGCACGCTAAGCGTGCCACCCGCCCTGAGGTTCTGGGCGGTCTTGGCGGCTTTGCCGGCCTGTTCAAGCTCGGCGATTACAAGGAGCCCATCTTGGCCGCCGGTTCCGACGGCGTCGGCACCAAGCTGGCCGTGGCCCAGGCCATGGACAAGCACGACACCATCGGCATCGACCTCGTCGCCATGTGCGTGGACGACCTCGTTGTCTGTGGCGCGGAGCCACTCTTCCTGCAGGACTACATTGCCGTGGGCAAGGTCGTGCCGGAAAAGGTAGCCGAGGTAGTCAAGGGCATCGCCGAGGGCTGCGTGCAGGCCGGCGCCGCGCTGCTGGGCGGCGAGACCGCCGAGCACCCCGGCATGATGGAAGAAAACGAATACGATGTCTCCGCCACCGCGGTCGGCGTCGTTGAGGCCGATGGCGTACTCGGCCCAGACAAGGTCCGTGATGGCGACGTACTCATCGCCATGGGCTCTTCCGGCCTACACTCCAATGGCTACTCCCTGGCCCGCCACGTCCTGCTGGAGCAGGCTGGCATGCCACTCGACGGCCACGTGGAAGAGCTTGGCCGCCCCCTCGGCGAGGAGCTGCTGGAGCCCACTCGCATTTACGCCAAGGACTGCCTGGCTTTGGCTAGCGAGTGCTCCGTATCCACCTTCTGCCATGTCACCGGTGGTGGACTGGCTGGCAACCTCGAGCGCGTCATTCCAGAAGGCCTAGCGGCCGATATTAACCGCGCCACCTGGACCCCGGGCCAGATCTTCAAGCTCATCTCCTCGGTGGGCAAGGTGGAGCTGGCGGAAATGGAGAAGACCTTCAACATGGGGGTCGGCATGATTGCCGTAGTCAATCCTGAAGACCGTGACCGTGCCCTGGCAATGCTTACCGCACGCCACATCGATGCGTGGGAGCTGGGCACCGTCCGCTCCGCTTCCGGCGAGGAGCCGCGCGTGGTCATGCACGGCGAGCACCCCAACTTCTAGCGGGGCCTGCCGCCCTGCCAGGGGAGGGTATGAGGAAGGGCCCTAGGAGATTTCCTAGGGCCCTTGAGCTATCCGGCGGCGAGCGGAAGATTAGCGTTCGTCGCGGTCGGCATCATCCCATTCGTCGACGTAGTCGGCGTATGGGTCGTCCTCTTCATAATCGCGGGAGTCACCCTCTTGCTGTGCGGCGAGTTCCCGTTGCAGGGACTCGATATCCATCTCGGGTGAGTTGTACTTGAGCTGGCGTGCAACTTTGGTCTGCTTTGCCTTTGCGCGTCCGCGTCCCATGTGCATGACCCCCTTGGGTTAGTAGGGCGCGCCAGGGATTCTTGGGCGCCCCATCGACTTGTCTATTGAGTATCTTCCTGTAAGACACAATAGCCTGTGTGACGAAAAAATTCCGCACCGCCCCCTAGCTAGTGGGAGATTTAGCGCCCGCGCAGCCGGTTTACTGCCTCGCGCCCAGCCTTGGGGCCCTCATCCTCGGGGATGGAGGAAGGATCGATAGACACCGCGGTATCGCCCACTTCTAGGGCGCCGACGTCCAGCGCAGAGCGCTTCACTAGGCCTAGGGCGATGGGGCCGAAATCGCAGTCATCCACAATCGTGCCGATGCGGCCTACCTTACGTCCATTGAAAGTAATGTCATCGCCCACATTTGGACGTTGCGGCGCGGAGCCGTCGAGGTGCAGCTGCACCAATAGGCGAGGAGAGCGGCCCAGATTTTCTACGCGCGCCACCGTTTCCTGGCCGCGGTAGCAGCCCTTACTGAGGTGAACGTGGGCCGGATTGGCGGCGCTGCGGCTGATCCACTGCGGTACCTCGTGGGGGATGGACTTATTATCCAGATCCGCCGCCAGCTCCGGCTCGCGGGCGCGGACGCGCTCGGCGGTAAACGCCATGAGCCCCGCTAGCCGTGCACCGGATTCCTCCAAGTGCTTCGCTGCCTCGACCAAGGATTCGCGCGGAATGCCAAGGTCAACGCGCTTGATTCCCGGCCACTGGACCTGGCGGGAAAACTCCACCATGGGTGGAAGCGAAACATCGGCCTCACCCAGAAGAGTGAGTATGGCGATATCGGCTTCCTCTACGGTGACCTCGGACCAAAAGACCATCATGGTGAGGAACTTAAAGAGGGAGTCGAATTGCGCCGCAGGGACGTCGATAAGAAAGGCATCGTCGGTCCGCACGATATCCATGTGGTGGAGGATATGGCCTTGGATGTCCAGGTCGAGAGCGCCGGCGGTGAAACCCACGGGGGCGTCGTCAAGCTTCTGTGAAAGCAGATTATTCAGAAACTCGGCGGCGTCCTTGCCGCTCACGCGAATGACGCGGCGCTGGGAGCGGTCAATGACGATGGTGCCGCCATCGGCGGCCCTTTGCTCGCCCAGCGGATTGCCATAGTGCCAGGCCACGCCCTGGGCATCGAGTACGGTCGCGTCCTGGTGCTCCGCGGCACCGGCGCGCTGCAGAAGAGGCGAAGAATAACTCACAACTACCGATGGTAGGGCATAATCAAAAGTATGAAGTTTTCGCCGCGAAAAGAGCCGGTCATCTACGTTGTGGAGCCCTTTGGAGGGTCGGTACGCAGGCACATGCCCGCGCTGCCTCTTGTCTACGCAGATGATGCCGCGGTCACCCGCGGCGATGGCATCTTTGAATCCCTGCTCGTGCGCGGAGGCAAAGCCGCTAACCTGCAGCGCCACGCGCAGCGCTTCTGCGATTCAGCCCGCACGATGAACCTGCCAGAGCCGCCCATGGACAAGTGGGAAGAAGCCACCCGGCTCGCCATCGCGGACTTCTGCGGGGACGAGCAAGGCGATGCTAAATGCACGTGGACCTATACCCGCGGGCGCGCCTCTACGGGGCGGCCGAGCGCGTGGGTTGTTGTGCAGCCGATTGAGGACAAGGTGCTAGAGCAGCGCGCCCACGGCGTCGCCGTCATGACAAGCCCCCGCCTGTGGCACGTGGCGGAGGAATTGCCCGCCAAGACGCTCAATTACGCGGCCACCATGGCGATGCTGCGCATGGCCCGGGAGAAGGGCTTTGAGGATCTCATCCTCACCGACCCGGACACCGGAGAAATTCTTGAAGGCGCCACCTCTACCGTGGTGGCTGTCAAGGGCGAGAAACTGCGCACCGCCGCCGGCCGCGGCATCCTGCCCGGCACCACGCAAGCGGCGCTCTTCGCGCACGCCAAAGAGAAAGGCTATCGCTGCAAGGCCAAGCCGCTGACCGTGGAGTATCTGGAAAAAGCGGACTCGGTGTGGTTGGTGTCCTCGGTGCGCGTTGCCGCGCGCGTTACAAGGCTCAATGACAAAAAATTAAAGGCCCCGGACAACGTGGACGTCATCCGAGACCTTATTGATGCAGCGCTTGGAGCTTAGCCAGCGATGCGGGTGAGCTCCGCGGACATGTAGGGGCGCATCTCGCCATCCACCATGCGCTCGTCTACCCAGCCCAGATTGTTATTGGGCATGAGGCCGTACATGCGCTTGCCTGGGCCCAAGTTCTTCGGACCGGTTTCCGTGACCATGGTGGAGGCGGATTCCAGCTGCCATGCGCGGTCATTGAAGGGTTCGCCGTAGAAGATTTCCACGATGCCGGTAGAAGAGGTGTAGGTGACCTCGATTTCATCCTTTTCCGAGATACGCCAGAAGCCGGTCTCGCGCACAGACGGGCCTTCCGGCTTGCCTTCGGTATCGATCTTCCAAGTACGAGAGCTAAAGGTCAGGTAGTTTTCGCCATCGTGAGCGATGACCAGCTGCTGGCCAAAGGTGTACTCCTGACCCTTCGTATCGTGGGCCTGGCCCTCGCCCTGCCAGACGCCAACAAGGGGGAGAAGTCCCAGCAGGCCGTCGTGCAGCGACGGGCCCTGGCGCAGGTTCGCGGTATCGTCCGGTACCGGGATATCGCCCAGCTCGAGAGCGGGGATATTGCGGCTAGCGGCGTCCTTCCACTGCTCGGCAGCCTGGTTCACGGCATCGTTGCCATTGAGTTTTCCAGGATCATTCTCCGGGTGGGAAGCCGCGGTGGTTTCGATGTTTTCAGGGGTGGTTTCATTATTATTTTCGCTCATGGGCGTCCAGCCTAGTCGTGCACCCGCCTTTTTAACTACTAGACTTGGGCCTCGTGCATGCATTGATGATCTCGAATCCCAACTCGACCTCACAAACCAACGCCCTCTTCCGCCAAATCGTTCCCTGCCTACAAGCGGTAGAGGGCCTGCACCTCAAAGTGAAATTTACGCATTACCCTGGCCATGCAGAAGAGATGGTCAGGGGAATGACGAGGGATGACTATGACGTCATCATTGCCGTGGGCGGGGACGGAACCGTCAACGAGGTAGTCAACGGGCTCCTCGGTCCGGCGGATGAGCAGCGCCCCGATCCGCAGTCCATCCCGGCGCTGGCCGTAATTCCTACCGGTTCCGCCAATGTTTTTGTGCGCGCCCTAGGATTTCCCAACACCCCGGTGGAGGCTACCCATGTGCTGGCGCGCATGCTCGACCGGGATCTGCGCCGCACCATCTACCTAGGAACGTGGAACGAGCGGTGGTTTGCCGTCAATGCTGGCTTCGGTTTGGACGCGGATGTCCTGGCCCGCGTGGATCGTGCCCGCGAGCAAGGTTTTGCCGCCACCCCGCTGCGCTACCTCAACGTTGCTATCCGGGCATGGAGCCGCGCGCGGAAGAACCCACCGCATATTGCGGTGACAGCCGAGTCCAATGATGGCGAGCGGCTGCACAAGAATGATGTGCCGCTGATGTTTACCTCAAATACCAATCCGTGGACATTCTTGGGCCCGCTGCCGGTGGTGACAAATCCGCGCAACTCCTTTGATGAGGGCCTTGCCCTCTTTGGGCTGGAGGAGTTTAGCGGGCTCGGCGGCGTCGTCGGCCTGCTGCACCTCTTCGGTGCCGATAAGCGCGGATGGCTCAATAAGCTCACCAAAGAAAAGACGGTGACCTTCGACGACGCCATGCGGGTAGAGCTAGTCTGCCGCGAACCGCAGCGCTTCCAAGCCGATGGAGAATCGGAGGGGCGCTTTGACGCTGTTACCTTGGCCTCCGTGAAGGATGCCATCGAGGTATTCGCCCCGCAGGATAGGCGGGAAGCCCATCAGCGCACGATGAAGGAAGTTCTCCGGGACTTTATTCGTCTGCGCTAGTCTGCGGCGCGGGGCCGACCCGGTGCTTGGTATCGGCGGCCTTCTTTTCCGCCTCTTCCACGGCCTTTTGCTCCGAGCCTTCAATCTCTAGCGGGGAGAGCTGGGCCAGCTGCACCTTAATATTGCGGCGCTGTACCTCGAAGGAAATGGTGCCGCCCTGCATCTTTACCGCGGTCGCTTGGGCCGGAAGCGGTAGCTGCCGGGTATCGAAGTTGAGGGAAAAGGCCTTTTGCAGGCGCTCATCGTCCGTGTCATAGACCTGCATGCGAAACTCCGGACCAACCAGGCGGAGGGTGACCTTGGCGGTGGACTTGTGGGCGTCGCCAGGCAGGGTGCCCGTTAGCTCTGCTTCAGCAGACGTGCCACCGGAGGGGGAAATATCGTCTGGGTTAGCAATCGAGAGATCGGTAATCCCCAACAAGCGGCCCAGCGCCACACCATCCAAAGAAATGCCGCGCGAGTAGGTGGAAACGGGCGCGCCCTCAATATCTCCATTCATTACCTGTTCTGGGGTGACGGTGATATCGCGCAGCACGGTGGAAGCATTGACCATGCCCAGCTTGGGCACCTCCACATCCAGCGCCTTGACCTCGAGATAAGGGATTTCCTTCGAGGCCGCCGCCCACACGTAGGGGGTGCCGCCGATGAAGACATCCGGCGTATTATCTAGCCGCGAATTGGCTTTCACGGCTTGCGCCACCTTGTGTTCCGTGTGCATAGCCACGCAGGCATCCGCCACCCAGACCGCAAGGAGCACACACACCACGAGGAGGACGTGCACGATGCGCCGGTCAATCTTTAGAACACTCACCCTTTCATTCTTACCCTACGTATTCTGGGCCCTATGACTAGCAATGCCTTTAAGATTACGGAAGAAAACCTGCCGGACGACCCGGAGCTGGCTCGCCGCGTAGAAGCACTGGCTGAGCAGGCTGAACGCCAGGATGGGATGGCGCCGCTGTCGGAGCAATTCCTCAACGGTCTTAGCGATTCCCGCCTGGAGCACCGCCACCTGGTGGCCTGGGTAGGGGAGGAACCGTGCGGCGTAGCCGGTCTGGAGGGCTCTACCGCCGAGCTATTCATTGTCCCCGATTACCGCGGGCAGGGCTATGGTGCCGCGCTTTACGACGCCGCCGCTAAGACCCCCAACCTCCACGCTTGGGCCCACGGGAACCTACCGGCGGCACAGGCGCTGGCGCACTCCCGCGACCTGCAGGTCACCCGCAAGCTGGTGGTCATGGGGATCGGGGGAGAAGAGCTCGCAGCGGTCGCCCGCCCCGAAGGTTTGCCACTGACCGCCTTGAATTACACCGAGGCGGTGGATAAGTGGGGCAAGGACCTTGTGGAAGAGCAGTGGCTCAAGGTCAATAACGAGGCCTTTTCCTGGCATCCCGAACAAGGCGGCTGGGATCTCGTTCGCCTGCATCGCGGCATGGAGGCGGACTGGTTCGACCCCGCAGACCTGCTTTTCCTGTGGGATACGGCAGATGAGCCGGCACTGGCCGGCTTCCACTGGACCAAGTGGCATGCGGAGGAAACTCCGGCCTTCGGTGAGGTCTACGTGGTGGGCTTGGCGGAAGGTTACCGCGGCAAGAAGTTGGGCGGTCCGCTGCTGCAGGTTGGCCTGCGCCGCATGGTGGAAAAGGGAGCTAAGCGGGTAATTCTTTATGTAGAAGCGGATAATGATCCGGCGCTAAAGGCGTACGAGCGCCTAGGCTTTGAGGTTGATGAAGAGCACGTCGTATGGGGCGTGTGTGACTAACGTCATGGGGCGCAGGACGTTTGTTCACCCAGTGTTTACCTCTTGGCACCCTTTTGGTCAGATCCTGCGGATAGCTTTACACCCTGTGAGTTAACCGCACCTGTGCGCCTGCATCTCGCCCCAGAAGGCGGAGCGGGATGCAGGAAATATCTCTCCAGGAGATGCGGTTTCCTCGGACAATCAATCTCTGATCTGCACCGGAAAGGGTTTTCCCGTGATTCGCAACTTCAAGCGCACTGCCGCAATCTTCGGCATCGTAGCCGCAACCTCCACCGCTCTCGTAGCTTGCTCTGAGGAGTCTGGCTCCTCCTCCGACTCCGCTGGCGGCGAGGACGTCTCCGGCGAGCTCGTCGGCGACGGCGCATCCTCCCAGCAGAACGCAATGTCCTACTTCCAGACTGCGTTCTCCGAGGATTACCCAGACGCTTCCCTCTCCTACAACGCTTCCGGTTCCGGCGCCGGCGTTGAGGCCTTCACCAACGGCCAGGCTGACTTCGCTGGTTCTGACTCCGCTCTGAAGGAAGACGAGGGCGAGGTTGAGGCTGCCGCTGAGCGTTGCGATGGCAACGAGGCATGGCACCTGCCAACCACCATTGGTCCGGTTGCCATCGCCTACAACCTGGGTGACACCGAGATCAACCTCTCCACCGAAACCCTGGGCAAGATCTTCAAGGGCGAAATCAAGAAGTGGAACGACAAGGCCATCGCTGCTGACAACGAGGGCACCGACCTGCCGGACAAGGACATCACCGTCATCTTCCGTTCCGACGAGTCCGGTACCTCCGCAAACTTCCAGAAGTTCCTCAAGGCCGCTACCGGTGACTGGGACTCCGAGGGCAAGCAGTTCCCAGACGCTGTTGGTGAGGGTGCTAACGGCTCCTCCGGCGTTGCTGACCAGGTTGCAAGCATCGATGGTGCTATCACTTACGTCGAGGCTGGCTTCGCAGACCAGAAGGAAGGCGAGGGCGTCAAGAAGGCCAAGATCGACTTCGGCCACGGCCCGGTTGAGCTGTCCACCGAGTCCGTCAACAAGGCTCTGGAGAACCTGGAGTTCAAGAAGACCGACTCCGAGCACAACATGGTTGTTGACTCCGAGGCACTGTTCTCCTCCGACAACGAGGGTGCATACCCGCTCATCCTGACCACCTACAACATCGTTTGCTCCAAGGGCTACGATGAGGAGACCTCCAAGCTGGTCAAGTCCTTCTTCACCACCGTCCTGGATCATCAGGATGACCAGCTGGCTGAGCAGGGCTTCATCCCAGTTGAGGGTGCTCACCTGGACAAGCTGAAGGCTGCTGTTGACGCTCTGCAGTAAGCGCTAAAGCTGTAAAAGCTTAATACCTCCCGCCCCCACTGCCGCACACGATTCGCGCTTTGGGGGCGCAGGTATGTAACGATATTTTCCATTTTTAACGCTGAAAAGGATTAACAGTCTCATGGCAGACAATAATCTCACCACGGCTCCAGAGCAGACGGATGCAAACGCCACCTCTGCCGAGCGAGTCTCCAACAGCGGACACGGCGAGGTAGTTGCCACCAGCTCCAATAGCGGCGTTAAGCGCCCGGGTGACCGTATCTTCGAGTTCCTGTCCACTGCTTCGGCAACCCTTATCACCGTCATGATTGCCGCCATTGCCGCCTTCCTGCTCTGGCGTGCGGTTCCCGCACTGGGCGTCAACGACGGCGGCCTCATGGGCTTTTTCACTTACGGTGGCCGCTGGGAGACCTCCGATACCTCCGCGATGAAGTTCGGTATTCCGACCATGTTCGGAACCACCGTTCTCATTTCGGTTTTCGCCCTTCTGCTGGCCATGCCGGTGGCCCTGGCCATCGCTATCTTCCTGTCCAACTACGCGCCTGCCCGTTTGGTTAAGCCGCTCGGCTTCCTCGTGGACATGCTCGCTGCAGTTCCGTCCATCGTTTACGGCCTGTGGGGCTGGCAGGTTCTTGGCCCGGCACTGTCCGGCTTCTACTCCTGGATGGAATCCTGGGCGGGTGGCTTCTTCCTATTCCACGTCTTCGATAACTCGCCGTCGTTTGCAACCGGCCGCAACCTGTTTACTGGTGGCATCGTGCTTGCCGTGATGATTCTGCCGATCATCGCCGCTACCGCCCGCGAGGTCTTCGTACAGACCCCCCCGGGCCAGGTGGAATCCGCCCTGGCTCTGGGCGCTACCCGCTGGGAAGTTATCCGCATGACCGTTCTTCCATTCGGCATGTCCGGCTACATCGCCGGCTCCATGCTCGGCCTGGGCCGTGCACTGGGTGAGACCATGGCGCTGTACATGGTTGTATCCCCGCTGATTGACTTCCGCTTCTCGCTTTTCGACGGCGGCACGACCTTCGCCACGGCCATCGCCCTGGCATCTGCCGAGTTCGGTAACGAGATGCGTGCTGGTGCCTACATCGCCGCCGGCCTCATGCTGTTCTTGCTGACCTTCGTGGTCAACGCAATTGCCCGCGCCATCGTGAAGAGTAAGTAAGGAGGGGAGGATCAATGACTACGACTACTAATGCCAAGCCTGCCTCCCAAGGCGGCGCGACCTTCCTGGACATCTCCGGCTCCCGCAAGATGACCAATAACATCGCCACCGCGGTGGTCTGGGGCGCAATGATTCTGGCCATGGTTCCGCTGGTATGGGTTCTGTGGGAACTCATTGCCCGCGGCAGTGGCGTCATCCTCAACCCTGAGTGGTGGACCGCTTCCCAGCGCGGCATCATGAATAGCTCTTCTGGTGGCGGTGCCGCTCACGCCATCGTGGGTACCTTTGTCCAGACCATTCTGGCCTCCATTATCTCTATTCCGATCGGCATCTTTACCGCCATCTACTTGGTGGAGTACTCCAAGGGCGGCTGGCTCGGCCGCATCACCACCTTCATGGTGGACATCCTGTCCGGTGTGCCTTCCATCGTTGCGGCCCTGTTCATCTTTGCCATGTGGATCACTCTGTTCGGCTTTGGCCGCTCCGGCTTCGCCGTGGCGTTGTCCCTGGTGCTGCTGATGATTCCAATTGTGGTGCGCAATACCGAAGAGATGCTACGCGTGGTCCCCATGGATCTGCGTGAGGCGTCCTACGCACTCGGCGTTCCGAAGTGGAAGACCATCGCCCGCATCGTTCTGCCTACCGCACTGTCCGGCATCGTCACCGGCATCATGCTGGCGATTGCTCGCGTGATGGGTGAGTCCTCGCCGGTGCTGGTCTTGGTTGGTTCCTCCTCCGTCATCAACTGGGATGCCTTCAAGGGCTCTCAGTCCTCGCTCCCGCTGATGATGCTGGATATGTATAAGGCCGGCGCACAGCCCGCCGTACTGGACAAGCTCTGGGGAGCAGCGTTGACGCTGGTTATCCTCATCGCCGTCCTCAACATTGCGGCCCGCATCGTTTCCGCGAAGTTCTCGGTTAAGAAGTAAACGCCGTACCACTCGATTCCGCCATACACTTGCTAGAGGAGAAACTCCCAAATGTCTAAGCTCGCGCTCAATGACGTGAACATTTTTTACGGCGACTTCCACGCCGTGCAGAACGTGAACATGCAGATCCCGGCCCAGGCCGTGACCGCATTCATCGGCCCTTCCGGCTGTGGTAAGTCCACCGTGCTGCGCACCATCAACCGTATGCACGAGGTTATCCCTGGCGCCTCCGTGAAGGGTGAAATCCTGTTGGATGGCACCAATATCTACGGACCGAAGGTTGACCCGGTATCCGTACGCAACACCATCGGCATGGTCTTCCAGAAGGCAAACCCATTTCCCACGATGTCCATCGAGGACAATGTGGTGGCAGGCCTGAAGCTGTCCGGTGAAAAGAACAAGAAGAAGCTCAAGGAAGTTGCGGAGAAGTCCCTGCGCGGCGCCAACCTGTGGGATGAGGTTAAGGATCGCTTGGACAAGCCAGGCGGTGGCCTCTCCGGTGGTCAGCAGCAGCGTCTGTGCATCGCCCGCGCTATCGCCGTGGAGCCAGAGGTATTGCTCATGGACGAGCCTTGTTCCGCACTGGATCCGATTTCCACCCTCGCCGTGGAGGACCTCATCCATGAGCTGAAGGAAAACTTCACCATCGTTATTGTGACCCACAACATGCAGCAGGCAGCCCGCGTGTCCGATAAGACCGGCTTCTTCTCCCTAGAAGCAACCGGTAAGCCGGGCCACTTGGTGGAGTTCGACGACACCACCAAGATCTTCGAGAATCCTTCTCAGAAGGAGACCGAGGATTACATCTCTGGCCGCTTTGGCTAAAGAGTAAGAGAGATTGTCCGAGAGAAAGGGGGCCGGTTTGAACCGGCCCCCTTCTTTGACGCTTAAATCCGTCTAACGGCGAAACTGACGCTCGAGTTCTGCCATCCGTGCTTCAAATTCGGCGTCCTTTTTGTCCTCCTCTAGCTTCTTGGCGTAGACATTGGGCAAGAGACCCGTGGTCAGATAGATGATGTGGCCGGCCACGGAGACGCAGTGGTCCGCATAGCGCTCGTAGTAGCGCGTAATTTGTGAGGTCTCAACGGCTTCGCGCACGCTGCCTTCCCATTCGCGCTGAGTCAGGATGCGCAGAATATGGGAGTTGATATCATCCACTGCATCATCGTCGGCACGGAGGTTGACGGACAAATCCGCATCAGGGGTGACGAGGATATCGTGCAGCACCGACCCCATTTCTTCAGTGAGGCGGTACATCTCCTCGAAGTAGCCGATGTAATTCGCCGGTACCACGGCGTCAGGGTGGCGGCGGCGCGCGGAGTCCGCGATGTGCTGGGAAAGCCGGCCCATGCGGTAGAGATCCTCCACGATATAAATCGAGGAGACTACCTGACGGAGGTCCTGCGCCATGGGGTTTTCCAGCGCCAAAAGTGTTACAGCACGCTCAGAGCACCTAACGCGAATCTCATCTAGCTCCTCAGTCATGGTGAGGGCATCTTCCGCGGAGTCCAAGGCGCCTTGCAGTAGTGCCTGCGAAGCCTTATCCAAGATGGTGCGCACGGTATCGCACATCACGATGAGGTCATGGGAGAAGTTATCTAAGTGTTCCCTGTAGGCGGCACGCATGCCAAAGATAATAGCGAAAACTTTTTGCTTTTGCGCAACTTAAGAAGGGGTTAAATGCACGATTCCTGTATGTATTTAGCTGCTCTTAAATTGCTGTCAGGCTATCCGCCGGAATTCATAATGTCCGCAGCAACGGGAACGCAATCATCCTCGGGATCGTCGAGCCAACCATCCGGCAATGCCACCTTGGATGGCGAGCCCTGACGGCCACGGGCTCCGTCGGCGTCGGCAGCTAGAGCATCAGACTCTGCCCAAGGTGCAAGGAGCTCACGCAAGGCATCGAGGGAATTGACCTTGGCTAAGCCCGCGCGGACCTGGCCACCAACCGGGAAACCACGCAGGTACCAACCGATGTGCTTGCGGATATCGCGGGAAGCATTGTCCTCGCCATCGTGCTCCGCCAGTAGCTCCGCGTGGCGGAGGATTACCTGGGTCACCTCGCCCAGGGTGGGCTCTGCCGGAATGGACTCGCCGCGCAGTGCGGCGCCGAGCTCGGCAAAGAGCCACGGGCGGCCGAGGCAGCCGCGGCCTACCTGCACGCCGTCGCAGCCGGTTTGTTCCATCATGCGGCGGGCATCCTCGGCACGGAAGATATCGCCATTGCCCAGCACTGGCACGCCAGTATCTGCCAGATGCTCTTTGAGGCGCGCGATTTCGTCCCATCGTGCTTCACCGGAGTAGCGCTGAGCGGCGGTACGGCCGTGCAGGGTAACGGCGGCGGCACCGGACTCGACGGCGATGCGCCCGGCGTCGAGATGCGTATGGTGCTCGTCATCGATGCCCACACGCATCTTTACCGTGACCGGGATATTGGTGCCCTCTGTGGCCTTGACCGCAGCCGAGACGATATTGCCAAAGAGACGTCGCTTATAAGGCAGCGCGGAACCGCCGCCGCGGCGGGTCACCTTGGGAACCGGGCAACCAAAGTTCATATCGATGTGGTCCGCTAGGTTTTCGTCGACGATCATCTTCGCGGCTTTATAGGTATATTCCGGATCCACCGTATAGATCTGTAAGGAACGAGGATCTTCCTGCGGCGCAAAGGTGGTCATGTGCAGCGTCTTTTCATTGCGCTCTACCAGTGCACGGGCGGTGACCATCTCGCAGACGTAAAGGCCCGACACCGTGCCGGTGCGCGCCAACTCCTGCTCTCGGCACAACGTGCGGAAGGCAACGTTGGTTACCCCCGCCATCGGGGCGAGGATGACGGGGGAGGAGAGATCGTAGTGTCCAATGCGCAAATTCACGCCCCAATTGTGCTAGTTAACGGGGGAAAATAGCAACTGGGTCCACAGTGGCGCCGTTCCCTATTTCTGTTTTATGGGGTAGGGGTCACACAAAAGTGGTGGAAATCTTGCAAAGATTCGCTAATGTGGGCTGTGTAACTAATTAGAACGGCCGTTATTTTGGCTGGCCCCTTAATGAAGGAGGATTACCCTTGTCCGAGAGAATCGCGTACGCCCCATTTGAGAAGCTCGTGGTTTCTGCAGAAGAGGCTGCTCAGCACGTTAACCACGGTGACCGCGTGGGCATTTCCGGCTTCACCGGTGCTGGCTACCCCAAGGGCCTGCCCACCGCCATTGCAGAGAAGGCCAAGGCTCTACATGAAAAGGGCGAGGAATTTAAGATCGACGTCTTCTCCGGCGCTTCCACCGCCCCGGACTGCGATGGCGTTCTGGCGGAAGCTGAGGCGATTCGCTTCCGCTCTCCTTATAACTCCGATCCCACGCTGCGTAAGCAGTTCAATGATGGCACCGCGCTTTACCAGGATATCCACCTGTCTCACTCGGGCCAGCAGGTAGAAGAGGGCTTCTACGGTGACTTCCAGGTGGCCATTATTGAGGCGGTCCGGATCACCGAAGAAGGCCACGTGGTGCCGTCCTCCGCGGTGGGCAATAACCTCGAGTTCATCGAGGCTGCCGATAAGATCATCATCGAGATCAATGAGTGGCAGTCCATCAACCTCGAGGGCATGCACGATATCTACCGCATTGAAAAGCTGCCTAATCGCCAGCCCATCCCTATCACTAAGCCGGGCGACCGCATCGGTACCACCTACATGGAGGTGCCGGAGGACAAGGTTGTTGCAGTGGTTAAGACCGATGCCCCGGACCGCAACGCACCATTCAAGGAACCGGACGAGGTTTCCGAGAAAATCGCCGCCAACTTCATCGAGTTCCTCGAGGGGGAGGTCGCCGCTGGTCGCCTTGAGTATGACAAGTTCATCATGCAATCCGGCGTGGGCAACGTCCCCAACGCCGTGATGGCCGGCCTTTTGGATTCCAAGTTTGAGAATATTCAGGCCTATACCGAGGTCATTCAGGATGGCATGCTCGATCTCATCGATGCGGGCAAGATGACCATGGCTTCCGCTACCTCCTTCGCGCTGTCCCCGGACTACGCGGAGAAGATGAATGCGGAAGCAGAGCGCTACCGCGAGCACATTATTCTGCGCCCACAGCAGGTCTCTAACCATCCAGAGGTCATCCGTCGCGTCGGCCTGATTTCTTCCAATGGCATGATTGAGGCCGATATCTACGGCAACATCAACTCCACCAACGTATCCGGCTCCCGCATCATGAACGGCACCGGCGGCTCGGGTGACTTCACCCGTAACGCTTATATCTCCACCTTCGTTTCCCCGTCCGTGGCCAAGGACGGCGCAATTTCCGCGCTGGTTCCGTTCGTGTCCCACACGGATCACACCGAGCACGACACCATGGTCATCATTACCGAGTACGGCGTAGCCGACCTTCGCGGCCTGGCGCCGAAGGAGCGCGTGGAGAAGGTCATCTCCGTGGCGCACCCGGATTACCGTCCGCTGCTGGAGGACTACTTCAACCGTGCCAAGGAAAACAAGTTCCAGCACACCCCGCACGACCTGAAGACCGCCTTTGACTTCCAGGTCCGCTTCATGGAGAAGGGCGATATGCGCGGCTAATGTAGCCACGCTTTGGCAGGCGCTCAGTGGCGAGCTGGGCGCCTTTCGCTTGCCGACGCCCCCCTAATTAGGACTTTGCAAATACCGCAAGCTAAACTGGAGCGACGTTGGGCCTTTAGCTCAGTTGGTAGAGCTACGGACTTTTAATCCGCAGGTCGTGGGTTCGATCCCCACAGGGCCCACAACTGGAGCCACCTTTTTGGGTGGCTCCTTTTAGTTTTTCACCATCTTCTTAATGGCGCGCATGGCCTCTTCTAGCTTCTCGGTGGCTACCTCACCCTCCTCGGCGGCGGCACCGGCCACACAGTGCTCAATATGGTCTTCTAGGAGCGCTAGCGAGACATTTTCCAGCGCCGACTTCACTGCCGAAATCTGGGTAATGATGTCGATGCAGTATTGGTCTTCCTCGACCATGCGGTGGATGCCGCGCGCCTGCCCCTCAATGCGCTTGAGCCTGGCGAGGTAGCGATCCTTGCTCTTAGAATCCGCGTTATATCCGTGTACGTGCGGCTCGTGGCAGGAGCACGTTTGATGCTGGTCAGACATGGTTCCTAATCTTTCTGGGGGAGCGATTTTGTAACTAGGTGAGGTCTCCAGTATATTTCTAGAAGTCGCCTTAGCGCGACGGGCCCCCATCGTCTAGCGGCCTAGGACACTGCCCTTTCACGGCAGCGGCACGGGTTCGAATCCCGTTGGGGGTACCAACACGAAAGTGTTGGTCCGAATTAAATATTCGATTGGCCTTGTGGCGCAGTTGGTTAGCGCGCCGCCCTGTCACGGCGGAGGTCGCGGGTTCAAGTCCCGTCAAGGTCGCAGAATGAGCAGCAATCGCTTCGGCGGTTGCTGCTTTTGGTTTTGTTAGGCTGGTGCCATGGAACCATACGTCGGAATCGCTGTCTTTGAGCTCGCCTCCGAAAGCTCGGAGCATTCTAGCTTCTTCCGAGAGGACTTCTTTCTCATCTATGCAGATTCGGATGAGGAGGCGCACCGGAAGGTCGAGGCACGGGCCCATGAGCAAGAATATGAGGGCCTGTGGCTGCGCCACATTGTCGACGTCGCACCCGCCCTCTACGGCCATGTGGATCGAGATTGTGACCTCTATTCGCGGCACTTTTCCTCGCTGGAAGACTACAAACGATTCGAGATGAACTTGGGCGGAAACGATCCGCTTTCACCGCCTAAATAGCGTTCTGACGTGCTGATTTGGTGAGTCTTGGGAGTCTTCTGTAAAGTATCTATCCGTGCCCAAGAGCACACACATAATTAAAAATGGCCCTGTGGCGCAGTTGGTTAGCGCGCCGCCCTGTCACGGCGGAGGTCGCGGGTTCAAGTCCCGTCAGGGTCGCGGAAACCTTCGGGTTTCTGGCCAGATAGCTCAGTCGGTAGAGCACACGCCTGAAAAGTGTGGGGTCGCCAGTTCGATCCTGGCTCTGGCCACAATAATGGCTCCTCGTAAGAGGGGCCATTTTTGCTTAGTATGGGCACATGGAACACGCTATTGCACACCAGACCGATAATTCCCGTTACGTCCTTACCGTGGATGGCGTCGAGGCGGGCTCGTGCCACTATGTAGACGCAGACACGACCCGCGAGTTTAACCACACGGTCATCAAGGATGCTTTCCGTGGCCAAGGATTGTCCGCGCCGCTGATTAAGGCCGCGCTTGACGACGTCCGGGGCGTCGGCAAGCAAGTCATTGCTTCCTGCTCCGCCGTGGCGCACTTTATAGAAAAGAATCCCGAATACCGCGACCTACTGCGCCCAGAAGGCATGTAAAAAGCGGCCCACAGTTGCCTGTGAGCCGCTGGGAGAGAATTTAGATGTAGTAGTCGGGGTCAACCAGTTTGATGCGCTCATTCGGGTTGCGTGGACGGTTCTTGGCCGGAATGCCCACCGCGATATTTTCGGCGGGAACATCCTTCGTCACCACGGCATTGGCGCCAATGGCCGAACCTTCACCGATCGTAATGGGGCCGAGCACCTTGGCACCCGCACCGATAGTGACATTGTCTTCGATAGTGGGGTGGCGCTTGGTCTGGGTAAGCACCTGGCCGCCGAGGGTGACGCCATGGTAGAGCATGACGCCATCGCCAATCTCTGCGGTTTCACCAATGACGATGCCCATGCCATGGTCAATAAAGAACCGGCGGCCGATAGTGGCGCCAGGGTGGATCTCCACGCCGGTAAAGAAGCGGTTAATCTGCGCCAAGATGCGCGCGGGCCCGCGCAGCCCGCGCTTCCACATCCAGTGCGAAATGCGGTGAGACCACACCGCGTGGAGACCGGAGTAAACTACTGCATTTTCGACGTCGCCACGTGCGGCCGGATCGTGATCTCTTGCATTTGCTAAGTCTTCACGGATGTAGCTCATAATGTTCATGCCCACATAGTACTGGCATAAAAAAGGCACCCGCCAAGGTTGGCGGGTGCTTTTATTCAAGCGAAGTAATTTAAGCTTCGCGGATGTCCTCGAAGAGGATGGTGGAGACGTAGCGCTCACCGAAGTCCGGCAGGACAACCACGATGGTCTTGCCCTCGAACTCTGGGCGCTCCGCCAGCTTCAGAGCTGCGGAAACGTTGGCGCCGGCGGAGATGCCAACCAGCAGGCCTTCCTGGGTAGCCAGGTCGCGGGATGCCTTGATGGACTCCTCGGTGGTGGCGGTAAAGACTTCGTCGAGAAGCTCGCGGTCAAGTACCTCAGGAACGAAGTTAGCGCCGATGCCCTGAATCTTGTGCGGGCCAGCGTGGCCTTCAGACAGGACAGGGGAATCGGACGGCTCAACCGCAGCCAAGTGCAGGTCTGGGTTCTTGGACTTCAGGAAGCGGCCCACACCGGTAACGGTGCCGCCGGTGCCTACGCCAGCAACGAAGGCGTCAACCTTACCCTCGGCGTCTTCCCAAATCTCTGGGCCGGTGGTTTCCTCGTGAATCTTCGGGTTTGCCTCGTTAGCGAACTGTGCAGCAAGGATGGCGTTATCGGTCTCGGCGACGATTTCATTCGCCTTGTCGACGGCTCCCTGCATGCCAGCCGCACCAGGGGTCAGTACGATTTCTGCGCCGTAAGCGCGCAGCAGCACCTTGCGCTCATTGGACATGGTCTCCGGCATGGTCAGAATGACCTTGTAGCCCAAGGTGGCGCCAGCCAGCGCCAGGGCGATGCCGGTATTGCCGGAGGTGGCCTCCACGATGGTGCCGCCCGGCTTGAGCTGGCCGGACTTTTCAGCGGCCTCAACGATGGCCTTGCCGATACGGTCCTTGACGGAATTTGCCGGGTTAAAAGACTCCACCTTGGCAAGCACGGTAGCGCCCTTGCCCTCGGTAAGGCGGTTCAGGCGGACCAGTGGCGTGCCGCCGATGGTTTCCATGATGTTGTTGTAGACAGCCATTTTGTGGACTCCTTTGGGAATCAGATTTGGGTTCAAATCGCGTACAACGCAAGCGTACACTACACAAGTAGACCAATCAGTATATAAATTCTAGACCGGGCATTCGGGCATTTCATGTGGGATTGCAGCGCCAGATAAGCCGAGGGCGATTTCGAATTACCCCCACATGCTGTCTATACTTCCACTCAGTTGCCCGCTGATCCCCAAATTCCCGGGGGAGGACGGGTACACCTGCTTGGTTACCCCCGACGAGGAAAGAGTCTCATGGAGTCGCATCGCCTCAAAGATGATGAAGAATCCGTACGCGCGGCCCTGTCGTCCCTGAAGACCGCTACAGGTATTCCGGTGACGATGTACGCCACGCTGCTGCCCGATAATCGCCTGCAGATCACGCAGTGGGTGGGGCTACGCACCCCAGCGCTGCAGAATCTGATCATTGACTCCGGCGTCGGTGTAGGTGGCCGAGTGGTCAGCACTCGCCGCGCAGTAGGTGTATCCGATTACACTCGTGCCACCACCATCTCGCACGAGAACGACCGCGTGATCCAAGACGAAGGCCTGCACTCTATCGTGGCCGTGCCCGTTACGGTGCAGCGCGAAATTCGCGGCGTCCTCTACGTAGGCGTGCACTCCCCAGTTCGTTTGGGCGATAAGGTCATTGAAGAAGTGACGATGACCGCGCGCACCCTCGAGCAAGACTTGGCCGTTAATTCCGCCATGCGACGTGCCGATGGGTCCAAGGGTGGAGCGGCTCGGGGCCACGTCATGAACGGTGCCGAGTGGGAACAGGTCCGCTCCACCCACTCCAAGCTGCGCATGTTGGCCAACCGCGTAGAAGACGAAGAACTGCGCAAGGAGCTAGAGACGCTGTGTGACCAGATGGTCTCGCCGGTGCGCGTGAAGCAATCTACCAAGCTCTCCGCCCGTGAACTCGACGTTCTCTCTTGTGTGGCCCTAGGCCACACCAACGTAGAAGCGGCCGAGGAAATGGGGATCGGCGCAGAAACCGTGAAGTCTTATTTGCGCTCGGTAATGCGCAAACTCGGTGCGCATACCCGCTACGAGGCGGTTAATGCCGCCCGTCGCATCGGCGCGTTGCCTTAAGAACCGGTAGCGTAGGCAGTTGTGAAAGATCAGTTTATTGTTTCCGGCGGTGCCCGCCTTGAGGGCACCGTTAAAGTAGATGGCGCAAAAAATAGCGTCTTGAAGCTCATGGCCGCATCCTTGCTGGCAGAGGGCACTACGACGCTGACCAACTGCCCAGAAATTCTGGACGTCCCCCTCATGAAGAAGGTTCTTGAGGGGCTCGGCTGCGAGGTAGTCATCGAGGGCTCTGAGGTCCGGATTACTACCCCTGCACAGCCGCAATCCAACGCGGATTTCGACGCGGTCCGCCAATTCCGCGCATCCGTCTGCGTGCTCGGGCCTTTGACGTCACGCTGTGGCCACGCAAAAGTAGCGTTGCCCGGTGGTGACGCGATTGGCTCCCGTCCGCTCGATATGCACCAGACCGGCTTAGAGAAGCTCGGCGCCACCACCCGTATTGAGCATGGTGCCGTCGTGGCAGAGGCTACGCACCTGCGTGGTGCGAATATCCGCCTAGACTTCCCGTCCGTAGGCGCAACCGAAAATATCCTTACCGCTGCGGTTCTCGCCGAAGGCGAAACCGTCCTCCATAATGCAGCTCGCGAGCCGGAAATCGTCGATCTGTGCACCATGCTCAAGTCCATGGGTGCCGACATCGAGGGTGAGGGAAGCTCAGTGGTGACCATCCGCGGCGTCGATAAGCTGCAGCCCGCCCAGCATGAGGTTATTGGTGACCGAATTGTGGCAGGCACGTGGGCGTATGCTGCAGCCATGACCCAGGGTGATATCACCGTGGGTGGAATTTCCCCGCGCCACCTGCACCTGCCGCTAGAAAAGCTGAAGTCCGCCGGCGCGGAACTAGAGACCTATGAGAATGGTTTCCGCGTGCGCATGGACCAGCGACCACAGGCTGTGGACTACCAGACCCTCCCATTTCCGGGATTTCCCACCGACCTGCAGCCGATGGCTATTGGCATCTCAGCTATTGCGGACGGAACGACCGTCATTACGGAGAATGTCTTTGAATCCCGTTTCCGGTTTGTGGATGAAATGCTGCGCTTGGGTGCCGACGCCCAGGTTGACGGCCACCATGTAGTAGTCCGCGGTAAAGAACGACTCTCTTCTACTCACGTGTGGAGTTCCGATATCCGTGCGGGTGCCGGTCTTGTACTTTCTGCACTATGTGCGGATGAGACCACTACGGTCCACGATGTTTTCCACATCGACCGCGGATATCCCAACTTTGTAGAAAATCTGCAGCGCCTCGGTGCCACAATTGAAAGAACTCAAGAAGAAGAGCTCTTTTAACGACATCCCCAGCACACCTTTATCCGTTGTGTGCTGGGGATTTGGCATTGTTGAAGCGGGTGGACTACATTAATCCAAGTCGCCGCGAGGTAGCCGGGAGGTTACTTCTTTGCGAATTTCGTGCGGACTTGGTTCAAGGATTTGACAGGGTTCAATGATTTGAGTAAGTTTGTACGAGCCGCCAACGAGAGGTTAACGGGAAGTTAATTTTTTTGTGGTGTGCGGATGATGTTTGAGAACTCAATAGTGTGCCAATGTACTTTTTATTTTTTGTGTGCATGGTTGTGTGTTGATTGGTTTGTCTGCCAGCGGACTTAGTGGTTTGTTGGTTGGTGTGTGCCGGTTGGGTATGTGGAACACGTACTCATTTGAATGCTGTTTGGTGTTTCGGCTGCATTGAGATGGATTGGTTGGCATGTGATTGTGTTCAACTTTTTGGTTTCCTCTTTTTGACCCCGTCGGGTTGAGGGAACTGTTTATTTTTTCTTTGTAGTAATTTTTTGGACGCCAGCACAGGCTTTTGTGGTTTGTGGTGGTTTGTTCTTTTGTTGGGTTTCGGGCTTTTCACGGCCTGTTTCGGATTTTGTTCTGAAATTTTTTTGTGGAGAGTTTGATCCTGGCTCAGGACGAACGCTGGCGGCGTGCTTAACACATGCAAGTCGAACGGAAAGGCCCTGCTTGCAGGGTACTCGAGTGGCGAACGGGTGAGTAACACGTGGGTGATCTGCCCTGCACTTCGGGATAAGCCTGGGAAACTGGGTCTAATACCGGATAGGAGCCATTTTTAGTGTGATGGTTGGAAAGTTTTTTCGGTGTAGGATGAGCTCGCGGCCTATCAGCTTGTTGGTGGGGTAATGGCCTACCAAGGCGGCGACGGGTAGCCGGCCTGAGAGGGTGGACGGCCACATTGGGACTGAGATACGGCC
>NZ_JAKRNE010000045.1 GCF_022347205.1 Corynebacterium sp. ACRPO | reverse complement strand
GTGGTCTCCTTGCCCGGCTCGGAAGGCTCAGTGGTCTCCTTGCCCGGCTCACCCGGCTTGGTCGGCTCAGTGGTCTCCTTGCCCGGCTCGGAAGGCTCAGTGGTCTCCTTGCCCGGCTCACCCGGCTTGGTCGGCTCAGTGGTCTCCTTGCCCGGCTCGGAAGGCTCAGTAGTCTCCTTGCCCGGCTCGGAAGGCTCAGTAGTCTCCTTGCCCGGCTCACCCGGCTTCGTCGGCTCAGTAGTCTCCTTGCCCGGCTCGGAAGGCTCAGTAGTCTCCTTGCCCGGCTCGGAAGGCTCAGTAGTCTCCTTGCCCGGCTCGGAAGGCTCAGTAGTCTCCTTGCCCGGCTCACCCGGCTTGGTCGGCTCAGTGGTCTCCTTGCCCGGCTCCTTAGAGTCCACAGTCTGAGCACGGTCATTCAGATCCTTGTGCTCCGCAATCTTATTCGGAGTATCAGCATCCGGAGTCTCATCACCATTGGACTCAACCTCAAGAGAGGTCAACTCC
>NZ_JAKRNE010000044.1 GCF_022347205.1 Corynebacterium sp. ACRPO | reverse complement strand
TTGACATCCTCGGATCAACGCTCAATTGACAACTCCCCGAGGCTTAACGCAGCCTTTCACGTCCTTCATCGGCTCAGCATGCCAAGGCATCCACCATGCGCCCTTAATAACGAACACACAAACCACCACACACAACAAAAATCATGTGGGTGGCCACACAAGTGAACTTGACAAAAAATTGACTAAAGAAAAAAGAAATCACACAAACACACACAAACAAACCACAAAAGCAATCCATTTAATGCGTGTTTAATGCTCGCGTCCACTATACAGTTCTCACACAACACCCCAACCACATTCCACCAACACCACCAGTGTCAACAAGAATAATGGTCAGGCACAAAAAAGGGGGATAATGCCCCAGACACCCAACAATGCACCAACATACAAACAATTACTTTTCACTGTGCATGGACAACGTGTGTCACAAAGCGCCATTCAAACACTCAGTCTGTCTCATAAGGTGTGTGTTTCACCCGGACAATTTTTCAATAATAAAAGTTGGCAGTATGACACTCGCATACTCAACCAACCACAGGGTGCAACTGCACCCACAAATAAAAGCTCCTTAGAAAGGAGGTGATCCACCCGCACCTTCCGGTACGGGTACCTTGTTACGACTTCGTCCCAATCGCCGATCCCACCTTCGACGGCTCCCTAACAAGTTTGGGCCACC
>NZ_JAKRNE010000043.1 GCF_022347205.1 Corynebacterium sp. ACRPO | reverse complement strand
GGTGGCCCAAACTTGTTAGGGAGCCGTCGAAGGTGGGATCGGCGATTGGGACGAAGTCGTAACAAGGTACCCGTACCGGAAGGTGCGGGTGGATCACCTCCTTTCTAAGGAGCTTTTATTTTTCGGGTGCAGTTGCACCCTGTGGTTGGTTGAGTATGCGAGTGTCATGCTGCCAACTTTTATTGTTGAAAAATTGTCCGGGTGAAACACACATCTTATGAGACATGACCAAGTGTTTGAATGGCGCTTTGTGACACACGTTGTCCATGCACAGTTAAACGAAAAATATGTTGTTTGTATGTTGGTGCATTGTTGGGTGTCTGGGGCATTATCCCCCTTTTTTGTGCCTGACCATGTGGCTTGTTGACACTGCCTGTGTTGGCTGGTTGTGGTTGGGGTGTTGTGTGAGAACTGTATAGTGGACGCGAGCATTAAACACGCATTAAATGGATTGCTTAATTGTGGTTTGTTTGTGTGTGTTTGTGTGATTTCTTTTTTCTTTAATCAATTTTTTGTCAAGTTCACTTGTGTGGCCACCCGCATGATTTTTGTTGTGTGTGGTGGTTTGTGTGTTCGTTATTAAGGGCGCATGGTGGATGCCTTGGCATGCTGAGCCGATGAAGGACGTGAAAGGCTGCGTTAAGCCTCGGGGAGTTGTCAA
>NZ_JAKRNE010000042.1 GCF_022347205.1 Corynebacterium sp. ACRPO | reverse complement strand
ACGCCCGGTCCCATTCCGAACCCGGAAGCTAAGCCTGCACACGCTGATGGTACTGCAACCGGGAGGTTGTGGGAGAGTAAGTCACCGCCGACACCAAACAACAAAACACAACAAAATACAGAAACAAAAAAGAAGGAGACGGCAAACCACCGTCTCCTTCTTTTCACGTTTTGCGGAAGCAGGCGATACCGGACGACGCTTCGGCACACACTCTCATTGACTTTAGACCTGGTGGAAGTGCAAACACCCCGGCAGGGGAGTAATAGGCAACGAACCCTAAACCTTTGCTTTTACCCCCGTTGCCGGTTGTAGTGTGACTCTGGGGATCCCTGCGGATTTAGGGTATCCTATTCGAACATAAACACCCCCACTAAGGCCACATGTCCTTAACTCGGGTTACTATAAAAGCACTCGTTAGAAAACACATACGAACTTTGTTCTTCTCTGCTGGAGTGCCCCGCCCCATGACTGCCACACTTGCCCCGCCCGAACCCGATGTTTCCCTCGACTACCCAAACACCCTCCTCATAGGCGACCACCCCGACACCGATCCCCTAGACGATGGTGATGTGCCGGAAGCGTTCTACACCACCAACGCACCCGGCAACCACATCGGCAAAGCCGGCACCTACACACGCAAAACCTCCTGGTTCCTCTACCGCGCCATCCTCCCC
>NZ_JAKRNE010000041.1 GCF_022347205.1 Corynebacterium sp. ACRPO | reverse complement strand
AAGTGCCCGAAGAAATTCTCCATGACCGCGTTGTCGTAACAGTTGGCTTTACGCGACATTGACTGAACACCACCGTTATCATGAATCAGGTTGCGCCAGGACGAATGCTGGTACTGGAAACCTTGATCGGTATGCATCATCCACCCAGGCTCAGGCGTACACGTTTTAATTGTCTTAGTTAAAGAATCGGCGGTAAACGCTGTCGACGGCGATGTAGCCACGGTGTGGGCAACGATTGAACGGTCGAACAGATCCATCACCGGTGACAGGTAGACCTTGCGGCCTGCGACCCTGAACTCGGTGACGTCGCTAACAAAGACGGTATTTGGCTTATCTGGGGTGAACTTGCGGTCAAGCGTGTTGTCGGCAATGTGGCTGATCGTCCCGTTATAAGAAACATATGGCCTGCGCCGGCGGACCTTGGCTCGAAGCCCCATTTCGCTCATGAGTTTGTAGACGAGCTTGTGGTTGATCACCCACCCCTGGTTGCGCAGGTCAAGTAGCACTCGTCGGTAGCCGTAGCGATGCTTGTTACGCTCGAAGCTTTCTAAGATCGCGTCTTTGAGCGCAGCGTGCTTATCCGGCTCGCTGAGTCGTTTCTGGTGGTAGAAGAACGTTGCTCTCGGCATGCCTGCCGCATCCAAAAGGTATTGCAGACGATGCCGTGACTTGAGGATGACAATCGCCTGAACTTTCAGGCGTGTCCCTGATTCCTCAAGTCCCGCAATTTTTTTAGATA
>NZ_JAKRNE010000040.1 GCF_022347205.1 Corynebacterium sp. ACRPO | reverse complement strand
GTGATGTGCCGGAAGCGTTCTACACCACCAACGCACCCGGCAACCACATCGGCAAAGCCGGCACCTACACACGCAAAACCTCCTGGTTCCTCTACCGCGCCATCCTCCCCCAACTAGACGAAGACGTCGATCTTAGCCTCACCAGCCTCGCCAAAGACCTCGGCATCTCCTACCACAAACTCCTAGGCTTCCTGCGCGCTCACTTCCGCATGCGCCAACTACCCCTCGTCACCGAAGTCCAAGGCCAGCACTGGATACTCGACCTGACAAAACTGCGCATCATCGACCGCGAACTCACCCGGCTGGACAACAATCCAGACCACCTTGAAGCCATCGACGCCGCACTCGCAGACTTCCTCACCCCCACCACACCCAACCAAACCGTCCCCACCGACGCCGACCTACGCCGCTTCATCCGCACCTTCATCGACACCCACCTGCGCCCCGAAGACAAAGAACAACAACCCGAACCACGACTGCGCATCAACTACAACCCCGATAACACCACCACACTATCGCTAACCTGCGATAGTGCCACCGCCACCATCATCGCCCGCCACATCGACGCCTACACCAACCAGACCACCACCACCACCGCCGCACAAGCACTCATCGACCTCATCCTCGAAGACACCCACACCAGTGTTGCCATCAACACGTTCACCACCAACCCCGACACCAACCTCGTCTTTCACCCCTGGGGTTGACCGCAATTCGTGGACACGTAGTGGGGCTACCTAGTGTTTAGGCAGCTATTTCTTTTCTACTGGTGGTTAGACCAATGTGGTTTTCGAAGTCGACGGGACTGACCATTCCTAGTGCAGAGTGCCGGCGC
>NZ_JAKRNE010000003.1 GCF_022347205.1 Corynebacterium sp. ACRPO | reverse complement strand
GCCAGGAGGGGGCGTCGGCAAGCGGGGTGGCACCCACCGAGGTAGGCAGCGGCCGCTGGGGCGCGGGCTGGGCGCAGCCGGCTAGGCAGAAAACGGCCAAGATGGCGAAAATGAGAGTGCGCTGCATTGAAAATCCCCCCGAATTGAAAAGTGCAACGCCCCGAAGTTTAGCGGCTGACTGTGAATCGCGCACTCCAACTTTTGTATAGCGCGCGAATCGCTAGAATGTCAGACATGCCTAATACTTCCCAGTCGCAACAGTGGTTTGAGCGTTCCTCCAAGGTGATTCCGGGCGGGGTGAACTCGCCGGTGCGCGCGTTTGGCTCCGTGGGCGGCCAGGCTCGCGTAATTGAGCGCGGTGCAGGCTCGCGCCTGTGGGACGTCGACGGCAACGAGTACGTTGACCTGGTCAGCTCCTATGGCCCGATGATTCACGGCAATGCGCACCCAGAGATTGTGGAGGCCGTGCAGCAGGCCGCAGCGGGTGGCTTGAGCTTCGGCTCGCCCACCGAGGGTGAGGCTTTGCTCGCGGAGGCCATCGTCGCGCGCACCGCGGCCGATAAGGTGCGCATGGTCAACTCCGGCACCGAGGCCACCATGTCTGCGGTGCGCCTGGCCCGCGGCTACACCGGTCGCCCCAAGGTGCTGAAGTTCGAGGGTTGCTACCACGGCCATGTGGATGCACTGTTGGCCTCGGCCGGCTCCGGCGTGGCGACCTTTGCGCTGCCGGATTCCCCGGGCGTTACGGGCGCGACGGCGGCCGATACCATCGTCGTTCCTTATAACGATATCGAGGCCGTGCGTGAGGCGTTTGCGCAGCACCCGGGCGAGATTGCCTGCATCATCGCGGAAGCCTCGGCCGGCAACATGGGCACCGTGGCACCGGAAGAGGGTTTCAATGCCGCGCTTGCCGACGTCGCCCATAGCGACGGCGCCCTCCTCATCCTCGACGAAGTCATGACCGGCTTCCGCACCTCCTATAAGGGCTGGTACGGCGTCGACGGCGTGGCGGCGGACTTGGTGACCTTTGGCAAGGTCGTCTCCGGTGGCCTGCCGGCCGCTGCTTTCGGCGGCCGCGCCGAGGTCATGGACTACCTCGCTCCGGACGGTCCGGTCTACCAGGCCGGTACGCTGTCCGGTAACCCGGTGGCCATGGCCTCCGGCCTGAAGTCTTTGGAGTTGGCCGATGAATCGCTCTACGAGCGCCTACAGGCCAACGCGGACCGCCTGACCGGCATGATTTCTTCTGCACTGTCGGCCGAGGGCGTAGCGCACCACATCCAGCGGGCGTCTTCTATGTTCTCCATCCGCTTTGCCGAGGGCGAGGGCCGCAACTTTGCCGATATGCAGGCGGCCGAGACCTTCCGCTTCACCCCGTTCTTCCATGCCCTGCTGGATAACGGCATCTACGTCGCGCCGAGCCCGTTCGAGACCTGGTTTGTCTCGGATGCACTTACCGACGCCGACTTCGAACTCATCGAAGCCGCCCTCAAGCCCGCCGCCCAAGCTGCGGCCGCCGCGCGTCCCGCGAACTAAGGAGAGACATGACACGCACTATCGTTCACCTCGTGCGCCACGGCGAGGTCCACAACCCGGAGAAGATCCTCTACGGTCGCATCCCGGGCTATCACCTGTCCTCGCGCGGGCATTCCATGGCGGCGCGCACCGCGGAATCCTTTCGCGACCATGACGTGACCTACCTGGCGGCCTCGCCGCTGCAGCGCGCCCAAGAGACCGCGCGGCCGATTGCTAAGACAACGGGGTTGGACGTGGACGTCGATAAGACGCTTATCGAGTCCGGCAACCGCTTCGAGGGCCTGCGCACCAAGGGCCTGCGCTCCGCGCTGTGGAATCCGCGCCGCTGGCCGCTGCTGGTCAACCCGTTGGAACCCTCGTGGGGCGAGCCCTATGAGCAGATTGCCGAGCGCATGCTGGGCTCCATCGAGCGCGCCCGCACCGCCGCGGCCGGCCACGAGGCGATCTTGGTCAGCCACCAGCTGCCCATCGTGATGGTGCAGCGCACCGTGCTGGGCCAGCGCCTGCCGCACGCGCCGTGGAATCGCGAATGCGACTTAGCCTCGGTTACCTCGCTGCTTTTTGAGGATAACCAGGTCACCGACATCTTCTACTCCTCGCCGGCCCAGGAGATTTAATGGCACTACAACGCAGGCGCGCAGTCGGCGCGGTGCTGGCGGCGGCAGCGATCGCGCTGCCGCTTGCCGGTTGCTCGCAAGATGCCGATAACGCACAAAACGCGGTTGCTACCGGCGGCAACTTCGAGTTCATCACGCCCGGCGGCGAAAAGGTCATCAACTACGAGGAATCTGAGCGCAAGCCGCTGCGCACATTCTCCGGCGAGGATGTGCGCGATAGGGATAAGACCATTTCCCTGGAGGACTATGAGGGCGAAATCGTCGTGCTCAACTCCTGGGGCCAGTGGTGCGCTCCGTGTCGCGCCGAGGCCGATGACCTGCAAGAGATCCACTCCGAGCTACAGAAGCGGAAGATTGGCACTGTCTTGGGCATCAATGTGCGCGACTATAACCCGCAGGTGTCCAATGACTTCCTCGAAGATAACGGCCTGAAGTATCCCTCCATCTACGATCCACCATTTAAGACCGCGGCGGCCCTGGGCGGCGTGCCCACCTCCGTGGTCCCGACCACCATCGTCTTGGATAAACAGCACCGCCCGGCTACGGTCTTTTTGCGGTCCATCACCGCCCAAGATGTGATGGACGTAGTGGACAAACTAGAAAAGGAATAAATGGACAACGCAGCGAGCATCGGCAACTCTTTTGCCGAGGCCGCGACCTCCGGCCCGCTCATTCTGGGCCTGTTCGCGGCCGCCGTGGCGGGTCTGGTGAGCTTCGCCAGCCCGTGCGTGATCCCACTGGTGCCTGGCTATATTTCCTACCTAGCCGGCGTGGTGGGCGGCGAGGTTACGTTTGACGGTGAGTTGGGGGTGGGCGTCGGCAAGCGCAGGCAATGGGCCGTGGTACTGGCCGCCGCCTTGTTCATCCTGGGATTTACCGTGGTTTTCCTGCTGGCGACGGTCTCCGTATTCGGCGCGATTTCCGCGCTCCGGCTCAATGAGGAGACGCTCATGCGCATCGGCGGCGGCGTGACCATCCTGATGGGTGTGGTTTTTCTCGGCGCGATCCCGGCGCTGCAAAAAGACACCCGCATGGCACCGAAGCGCTGGACCACCTGGCTGGGCGCGCCGCTGCTGGGCGGGATATTCGCGCTGGGCTGGACGCCGTGCTTGGGCCCAACGCTGGCTGCCATCATTTCCGTATCGGTCGGCACCGAAGGCATGACGGCCGCGCGCGGCGTGCTGCTTATCATTTTTTATTGCCTGGGCTTGGGCCTGCCGTTCCTGCTGGTGGCGCTGGGCTCCGCGCGGGCGATGCGCTCGATTTCGTGGGCCCGCAAGCACTCGCATACCATCCAGGTCATCGGCGGCGTGGCCATGATCCTCGTCGGCTTGGCCCTGGTAACCGGCCTGTGGGGCGAGTTTATTAGCCTCATCCGCCAGTGGACCGGCAACTTTGGCGCAACCCTGATTTAGGAGAGACGTGAAATATTTCCGCAAAGCCTGGCATTGGCTGACCAGCATGCGCACGGCACTGGCGCTGCTTTTCTTGCTGGCGCTGGCCGCGATTCCCGGTTCCTTGCTGCCGCAGCGCGACCTCAACGAGCAGAACGTGCAGGACTTCATCGAGTCCAACGGCAACGTGGCGAAGATCTATGACAAGCTGCAGCTTTTCGACGTCTTTTCTTCCGTCTGGTTCCAGGCCATCTTCATCCTCTTGGCCATTTCCCTAGTGGGCTGCATCCTGCCGCGCTCCTGGGATCACTACAAGGCGTGGAAGACCCCGCCAACGCGCGCGCCGAAGTACCTCCACAAGCTGCCGCTGGCGGCCGAGGGGCATTCGGATAAGAGCGAGGAAGAGCTATCCGCGGAAATTACAAAGCGCCTGAGGAAGTGGCGCGTGGCCGAGTACGACCCAGAAGAAGACCGCGCCGGCGTGCATACCTTCTCCGCGGAGCGCGGCTACGGCCGCGAGCTGGCCAACCTCATTTTCCACGTGGCGCTGGTGGCCATCTTGGTCACCGTCGCCGCCGGCCGTTTGGTCAACTATGAGGGCCAGGTCATCGTGGTCACCGAGTCTGGTTCGCAGGGCGGTGGCCAGACCCTGGACCAGTCCACGGAGTTCTGCAATACCTCCACGTCCAACTTCGACTCCTTCCGCGCCGGCCCGCTTTTCGACGGCACCGGTCTCCACCCCTTCTGCCTCATCGCCCATGACTTCGCGGCCGAATACCTGCCCAACGGCCAGGCGGAGATGTTTACCTCCAACGTTTCCTATGCGGAGGGCGAGGACATCTACAAGGATGACTCCGAGTGGAAGGACTATGAGCTTAAGGTCAACCACCCGCTGCGCTTGGCGCACAACCGCGTCTACTTGCAGGGCCACGGCTACGCGCCGACGGTCACGGTGGAATGGCCCAATGGCGAAAAGCGCACCCAGACCATTCAGTTCCAGCCGAATGACACGACCTTCTTCTTGTCCTCCGGCGCGATGCGCTTCGACCCACCGGCAGGCATGCACCCGGATCTCTATGACCGCCGCCAGAACCAGATCGCCATCCAGGGCCTCTTCGCACCCACGGCCGAATGGGCCGGCGAGAACGGCAAGCTGCTGCAGTCCGCATATCCCGGGCTGCAGGATCCGGCGATGGCCATCGATATCTACCGCGGTGATGCCGGCCTGGACACCGGCACCCCGCAGTCCTTCTTCTCGCTGGACCCGAACCTGGTGCAGTCCGGCCAGCTACAAAAGATTGACCGCGTGAACCTCAACCAGGGCGAGGACGTCACCCTAGACGATGGCACGAAGATCACCTTCGACGGCGCCAGCGAGTTCGCCAACTACCAGGTCTCTTATGATCCTTTCCAGAAGTGGGTGCTGGCCTCCGCGCTGGTGATGCTCATTTCCCTGGTGGGATCGCTGGTGATTAAGCGCCGCCGCGTCTACATCCGCCTGCGGCCGAATGCGGCCGGCGGCACCGACGTGGAGATGGGCGGGCTTGCCCGCACCGACCGCGCCGGCTGGTCCGAGGAGTTCCACGAGCTGCACCGCGCGCTGCTGGAGCTGCCGGACCCAGACGAGGTCGAAGAAGACGAACTTTATACCGACGATTAGCGCCCCGGCCCGATCCAACAAAAGTTGGATTGGGTCGTTTCGCTGAGTAAGGTAATCAGCACTTATCCCGCACGTGTGAAGGCTAGGAGCATTCATGCAGATCGATCAGAATCTGTCTAATTTCTCGGATATCGCGGTGCAGACCGCCTTTGTGGTGTACTGCGTCGCGCTCTTTTTGTCGCTGTTTTACTACGGCCGCATGCAGGGCATCATCGAGGGCCGCCGCGCCGTGAAGTCCGAGGCCGCGAAGGTCTTGGTGGGGGCGGGCGCTGGGGGCGTCGACAAGCAGAGCTATGCCGGCGAGGTTGCCCAGTCTTCTTCCGGAATCACGGCCGATGAGCTGAAGGAAAAGGAGCGCAAGGCCGATAAGCTCGGCGGCATGACCAGCGCGCTGATGTGGGTGGGCATTGCGCTGCACGCCGCGGCGATTGTGCTGCGCGGCCTGGCCACCGGCCGCTTCCCCTTTGGCAACCTGTACGAGTACGTGCTGATGGTGAGCTTCGGCGTGCTGCTGGTGGGTAATATGGCCATGCAGCGCAAGGAATGGCGCACCGTGTGGCCGTGGTTGCTTACCCCGACCCTCGCGCTGATGTTTTATGGTTCCACCAAGCTCTATGCCGAGTCCGCCCCGGTGGTGCCGGCGCTGCAGTCGCACTGGCTGCCCATTCACGTCACCGTGGTTTCTTTGGGCGCGTCCATCGGTATTATTTCCGGCATTGTCTCGCTGCTGACGCTGTTCCGTATGGCGCAACCGAAGCATGCCGAGCATGGCTTCTTCGGTGCGGTGGCCCGCCCGCTGCCTTCTGCCGCGAAGATTGACCAGCTGGCCTACCGCCTGGCTGTAATCACCCTGCCGACCTTGGGCTTGGGCATCATCCTGGGTGCCATCTGGGCCGAGTCCGCCTGGGGCCGCTTCTGGGGTTGGGACCCGAAGGAGACCGTATCCTTTGCCACCTGGATCCTGTACGCCGCGTACCTGCACGCGCGTGCGACGCCGGCCTTCCGCAAGGCGGCGCCGTGGATCAACGTCATGGCGATGGCGCTGATGGTCTTCAACCTGTTCTTTATCAATATGGTCGTCTCCGGCCTGCATTCCTATGCGGGGCTGAACTAGATGGCGGAGCATAATAGCCCGCGCCATAAGCAGGGCAAGCCGGCCGGCGATAATGCGGTGATTTTGGGCCTTGGCGCCCAATTCGCCGAGCGCCGCCGCGAGTTGGGCATTTTGCAGCAGCAGCTTGCCGACGCCGCCGGTATCTCCCGCTCCACCCTCCACACCATCGAGCACGGTGGTGCGGGCGTGCGGTGGGAAAAGATCACGGCCGTGGCCGAGGCCTTAGGCCTAGAGATGCGGTTCGTGCCGAAGGAATCCTAGTCCTTCTCGCCGTCGGCGTCGCGTTTGCGGCGCTGGCGGCGTTTTTCTTCTTCTGCCTCCTGGGCGCGGCGCTGCTTGAAGCGCTCCTTTTCCAGTTTCCAGAGGAATTCCTCATCATCATCGGGGCCCTTGATAGCGCGGGGTTGTTCCACTTCGCGCTTTTTCCATGTCGAGGGCCCGAAGGCCTTCCAGACGAGGTAGGCGGCGAGGATAAAGAGTAGGAGGAGGATGATTCGACCCATGCGTGCGATTCTACCTGCACCGCGTACAATCAACCCCCATGACGCATAACCCTGAGCCACCCAAGCCGGACCCAGAACTGCGCCGCCGTTCGCGCGCGGCGCTGTGGAAGTACGGGCTCGCCCGCGTAGTGCTTTTTATCGCTTTGACCGCGGTGATCGAGATTTTGGCCATCGCCATCGGCTTTGCCATCCCGGTGCTCGTTGCGGCGCTGCTGGCGCTCTTCGTGGCGCTGCCGCTATCGATGCTGATCTTTAAAAAGTGGCGCATCGAGGCCACTCAGACGCTGGCCGAGTACTCCGCCCAGCGCAAGGCCCACAAGCGCTGGGTTCAGGCGGAGCTGGAAGGCCGCGCCGCCCAGGACTAGACGAGGATGAGTGCGGCGGCCTCGATAACGGCCCACAGCAGCATCGCGCGGCCGGTCAGGCCGAGCACCGGGATGAGCTCTGGGCCTTGGGTGCCGCGGTTGACGGTGCGGATGGCGCGCAGCGCAAGGGGGAAGTAGACCAAGCCAGCGAGCGCGAGCCAGCTGCCGAAGGCGATGCCAATGGTCAGCAGGAATGGCAGCAGGAGCAGCACCGTAAAGAGCAGGCGCGCCTTCTCGTTGCCGAGGCGCACGGCGAGGGTAATCTTGCCGGTCTCGGCGTCGGAAGGAATATCGCGGATATTATTGACTAAGTTCACCCCGGAGCTCATCGCGCCGATGCCCACGGCCAGCGCGAGGCCCGACCACGACAGGCGGCCAGCTTGCGTGAATTCGGTACCGAGCACGGCGACCAATCCGAAAAAGATAAAGACAGCAACCTCGCCGAGCCCGCGATATCCATACGGGTTCTTGCCGCCGGTATAAAACCACGCGCCCGCGATGCATAGCGCGCCCACTAGGATGAGCCACCACGCGTGCGCTGCAAAGGACAGCGCAATGCCGGCGAGCCCAGCCACGGCGAAGGCGGCGAAGGCCGCGAGTTTCACCTGCTGCGGGCGGGCCAGGCCACCGCCGGTGAGGCGCTGCGGACCGGTGCGGTCATCGTCGGTGCCGCGGATGCCATCGGAATAGTCATTGGCATAGTTCACGCCGATGATAAGTGCCCACGCCACGATGAGGGCGAGGAGCGCGCGGCCGAAGTGCGCGCCGTCGGCAGCCGCTGCGGCACCAGTACCAGCGATGACTGGGGCGAAGGCATTAGCCCACGTGTGCGGGCGTGCGCCTTGGAGCCAGTCTTTGGCAGTTGCGGGATAGGCAGAAAGTGACATGTCAGTTATTGTGCCACGCCACCGCGGGCATGCTGTGCACAAGGGACGTACACGGCGGATATATAAAAGCCACGGGTATGGCGGAAGCGCGTCGTACGTACCCAAGAAAGGACGGCTGTGGGCCACACCCGTGACAAAAGTTCAATGCGTTGAACTTTCTTAAAGTTATCATGTGATTCGCTCGCGGGGCAAGGCCTTTACTACGATGAATGTCATGCATTTAAGCGATCTCCCTGAACGTACCCAGGACTACCTCAAAGTCCTGTGGGACCTCTCCGAGCACTCCGGCGGCGCGCCCATCGCGCTCAAGGAGCTGGCGGGGCGATTGAACCAAAAGGTGCCCACGGCGTCGGAAGCCGTAAAGCGTCTCGTTGCCCAAGGGCTGGTGGAACATGAGCGCTACGCTGGCGTTTCGCTGACCCCAGAGGGCCAGGCACTGTCCATGGGCATGGTCCGCCGCCATCGTCTCCTCGAGACCTTCTTGGTCAAAGAGCTGGGGTACACCTGGGACGAGGTTCACGAGGATGCCGATCTCCTCGAGCATGCATGCTCCGATCGCTTCATCGATCGACTCGATCAGCACCTGGGCCATCCTCAGCGCGATCCCCACGGCGATCCCATCCCCGACGCGCAGGGCAGCATCGAGGACCTTGGCACGCTCACGCTTGACGACGTCCCCCTTCACACCCCTGTCACCATCGAGCGGGTATGCGACGGAGACACCGAGCTGTTGCGCTACCTCGACAGCCATGGCGTCGGCCTGGGCGTCGAGGTCGTAGTCGATTCCCGCGTTGCGGGCCTGCTCAACCTGCACGCAGGGGACGAGGAGTTCTCTCTTGCGGAAGTCGCGGCCGCCGACGTGACGGTGCGCGCTAACGAAGTCTAATCAGTTCTTAAAGAGCCCTGCGACACCACGACGGTCCACCTTGCCGGGGCCGGTCAGCGGCATCTCAGCAATGCGGATAATCTCGCGCGGGATCTGCCACCGAGGCAGGTCATCGAGCGCTTCGAGGATGTCGGTGCGCGAGGCCCAGCCGGTGTAAGCTGCGGCGATCATCTGGCCAAGACGTGGATCAGGGATGCCCACCACGCATACACTGTCGACGCCCGGTACCTGCAACAAGAGCTGTTCCAGTTGTTCTGGGTGCAACTTCAACCCGCCCGAGTTGATGATGCTGTCCAGACGTCCAGTGACGGTGAGTTGACCGTGGGCGTCGAGCTCCCCGGCGTCGGAAGTTGCGAACCAGCCACCGACGAAGTCGCGCGATTCCACATTGCGGTAGCCCTGCGCAATGGTCGGCCCGCCCAGGAAAATGCGGTTATCTTCCCCGATGCGCACCTCGGTGCCGGGCAGGGGAGTGCCGTTGTAGACGCAACCGCCCGCAGTCTCCGAGGAGCCATAGGTGGTTACCACGGTGATGTCGAGCTTGCGCGCAGATTTCAATAGCTGGGGATGTGGCGCTGCTCCACCTACCAGGATGGAGTTGAAACGGCGCAGTGCTTGGATGCCGTCCAGCGAATCGAGTGCCTTGTGCAGCTGCATCGGTGTGAGCGCGGTGTACATGCGGTCCTCGGTGTGGGCGAGTTCTTCTGCTGCGCGGGCGAACTCGGTGATGTTAAAGCCTTGGGACAGGTCGAGGCACAGTGGCTCCACACCCGCCACCAACGAACGCACGAGCACCTGGATGCCCGCGATGTGGTGGGCGGGCATGGCCAGTAGCCATTGGCCGGGGCCACCCAGGAAAGAATGGGTGGCATCCGCACTCGCCACCAGGTTAAGCGGGCTTAGCTGCGCACCCTTCGGTGTGCCCGTGGAACCCGAGGTGGACACCACCAAAGCAATGTCCTCAGCAATCGATTCGCCCGCGCGCATGTGGTTGCGCAGCAATTCCGTCCGCGTGCGGTCCGCTGCGGGAAGGGGTAAGAGCGTGGTCTGCCCAGCGATGGCCTTCTCGAGGTCATCCAAAATTCCTGCGGGATTGCGGGGATCGACTGGGAGTGGGGCGAGGATATGAGTCACGAATAATCAGGTTACCCGGGCATATCGCTCGTCCCGGGAGGCGGCGCGCCGGGCGTTTAGAGCAAGGCCCGCAGCCCCATGCTGAGCAAATAGAACACACCCGCCAGCACCGCGATGCAGCCGCCCGCCGACAAACTGAGTGCGGCCGCCAGCCAGAGCCCGCCGCATGCCAGCGCAATGCCCGCGATACCGGCACCGAGCATGAGCTGGGTCGGGCGCTTGATCCACGGCTGCAACGCCGCCGCCGGGGCTACCAGCAGCGCCAGGGACAAGATAGTGCCCACTGCGGGAATCACCACCACCATGGTCACGCTGATAAGCGTGAGGGTAAGCAAGTCATAGCGGCCGGGCTTTCCGCCTTGTGCGCGGAAGGACGTCTGGTCGAAGTAGAAGGAGACTAACGTCCGGCGAAATGCCACCAGCACGCCAAGGCTGACCACCACCAGGGCGCCGACAAACCAGACATCCTGCGCATTGACAGTGGTCAGCGAGCCCACGAGAAAGCTATCCACGTGGATAGGTAGCGGTTGGAACCAGCGCAGCAACAAGATGCCCAGGGAAAATCCCAGGGTGAGCGTCACGCCGGCGGCAGCGGTCGAAGAAATGCCCTCGACGGTACTCAACCACCGCATAAGCCAGGCCAAAGGTAGGCAGAACAGTGCCGCGCCCACCATCAAACCCGTGGAGAGATCCAAGCTCAGAAGGTTGGCCACCACTACGCCGAGCACCGCGCCGGGGAAGATTCCGTGCGACAGGCTCTCGGCGAAAAAGACGCGCTTGCCCATGACCATCAAGGTTCCAACCAAGCCAGATAAACATCCCACAGCAATGGCCTCAAGGAGGGGCATCCGCAGGATCTCTGGATCAAGATGAGACAGTCCCATTAGCTAAATACCCCCTTCAAGCCCGCTAGCGGCACGGTGACAACCAGCATCAAGCTGACGATTGCCTGCGGCGAAATCTGGTGCGCGGTTTGGGACAGCATGATGGCAAATCCCACCACCACTGCCAGCGTGGACAAACCCGCAGCCCAGAAGCACATGCTGCGCGGGGATCCTGCGATCAAGCGCGCCGAGAGGCCTGGAATGACAATAAAACCGATAACCAGCAACACACCCACTGCCGAGCTAGCCGCCACCACGATTAGGCCAACCGCGATATTCGCAATGAGCTCATAAGCCGCCACGTTGATGCCCATGGCGCGGGCCGCTGTGGTATCGAAAGCGACGAGAATCTGCATGCGCCAGGTTGTCAGGATGAGTAGTGCCGCAATCACGCAGAGCGTGACGGAGGTTGCCAGCCTGGACTGCGTGACGTCGAGAAGCCGGCCAAACATGAGGGCCTCCAGCTGCCCGGACTTGTCGCCATAGGCCAAACTGATGACCACGCCGATGCCGTACATAAAGGTCAGCACCACGGCCGTTCCGGCTTCCATATCCAGCTTCTGCGCTGACTGGCCCTGCCCAGAACCCAGAGAAGCCAGCACCAGCACCGTCACCGTGGCCACCGCGGCCGCACCCGGCACGATGCCCGGGATGCCGCCCACGATGAGCCCTACCACGATGCCCGGAAAAACCGAGTGCACGAGGGCTTCCACCGTAAATTCCATGCGGCGGAGATTAACGAGGACGCTAATGGCAGCTCCCGCAATCGATAGGCACAGCAGGAAGAGGAAAGCATTGCGCAGGTACGGGGCGAAGAGAATCTGCTCTATCACAGTCGCGCGCCTTGCTCCATATAGGTTTCCACTGCTTCCTCGGTTCCCATGGTGCGGACCTTGCCGTCGATCACAAACGCCGCCCAGTCGCAGGTGTGCTGCGCCAAGATGGGGTCGTGAGTGGAGACGAGCAGGGCGATTCCTGCTTCCTTGAGATCCGCAATGATCTGAATCAGGATTCGGCGACTTTCTTGATCAAGCCCGTTGAAGGGTTCGTCGAGAAGCACCAGCTCCGGGGCCGAAACCAACGCGCGCGCGATGAGCACGCGCTGGCGTTGCCCACCCGAGAGCTGGCCAAACCGCGTCTCGGCGAGGTGCTCCATCCCCACTTGTCGCAGGGCATTGAGTACGCAGTCGCGGTAGCTACGCATGCTCGTGCACCTGTGCCACCAGCTCACTGAGGGCAAAAGGCCCATTTCCACGACCTTGTAAGCCGTGACGGGAAAGCTCAGGTCGGAGTCTTGGTACTGCGGGACGTATCCGAGCGAGGCGTCGATGGTGGCCATGCCGCGCAAGGCAGCCAGGCCAGTGATTGCCTTGAGCAGGGTAGATTTGCCCGCGCCGTTGGAACCTAGGAGCGCCACGGCCTCGCCCGCGCGGATCTCAAGGTCAACGTCGGTGAGGATATCCCGGGCGCCATAGCCGCAGGTGGCATTGTGCAGAGTGACTAATGGGGAAGACATAAAGAGCTACTTGCGCTTGGCGAAGTCGAATTCCTGCAGCGATTCTGGCAACGGTTGCTGCTTGGAGTCCCAGGCGCTGACCAGGGTGTTGATGTTGTGGACGATGGATCCGATGTAGGTCTCGCCCTCACTGCCTGGCACACCTAGCGAGTCGCCGTACAAAGCGTCGTCGGATGTAACCGCCTTGACGCCTGCGGCGCGGGCGATGGCCTCGATGGACTTCGAGTTGTTGGAATTCTCCGCAAAGATGGCCTTGGCGCCGGACTCGCGGACCTTCTTTACCTGCTCATCGATGTGGCTCGAGGTGGCGTCCTGCTGGTGGTTGAAGTCAGACAGTGCGGAGCCGATGAATTTCACGCCATACTCGTTAGAGAAGTAGCCGAAGGCGTCGTGGGAAGAGAAGAGCACGCGGTCTTGCTCAGGAACTGCGGACATGGAATCGCTGGCCCACTTGTCGAGGTCCTCCAACTGGTCGGTGTACTTCTTGCCGGCGGCGGTGAAGGCGTCCTTGGCCTGCGGGGAGGCCTGGGACAACGTGTTGACGATGTTGTCGACCTGAATCTTGGCCTGCTTCGGGGAGGTCCACACGTGCGGGTCGTACTTGAATTCTGGGGCCTCGCCGTCCTCCCCCGGGAAAGGCCACGGGCGCGGGCTCACGTGCTCGATGCCCTCGTCGATGGTGTACTTGCCGTTGCCATCGCCCATACCTTCGCTCTTGACGCCCGAGGTCACGGCCATGACGCCGTGGAAGCCGGAGGAGTCCACGGCTTGGTCGAGGAAGTGCTCGAGGTCGACTCCGTTGACGAACATGTAGTCGGCCTGGGAGAGCGCCTGCATCTGCTGTGGGGTCATCTCGTGCTCGTGGGCGCTGGCGTTGGGGGCGAGCAAACAGGTGAGGTCGAGGGTCACTGGGCCCTCGCCGGAGGTGGTCTCTGCACCTTGGGAGTCGACCTTGTGGAGCTTGACGCCGCCGGCGGCTATCTGGGTGAGGTAGTCGCAGATCTGGGTAGTCGTGGCCACGGCCTTGACGGTGTCGCCGTCCTTCGGCTTTGCAGCGTCGATGGATTCCTTCGAGGCGCTGCAAGCGGCGAGGCTGGCGCCGAGTGCGAGGGCGCAGGTGCCTGCGAGAATGCGCTGTAGGGGCCGGCGTGGGGTGCTGTGATTTGAGTTCATAATGAACTTCCTTTGTATTAGGAGAAGTGAACTCAACAAACACTAGCACCCTTGAACTAGATTGTTCAACGTAATGAACTTAGGTGGTCCTATCTCTTCCTTAAGCTGCCAAAATTTAAAAATGCCTCTCACTTCAATGAGTGAAGTGAGAGGCTAGGAAGCGGTGGCCTTATTTGGCTACTTTTGCCTTTTTGCTGAAGGGGAGCTGATCCAGGGAGCGTATGCCGGGGCCGGCGGCGAGCATCAGGCCCGCGACGGCGACGGTCCATTCGGAGAACTTTTGCCAGCCCTGGGCGATGAGAATTACGCCCAGGGCGACGCGTGCTGCGAGCATGACGAATGAGTTGCAGAGTTTCATGTTCGACACTTTAAGTATTAACTATGGGCATGTCCACAATTGCTTGAGATGTCTCACTCCGGTCCGAGGGCGTCCCACGCCATTTACTCCGCTACATGTATGGATTGCGCGGGGTGTCCTCCTGATCGAAGGGACGCTCCCCGCTGTCCTGCGCATCCTTGATACGCTTGAGCATCCACACTCGCGAGACGATGACGCCCGCCAGTGCAAGTGTGGCCAAGCCGATGGCGAAAATCCACATCGTGCTAACTCCTGGCTAGTAGTAATACGGGAACTGCTCCCACTGCGGGTCGCGCTTTTCGAGGAATGCTTCTTTGCCCTCGACGGCCTCGTCGGTCATGTACGCCAGGCGGGTCGCCTCGCCGGCGAAGACCTGCTGGCCCATGAGGCCGTCATCGGTCAGGTTGAAAGCGAACTTCAGCATGCGCTGGGCTGTTGGGGACTTGCCGTTGATTTCGCGGCCCATCTGGATTGCGGCGTCTTCCAAGTCGGCGTGATCGACAACCTCATTGACCGCGCCCATCTCATACATCCGCTGGGCATCGTAGGTGCGGCCCAAGAAGAAAATCTCGCGGGCGAATTTTTGGCCCACCATCTTAGCTAGGTAGGCCGAGCCATAGCCGGCGTCGAAGGACCCTACGTCCGCGTCCGTCTGCTTGAAGCGCGCCTCCTGGCGGGAGGCGACCGTCATATCGCAGACCACGTGCAGCGAGTGCCCGCCGCCGGCCGCCCAACCATTGACCACGGCGATGACCACCTTGGGCATGGTGCGGATGAGGCGCTGGACCTCGAGGATATGGAGGCGGCCGCCTTCCACCTTCTCGCGGGCGGTGTCCACGGTGGATTCATCCGCGGTGGCGTCATCATGGGCGTGCTCGGTGGCGTAGCGGTACCCGGAGCGGCCGCGAATGCGCTGGTCGCCGCCCGAACAAAAAGCCCAGCCGCCATCCTTGTCGGAAGGACCATTGCCGGTGAGCAAAATCGTTCCCACATCCGGCGTGCGGCGGGCGTGGTCGAGGGCGCGGTAGAGCTCGTCTACGGTATGCGGGCGAAACGCATTGCGCACCTCCGGGCGGTCGAAGGCGATGCGCACGATGCCGTTCTTGCGGCCCTCGCCGTTGAGCCGGTGATAGGTGATATCCGTCAGGTCCTCAAAACCTTCTACGGCATGCCACAATTCCGGGCGGAACGGATTATCGGTGCTGTATTTTTTCTGCTCGCTCATGATGGCCAGCTTAGTGGCAAAAGAAGAATAGTCCCCATTCCCAACCCTCACCCACACACGCTGCCCAGCAGGCCGGTAATAATCAATACGCGATACTGCGAGGTTGTTGCCCCGCATAATACCCGTGTACGCCATACCAGCGCGGTACTCCATGCCATGGGGAGACTCGAACTCCCCGCCCCTTAAAGCGCTAAAGGGGGCCAGAGTCCCAGGATTTTCCCCTCCAGGGTGGGGGCCTGCTCGCTGCAGGTGTGTGGGCTACCATCGCGCGCTTTAAGCAGCGCGCGATATGACTATCCGTTTTTCAGTTCGGTATTCCAGTTCAGTTGCTGGATGCGGGTATCCAGCTCGCGATACTGCTTAGACAAATCATCGACACGCTTGCGCAGATCCGCCACCGGGATGGTGGAGACAAACTTAATCTCGGTGCGGGAATAGCGGTCCGAGCGGGTGCCCGCCCGCTGCGCCAGGTCGTGGTAGATGCGGCGCTTGCGCAAGAGGCCGTCGCGAAGCGCGAGGGCTTCCATCAAGTTCCTCTTCTCATCAAAGGCGGTGGCGATATTCGTCGCATTAATGGCCTGCACCAGCTCATCGATGCGCCCGGCCACGCCATCGAGCTCGCGCAGCAGCTCCTGCGGATCCTCATCCGGGGTATCGCCCTCCTGCACGCGGGCTACGGTGAGCAGCCGCTCGTGCAGGCTATTGAGGCGCTCCTGTGCCTGGGCGCGCTCCGCCAATGCCTCAGCTAGCAGCATAATTCCTCCTCTATTGGTATGGGTTCCCAAAATAGCGCAGAGCGGGGGAGGGGTCAACGGCTAGCGGGCGCTACCATGAAGGCCATGCATATCGATGACGTCCTCGACCGCGCCCACGTAGTCTCCCTCCCGCTCGCCGTGCGTTTCCGCGGCATTACCACGAGGGAGGCCTTGCTCATCGAGGGGCCGGCCGGCTGGGGCGAGTTCGCGCCCTTCCTGGAATACGGCCCGGCCGAGTCCGCCGCGTGGCTGCGCGCCGGGCTCGAGGCTGCCTACGAGGGCTTCCCGGAGCCGGTGCGCGATTCCATCGAGGTCAACGCCACCATCCCAGCCGTACCCGCCAGCGAGGTCCCGGCCCTAGTGGAGCGCTACCCCGGCTGCCGCACCTTCAAAATCAAGGTGGCGGAGAAAGGGCACACGCTTGCCGACGACGCCGCTCGCGTCCGCGCCGTCCGCGACACCATCACCCAACGCGGCGACATCCCTATCCTGCGCGTGGACGCCAACGGCGGCTGGAGCGTCGATGAGGCGGTCGAGGCCGCACAGATGATGATGCCGCTGGACTATATGGAACAGCCCTGCGCCACCACTGAGGAGCTTGCCCAGGTCCGTGGCCGCCT
Source organism: Corynebacterium sp. ACRPO (assembly GCF_022347205.1). Lineage (GTDB taxonomy): Bacteria > Actinomycetota > Actinomycetes > Mycobacteriales > Mycobacteriaceae > Corynebacterium. The sequence continues at coordinate 176,220 of NZ_JAKRNE010000003.1, read as the reverse complement.
TATGCGCGCCGGCCTCTTTGTGCGCGTCGCCGCCGATGAATCCATTCGCAAGGTCGCCGACCCGTACCGCGTCGCCGAGTTGCAGGCTGCGGACGTCGCCGTGGTCAAGCCCGCCCCGCTTGGCGGCGTGCGCCGCGTCCTCGAGGTGGCCCAACACCTGCGCCAGCGCCATATGGATATCACGGTGGCCTCCGCGCTCGATACCTCCATTGGCATCAATATGGGCCTTGCGGCCGTCGCCGCACTCCCGCGCATCTACGACGACGAGGACATCGACGTCACCCCAGCCGCCGCCGGCCTTGCCACCGGCTCCCTTTTCGAAGAGGATGTCACCGCCCCGCGCCCGCTTGTCGATGGCCACCTTCCCGCCGATATCCTCGCCCCCGACCCAGACCGCCTCGTCGCACTCGCCGCCCCCGCCGACCGCCGCGATTGGTGGTTCGACCGCGTTCGTGCTTGCTGGCCGCACCTTGCTGAATCGCACCTTTCTGACTAGCGCCTAGAGCAAGCTCTGATGAAACCTCCACGCCGGAGTTGCCATCGCCCGGCGCACCTTCTGTGGCCTGCTCTTTAACCCGCGCACACTGCGCCGATGCGCCACCGTTTCCTGCACCGTCTCCACCACCAGCTTGAGGTGGTAGTCGGTGCATTCATCCGTAAACTTCAGTGGCGCCCACCCGTGTTGCACCGCATGATTGGTCTTCCATGTCCCGATGAGGAATTCCCGGTGATTATTCTCCGGCGTGTGATAGTAAAGCGAGTCCAAGTCCACCACCGTCGTTCCCGCTTCGAAGCCTAAATCCCAGGTGTACGGTCCCAGCAGGAAATTCGGTACGGGCTTGAGACCCACCCGCCGCATCTCGCGAAACATTCGCTGCTCCCACTTCGATGCCGTCCCCACCGGTGCCCTCTCCGCTAACTCGCGCACCGCGTCCCTTTTCTTGCTGGCCACCAGCTCTAAATCGGCCGCGAATCTCCCCCTGCCGTTGAGCCCGCGATACGCTTGCGCCAGTGCCTCTTTGAGCAGCCACTCGCTGCAGCGCTCGAAGCTTAGCGCATCTGCTACTGCCTGTGCCGGCAACGCCATCCGCACGCCCTTGACCCGATTCGCTGGTACCGGCCGCGACCTCACAGTACACACCAGCTCATCCACCTGTGCCCGACGATTGTTATCCACCCGAATCGTTGCCGGCAGCCGCACCTCGCATAAGCCATAGGCCGCGAGAGCCGCCGTTCCCGTAAACACCGCATCCGGATAAAGCTGCGCCACTGCGGCTACCTTATCTTTCGCACTCGCCTCCGCCGCGATGTAACAGTTGCGCCGCAAGCGTAACAGCGTCCCCTCACTAACCCTGCTGCGGATTTGATAGTCAGTAAGGCCTAATTCTAGTAATTCATTTCTCGTCCACATGATTCATTGGACTGGAAATCTTCCAGGAAGGTTCCGCTTTCCTCGTTTCAACGATTTCGTCCATCTAAAACACCTAAATCGTCGACGATTTTCGCCATATGTATGGACGAAATCGTTGAAAACCGGTGAACCAGGAAAGAAAACCGGTGAATCGCTAAAGGAGACTGCTGTCAGACTTCAGACTGCCCAACCCACCACCTGTGCGTACGCTAGGGGACATGTCTACTATCAAGGTCCGCGATGCCCACCTGCACAACCTGCGCAACGTCGACGTCGATATGCCCCGCGGCAAGCTCGTTGCGGTCACGGGCGTGTCTGGTTCGGGCAAGTCTTCGCTGGCATTCGGCACGATTCACGGCGAAGGCCAGCGTCGCTATCTCGAATCGGTGGCGCCCTTCGCCCGTCGCCTGATCAGCTCGGCCGTCGACCCGCAGGTTAGCCAGGTAGAGGGCCTGCCGCCGACGGTCGCGCTGCAGCAATCAACTTCCGGCGGCGGTGCGCGCTCTACGGTGGGCACGGTGTCCGCGCTCTCCAATAGCGTGCGCCTTCTCTATTCGCGCGCCGGGGATAACCCGGAGGGCCTGTACTCGGATTCTTTTTCTCCGAATACCCCGGAGGGCATGTGCCCGCAGTGCCACGGCACGGGCGTGGTCCACGAGCCGACCGAGGACTCCATGGTCCCGGATCCCACTCTCTCCATTGAGGAAGGCGCCATCCAAGCATGGCCCGGTGCCTGGGCCGGCAAGAACTTCCACGACATCCTGATGAGTCTGGGCTATGACCTGGATTCGCCCTGGCAGGATCTACCGCAAGAAGACCGCGACTGGATCCTCTTCACGGAAGAGCGCCCCGTCGTCACGGTGAAGCCGCTGCGTGGCAAGGACCAGATTCAGCGCAATTACGAGGGCACGTGGCGCTCCGTGGCCAGCTACCTCAAAAAGACGCTGGCGGAGACCCAATCGGATACGCTGCGCAAGCGCACCCTGTCCTATATGGAATCCCGCGAGTGCGAGACCTGTGGCGGCCGCCGCCTCAACCCGGCCGCGCTGAAGGTCACCTATGCGGGCATGCCGATTGATGAGCTGGGCGCGCTGCCGCTGGATAGGGTGCATGAGGTGCTCAGCAAGCAGAACCCGGAGGAGAATTCGGCCGAGGATTTGCTCCTGCGGCAGATTCTGCCTGCGCTGACCTCGGCGCTGGAGCTCGGCTTGGCGCACCTAAGCCTGGATCGGCCGACGCAGAGCCTGTCCGGCGGCGAGATGCAGCGCATCCGTCTGGCGGCGCAGCTGCGCTCCGGTCTCTTTGGCGTGGCGTATGTGCTCGACGAGCCCTCGGCCGGCCTGCACCCCGATGAGCGCGACGCGGTCATGGATATGTGCCGCCGTTTCATCGCGGCCGGCAACTCCGTGCTCTTGGTGGAGCATGACATGGATTTGGTCGCGCAAGCGGACTGGCTCGTTGACGTCGGCCCGCTGGCCGGCGAGCGCGGCGGCAACGTGGTCTATTCGGGCCCGGTCGCAGACTATGACGCGGACACCCCTACCGCCAACGCGCTGGCTCACCGCACGCTCGCGCTTGCCGACGACCCCCGCACCCCCTCCTCCCACCTCGCCCTGCGCGGCATCAACGCACGCAGCATCGACAACCTGGATGTGGACTTCGGCTTAGGCCAATTCACGGCGGTCGCCGGTGTCTCCGGCTCGGGTAAATCCACCTTGGTCAGCACGGTGCTGGCTGGCCTGCTAAGACAGTCCGCCACGGCCGTTTCCGATGAGGAAGAGGCCGAGGACAAGGGCTGGTCCGTAGAAAGCACGGAGGGCTTTGACCGAGTAAAGCGCGTCGTGCAGATTACCCAGAAGCCCATTGGCCGCACCCCGCGTTCCACGCTGGCAACCTATACCGGGCTTTTCGATAACGTTCGCAAGCTCTTCGCCGCCAGCGATGAGGCCAAGCAGCGCAAATGGACGGTCTCGCGCTTTTCCTACAACGTAAAGCAAGGCCAGTGCCCCACCTGCGGCGGCGCGGGCAAAATCGAGGTGGAGCTGGTCTTCTTGCCGGGCTCGTACACCACATGTCCAGAATGCGGCGGTGCCCGCTTCAATGACGAGACCTTGGAGGTGACCTGGCAGGGCCGCACCATCGCGGACATTTTGGAGCTGACCGTGGACGAGGCCGCAGGGGTCTTTGCCGAGGAAGAAAAGATTTACCGCGCCATCGCCACGTTGCAGGCCGTCGGCCTGGGCTACCTCCGCTTGGGCCAGGGCGCGCCGGAGCTGTCCGGCGGCGAGGCTCAGCGCATCAAGCTGGCCACGGAGCTGCAGCGTTCCCGCAACTCGCGTCGCGGCCACACGGTCTATCTGCTGGACGAGCCCACCACGGGCCTGCACCCAGCCGATATCGACCTGCTCAATACCGAGCTGCACAAGCTGGCGGATGCGGGCCATACGGTAATCGTCGTCGAGCATGATCTTTCGGTCATGGCGAATGCGGACCGCATCATTGAGATGGGCCCGGGCGCTGGCGAAGATGGCGGCCGCATTATCGCGGATGCCACCCCGGCGCAGGTTGCCGCAGTGGATACCGCCACGGGCCGCGCCTTGAGTGCACGCCGAGCGCATTAAGCAGCGAGCCTTAGCTACCCGTTAGCTGTGGGAGACCTCTCTGGGATCTCACAGCAAAATGGGGTAGAGGTAGAGGGTATGACTTCTAAAGGCCCTCATGGCGATAATAATGAAACCCGCAGCTGGTCCAGCCCGGCGGATGATGCCACGCGCCAGATTGGCCGCGTGCCCGATAATGCCGCCGGCCCCAGCCGCGACCAAGCGCGCCGCGAGCACCCCAAGCAGTACTTCCCGGGCGACCAGCAGCCGCAGAATGAGACTCGTCAATTCGATGCGGCCGCTGGCTATCAGCAGGGCTACGGTCAGCAGCAAAGCTACGGCCAGAACTATCAGCAGCCGGCCGGGCAGGCATATGGCCAGCAATACGCGCAGCAGCCCGAGTACGAGCCGGTTCCGTCGGACTATGATCCAGACCAGCCGGAAAAGCGCAAGAAGAAAGGCAGCGGTGGCGGGGCTATGGCCGGCGTCTTCGCAGCCATCGCGGTACTTGCAGTACTGGCTGCGGCTGTGTTGTTTTTCCTGTGGCGCAATGCTGCGGACGAGGCGGATAAGCCGGACCCACAGCCGGTGACGGAAACGCTGACCACGGAGGTTCCCACCACCGTGACCCATACCGAAGAGCCGGATGCGCAGGATGAGAACTCCAATAATTTGCCGAAGCTGCCGGACTTCCAGAATGACCTGCCGTCCGATATCCCGACCGAGCTGCCACCGGAGGTACAAGACCAGCTGGATAAGGGTAGCGACGTGGACATTGAGGGCCTCCTTAACGATCTGCTGGGCGGCGGCGAGCAGCCGGCCAACCAGTAGGGCGCTCAGAACTAAGCGCCCAGCACCTGCCCGGTAAGGGAAATGGCGCGCGGGCAGGTAAAATCGGGCGGCATGAATGAATCGATGCAGTTGGCTGAGAAGGTAGCCGCCCAACTGGCGCGCCACCTCACGGATGTCGTCTTGTGCCCTGGTTCGCGCAACGCGCCGCTGTCGCTGGCGCTGTTGGCGCGTGATGATATCCGCGTCCACACCCGCCTCGACGAGCGCGGGGGAGCGTTTACCGCCCTGGGCATGGCGCGGGTGCAGCGCCGCCACGTGGGCGTGGTGATGACCTCGGGAACTGCGGTGGCCAATACTCTGCCAGCCGTGGTGGAGGCACACTATTCCCATACGCCGCTGGCCATCATTAGCGCGGATCGGCCGGAGCGCCTGGTGGGCACGGGGGCGTCGCAGACCATCGAGCAGCAGGGCATCTTCGGCGTCTATGCGGACACCACCCAGGTCACCGACGCGGACGATATCGCGGCGATGGCCCAGCGTTTCCGCGAAGACCTACAGGTACACATCAATGTGGCCTTTGATGCCCCGCTTGTCGACGCCACCCTGCCGGACCACACCTCCGGCGATGGCGTGCTCGAGCCAGCACCGGCCTTTGTGGACCACGGGGAAGTGGCCGTGGATTTGAGCAAGAACACACTGGTCATTGCGGGCGATGAGGCCTGGGAGGTAGAAGGCCTCCAAGACGTGCCAACCATCGCAGAGCCGAGCGCGCCGGGCCCGTACCATCCGGTGCATCCGGCGGCGGCGCACATCTTCCGCAAGGCGCAGGTCTCCGCGAATGATTATGTGGTCAACACCAAGGTTGAACAGGTCATCGTCGTGGGGCATCCGACGCTGCACCGCAGCGTGCTAGCGCTGATGAATGACCCGGATATCGAGCTGGTGGTGCTCTCGCGCACCAAGGACTTCACCAACCAGCGCGGCGAAGAGGCCCGGCTTGGCACCACCGTCAAGGTCGCCGGTGAGCTGAGCCGCGAGTGGATGAAGATCTGCGAAGGCGCAACCGATATGGCTGGACAAGCGGTGCGCGAGACCCTCGAGGATGAGGAACTGGGATTCACCGGGCTGCACGTCGCGGCCGCGGTGGGCGATACGCTCTCCGTCAATGACACTCTGGTGTTGGGAGCCTCGAACCCGGTACGCGATGCAGCCTTGGTAGGCCTGCCTTTCGACGGCGTGGATACGTACTCGCCGCGCGGGGCAGCCGGCATCGATGGAACCATCGCGCAGGCCATCGGCATTTCCCTGGCCACGCAATCGCTGGATCCCACCAACTGGCGCGCCCCGCGAGTTATGGCGCTGATGGGGGATGTCACCTTCTTGCATGACGCGAATAGCCTGCTCATCCCGGAAGATCAGGCGCGACCGGAAAACCTCACCATCGTGGTGGCCAATGACAATGGTGGCGGCATCTTCGAGACCCTGGAACAAGGCGCCGATGCGCTGCGCGAGTCCTTCGAGCCGGCGTTTGGGACGCCGCATGGGGTGGACGTCGGCAAGCTGGCAGAAGCCTATGAGGCAGACTACCGCGAGGTGACCACCCCGCAGGAGCTGCTGGACACGTTGGCGGAGCTGAAAGAATATTCCACCGGGATTACCGTCGTGGAGGCCAAGACCACCCGTGCCACGCGCCGGGCGCTCAATGAGAAGCTCACCGCAAAGGTAGGCCAGTAAGTGGCCCCGCCGCAGCATAAGCCGCACGCGGCCGTGGTGCCGCGCTATACGCCCGCGGTCTATCGCCGCCGCCTGCACCAGCTGACGCTGGCGCTGTATCTGGCCGCGCTGGTGGGTGTGGTGGGCATGGTCATCGGGCCGGCGCTGAATGACCACGCCATCGCCAGCCACCCCGCGCGCGCTTTGGCTACGGTCAAGGATGTGGGCGTGCTGCGCACTACGGTGGATTTCCAAGACAGTGAAGGGATTTACCACACCCCACAGCACGGGCTGCTCTATCCCAGTGGGCTGGGCGAGGGTCAGCAGGTGTGGGTGCAATACGCCCAGGACGACCCAGACCTAGTCAAGGTCGAAGGCCGCGAATGGACGCTGGCCATCATCCCGGCGCTCTCGGTAGGGGTGGTTGTCACGCTCATCGCGGCCGTGCTGTGGAAGCTGATTAGCTTCTTTACCCGCCGTGCGGAGAAATAATTAACCAAGATTTTCCACTGGCTTCACCATAAACTTAAGAAAATGGGCCATGATGGTGGCATGCGTGTTGCGATCGTGGCTGAATCCTTCCTCCCCAATGTCAATGGTGTGACCAACTCCGTGCTGCGCGTTTTAGAGCACCTGCACGAGACCGGCCAGGAGGCCATCGTCATCGCGCCGGGCGCCCGTGAAGGACAGGAGGAAATTCCGGACTACCTAGGATTCCCCATCTACCGTGTACCCACCGTGCGCGTGCCGCTGGTGGATTCGCTGCCGGTGGGCGTGCCTACCACGGCGGTCGATGAGGCGCTGCGTGATTTCAAGCCGGATATTATCCACCTGGCCAGCCCCTTCGTACTCGGCGCGGCTGGCGCTTTCTCCGCCCGCCAGCAGCGCGTGCCGGCCGTAGCGTTGTACCAGACCGATGTTGCCGGCTTTGCCACCAAGTACCATGCCTCCGCGCTGGCCTATGGCGTGTGGGAGTGGCTGCGCACGATTCATAACTCCTGCCAGATGACGCTGGCACCGTCCTCGCTGACCATCCGGGACTTGGAAAAGCACAACATTAAAAACGTGCGCCACTGGGGTCGTGGCGTGAACGCAGAACTTTTCCATCCCTCCAAGCGCTCTGACAAGCTGCGCTGCAGCTGGGATCCGAGCGGCACCAAGAAAGTGGTTGGTTTCGTGGGCCGCCTCGCCGCGGAAAAGGGCGTGCACCGCCTCTCGGCGCTCAACGGGCGCGAGGATATCCAGCTGGTCATCGTGGGCGATGGACCGGAGCGCCCGCTGTTGGAAGCCCAGCTGCCCGGTGCCGTCTTTACCGGTGCGCTGTCCGGCGAAGACCTCGCCGCCGCCTATGCCTCCTTGGACGTCTTTGTCCACGCCGGCGAGTTCGAGACCTTCTGCCAGTCCATCCAGGAGGCACAGGCCTCCGGCGTGCCGACCATCGGGCCGCGGGCCGGTGGCCCGGTAGACCTCATCAACGAGGGCTATAACGGCCTGCTGCTGGAGGTAAAGACCTTTGTGGAAGACCTCCCCAATGCGGTGGACGCTCTGCTCAATCCGGAGATCCACCAAGAGATGCGGGACAATGCCCGCGAGTCCATTTCCTCCAAGACGTGGAAGGCGCTGTGCGAGCAGCTCGTGGGCTATTACGAAGAGGTACTGGAGGATACTCGCCGGGTGCCGCTGACCATTTTGGGCCAGCGTCCCGAGCTGCCGCGATGGGCGGCTCGTGCCCTTGGCGCCCGTGTAGCCTAGACTGATCATTTGTGTCTAAGGCAGATCTGGATAAAAAGCCCTTCGATGTGGCGCGCATGTTTGACGCCGTGGGCGAGAAATACGACCTCACCAATACCGTGCTGTCCTTTGGGCAGGACGCGCACTGGCGCAAGCGCACCCGCGAGCGTTTGAACCTTAAGCCGGGCGAGAAGGTCCTAGACCTTGCAGCGGGTACCGCCGTGTCCACCGTGGAACTTTCCAAGTCCGGTGCGTGGTGTGTGGCGTGTGATTTCTCCCGTGGCATGCTGGCCGCCGGCCGTGAGCGTGACGTGCCCAAGGTGGCTGGCGATGGCATGCAGCTGCCGTTTGCGGATAACACCTTTGACGCCGTGACCATCTCTTATGGCCTGCGCAATATTCACGACTTTGAGCTCGGCCTGCGCGAGATGGCGCGCGTGACCAAGCCGGGCGGGCGTCTTGCGGTGGCGGAGTTTTCCACCCCAGTGGTACCGATTTTTGGCACCGTGTACAAGGAATACTTGATGCGTCTGCTCCCGCCGGTAGCGCGCCTGGTCTCTTCTAACCCGGAGGCATATATCTACCTCGCGGAATCCATTCGCGCGTGGCCCGGGCAGGAGGAGCTTGCCGCGGTTATCAATCGCAATGGCTGGGCCGAGGCCGGCTGGCAGAACCTTACCTTCGGCATCGTGGCGCTGCACTCGGCGGTAAAGCCAGCCTAGGCGCGGGCCGGAGCCCGCGCCTAGAGGACTGCGGCGGGGGACTATGCCGCGGTCGAATCCCAGAGGGGCGTATCGCGGCGAAGGGACGAGACCGTACGGCCGGCGGCGCGCCAGGTGCGTGCGATGAGGTCGCGGTCATCGTCAGTAATGAGGTTGCCCATCAGGCGCGCGGCGGCCGGCATGAGTATGCGGCCGATGGGCCCGCGCAGGGCCAGTGGACCGGCCAGCGGTAGGAACTGCGGATAAGTAAGCAAGCGCGCGGCCGTGCGGGCCAAGAGGAAGGACTCGCCGTAGTGCTCGCGCAAGACGGCCGGCCAGGCCAGGGTGAAATCCTTCGGGCCGAGCAGGGCTACGGCCAGCGCGGCGGTCTCCAAGCCATAATCGATGCCCTCGCCGTTGAGGGGGTTGATGCAGGCCGCGGCATCACCAATGAGCATCCAATTGGCGCCGGCCACGTTAGATGCCGCGCCGCCCATGGGCAGTAAGGCAGAGGTAACGTGCTCAATTTCCCCGAGTCCCCACTCGGTGCGCTGTTGGGTGGCGTAGAACTCGAGCAGCTTCTTGGTGTTGATCTTGGCGGGGCGCTGCGCGGTCGACAGCGCGCCGAGGCCGATATTGACCTGGCCTAGCTCGGGGCCGAGCGGGAAGATCCAACCGTAGCCGGGCTGCACCTCGCCTTCTTCGTCCTTGAGCTCAACGTGGGAGTGCATCCAGGGCTCAGTGGCATGCGTAGAGGAAGCATAGGAACGCGCGGCAATGCCATAGACCTCCTCGCGGTGCCAGGTGCGGCCGAGCTTCTTGCCAAAAGTAGAGCGCACGCCATCGGCCACGATGATCCACTTGGCATGCACTGTGGCCTCTCCCACGCGGAAGGAGGTCACGCGGTTGCCCTCGAGCACCGGGTTGGTGGCAGGGGTGCCGGTGAGGAGGGTGGCGCCGGCTTTCCGGGCGGCGTCGGCAAGCAGGGCATCAAAGCGGTAGCGCGGCAGGGCCGTGCCCACCTGGGAGGGGTAGGTCTCCGGCCAAGGCGCGGTAATATCGCCGCCGTAGCCGTGCAGTTTCAGGCCGCGATTGCGGTAGGAGGCGTTGACCACAATGCCGAGCTCAGCAAGCTGGTGCATCGCGCGCGGGGTGAGCCCGTCGCCGCAGGTTTTATCGCGGGGAAACGTCGCGGAATCAATAAGGAGGGTGTCATAACCGGCGCGTGCGGCATGAATCGCGGCGGCGGCTCCGGCAGGCCCAGCGCCAATGATGGCGACCTCGACATAGGTTTGGGAATCGATCTGCTCCGACATGAGGACTATCATTGCATGAGTTCGACCCCTCGAGTGTGTTTAGGGGCGCAGTTTGGACTACGGTAGGTAATCGATTATCTCTGGCTTTTAGTTGCAAGGAACACTATTTAATGACTCACGGTCAATCGCATGCCACGCACGTGGATCTTGGTGATCCGCAGCTCAACGAGCGCATTGGTGCGGGCATGGAAGCAGTAGAAGACAAGCTGCGCAGTGAAATCGACCGCGGCCAGGACTTCTTAAAGGACAAGGTCAGCCACCTGTCTAAGGCCGGTGGCAAGCGCTTTCGCCCCATGATGGCGCTGCTGGCCTCCGAGTATGGTCCGCGTCCGGGCTGCGAAGAGGTTGTTAAGGCCGCCACCGTCGTGGAGATGGTGCACGTAGCCACCCTTTATCATGACGATGTCATGGATGAGGCGGACCGCCGCCGCGGCGTGGAATCTGCCAATTCGCGGTGGAATAACTCTGTGGCCATCCTCGCCGGCGATGCGCTCCTGGCGCATGCCTCCCGCCTGATGAGTGAGCTGGATACCCACACCGTGGCCCACTTTGCCGATACCTTTGAGGAGCTGGTGACCGGCCAGATGCGCGAAACCATCGGCGCAGGTGAGGCCAATGCCGTGGAGCACTACACGGCCGTTATCCGTGAAAAGACCGCGGTGCTCATCGCCTCTGCTGGCTACCTGGGTGCCTACCACTCCGGCGCCTCGGCCGAGCATGCCGCAGCCTTGCACCGCATTGGTGGTGCCATTGGCATGATCTTTCAGATTGTGGATGATGTCATCGACATCTTCTCTGACCCAAAGGAGTCCGGCAAGACCCCGGGCACGGACCTGCGCGAGGGCGTATTTACCCTGCCGGTTCTCTACGCCTTGGAAGAAGAGGGCGAAGTGGGCGACAAGCTGCGTGAGCTGCTTACTGGTCCGCTGCATTCCGACGCCGAGGTGGAGCGCGCCATCGAGCTCCTGCACCAGTCTGGCGGCCGTCAGAAGGCGCTGGAGGACATCAATGCCTACCTGCGCACGGTGGAGGAGCAACTCGCCGTGCTACCGGAGAACTCCGCGAGCCAGGCCTTGCGTCAATTGGCGGATTACACGGTGCGCCGCGTGGGCTAGCTGCTTGGCGAAGCCCCCCTCTTTCCCGCCCCTTTCGCCCCTACTACGCTGGCGATTTGTAGGTGGGAGGGTGGTTCGTAGTAAAGTACTTATTCGCACCACACAGTGCATGCCAGGTTGCCCGAGCGGCCAAAGGGAGCGGACTGTAAATCCGCCGGCATTGCCTTCAGAAGTTCGAATCTTCTACCTGGCACAGAATGAACCCCCGCAAGCAAAAGCTTGCGGGGGTTCAAGCGTACCTGCAGCTGTGAGGCGGGATCTACTGGCTGGGCTCCTGGGTGCGGGAGCTTTTAGCCTTGTGCCACACCGCATAAGCACTGGCGAGGAAAACAACTAAGAAAACCCCAGCGATCTTGAAGTAGAAAAGCCATTTCCTAGCCTGCGAGAAATATCTGGCAATGAGGTGGAATCCGATTCAGCTAGGGCCTTGGCAACGTACATCGCATTCAAACCGCCGATGAAGTAGCCGAGGCAGAGCAATAATGAAATAACGGCCGTAATCATTACCAAAACTGCTAAGGATGAATGGCGGGACATTGTTCTCATCTAACTCCTCTCATCGCGGCCTAAAGGACCAGCAAAGTACACCTTTCTAAGGCGCTTGGTACTAACAGGTTTGCTCGCCTGTCTTATCATCCCTCACGGGCTGCCATCAGAGGTCTTCACAAAGTCCGCCTGGGCGGCTGCGGCGGCTTGCCAGGCGAGGACAATGGGGCGACGGAAAGAGCGGCGGGCTCGATGATGATCTTGACACCTTACCGGGGGTAGCATCGCGTGGGCTGGGAAATGGACGCGGAGTAGAGGTCTTTGGTGGAACGCTCTGTATGCGAGTGGCCGCCCTTTGTCCTGCACGATCTCTGCGCCTTTGGGGGCCGCCGCCGCAGGTGGGAGGAGCCGGCGCTGCCAAGATCCGCCAGGGTGGAACCTAGAGGCGGGGTGGCGGTCTCGCGAGCGTCGGCAAGCGCAAAGCGCTTAGACAGCTGACTTATCCCTTTATCGGACTGCTTACGCGGATCAGTAATGCTGATGCTGGCGAAGCCGGAGTTGTAATACAGCTTTGTAGCATCGCTGGATTGGCGATCCTCGTCATCCAACACGCCCTTCATTCAAGCACGTTTACATCGCGTAAAAAGAAGCCACTTGAACTGTATATTTATGGGCTCTGACGTGGCGATTTGTGTAAAACGTTGAAAGCAGGTTAGATTATTGGAGTCCGCAACGGAGAGCACAACGAAATAGCGATGTGTTCAACGCTAGGATGTGCCCCCTTAGCTCAGTCGGCAGAGCGTTTCCATGGTAAGGAAAAGGTCGACAGTTCGATTCTGTCAGGGGGCTCCATTCATGTTTGGAGGAAGGAACTCCTCCGAGGTGAATATGGCGGTGTAGCTCAGTGGTAGAGCAAGCGACTCATAATCGCTGTGTCGCGAGTTCAATTCTCGCCATCGCTACCGGGAAAGAAAGGCGCCCGCAGGGCGCTTTTTTATTACCGCGCTGAAGACAATCCAGGCTGTGCCTAGTTGCCTAGTTGCCTAGTTTCGGATTGGAACTATGGCTCTGGTAAGGTCTTCAACGCTTGATGCTTAGGCATTGAGGAATAAAAGAATAGGGGCGTGGCGCAATTGGTAGCGCAACGGTCTCCAAAACCGTAGGTTGCAGGTTCGAGTCCTGTCGCCCCTGCACAGTAAACCCCCGTCATCTGGCATCAGGTGGCGGGGTTTCTTCATGCCCTAATTTCTTCGTGGCGCTTGGCCCACGCACATGTTGTCAAGGCCACGCCTTGCAAATGCCGTGGTCAGCTTTTCATGCTGGGCGAGCTTTGCTAGGGTTGACAAAGTTATGGAGGTGCGCGTTAAGCGCCCTATTAGATTTAGTTCCCAAGGAGGGTTAGCTGTGAGCGATGAGCAGCAGCCGAAGAATTCGGGTGCATCGCGCCCGACCGGTAAGCGTCAGCTCTCTGGTGCGGCTACCACGTCCTCCGCGGACTACGCCGATAAGCACGTCGTCCGCGTAGAGGATAAGAACCACGATGACACCCCAGGTGGTGGCGTAGCCGCTTTCCCTGGCGAGGTTGCATCCGAGATGAAGAAGGTGGTGTGGCCTACCGCTAAGGAGATGCTGCAGTACACCCTCATTACCTTTGCGTTCCTTATCGTGATGACCGCTTTGGTCTGGGGCGTTGACACCCTGGCTGGTCTCGGAGTTGAGCAGGTTCTCTCTGATAAGTAAGATAGCTGCATAACCTTTTATCCCGCTGTTTCCGCTTCAAGGAACGGCGGGATACTTTTTGCCCATACGCGGGCGGGTAGGCTGGTCCTACGCAACGCGCCGAGGAATTTTTTGGAGTAAGAATTATGAGCGACGAGAATAACGTCGAAACCGTAGGCACCTCGCTGGAAGAGGCAATGCAGTCCAACGTGCAGGAGCAGGCGGCAGAGCACGCTAGCTCCGTAGAAGAAGCGCAGCAGGAAGATGCTACCCCAGCCGCTCCGGCAGCGGAAGAAACTGAAGGAACGGCTGAGTCCACCGACACTGCAGGCGAGTCCGCCGAGTCCACCGACGCAGCAGAACCGGCAGCGGCCGAAGCTGAAGCCGAGGGTGCAGCCCCTGAGGCCAGCGAAGACGAGTCCGAGGATGCCGCCTACCGCAAGCGCCTGCGCGCCTTTACCCGCGAGCTGAAGAAGCAGCCGGGCCAGTGGTACATCATTCAGTGCTACTCCGGCTACGAAAACAAGGTAAAGACCAACCTGGACATGCGCGCCCAGACCCTCGAGGTAGAAGATTCCATCTTCGAGGTCGTTGTTCCTATTGAGCAGGTCCTGGAGACCAAGGACGGCAAGAAGAAGATTGTGAAGCGCAAGCTGCTGCCGGGCTACGTCCTGGTTCGCGCTGAGCTTAACGACGCCGCATGGTCCGTCATCCGCGAAACCCCGGGCGTGACCTCCTTCGTGGGCAACGAAGGCAACGCCACCCCGGTTAAGACCCGCGACGTAGCTAAGTTCCTCATGCCCAACGAGGCGCCGTCCACCAAGGGCGATGCTGCCCCGAACGAGGCAGAGGGCGAGCAGGTTGTGGATATGCCGGAGAAGGAAGTGGCCAAGAAGTACGCGCACGACTTCGAGGTGGGCGAGGCAGTGACCATCCTGTCCGGACCGCTGGCTGCCGTATCCGCGACCATTTCCGAGATCGACCCGGAGACCGGCAAGATGCAGGGCTTGGTGTCCATCTTCGGCCGCGAGACCCCGGTGGAGCTGTCGCCGACTGAGATCGAGCGCATCTCCTAAAAAGTGATTTTGTGCAGGGCGCACGGTGTTCTAAACTGGAACGCCGTGCGCCTTTGGCGTGCGTATAAGAAAACGTTTCATCCTCCGGTGGCCCACTGAAGGTGAGCATCCGGACGGGATCCCGTTATTCATCGTGGCGGATATCCCGGTAACACAGGAAAGAGGTAATTCGATGGCTCCTAAGAAGAAGGTATCCGGCTTCATCAAGCTGCAGATCGAGGCAGGCGCCGCTAACCCGGCACCGCCAGTTGGCCCGGCACTGGGTGCCCACGGCGTCAACATCATGGAGTTCTGCAAGGCTTATAACGCCGCTACCGAGAATCAGCGTGGCAACGTGGTTCCGGTTGAGATCACCGTCTACGAGGACCGTTCCTTCGACTTCAAGCTGAAGACCCCGCCGGCAGCTAAGCTGCTGCTGAAGGCCGCTGGCATCCAGAAGGGCTCCGGCGTCCCACACACCGACAAGGTCGGTTCTGTGTCTTGGGATCAGTGCAAGGAAATCGCAGAGACCAAGTTTGCGGACCTGAACGCACGTGACATCGAGAACGGCGCTCGCATCATCGCCGGTACCGCCCGCTCCATGGGCATCACCGTTGATGGCGCACCGGAGAAGTAAAAACTTTATGTGGTAGGGCCAGCTACGGCCCGCCAAACACCACACCAATCCAGAAAAGGAATTGTTAAATGAGCACCAAGTCTAAGGCTTATAAGGCCGCTGCGGAACTGGTAGATAAGTCCCGCCTGTACCGTCCGATCGAGGCCACCAAGCTGGCTAAGGAGACCTCCTCCAAGAACTTCGACGCCACCGTTGACGTCGTCTTCCGTCTGGGCGTTGACCCGCGCAAGGCTGACCAGCTGGTTCGCGGCACCGTTTCCCTGCCTAACGGCACCGGTAAGGACGTTCGCGTTGCTGTCTTCGCTGAGGGCGAGAAGGCTACCGCCGCTCAGGAAGCTGGCGCTGACATTGTTGGCACCGCTGAACTGATCGAGCAGATCAACGAGGGCAACATCGACTTCGACGTTGCTATCGCTACCCCGGATCAGATGGCCAAGGTCGGCCGCGTTGCCCGCGTCCTGGGCCCGCGTGGTCTGATGCCGAACCCGAAGACCGGCACCGTTACCGCAGACGTTGCTAAGGCAATCTCTGAGGTTAAGGGCGGCAAGATCTCCTTCCGCGTTGATAAGGCTGCTAACCTGCACGCCATCATCGGCAAGGCATCCTTCGACGCTGAGAAGCTGGCTGAGAACTACGGCGCCCTCATGGACGAGATCCAGCGCCTGAAGCCTTCTTCCGCTAAGGGTATCTACATCAAGCGTGCTACCATCTCCACCACCTCCGGCCCGGGCATCCCGGTTGACGGTTCCGTGGTTAAGGGCTACACCGAGTAAGTCGGTTTAGCGCACTGCGCTTAAAGCTAAAGGGCTTCGAGGAATTCCTCGAAGCCCTTTTTCTATGTTGTGAACCGCAGGCAGTTAAGTGGCGTCAATATCGTCTGGCACCCATTCGCCGCCTTCGGAGTAGACGTTGCGTGCCAAGGGAATTTGGTGCGAAGCAGACTCGAGGATGTGCATAAAATATCCGGCTGTATTCGGAATGGCGAGGGTATCTCCCACGGCAATGCCATCCGGGAAGTCCAGTTCGCGGCGCAGGATAACCTCGTCTTCAATGCAGTAGGCACCCACCACAAAGCCGGTGCGTGGCTCACGGGAGATTTCCTTTACCGGCCCAGCCGTAGGTACCAAGAGAGGGTCGAGCAAGATGTCATCTGCGGCGGTCCGGCACTGCGTGCGATTCATCGCCACGCCGATGAGGGGCAGGCCATCAGAGCGTTCTTTGAGAAAGCTCACCTCGGTGAGGATGACTCCACAGCCGTCGAGCAAGCTGCGGCCGGGCTCAAGATGTAGGGCGATGTTCCGTTCGCGCAGCTCCTTGCCAGCGGTGCCGTAGCCGGGGACCTCACCGGAGAGGAGCTGGTTTAGCCACTGACCGCGCGTCGGCTCCTGCCAGAAGGGGTAAGTATTGGACAGCGGATCCGCTTTCCACGTAAAGGGTTCCCCGGTACCAGCGCGTTGGGAGGCGATGCGCTCGAGGTAATTCTCCCACTGCTCGCGGGATTCTAGGTAGCTCATGGGCACTCCGCCGCCGATATCGATGAAACTAGCGGGCTGGCCCAATGTGCGGAGGTGCTCGACCAAGGAAATTGCCTCTGCCAGGGCGGTCCGACGGTCGGCTTCGCTATAGCCGTGCAGGTGCACGTGGACGCCTACAGCACGAAGTTCCTTAGGCCACTCGGCTTGCCGCCATGTCGGCAGCCTCTCCCCGAAGCGGGTGGGAGGTAGGGAGTTAGGATCTGGAGCGAGGCGTGGTGCCACGCGGGCGGTGGTGTCTAAATCCCTCGCAATGGCGGCGATGCGGCGGGATTCGGCGCGAGAATCGCAAGAGATAGTGACGCCTCGCGAAACCGCGAGGCGGAGCAAGCCATCTGTTTTGATAGCGGCGCTGAGGATGATGCGCTCTGGGGCGACACCGCGGTCGAGCACTTGGCGGAGCTCGTTCTCGCTGGCTACATCCACCCCGAGCCCGGCATTGCGTGCAGCATCGACAAAACACAGAGCCTTATTGGCCTTGCGTGCGAAAAACACCTGAGTCTCCACGCCGTGGGAAGCGCCCGCGTCGAGCAGCTCTTGGGCATTGTGGCGTAGCGGAGCGGGATTCAACACGTTCACCGGAGAACCGTAGCGCGAGGTTAATGTGCTGACGTGCTGCGGGTTTTCGACGAGCTCACGCATCCACCGTTCCCACCGGGCGCGCAAGGGGACGGTGCCGTGGACGGGTAGTGGGTCTACGGGAGTGGTGGTCATGGGTTTCCTACTTTCTCCGCCCAGCGGGGGATGTCATCGTGCACGGAACGGTTAAGGGAGTCATGGCCGGGCAGGGAGATCTCATTCATCCGGCCAATTTCCACTACGCCAGGAACGTCGTGGAAGGGGGAGGGGGTGGCTTGCGGAGCAACGGTGGCGTCAATAAGCAGGTCCACGCCGCCCTGCTCCCGCCAGGAATCTATCTGCTCAGGCGTGCCTAGGTAGTGGGTATTCACCACACCGGAGTGGATCAGCTCGAGCAGGCGCTTGGCTGTGACCGGTGGCGGACCAAAAGCCACGCGCTCAAGGGTGCGTGAAAGCTCGCGGAAGCCGGGCATGGGTCCATGTGCCTTGTGCCAATCGACGCATTCTTGAAATACCCCACGAAACGCCGCGCCTACGGCTGCGGCCGGGGTGAGTGGACCGGTACCTTCGGCCGCACGTAGGGAAGCCTCGAGCTCAGCGACAGCATCGCCAGTGAAATCCTGACCGTCGATAACGGCGGCGAGGTCTGCAGTTGAGAAGTCACCGAATTCGCCTGCAGCCCCGATGAGGATCTCACGCAGCTCCGAAGCGTTGTCGATATGCGCGCAGGCCTGCCGCCAGCGCGGTGACACCTCCGGCAGCGGTGTCTGCGGGGAGGGCTTTACCTCCATGAAGCGCCCGCTGCGGCTAACCGGGTAGATGGTTTCGGCGGTATCGCCATACAGCAGGCACACATCGATGAAGCTCAAGGCGGCACCGCGTACGCCGATTTGCCGTGCGGAGCTCGGAAGATCGGCACCGAAGTAAAGACCGGTGACCGGTACGCAAGAGGCCTCATAGGCCAAAGACCCAGCGTGGAGATGGTCGTGGCCGGTGCAGACCAGGACTTCGTCGAAGGGGGAGCCATCGACCATGAACCCTTCTCTTTCGGCGCTTACCGCGGTCACGCGGTGCGGCAGGTGCCGAATGCGAACGTGGGCTGGCGCGCGGCGCACTGCTGCGGACCAGGTATCGGCGAGGAATTGGCCCACCTGGGCCCGCGGCGGGAAGGCATCGGTGGTGTCTTCACCGCGGCGGGTGCGCCAAGCGTTGAAACTATCGTGGGCAGTGGCGACGATGGCGCAGTTGACGTTGAGGCGCCACTGCGGCGGCTGCTGCGGACGGTAGACGGCGCCCGCACCGGCGGGGTAGGGGTCAAAGACAGTGACATCGAGTGGAACGCGGGCGCGCTCGAGGAGTTCCTCGACGGCCCACAGGCCACGTGGGCCAGCTCCAATGATGGCAATGCGGCGGACAGAACGAGAAGCGGTCACTGCGCCGACCCTTCGATGCGCGCCGCGAGTTCAGAGGGCGAAATATCGAAGTTTTCGCACACCCAGGAGTCGTTATAAATGGTGTCGAGGTAAGGCTGGCCGACGTCGTGCAGCACGGCAACCACTTCAGCCCCTGCCGGTAGGGAGGGCGCGAGGCGCTGGAAGGCGGCGATGACGGCACCGCCGGAAGCGCCAGGCAGTAGGCCCTCTGCTTGAGCGAGCTGCCGGGCAGCAACGATGGCATCGAGGTCCGGAACCCTCTCCACGGAAGAAGGCGAAAACTTGGTGGATAGTTCGGTTACGATTCCAGCGCCATAGCCAGGCAGCATGCGGGTGCCACGCTCACCACCAAAAAGCACGGAGCCTTCCGCATCAACGCCGATTGTGTGGGTGTCTGCGCCCAGCTCAGAGAGCTTGCGTACGCAGCCGCCAAGGGTTCCGGTGGTGCTCATAGCCACGAGCAGATGACTGGGCGCCTGACCGAGCTGGTCCAGAATCTCAGTCATGGTGCCTTCCGCGTGGGCGTGGAAGGCGGCTTCATTGGAATACTGGTTGAGGTTGAAGGACTCTGGGATCTCTTCCAAAAGCTCGGCCACGCGGGTGCGGCGGGCGGTGAGCCAATCGCCGGTTTCTGGATCGGGGTGGTCGAGCAATTCCACGTGTGCACCGTAGGCCCGCATGGTAGCTACCGTGGAGGCGTTGACCCGCGGATCCACCACGCAGTGGAACTTCATCCCCTGGAGCGGGGCTTGGCGAGCAAGAGCCATGCCCAGGTTGCCGGAGGAAGATTCCACCAGCGTCGAACCCGGGCGGATATCGCCGGCTTCGAGGGCTGCCTGGATTAGGGCTCGGGCGGTCCGGTCTTTTGCAGAACCGCCGAGGTTGAATTGTTCGAGTTTGAGATAGAGGTGGACATCCGGCCGGGGGCTAATCGCCTCCACTCGCATGAGAGGGGTATTGCCAATCGGCGGGTGCGCTTGAGAATGAATCCTGGGGCTCATCATTGGCCCCATGGTAGACCTTTACGTCCACCTTTTCCGCCGGCCTAGTCTTTGATCTCCGCATAGGCATCGAGCGCGGCTTGGCGTGATTCCTTTAGGTCCACGATGGGCGGGGCGGACAGCGTGGGTGCCCAGCGGCGCACGTACCTGCCCTTAGGGTCGAAGCGCTGGGCCTGCGTTTCGGGGTTGAAGATGCGAAAGAAAGGCGCGGCATCATCGCCGCAACCGGCCACCCACTGCCAATTAAAAGGATTGGAGACGGCATCGGCGTCTACCAAGGTGTCCCAGAACCATTCCTCGCCCAGGCGCCAGTGGATGCCCAGGTTCTTGGTGAGGAAGGAGCCCACCACCATGCGCACGCGATTGTGCATATACCCGGTGGCCTATAGCTCGCGCATTCCGGCGTCGATAAGCGGAATGCACGTAGTGCCGGCCTGCCAGTCCTTGATCCGCGGCGAACCACACCTCACGCGGGGAGACCTCGCCAAAGCGCAGGTGGGGCGAGAGTAGGGAGGTGGCATTGAGCGCGGGAATATCGCGCTCCTCGGCGTAGTTGGCCAGATCCAGCTGGGCTAGTCGCTCGCGCGCCCCAGCCTCGCCGGGCGTCCAGTGTTCGGCCATGGATGCCGACCATGCCGGCTCGGTGGTTTTGGGCCAGCCAGATGCACTGCTTGCCGACGCCCCAACTCCGGCACCCCCTCCGGTTCATCTGCCGCCACCTGGGAGGCGGCGGCCTTGGAGAAGGGAGTAAAGACCTTATAGGGCTGGCCTTGGCCATTGGTGGCCTCCCAGGGTTCCACCAAGGTGAAGTCGGGCGAGGAAGTCGCGGTGATGCCCTGGGAGGCCAGGGTGTCCTTGACGGTGGCATCGACCTCGCGCAGTGGCCTCGGACGCGCGGGAAAGGGCCTGGTTATCGTGCAGGCGCAGGTCATCGCGGCTATCCTACGCGGCGAAAACGGCGATTTGGAGAAACCGCGGGTGGGGAGGTAGTGTTTTCCTCGAAGTTTGAACGGCCACATCACGGTCGAGTCAAAGTTCACCGAAGACCGTTGGTCATCCATTTGGATCGAAGGTTCTCCATCCTAGGAGGCGGCCCACGCAGGAGACACTTTGCGATTATTCGCGGCATTCTCTTATGTCGCGCGCCCTGTGCTCTTGCACGGGGCTTTTGTTGTTTCGGGCAAGCGAAGCGAGGAAGGCCCCGGCGGAATAATAAAAGAGATGTTTTGGAAGGAGGCGAGAGACAATGGCAAACCCAAAGAACACTGCAGACCTGGCAGAGCTGAAGGAGAAGCTGGCTGGCGCTAACTCTGTTGTATTGACCGAGTACCGCGGCCTGACCGTATCCCAGCTGCAAGAGCTGCGTAACGATCTGGGCTTTGACGTTGAATACTCCGTCGCCAAGAACACCCTTTTCAAGATCGCTGCCAAGGAAGCTGGCATCGAAGGTCTTGATGATTTGCTGACTGGCCCGACCGCAATTGCGTTCATCAAGGGCGAGGCAGTGGATGCTGCGAAGGTCATCACCAAGTTCGCTGATGACAACAAGGCACTCATCATCAAGGGTGGCTACATGGACGGCAACGCACTGTCTGCCGACCAGGTTGAGGCCATCGCCAAGCTGGATAACCGCGAGACCACCCTCGCAAAGCTGGCTGGCGCTATGAAGGGTTCTATGGCGAAGGCTGCCGCTCTCTTCAACGCTCCTGCAACCAAGGCTGTACGCACCGTCGCAGCCCTGCAGGACAAGAAGGAAGCAGAAGCTTAAGTCGTCACAAAAGACGCACAATTACAACACCGTGTGCGCCGCATAAATCACGCGCAGCGCACACACAACACAGAAAGGACTTGCCATCATGGCTAAGCTCACCAAGGACGAGCTCATTGAAGCTTTCAAGGAAATGACCCTCATCGAACTGTCCGAGTTCGTTAAGGAATTTGAAGAGGTATTCGACGTTGAGGCTGCTGCTCCGGTTGCTGCTGTTGCAGCTGGCGCTCCGGCTGAGGGCGGCGCTGGTGCCGCTGAGGAGAAGACCGAGTTCGACGTCGTTCTGACCGACGCTGGCGCTAAGAAGATTGGCGTTATTAAGGCTGTCCGCGAGATCGTCTCCGGCCTGGGCCTGAAGGAAGCTAAGGAAATGGTCGAGGGTGCTCCTAAGGCTATCCTCGAGGGCGCTTCCAAGGACGACGCTGAGGCTGCTAAGACCAAGCTGGAAGAGGCTGGCGCTTCCGTCGAGCTCAAGTAATTTCACTGAGCTTTACGCTTTCAAACCCCCACTTCTATCGCTTTACGCGGTGGAGGATGGGGGGTTTCCTCGTTTTGTGTCTTGGGGCGGATTGTTCCTGTCACAGTGCTTGTACTGTGGAGGGGCGGTCGCGCCCTATAAAGCGGCCGCGTTGTGCGCCGTAGGGGGCACGACTTCCGGAGGATCGTGGCCGCAATATGGGTTTCTTTGTACCGGAACGACGGTGCCGTGAGCATCGTGGGCCTGTAGAAACAAGGAATCGCCGCTACGGGCTGTAGAATTAGCCCCCATGCTGCCCAAGTCCCGCATTTTTTCCGTCCTGCTCCTAGGCCTCGGCGTTGCGCTCATCGCCGCCGGTATTGTGGCGCCGGCGTTTTTGGATTACTCCCCGCGGCTGCCGTTGAACCTGAAAAACAGTACGTGGACACTGCACGATGATTCTGCGGATTCGCAGCAGCTGTCCAAGGACGGCACACAGCCGTATTCGGGCCCCATGACCTACCAAATCAACATGGATATCCAAGAACCCTCGGACGAGGAGAAGGCCACCGTGCGCATCGGTGAGACCCGCATGCGTGGCGAGGGGGAGGGCCTCAATGAGCTGAGCCAGGCCCAGGTGTGGAGCTACCCGGTGGACCGCCTGAGTGGTGAGGCTCTGGGGGAGGCATCGCTTAGCCATACGCTTGCTACGCCTTCGGACAAAGTAACGGTGGATGGCTACTGGCTTAAGTTCCCGGCTGATGCGGAAAAGACCAACTACCCGGTCTTTGACCCGACCCTGCGCAAGGCCGTCGATGCAGTCTTTGAAGAGGAAGCCACGATGGACGGCCGCACGGTCTACCGCTACCACCAAGAAATTGAGCCGACCAACGTCGCGCAGCTATTTGCGGCCGATGGCAATACCACCAGCCTGCCCAAGGAAGGCGGCGGCGAGGAGCAGGGCTACCTGACCCACTCCGGCAGCCGCGACTTCTACGTGGATCAGGAGACTGGCCTGGTGGTGGGCATGGATATGGATATCGATGATTACTACGCGGACCGCGAGGGCGTGGGCCGTGAGCGCGCCTTCGTCTTTAATGGCTCTACCTCCGAGGAGGACCGGCAGGCGCTGCTCAAACAGGCGGCAGATTTCCCGCGCGACCGCGTAGCGGAGATCGTGCGGTGGGCCGCCATCGGCCTCGGCGCACTGTTGACCCTGCTCGGAATTATTGGTGCACTCGGCCTATTTGGCGGCAAGAACAAACACGCCCGCTCGCGCCATAACCGCGGACGCGTCGGCGGCAATGCGGTTCCAGCCAGCCGCTAAAAGCCCAGTTAATAGACTAATTCGCCACCAGGTTTGCGGTGTGGCGAGAATTTAGTGGTAGGGTGCTCGGTGGTTGTCGCGCACAGTGGCGCGGCATGGACGCGTTAGCGCCGCGGCGAGCACGAGCTTGCCCCCTAGCGCGGTAGCGACACGCCCCAAGAGTGGTGTGTCTTTACATGGCAGGTCTTTTCCTATAAGCTGTTTCGTTGCGCTGGAATCTGGATCTTCGGTGCACATTTAGCCTTTCAGGCCGGTGATGGCAAAACCGACTTGACAAGGTGATTTTGTGCATTCTGAACCCAGACACTCCACAGCAGACCGAATGCTAGAATTACCAGCGGTTTTGCGGCTCGTCGGCCAGGGCGAGCAGGCAATCCGCGTGAGGTGCTGGAAGGACCCATCTTGGCAGTCTCCCGCCAGACCAAGTCAGTGGCCAATATCCCCGGAGCCCCGAAGCGATACTCGTTTGCAAAAATCAGCGAGCCTATCGCCCTGCCGGGTCTCCTTGACGTACAACTTGATTCCTTTGCTTGGCTCGTCGGCTCGCCAGAATGGCGCGAGCGCGAGCAGGCTGAGCGCGGCGATGACGCCCGCGTGACGAGCGGCCTCGAGGACATCCTCGAAGAGCTCTCGCCGATTGAGGACTACTCGGGCAATATGTCCTTGTCCTTGTCGGAGCCGCGCTTTGAACCGGTGAAGAACACTGTGGATGAGTGCAAGGAAAAGGACATCAACTACTCCGCGCCGCTGTACGTGACCGCAGAGTTTATTAATAACGACACCCAAGAGATTAAGTCGCAGACCGTCTTCATCGGCGATTTCCCGATCATGACGGATATGGGCACGTTCATCGTGAACGGTACCGAGCGCGTCGTCGTGTCTCAGCTAGTGCGCTCCCCGGGCGTCTATTTCGATCGCTCGATCGATAAGTCCACCGAGCGCCCGCTGCACTCCGTGAAGGTTATTCCTTCCCGCGGTGCATGGTTGGAATTCGACGTCGACAAGCGCGACACCGTTGGCGTGCGCATTGACCGCAAGCGCCGCCAGCCGGTAACCGTGCTGCTTAAGGCACTGGGCTGGAGCGAGGAGCAGATCAGGGATCGCTTCGGCTTCTCCGAGCTCATGATGTCCACCCTGGAGTCTGACGGTGTAGCGAACACCGATGAGGCACTGCTGGAGATTTACCGCAAGCAGCGCCCGGGCGAGCAGCCCACCCGTGAGCTGGCTCAGTCCTTGCTGGATAACTCCTTCTTCCGTGCAAAGCGTTACGACCTGGCTAAGGTCGGCCGCTACAAGGTCAACCGCAAGCTGGGGCTCGGCGGCGACCACGATGGTCTGATGACCCTGACCGAGGAAGACATTGCCGTCACCCTCGAGTACCTGGTCCGCCTGCACGTAGGCGAGCGCGAGATGAAGGCACCGAACGGTGAGATGATCTCCCTGCACACGGATGACATCGACCACTTTGGTAACCGCCGTCTGCGCACCGTGGGTGAGCTCATCCAGAACCAGGTCCGCGTCGGCCTGTCCCGCATGGAGCGCGTTGTGCGCGAGCGCATGACCACCCAGGATGCGGAGTCCATCACTCCGACCTCCCTGATTAACGTGCGCCCGGTCTCTGCTGCTATCCGCGAGTTCTTCGGTACCTCGCAGCTGTCTCAGTTCATGGACCACAACAACTCGCTGTCCGGCCTGACCCACAAGCGCCGCCTGTCCGCGCTGGGCCCGGGCGGCCTGTCTCGTGAGCGCGCCGGCATTGAGGTGCGAGACGTTCACGCTTCTCACTACGGCCGTATGTGCCCGATTGAGACCCCTGAGGGCCCGAACATTGGCCTGATTGGTGCGCTGGCGTCCTACGCCCGCGTGAATGCTTTCGGCTTCATTGAGACCCCGTACCGCAAGGTTGTGGACGGCAAGATCACCGATCAGGTGGAGTACCTCACCGCCGATGAAGAGGACCGCTTCGCTATTGCTCAGGCCGAGGTCGAGCAGGACGCAGAGGGCAACCTCACCGGCGAGCGTATTGAGGTTCGCCTGAAGGACGGCGATATCGGACTTACCGATGCCTCCGGTGTGGACTACGTTGACGTCTCCCCGCGCCAGATGGTTTCCGTGGGTACCGCCATGATTCCGTTCTTGGAGCACGACGATGCTAACCGTGCTCTGATGGGTGCGAACATGCAGAAGCAGGCCGTGCCGCTGGTTCGCTCCGAGGCCCCACTGGTGGGTACTGGTATGGAGCAGCGCGCTGCTTACGACGCTGGCGATGTTGTCATCACCCCGAAGGCCGGTGTGGTCGAAAACGTCACCGCTGATGTCATCACCATCATGGATGATGAAGGCCAGCGCGATACCTACATCCTGCGTAAGTTCGAGCGCACCAACCAGGGCACCAACTACAACCAGACCCCGCTGGTTTCCATGGGCGAGCGCGTAGAGGCCGGCCAGGTTCTGGCCGATGGCCCGGGTACCCACAATGGTGAGATGTCCCTCGGCCGCAACCTGCTGGTTGCCTTCATGCCGTGGGAAGGCCACAACTACGAGGACGCCATCATCCTCAACCAGCGCATCGTGGAAGAGGACATCCTGACCTCCGTCCACATCGAGGAGCACGAGATCGATGCCCGCGATACCAAGCTGGGCGCCGAGGAAATCACCCGCGAGATCCCGAACGTCTCCGAAGACGTCCTGAGCGACCTGGACGAGCGCGGCATCATCCGCATCGGTGCCGACGTCCGCGCCGGCGACATCCTGGTGGGTAAGGTCACCCCGAAGGGTGAGACCGAGCTGACCCCGGAGGAGCGCCTGCTGCGCGCCATCTTCGGTGAGAAGGCCCGCGAGGTTCGCGATACCTCCATGAAGGTGCCGCACGGTGAGGTGGGCAAGGTCATTGGCGTTGCTCGCTTCTCCCGCGAGGATGATGACGATCTGGCCCCTGGCGTCAACGAGATGATTCGCGTCTACGTGGCCCAGAAGCGCAAGATCCAGGACGGCGATAAGATGGCCGGCCGCCACGGCAACAAGGGCGTTGTGGGCAAGATTCTGCCGCCAGAGGATATGCCGTTCATGGAGGACGGCACCCCGGTCGACATCCTCCTGAACACCCACGGTGTGCCACGTCGTATGAACATCGGCCAGGTTCTGGAAGTTCACCTGGGCTGGTTGGCACATGCCGGCTGGAAGGTTGATACCGAGGATCCGAAGAACGCCGAGCTGCTCAAGACCCTGCCGGAAGAGCTCTATGACGTTCCTGCGAATTCCTTGACCGCCACCCCAGTCTTCGATGGTGCTACCAACCACGAGATCGAGCGCCTGCTGGCTTCCTCCCGTCCGAACCGCGACGGCGATGTGCTGGTGGATGAGCATGGCAAGGCCACGCTTTTCGACGGCCGCTCGGGCGAACCGTACAAGTACCCGATCTCTGTCGGCTACATGTACATGCTCAAGCTGCACCACTTGGTCGATGAGAAGATTCACGCCCGCTCCACTGGTCCTTACTCCATGATTACCCAGCAGCCGCTGGGTGGTAAGGCCCAGTTCGGTGGCCAGCGCTTCGGCGAGATGGAGGTGTGGGCAATGCAGGCATACGGCGCTGCCTACACCCTGCAGGAGCTGCTGACCATCAAGTCCGATGACGTCGTCGGCCGCGTGAAGGTCTACGAAGCCATTGTTAAGGGCGACAATATTCCAGATCCGGGCATCCCTGAGTCCTTCAAGGTGTTGCTCAAGGAGCTGCAGTCCCTGTGCCTGAACGTGGAAGTTCTCTCCACCGACGGCACGCCGATGGAGCTGTCTGGCTCTGATGATGATGACATGGATAGCCCATCGCTTGGCATTAACCTGTCCCGCGATGAGGGTTCCTCCGCTGACATCGCCTAATTAGTTTCTTGGTCCACCGCGGGGTGAGTCCCCGCGGTAGGGCATAAACGTTCCATTCATACAAAGCCATCAATTCCTCGACAACGAGGATGAAAGGGAGACATTACGTGTTTGACGTAAATCTCTTCGACGAGCTCCGCATCGGTCTGGCCACCGCAGACGATATTCGTCGCTGGTCCAAGGGCGAGGTCAAAAAGCCCGAGACCATTAACTACCGCACCCTGAAGCCGGAGAAGGACGGCCTCTTCTGCGAGCGCATCTTCGGCCCTACCCGTGACTGGGAGTGCGCTTGTGGCAAGTACAAGCGCGTCCGCTACAAGGGCATCATCTGTGAGCGCTGTGGCGTTGAGGTGACCAAGTCCAAGGTTCGCCGTGAGCGCATGGGTCACATTGAGCTGGCCGCTCCGGTAACCCACATCTGGTACTTCAAGGGCGTTCCTTCCCGCCTGGGCTACCTGCTGGACCTGGCTCCGAAGGATCTCGAGCGCATCATCTACTTTGCAGCCAATATCATTACCTCCGTGGATGAAGAGGCCCGCCACAATGACCAGTCCACCCTGGAAGCAGAGATGCTTCTGGAGAAGAAGGACGTTGAGGACGATACCGAGTCCGAGATCGCCGAGCGCGCCTCCAAGCTGGAGTCTGACCTGGCTGAGCTGGAAGCAGCCGGTGCCAAGGCCGATGCCCGCAAGAAGGTACAAAACGCTGCCGATAAGGAGATGCAGCACATCCGCGAGCGCGGCGAGCGCGAAATCGCCCGCCTGGATGAAATCTGGAACACCTTCATCAAGCTGGCTCCGAAGCAGATGATCATTGATGAGACCATCTACGAAGAGCTGGTTGACCGCTACGAGGATTACTTCACCGGCGGCATGGGTGCAGAAGCCATCCAGACCTTGGTTCGCAACTTCGACCTTGAGGCTGAGGCCGAGGAACTGCGCGAGATCATCAACAACGGCAAGGGCCAGAAGAAGATGCGTGCCCTGAAGCGCCTGAAGGTCGTTGCTGCCTTCCTGCGCTCCGGCAACGATCCGGCCGGCATGGTGCTGGACGCCATCCCGGTTATCCCGCCAGAGCTGCGCCCGATGGTGCAGCTGGACGGTGGCCGCTTTGCTACCTCCGACCTGAACGACCTCTACCGCCGCGTTATCAACCGCAATAACCGTTTGAAGCGCATGATCGACCTGGGCGCTCCAGAGATCATCGTGAACAACGAGAAGCGCATGCTGCAAGAGTCTGTAGACGCGCTCTTCGATAACGGCCGCCGCGGCCGTCCGGTTACCGGCCCGGGCAACCGTCCGCTGAAGTCCCTGTCTGACCTGCTCAAGGGCAAGCAGGGCCGCTTCCGCCAGAACCTGCTGGGTAAGCGTGTGGACTACTCCGGCCGTTCCGTTATTATCGTTGGTCCGCAGCTGAAGCTGCACGAGTGCGGTCTGCCGAAGCTCATGGCGCTCGAGCTGTTCAAGCCGTTCGTCATGAAGCGCCTGGTAGAAAATGACTACGCCCAGAACATCAAGTCCGCCAAGCGCATGGTTGAGCGCCAGCGCCCAGAGGTGTGGGACGTTCTGGAACAGGCCATTTCCGAGCACCCAGTGATGCTCAACCGTGCTCCTACGCTGCACCGCCTGGGTATTCAGGCCTTCGAGCCGAAGCTGGTTGAGGGTAAGGCTATTCAGCTGCACCCGCTGGCTTGTGAGGCTTTCAACGCCGACTTCGACGGCGACCAGATGGCAGTCCACCTGCCGCTGTCCGCTGAGGCACAGGCAGAGGCCCGCGTCTTGATGCTGGCGTCCAACAACATTCTGTCCCCGGCATCGGGTAAGCCGCTGGCCATGCCACGTCTGGACATGGTTACCGGCCTGTACTACCTGACCATGGACAAGTCCGAGGATGAGATCGGTGGCAACGGCCGCTACCGCGAAGCAGAGGAGGACAAGCCAGCAACCGGTGTCTTCTCCTCCTACGCCGAGGCCCTCATGGCCTATGACCGCGGCACCGTTGGCCTGCAGGCTCCGATCAAGGTCCGCATCGACCACCTTCGCCCGCCGAAGGAGATCGAGGAAGAGCAGTTCCCAGATGGCTGGTCCAAGGGCCAGGCATGGATGGGCTACACCACCATCGGCCGCGTCATGTTCAACGAGCTGCTGCCATGGAACTACCCGTACCTCGAGGGCATCATGGTCCGTAAGGGCGGCGGCTCCGGCAACAAGGTTCTCATCGGTGACGTGGTCAATGACTTGGCCAATAAGTACCCGATGATCACCGTTGCTCAGGTGCTGGACAACATGAAGGATGCCGGCTTCTACTGGGCAACCCGTTCCGGCGTGACCATCACCATGTCTGACGTTCTGGTTCTGCCGAATAAGACCGAGATCCTCGAGTCTTATGAGAAGGAAGCAGAGCGCATCGAGCGCAAGTACTGGGAGCAGGGCGCCCTGACCGAGCGCGAGCGCTACGACCGCCTGGTTGAGCTGTGGAAGGACGCTACCGACACCGTCGGTGAGGCCGTCGAGAACATGTACCCGGACCACAACCCAATTCCGATGATTGTGAAGTCTGGTGCGGCCGGTAACATGCGTCAGATCTGGACGCTGGCCGGTATGAAGGGCATGGTTGTGAACTCGCACGGTGATTACATCACCCGTCCGATTAAGACCTCCTTCCGCGAAGGCCTGTCCGTGCTGGAGTACTTCAATAACTCCCACGGCTCCCGTAAGGGCCTGGCCGATACCGCGCTGCGTACCGCTGACTCCGGCTACCTCACCCGCCGTCTGGTGGACGTGGCCCAGGACGTCATCGTCCGCGAAGAGGACTGTGGCACCCGCCAGGGCGTGCGCGTCCCAATCGGCGAGGAGTCTGGCGACAAGGTTGTTCTCTCCGAGCTGTGGGAGACTTCTGCATCCGGCCGCGTGCTGGCTACCGATGTCAAGGGCGAAGACGGCGAGGTTGTGGCCGAGGCTGGCTCCGACCTCACTGAGGAGCTCACCCAGAAGCTGCTTGACGCTAAGGTCACCGAGGTCAAGGTTCGCTCCGTGCTGACCTGCCAGACCCCGGCTGGCGTATGTGCCAAGTGCTACGGCAAGTCCATGGCTTCCGGCCAGCTCGTCGATATCGGCGAGGCTGTCGGCATTGTGGCTGCACAGTCCATTGGTGAGCCGGGTACCCAGCTGACCATGCGTACGTTCCACCAGGGTGGTGTCGGTGGCGATATTACCGGCGGCCTGCCGCGTGTCCAGGAGCTCTTCGAGGCCCGTAACCCGAAGAACCGCGCTCCTATCGCCTCCGTTGACGGCACCGTGTCCCTGTCCGATGAGGGCAACTTCTGGACCCTGACCATCACCCCGGATGACGGCTCTGATGACGTGGTTTACGAAAAGCTCTCCAAGCGTCAGGGCCTGGCTCAGGTCCGTCGTCCAATGGAGTCCAACCCGGATGCCATGATCGAGCGTTCCCTCAAAGACGGCGACCACGTTGAGACCGGTGACCGTCTGATGCGTGGTGCGGCTGACCCGCACGACGTTCTCGAGGTTCTCGGCCGTCGTGGCGTGGAGCAGCACCTCATCAACGAGGTGCAGGCTGTGTACCGTACCCAGGGTGTGGCTATCCACGATAAGCACATCGAGATCATCATCCGCCAGATGCTGCGCCGCGGTACCGTCATCGATGCGGGTACCACGGACTTGCTGCCGGGTAACCTCATCGACCTCTCTGAGGCTAAGCAGCTCAACGCTGCCCAGGTGGCAGAAGGCGGCGAGCCGGCTCAGCTGCGTTCGGAGATTATGGGTATCACCAAGGCTTCCTTGGCTACCGAGTCTTGGCTGTCCGCTGCATCGTTCCAGGAGACCACTCGCGTGCTTACCGACGCCGCTATTAACAAGCGCTCCGATAAGCTCATTGGCCTCAAGGAGAACGTCATCATCGGTAAACTCATCCCGGCCGGTACGGGTATCTCCCGCTACCGCAATATCTCCGTCAAGCCGACCGAGGCTGCGCGCAACGCCGCATACTCGATTCCGACTTACGGCGATTCCATCTACGGCGATGACGGCTTCGGTGAATTCACCGGCGCTTCCGTCCCGCTGGATGAGGACTTCACCTTCTAACGTGCAGTTCAATTTGCGTTAACGCGGGAAATAAATGGCCCCGCCTTCCTGAACGATAGGAAGGCGGGGCTGTTTCGATGTCTAGGGAGCACCGCTAGACTGCTTTGCTAGTATGAATGCAGCTTTTGGCCAGACACCTTTAAAGGAGTGCGGCCTAAGTTATTGAAAATTGCACACTTCACGGGTGCTTGCGCGCTGCTCTGTTTTGCAGCTGTGTCGGGCTGAGATGCCGCCAGATGCGCGGTGAACCGTTGAACCTGATCCGGATAATGCCGGCGAGAGGGAGGAAATTTTGACTACTAATACACGTGCGTCTGCTGCCCCGAAGCGCAGCCTGAACTGGCGCGTGGTCGATATTGTGGTGGCGTCCGTTCTAGGCGTGGCTTGTGGCTTTGTGTTCTTGGGGTGGAATGCAGTGGGCTATGCCTGGTTTGAGGCCATGGACGCTGTGACTCCAGGCCTCGGCGGTATCGCTACGGGTATCTGGCTTATTGGCGGTGTGCTTGGTGGTCTGATTATTCGCAAGCCAGGTGCGGCTGTCTATGTGGAGGTTCTTGCCGCAACCGTTTCTGCAATGCTGGGCTCCCAGTGGGGCCCTAGCACCCTGTACTCGGGCTTGGCACAGGGCATTGGCGTGGAAATCATCCTGGCCATCTTCCTGTACCGCAAGTTTGGCCTGGGAGTATCCATTCTGGCCGGCATGGCAGCTGGCTGGGGTGCCTTCATCCTGGAGCTGTTTACCTCCGGCAACCTGGCTCGTTCCTTCGAGTTCAAGCTCATCTACTTTGTGACTCTGAACATCTCCGGCGCTATCTTGGCCGGTGCGCTGGGTTTCTTCGTGGTGAAAGCCCTGGCTAAAACCGGTGCCCTGGATCGCTTTGCCGCAGGCCGTGAACAGCGCGCTTAGGGCGTGTTGTGTCCGTGTCTGATTGTGCATCATTGGCGGGAAACGCCACCAAGATAACAGCCCGAGGATTCGGCTGGACTCATGCCGGACGCAGCGAACCGGCGCTATCCGATATTGACCTGATCATCGAGCCGGGAGAACGCGTGCTTTTATGCGGCGACTCTGGATCGGGAAAGTCTACCTTCCTTGCGGCGATGGCCGGAGTGCTGGGTTCCGATGAGGAAGGAACCCGCACTGGTGAAATTCTCTTAGAAGATTCCACCGGCATGGTGGAGGAGCCCGGACGTACCATCCCAGTGGGGCTGGTGCTTCAGGATCCGGATTCGCAGGTGATCTCCGCGCGCGTTGGCGATGACATTGCTTTCGGCTGCGAGAACCTGGCGTATCCGCGCGAGGAAATCTGGCGCCGTGTGGCCGCAGCCAAGGAACTGGTGGGTCCATTCGTGGATCTGGATTTTCCCACCGAGCGGCTCTCCGGTGGGCAGAAGCAGCGCTTGGCGCTCGCCGGCGTCATCGCTATGGGGGCGGGCGTGGTGCTTCTCGATGAACCCACGGCCAACCTTGACCCCGCCGGCGCACGCGATGTGGTGTGCGCCGTGGCTAGGCTGGTGGAAGAAACCAGCGCGACGCTCGTGGTGGTAGAGCACCAGCACGCGGCGTGGGACGGCGTACTCGACCGCGCAGTGGAGCTGGACCGCGGGCGCATCGTGGCCGATACTTCCTTCACGGAGGTGGCTCAGCGCCGCCAGGTCTCTGGCCTGCCGCAGGCGCGCCGCCTTGGCGAGGCCGAGCTTGCGCAGCGCGAAGCCGCGCTGTGGAGCACCGACCTCGTCACGCGCTATGGTCCGCCCCGCACGATTGCGCTGCCGGCGGGAGCCTCCACGGTCATTACCGGGCCGAATGGCGCGGGTAAGTCCACCTGGTTGATGACCATGGCTGGGTTGTTGCCGGCTGAATCAGGTGAGATTGGGGTCGCCGATTTCGTGCGTCGCGGGGTCAAGGGGTCGCCGCTGCGCTGGAAATCGCGCGAGCTGGCGGACCGCATTGGCTTTGTCTTCCAGAACCCGGAGCACCAATTCGTCGCCCGCACGGTGGCCGAGGAGCTGCGGGTTGCGCCCAAGGTGATGCGCGTCGACCCGCCGGAGGAGAGGATCGCGCAGCTGGTGGAATCACTGCGGCTGGAGCATCTCTTGGAGGCCAACCCGTTTACGCTCTCGGGCGGCGAGAAACGACGCCTGTCGGTGGCCACTGCCTTAGTGACCGCGCCGTCGGTGTTGCTGTTGGATGAGCCCACCTTTGGGCAAGACCCCCAGACCTTCGTGGAGCTGGTGCACTTGCTGCGGCAACTGGCAGATGATGGCACCACCATCGCCTCTATTACCCATGACCCGCTATTTATCCAGGCCTTGGGGGATCACCGAGTGGAGGTGCGCGGTGCCTAATCTTTTGCGCAGGGCTAACCCGCTTAGCCGCATCTTTTTGATGTTTATCTGGGTTACCCCTCTATTGGGATCTATTGACTGGGTCTCGGCCGCGGTATCGTTGGCGCTTACCCTGATCCTCGCGCCGCTGTGCGGGGTGTCATGGGTGCGGCTTTTTAAGGCCGGCTGGTTCCTCTTTCTTATTGCACCGATTTCTGGCATCTCGATGCTGCTATATGGCGAGCCTGGTGGCACGCAGTACTTCAGCTGGTGGCTCGTTACGGTCACACAGAACTCGCTGACCCTCGCGATTGCTATTACGCTGCGTGTGTTTGCCGTGGCCCTCCCTATGGTGGTCCTGGCTCGCGATATTGATCCGACGGAGTTGGGCGATGCGCTCTCGCAGATCCTGAAGCTACCCTCGCGCTTTGTTATTGGTGCGGTCGCCGGTGTGCGCATGATGACACTCTTTCAATCTGACTGGCAGTCGCTGGGGATGGCGCGCAGGGCGAGGGGACTGACGGACGTCGGCAAGCTGCAGCATCTGCTTACCATGTCTTTTGGTCTATTGGTCATCGCGTTGCGCCGCGGTGGCAAGTTGGCCACGGCAATGGAGGCGCGCGGTTTCGGCCGTACCCCGCCGAGCGGCGGGAAGCGCACATGGGCACGTGAGTCGCGTCTGCATGCCCGTGATGGGTGGATTATGGCCCTAGGTACTGTCTTCGCTTTCGTACCGGTGGTAGTTTCGGTACTCACTGGGGCCTGGAGATTCTTCGGCCTATAAACCGCGAAAGCAGTGATTGAGCGACCATGGACTTTGATAGCCAACAAGAGCGCCTTTTAGAGGACATCGTCACGCTGGCGGCAGCTAGAAAGCGTGCCTTCAAGCCGGTAACCGTGCTTATTGACGGCCCCTCGGGCGCCGGAAAAACCTGGACCTCCGCCGCATTGGCCGAGCGCACCAACTGGCGGGTAGTGCACCTCGATGAATTTTACCCCGGCTGGCATGGCCTGGATAAGGGCTCGGATATGGTGGCTGAGCAAGTATTGCGCACCATGAACCCCGGCTACTGGCGCTGGGATTGGGAAGCAGGCGCCCCAGGGGACTGGGCCAGCTTGGATGTGCGCGATGACCTCATCGTGGAGGGCGTGGGCTCGGTAACTGCCGCCAATATTGCCGCGGCCAAGGAGAGGGGAGCGGTAG
The DNA here is from genome assembly GCF_022347205.1 of Corynebacterium sp. ACRPO. Taxonomy (GTDB): domain Bacteria; phylum Actinomycetota; class Actinomycetes; order Mycobacteriales; family Mycobacteriaceae; genus Corynebacterium. Next base: position 141,333 of record NZ_JAKRNE010000003.1, on the reverse strand, counting down.
TAAGCGTGCTTATCGACGGCCCCCGGGACCAACGCCGCGAACGCGCCATCGCCCGCGAGCCTGGCTACGAGCCGTGGTTTGAAACGTGGGAGGAGCAGGAAAAGGACTACTTTGCCACCAAGGCCGCCCAGGCGGACCTGGTCTGGGAATGGTCCTAGCAGGAGGAAGGCGCCGATCGCGTTTTGTATAGAGCGCGGTCGGTTTGCTACTCTAAACCTCAGTTCACTATGCGTGCCATGATGGCGCGCGGTGAAGAGTCTGATCCTTAACAAGGCACTGGCCTTGGAAAGAGTTCTGGACATGCGGCAGCGCCCCGGGAAAGAGCGCCCATTTTTGCATGTTTGGTTCCTTTCTTTTGGCTTCGGTGCGATTCGACAGAAAGACTGTTAAATGCCAACTATTCAGCAGCTGGTCCGCAAGGGCCGCCACAGCAAGCGTTCTGAGGTGTCTACCGCTGCGCTGAAGGGTTCCCCGCAGCGTCGCGGTGTGTGCACCCGCGTGTACACCACCACTCCTAAGAAGCCGAACTCCGCACTGCGTAAGGTTGCTCGTGTTCGCCTGACCACCGGTATTGAGGTTTCCGCCTACATTCCGGGCGAGGGCCACAACCTGCAGGAGCACTCCATGGTCCTCGTTCGCGGCGGCCGTGTGAAGGACCTTCCTGGTGTTCGTTACAAGATCATCCGCGGCGCTCTGGATACCCAGGGTGTCAAGGACCGTAAGCAGGCACGTTCCCGTTACGGCGCAAAGAAGGGACAGTAATAAACAATGCGTAAGAATGCTGCTCCGAAGCGTCCTGTAGTCAAGGACCCGGTATACAACTCCGAGCAGGTCACCATGCTCGTCAACAAGATCCTCCAGGACGGCAAGAAGTCCACCGCAGAGCGCATCGTCTACGGCGCTCTCGAGGCTTGCCGTGAGAAGACCGGTACCGATCCGGTTGGCACCCTGGAGAAGGCACTGGGCAATATCCGCCCAGACCTCGAGGTTCGCTCCCGCCGTGTCGGTGGCGCTACCTACCAGGTGCCGGTTGAGGTTCGCCCTGACCGCGCTAACACCCTGGCACTGCGCTGGATGGTGACCTTCACCCGCCAGCGTCGCGAGAACTCCATGATCGAGCGTCTCGCGAACGAGATCCTGGATGCCTCCAACGGCCTCGGCGCTTCCGTTAAGCGTCGTGAGGATACTCACAAGATGGCAGAGGCCAACCGCGCCTTCGCCCACTACCGCTGGTAATTTCAGCACCCACATCAATGGCCCAAGCAACGAGAAACAAGTTTCGCGCTGGCTGCCGGCAGTTTTCCTGCCGCGGCAACACAAAACTCCATATCTCTTGCTTGGGCCATTTTTTGCCCTAATGGGTGTGATCTCTGGGCGGTATCCCTGCCCAGTCCAGCGGCATCGTGGAGTGTCCAGTACACTGAAGCGATGGAAGTCTAGGGGCAGGCTGCTCCGAGGACGGCCAAATAGTGGCAAAAATATACATGACCTTATCCATGCAGGCGTCATAGCCAGAAACCTGGTCACGGCGTCGACGACTATTAAGTTGGGGTATAAACGTGGCACAAGAAGTGCTTAAGGACCTGAACAAGGTCCGCAACATCGGCATCATGGCCCACATCGATGCTGGTAAGACGACGACCACCGAGCGTATTCTCTTCTACACCGGTATCAACCGTAAGGTGGGCGAGACCCACGACGGTGCTTCCACCACTGACTGGATGGCACAGGAGAAGGAACGCGGCATCACCATTACCTCCGCTGCCGTGACCTGCTTCTGGAACAACAACCAGATCAACATCATCGACACCCCGGGTCACGTTGACTTCACCGTTGAGGTTGAGCGTTCCCTGCGTGTCCTTGATGGCGCCGTCGCCGTTTTCGACGGTAAGGAAGGCGTTGAGCCGCAGTCCGAGCAGGTGTGGCGTCAGGCTGCTAAGTACGACGTTCCGCGTATCTGCTTCGTCAACAAGATGGACAAGCTGGGCGCAGACTTCTACTACACCGTCTCCACCATTGAGGACCGCCTGGGCGCTAAGCCGCTGGTAATGCAGCTGCCTATTGGTGCTGAAGATGACTTCGACGGCATCGTTGATCTGCTGAACATGCAGGCACTGACCTGGCGCGGCAAGGTCGAGACCGGTGCAGAGCCTGTTGTAGAAGATATCCCAGAGGACCTCAAGGACAAGGCTGCAGAGTACCGCGAGAAGTTGGTCGAGACCGTTGCTGAGTCCGACGAAGAGCTCATGGAGAAGTACTTCGGCGGCGAGGAGCTGACCATTGACGAGCTCAAGGCCGGTATCCGTAAGCTGACCATCAACTCCGAGATTTACCCGGTTTACTGCGGTACCGCTTACCGCAACAAGGGCGTGCAGCCGCTGCTGGACGCTGTTGTTGACTTCCTGCCTAACCCGCTGGACGTTGGCGAGGTTATCGGCCACGAGGTCGGCAACGAGGACAACCAGCTCACCCGTAAGCCTTCCGTGGAGTCTTCCTTCTCCGCGCTGTCCTTCAAGATTGCAGCTCACCCGTTCTTCGGCCAGTTGAACTTCATCCGCGTGTACTCCGGCCAGGTCACCCCGGGTACCGAGGTTATGAACTCCACCAAGGGCAAGAAGGAGCGCATCGGTAAGCTCTTCCAGATGCACGCCAACAAGGAGAACCCTGTTGAGCAGGCAGACGCCGGCAATATCTACGCAGTTGTTGGCCTGAAGGAGACCACCACCGGTGACACCCTGTGTGACAAGGATGACCAGATCATCCTCGAGTCCATGGACTTCCCGGATCCGGTTATCAAGGTGTCCATCGAGCCGAAGACCAAGGCTGACCAGGAGAAGCTGGGTAACGCCATTCAGAAGCTTGCTGCTGAGGACCCAACCTTCACCGTTGAACTGGATGAAGAGACCGGCCAGACCGTTATCGGCGGCATGGGCGAGCTCCACCTCGACGTTCTGGTTGACCGCATGAAGCGCGAGTTCAAGGTCGAGGCAAACATCGGTAACCCGCAGGTTGCATACCGTGAGACCATCCGCAAGAAGGTTGAGTCCATGGAGTACACCCACAAGAAGCAGACCGGTGGTTCCGGCCAGTTCGCAAAGGTAATCTGCACCATCGAGCCATACAACCCGGACCCAGAGACCCTGGAAGAGGGCGAGTCCGCAACCTACGCATTCGAGAATGCCGTTACCGGTGGCCGCGTTCCGAAGGAATACATTCCTTCTGTCGACGCTGGTATCCAGGACGCTATGCAGTACGGCTACCTGGCAGGCTTCCCGATGGTCAACATCAAGGCCACCCTGGAAGACGGCGCTTATCACGACGTCGACTCCTCCGAGATGGCCTTCAAGCTGGCCGGCTCCCAGGTCTTCAAGGAAGCAATGGCCAAGGCTAAGCCGGTTCTACTCGAGCCGATGATGGCCGTTGAGGTTGTTACCCCTGAGGAGTACATGGGTACCGTTAACGGTGACATCTCCTCCCGCCGTGGCCAGGTCTTCGCAATGGAAGACCGCTCCGGTGCGAAGGTCGTTAAGGCTAAGGTGCCGCTGTCCGAGATGTTCGGTTACATCGGTGACCTGCGTTCCTCCACCGCAGGCCGCGCAAACTTCACCATGGTCTTCGATTCCTACGCAGAGGTTCCTTCCTCCGTGGCACAGGAGATCATCGAGGAGCGCACCGGCGGCGCCAACTAAGCGCTAGCCCCAGTCTCCTCCGCGGTTTAGTCGGGCTGGTACTCTTCGCCAGTAGATGCCAGACCCGCCGCGGGGCGGGACAACTGGGCCAGGGTAGCGGCGGGCTGAGTTTGCAGCTTAGGACTCTAAGTTGTGTATTGAGCCGGCCGTTACCCTCCCAGGATCCTTTTAAAAAGATTCTTGTCGAGGGAAATGGCCGCGATTTTTCGCGGGGTTACCTCCTATAACGGCGGTTTGAAAAAACCGCGACATAAATCTAGGATCGTGTAACTGGCACGTAAAGAAAGCGTCATTAGCGCTTTGCCCCACATACTGTGGGTCGGGTGCCAATGACAACTGTCAACCACGTGGCTGCGAAGGTCGTAGCCACCATATAGTCCAGGAGGACATACAGTGGCAAAGGAGAAGTTCGAGCGTACGAAGCCGCATGTGAACATCGGCACCATCGGACACGTCGACCACGGCAAGACCACCACCACCGCAGCGATCACCAAGGTTCTGGCTGACCAGTACCCTGAGGAGAACGAGGCATTCGCGTTCGACATGATCGACAAGGCTCCTGAGGAGAAGGAGCGCGGTATTACCATCAACATCTCCCACGTTGAGTACTCCACCCCGAAGCGCCACTACGCACACGTTGACGCTCCGGGCCACGCCGACTACATCAAGAACATGATTACCGGCGCTGCTCAGATGGACGGCGCTATCCTGGTTGTTGCTGCAACCGATGGCCCGATGCCGCAGACCCGTGAGCACGTTCTGCTTGCTCGCCAGGTTGGCGTTCCTTACATCCTCGTTGCACTGAACAAGTGCGACATGGTTGATGATGAGGAAATCATCGAGCTCGTTGAGATGGAGATCCGTGAGCTGCTCGCAGAGCAGGACTACGATGAGGAAGCTCCTATCGTTCACATCTCCGCTCTGAAGGCTCTCGAGGGCGAGGACAAGTGGGTACAGTCCGTTGTTGACCTGATGGAAGCTTGCGACAACTCCATCCCGGATCCGCAGCGCGCTACCGACCAGCCGTTCCTGATGCCTATCGAGGACATCTTCACCATTACCGGCCGCGGTACCGTTGTTACCGGCCGTGTTGAGCGTGGCCGTCTGGAAGTCAACGAGGACGTTGAGATCATCGGTATCCAGGAGAAGTCCCAGACCACCACCGTTACCGGTATCGAGATGTTCCGCAAGATGATGGACTACACCGAGGCTGGCGACAACTGTGGTCTGCTTCTGCGTGGTACCAAGCGTGAGGACGTTGAGCGTGGCCAGGTCGTTATCAAGCCGGGCGCTTACACCCCGCACACCAAGTTCGAGGGTTCCGTCTACGTCCTGAAGAAGGAAGAGGGCGGCCGCCACACCCCGTTCATGAACAACTACCGTCCGCAGTTCTACTTCCGTACCACGGACGTTACCGGTGTTGTTAACCTGCCAGAGGGCACCGAGATGGTTATGCCTGGCGACAATGTTGAGATGTCCGTTGAGCTCATCCAGCCGGTCGCTATGGACGAGGGCCTGCGCTTCGCTATCCGCGAGGGCTCCCGCACCGTCGGCGCTGGCCGCGTTACCAAGGTTATCGAGTAATCGATACCCCGTAACCGCTCAGTAGAGCTTTAAAGAGTCCGCTCCACCTTCGGGTGGGGCGGATTTTTTGATCTCTGCCCACCGAAATTGCGCGCGAAGCAACCGCTTGTAGTTGATGCCGCATGCGTGGACTTTATGAGCAGAATGAAGCCTCCCGCGGAATCGCCCTGGTGGGGATGCCGCGGGAGGCTTGAGCGTATTGCGCTAGAGGCTTTTAGTGCTTTTACTTCTCCCAGCCGATATCTTCCTTGGGGAGGATGGCGAAGCCGTTGGCGCCATAGTTGGCCAAGCCCTTCTTCACGCCGACCATCTGTGGCCCGTTGGCAAAGGGGAGGATTCCGTAGTGACCAAAGGCCTCCGACTCGAGTTCATTGACCCGCTCAATCTGCTCGTCCTTGGTTGGCAGGTTCTGCAGCTCCTCAATCTTCTTATCGAATTCCTTGGTGCCGGTGCTCGACATGTTCAGAGTGGAATCGCTGGCGTAGGTCTGGCCAAAGTAGGCGACGCCAAACGGGTCAGAGGAGGCAAACGCGGAGAGGAAGAGGTCGAAATCTCGCTCCGACGTTACCTTGGAGAACTCGGACGAAGGTCGCTCTTCAATCTTGAGGTCAACGCCGACGTCCTTGAGCATCTTTTGCACCGCTGCGGCGAGGGATTTCGACACTTCATCGTCGCCGATGAGGATGTAGCGCAGGGATAGCTTCTCGCCGTCCTTAGCATAGATACCATCATCGCCTTGCTGGTAGCCGGCGCCCTCTAGCAGTTTCTTGGACTGCTCAGGATCGAACTCGATGACGTCCTTGATGTTGTCCTTATAGCCCTCCTGGGTGGAGTAGAGGGTAAGGGAGCCCGGCATCTCCTCTTCGTAGCCCAGGCCGTTATAGCGGATTTCGGCCAGTTGATCGCGGTCGATGGCGGAGAAGACAGCGTGTCGTACGTCCTCGTCCTTGAGCTGTGGTGCCTTGGAATTGAGGGTGAAGATAACGTTGGCGGGGCGCAGTGCGGCACGGATGTCGATGGCATCGCCCATCTCGCCGGCAATGGTGAGACTGTTCTTATCGGCCACACCGGCGGCGTCGATTTCGCCGGCTTGGAAGGCGTTGATGGTGGCCTGGGATTCCATGACGCGGAAGCTTACCTTCTTCAGCTTCGGCTTATCGCCCCACCACTTCTCGTTCGGCACGAGGGTGAGGGTGCCGCCCTTGAAGTCTACGTTTTCTACCTTGAATGGGCCGGCGCCGTACTGCGGGTTCAGCTTGCCCAGATATGCCTTGTCGAATTTTTCTGGGCTGTCGATGGCGGGGTGGAGAAGCTCGTTGAAGAGGCCCTGCCACCACGGGTAGGGGCCGTCGAAAGTGACAACGACGTCCTTGTCGGTATCGCCCTTTTCTACGGAGGTAATGCGCTCGAAGCCATCGGTGGCGTTTACCTGGACGTCTTCATCCTTGCCGTTGTTGAAGCGCCAGGTATTGTCAAAGGCCTTCCAGTCAATAGGCGTGCCATCGTTGAAGGTGGCATCCTTGTTGACCTTGAAGGTGACGACGGTGTTCTTGCCCTTTTTGTCTTCCTTGGCCTCGTCGATGTAGTCGGGGTTTGGGGTGTAGTTTCCCTCGCCGTCGTATAGCGCCAGCTGTGGGTTGTACCAGCCCCAGACCTTGCGGGTATCGGCGGTCATGTTGGCGTGGAACATGTTTTGTTGCTCGGTGAGTTCATCGAGAGCGAGGGTGAGCTCGCCGTCGTCCTTGAGCTCCTCGCGGGACTTTTCGTTGTAGTCGCCAGCCGGATTAACCTCGATGTCGAGGCCGCCGACTGCCTTGGAGGAGTCGCCGTCCGAGTTGGCGGCGCAGCCGGTGAGGGCGAGTGCCGCGGCGGAGAGGGTAGCTACGGTAGCAATCCGGAAGCGGGTGAACTTTTTCATGGTGGGGTTTCTCCTTGAGTGAGAGGAAAGTGAAGGTTGCGGTAGCAGAGGAAGCCGCCGCAGCACTTCAGTTGTGAGAATAACTATATATAAGACGGGGTGTGCGTAAGGTCACTTTTGCGAAATTGGTGAGGCTTGCGCTGGACTGGGGTTGCGTCGCCTGCGGGCAGCTGCCGGATCCGGAATCGGAATGGCATCCAGGAGCTTCTTGGTGTAGTCCGCTTGGGGGTTTTCGAAGATGTCATCGGTCGGCCCGGACTCCACAAACTGACCCTTGTACATGACGGCCACCCGGTCTGAAAGGTGGCGCACCACGGACAGGTCATGGGCGACGAAAAGGTAGGACAGTCCCAGCTTTCGTTTGAGATCCTCGAGCAGGTTGATGACGCCGGCCTGGATGGAGACGTCGAGTGCAGAGACGGGCTCATCCAAGACCAAAACCGAAGGGTTCGTGGCCAGCGCGCGGGCGAGGCCGATGCGCTGGCGTTGCCCGCCGGAAAAGTGGCTGGGGAAGCGATCCAGCTGGGAGGAGTCCAAGCCGACAAGTCCCATGAGCTCGTTCACGCGGGCGTCCACGTCGCCGTCGTAGCCTAGGGAGTTGAGCGGTTCGGCGATGACCTCGCGCACGGTCAGGCGCGGGTTGAGGGAGCTCATCGGGTCTTGGAAGACAATTTGGATGTCCTTGCGGGCCTCGCGGCGCTCGGAGTTGCTCATCCCGGCCGCGTCCTTCCCGTTGAGCACGACTGCGCCGTTCTCGGGCTTTAAATCCATGATTTCTAGCAGGGTGGTGGTCTTACCGCAGCCAGACTCGCCTACGATGGCCATGCATTCGCCCTTGCGAATATCAAAGGTGAGGCCGTCCACTGCCTTGACCGTGCCCACGCGGCGCTTGACCAGCGCGCCCTTGGTAAGTGGGAATTCCTTGCGCAGGTCCGTGACCTCCAAGGTAGTGGGACGCTCGTCGCGGGGGATGCCGGCCATGACATCCTCCGCGAGCTGCGGTGGTGTGAACATGAGCTCGCCGCCGATTTTGCGGTCGTGGATGTCGGGCGCGCGCAGGCAGGCACTCTGGTGCGAGGGGGCGTCGTCAAGCGCGATAAGCGGCGGCTCGCCGTCGGAGCAGGCGGGCTGCGCCACAGGGCAGCGCGGGGCAAACTGGCAGCGCTGCTTGAGGTCCACCAGCACCGGCGGGCTGCCCACGATAGGTGTGAGCGGTTCTTCGGCCGATACATCTGGGCGCGGCGTAGAGCCGAGCAGGCCTACGGTATAGGGCATGCGGGGCTGGGAGAAGATGGTATCCACATCGCCGCGCTCCACGGGGCGGCCGGCGTACATGACCATGACATCATCGGCCGTTTCTGCCACCACACCCATGTCGTGGGTAATCATGATGGTGGCGGCGCCGGTTTCGCGCTGAGCGAGTTTAATGACGTCCAGAATCTGCGCCTGAATGGTTACATCCAGTGCGGTCGTGGGCTCATCGGCGATGAGCACGCGCGGATTATTGGCAATTGCGATGGCAATGACCACGCGCTGGCGCATGCCGCCCGAGAACTCGTGCGGGAAGGACTTCAGGCGCAGGTGCGGATCGGGGATGCCCACGAGGTCGAGCAACTCCGTGGCCTCTTTGAGGGCCTGCTTCTTGCCGACGTCCCTATGGGCCTGGATTGCCTCCACCAACTGCGATCCAATATCGAAGACCGGGGTGAGGGCGGAGAGCGGATCTTGGAAGATCATGCCAATGCCGTTGCCACGGATCTCGGACATTTGCTTATCGCTGAGGCCGAGTAGCTCGCGGCCGTCGAACTTTACGGACCCGGTGATCTTCGCGTAGTCCGGCAGGAGCCCCATGATGGACATGGAAGTCACGGATTTGCCGGAACCGGATTCACCCACGATACCGAGCGTGCGGCCAGGGTAGAGATCAAAATCCACGCCACGGACCGCGGAGACGGATCCGGCTTCGGACGGGAAGTTAACGCGCAGGTCTTTGACGGATAAGACGGGCGAGGTCATGCTTTACCTCCGGAATTCGAGTTGGGGTCGAGTGCATCGCGCAGGCCATCGCCAATGAAAGCCATGGACACGGTGAGCAAGGTCAGGGTTGCGGCAGGGAAGTAGAACAGCCATGGGGAGGATTGCACGGCGGCGGTGCCGCCCTGCAGGAGGGTGCCGAGGGAGACGTCGGGAAGCTTGACGCCCAACCCCAGGAAGGACAGGGCCGTCTCTGAGCCCACGGTGCCCACCACGCCGAAGACAAACTGGATGATGAGTAGCGAACCAATATTGGGAATGACGTGGCGCACGATGGTGCGCAGCTTGGACACGCCCATGTAGCTCGCCGCGCGGACGTAGTCTTGCTCGCGCACCGTAAGCGCTAGCGACCAAATCACGCGGGCCTGGTACATCCAGCCAAAGAGGATGAGTACGACGATGAGCAGCTTCCAGTCGCCGCCGGAATCCGCCACCACCAGTGCGATGAGCAGGAAGGTAGGGATGGACAGCAGGAAGTGAATGACCGCCAGCACCGCCTTTTCGGCGATGCCTCCCCACAAGGCTGCAGCGGATCCGATGAACGCGGAGATGACCAAGGTGGCCAGTGATACCACGATGGCGATGGTCAGTGACCTCCCCAAGCCGTGAATGGTCTGGGCATAGAGGTCATTGCCGGTGTCATTCGTGCCAAACCAGTGCTCGGGGCTCGGCGGCTCCGACAGTGCAAGGAAGTCCGGCTCGGTGTAGTCCCACTTGGCAAAGAAGCCGCCAAAAAGCGCCGCAAGGACCAAGAAAGCCAAGATGATAAGACCCAAGGTGGCCAGCTTATTGCGGAAGAAGCGGCGCAGGTACAGCTTGTAGCGCGAGGTGCCACGGGGCATCTGCTCCAGGGTGGCTACCTGCTCGGCCTCGGCGGGGGAGAAGGGGTCTCCCGAAGTGACCTCGCTGTGTGCGGTGATTTCCCCGCGCGGTTCCTGCTTGAAATAGTTGCGGTCTTTAGATGGGGTCATTTAACTCACCCTCACTCGTGGATCAAGCGCGACGACAACCAGGTCCGCCAATACCGCGGAGATGGCCGTCATGGCAGCGCCAAAGGCAGCGACAGCGGCTGCACCGTTGACGTCGTTCTTGCTAATGGTCTCGATGAAGTACTGGCCCATGCCGTTCCAGCCAAAGATGCGCTCGGTCATCACCGCACCGGTGAAGATGCCGGGGATGGAAAAGGCCACCGAGGTTGCCACGGGGATGATGGAGGTGCGCAGTGCGTGCTTGCGAATCGCCTGTTGGCGGGTCAAGCCCTTAGCGCGGGCGGTGCGCACATAGTCCGCATCCAAGTTATCCAGCAGCAAGGTGCGCTGGGTCATGTGATAGCTGGCGTAGCTAATGAAGACCAGTGAAATGGTGGGAAGAATCAAGTGCTGTGCGGAGTCCACCAGCTTGGGAAAGAAGCCTTCCACGTCTAGCGAATGAGAGCCGACGACATAGAAAATCTTCTTGCCGCTGAGCTCGTTAATCTTCAGCGCGCCCCACACCACGGCGATGGACGCCACGACCACGTGGGTATTCATCGCGATGATGGAAATGCCCTGCCAGATGCGGTCGCCGGTCTTGTACTGGCGCGAAGCGGTGTAAACGCCCACGGCCACGCCGATGAGAATGGACAAAATGGTGGAGAGTAAGAGCAGCTGCGCGGAAACCCAGATGCGGTAGCTAATTTCTGAATTCACCACCTCGCCCACCGGGGATTGGCCCCAGTCCCAAGAGGTGAGGATATTGGTCAGCCAGGTCCACCAGCGTTGCACAAGTGGGGTATCGGGGCTGAGGTTATAGGGCTCGAGGAGGCTATTGATTTCCTCCGGTGAAAGCGGTGGTCGGCGGCCGGTGTAGTTGGACCGTGGGTCCAGGAAGCTGGCCGCCAAGAGATAGGCGAGGTTGGTAGCCAAAAAGATCATGAGTAACCAGCCCAAGGTCTTTTTGATCAGATATTTAGTCATAGAGATTCTCCGTGCGCGGTTAAGCAGGAAACGGGGTGCAAAGGTGTATCCAACGAGCAAAACGTTGTATGTGACTAATCTAATAACCTGTTACGCGGAGCACAATCACATTAGCCCCGTGACATAAATCCCCAATAAAATGACAGGTATTACTGAACGCGGCTAAGGTGGGAAAACCTTCAATAAATACACCTTGAGCAGGAAATACGCGGCTCGAGATTGTTGAACACTTATAGTATTTATTTAATTGAATGAAATTACCTCGGGGGTGAAAATTCTCCTCTCGGCCCCGGCTGCCGGACCGGCGCCGGTGCTGGGTAATCTTGGCGGATATGGATGACCCCACCCGCATCGATCCCACGCTTGAGTCCCTCCGCCGCGCCTGGGAGGGTCAGCCCGACCTCAGCCTTCCCACTTTCTTTGCCATGCTGGCTAATCAAGGCATTGGATGGGGCACCACCGACGCCGAACTCGTTGCGGAATTGGAGCGCCAGGCGGGCGTGCACCCGCCCTTGCTTCCCTTGGAGGGCGGCCGCATTGTGGAAGGGGAATGGCTCGTGCTTGCCGACGTCCCCACCTACCGCATCACCGCCACCCCCACCCACATCATCGTGCGCCGCCCCGATACCCAGCCTGTGGTGTGGGCCTATGAGTCCATTCGCCCCACGGGCCCTGGCCGCCCATTTACCATCCGGGATACCGAGGGCTTTGAGCACCGCTTTGGCGTGGTCTCAAGTCTCATGCGGTTGAGTGCTGAGTGTCCAGACCTTAATGGCCTCAAGCGGCAGGATTTGGGTGATTTCGTGTTCATTCTTCGCTTCGCAGCGGCCATCGGTGTGCTTGATCATGGGCTGCACCTATTTGCTAAGGAAAACCGCCGCGTAACTCGCCAGGACTACTCGTGGCAGCGCATAGAAAAATGCCGCCCCGGTGAGGAACTGGAAATGATCCTCGGGGGCGGCGAGTCGGCCCGCCTTGGGACCGTTCAGGAAATCTTGGTGGCGGAGACTCCTAACCCGTTATTCGGATAGGTCCTTCATCGGACCTACCTTGGTGAACTGCAGCTTGTAAATGGTGTCCAAATCGGCGTCGGGAAACGCTGCCCGAAAATCGCGCTCATTGGTTTCAACGGCGCCAGTAAGGCGCTCCACCGGAGTGTCTGGATTTGCCGTCACTGTGTACTGCAGCGTGGGCCGCGCGCGATCATAAGCCACAAGGCGCTCTACGTGGTCTACGCCCTTGACTCCATCCAAATCCTGGGCCACGGCGCCGGCGATAGCGTTCATCGAGGTCGTGATAGAGCCCTTGTCATTGGAAGAAGCGGACTCCACATTGTTGAAACGGCGGTGGCGCAGGTTAGCCACCACAATCCACAGTCCCAGAATAAGTAGCAGTGCGGAGCCACCGGCCAGCGCCCACACCCACCAGTCATTGTCCGCCAAGCTCTTCCACGTATCGTGGTCCACCCACAGGGCTAAGTACTTGGCAAACTCCACGTTGAAGTGGATCAAGATGGGCCACACGCCCAAAGCAATGAGGATGATTCCCAGCAGGCCCAGCAGGATGCGGTCAAAGGTAGCAAGTTTTCTAGACATTGTTATCCAACTCCGGAATCTTCTCTACAGCCACGGTGACCTGCGGTGGATTCTTGAGGTGGGCCAGGCAGCGCGTTACTGCCGTCTCCACCCGGCCCTGCAGCTCCGCATCGTCCGTATCGCCATTGACGGTGACCTTGGCCGTCTTGCTATCCGCGGAGGTCTGCGCCGAGGCCACTCCCGGAACACGGCGAGCAGTGGCCGAAGAGAGGCGGGCGATATCCACCGGCCGCATCCACATGGAGGCGGTATCGGAGGCAAGTTGCATGTGCGTGGTGCGGCGCGTCTTCACTGCCGCGAAGAGGAAAATTAGGCCTACGACGATGGAGGCGACGCCGGCCCAGATCATCCAGGTCTGCAGCTCTTCAGTAGCAATGAGATTAAGCACCGGCTGTACCCAGGACTGCGCGTCAGAACCGGACCCCACCAGCCACGTCTCGCGCACACCGACGACGCCCGCGGCGAGCAGCAGGAGCCCAAGGATCACGGCCCAAGTACGCGCCGCCGGAGACGCCTTCGGCTGCTGCCCAAAGTGTTCAGGCATGTGCTGATCAGCCATTATTGCCTCCTTGTGGGCGGTACGGGTTAATGGAAATGGCGCGCAACGGCTCGGGTCGCGGCGCATCGACGTGCACCGGCCGAGGATTTGCCGGCGTGACCTCAATGCGTTTGAGCGGTTGTGGCCGCGGGGCCTTTACCGTGCGCGCAGGGGCAGACTTGGGGGCCTCGACGCGGTGCGGAGTCCATTCGTGGCGAATCTCGATCTCGCGCAGCGGCTGCGGCCGAGGGGCTGCTACCTGAACCTTCCGTGCCAGCGGACGAACCTGCCCACTAGGGAGCAACCTGGCTGGGCGAGGTGCAGTCACGCTGCGCACGCGAACCGGCTTGGGTTCCCTAATCGGCCGCATCGAGTGGTCGCTTGGGGACGAAATCTCACGCAGCTCGTGGTCTGGGAGGTCAGCAGAAATGTTGCGTACCTCGGCCTCGCGCGGGGTGTTCACGGACTGCACTGCGACGCCGGCGGCCGGCGCAGCGATGGTGCGCACCGGTGCCTCCTGCGGTGTGGCAATGCTGCGTACATTCACCGACTCCGCAGTGACCGGCTGCCATACCGGCGAGGGCGTGATGTGGGGCGCGACGGCAGCAGCGACTTGGCGCTGTTCCACCTCTGCGGCAGTTACTCGATTGCCCGGAACGGAACCGCCGACGGTGACGTTGACGCGCGTGGTGGAATAACCGGTGTGCGCCGCGATGGCTTCCGAGATGGCGGCACGAGTATGTTCCGCCACCGTGGTGACCGGCGAAGGCCACACCACGCCAATGGTGGCGTTGACGGCTGCTACCTCGCGCTCTGGGTCCATTTGGACCGAGACCCGTGGAAAACCGCGGCCGCCGATGCCCGCTAGCTTGGCCTCTATAGCCTTGGTGCCGGGCACGCTAGCAATCGCGGCGGTAACGATGTGTTCCATGGTCCGCAGCGAGATACGCGTGTGGCCCTGAGTGGAACTATCTGTCATTAACCTTGGCCTTTCTCCTTACCAATGAGGCCATTCCACACAGAAGTGAGATCAATACGGCCATCAAAGTGTGCACCCACAATGCCGCCGATTGCGGCAAGAAGTACCGCGAGCAAAGTAGGACCCCAGCCTAGGTACAAAAAGAAGGCAAGAATAAGGCCGGAAATGATGCCCAAAGTGGTGTAATTCTTCATATCTATTCCTTCGATGGAGCAGCGGATAAGCCATCTACGGCGTCAGAAAACTCAACGTCAATGCGCTGCAGTTCGGGACAAGCCCCACGGGCGGCGGACCGAATATCTTCTGCCAAGGCATAAAGGTCCGGCGCGGCGCTGATATCAACGCGAATATTGATCTGCAGGTGGCGATCATCGCGTGGGTCGGGCCGGCGCATGCCGACGATGCGCTCGCCCGGTAGGTACAAACTGACCGAACCGAACGAACCGCCGTCGAGCGCGGCGACGCCGCGCACCTTCTGGACTGCCTCCGCAATAGCGCGGGCGTGGCTTACCTCGAGCTCGAAACGTGCTCGGGGCTCAGGCATTGGGCTTAAGCCTGACCCTGGTTCAAAGCAGCCTGGTCCTCAGCCTCGGACTCATCCTTCGGCAGCTTAACGTCGTGAACAACAACGTTGACGCGCTCGACGCTCAGGCCGGTCATGCGCTCAACGGCATTCATGATGTTGCGGCGGATGGCCTCGGCGAGCTCGTGGATGGCCACGCCGTACTCAGCGGTGATGGCAACCTCGATGCGAGCGCTCCCGTCTGCTACCTCTACGTCCACGCCCTGGCGGACGTCTTCAGAAGCACCGAAGGACTCGCGGATATTGCCGATCATGCGAGCGCCGCCGCCACCCAGGGAATCCACGCCGGAAACCTCGCGGGCAGCGATACCGGCAATCTTGGACACCACGACATCATCGATGGTGGTGGTGCCGTACTGGGTTTCCAGGTTGTTATTGACCTCGCGCTCCTCGGAAGCAGGAACCTGGTTGTCAGAGTTTTGTGCAGGGGTCTTGTTTTCAGACATGGGCGAGTGAGCCTTTCTCTATTGGGTGATGCATGAACGCGATATTCAACTATCTAGGCAGGACAAAGAGTCCACAGCCATTACCTCCGAGCTTAGATACTTCTCAGCCGAGTGTGGGGTGCGAGGCAACAAAATTTTCCAAAACGTGATTTTTGGCACGGTTTAATACGCGGCTTGAAAAACCGCAGCCCAACATGCTTAAATACAAAGGTTGCTTTAACAGGGCAGCGAGAACCGAGGTTCGGTGATGGCGGCGGACGTCGCCAAGCATGAGTCTCGGGGAGACGCTGAGCTGGTAAAGCGAACATGACACCTTCGTTGTCGCCATGCTTCAGGAAAACCTGAAGCATTGACTGGAAGGTCATCCAATCGGGCTAGGTCCGCGTTAGAGCAGTGACACCCCGAGAAGATGGACCGGAGAAGGGGCATGGCAAATAAACAGCGGCAGTAGACGAATTGGACACTCACCACGTGTAATGCGTGAAAACCGTCCTCTTCACAATACTTTGACTACGGGTCTTGTACCCCGTCGAGAGCACTGCGTTCTGGCACTTGCCATGTACCGCAACTCTTGGTCGTCATGGCAGTCAGACCACTGGCGTTGTGTCAGGCCCCAAGCCCGGACAACGTTATAGAGAAATCGAGAAGCAATTTCCCACCGCTTCACGCCCCGGAAACGCCGGGAATGTGAAAGTGGGGAAGCGAGGAAGAGGATAAGCGTGGCGGGACAAAAAATCCGCATTCGGCTGAAGGCCTATGACCACGAGGCTATCGACGCTTCTGCAAAGAAGATCGTCGAGACCGTTACCCGTACCGGTGCTCGTGTAGTTGGCCCAGTGCCGCTCCCAACCGAGAAGAACGTATACGCAGTTATTCGTTCTCCGCACAAGTACAAGGACTCTCGCGAGCACTTCGAGATGCGCACTCACAAGCGCCTGATCGACATTCTCGACCCAACTCCGAAGACCGTTGACGCTCTTATGCGCATCGATCTTCCGGCAAGCGTCGACGTGAACATCCAGTAAGCGACTTTGGTGGAGAACAAATAATGAGTGAAAACGAGATCAAGGGCATTCTGGGCAAGAAGCTCGGCATGACCCAGGTCTTCGATGAGGACAACCGCGTTGTGCCGGTTACCGTCGTCGAGGCAGGGCCATGCGTTGTCACCCAGATTCGCACCCCCGAAACCGATGGCTACAGCGCCATCCAGATCGCCTTTGGCGAAATTGACCCACGCAAGGCAAACAAGCCGGTTGGTGGACACTTCAAGAAGGCTGGCGTAACCCCGCGCCGTCACGTTGCGGAAATCCGCATGGACGACACCTCTGCATACGAGGTTGGCCAAGAGGTCAAGGTTGACATCTTCGAAGGTATCTCCTTCGTTGACGTCACCGGCAAGACCAAGGGCCACGGCTACGCCGGCGCCATGAAGCGCCACGGCTTCGCAGGCCAGGGCGCAGCTCACGGTAACCAGGCCGCTCACCGCCGCGTTGGCGGCATCGGCGGCGCTGCTACCCCGGGCCGCGTCTTCAAGGGCAAGCGCATGGCTGGCCGTATGGGCCACGACCGCGTGACCACCCAGAACCTGAAGATTCAGAAAATCGATGCCGAGTCCAACCTGCTGCTCATCAAGGGTGCTATCCCTGGTGCGCGCGGCGGCCTCGTCACCGTTAAGACCGCAGTGAAGGGCGGTGCACACGCATGAGCAACCTCAAGCTAGACGTCCACACTTCCGAGGGTAAGACCAACGGCTCTGTAGACCTGCCAGCTGAAATCTTTGACACCGAGGCATCCATTGCTTTGATGCACCAGGTTGTTAACGCTCAGCTTGCTGCTGCACGCCAGGGCACCCACGCAACCAAGACCCGCGGCGACGTCCGCGGTGGTGGTCGCAAGCCTTTCCGTCAGAAGGGCACCGGCCGTGCACGCCAGGGCTCCATCCGCGCACCGCACTACACCGGTGGCGGCACCGTCCATGGCCCACAGCCACGCGACTACGCACAGCGCACCCCTAAGAAGATGATCAAGGCTGCTCTCTTCGGTGCACTGTCTGACCGTGCTCGCAACGAGCGCATCCACGTCATCGAAGAGCTCGTACCGGGCCAGAAGCCGTCCACCAAATCGGCCAAGGACTTCCTCGAGTCCCTGACCGAGCGCAAGAACGTGCTCCTGGTCATCGGCCGCGAGGACATCAATGCTCGTCGTAGCGCTAATAACCTGCCTAACGTTCAGATCCTGGACGCTGGCCAGCTCAACACCTACGACGTTCTCTACTCCGATGACGTTGTGTTCTCCGTTGAGGCGCTACACACCTTCATCAACCGCGCAACCGGCGCGGATAAGGAGGAGAACTAATGGCTAAGATTTCTAACCCACGCGATATCATCATCGCCCCGGTTGTATCCGAGAAGTCCTATGGTCTGATGGAGCAGAACGTCTACACGTTCTACGTCTCCACGGACTCCAATAAGTCCCAGATTAAAGATGCCGTAGAGCAGATCTTTGGCGTAAAGGTCGACTCCGTGAACACCGTGAACCGTGCAGGTAAGCGTAAGCGCACCCGCTCCGGTTACGGCCAGCGTAAGTCCACCAAGCGTGCATACGTGACGCTCCGTGAAGGCAGCGACTCCATCGACGTCTTTGGCGCACAGGCCTAAGACGGAGACGAAGTAAGGAAGAATTATGGCTATTCGTAAGTACAAGCCGACAACTCCGGGTCGCCGCGCATCCTCCGTTTCTGAGTTTGACGAGATCACTCGTTCTACTCCGGAGAAGTCCCTGCTGCGCCCCCTGAGCAAGACTGGTGGCCGTAACAACTACGGCCGCATCACCACCCGCCACATCGGCGGTGGCCACAAGCGCCGTTACCGTCTCATCGACTTCCGTCGTAACGACAAGGACGGCATCCCGGCAAAGGTCGCTCACATCGAGTACGACCCGAACCGCACCGCAAACATTGCACTGCTTCACTACGTTGATGGCGAGAAGCGCTACATCATCGCCCCGAAGGGCCTGAAGCAGGGCACCATCGTCGAGTCCGGCCCGAACGCAGATATCAAGGTTGGCAACAACCTGCCGCTGCGTAACATCCCGACCGGTTCCATCATCCACGCTGTTGAGCTCAAGCCGGGCGCCGGCGCTAAGCTGGCTCGCTCCGCTGGTGCTTCCATCCAGCTGCTGGGTAAGGAAGGCAAGTACGCAGTTCTGCGTATGCCGTCTTCCGAAATCCGCCGTGTGGACATCCGCTGCCGCGCCACCGTTGGTGAGGTTGGCAACGCCGAGCAGATGAACATCCGCTGGGGCAAGGCCGGCCGTATGCGCTGGAAGGGCGTACGCCCGACCGTCCGCGGTGTCGTTATGAACCCGGTTGACCACCCACACGGTGGTGGTGAGGGTAAGACCTCGGGTGGTCGCCACCCTGTGTCCCCATGGGGTCACAAGGAGGGTCGCACCCGCAACCCGAACCGTTACTCCAACAACATGATCGTGCGCCGTCGTCGCCCGAACAAGAAGCGCTAAGAGGAGGTAAACAATGCCACGCAGCCTTAAGAAGGGCCCGTTCGTCGATGAGCACCTCCTCAACAAGGTGGATGCTCAGAACGATGCAGGCACCAAGCAGGTCATCAAGACCTGGTCTCGCCGCTCGACCATTCTCCCCGATTTCATCGGTCACACCTTCGCCGTCCATGACGGCCGCAAGCACGTGCCGGTTTTCATCGAGGATTCCATGGTCGGCCACAAGCTGGGCGAGTTTGCACCAACCAAGACCTTTAAGGGTCACGTCAAGGATGACAAGAAGGGACGTCGATAAGCGATGAGTGAGACCATCACCTCCGCATCCGCCACGGCCCGCTACGTCCGCGTCACCCCGATGAAGGCACGTCGCGTGCTCGATCTGGTCCGCGGCAAGTCCGTAAGCGAAGCCCTGGCTATCCTGAAGTACGCACCGCAGGGTGCTTCCAAGCCAGTTGCCAAGGTCGTTGCTTCTGCAGCCGCTAACGCTGAGAACAACTTCGGCCTCGACCCACGCACCCTGGTCATCTCCGAGGCTTATGCCAACGAGGGTCCGACCATGCGTCGTTTCCAGCCGCGTGCACAGGGTCGTGCATTCATGATTCGTAAGCGCACCAGCCACATCACCGTGGTGGTCGAAAGCCAGCAGGAAGGGGCCAAGTAATGGGCCAGAAGATCCATCCTCACGGCCTACGTTTGGGCATCACTTCCGACTGGAAGACCCACTGGTTCGCCGATAAGGACTACGCGAACTACGTAGCCGAAGACATCAAGATTCGTAACTACCTCAACAAGGGCCTCGAGCGCGCCGGCATTGCCGACGTCGTCATCGAGCGCACCCGCGACCGCGTCCGCGTGGACATTCACACCGCTCGTCCGGGCATCGTGATTGGCCGCCGCGGTGCTGAGGCTGACCGCATCCGCCGCGAGCTGGAAAAGCTCACCGGCAAGATGGTTGCTCTCAACATCCTCGAGGTCAAGCAGGTAGACGCAAACGCAACCCTGGTTGCTCACTCCATCGCGGAGCAGCTGGTTAACCGTGTCGCATTCCGTCGTGCAATGCGCAAGGCTATCCAGTCCGCTATGCGCCAGCCACAGGTTAAGGGCATCAAGATCCTGCTGTCCGGCCGCCTGGGCGGTGCAGAAATGTCCCGCGTTGAGCGCTACCACGAGGGTCGCGTTCCGCTGCACACTCTTCGCGCCGAAATCGACTACGGCACCGCAGAGGCCCACACCACCTTCGGCCGCATCGGCATCAAGGTGTGGATCTACAAGGGTGACGTCGTCGGTGGCGTACGCGAGTCCGAACTGAACGCTCCGGCACAGGGCCGTGGTCGTGACCGCAATGGTCGCTCCCGCCGCGGTGGCCAGCGCCGCCAGCGTGCACAGCAGAAGCAGGAGGGCTAATCCATGCTGATTCCTAAGCGTGTTAAGTACCGCCGTCAGCACCGCCCGAACCGTCGCGGCGTGTCCAAGGGCGGTAACCGCATCAACTTCGGCGATTACGCTATCCAGGCTCTCGAGCCGGCGTACATCACCAACCGTCAGATTGAGGCCGCACGTATTGCCATCAACCGCCACGTCAAGCGTGGTGGCAAGGTGTGGATCAACATCTTCCCGGACCGTCCGTTGACCCAGAAGCCGCTCGGCGTTCGTATGGGTTCCGGTAAGGGCCCGGTTGAGAAGTGGGTGGCTAACGTTAAGCCAGGCCGCGTACTTTTCGAGATGAGCTACCCAACCGAGGCCGTTGCTATTGAGGCTCTGCGCCGTGCAGGCCAGAAGCTTCCTTGCAAGGTCCGCATCATCAAGAAGGAGGACCAGTTCTAATGGCAACCGGTACCCCCGCCCACGAGTTCCGTGAGCTCGACAACGCTGAGCTGCAGTCCCGCCTGAAGGATGCGAAGGAAGAGCTGTTCAACCTCCGCTTCCAGAAGGCCACTGGCCAGCTGACCAACAACCGCCGCATCGGCACGGTTAAGCGCGACATTGCCCGCATCTACACCGTTCTGCGCGAGCGCGAGCTGGGCCTGTCCGTTGCTCCGGGAGCTGAGGCTTAATCATGAGTGAGGCTAACGTGACTGATTCCAAGAAGGCACCTACTCCGAAGAAGGAGAAGGTCAAGGGCGCTCCTAAGGTTCGCACCGGCTACGTAGTATCCGACAAGATGACCAAGACCATCGTTGTCGAGCTGGAAGACCGCAAGCAGCACGCCCTGTACGGCAAGATCATGCGCTCTAACAAGAAGGTTAAGGTGCATGATGAGGAAGAAACCGCAGGCATTGGCGATCTCGTACGCATCGCTGAGACCCGCCCGCTGTCCAAGGACAAGCACTTCCGTCTCGTTGAGATCATCGAGAAGGCTAAGTAAAAACTAGCCAGCGCAGCCCCTGCTCCGAATCTTAGGGTTCGGGGCGGGGGCCTTCGCCGTTTTAGGACTTCTTTACGGCCGGGCCCTGCCATAAAACCAGTAGGGAACCCATGTGACGTCGTTGGTATCTAGGCCCCATTCATTCACCGCGAGGCCTCGCACGCTTTTTGCTAGCTTCCCCTCGCCGGAAGCCCATACGTACCCTGGCCTCGGCGCACCAGCATAGTCCGCTCTCAGGGCGGCAACGACAGCCTCCGCCTCCTCGTGCGGTTGGGTATGAATAATCCGCAGGCTGCGTACGCTCGCCTCCCATCTAGCTGCGAGGCCTGGTTCTACCTCGTCGTTGCTGGTAACCACGGCCATAACGTCGGTGGCCCGAAGCATTTCCGGGTTATGGTCTTCTTGGTAGTCCAAAATGTGCCGCAGCGCGGGCAGGGCGGATGCGTCGGCGACTAGAAGTTGTGGCTTCTCGGTTGGCCGCCACAGGTCGTTGCAGGTGAAGAATCCCGCTGTATCCCCGGCTTGTGCGCGGCGAATCCACCGCGAGCCAGGTCCTGAATCACCGTGTGTCACCACGTCGACATCGACTGTGGCCTCCTCCGAGTGGA
Organism: Corynebacterium sp. ACRPO; assembly: GCF_022347205.1. Lineage (GTDB taxonomy): Bacteria > Actinomycetota > Actinomycetes > Mycobacteriales > Mycobacteriaceae > Corynebacterium. The sequence goes on along the minus strand of NZ_JAKRNE010000003.1, from coordinate 119,523 downwards.
GCGCGCGGATGGTGTACCAGCGCAGGTCCGGCCGCCTCTCCTCATCGATCGCGCTCACAGCCGAGCGGAGGTTTATGCCGTCGACGGGGAAGGGTGTAAATTCCTGTTCATCTCGGGGCATGACGAGTCCAAAGAATTCATCGGGACCGGAGAGAGTGTATGTCCGGAAAGCCTCGGCGTAGAACGTGAGCCGGTGCAAGCGCGGACTGATGCGTTTATTGGCGGTCAAAGTAACGGGGATGAGTTCGTGCGCAGACATTGGGGCCGATTGTAGAGAAGGGTTCATGTGTCTAAAAAATTACTATTTTAGTTTAGCCTTGCCTAATCGTGCCTATGCGTTATAAGGTAAGCAAGGCTATTTTCCTCCTTTATTGAAAGGCTTAACCTCATGAAGATTTTCGGCCGTCGCACCATGGGCGCAGTAGCAATGTTTTCCGCCGGAGCCTTAGCTTTAGGCGGTTGCTCGCGTGGTGAGGGCGATGAAACAGCTCAGGCGACCGACGCTGCCAGCGAGCAGCGCGTGGCTAGCCTGGGTCTAGGTGATGCCGACACGCTGCTTGCCTTGGGGATCACTCCCGTAACGGTGGCGCCGTGGGGGGCTGAGGGCGATGGCGACCCTTCTGGCGTCGGCCCCTGGGCAGAGGAACTTTTGGGCGAGGCAAAGCCTGAGGTGATTTATAATACCGCAACCGGATTTACCGCCGATACCTTTGAGCAGGTCACCGCGGCTGACCCCACCCAGATCATTGCGGTGAACCAGGCGGTGGATGCACGAACGAAGGGAGCCCTGGAAGAAATCGCGCCTACCACCGTTAAGCCGAACGGCTATGAAGACTGGCAGGTGCCCTGGGAAAAGCAGGTAGAAACCATCGCGGATGCGGTGGGTAAAAAAGACGAAGGCGATAAGCTTATCGATGACACCGAAAAGGCCTTCGAGGAATTCCGCCACGAGCACGCGGAATTGCAGGATAAGTCTGCGGCCATCGTCATGCCTTATGACGGCAAAATTGGCCTATACACCGAGGAGGATGGGCGTGGACAATTTATCGAGAACCTTGGCATGGAGATCCCCGATGCATTGCAGGGCGATGGAGGCAGCTTCTTCGTCGACATTGCCCCAGAAAACTACGCGAAGCTTAACCAGGTTGATTACCTCTTTGTCCTGGACTACAACGGCTCCTCCGATGTCTTGAAGAAGGATAAGACCTTCCAAGGCCTCGACATTGTCAAGGATGGTCGCGTGCGCTACTTGGATACCGATACCGGCAATGCCATGAGTATGCCCAACCCGGTGACCATCCCCTGGGCAGTAGATAAATTTGAAGAGAAACTGTAATTGTCAGCAACCACGATGGACGGCCAACAAATCCAGTCGGATTCCGCAGCAGATAGTCCTACGACCACCGGCACCCCCGCAACGGTAGTGGCGCAGGCACAGAGTCATAAGATGCTCCTTGTCGCCTTCATCCTCGCCAGCCTGGTGTTGGCGGTGGTGTCTTTGGCGGTGGGCTCCCGCTCGATTCTGCCCGAGGAGGTTATCGCTGCCCTGCACGGGGCAGGGGAGCAGAATATCCGCGATATCGTGTGGAACCTGCGCATGCCGCGCACCTTCTTGGCTTATTTCGCCGGCGCGGCCCTTGCTGTGGCAGGTGTGCTGGCGCAATCGTGGACCAGAAACCCGCTAGCGGATCCAGGATTTATTGGTGTTACCGCGGGCGCGTCCTTCTTCGTTGCCTTAGGCACGGCCATTGGCATTGCTACCTCCACCAGTATGCGGACCGCCCTCGCGCTCGCTGGCGCGGGTATTACTACGCTGCTGGTCTTAGCCGTATCGCGGCGGTTTGAGGATCCCCTGACGCTCATTCTGGTGGGCGCCGGCGTCTCCGCAGCTTTGGGATCGGGCGCGATGATCATCGGTCTATATTCCACGGACGTCCTCGATAGCATGCGGCGGTGGACTATCGGCTCGACCTTCGGCCGCGGCCCAGAAGATGTCGCGATCGCGGGCATAGGGCTAGTTATTGGCGTAGCGTGTGCGGCGATGGTGGCTAGACCCCTCGACCTTCTGGCAATGGGGGAGGAGTCCTCCCTCGCCTTAGGTGGGTCCCCCACTACCGCGCGGGTAGGCGCGGCGCTCAGCGTCGTGGTGTTGGCTGGCAGCGCAACGGCAGCAACGGGTCCCATTGCCTTCGTCGGTTTTGCCATTCCCCACATCGTGCGGAGGGTGGTGGGCCCTAGCGTTGCCACCTTGCTTTTGCCCTCTGCGCTCTTGGGCGGTTGTGCCGTACTTGGCGCCGATATCACCGGCCGCCTCATTGCGGGTAACTCGGAGCTGGAGATGTCGATCGTCCTCGCGATAGTGGGCGCACCTTTCCTCATTTGGGGTGCTCACCGCGGCGTGGGCAGAGCATGGGGGCAGTAAAGCATGACCGCAATCAGCACTATTTTAAAAGCTCAACAACGCCGCCGGCACGTGCGCGTGCTCGCTTCCACGCTGGCATTCATCCTCATCGCTCTTGGCGCGTACCTAGTGTTACTGGGGCAAGGTCCCATGGCATTGAGTCCGCGGCAGGTTATCGATGTCCTCACCGGAGGCGGCAGCAAGAACCACATCAGGGTGGTGTGGGACTTGCGCCTGCCGGTTGCCATCGCCACCGTTATCGTGGGTGCCGCCCTCGGCTTGGCCGGTTCTTGGACGCAAACCATGGCTCGTAACCCGCTGGCCTCCCCGGATATTTTAGGCGTTACCGGCGGGGCGTCGGTGCTGGTGGTCTTGGGCACCGTGCATTCGCGCCCCAGTTTCGCCGAGGGTATCCCGGAGTTTTGGTGGCGGGCATGCTTGGCGATGATCGGCGCCCTCCTCGTTGTCATCCTCCTCGCTGTTCTGGGTGGCATCGGTACGAGCAACCGCATCGTCATCATCGGTATTGCGTTATCGCTGATGTTTAACGCCCTCGTCGCGTATTTAATGCGCAGCGCCCAGATCCTGCGCGCTGCGGAGGCGCAGACTTGGCTCGCAGGATCGACTGGATTTGTGCACATGGAGGTCATCCTCCCCCTCCTGGTGGCATTAGCGCCGTTTCTCGCCATCGGCATCTGGTGCGCGCGGGAGCTGCCGCTGCTTGCCCATGATGATTCCTCCGCAACCACCCTGGGCGTGAACATCGCCCGCCAGCGCGCCCTCCTGCTTATTGCGGCAACCGGTATCAGCGCCGTGGTGGTCTCGGTGGTGGGGCCCATTGGGTTTATCGCGCTGTTGGCGCCGCACCTGGCGCGGATGGTGGCGCGCACCCCCACGCCATCGCCGCTGGCATCGGCAGCCGCGGGTGCCGCATTACTGACCGTGTGTGCTGTGATCGCTGGCGCTATCCCGGTAAATGCACCGGTGGGTGCGGTTTCCTCGGTCATTGGTGGCTGCGCCTTGGTGATATTGGTGTGGAATGCGGCCGGGCGCAGCTAAACGTTGTGCCGCGGCACAGCAGGGGAACGGATAAGCACGGTGCCAGATGGTGCTAGACAGTCAGACGTGGATGAAGGAAAAGAAATGAAGGATAATCGGCCTAATCAGCCTAAACAGACCACGAGCCCGAAGCCTCGGTGCAGCCTCCACGCCACCGGCATTCATGCGGGATATAAGGATGGCGAGGATATCCTTGCCGGCGTTGATCTGCACGCCCGCGCCGGCGAAGTTACCACGCTCATTGGGCCGAATGGCTGCGGCAAGTCCACGCTGCTGAAAACTCTCTCGAAAATCCTGGCCCCGCGGCAGGGCAGCGTCATGGTCGGGGAAGTTGACCTACACGCCATGTCCGCGAAGGATGCCGCGCAGCAGGTGGCGCTGCTGCCACAGCACCCCGTGGCCCCCGATGAGCTGCGGGTGGGTGAGTTGGTCGCGCGCGGGCGTCATCCCTATCAGGGGAGGATGCGCGGCCTTTCCGCGACGGACCGGGAGATCATTGCGCAGGCCTGCGAGGCTACCGACATTGTGGACTTCCTCGATCGTGATATCGCTTCGCTATCGGGTGGGCAGCGCCAACGCGTCTGGCTGGCGTTGGCACTGGCACAAGATACGCCTGTGCTGCTTCTCGACGAACCCACGACCTTTCTCGACCCCGCCCATGCCATGCGCATGTTGGAGTTGACACGCGCACAGGCGCAGGCGGGAAAAACAGTGGTTGTAGTCCTGCACGACCTCATGCTGGCGGGCCACTATTCTGATTCCATGGTGGTGATGAAATCCGGCGATATCATCGCTCGTGGGGCACCGAAACAAGCGCTGTCGCCGAAGGTATTGGCGCAGGCCTATGGCATCGAGGCTGAGGCCTGGGAGGATCCGCTTGGCGATGCCCCCATTATCGTTCCCCGCCGCGTCGTAGCGGCGCATTAGTGAAGACCTGACAATGGTGGCTGTGTGCCAGAGGCTTTACTTGACCTTTCGTTGTACATCTAGAAAGGAAATTGCCACTACAAAAAGATTGAGCACGCTTCCCGCGCCGAGCAAAAAGGTGCCGATTCGATAGGAGCCTGTGCCTACGGCGGCCATATTGCCGTAGATATAGACCCAGATGCCCCAGCCGATGAGCAGAACGAGGCCGGCAAGACCAGAGAGCAGGCGGAGGCTACGAGGGGAGGTAGGGGCGAAGAATTTATAGGCGGCGTCGACAAGCGCGCAGGCAGCAATGCCCAAGCTCAAGCCGCCAGTGAGCCAGACCGGCAGCAGAGCGGAGGTGCCAAAGACCACCGGCAAAATGAACGCGAGAAACGCCAGGACAAAGAGCGCGGCGTGCAGCCACAGAGTGCGCTTGGTGTAGGTCATAGCGAAGCCTCTACTTCCTCGCGGCGCGGGGGATTGGCGCCCTTGCGGGAGACGGTGATGCCGGCGGCAGCCACGGCGAAGGACAAGATGTCTTTCCACTGCGCCGGATCCAGGGCAACAAGGGCGGCGGCGTCGAGCCCGCGTTCATCAATCTGGGTCAGCAGGGCGGCCATGATGGTGTCGCCGGCACCGATGGTATCGGAGACGGTTACTTGCGCGGCCGGCACCGAAAGGGTGGTATCGCCCGCGCGCACGCTAAGCCCCTCCCCGCCGCGGGTAACTATTACAACGGGTACCTGGGAGATGAGGTCGTCGCCCAGGAACTCGACCTCTTCATCAGAAAGCTTCAACAAAGTCACGTAGGGGAGAAGCTCCGTTAAGAACTCGCGGTGCTCCGCAGTGGCATAGAAGGGTCGGATATTCGGGTCGAGGGCGACCAGGGTTCCCTGCGCGGCAAAGTCCTTCAGAAGTTGCGCATAGCGGGAGGCCCCCGGCTCAAGGGCGAGGGAGACCGTGCCGAAGCAGGCGATATCGGCCGGGACCAGCTGTGGCTCGACCAGGCGGTCGGCCGTGCCCTCGATATAGAAGTTATAGGAGGCCGAGCCATCCTCGTGGATGGTCGTCACGGCAAGCGTGGTGGGTTCATCGCCGCGCTGCAGGTGCGTGGTGGTGACACCCTCGGCCTCGAGGCGGCCGACAAGTTCTTGTCCAAAACCATCGGTGGAGATACGGGACTGGAATTCCACATCGGCGCCCAGTCGTGCCGCCGCGATGGCCACGTTAAATGGTCCGCCGCCCAGCGCCGGGGTGTGGTCGTTCAAGCTGCCAGGGGCCACGGGGACTAGGTCCACCAGGCCTTCGCCGCACACATGAATAGTCATATTTTCATAGTATCGGTGATATGAACTACCGTCCCAATTTTCACCTGGCCCCGCCGCAAGGCCGCCTCAATGATCCCAATGGCGTCTTTGTGGATGGCGATACCCTCCACGTGTACTACCAGCACGACCCGGCCTTTCCCCGCAAGCCCAAGCGCACGGGCTGGGGGCATGCGACGGCGAGCGTATCGGCTCCCACGCCGTGGCAGCATCACCCGGATGCTTTGTATCCAGATCTGCCTTATGACAAGGACGGCTGCTACTCGGGCGGCGCGGTGGTGGATGGAACCGACGTCTGGCTGTTTTATACGGGCAATCTGAAAGAGGACGGCCGTCGCATTCCCTCGCAGAACCGCGTGCGCGCTATAGACCCTTCGGGTCCAGAGGGCGGCATCTATCTCCGCGACGAGAATAATCCCCTAATTCCAGATTCCCCGGAGGGCTATACGGGGCACTTCCGGGATCCACAGATCACCCGCGATGGCGACGGCTGGCGGATGGTCATCGGCGCCCAGACCGAAGACGAGCGCGGCACCATTGTGCTGTACCGCTCGCCGGACCTGGCCCAATGGGATCTCCAGGGCGAGATTTCTTTCGACGATCCTTCGCAGCTGCCCAGCGGCTACATGTGGGAGTGCCCCAACCTGCTTACCTTGGGTGATAAGCAGGTCCTCATCTTCTGTCCCCAAGCCGAAACGGACCGGTGCGGTTATATTGTGGGCACGCTCGACGGCCTGAATTTCCATATCGAGCGTGGCTTTACTCTCCTGGATCATGGCACCCAGTTCTATGCGCCCCAAGCCACCGAGGACGGCATTCTATTGGGATGGATGGGTATGCCCGCCCAGGATGACACCCCAACGGAAGGCTGGGTCCATACCTTGACGCTGCCGCGCCGCATCTGGCTGGAGGATAACTACCTGCACCAGGAGCCGCTGTGGTCCGCCTTGCCGGAGACCCACGGGCGCGAAGGCTTTGGCTCCACCATCGACATCAAGGGCGAAGGCTCCTTTGCTCTTATCGACGCCGCCGGGGACGAAGCCTTCCGCGTCACCCAACACGACGGCACCATCGCCTTTAACGGCGGCGATCCCATCGACTGCCCGGATGGAGAGATGCGCTTGATTGCTGATGGCTGCGCCGTTGAGGTCTATGCCGGTGGCGGTCGCATCGCCGCGTCTTTCGCTGTGTTTGGCGAGTCCCCCTGGCAGGGGTGGGAACCGCGCGGGTAGGTGTACCCGGAACCGGTGAAGTTGCCAACACTCCGCCCGAATGTGTGGACTTAGGCCCGAATCCCGGCTGTAATGGAAATAAGTAGTCACGTCCGGCATTCGGATGTGATCCATTACACTGAAGGGCTCTTCTATGGACCACAAGGAAGTAGCCGCCCGTACGCTTAAGGCGCTGGGCGGCGAAGACAACATCATTGCACTCGCGCACTGCGCCACGCGCTTGCGCATGGTGCTGCAAGATTCTGACAAGGTAGACACCGCAGCGCTGGATAATGACCCCGACCTCAAGGGCACCTTTGAGGCCGGCGGCATGTTCCAGGTCATCGTCGGCCCCGGCGACGTCAATATCGTTTTCCGAGAAATGACCAACCTCATTTCTAAGGACGTGGCCGTATCCACCGACCGCCTGAAAGACATCGCCGCTGAGTCCGGCAATTGGTTCAGCCGTGCGGTCAAGGTGCTTGCGGATATCTTCGTTCCGCTCATTCCAATTCTGCTTGGCGGCGGTCTGCTCATGGCGCTCAACAACGTCTTGACAGCTGAGGGGCTCTTCGGTGACCAATCCGTCATCCAGATGTTCCCCGCCTGGGAAGGTTTTGCCGGCTTGGTGAACCTGCTTGCCTCTGCACCGTTTGCCTTCCTGCCCATCCTCGTGGGCTTTACCGCGACGAAGCGCTTCGGCGGCAACGAGTTCCTCGGCGCCGGTATGGCCATGGCCATGGTCATGCCCGATTTGGTCAGCGGCTACAGCGTGGCCGAGGCGATCGAAAACGGTGAGATGTCCTACTGGAACATCTTCGGCTTCGACGTCGCTCAGGCCGGCTACCAGGGCTCCATCCTGCCCATCCTGGTGATTTCGTGGATTCTCGCCACCTTAGAGAAATTCCTGCACAAGCACCTCAAGGGCACGGTGGACTTCATGCTCACCCCACTGCTCACCTTGCTGATTACTGGCTTCCTGACCTTCATGGGTTTGGGACCCATCCTGCGCACGGCCGGCGAGTGGCTGGGCATGGGCCTGGCCAATCTCTATGACTTTGCCGGTCCCGTCGCCGGCTTCCTCTTCGGCCTCGTCTACTCGCCGATTGTGATTACCGGCCTGCACCAATCCTTCCCGCCGATTGAGACGATGCTGTGGAACGAGGGCGGCTCCTTCGTCTTCCCGATTGCCTCCATGGCCAATATCGCCCAGGGCGGCGTCGCACTCGCCGTGTACTTCCTGGCCCGCTCCGAAAAGCTCAAGGGCCTGGCCGGCGCTTCGGGTATTTCTGCCCTCTTCGGTATTACCGAGCCCGCCATCTTCGGCGTGAACCTCCGCCTGCGCTGGCCGTTCTATATCGGTATGGCAGCATCTGCTATTTCTTCTGCCTTCATCGCCATCTTTGGCGTGCTTGCCGACGCCCTCGGTGCCGCCGGCTTCATCGGCTTCGTCTCCGTCCCCCGCTTCGTCCCGACTTTCCTGTTGTGCGGCGTTATCTCCTTCGTAGTTGCCTTTGTGGGCGCTTACCTCTACGGACGGGTGCTCATTCGCAAGAATGGCTCCATCGACCCGGATGAGGTCAACCCTCCCGCAGCCGAGGCGCAGGCCGCCGCAGGCACCCCGGCTGCGGTAGCTGCCGACGATGCGTGCACCATCTTCTCCCCGCTGGAGGGCACCGCCGTACCACTGTCTCAGGTCAGTGACCCCATGTTTGCTGGCGGCAAGCTGGGCCAGGGTGTGGCAATCGAGCCGACCGTGGGCAAGCTCGTTGCGCCTGCCGACGGCAAAATCACCGTCACCTTCCTCTCCCACCACGCCTACGCCATCCGTACCAAGGATCCAGCGGTGGGAAATATCGATATCCTCATGCACATTGGTTTCGATACGGTAAACCTTAAGGGCGAACACTTCACCTCCCACGTCACCAAGGGTGATGAAGTCAAGCGAGGCGATGTCCTTGCCGAATTCGATATCGACGCCATCAAGGCCGCCGGCCTTCCGGTAACCACCCCAGTGGTGGTCTCCAACTCGAAGAAGACCGGCCCCGTTATTCCTACCGAGGCCTTCCGCCCCGGCGAGCTCATTGGCTCCGGCACCGATATCTTTACCGTGGACCCCAAGCCCGCCGCAGTACCTGCACAGACAGCCTCGCCGGCTTCCGAAGCCGCGTCCTAGTATGCATCTCTGAAAGCAAACGGTGGGCTCTCGAGCCCATCATCTTAGGGCCATCCCATTAGGTCCATAGTGATCAGGCCGATCTGAGGAAAACCACTCCTCGGATCGGCCTTTCCCGCCTCAATTCAGCCTGATCAGATCGGCCTTTACTCGGATGGGCCCTTGATTCTGCGTGACCGAAGTTTTAGTCAGGCATACAAAAAGCTGTGCCGGCCGGACCGAAGTCCGACCGGCACAGCCAGTCTCAGTTTCAGCCCCTACTCAGTAGGGGAGTTCTTTCTTAAGCGAAGAACTTGCGGCGTGCAGCGAAGGCGCCAGCAGCAACCATTGCAGCTACGGCCAGAGCAGCCAGAGCCTGTGCAACGGAGTTGGAGCCGGTCTCAGCGGCCATGCCGCGAACGGAAGCGGTGCCCTCGCCAGCAGCCGGTGCAGCCGGTGCGCCAGCCTGAGCAGCGTCGCCCTCGGCCAGCTTGCCGCCCTGAGCAAGAACCTCATCCTTGTTGGCGTTCAGCATCTGCTCGGAAGCAGCCTTCTCCTCAGCGGTTGGCTCCTGGCCCTTGCGTGCCTCGTCCTTGACGTAGGTCTTGCCGTCCTGGGACAGGTACCAAGTGATGCCACCGATAACCAGCGCTGCCGGAAGTGCCAACCAAGCCAGCTTCTTCTTGTCGAACTCTGGCTTCTCCGGAGCCTCAGACGGGAATGCCTTTGCATAAGCTTCGCGCATCTCGTCGGTGATCTCTTCGTTCACCTTAGCCGGGTCGTTTACGTAGACGGCCGGATCCTTCAGGCTCTGGTACCACTCGTTGCCCTCAGCGTCCTTCTTGGTGGCCGGAGCCGGGACACCTTCGTTGCCTTCGTCACCTTCGGCGTCGGTAACCTGCTCACCTGCGGGAGCTTCTTCGGGCTGGTCCGCGGTAAGTTCCTCGGCCTGCTTGTCGCGGGCGGCCAATGCCTGTTCCTTGGACAGCTCAACCGGAGCGCCGAACTCCGGACGGGACTTGTAGGTGTCACCGTCCTTGAAGTATTCAACGCCGTCCAGAGTCACGGACTCTGGATCCGGGATGCCTTCAGCATTGCTGTCACCGTTTGGCATTTCAGCAACTGGCTTATCTTCAATCTTGTCTTCCTGAGCCTGGGCAACAGCTGCGCCGCCGAAGGCGAGAGCGCCGGTCAGTGCTGCAGCGGTCAGAGTCTGTGGCAAACGCTTCATGTGGTTCTCCTTAAGGGAATGTGTTGTCACGCGCATCCGGTGGAGGTACGCGCCAAAAGATATGAGTCGTTCTCGACGCCAATCACAATAGTCACAAGGTTCACAGTTGTCACGCGAAAAACGGCAGTTAACTGTAATTTTCATGCGTTACGACTGTGGAAAACCTAGAAAAATAGAACAGCTGTGTGGCTAAAATTGCACTAAGGGTCGGTGTGATGTTGTATGTAAGTGCAGATAGTACGGTCAACTTTGTCATGTATGCGTGTCGCTGCATTCGAAATTAGGGGCCAAGGGGTAAGTGGGGGTGTTCGCGAAAATAAATTGGGAAGAGAGGGGTGTCGGCAAGCGCCAAGCGGTGTTTTGGTATGGGCGCTGACGTGTGGTTGAATGTATAGGTTGCAAAAGCTGGTCGGCCCGTAGCGGTGCGTTTCCGAACCGCCGGTCCGAGACCCTTCGGCACAGTCCGTTGTAAAGGCTTGAGCATCGTAAGTTTGTAGACCGCGTGTGGCAAGGACGGAAATCTTACCGCACATCAATCCAGGTCAGGAGACCCATAGTGATTCAGCAAGAATCGCGTCTGCGCGTCGCCGACAACTCTGGTGCACGTGAACTGCTGTGCATCCGCGTTCTCGGCGGCTCTGTCCGACGCTCCGCTGGCATCGGCGACGTCATCGTCGCGACTGTCAAGGACGCTGTCCCAGGTGGCAACGTCAAGGAAGGCGACATTGTAAAGGCAGTTATCGTCCGTGCGAAGAAGGAAACCCGTCGTCCGGACGGCTCCTACATTCGCTTTGACGAGAACGCTGCAGTTGTTCTCAAGGGCGATAGCGAGCCCCGTGGTACCCGTATCTTTGGACCGGTTGCTCGCGAACTTCGTGACAAGCGTTTCATGAAGATCGTTTCTCTCGCACCGGAGGTGATCTAGTCTTATGAAGATCCATAAGGGAGATATGGTGATCGTCATTTCGGGCCCAGATAAGGGCGCGAAGGGCAAGGTCATCGAGGCATACCCAAAGCGTGACAAGGTCCTCGTTGAGGGCGTTAACCGCATTAAGAAGCACGTCGCAAACTCTGCTGCCGAGCGTGGCGCCGAGTCCGGCGGAATCGTTACCCAGGAAGCTCCGATCCACGTGTCCAACGTTGCGATCGTTGACTCCGAAGGCAACCCGACCCGCGTGGGCTACCGTTTCGACGAGAACGGCAAGAAGGTCCGTATCGCGCGTAGCAACGGGAAGGACATCTAAAAATGAGCGAGAACTACACCCCGCGTCTGAAGACTCGCTACCGCGAGGAAATCCGCAAGACCCTGAATGACGAGTTCAACTACGACAACGTCATGCAGATCCCTGGCGTCACCAAGGTTGTTGTCAACATGGGTGTTGGCGAAGCCGCACGTGACTCCAAGGTCATCAACGGCGCACTCGAGGATCTGACCGCTATTACCGGTCAGAAGCCGCAGCTGCGTCGCGCTAAGAAGTCCATCGCGAACTTCAAGCTCCGTGAGGGCATGCCTATCGGTGCACGCGTTACCCTGCGCGGCGACCGTATGTGGGAGTTCCTGGACCGCCTGCTGACCATCGCGCTGCCACGTATTCGTGACTTCCGCGGTCTGTCTGATCAGCAGTTCGACGGCCACGGCAACTACACCTTCGGTCTGTCCGAGCAGTCCATGTTCTACGAGATCGACATCGACAAGATCGATCGCCCTCGTGGTATGGACATCACCGTCGTTACCACCGCTACTAACGACGACGAGGGCCGCAAGCTCCTGCGCGAGCTCGGCTTCCCGTTCAAGTAAATAGAGCGCTAAAAATCCCAACTCCCCGGAAGGGGCGTTGGGATTTTTTAGTTTTACCGAGCATCTTGAATTCAAAGGTGCGCAGGCGCTGGCGTGTGCGGGCCTGGCTTAAGCTCTTTCGGCCTCTGTGTGCGTGGTGCCCTCATATTGCCAGCCGACGACCGCGTTGCGCACCGCTGGCTCCAGCGGATTCGCAGGTTGGATACAACTGATGGTGAGTAGGCGGCCGGGCATGGGGCCTTCGCCCCAAATAGAGGCGTCGTCAGAAAGCCCCTGTTTATCTGGGTCGTGTAAGTCGGTAGCCGTATAGATGAGCCAGTTCTGGCCGGAGTTCTGTGTACGCACGTAGAGCTTGTCCCCCAGATGAACCTTGTGCTCATTCGCGGAACCATCGTAGAGGTTATTGAAAACGCCTGGCACGCCCGCACCGGTATGGCCGGCAATGACCACGATGTCCTGGGACGTCGTGCCCGGCAGAGAATAAGGGCGGTCTTCGGCAGTATAGGTGCAGGCCTTATTCATGGAGTCCGGATTGATGGCACCGTTGACTACGCGGCAGGAGCCGTCTTGAAAATCGGCATGAACCTCAATAGCTGGGATGAAGAGCTCGACTGCAGGTGAAGGATCGATGGCAGGTGCCTCTTCTGCAGTGACTTCATTGGTCTCTAGACCCTCTGGTGGGTTGACCACCCGGTTAATCGTGCTGGCGAGTAACACCGTGGCAACGATGCCGATAACCACGCGAAGGATGCCGGAGGACTTCCATACCTTTTTGATCCGCTCCCACAGCGTGGGTTTGCGGCGGTGTCGGGGAAGTGAGGTGTCCTCAACGCGGCGCGGTGGGCGGCGGCGCTGTTGTTGGCGGGTGCGCGTTTCGGTCTGGCGCCATTGGCGATCAGCATCTGTGCGGTCGGATCGCGATGGAACGCTCCGGCGCCCATGAGCGGGAAGCCGATTCGGTTCCCTCCGCGGCCGGTAGTGGGAATCCATGCGACCTCCGAAGAGAAATTAAGGGTTATGGGAAAGCTCTAGCTTACAACGAAAGGGCGCGCATACCCGGAATTGGCTCGGAAACAGGTGGCCACGATAAGATTAGAGGGATTTAATTCGCTCTAATTAATGAGGTAGAAGATGTCTCTCAATGATTCCGCAAAGGCGGCGGCTGTCAAGAAGGTCACCTTATTAGATGAATCCTTCGCTCGCTTTGCAGTTCGTGCTACTTTGGCCGGCGTGTACCTGTGCATCGGTACCGCCTTCGCCGGTGTGGTAGGCCAAGCTGTCAATGGCGTTGCGCCGGGTTTGGGGGCTGTGGCTTTTGCCCTGTTTTTCGGAGTCGGCCTATTCGCCATTTTGCTCTTGGGTGCGGATCTGGCTACCGGCAACATGATGTACATGGTCTATGCCGCCAGCAATAAACACGTGGCATGGGGCAAGGCCTTTTACTTGCTGCTTATTACCACCATTTTCAACCTGGTGGGGGCGATCATCTTTGCCGCCATTATGGCGATGTCCGCCAAATTTGCTGACTTGGATCCTTCGCACCTGCTGGTGACGGTTTCTGAAGGCAAGCTCATCAAGTCCCCGCAGGGCATGCTGGTAGAGGCTATCGCCGCGAACTTCGTGGTCAACATGGGCATCGTCGGTGCCATCTTTGCCAAGGATGCGGCTTCGAAGTTCTTTGTCATCATCCCGATTATTGGTGCTTTCGTGGCGTTAGGCCTAGAGCACGTCATCGCGAACTTTTGCCTGTTTAGCATCACGCTCTTCGCTTCCGACCCGTTGCCGGCCACTCTCACTGTTGGCAACGTAGCGCTCAATTGGATCCTGGTCTGGATCGGCAACTTTATTGGCGGCGGCCTTTTGGTTGGCGGCGTCTACGCGTGGCTCAATCGCGGCCCTGAGGCCTACCGCGACTAAGCGAGCTCCCCGGAATAAAGGTTAAAGCGGTCGCCGCGGGCGAAGCCCACGAGTGCCATGCCAGTTTCGCGGGCCGTCTCTACCGCTAGGGAGGAGGCGGCGCTGACGGCAACGAGCATGCCGAAGCCCGCCATCGCCGCCTTTTGGACGAGCTCAAAGCTGGCGCGCGAACTCATGACCAGAATGAGGTCATCCGCGGGAAGTCGGTTCTCTAGTAGTAAGTGGCCGATGACCTTATCTGCGGCATTGTGACGGCCAATATCCTCGCGGATGACTACCGGTTCACCGTCTAAGGTGAACGCACCGGCGGCGTGAATGCCGCCGGTCTTTTTAAATTGCTTCTGCTCAGCCCGGAGCTTGTCTGGCAGCTTGGCGACGACATAGGGGTCCACTGGTATATGCGGAATCGGGTAGCGGGTCTGCTTAGTCAAAGCCTCGATAGAAGAGGTGCCGCATACGCCGCAGGCAGAATTTGTGGTGGTCAACCGAAGATCGCTCAGATCCAGCACATTCTTCTTCGCCAGATCGATGTCGAGCAGGTTGTAGGTATTCATGCCGTTGACGGTGGCGCCGGCGCAGTAGCGGGCCTCGGCGACGTCGCCAAGCGAGGCAATGTGGCCCTCCGAATGTAAGAAACCGTGCGCCAACTCCACGTCATGGCCGGGAGTGCGCATGGTGGTGGTAATGGTCTGACCGCCTACGCGGATTTCCAAGGGCTCCTCGCCGGCGACCGTATCGGCGCGGGTATCGACCTGCAGGCCATCTCCCAGGTGGACCTTGGTGACGGCAAAGGTGGAGTTCTTGCGGCCGGCCATTATTGCAACACCTGCTTCAGGGCAGTGATATTGGCGCGGGCTTCCTCTACATCGCTGGAGGCTAGGCCCACGAGGAAAGCAGTGAGTGGGGCCGCGGGGCGGGAGCGATTATGCGCGACGTCCTTGGTGAGGTCTAGGATTTCGCGGGTGAGTGCGGTTGCCTCCTGAGGATCGAGGCCGAGGTGACGGGCGGCTTCTTCGAGCCACTCGTGCGCGGATTGGATGGGGTCCTTGTGTGTTTGGCTCATCACCATCTCCTTATTCACGTTCGTGCTGGTCTCGACTCTAATGAAGGCACAAGACTATTTGGAAAACCGCAGGTTATGGCGTAGTATAGTACCTCGTGCTTGCGCCGAGGCGTTGGCGTGCCCCAATCATTGTGGATTTTGGCACGCTGAGCTGCAGAAAGCGCTGAGCCGATGCAAGAACTGAACATCAACTTTGTTGTAGGCCCCTCGCCGTAGATAGCGGACCGTTGTCTGAATCAAAGGGTGGCGAGCGCCTTACGGTATTGACCGTAGGGAGCGTGAGTAGCCCGAAATCACACGGAGAACGCTTTGGTGAGCACGGGAACCGCAACGAGAAAGGTACACGGTCACTCATATGACTATGACTGATCCTATTGCCGACATGCTGTCGCGCGTGCGCAACGCAAGTAATGCGCACCATGACACCGTGTCGATGCCTACCTCCAAGCTGAAGGCAAACATTGCCGACATCTTGAAGCAGGAAGGCTACATCGCTGACTACACCGTCGAGGGCCACACCCTGTCCCTCGAGCTGAAGTACAACAACCGCGAGCGCTCCCTGTCTGGCCTGCGTCGCGTGTCTAAGCCGGGTCTGCGTGTGTACGCAAAGTCCACCGAACTGCCACAGGTCTTGGGCGGCCTGGGCGTGGCTATCATTTCCACGTCCCACGGCGTGCTGACTGACCGTCAGGCTGAGGAGAAGGGCGTAGGCGGAGAAGTTCTCGCCTACGTCTGGTAAAGGGAGGTTTGACACATGTCTCGAGTCGGTCTAGCACCAATCGCCGTACCGAACGGCGTCGAAATCAAGATCAACGGCCAAGACGTTGAGGTGAAGGGCCCTAAGGGCACCCAGAGCGTTAACGTTCCAGAGCCTATCGCCATCAACCTGGAAGACGGCGTACTGTCCGTCTCCCGCCCTGATGACCACCGCAAGCACCGTGCTCTGCACGGTCTGTCCCGCTCCCTGCTGAACAACGCCGTTGTTGGCGTGACCGAGGGCTACACCATCAAGATGGAAATCTTCGGTGTCGGCTACCGTGTCCAGCAGAAGGGTAAGGACCTGGAATTCAGCCTGGGCTACTCCCACCCGATCCTCATCGAGGCTCCGGAGGGAATTACCTTCGCAGTGGACGGCGCAACCAAGCTGTCCATTACCGGTATTGACAAGCAACTAGTCGGACAGATCGCCGCAAATATCCGTCGTCTGCGTAAGGACGATCCTTACAAGGGCAAGGGTATTCGCTACGAGGGCGAGCAGATCCGTCGCAAGGTCGGAAAGACGGGTAAGTAAGCAATGGCAAACACTGAAAACACCAAGCGCACTCCAGTCGGCAAGGACATTTCCTCTCGTCGTCGCGAAGCACGCGCACGCCGTCACTTCCGTATCCGTAAGACCCTGCGTGGCACCCCTGAGGCACCGCGTCTGGTTCTTCACCGCTCCTCCCGTCACATGCACGTGCAGGTCATCGATGACCTGGCAGGCCACACCCTGGTCTCCGCATCCTCCATGGAGGCGGACGTTCGTGCACTCGAGGGCGATAAGAAGGCCAAGGCTGCCAAGGTAGGCGAGCTGGTTGCCGAGCGCGCTAAGGCCGCTGGCATCGAGCACGTCGTATTTGACCGCGCAGGCTACAAGTACCACGGCCGCGTCGCTGCGCTGGCTGACGCCGCACGTGAAGGTGGTCTGAAGTTCTAATGATCATCGTCAACGGAAACATCAACGGAAGGAACGCCTAATGTCGGACCGTGAACAGCGTGACGGCGGACGCTCCGCCGAGAACAACAAGAACAACCGCGGTGGCAACGGCCGCCGCAACGATCGTCGTAACCAGCAGGACAACGAGCGCGATAAGTACATCGAGCGCGTTGTGACCATCAACCGCGTCTCCAAGACCGTTAAGGGTGGCCGCAACATGTCCTTCACCGCCCTCGTCGTCGTTGGTGACGGCCAGGGTCAGGTTGGCGTTGGCTACGGCAAGGCCAAGGAAGTCCCGGCCGCAATCCAGAAGGGCGCTGAAGAGGCTCGCAAGAACTTCTTCCGCGTTCCGATGATTGCCGGCACCATCACCCACCCGGTTGAGGGTCGCGACGCAGCTGGCATCGTCATGATGAAGCCTGCCGCACCTGGTACCGGTGTTATCGCTGGTGGTGCTGCTCGTCCAGTGCTCGAATGCGCTGGCGTGCAGGACATCCTGTCGAAGTCCCTGGGCTCCGACAATGCACTCAACGTCGTCCGCGCTACCGTGGACGGCCTCAAGCAGCTGGTCCGCCCTGAAGAGGTTGCCGCACGTCGTGGCAAGTCCATCGAAGAGGTCACCCCGGCCCGTATGCTGCGCAAGCGCGCAGGTCAGGAGGCATAAGCAATGGCTCTGAAGATTACACAGGTAAAGGGCCTGGTGGGCACCAAGCCGAACCACCGCAAGAACATTGAGGCTCTCGGCCTCAAGCGCATCGGTCACTCCGTAGTTAAGCAGGACACCCCGATCGTTCGCGGTATGGTTCACAAGGTTCGCCACCTGGTCACCGTCGAAGAAGTGGCAGGGGAGTAAACCATGGCTGATATCATCAAGCTGCACGACCTGCGCCCAACCGCAGGAGCAAACAAGCCTAAGACCCGCGTCGGCCGCGGTGAGGCATCCAAGGGTAAGACCGCTGGTCGCGGTACCAAGGGCACCGGTGCTCGTAAGCAGGTTTCCGCTGCTTTCGAGGGTGGCCAGATGCCGATCCACATGCGTCTGCCTAAGTTGAAGGGCTTCAAGAACCCGAACCACGTTGAGTACCAGGTAGTTAACGTTGCTGACCTGGCTGAGAAGTTCGCAGATGGCGGCGACATCACCGTTGCTGACATCGCAGCTGCTGGCCTGGTCCGCGCTAACAAGCCGGTCAAGGTTCTGGGCAACGGCGACATCAACGTTAAGTTGAACGTCACCGCTGACAAGTTCTCCAAGTCTGCTGTAGAGAAGATCGAGGCTGCTGGCGGTTCCGCCAACACCAAGTAATCTCCTCTAGGTAGATTTCATCCCCCTCTCCGCACACGCGGGGCAGGGGGATTTTTTAGTGCATTATGACGGATGCACCGGGGTTGGCGCGAATAGTTGGGCGGGGCGAATGCCAGCACTCGGCAGTGAACATTGTTGACAGCAAACCTTTATAAATAAATAAGGTTAGTGGTATAGCGATATATATTCACGAGTGTTACAGTCATCCTTAGTTGAAAATCATCTAACGTTAAGGAGCCTCTTATGTCGTCTGTTTCTTCCCTGCTCGCAACCGCAGTTGCTGCCATCATGCCATTTGCTGGCTCTACCGGTCCGGTCGATGCCCAAGAACAGCTCTCCCAGCCGGATCCTGCTGAGAACGCCCAGACCGCACCGGTCGAGGCTGGTGAGCAGCCTGCGCAGGACCAGCAGCCGGGCGCCCACGCTGAGAAGGGCCGTATCACCGGTGACAAGGAAGACGTCATCAACGGTGACGCAGAGGGTGCCGAAGAGGTCGATCCAGGGTTCAACGGTGGCAACCTGCAGAGCGGTAAGCTGGCCGTGCAGCGCGAGCTGGCGCTTGCTACCCAGGAGGTCGGCCACGAGTTCATGAACATCGAGTTTAAGGATGACCACTCTGCTCACCTGACCTTCCCGGAGACCTACAACCCGGAGAAGGATGAGGCAGCTGTGCAGCGCGTTATGGGCGCCCTGAAGATCAACGGCTACGACAACATCACCGCTGCCTATTAAAGCGCGAATGTCCCGAGACTTAGGGACGAAAAAGGAGGGTGGAACGCTCGGGAAGGGCGTTCCACCCTTTTTGCTTTTCCCGCCAGAGTAGGCGCGGGGAAGGGAAGGCCTAGGCCTCGTCTACGGTCTTCTCGTACAGGCCAGGGAAGCGGTCATCCGGGTCGGTAACCGCCTTAATGGTGTCGGGAAGGTTGCCACCGTAGAGCTCTTCGAATTTCTCCCGGGAATAGAAGGCCTCTGAGTAGAGGGACTTGTGCCCGCCCAGCTCGTTGACCTTGGATTCAATGACGCGGTTGAAAGCACCATTATTCGGGGCAGAAGGGTCAACGTGGTCTCCGTCGACGCCGGACCAAAAGCCAACGTTGACCCAGGTCTGCCCAGGGCGAAGCGGGTAGAGCGGCCAGGGGTCGCTCGAGTTAGAGGCGATGTCGCCGGTGCCTACTAGCTCGTCCACGCCATCGCGCAGTCGGATAGGGCACAGCCACACCGGTTGTATATCGGAGGCGTTGAAGAACCAGTGGAGGAATTCTGGCAGGTTCTCCGGGGTGACCTCAATATCCTGCACCACGCGCTCGGCGCGCGGCTTGCCGTGGGGCTTTTTGATGAAGTTATATTCCAACTCGTATTTTCGATCGAGGCGGACCAATTTCCAATAGAAAGAGCTACGGCGCAACTCGCGGGGCCACACCTTGCGCACCTTGGGGTTCTGGGCGCCGAAAGCGCGTGAGCACCAGAACCAGTCGGTATCCCAGCGCCAGATGTAATCGCGGATGGTGAGGCGATCGCGGCGGATGCCAGAGGCGTGCTGAATGCTGCGGTAGTAAATCTTGTCCCGCGTGTAATCGGAGGTTGGGCCCTCCTCATCGGTAAAGCGGGCAAAGACAAGGTACGCCTCGTCCTCGGAGAAGACTACGCCGTCGAGGCCGTGGACGGGTTCGCCGCGGTGGGTGTGGGAAGAGGTGACGTCGGCAAGCGCGCGGCTCGCTTCCTCCACGGTGTGGAAACGCTCTTCGCGCAGCTCTACATAGGCGGGCACGGGTTCCAGCTCAATCTTGAGGCGCACTGCGTAGCCCAGCGAGCCATAGGAGTTGGGGAAGAGGCGGAAGAGATCGACGTTGTCTTCGCGGGAGCAGGTGAGAATCTCGCCGGTGCCGGTAAGGACATCCATCTCCAGCACGGACTCGTGTGGGAGACCGTTGCGGAAGCTGGTGGATTCCACGCCCATGCCGGTGACCGCACCGCCGAGCGTAATGGTCTTAAGCTGCGGTACGACGAAGGGCATGAGGTCATGGGCCAGGGTGGCATCCACGAGGTCCTCATAGGTGCACATGCCCTGCACATCGGCCGTGCGGGCTATCGGGTCGACCTCGATGACGCCGCCGAGGCCCGAAACATCTAGGCCCGCTTGCTCCTCGCTGCGGCCGCGGAAAAGGTTAGAGGTCTTCTTGGCCAGGCGCACGCGCTTTCCGGCCGGGACAGCACGGAAGCTCGCCAGCAGCTTGTCGACGCCCTCTTGGTGCGCCGTCCATCCCACCGGCTCAATGGGCATGGCATCCACCGGCCGCGGCTGGGCAGCGGCGAGGCGTTGGCGCAGATTATCAATGAGAGTCATAGCACCCCTCCTTAAAAGCGGCTATCTTCCCACCAGCGGCGCTCAGGCACACCGGTGCGGGAGCCGGCCTCGCCCAGCTTTACGCCGAGGAAGTGATACAGGTTGATGATATTGCGCTCAAAGCCCCATTCGGATCCGGCCATATAAATGCCGTACAGGCGGGCGGTTGGCAGGCCCACGGTGGCGCAGGCCTCATCCCAATTTTCCTTCAGGTTCTCGCACCAATCGTGCAGTGTGCGCATGTAGTCAAAGCGGAGGGATTCGGTGTGGATGACTTCGAAGCCATTATCCTGCATGGCTTTGGTGACGTTGCCGGAACCGGTGAGCTCGCCGTCGGGGAAGATATAGCGGTCAATGAAGCCGCCCTTGGGCGTCTTGTGGTTATCCGGGTAGGTGATGTTGTGGTTGAGCATCAGGCCGCAGACCTTCAATTTGCCGTGGAGGAACTTGAAAAAGTCGTTGTAGTTCTTCACACCAATGTGCTCGATAATGCCGATGGCGGAGATAGCATCGAAGCCCTCTTCGGTGATATCGCGGTAGTCCATGAAGCGGACTTCCGCCAAGTCTTGGAGGCCTTCCTCCTCAATCTTGCGCTGGCCCCACTCGGCCTGTTCCTTGGACAAGGTGACGCCGATGGACTTCACGCCGCGGCGCGCCGCGTAGCGCACCATACCGCCCCAGCCGCAGCCCACATCCAAGTGGCGGTCGCCTTCCTTGAGGCGGAGTTTGTCAAAGATGAGGCGGTACTTATTTTCCTGCGCTTCCTCTAGCGTGGCGTCTGGGGAGGGGTAGTAGGCGCAGGTATAGGTCATTGAATCGCCCAAGAAGAGCTCGTAGAAATCATTGCCTACGTCGTAGTGATCAGAAATGACATCGGCATCGCGCTGTTTCGAGTGCTTGGATAGGCCGTCGTGTAGCTTGCGGCGCAGCCATGAAGCGCGCTCCACCTCGGGGACCGGCTGGATCTGGAAGGCGCCCATGGACGCCAGCGAGCGCACCACGCGTGCCAGTGTCTTCGCATCCGGCTTTTGGAATTTGTCATACATGGCATGCAGCGCGTCAAAAATGCCATAGGGGTGGGCCGGGTGATCGCCATGCACCGTGATGCCGTCCGTGACATATGCACGCGCAAAACCCACATCGCCGGGATGGGTAGCAATAAAAGAGAGGCCCTCAAGGCTATTAATAGTCACCTTGTACTGGGAGTCTTCCGGTCCGGTCGCGGAGCCGTCGAAGGCCTCCCAGCGGAAAGGGTTGGGGCTAGGGACAAAAACGTCGATGATCTCAGCAACGGTCATCGGCGTGAATTTCTTGCTCATAAGTACTTCTTTCGAAACATTAGGTTCACACCAATAACGGCCTCGTGGCGCAGGGACCCGCGAGGTCGGAGACTAAAAAGGGAATTGCGCGCTGGCAATGCCCCCATGGTAAACCCCGGATGCAAAACGCGCGAAAGATCAAGCAATCATGGTCACACTATTGGGGCTTAATGTGGCTATGTGGGGTAAGGCTGGTAGGGTAATGGGGTCATAAGTGTTCAACCGTCCCTGAAGGAAACCTGAATTTCCCCTAAGCTTTCTGGCTCAGGGGGTGTGGTTTCCTAGGGGTAGATGAGTTTCCACCTCCGTGTGTGAACGCGAAACCCTCCCTAGATTTTGCGTTCGGCAGCGGTAGGCCAGGAGGATTTTGTAGTGTCCGCCATTGTCCAGGCTTTCAAGGATGCCGACCTACGTAAGAAGATCGTCTTCACCATCGTGATGATCATTGCGTACCGCGTCGGTGCACAGATCCCGTCTCCGGGTGTTGACTATGCGTCTATTGCTGGCCGCTTGCGCCAGCTTACCGAGCAGTCCGGAGACCTTTACTCCGTCATCAACCTCTTCTCGGGTGGTGCGCTGCTGCAGCTGTCGATCTTCGCTATCGGCATCATGCCGTACATTACGGCGTCCATTATTGTGCAGCTGCTGACCGTGGTCATTCCTCGCTTTGAGGAATTGAAGAAGGAAGGCCAGTCCGGTCAGGCCAAGATGACCCAGTACACCCGCTACCTGACCCTCGCGTTGGCGTTGCTGCAATCCTCCGGCATCGTCGCGCTGGCAGACCGCGAGCAGCTGCTGGGCCAGGGCGTACCGGTCTTGGCAGATGACCGAAACTTCTTCACCCTCATCGTCTTGGTCATCACCATGACTTCCGGCGCTGTACTGGTGATGTGGATGGGTGAGCTCATCACCGAAAAGGGCATCGGTAACGGCATGTCCCTGCTCATCTTCGCTGGTATCGCAACCCGCCTGCCCACCGATGGTGCAAGCATCCTGCAGAACAATGGTGGACTCGTCTTCGCCATGGTGGTAGCCGGCTTGGTCGTCCTAGTTGTTGGCATTACCTTCATCGAGCAGGGCCAGCGCCGCATTCCGGTTCAGTACGCAAAGCGCATGGTCGGCCGCCGCCAGTACGGTGGTTCCTCTACCTACCTGCCGCTGAAGGTCAACCAGGCCGGCGTTATCCCGGTCATCTTCGCTTCCTCCCTGATCTACATGCCGGTCCTCATTACCCAGATTGTGAACTCTGGCTCCCCCGGCACCCCGGATAACTGGTGGCAGCGCAATGTCATCGCGCACCTGCAAGCACCTTCCTCCTGGCAGTACATCGTGCTGTACTTCGTCCTGACCATCTTCTTCGCTTACTTCTATGTCTCGGTCCAGTACGATCCGGCAGAGCAGGCGGATAATATGAAGAAGTACGGCGGCTTTATCCCGGGTATTCGCCCGGGCCGTCCGACCGCGGAGTACCTTGGTTATGTGATGAACCGTCTGCTGTGCGTGGGTGCCCTGTACCTGGCACTTATCGCCATCCTGCCGAATATCCTCTTGGACCTCGGCGTAGGCAGCTCCTCCGCCAGCGGCACCTCCGCCTTTGGTGGTACGGCCATCCTGATTATGGTCTCCGTCGCCTTGACTACGGTCAAGCAGATCGAGTCCCAGCTACTGCAATCCAACTACGAAGGACTACTTAAGTAATGCGTCTTGTACTTCTAGGACCTCCCGGTGCCGGCAAGGGCACCCAGGCAGCTATCCTCAGCGAGAAGCTGAACGTTCCGCACATCTCCACCGGCGACCTGTTCCGCGCCAACATTGGCGAAGGCACTCCGCTGGGTGTAGAGGCAAAGTCCTACATCGATGCAGGCAAGCTGGTACCTACCGACGTCACTGCACGTATGGTCGAGGACCGCCTTAACCAGGATGACGCCAAGAATGGCTTCCTACTGGACGGCTTCCCACGTACCACCGAGCAGGCAGATATCCTGGAGGAGCTGCTTGCTAAGAAGGGCGAGAAGCTCGACGGAGTTCTCAACTTCGAGGTCTCTGAGGATGTTGTTGTTGAGCGCATGATGGCCCGTGGCCGCGCCGACGATAATGAGGAGACTATCCGCACCCGCCTCGGTGTCTACCGCGAGGAAACCTTCCCGCTTATCGAGCACTACGGCGATGCCATCATCTCCATCAAGGCCGAAGGCGCCGTGGAGGAAATCAACGCCCGTGCGATGGAAGCACTGGGTAAGTAAGCATGGCTTTTCGACGCCGCAGTAAGCGCATCCCCGCCCGCACCCCGGGCGAGCTAGACGCCATGCAGGCCGCCGGCGAGATTGTTGGCAAGGCACTGCAGGAAGTCCGCGCTGCTGCGGCGTCTGGCGTATCTACCCTCGAGTTGGACGCGGTGGCTGAGCAGACCATTCGCGATGCCGGCGCCTATCCCACCTTCAAGGGGTACGAAGGATTTCCGGGCTCCATCTGTGCTTCCGTTAATGACGTCATCGTGCACGGCATTCCGGATAAGGAAACCGTCCTCGCAGATGGCGACTTGGTGTCCATCGATTGCGGTGCCACGCTCGATGGCTGGGTAGGCGATAGCGCTTGGTCCTTTGCAGTAGGCGAGCTCGATGCAGACGTCGCAGCCCTCAATAGGGCCACCGAGTATGTCCTCATGGAGGGCATGCAGGCTATGGTTCCGGGCAATCTGCTTACCGACGTCTCCCATGCCCTAGAGCAAGCCACCCGCCGGGCCGAGCAGAAGTTCGGCGTGGATCTTTTCATCGTGGATGGCTATGGCGGTCACGGCATCGGGCGCACCATGCACGAGGATCCTTACCTGGCCAATGAGGGTCGCCCGGGCCGTGGCCCGCTGATCCAAGAAGGTTCCGTCCTAGCTATTGAACCCATGCTAACTTTGGGCACAGAGGATTCTGCCGTGCTAGAGGATGACTGGACGGTCGTAACCCTCGATGGCTCCTTTGCCGCTCACTGGGAGCATACGGTGGCCGCGACCGCCGATGGGCCCCGTATTCTTACCCGCCGCTACTGACATTTATTCCCCGATATGCCTGTTGCACTAGGCATATGCCCCTGAAAGGTTTATACTCACAGCCATGTCTAAATTTAGCTTCCGCAAGATCCGTGCCACGGTTGCAGCGCCCGCAGTCGCTGGCGTGATGGCCTTGAGCACCACCATTGCGGCTCCTGCCGCTACCGCCCAGGAGATTCCGAACCTGGATCAGCTCAGCTCCAAGGCAAACTCCGACCTCGCTCAGTTCTCTTCCCAGTCCGGCCTGGACCAGCTCACCGCTGAGGCAAAGAAGCAGCTGGATAACTTCCATGGCCAGAGCCGCGAGCAGGCCTGGAATACCCGCAACCAGATCCTGGACCAGGCAGAGAAGTTCTCCCCGGAACTGGCTCCTAGCGTCCAGACCGCTGTGGACGGCGCCGTAGAATTCCTCTTCCCAGGATTGATTGCACAGAAGAATGAGGAAGCGCGCAAGGCCCGCGAGGCCGCTGCTCGCGCCAACGCTGAGCGCGTCGCTGCTGAGAAGGCTCGTTCTGAGGCTGCCGCACGCAAGGCGGAAGCACAGCGCCGCGCCAACCAGTTCGACCGTGGCCCGTGCCCGGCCGATGCCAAGGTATGCGTTGATCTCGACGGTCGCCGCACCTGGTTGCAAGACGGCGGCAAGGTGTCCTACGTGTCCCCGGCCATGTCTGCAGGCATGCGTGGACAGGAAACCCCGCGCGGCACGTTCTACGTTGGCCGCAAGGTAGAGCATGACATCTCCCGCGAGTTCAATAACGCGCCGATGCCATACTCCATCTACTTCACCAATAACGGTCACGCCTTCCACTTGGATGACCCGGCCGTAGACTCCAATGGTTGCGTTCACCTGCCGCCAGACGCTGCCAAGCGCTACTGGGATAATGTGCAGGTTGGCGATAAGGTCTTCATCTACTAAGACCCGCGCTCTAAGCGAAAACCTCATCCCCCGAACTATTCTTCCGAAGAGGAGAATCGGTTCGGGGGATTTTGCTGGCTTAGGGGGAGGGGGCGGGAGAGCTAGCGGGGCGTCGGAAAGCGCAGCGGTTTGGAAAACGTGTCGCTGCAGCGTATGCTGTTAAGTCGGTGTATAGCGTCAGCGAGGCTGGCGCGGATACGCCACCGCAGTAGACAACAAACATGCAGGTGACGGCACACTTGGCCGTCGCCAGAAAAGTAGAGGTTATGGCTAAGGAAGGCGCAATCGAGGTAGAAGGCCGCATTATCGAGCCTTTGCCCAACGCAATGTTCCGTGTCGAGCTCGACAATGGACACAAGGTTCTTGCACACATTTCTGGCAAGATGCGTCAGCACTACATTCGCATCCTCCCAGAGGACCGTGTGGTTGTAGAGCTGTCTCCTTATGACCTAACCCGCGGACGCATCGTCTACCGCTACAAGTAAAGACAGTAAGCCTCCTCACCCAAGGGTGAACCCACAGGTTCACTCTGTCCACCTCAGGCTACGGTGGCCTGAGCCCGCACTGGTAAGCAACCCAAGGATTCCCGGCACGGTCCGGGCGAAGCGTTGCATGGAGCGGGACGGATGGGGAGAAAACCGCCGTAACAACCCGAAAGGACACGCCATATGGCACGTCTAGCTGGTGTTGACCTCCCCCGCAATAAGCGCATGGAGGTCGCTCTCACCTACATCTACGGCATCGGTCCAACCCGTGCCAAGGAACTGCTAGAAAAGACTGGCATTTCTCCTGACCTGCGCACTGACAACCTGGATGATGACCAGCTGTCGGCGCTCCGTGACGCAATTGAGGCTACCTGGAAGGTTGAGGGTGACCTCCGCCGTCAGGTTCAGGCTGATATCCGCCGCAAGATTGAAATCGGAAGCTACAAGGGTCTGCGCCACCGTCGTGGCCTGCCTGTACGTGGCCAGCGCACCAAGACCAATGCGCGCACTCGTAAGGGTCCGAAGAAGACGATCGCAGGAAAGAAGAAGTAATTCATGCCTCCAAAGACTCGTTCCGGCGCGCGCCGTTCCGGCCGTCGCGTCGTAAAGAAGAATGTGGCCCTCGGCCACGCATACATCAAGTCCACCTTCAATAACACCATCGTCTCGATCACCGATCAGACCGGTGCTGTTATCTCTTGGGCATCCTCCGGCCACGTTGGCTTCAAGGGTTCCCGTAAGTCCACTCCGTTCGCCGCTCAGATGGCAGCCGAGAACGCTGCACGCAAGGCAATGGATCATGGCATGAAGAAGGTTGACGTATTCGTCAAGGGTCCGGGCTCCGGCCGCGAGACCGCCATCCGTTCCCTGCAGGCTGCAGGCCTCGAGGTTTCCTCGATCACGGATGCAACCCCACAGCCGCACAACGGCTGCCGTCCGACCAAGCGCCGCAAGGTTTAAGGGAAAGGAAGAGGTAAGAAAATGGCTCGTTACACTGGCCCCGCTACCCGCGTATCCCGCCGTCTTCGCGTCGACTTGGTCGGCGGCGATATGGCATTCGAGCGCCGCCCGTACCCACCGGGACAGGCTGGCCGCAACCGCATCAAGGAATCTGAGTACCTGCTGCAGCTCCAGGAGAAGCAGAAGGCAAAGTACACCTACGGTGTGCTGGAGCGTCAGTTCCGTCGTTACTACGCAGAGGCCAACCGCCTCCCGGGCAAGACCGGCGATAACCTGGTTATCCTGCTCGAGTCCCGCCTGGACAACGTAGTTTACCGTGCAGGTCTGGCACGCACCCGCCGCCAGGCTCGCCAGCTTGTCTCCCACGGTCACTTCACCGTGAACGGCAAGAACATCAACGTTCCTTCCTACAAGGTCACCCAGTACGACATCATTGATGTCCGTGACCGCTCCAAGAAGATGGAATGGTTCGAAGATGCTCAGGACGCCCTCATCGATGCCAACGTACCGGCATGGCTGCAGGTTGTTCCTGATACCCTGCGCATCCTCGTGCACCAGCTGCCCGAGCGCGCTCAGATCGACATTCCGCTGCAGGAGCAGCTCATCGTCGAGCTTTACTCGAAGTAAACTGTTATACCGCACGGCCTGTAATGGCCTGGCGGATAACCAGGAATCTTCAATCCCGAAGATTTTTACCCCTCTACCGGCGTCAAATAGCGGTCGCCGAAAAGGAGAATTTCAATGCTCATTTCCCAGCGTCCTCAGCTCACCGAGGAATTCATCGACTCGTCTCGTTCCAAGTTCGTCATCGAACCGCTCGAGCCGGGCTTTGGCTACACCCTCGGTAACTCGCTGCGTCGTACCCTGCTGTCCTCCATTCCGGGTGCAGCGGTAACCTCCATCAAGATCGATGGTGTTCTCCACGAGTTCACCACCATCAACGGTGTGAAGGAAGACGTTTCCGAGATCATCTTGAACATCAAGAGCATGGTGCTTTCTTCCGACTCCGATGAGCCGGTTGTTATGTATCTGAGCAAGGAAGGCCCGGGCGATGTCACCGCGGGCGATATTCAGCCGCCGGCTGGCGTGGAGATCCACAACCCGGATCTGCACATCGCTTCCCTGAATGACACCGCCAAGCTGGACATTGAGCTCGTCGTCGAGCGCGGCCGTGGCTATGTCCCAGCCGCTCCTACCTCCGGTGAGATCGGCCGCATCCCGGTCGACCAGATTTACTCCCCGGTCCTCAAGGTCTCCTACAAGGTCGAGGCAACTCGTGTTGAGCAGCGCACCGACTTTGACAAGCTGACCATCGACGTCGAAACCAAGAACTCGATTTCTGCACGCGATGCCCTGGCTTCCGCCGGCGGCACCCTGGTCGAGCTTTTCGGCCTGGCCCGCGAGCTGAACAACGCTGCCGAAGGCATCGAGATCGGACCCTCCCCGCAGGAGACCGAGTACATCGCTGCTTATGGCATGCCGATCGAGGACCTGAACTTCTCCGTCCGCTCTTATAACTGCCTGAAGCGTCAGGAGATCCACACCGTGGGCGAGCTCGCTGAATGCACCGAGTCCGACCTGCTGGATATCCGCAACTTCGGCCAGAAGTCGATCAATGAGGTAAAGATCAAGCTGGCTAACTTGGGCCTGGCTCTCAAGGACACCCCTGAGGACTTCGACCCGACCCAGCTCGAGGGCTACGACGCAGAAACCGGTGACTTCAAGGATCCGGCTGCTGAGGATTCCGAGTAAAGAACCCCGCTGACTTGCGGCAATGACCTAATTGCCGCGCGCTCAACTTTTACCGCATACGAGGAGTACACAATGCCAACCCCTAAGAAGGGTGCCCGTCTCGGCGGCTCCGCCAAGCAGCAGGCTCACATGCTGAGCAACTTGGCAGCCAGCCTGATCGAGCACGGCGCTATCAAGACCACCGATGCCAAGGCGAAGGTTCTTCGCCCGTACATCGAAAAGATCATCACCAAGGCTAAGTCCGGCACCGTTGCTGACCGCCGCGCAGTTCTGAAGCTCATCCCGCGCAAGGATGTTGTTTCTTACCTGTTCGACGAGGTTGCACCGAAGTTTGAGAACCGTGAGGGTGGCTACACCCGCACCATCAAGCTGGACAACCGCACCGGTGACAACGCCCCGATGTCCCAGATCTCCCTCGTTCTCGAGGAGACCGTGACCTCTGAGGCTAACCGCGCTACCCGTGCTGCTGCTTCCAAGCAGGCTGAGGAAGCTAAGGCAGACGAGGCTGCTGAGACCGAGGCACCTGCCGAGGAGACCGCAGCTGAGGAGTCCGAGGAGAAGTAATTTCCCTTCGACCCTAGCGCCTCGCCGCCGCCTTTCCCCATCTGAGGGAGGGCGGCGGCTTTTTCATGTCCGCACCCAACCAGGGCTCAGCGCACGAACGACCCAGACCCAGCGCCGGCGGGCAGTCAACACTCCGGTAGCATAAAGCCCACTATGACAGATGCAGCATCGACCTCCCCCGAAGGGCCGGCGGACGGGTTCGTTCGCCTGCGCCTGGACTTGGCCTATGACGGCACGGACTTTCATGGCTGGGCCAAGCAGAAGGGTGGCCTGCGCACGGTGCAAGGCGTGCTCGAAGAGAAGCTCGCGATGATTGCGCGCACGGAGGTGCCGCTTACCGTAGCTGGGCGCACGGATGCCGGCGTCCACGCTCGTGGCCAGGTGGCGCACGTGGACGTTCCCACGGAGATGCTGGAGCAGCGCTCGGTGGCGGGGGAGCCGGGGAAGCTGGTGCGTCGGCTAGCAAAGCTTCTGCCAGAAGATGTTCGAGTACACGGGTGCGAGTTTGCCCCCGCGGGCTTTGACGCGCGATTTTCGGCACTGCGTCGGCACTATGTCTATCGGATTACTACCAATCCGCGCGGCGCGCTGCCGACGCGTGCGCGGGATACGGCCGAATGGATTAAGCCGGTGGATATCGATGCCATGCAGGACGCCGCCACCGCCCTGGTGGGCCTGCATGATTTTGCGGCTTTTTGTAAGGCTAAGCCGAACGCCACGACCATCCGTGAATTGCAGGATTTTTCTTGGCGCGATGTTTCTACGCCCGAAGAACCGGAGCTTTTTGAGGCCCGCGTGAGTGCCGATGCGTTTTGCTGGTCGATGGTGCGCTCGCTGGTGGGCTGTTGCCTGCGCGTGGGGGAGGGGCGCCGCGATGCCGATTTCGCTGCGGCACTGCTGCAGGAGACGAAGCGCTCGTCGAGCATCCCCGTGGCCCCGGCAAAGGGGCTCTCGCTCGTCGCCGTTGATTATCCGGCGGCTGACCAGCTAGCCGCTCGCGCTGAGGTCACCCGCGAAAGGCGCAGCGCCGACTAGCGCCCAAGTGGCAGCGGGTGCTTACCTGGGATAGCCTGTGTGCTGGGTGTACACAGACTTTTCGGGGGAAAATCATGGCACGTCCGCTGCCTACTACCAAGGCCCAGGTATCGGGCCATAAATTCTTGCGCCGCCGCGTCGAGCACGGGCTCGTTTTAGGCGATATTCGGATGATTCACGATCCATTGGCTAGGCGCCGCAAGGCGCTCCTTTTCGGAGGGGTCGGCGTCGCCTTCCTTGCGGTGGGCTCTGGCATGTTGGCATGGCTGCAGCCGAGCCCGCAGCCGGGTGATGCGCCGATTGTGCGCTCGGAGCAGGGCCAGCTCTTTGTGGATGTCAATGACACCTACCACCCGGTATTCAACCTGGCGTCGGCGCGCATTATCGCCGGGCAGGCGGCCGAGGCGCAGACCATTGGGGATGAGCACCTGCAAGAAGCGCTACTGGGCTCACCGGTGGGTATCTCGGATGCTCCTGGGTACCTCGCGGCGGCAGGCGAGAATCCCCAAGAGCGATGGGCAGCGTGTTTGGCCGGCAAGGATGAGGCGCCGTCTACAGATAACCCGACCAGCATTGGCGGTCACCAGGTAGCGTCGCAGGAGGTTATTGTCCTTGCCGAGCCCGAGCAGAAAAGCCTCGGTGAGGAGCGCGCCGCACTGGTGGAATCCGAGGGCACGCAGTGGCTTGTCACCCAGGAAGGCCGCGTGGCGCTGCCAGATCCCTCCAGCACCGAAGGGCGTGTCGTGCGTCGGGCGGTGGGCGTGGACGATAGTACCCACACTTGGCCCGTGCCGCCTGAGCTGCTCAATGCCTTTGCGGAGCTGCCACCGCTGAACTTTCCGGCCGATCCGCCCGAGGTTGTTGATACTGGGCAGAGCCTGTGGGCGCGTACGGCCGAGGGCGTAGCGGAGCTCACCCCCACCCAGGCGGAGATACTCACAGGCGTGGGTGCCAAGGAGACGACAGCCACGCCGCAGGAGGTTGCCGCGCTTGCCGACGCCCCCTTAAACCTCAACCTTCCCTCCATGTCCTTCCGCTTCTTAAGCCCGGACGATGGCTGGATGTGCGCTGCTAACGAGGGCGGCGGGGTAGTGGTACCTGCCCAAGCAGGCACCGTCGCCTTGGCAGGTGAGTCGGTGGCCCATCGCTTTGGTGGGCTCAACGCCGGTGGCGTAGGCGTAGACAGCGGCCATGGCTATCACGTGGTCTCACCCACGGGGCAGCGGCACGAGGTCAAGGACAAAGAGACTTTGGAAGCCCTTGGCACCGGCGTGGGCGCGCAGGTGCCGTGGCAGATCCTGCGCTTGCTGCCGGAAGGCTCCGCGCTCAACCGGGAGCAGGCGCTGCAGGTTAGTTCTTAGGACGCAGCCCGCGCCATGCCGCCCACGCAGCAAGCGCCAGCGTTAACCCACCTAGCACCCAGGCACTGCGTGTGGGGGCGCGCGAGTCGCCTTCGTCAGCGGGGCGGATGGTCATAGCTCGGGTATCGACGTCCGCGCCCGCTTCCACGTGGGTGAGCACGGTGAGCGGGTCGATGAAGCCGTGGCCTGGTTCCGCGGCGTCCTCCAAGCGTTTGCGGAGGGCGGCCGGGTTATCATCGGGAAAGCGCTGCGCCAAGAGGGCAGCGGTGCCGCTGACCACCGGCGCGGCAAAGGAGGTGCCATGGAACTGCGCCGTTCCGTCCGTGCCTTCCTTACCATCGGCCCATCCACCCGCGGGGTTGAGCGCAAGCGGAATGAAACCTTGCGCAGCAAGCTGGGGTCCGTTGGCCGAATTCAGCGAGTAGTCAGCGAGTTCGTGCGAATCCGCTTGGGCGCTTACTGAGAGCACCGTGGGCGAATCCGCAGGAAAGACGCGGTCACCCATCTCACAGCTGCCAGAGGACGCATTGCCGGAGGCCGCGATCACCACAGCGCCGGAGTCTTCCGCATGTGCCAAAGCACGGTCCAATCGGGAAGTATCGACCTGCGCGGCCACATCCGGCGGGACACAGGAGACAACGGAGATGTTGATGACGCGGGCACCGGCAGCGGCGGCGTCATCAATGGCGCTGGCCAAGGTGTCCAGCGAGCCGGTGGTACTGTCTTCCGCTTCCTGGCGGTAGTGCGCGCTGGTCTGGCGCACAGCGTAAATCTCTGCTCGCGGGGCGATACCGATATCGTGTCCGGCGATGACACCGGCCACGACGGTACCGTGCAGGTCGCAATCGCGATGCGGCTCTGGGGCCTCTGGCGCGACAAGGTCCGCGCCACTGCTGAGATGTCGCAGTTGATCGTGACGGGCCACGCCAGTATCGATAACGGCTACTTTGATGCCTTCCCCGGTAGCAAAGGAATGTAGACGGGCCCGGTAGTCTAGCTGCTCCTCGCTTGGTTGGGGCGAAAGCGGTGAGGAATGCGCGGCGGCGCATTCGCGATCCGGTTCGCGCGCGGCCGCGTAGGGTGCAGCAGTCAGTCCTGCAGCGAATGCAACTACTAAAGCGGTAGGTAGCACGCGCATTATCCCAGCCCCCTAATGAGCACGAAGATTCCGGCTAGGTGGGCGGCCAGCGGCAAACTAGCGGCAATGGCCAGGGATTCTATGCGCTCAAACCACGCGATGGTGGTGGGCTCGAGCCCAGCCACCTTGGGTGCCCACAGCGGGGCGCTCAGCATGGCGAGGAGAATCAGGCAGGCAACAAGGATTGGCGCCCAGGCATCGGCAAGGCCGGAATCCGCTACCGTGTGGGTAGCGCATAAGCACGTAGCGAGACAGGCGGTCATCGCCAGCAGCATCAGGGCCCAGCTAGCCAGCACACGACCGTGCCGGGCAGCATGCATGACGACGGCTCCCGCGGTGGTCACGCAGAGTGCTTGGACGAATCCCGCGCCGGTGTGCTCAGCGCCAAAGAGCACCGCAACATACTCGGCGAGAGAACCAGGCGCGCCGCTTGTCGGCGCCAGGGCCGGACCGCTACCGGTAAGCGAGAGGGCGATAAGGGCCAGAATGAGACAGAGCGACAGCCCGCAGCACATTCCCTCATAGGCCCTGCCGGCGCGCCGGGCACGGATATCGACATCCGGCTGGACGGCATCGGAAACTGCGAGGTCTTGGCCGGCCGTGGGCAGCTGCGGGACTTTGAGCCCAGAGGTGGCAACGGTCAGCGCAGGAGCTGCGGCCAACAGGATAATTCCGGCGATCACCACGCAGGCTGCTGCCGCCGTACCGTGGCTGCCTTGGAGACCCGTCCCTGGTCCGGGCAGCAGGTAGCCCAAAGCCGCGACCAACAACAGCACCGAGACGGTGAGTGCCACGGCGGTAGTGCGAACCGTGCTCAACCCGGTGACGTGGCAGGCAAGCAGCACGATGAGGAGGGCGACACAGGCGGTGAGGGCGGCAAAGGGGGCCTCGCCAAGCGAGGGCGAAATCACCACCCAGCCACACGCCATGCCGGCTACCAGGCTTAGGTGCACCAGCGATAGGGCCCGTGTCCACAAGGCGAGCAATAAGGCTCCAACGGTCAACGCCGCCCATGCCGCGAGGGGAAGGGCGCTGACCCACACTAGGGCAAAGGCGGCAAGCAGCCCTGCCCATGCCCAGATGGTGGGAAGGGCGGCGGTAGTATCCTCCTCAGCCGCGACGGCAAGCGATTCCGCCGCATCCCGAATCACCGGTGCAGGCCGGCGCTCGCGCGGACTAATAACAAGAATTGAGCCTTCCGTGAGCGCAGTGGCAGCCAACGGGGCGGTGAGATCGATGGCGCGGCCGGAGGCTGTACTGGCGCGCCAGGGTTCAGAAATGGTGGGCGCATCCACCAAGTCAGTGATCTCCGCCAAAAGCTCTCCCACGCTGGAGCTTAGCGGTAGCGCCACGTCCGCCTCCTTGTGGAAGGCGCCGGCATGAACGCGAACGGTAAGGCGCAGATGATGCGCCGTTGCAGTAGTCATGATGTCCCCCGAAAAATGTATGGATTGTGGGCGTCCCCCTTGCCCAATGCCACATATTGTGGCTTACTAGTGGCGACGTGTCCACCGCAGCGCGGGGAATCTTGGCAGGGGGCCAAGGGCGCTTGGCGCGTGGCTCGGGGGAGGTTATTTAGGCATGCTTGGGATCGGGGATACCCGCGTCATTGAGCCGTTGACCATGCCATTGCGGGATGCTGCGCCGCCACTGCCCACCGGCAGCATCGAGGCGGAGGAAGTCCCGGAGGCGGTGCGCCCGCAACCGGTGCCGCTGGTGCGGCTGTTGCTTCCGGTGGTGATGATTGCGGCGATGCTCGGCATGGTCGCCCTCATGGTGTTAGGCGCTGGGGAATCCCGGCAGATTAGCCCGATGGCCTTGATGTTTCCATTGATGATGCTGGCGAGCATGGCCATGATGTTCGGGCCCAATAACAGCGGGCAGGATCCGGATGAAACCCGGCGCACCTACCTGCGCCACATCAAAGCCTTGCGGGAAAAGGCGCTGCGCAATGCCTCGGCGCAGCGTGCACATGAAAGCTATCGCCACCCGGCACCGGTGGAACTTAGCACTCTAGTCGGCTCGCGCCGCATGTGGGAGCGTGGCCCGGATGACTCGGACGCCCTCGAGGTACGCGTGGGAACTGGACCAACGACGTTGTGCACCCCCATCAACGTGCCGGATTCCGGCGCCACTGAAGACCTGGACCCGGTGTGTGCGGTAAGCATGCGCCAGACAATTAAGGCGGTGGGCACTGTGCCCGATATGCCGGTGGTTATCCAACTGCAGGCCTTTCGCTTCTTGTCCGTGTCCGGTATGGCGTCGACTCGGGGCGAAGAGCCCGCAGATCCCTCCCGCGATTTGGTGCGCGCAATGGTGATGCAGATAGCGTTGGCGCATGGCCCGGAAACCTGCGGTATCGAGGCCATCGGCGGCCAGTGGGAGTGGCTGAAGTGGCTGCCCCATGCGCGCACACCGGAAAAGGCGCGCTTTCGTATCCTCATAGTCGATGGCGTGCTGACCACGGGCACCGAAGACTTTTTCCACGATGATTCCTATACCACCATCATTGAGGTTGGTGGGGCGCCGTCTTCGGCGCTGGGGGTACGCGCTGAGCACGAAGGCCTAAGCCTCGTGGCAGGGGAGCAGCTGCAGGTGGTCACCGCGGCAGGGGTGGAAGACCTTGGTTCTCCCGACGGAATGAGTGCGGCCGGCGCGACATTGCTTGCGCGCAGTATGGCCTCCTACCGCCGCCCCGATAGCACTTCTGGCCGGCGCGGCAGTGACCTTATGGGCCTTCTGGGCTATCGCGATGTGGAAGAGTTAGCGGCCAGTGGCATGTGGCATGGCCGGGAGGGGTCGGCGCGTCTCATGGTGCCCATCGGTATCGATACGGTGGGCCAGCCCGTCACGGTGGATCTCAAGGAATCGGCCCACGGCGGTATGGGCCCGCACGGACTGTGCATTGGTGCGACCGGCAGCGGCAAATCCGAGCTGCTGCGCACCCTTGTCACCGCGCTGGCGGCTACCCATAGTCCGGACGAGCTTAACCTCGTGCTCGTGGATTTCAAAGGCGGCGCGACATTCTTAGGCTGCGACCGCCTGCCGCATACTTCCGCGGTGATTACCAACCTGGAGGAGGAATCTACGCTGGTAGAGCGCATGTATGATGCCATCTCCGGCGAGATGAATCGCCGCCAGGAGCTGCTGCGCACCGCCGGAAACTTTGCCAATGTCAGTGAGTACAACGCTTCTGCCACCGCCGTGCGTGAGCACGGGCCGCTGCCGGCCTTGGTTATCGTCGTCGATGAGTTCTCGGAGCTTTTGGGCCAGCACCCGGATTTCGCGGAACTCTTCGTCGCCGTCGGCCGCTTGGGGCGCAGTCTCCACGTACACCTGCTTTTGGCCTCCCAAAGGCTCGAAGAAGGCCGCTTGCGGGGGCTAGATTCCCACTTGTCCTACCGAATCGGCCTGAAAACCTTCTCCTCAGCGGAATCCCGCCAGGTGTTGGGCGTGACCGATGCCTACCACCTGCCCGGCCAGCCCGGCGCGGGCTACCTAAAATCCGATGCCGAGGCCTTGACCCGCTTCCAAGCTTCTTACGTGTCAGGGCCCCTGCCGCGCCGGGCGCTTGCCGACGCCTCCATGGACCACCCAGCCCCAACCCGAGGCCGGGTGCAGCTCTTTCAAGGCTGGTCCCAGGAAGAGGACAATACTAGCGCTGCGGTGGTTCTTGATGACTCCACCACTGTGCTTACCGAGGTCGTGCGCGCCGCAGCAGAAGAGGCCCACCTGCGCGATCAATCGGCGCACCGCATTTGGCTGCCGCCGCTACCGCCTGCCATTGAGCTATCCGCGTTGCCGGGGCTTTCCGGTGCAGATGACGCGGGTGCAGTTTCGTTCACAGCGGACCAAGGGCCGCTGCGTGCGCCCATCGGCATTATCGATAGGCCGTATTACCAACGCCAGGATGAGTTGAGTATTGATTTCACCCAGCACGGCGGACACATGGCCCTGTGCGGTGGCCCGCAGTCCGGAAAATCGAGTGCGCTGCGCACGATCGTCTCTGCGCTAGCTCTACGGCATGACCCGCAGGCGGCACGCTTCTACGTCATCGATCTTGGCGGCGGTCAGCTATCGTCCCTAGAGCGCCTGCCCCACGTGGCCGGAGTTGCCGGACGTGAGGAGGGCGAAAAGGTACGGCGCATCGTCGACGAAGTAGCCGGGTTTATCCGCCGCCCAGAAGGGTGCGCAACCTTCCTTGTCATTGATGGCTGGCACCACATCGGTACCTCGAATGCGGAATTTGAAGACATAGCGGAGAAGGTCACCGAGATCGTCGCCGATGGCGCCTCCGCCCACGTGCATGTCATCATTGCCACTTCGCGGTGGACCACGATGCGCCCGGCTATCCGCGATCTCATTGCCAACCGCCTCGAGCTGCGCCTGGGTGAGGCTTTGGATTCGCTCATCGACCGCAAACTACAGCAAAAGCTCCCCAGCGCGCCGGGCCGCGGGCTCACCTTGGCGGGTGAGAATATGCTCTTAGCTCGCACCTCCAACCAGGACATAGCCCACATCTGCCGCGTGCATGCTGCGGCTGACCCAGTTCCACAGCTCAAGATGCTGCCCGCCGTGCTTACTCCGTCCGCCCTCGCGGCTCAAGAGTGCGTGCCCACCGGTGAGATCGCCTGGGGCATCGGCGGGCGCGACCTCGATACGCTGACCTGGAATCCGTCTCGTGAGCCGCACCTTGTGGCAATCGGAGCGCAGGGCTGTGGCAAGTCCACCTTCCTGGCACAGATCATGCGCGGCATTAGCGCCTTTGCGCGGGAAGACGCCCGGCTCGTCGTCATCGACCAGCGCCGAGCCCACCTGGGAACCTTGGACCAGAACATGGTTGCTGCCTACGCCGCGACGCAGTCGAGTGCGCAAGAGACCATTGTCGATACAGTCCGGACCCTGGAATCTCGCCTGCCTGGCCCGGACATTACCCCAGCGCAGCTCGCCGCACGAGATTGGTGGCAGGGCCCAGACATTTACCTAGTCATCGATGATGCGGACCTGCTGAGCGATATTGCCCTCTCGCCGCTATTGGAGTTGCTTCCCCATGCCCGCGACATTGGTCTGCACCTTGTTATCGCTCGCAAATCCGGCGGCATCGGCCGCGCCCTATTCGGCCAATTCTTTTCCGCGGTTCGCGATCTGCAGCCGGCACTGCTGCTTTTTGACGCCGACCGCGACGAAGGAACCATCTTCGGACTCAAGCCCTGCCACCAACCACCCGGCCGCGGTCAGTGGAGCATCCGCGGTGAAAACCTCGGCGTTGCCCAAGCGGTGTACCTAGAAGGAGAGAAGTAAATGACCACCAATCTCAGCGCGCATACGCCAACCGACACCCCGATCCCCACCGGTGGGGAGACCACCGCCGTCCCCATTACCGTCACCATCCTAGATGCGGCCACCATCTTTGAAGGCCCCGAAACGGTCTACCGCTATGACCTGCCGGGAACCGGCGTTGTGGAAGGCTGGGCCTTAGGCCAAGTCATGGATCAAATATCCAAGATGGCGGGACCGTCCTGGCCCGACGTGGAAGCCTGCGTGGTGGCAGACTCTTCCGGCACGGGAATTGCGCAGGAAGCTACCACCATCATTTGCCGGCAATTGGAAGTCACCGGGGTGCGCCTCATCGATCCAGAACCAACCATCTCTCCGCTAGTGGCCCCGGACCCACTCGGTCCGCCCCCTCACTCGGCTACTGAAGCCACTGATTCGGCACCTCCCACTACGGTGATGGAGGCGCCTGCCTACGACGAGCCGGTAACGCCACGCTGGACCGACCGCCTGCGCGGTTGGCTCGGAGCTATCGATATCTTTCATGTGGCAATTGCCGTGGTCATCATCGCCGTGGCCGGAGCTTCTTGGTGGGCTATCGGTGCCCAAGCTTCAGGCGAAGGCGACGCCGCTTCGGATACCGCGCGCCCGCAACCCCGCGCTGCCGCGCCAAGCCGCGAGGGCGCAACGGAGTCCGCGCCGGCCTCGCCACAACCGGGAATTCCGGGCGCGTCAGATTCCGGCAGTGACGAATTGAGCCCAGGCGAAAAGCGCTTAGATGTGGAGGGAATGTCCGTAGTCGTCCCCAGTGGGTTCCACACCAAGGTAGAAGATGGCCTGGTCACCGCCACCGGGGAAGACCCAAACCTACGCATCCTGCTGGCGGCGGATGAGATGTTTAACGTGCCGGCGGATGCCCTGTTTAAAGAAATTCACGCGCAGGTTGACGAAGATCCGGCGCTTCGCGATGCCACCGATGAGGCCGGGCGACTGACCTATACCGAAGACCCTGGGGACGGCTCCTTGGTGGAATGGACTACCTGGGAAGACCGTGGGCACCAGATGTCCGTGGGGTGCCATACCCGGCATAACTCCAACGCCGTTCAAAAAGCGGCTTGCCGTATGGCCACGGAAAGCCTAGTCAAAAAATAGTCTTAAAAATTTTGCCTAGCCGGGAACCGTTCGG
This sequence comes from Corynebacterium sp. ACRPO, assembly GCF_022347205.1. GTDB lineage: Bacteria > Actinomycetota > Actinomycetes > Mycobacteriales > Mycobacteriaceae > Corynebacterium. The sequence continues at coordinate 80,081 of NZ_JAKRNE010000003.1, read as the reverse complement.
CGGAAAGTTCAGTCCAATAAAGGTGAGAAAGCACAGATGCGAAGCACAGCTGCTTTTTCGGGGGAAATACACACAATCTCATCCGCCCTAAGGAGGGGCGCACTCTTATGTCTCAGACTTTCAAGACACAAGCCGATGTCATGATTGCCACCGCCGGCAAAGTCGATAACACCAACGATGAAGTCCAGGGTGAGCTCACCCGCCTGCAGGGCGTCGTCGACTCCGTCCGCGGCAGCTGGGCCGGCCAGGCGCAGGTCTCCTTCGATGACCTGATGCAGCGCTACAACACCTCTGCGCAGCAGCTGCGCGAGGCCTTGGCTTCTATCTCTGACAATATCCGCAGCAATGCCCACAATTTCGACAACGTGGAAGCAGAAAACACCCAGGCCTTCTCCAACGTGGGCGGCGGGCTCGCCCTCTAAACCGCACCGCACACTTCACTACTCCGCAGCCCAAAAGCTATAGATTCACAGAAGGGAATCCATCACCACATGTCCGAGATCAAGTACGAATTCGGTGCCATTTCTTCCGCCGCAGCCGATATCAACGCCACCTCTGGTCGCATCAACAGCACCCTGGCAGACCTGAAGGCGCGCCTTCAGCCCATGGTGAGCACTTGGGAAGGCGAGTCCGCCGTGGCTTATAACCAAGCGCAGGCCAAGTGGGACAAGGCGTCCCAGGAACTCAACACCGTGCTCGCCACCATCTCCAAGACCGTCTCGCAGGGCAATGATGCAATGAGCGACGTCAACCGTCGCGCTGCCGCAAGCTGGGGTTAAATCCACACCCTGTTTGCACGGTTCCACGCTGTTCCCGTCGGGGCTGCGGTGCCACTGACCACACCCGCGTGGCAGGAGGCGGACGCAGCCGCAGCCCTGGCCAAGAAACCAGCGTGAGTACTCCTTTTCTAGTTCTTTTCTCTTGCTATCTCTTCCATTCTTTAAAGTCGTACCTTTCTAGTCCGTACCTACGAGCCGGCACCTCCCGTTTGAGCCGCGGAAGGTGCCGGCTTCGGTGTTTTGGTCTTTGGGCAGGTGAGCAAGTAGGGTAGGAAACCTATGTGTTCGCTCGTCGGCAAGCAGCTGGCGAAGCGCTCCCTGCAGGTCTCCACCGGCCGCTGTACGGGAGTGAATGGATGCTTAGCGCTGGCCGGCAGTTCCGAGACAGACTTTCAAGGAGTCAAATTGTCTACTTTCCACCCAAAGAGCGGTGACATCACCCGCAAGTGGTACGTCATCGACGCTACTGATGTGGTGCTGGGCAAGCTCGCTTCCACCGTTGCAGACCTGCTGCGCGGCAAGCACAAGCCACAGTTCGCACCGAACGTTGACGCTGGTGACCACGTCATTATCATCAACGCTGACAAGATCCACGTTTCTTCCAACAAGCGCGGCCGCGAGATGCGCTACCGTCACTCCGGTTACCCGGGCGGCCTGAAGTCCATGACCCTGGGTCAGTCTTTGGACGCCAACCCGGTTCGCGTTATCGAAGAATCCGTTGCCGGCATGATGCCGCACAACAAGCTCTCCCGCGCTTCCATCAAGAAGCTGCACGTCTTCGCAGGCGAAGAGCACCCGTACGCCGGCCAGAAGCCGGAAACCTTCGAGTTTAAGCAGGTGGCACAGTAATGTCTGAGCAGAACATCGACAACAACGTAGCCGACGCTGCTGACATCGCTGCAGCAAGCGCCGCTACCGAAGAGTTCACCAACACCATTGGTGATTCCATCGCGCCGGCCGAGACCGAAGAGGTCGAGGCTGCCGCTCCGGTACACGAGGGCCCGATCCAGACCGTCGGTCGCCGTAAGCGCGCCGTCGCCCGTGTTCGCCTCGTTGCTGGCTCCGGCCAGATCGTGGTTAACGGCCGCGAGTTCGGCGAGTACTTCCCGAACAAGCTGCACCAGCAGGATATCCTCACTCCGCTGACCCTGCTGGAGCGCGAGAACCAGTTCGACCTCAAGGTCACCGTTAACGGCGGCGGCCCAACCGGTCAGGCTGGCGCCCTGCGTCTGGCTATCGCTCGTGCACTGAACATCTACAACCCGGCTGACCGCACCGCCCTCAAGAAGGCTGGTCTGCTCACCCGAGATGCTCGTGCAGTTGAGCGTAAGAAGGCTGGTCTGCACAAGGCACGTCGCGCACCGCAGTACTCCAAGCGTTAATCTCGCTTCTACTGCGCGCGCAAGCGCAACGCAAAGCCGCTGCTTCCTTTGGGAGGCGGCGGCTTTCGTCGTTTTATGGAGCGCGGAAGGAGGGAATGTCGCTCATTCCGTCGATAAACCAGAAGCTTGCCTCCGCCTAAACCGCCCCAACATGTAATCGATGGGCACAGGAGTGCATAATTGACTGCATGACTCGACTTTTTGGAACCGATGGCGTTCGCGGCCTCGCGAACAAGAAGCTGACCCCAATTCTGGCCTTGCAACTAGGCCAGGCTGCTGCGGAGGTATTTACCGCCAAGCGTGAATCCTACGAGCGCCAGCCGCTGGCCATTATTGGCCGCGACCCGCGTGTATCTGGCGAGATGCTGGATGCGGCGATTGCGTCCGGTCTGGCTTCCCGCGGCGTGGACGTGGTGCGCGTGGGCGTGCTGCCGACGCCGGCGATTGCCTACCTGACGGATGACTATGGTGCGGATCTCGGCGTGATGATTTCCGCCTCCCACAACCCGATGCCAGACAACGGCATCAAGTTCTTCTCCGCAGGCGGTAAGAAGCTGCCGGACGAGGTAGAAGATCAGATTCAGGCCACGATGGAAAACCTCACCGAGGATGGCCCGACCGGCACCAAGCTGGGCCGCATCATCTCGGAGGCCCCGGATGGGCGCGAGCGCTACCTCAACCACTTGAAGGAAGTGGTCTCCACCGACCTCAGCGGCATCAAGGTGGTCGTAGACACCGCTAATGGTGCGGCTTCCAAGGTTGCTCCGATCGCTTATGAGGCGGCTGGTGCAGAAGTTATTGCTATCCACAACAAGCCGAATGCCTTTAATATCAATGAGGACTGCGGTTCGACGCACATTGAAAAGGCACAGGCGGCCGTCGTCGAGCATGGCGCCGATCTGGGCCTGGCCCATGATGGCGACGCCGACCGTTGCCTGGCTGTGGATGCCGAGGGCAATGTTGTTGACGGTGACCAGATTATGGCACTGCTGGCCGTAGGCATGAAGGAGGATAATGACCTGCGCTATAACACTCTGGTAGCAACCGTCATGTCTAACCTGGGCCTGAAGCTAGCCATGCAGGAACAAGGCATCGAGGTGCGCCACACCGCAGTAGGCGACCGCTACGTGCTGGAAGAGCTCAACCGCGGCGATTTCTCCTTGGGCGGCGAGCAGTCTGGCCACGTGGTGTTGCCAGATGATTGCACGACTGGCGACGGCACGCTTACTGGCCTGTCCATCATGGCGCGCATGGCCAAGTCCGGAAAGTCCCTAAAGGAATTGGCATCGGTAATGACCGTGCTGCCGCAGGTGCTCATTAACGTGCCGGTTTCTGATAAGGGTGTCATCATGGACGCCCCCGAAGTACAAGAAGCCATTGCCCAGGCCGAGGAAGAACTCGGCGAAACCGGCCGTGTTCTGTTGCGCCCCTCCGGCACTGAGGAGGTCTTCCGCGTCATGGTGGAGGCCGCCGATAAGGAGCAGGCACGTAAGGTTGCCGGCAGGCTTTCCGCCATCGTTTCCTCGGTCTAGCGCACCCGCCGGGTGCGGAAGAATTTTGGCATCCTAGGGAACCATTTGGTGCAATCCCCAGTCCAATGAAGGTGAGAACTTTTACCGCATATGGATTTGGGGGAATACACCAGTGTCTGAGGTTTTTCTTCGCCCCTCGGAGGCGATGTCCGCACTACGGCAGGTCGTAGCCGATAATGACGAACAACGCGATGCCCACCGGGCCGAGGTACCGGATTTTCCGGTGGCCGCGGCTGGACGCAACTTTGGCGGCCACGGTGAGCGCATTCGCAATGTCTTGGCGCGCATCCATGAGCGCGGCGGGCAGAGGTTGGATAATTTATCTGCCACCGCCCATGCCGCCCATGAACAGGTGCGCGCCTTTGCCGATTTTGATGAGTCCTTCGGCAGCTCCTTTGCGCGCGGCGGGGAGGCGGACAGCAAGTGAGTACGCTGACAAAATCCCTGCTGGGGGACTATTCCAACGCGATTTCCCAATTCCAATTCGCATGCTTGGGAAACTACCCGGGCCCCAGCATGCCCATGAACCTGCTGGGGGAGCTAGTCGGTGCGGTGGACGGTATTGCGCCCGAAAACCTGGTGAAAAATACCGTTGCGGCCGTGGGCGGAAACCGCCCGAAGGGAGGCGGTGCTGGACTAGCGGGCTATTTGCAGCAAGATGATTCCGAGGTTGCTCAGGGCGCCATGCGCGAGCACCTGTGCGGCGTGCAGGAAGACTTCGACATTGACCGCCAGGATGCTGCCCATCTCACCAGTTCGGCGGAGCAGTGCTCGGGCGCTATTGCCGACGTCGTCGATGTCTCCGACACCGCCCTAACCGAGCTCATCTCTGCGGTCATCCCACTGCTGAATATCTTGTCCATGGTGGCCACCAAGCACCCGCTGGCTAGGTTTATTATCCCGATTCTTTCCACCATTGGCGGGCGCGTTATCGAAGAGACGAATCACAATATCGCTAGCACCTGCCGCGACCGCGATGATGCGATTGAGTCCTGCTATAACGAGTTTGAATCGCGCTGCGAGTGCGTCTGTGAGCGCCCGTTGCCAGAAGAATGCCCGACGCCAGCTAAACCTACAGATAATGCCTGCCCCGAACCGGTAGAACAATGCCCGGAGACTCCTACTCCCACTAAGCCGATGCCGAAGGAAGAATGCCCACCTCCGCCGTCGCAGCCCACCGAGTCGGCCCAGGTGGAGTGTCCACCGGAGCCCAAACCCATGCCGGAGCCTGACTCAAAGCAAGAATCGAGCCAGACGACTTCCACGCCGCCACAGCCGATGCCTTCTTCGCCACCATCCGCCCCGCCAAAGGAATGCCCCGAGCCCGAGCCGGAGCAATCATCCAAGACGGAAGTGCACACGGAGACCACTGCAGAACACGGTGCGGGCTGCCACTGCCAAGAGTGCACCGAGCAACCATTTACTGAGCGTCCATCACAGTCCCAGCGCGACGTAGAGATCACCAGGCCGGCACAGGCGGAGATCATTCCGCCGCAGGAGCCGCCAGAACAGCCACAGCAAGTAGAAGAACCGTGCCCGGAACCTGAACCTCAGCCAGAGCCGAAACCTAAACCAGACATGGATACGGAACCCGCTGCTGACTCGGGCGCAGGCGAGGAAACGCTCTGCCCGGAAAATACCGCGGAAAGTACCGAAGAATGTGTGGAAACGACCCAAACCAGCTCAGAAGGCTGTGAAATTGAATCCTCCTGCAGCGGCAGCCTCGGCCTGGTAGGGGCCGGAATCGCTTTAGTAGGCGTGGGCCTCATTGTGGAAGGTGCCGCGCAGTGTCTGGAGCACATGTCCGAGGCGGATTGTCCGGTGCAAGAGCCGGAACCGGACCCCGGCCCTGAGCCTGAGCCAGAGCCAGAACCAGATCCCTGCCCGGAACCTAAGCCCGAGCCCGAACCGGAGCCAACAGGCGATGATGGTGTAATGGCGCCGCCTCCTGAGCTGTCTCAGGTAGAGGAGCCAACGCCGCCACCAGAGAAGGTGGCACACCTCCAAGCGGCCGGTCCAGCGGAGGCGCCAGCATCGCCACCAGCCTCAGCTCCTGAACCAGCACCAGCGCCAGCACCGCAGCCGGCTCCAGAAGAAGCGCCGGCACCGGCACCGGCACCACAGCCGGCACCGCAGCAGGAGGCGGCACCCGCGCCAGAAGAACCAACCATTAAGGCACGAAAGGCAGGTCAGTGGTAATGAAAAACGACTTCGCAGAATTTGCGCAGGGCTTTCGGGAAAGGACGGCTAAACGCTTGCTGGAATTTGAAAAAACGCTAGCGAAAGCGCAAGACGAGCTAGAAAGGTCCGCGGATAAAGCCATGCAGGAGGCGCGAAGGGAGAAGGGGCAGGTGGGGCGTCGGCAAGCGGCGACGGTGCCAAGGCCCAGATATGGCGCTGCCCCGGCGCGCTCAAGGAACGCGTCGGGGCAGGTGCAATCTGTGCTGCGGCGGGGTTAATACCTTAGGCGTCGCGGGTGACGCCGGCGCGCTCGGCCAAGTCTTCGCCTACGAGGCTTTGGACCTTCTTGGCGCTTGCCTCTGGATCCGCAAAGGCGTCATAGGTAGAATCGCCGTTTAGGGTGGCCAGTAGGAAGCCGGTGACCAAGCCGCGGGCGATTTCGGTGGGGCCGGATTGGAATGCGGCGGTGCCGATGGCCAGCTTGCGCAGGCGGTCTTCGGTAAAGCCGGCGTGGCTGCCCTTGTCGATGGCGCGGAAGCAGACTGGACCATTCCAGTTATGGGCCAGCTTGGCGGGGTTGCCGGCATTGAAAATGTCTTCCTGGCCGGCGCCAATGACCAAGCCCGGGCTAGTAATGCGGCGGGCCGCCTGCACCGCAGACGGCGCGGTGACGGAAGGGTAAATGGCGGCGACGGCGGCGACCTTCTGGTTATCCAAGGCGCCAAGCACGGCCGTGCCACCGCCCATGCCGTGGCCAATCATGCCGAGCTTGCCTGGGGAGACCGTAATGTTGCCAGCGCCAAGCTTTACCCCAGCGGCAATCTGCAGCGCGGATTCCATATCCGCGGCTAGGTTGCGGTGGTTGGGGAAGGGGCCGGTCTCGGAATCGGGGGCTACCACGACGATGCCCCAGCTAGCCAGGTGGCGAAGGGTGGCGTGGTAATCCTTAATCTTGTGCATCCAGTCATGGCCAAAGGCCACGGCGGGCAGGCTTTGGCCCTCCGCGGGGGTATAAACCTTGCCGGTGATTCCGGCATAGTCAAGGTCGCCAACCAAAACTCGGTTGCGACCACGCTTCGACAACGTTGCTAGATGTTTGTTCAAATTCGCAGACACGCATTCCAGGATAGAGGAAGATCACCCGCTAGGCGGGAAAGGGTGTGGGTTTATCTGAGAAATGTCTGCGCAGTATCCCGCCGAGCCACGGGTGTGGTGGAAAGGCTTTCCTAAGCCCCTCCTAACTTGCGCGCCTGTGTGTAGGGGAGTGCAATGTGTGGGCAACTACATACTCTTTTTATTTTTGGGAAGGCGGGCTGCGGTACATGACTACCGGCGTCGTTGATGTGGAAGAACTTTCTACTCGTTATGGGATGGAGGTAAAGACCGAGGTCATTGACCGCGTGGCACATGCCTCCGATGCCTCGCACTACCTGTACACCCCCAAGGCAGTCATTGAGGCCCGCTCGGCTGAACACGTGGCCGCCATCTTCCGCGCGGGCCGGCAGCAGAATGTTCCGGTCACCCTGCGCTCCGGCGGTACCTCCCTTGCCGGCCAGGCTTCCGGCGATGGCTACCTGGTGGACGTGCGCAAGCACTTCCGCGGCATCGAGGTGCTGGATGAGGGCAAGCGCGTGCGCGTCCAGCCCGGCGCGACAGTGCGCCAGGTCAACGCCCGCCTGGGCCTGCGCAATCGCAAGCTTGGCCCGGATCCGGCTAGTGAATCTGCCTGCACCATCGGTGGCGTGGTGGCCAATAACTCTTCCGGTATGGCCTGCGGTACCGAGCTCAATACGTATAACACTTTGGAATCGCTAACGTTTGTGCTGCCTACCGGCACGGTGATCAATACCGCCGATGCGGATGCAGACCGGCAGTTCCAACAGCAGGAACCGGAGCTGGTGGAAACGCTCACCCGCCTGCAGCGCCGCGTGCGCGATAACCAGGAGTCCGTGGACATTATCCGCCGCCATTTCCAGCTGAAAAACACGATGGGCTATGGCCTCAATTCCTTCCTGGATTTTGATAGCCCGGTCAAGCTCTTTGAGCACCTGCTCATCGGCTCGGAGGGAACCCTGGCCTTCATCGCTGAGGCGGTATTCCGTACGGTGCCCATTTCCAAGCTGACCACCACCACGGTGGCTGTCTTTGATGATCTCACCGCTGCCACCAGGTCGCTGCCTGCCCTCCTGGATACCGGGGCGGCCACCCTGGAGCTGATGGACTCTGCCTCCATTCGTGTCGGCCAAGGCTTTGACAAGGTCCCGCAGGCCATCACCGGTTTCGATGTGGACAAGCAGGCCGCACTGCTCATTGAGTACCACGCCGACGCGGAAGAAGAATTGCGGGAGAAGGAAGGCAAAGGCTCGCAGCTTCTGCGCGAGCTGCCATTGCAGTCCCCGGCCGCTTTCTCTGCAGACACCGCCGCTCGCAATGCCGCGTGGAACTTCCGCAAGGGCCTCTACGCCCAAGTAGCAGAGGCACGCCCCTCCGGTACGACGGCCCTTTTGGAAGACATCGTAGTACCCGTCGGCGATCTGGCTGATACCTGTTCCTCGCTGCAGGAACTATTTACCCGTTATGGCTATGACGATGCCGTCATTTTCGGCCACGCCAAGGACGGCAATATCCACTTCCTGCTTACGGACCGCTTTGAAGGCGATGACGCCATTGGTCGGTATAACGATTTCAACGAGGGCATGGTGGACTTGGTTCTCTCGGCCGAGGGCAACCTCAAGGCCGAGCACGGCACCGGCCGCGCCATGGCACCGTATGTGCGCCGCCAGTACGGCGACGAGCTCTACGCGGTCATGCAGGAACTCAAGTGGGCCTGCGATCCCACCAACACGATGAATCCAGGCGTCATCTTGGACGATGACCCAGACGCGCACATCAAAAACATCAAGCTCAACCCCACCGTGGAAGAGGAAGTGGACCGCTGCGTGGAGTGCGGCTACTGCGAGCCGGTTTGCCCGTCGCGCGATCTCACGCTTACCCCGCGCCAGCGCATCGTCGTGCGCCGCGCCCGCAAGCGCGCGGAAGAAGCCGGCGATAGCCAGCTCGTAGCCGAGCTGGATGAGGCCTATGAATACATGGGCATTGAGACCTGCGCGGTGGATTCCATGTGCCGCACTGCCTGCCCGGTAGGTATCGATACCGGCAAGTTCATCAAGCGCCTGCGCCGCGAGGAGGCCCAGCCGGCGCAGCAAAAGCTGTGGGGCGCTGCCGCCAAGAATTGGCAGGTGGTTAGCCAAGGTGCCGGGCTGGCGCTGACCGGTGCGCACCTGCTGCCTACCGAGCTGGTCAAGAAGGTCACCGACGTGGGCCGCAGCCTCATTGGCACCGATAACCTGCCGCAGTACCAGCCGGAGCTGGGCAAGGGCGGCAAGTCCCGTGGCCGCTTGGCCGGGCGCGTGGGTGATCGCTACGCGCAGACCACCGGTATTTATCTGCCTGCCTGCGTGAACACTATGTTTGGCCCGCAGGGCGGCGGCAAGGGCACGACCGATTCCTTCGTGGCTCTCTTGGAGCGCGCCGGGGTAGCGATGGAGGTTCCGGAGGGCATCGACAAGCTCTGCTGTGGCACCCCATGGGCTTCTAAGGGCATGCAGGCCGGCCACGATGCAATGGAACAGCGCGTGCGCGATATCGTCATGGAGGCCACCGATGGTGCGCGCCTGCCGGTCATCGTGGATGCCAGCAGCTGCACTGCAGGTTTTAAGGACATGCTGGAGTCGGTGGGCATTACCGTCATCGACGCCATTAGCTTTACAGCCGATACCCTCCTGCCGCAGCTGGCGGTCAACAATCCGGCGGCCTCCGTGACCGTGCACCCCACCTGCTCTGCCTTCCAGCTGGGCATGATGGAAGACGTGGAGAAGGTAGCCCGCGCTGCCGCGGCCGAGGTACACATTCCTACTGACTGGAATTGCTGTGGCTATGCCGGCGACCGCGGCATGTTGCATCCGGAGCTAACCGACGCCGCAACCCGCGCCGAAGCAGCGCAAGTCAAGGAGATCGGGGCGCAGTATCATGCCTCGACCAACCGCACCTGCGAGCTTGGCCTGACCCGCGCTACCGGCGAGGATTATCACCACATTCTGGAGCTTTTGGAGCAGGCGACGCGCTAGTTTTCCCAGCGCACTAGCGGGCGGGGCGCTATGCCCCCGCTTGCCGACGCCCCGCCCGCCTAGAGGTTTCTTCCCCGTGCTGTAAAATCAGCAACCATGTGTGGAATTGTTGGATATATTGGTCACGCTGGTGGTGACCGTGATTACTTCGCCCTCGACGTAGTCTTGGAAGGGCTGCGCCGTTTGGAATACCGCGGCTATGACTCCGCTGGCGTAGCAATGTACGCCGATGGGGATATCAGCTGGCGCAAGAAGGCCGGTAAGGTCGCTGCGCTGGATGCTGAGATTGAGGCCCGCCCGTTGCCAGACTCCGTGCTGGGCATTGGCCATACCCGCTGGGCTACCCATGGTGGCCCCACCGACCTGAATGCGCACCCGCACGTGGTCGATGGCGGCAAGCTGGCCGTGGTGCACAACGGCATCATTGAGAACTTTGCCGAGCTCAAGTCCGAGCTTTTGGACAAGGGTTACAACTTCGTTTCCGAGACCGACACTGAAGTTGCCGCTACGTTGCTGGGCGATGTCTTCCACAACGAGGCCGCTGGTGACCTCACCAAGGCAATGCAGCTGACCTGCTCCCGCCTGGAGGGCGCATTCACCCTGCTGGCCATCCACGCCGAGCAGGCCGATCGCATCGTTGCCGCTCGCCGTGACTCGCCGCTGGTTATCGGCCTAGGCGAGGGCGAGAACTTCCTCGGCTCCGACGTATCCGGCTTCATCGATTACACCAAGTCCGCCGTGGAGATGGACAACGACCAGGTCGTGACCATCACCGCCGATGAGTTAGAAATCACTGACTATGAGGGCAACCCCGCACAGGGTAAGCCTTTTGAAATCAAGTGGGATGCTGCCGCTGCCGAAAAGGGTGGCTTCGATTCCTTCATGGAAAAGGAAATCCACGACCAGCCCGCCGCTGTGCGCGATACCCTGCTCGGCCGCTTCGACGAACAGGGCCAGCTGACTCTCGATGATCTGCGCATCGATGAGACCGTTTTGAAGTCCATCGACAAGATCATCGTCATCGCTTGCGGTACCGCCGCCTACGCCGGCCACGTGGCACGCTATGCCATCGAGCACTGGTGCCGCATTCCTACCGAGGTCGAGCTCGCCCACGAGTTCCGCTACCGCGATCCAATCGTGAACGAAAAGACCTTGGTCGTCGCACTGTCCCAGTCCGGCGAGACCATGGATACCCTGATGGCCGTGCGCCACGCCCGCCAGCAGGGGGCCAAGGTTATCGCCATCTGCAATACCCAGGGCTCGTCCATTCCGCGCGAATCCGATGCCGCGCTCTACACCCACGCCGGTCCGGAAATCGCCGTGGCCTCCACCAAGGCCTTCTTGGCGCAGATCACCGCCACCTACCTGCTCGGCCTCTACCTGGCCCAGCTGCGCGGCAACATGTTCGCCGATGAAATCCAGAGCGTTCTTGCTGAGCTGCGCCACATGCCGGACAAGGTTCAAAACGTCATCGACGAAGAGGACCAGGTGGCCAACCTGGCCAACTCCATGAAGGATGCGGAATCCGTGCTCTTCCTGGGCCGCCACGTCGGCTTCCCTGTAGCTCTTGAAGGCGCGCTCAAGCTCAAGGAGATCGCCTACCTGCACGCCGAGGGCTTTGCCGCCGGCGAGCTCAAGCACGGCCCGATTGCACTGATTGAGGAAGGCCAGCCGGTCTTCGTCATCGTGCCGTCTCCGCGCGGCCGCGACTCCCTGCACTCCAAGGTCGTTTCCAATATCCAGGAGATCCGCGCCCGCGGTGCCATCACCATCGTGATTGCGGAAGAGGGCGATACCGCCGTCGAGGATTACGCTAACCACGTTATCCGCATCCCGAAGGCGCCGACCCTCATGCAGCCGCTGCTGGCCACCGTGCCGCTGCAGATCTTTGCCGCCCATGTAGCCAAGTCCAAGGGCTACGATGTGGACCAGCCGCGTAACCTGGCCAAGTCCGTGACCGTGGAGTAATCCACCCCAAACGGCACTAGCAAAGCCTCCTTGCCCGCCGCGTTTCTTGCGTGGAAGGGAAGGGGGCTTTGGCATTTCATTGAAGCTTGAAACTGTTATGCTATTGGGAGCAATTGTTGTCGGTGAAAGGAGTAGGCAGTGCTCATCCGTCGTGTTTTTGCGTAAAACACCAAAGGAAGAACGGATTTAAGCATGCCTATTTTATTGAACGACCTTTCCCTAGTATGGCCCGATGGCACAACCTGCTTCAGTGGCCTAAACGGTGCCTTTTCCAGCCCTTTAACTGCGCTCATTGGGGATAATGGTGCAGGAAAGACAACTCTGTTAAACGTCATCCTTGGCAAAATCTTGCCTACTGCTGGAACGGTGGAAAAGCCGGAATCGATAGCGTACCTGCCACAAGACCTTGCTTGGAATGAAAATGATGTAGTAGCAGACATCTTCGGTGTCACCCAAGTGCTCGCGGCGATTTCCGCAGTCGAAGCCGGTGAGTATGAACCAGAACTTTATGAGTTAATCGGGGAGCAATGGGACGTCGGTGAGCGCATTGCCGCTGCCCTTTCCGCCGCCGGATTGGATATCCCGTTGAACCGCCCTATCAAAAGCCTCTCTGGAGGCGAAGCGGTCCGCGTCGCTTTGGTGGCGGTGTTCTTGTCCGAGCCAGATTTCATTATCCTCGATGAACCGACCAATAACCTCGACGGAACTGCAAAGAAGCATCTGAAAGATATGTTGGTAAATGCCGCGGCGCCGGTGCTAGTGGTAAGCCATGACAAAGACCTGTTGGATGTAGTTTCCGAGGTAGCGGAATTAAGGGATGGGAACCTACGCTTCTTCCACGGCAACTATTCCGACTACCTAGCCACGATTAATGCAGAACAGGAAGTAGCTCAAAAAGCAGTATCTACCGCCAAGGCGACTTATAAGCAGCAACTCCGCGAACGACAAGCAATGCAAACACGGATTGCGCGTGATGCGCGCCGTGGAAAGAAGTTCGCGGAGTCGAAGCGCAAACCAGGCATGACGATGAAGCTTGATAAGCAGCGATCCGAAAAGACGGCATCGCGCAGAGCGCAGATCCATTCAGGCGCAGTTGAAGAGGCCCAACGCTCTTTAGCTCGAGCTGAGCGAAACATACGAGATGATGATTCGGTCTATATCGAGCTGCCACAAACTGAGCTGCCGGAAGGAAAGCGGGTTATTTCGATTCCTGGGCTGACGATTGTCGGCCCAGAACGGGTGCGCTTGTCAGGACCAAATGGAAGTGGCAAGACCACGCTCTTAAACCGAATTAACTCCGGTGAGGCGGGCTACGTGATCGGCAACTCGGGGTATTTGCGTCAACGAATTGGATTAGATCCTTCTCTAAGCGTATGGGACGTGGTTACTAACGCGAATCCACGAGAGGATCCGCAGTTCATCCGTGATCAGCTTGCTCAGTTGTTGTTTCAATCTGACTCGGTTCATGCGTTGACAGGGACTCTCTCGGGAGGCGAAAGATTTAGGGCGGAATTCGCCAGAGTGCTCTTAGCGGATCCGGCGCCGCAATTGCTAATGCTCGATGAGCCGACCAACAACATTGATATTTCAACTGTTGATTGGTTGGTCTCGGTCTTGAAAAACTATCGGGGCGCATTGCTAGTGGTGAGCCATGATGAAGATTTCTGCTCGCGGATAGAACTTACGAGGCAAGTTTCGATAGAGGACATTGGATGAGCCGGCTCCAAGGTGGAGGTATCGCGAGTCAGTGCGCCACACCCCGCCCGAATTCAGCACAAGGGTGAGCAGTGGCACAATGGTGGGCATGCTGAAAACCACGATTGATCTCTCCGCCATTGCGCACAACGTCCGCCTCATCAAGGAAAAGGTGGGGCCTGAGGTCAAGCTCATGTGCGTGGTCAAGGCCGATGCCTACGGGCACGGCGCAGCCAAGGTTGTGCCCGTGATGGCGCGCGCCGGTGCGGATTGCTTTGGCGTGGCCACCCTGCGGGAGGCGGTGGACCTGCGCCGCGCAGGCGTGGATGCGCCTATCGTGGCCTGGATCTGGCAAACAGATGAAATCCTCGAAGAAGCCTTGGCCAATGGAATCGAGGTAGCGGTCAACTCCCTGGAGCAGGCGCATAAGCTAGTCAAGGCCGATTTTCCCGCTGAGGTATACGTCAAGGTGGAAACCGGCATGCACCGCTCCGGTGTGGATGAAGAGGATTGGGCAGAGACCTTTAAGGTGTTGCGCGATGCCCCGCACATCAAGGTGCTCGGGCTCATGTCCCACTTTGCGTGTGCCGGTGAGCCGGATAATCCGCACAATGACGCCCAGGAAGAGGCGTTCCGCACGGCCCTGCGGCTCGCGCGCGAAATTGGACTGGAGTGCCCGGTTAACCACCTGGCCAATTCACCTGCCGTACTGACGCGTCCTTCCTCTTATTTCGAGCAGGTGCGCGTAGGTGTCGCCTGCTATGGTTTGGAACCGATTGAAGGGCTCGAGCATGGCCTGCGGCCGGCCATGACCTGGTCCGGGCAGATTTTTAATGTAAAGCCCATTCAGCCGGGGGAGGGCACCTGCTATGGATTGACCTGGAAAGCGGATAAGCCGGGTTTCTTAGCCACGGTGGATTGCGGCTACGCAGATGGCCTGCCGCGCGGCTATCAGGGCGACCTGCGCGTGGGCATTGGTGGGCACCTCTACCCACAGGTAGGAAGAATCTGTATGGATCAGATCGTGGTGGACTTGGGTGATAACCCGCATGGCGTAGAGCCAGGCCAAGAAGCCGTGATCTTTGGCAACGGGGGAGTATCGGCCACGGATCTCGCCGCGGCAGCAGGCACCATTAACTACGAGGTTGTCTGCCTGCCCGATGGCCGCACCGAACGCGAATATATAGGAGAAGAAGATGCGCAATAGCTTTCCGGAATCTGGCAGCCGCGACCTATCCACGGTGGAAGAAACCTATGCCTTTGGTGAAGAGCTAGGTGCGGTGCTTGAAGCCGGCGATGTAGTGATTCTGGATGGTCCGTTGGGGGCTGGAAAGACGACGCTGACGCAGGGCGTCGCCAAGGGCATGCACGTTAAAGGTCGCGTTACCTCGCCGACCTTTGTTATCGCCCGCGTGCATCGCTCCACGGTGGGTGGGCCAGACCTTGTGCATGTGGATGCCTACCGCCTGCTCGATGAAGGCGGTGCTAATTCCGGGGACCCGCTAGGGGAACTGGACGCCTTGGACTTGGACACGGAGCTAGAGGACGCCGTGGTTATTGCCGAATGGGGCGGGGGACTAGTAGAGCAGATTGCGGAGCGCTACCTATTTATCAGCATTGACCGCGAGCCGGCAGAGTATGCCGGCGCAGACGAAGATGTTCGCCGCTTCACATGGTCTTGGAAAAATGGTGCATAGCACATCTCTGTATATAAAAGTGATTTAAGTGATGAATATCCCAGACCGCTGACTTGATCCGGGTATAACCACTACGTAATTCTATTAAGGTGTTGAATTTTCTCGCCTCAAGTCCTTTGCTTTCTCTCTTCGTCATCATGGCGGTGGGTCTAGCGATTGGCAAGATCAAGATCTTCGGCATCTCTCTCGGTGCCGCGGCTGCGATGTTTGTGGCGCTGGGTCTATCTACTGCCAATCCGGATATCCAAATTCCGCCGCTGGTCTATCAATTTGGCTTGGCGATCTTCGTTTATGCCATTGGCCTCAGCTTCGGGCCTTCCTTTGTTCGCGAGTTTAAAACCCGCGGCTGGAAGCTCACCGTCTTCATGCTGGGCATGTTGGTTGTCTTGGTTGCGGTTGGCTATGGCCTCATCCGTGGCTTTGGCCTGAGCGTGCCAGAGGCCGTCGGCATGTTCGCCGGTTCGCTCTCCTCCACGCCGGGCATGGCCGCTGTGGTGGAAATGGTGGGCGATTCCACTCCGGTCGTTGGCTACTCCTTGGCCTACCCAGGTGCGGTAATCGGCGCGATTCTCGTCGCCGCCATCGGCGCCAAGGTTGTCAAGGTGAACCATGAGGAAGATGCCCGCGCAGAGGGCATGATTCCCGCCGAGCTCGTAGCCAAAGGCGTGCGCCTGACCAAGAACTTCAATGACACCGCTGGCCATATCTACCGCGTTACCGGCCAGACCGTGGTGGCTACTCGTATCATCTCCGATGAGGAACGCCATCGCCTCGCCGTCCCGGAAATGCCACTGTGCGAGGGTGAAGCATACCTGCTCAATGGCTCCGAAGAGGCCGTCGACAAGGCCATTGAGATCTTGGGTGAGGAACACCCAGTGGAGCTGACCGAGGAAGCCGGTCTCAAGTACAGTCGCGTTACCGTGTCCAACCCGGAAATTGCCGGTAAGTCTGTCCGCGAGATCAAGGCCCTCGACCACGGCTTCATCATCGCTCGTATCCGTAAGGGCGATAAGGACCTCGTCCCGCACCCGGACACCGTGCTCAACTACTCGGATCGCGTTCGCGTGGTCACCAGCCCGAGCCGCCTGCCGTACGTGCGCAAATACCTCGGCGACTCTGAGGCCGCGTTGGGTAATGCGGACCTGCTGTCCATGGCCATCGGACTGACCTTGGGTATGCTGCTTGGCCTCATTCCGATTCCGATGCCGGGCGGTTCCACCCTGCAGCTGGGCTTTGGTGGCGGCCCCGTGGTCGTCGGCCTGCTCTTGGGCTACCTCAACCGTACCGGCCCGTTGAACTGGCAGATGCCATTCCACACCCGTGAGACCTTGTCCAATATGGGCCTTACCTTGTTCCTCGCCGGCGTGGGCACTTCGGCCGGCGCCTCCTTCCGCGATGCCCTGACGGATCCGTCCTCCCTGACCATCATGGGCGTGGGCCTTATCATCACGTTGGTCTCCGCCATCCTGATCGGCGTCATCGGCATGCTGGTGCTCAAGCTGAAGTGGGACGAGGCCATGGGCTGTGCGGCCGGTATGACCACCAACCCCGCAGTCTTTGCCTATATTCGTGATCAAACCGGCACCGAGCTGGCCGGCCGCGGATGGGCCACGGTCTATCCCACCACAATTATCGGCAAGATTATTGCCTCGCAGGTGTTGCTCTTGCTGTTGCTATAGCTACAATATCGCGCGTTAATTACTCACCCACAGGGTCGCCCGCCTACACTGGCAGGCACTACCCTGTGGGTTTTGTGTTGCGGTTAACCAGGTAGCATCGGTTGCCAGAACTACCGCCGCCCGCCTGAAACTTAAACTTTTTTCAAGGAGCCATACTCATCCCATGACTAAATTCGCTCGCAACCTCACCGCCGCCATCATCGCCATCTTTATCGTTGTCATGATGGTTCTTCTTGCTTCCTCCACACTGCGCGAGGAAAACCACTTGGAGGGAAACCTCACCTCCACGCTGGCCAAGGCGCCAAATAACTTGGAGGTCATGACCGTCATGCCCACCGACGTCTATGGCGAGGAATACCCTGCCATTGGTTTCATCTGCCCGGGCATGCGTGAAGACAAGGTTAAAGAGGCACAGATCGATACCGAGAACATCACCTTTGAAGACGGTGCGGTGCCGGAAGGCAAGAGCTACGCGGTAGCCATTTCCCAGAGCGCTAAGCCCTTCATCGAAGAGCTGGATCCGGAGAAGGTCGAGGTGTGCGAGATGATTGACATGCAGGTCAAGGCCATGGAGCAGCAGGGCCAGAGCCTTGATGGCGGCGTTCCCATGATCCAGGGCACCCAGCCGCTGGGCTTCCAGCGCGAGGATGGCACCTGGAAGATGGTCGCCTAATGCGCGTCCTCGCGATCGATACGGCCACCACCGCCCTGGTTACCGGGGTAGTGGATACCGCCACCGGGCAGACCACCGAGCGTGTGTTGGAGGATACCCGCGCGCATAATGAGCTGCTCATTCCTACCATCACCGAGGTCCTCGCAGAAGCGGGCATGGAGTATTCCGATCTCGATGCGGTGGTCACCGGCGTGGGCCCGGGTCCATTTACCGGGTTGCGCGTGGGTATGGCGACGGCCTCCGCGCTTGCCGACGCCCTCTCGATCCCCCTCCACGGCATCTGCACCCACGATGCCATCGCGGCCGCCGCCGAGCTTCACGTAGATCCTGCCGCCGCGGCCGACGAAGCCACCGCCTTGGTAGCTACCGATGCTCGCCGCAAGGAGATCTACTGGGCCACTTATCGCGCTACCGACTCCGGTGTGCAGCGCATTTTTGGCCCCGCGGTCACGAAACCGGCCGAACTCGAGGTGGAACTTACCTCCACCGCCGAGGTCATCATCCCCGACCGCCTTGCTGAGCAACTCCCCGAGCTGCTCGCCGCCCTGCCGCACCGCGCGGCCCAGCCAACCGCGGCAGCCCTCGTTGCCGCGGCCGACCTAGAGGCAGAACCGGCTCCCGTCGTGCCGCTGTATCTACGCCGCCCAGATGCGGTCCCTCCGAAGCAGCAACAGCTTTCTGCCGCCATCCCGAAGGTCGAGCTGTGAAGCTGCGCGAGCTAACCCCAGCCGATGCACCCCGGTGCGCCGAGCTGGAAGAGGTCCTATTTCCCGGAGAAACCCCGTGGTCCAGCCGGATTTTCCGGGAAGAAATGGCCCAGCCCTTCAACTTCTATCTCGGGGTGGAAGGCGCGATCGAAGAACCGGCGCCGGTAAAGCTTTTGGGCTATGCGGGCATCGGCATGATGGGCCCAGCCGCGGATCCGGAGTTTGAAATCCACACCATCGGCGTCGACCCCGCCGCGCAGCGCCGCGGCATCGCGCGGATGATGATGGACAATATCTGCCATATCGCGGATCTCAAGGACGCCCCGGTCTTCCTCGAAGTTCGCGTGGGCAATGATCCCGCTATTGGCCTGTATGAGCGCTACGGCTTTGCCAAGCAGGGGATCCGCAAGAACTATTACCAACCTTCCGGGGCGGATGCGCACGTGATGGTGCGCCCGCGCCAGTCCGAGCGCCCAGAAGATTAAGGAGCAGTCATGAAGATCATGGGCATCGAGTCCTCCTGCGATGAAACCGGAGTGGGTATCGTCGAGCTTCGCGAGGACGGCCGCATGGACATCATCGCTAACGCCGTTGCTTCCTCCATGGAGCAGCATGCGCGTTTCGGTGGCGTCGTCCCGGAAATCGCCTCCCGCGCACACCTTGAGGCCATGCCGCAGGTCATGCAGGCGGCGTTGAATGAGGCGGGCATCGAAAAGCCGGATGCCATCGCCGCTACCGTGGGGCCGGGCCTGGCCGGTGCCTTGCTGGTGGGAGCCTCGGCCGCCAAGGCCTATGCCGCGGCTTGGGGCGTGCCCTTCTACGGCGTTAACCACCTGGGCGGCCATGTTGCCGTGGCCAACCTGGAAGGCGAAGAGCTGCCGCACTCGGTGGCCCTTCTGGTCTCGGGCGGGCATACGCAGCTGTTGGAAGTAGAGGCCGTCGGCAAGCCCATGCGCGAGTTGGGCTCTACGCTTGACGACGCCGCCGGTGAAGCTTACGACAAAGTCTCCCGCCTCCTCGGTTTGGGTTACCCGGGCGGCCCGGTGATTGATAAGCTCGCTGCCCGCGGCGAAGCCACCATCGATTTCCCGCGCGGCATGTCTCGCGCCGAGGACCTGCGCGGCCCGCACCGCCACGACTTCTCCTTCTCCGGACTCAAGACCTCCGTGGCCCGCTATGTGGAGCGCGCCGAAAAGGCAGGGGAGACCATCAGCGTTGAAAATGTCTGCGCCAGCTTTCAAGAAGCCGTGGCAGATGTCCTGACTGCCAAGGCCGTGCGTGCCTGCGAGGACACCGGCGCCCGGGTGCTGCTACTGGGAGGCGGCGTGGCCGCTAATTCCCGCCTGCGCGAGCTGGCCGCCGAGCGCTGCGCTGCCGCCGGGGTGGAACTGCGTGTGCCGCGCTTTTCGCTGTGCACCGATAACGGCGTGATGATCGCGGCCATCGGCGCGCAACTCATCCATGAAGGTGCCCAGCCCTCTGGCCTCGGCGTAGGCACCGATACCCAGCTGGATGTGGAAGAGCCGCAGTTAACCTAAAGTTCTTCTCGCTCGCGCTGCAGGCGGGGCGCGGGGCCGGTACGCTAAGGAGCGTTCATGCCCTCTTGGCTTTCTGAAGGAGCTTTCTCTCATGACCGTCGGTTTCCTTGTCAACCCTGATCTCACCCGCCGCAAGCTTGAATTTGAGCTGGAGCACGCCAACCAGTTCCTGGGCGGCACCACCGAGGACCGCGTATCCGTTGTATTCCAAGAAGATGGCACCACCTACGCCGCACTCTACAACCCAGAAGCTAAGGCCGAAGGCGCCGAGCCGAACCCGGTAGCCTCCCTGGCACGCAACGCAGCCGCCACCGGCAACGCCGCCTTCCTGCAGGACCCCATCCGCTCCATCTGCGGCCCCGTCATTTTCGTTGATGCCGAGGGCGAAGACACCACCATCGATACCGTCATCGAATCCGTGGAACAGGGCATTCGCGCAGTGAAGAACTACCGCGAAGATAACCCGGAGGAATACACCCTCTGGCGCGCGGCCGTTATCAACTCCGATAAGAGCCTCTAAACCCCAGCCCCTCACAGGTAGGGTTCAAACGCTTTTCGCGCGCTCGTAATACGGTGTTCACATTCTTATGGTGTTCTAGGGAGCCGTACCGCTTCTTCTAAGACTCCAAAGGTGAAAACTGTATGCTCCGTTCATCGCGCTTCGTCGCCTCCTTCGCCACCGCCCTCGCAGTAGGTGGCGCCACCGCCATCGTGCCCGCCACCCCGGCGCTGGCCGCTGACTCGCCCATCTACCGCACCATTCTGCAGCCGGGCGAGGATGAATCCCAGGTCATGGTCACCTGGCGCACCAAGTCCAAGGCAGACGAGGTCCTCGAGGTTACCGGCCCAGAAGGCACCACCACCTTCCACGCCGACGAGCGCGACTTTGGCGCCTTGCTGTATAAGTCCCAGTTCGCCACCGCCACCGATCTGCACCCGGATACCGAGTACACCTACCGCGTTGGCTCCGAGGAAGGCGGCTGGTCCGAGCCAGAGACTTTCAACACCGGCTCCAATGGCGATGACTGGTCCTTCCTTACCGTCGCGGACCCGCAGATCGGCGTGGACCTCAAGGTGGATGAGCAAGCCGAACAGTGGCGCAAGACCATCGGCCGCGCGGCCTCCCATGTGCCGAATGCCAGCATGATCTGGTCTCTGGGTGACCAGGTTGAGGGCTGGGGCGCCCATGTGCCGCAGTACGATGCGTACTTCTCCGCTCCGGAGATCCGCCACATCCCCACCAACACGGTCCCAGGTAACCATGAGACCTATAACCTCACCATGAAGCACCATGATGAGCACTTCTCTAACCCGCACCAGGCGGACGATATCCGCGACCACTACTTCGAGCGCAATAACGTACTCTTCATCGGCTTGGACTCCAATGCTTCTTCCGACGCCGATATCGCCCGCCACGAGCAGTTCCTGCGCGAAGCCATCGAATCCCGCGGCGCGGATAATGACTGGATCGTCGTTGGCATGCACCACGGCCCATACTCCCAGGGCACCCATTATTTTGATAAGGACGTCACCAACCTGCGCGAGAAGCTCACTCCGGTACTCTCTGAGCTCAACGTCGATGCCGTGCTCTCCGGCCATGATCACATCTACACCCGCAGCCACCTGATGAAGAACAATAAGCCGGTCCTGCCTGAAAAGAAGCCGCAGCGCGGCGACGTTCTCGAGCCCAAGGAGGGCGAGGCGCTGTACCTGACCACCACCACCGCGGGCGGCGGCAAGTACTACGACTTCACCGACGTGAATAACAAAAAGCACAAGGGCGCGCGCATGGAGACCATCGATCCAAAGCTTGCCCACGAGTCCACCGCTATGTGGCGCCAGGACTACACCGAGGACTACATGCGAGTGGATGTCACCGATGACAAGCTCACCTTCACCACCTTCAACGCAGGAGATAACACGCTGGTGGACAAGGTTTCCCTCAAGAAGAAGGACCGCGGCGCTGCGCCTGCCGACGACGCCACCAACCCCGCCGACTCCGCCGAGTCCACCGACCCAGACACCCCAGCGGTGCCTAAGGATCCGAAGGACGGCAGCTCCCTGAGCTCCAGCGATATTTTCGGCGGGCTCAGCTCGAAGAAGTAGCTAGCGTCGCCCCATTGGCTAGCGCTCCGTATGGCGCAGCCACGCCAATACGGCCTTGACCCGCCGGTTGGAATCCTCGGGCCGAAACCCGAGCTTCATAAACACATTGGAGACATGCTTGCTTACCGCTCCGGCGGTAAGAACGAGCGTGTCTTCAATTTCTTTATTGCTCAATCCTTGGGCCATAAGCCCCAGTACCTCCCGCTCGCGGGCGGTGAGCTGGGCTAAACCAGTACGCCGCGCCGACAGCAGCGCAGTTACGACCTCTGGGTCCACCACGGTGCCGCCGCGGGCGACCTCGTCTAGCGTGCGCACGAATTCTTCCACATCAGAAACACGCTCCTTGAGCAGGTAGCCAAAGCCGCCGTGCTCCAAGAGCCGGTCGAGGTAGCTTGCCGCTACGTATTGGCTCAGCACCACCACCGGCTGGGTGGGATTGGCTGCTCGCAGGTCATACACGGCGCGCAAGCCATCGTCGGTCATGGTCGGTGGCATGCGCACATCGCTGATAATCAGGTCGAAATCTTTCTGCCCGGCAATAGCGCGCAGTTCTTCGGCATCGGTGGCCGCCGTAACGCTATGCCCCAGAGCGCTGAGTAGCTGCTCGAGCCCCGCGCGCAATAGCGCGGAGTCTTCTGCCAGTAGTAGTTTCATTCCGCCTCCTTTAGCGGTAATTCGACCTGCAGCCGGCCACCGCGTTCACCCGCAGTCGTGTCATCTGCTGCCGAAAAGTTCACCGTGCCGCCCAGTGCGGCGGCGCGTTCGCGCAGCCCGGCGAGACCGGTGCCCGTCTCAGCTGGCTCCTTGGCCGTGTGGCCGAGGTCAGCTCCGGGGCCGGGGCAGGGTCCGGTGCCATTATCAACGATGTCTAGGCGCAACGTCTGCCCGAAAGCAACCGTTACCATCGCCTCAGTGGCCGCGCCATGCTTGGACGCATTAGTAAGCGCCTCGGCCACCGCGTGGTAAGCCAGCAGGGCAGTGGTTTCATCCACGGAGCGCTCGGCGCCTTCGACGTGTAGCTCTGCCTCCAGCCCGGAGTGGGCGAGGAGTTCGTCGAGGGCGGGGATTAATCCGGCGTCGAAAAGCACCTGCGGGGCGATGCCGCGCACCGTCGCCCGCAGGGAGGCCAAGGCCAAAGAGGCATTATGTTCCGCATCGGCCAGGGCCGGTTGCGCCTCGGGAGGGGCCTGCAATTTCGCTGCGGCCAAGTTGAGCTTGAGCGCAGTGAGGTACTGCTGCGGGCCATCGTGCAGCTCGCGCTCGATGCGGCGGCGCTCGCCGGAGAAGGCATCGATAAGCGTGGCACGCGAGGCCGCCAACTCCTCGGCCGAAGGACTCAATGCCAGCCGAGTCAGCGAGGTCGATGCCAAGACCAAGAGGCGGTTAAGTCCCACCAATAAAGCCACCAGCAGCGCCGCGGTGAGCCAGCAGGTGAAGAAAATGAGCGGCCGGTTGGTGGTGGACCACTCGCCAAAGGAGAATTCGGCCTTTGGCACGAACGGCGCAATTACCAGGACGCCCGCCGTAAAACCCACGGCAGTCCACGCGGCAAAGCAGGCAGCCGAAATCAATAGCTGCACAATAAGGTGATAAAACTGCTGCCAATCAAACCAACGGCCCGCACGCCGGGGTGGGATCTGTACACCCATCCACTGCGCACCCAACCGGCCGACAAATTCCGCGGCGCGTCCCACCAGCGGAATCCACGGCAGCATCAGTACCGAAACCACCAACGCCGGGATAAATAGCGCGCCGAGGACGAGGCTCCACGCGCAGGCTTTGAGGGTTCGCATAACCCATGAGCCTAGCCGCCCTGCCGCGGTGGGGGCAGTAGAGCTAGCTCTACCATTTTCCGGGTAGCCCGCCCCATGTCTTTCTTCTGCGCGGCCGAGTGGAATCAAAGGCATGTTAAAAGCAGACAACCTCAGCAAGCGCTACGGCCGCCACACCGTGCTCAATCGCGTCAATGTGTCTATCGCCCCAGGAGAATTCGTCGCCATCATGGGACCTTCAGGAAGCGGCAAAACCACGCTGCTGAACCTGTTATCCGGGCTAGATAAGCCCACTTCCGGCCGAGTCAATGCGCCGGGGCGCAAGCAGCGAGCCTTTGTTTTCCAGGACTATAACCTGCTGGAATCCCTCAACGCGCAGCGCAATGCTACCTTGACCGCGCGCTTTTCCGGCCGGCGCCCTACACGCGGCAAGGTGGCTGCGGTCTTTGACTCGCTTGGCCTTAGCGGGTTGGAGCGCCGCCTGCCCGCGCAGCTTTCCGGCGGACAGCAGCAACGCGTGGCCGTCGCCCGGGCACTGCTGGCCCAGGCGCCCTATATCTTCGCCGACGAGCCCACGGGCGCGCTTGACGATGCCACCGCATCCACCGTCCTTTCCCACCTGCGCGCCGCCGCCCGCGATGGCGCCAGCGTGGTCATGGTGACTCACTCGCACTTCGCCGCTGAGGCGGCCGACCGGATCATCTCCTTAGAGGAGGTGGCCCATGCTGGTGTGGCTTAAGGACCTACAGTCCAATTGGCTATCGTGGCTGGCCGTGGCGCTGACCTTGGTAGTGTCTTCCACCTCGTGCACCCTGGCGCTGGCCATGCTGGTGGCTTCCTCGGGCGCCGAAGAAAATCCCGCCGGCCCGCTGGGTGGCACGGTGCTGGGCATGGCCCTGTGCGTGGTGGTGTTGGTGACGCTATCGCAGATGCGCCTTATCATTGCCGAGCGCGAGCCGGTCTACCGCTCCTGGCGCATGGTGGGCATGCCCGGCTGGATGATTCTCTCTTTCATCCTGGGCCACGTCGCAGTGGTCAGCGCGGTCGCCGGGCTCCTCGGTGTGCTGCCGGCCCATCCGCTGCTCGCACCGTGCGTGCGCGCCCTGCGCAGCGACGGCATTCCCATGCCGGACATTGCCATAACCGGCCAGGTTGTTGTCATTTCGGTAGCCGTCTGCACGTCCGCGGCCCTGGTTGGTGCACTGCCTCCACTGCGCCGCGTATTCCGGCCGCGCACTACCGCACACCCGGCGTGGCTTCTGGTGAAATTCCTGCTTGCGGCCGTGGCCGTCGGCGGCACGGTCTATGGGTGCCTGCACATCGATGACCCGGGTGATCTCTTGTCGGCCGAAATGGGGCTTGTCATCCTCGTCGCCCTCTTCTTACCTTGGCTCATGCCCGGCATCGACCAATGGACCCGCACGGCCGGCATCGCTGGGGCCAACGTGCGCGTGCGCCGGCACTTTTCCACCCCACACATCGTGCCGTGGGTGCTGGTCGGCGGTTTTATCGTCGCCGTCGGCTCGGGCCTGCGCTTTGGAAACGACGCAGGCGCCGGCGGCACCTTGTCCTCGTGGCAGGTCTTTGTCGCCCTTTTAGGGCCGGTCTTTGCACCCAGCATCGTGGGCGCCGTGCTTACCTCGCTGCTGATGCGCGGGCGCATCGCCTCCGATATCCGCGGCCTCACTCTGGCTGGCGCCACCCCCTCGGCCTGGGCGCGCGTGCAAGTGGGGGAGGCGGCCTGCCTTACCCTTACTGCGGCCGGCGTGGTGTGGGCGCTGTGCTTGGCGACGCTCCTCCCACTCCACCACCTGCTCACCCCACAGGTTTCCTTCGGCCGAACGCTGGTAGACGAGCTGTGGTGGCCGGCCTTCGCCGTGATTTTTGGTGTCATGTTTATCGCCCTGGGCGTCGTCAAGCTGGCGCTGGCCGGCTTCGTGTGCGCCGGGCAACGAGAGCGCTGAAGGGATCGCTGAGGGCGTAGGAATGTGGGCCGGGTCATTGTTGAGGGTTAGCAGTCACGAGGGTAGAGTGCTAATCAGGTTGTTTGACCCACAGTTGTTCACCCGCGACGACGGCTGTGCTGGACATCCACAACCGGCACGCGCGCGCCATACCGGCGCGCATACGAACACTACGGAGGAAACATCATGGCAAACATTAAGCCTCTCGAGGACCGCGTCCTCGTACAGATCGTAGAAGCTGAAACCACCACCGCTTCCGGCCTGGTTATCCCAGATTCCGCCAAGGAAAAGCCGCAGGAAGCTACCGTCGTTGCCGTAGGCCCAGGCCGCACCAACGACAAGGGTGAGGTCACCCCGGTAGGCGTCAACGAGGGCGATACCGTTGTCTTTTCCAAGTACGGCGGCACCGAGCTGAAGTACAACGGTGAGGAGTACTTGCTGCTGTCCTCCCGTGACCTGCTCGCCGTCATCGAGAAGTAGGCCCAAATATGGCAAAGCTCATTGCATTCGACCAAGAAGCCCGCGAGGGAATCCAGCGCGGCGTCGATACGCTGGCTGATGCCGTCAAGGTCACCCTCGGCCCGCGCGGCCGCAATGTCGTGCTGTCCAAGGCTTTCGGTGGCCCCACCGTCACCAATGACGGCGTGACCATCGCCCGCGATATCGACATTGAGGAGCCCTTCGAGAACCTCGGCGCGCAGCTGGTCAAGTCCGTTGCGGTCAAGACCAATGACACCGCGGGTGACGGCACCACCACCGCTACCTTGCTGGCCCAGGCGCTCATCTTCGAGGGCCTGCGCAACGTAGCGGCCGGCGCCAACCCCATCGAGCTCAACCGCGGCATCGCGGCGGCGGCCGAAAAGGCCGTCGAGGAGCTCAAGGCCCGCGCCACCGCGGTCAACTCCTCCTCTGAAATCGCCCAGGTAGCCACCGTCTCCTCCCGTGACCCGGAGGTCGGCGAGATGGTTGCCGGCGCCATGGACAAGGTGGGCAAGGACGGTGTGGTCACCGTCGAGGAATCCCAGACCATCGACTCCGCCGTCGATGTCACCGAGGGTATTTCCTTTGACAAGGGCTACCTTTCCCCGTACTTCGCTACGGAGGAAGAGACCTACCACGCCGTGCTGGACGACGCCGCAGTATTGCTCGTCCGCAACAAGATCTCCTCCCTGCCGGACTTCCTGCCGCTGCTGGAGAAGATCGCCGAGACCAACCGCCCGACCCTCATTATTGCGGAGGACGTCGAGGGCGAGCCGCTGCAGGCTCTCGTCGTCAACTCCATCCGCAAGGTGCTCAAGGTCGCTGCCGTTAAGGCCCCGTACTTTGGCGAGCGCCGCAAGGGATTCATGGATGACTTGGCCGTCGTTACCGGCGCCACCGTCATCGACCCAGAGGTGGGCATTAACCTCAACGAGGCTGGCCTCGACGTGCTGGGTTCTGCCCGCCGCGTGACCATCACCAAGGATGACACCGTCATCGTCGATGGCGGCGGCACCGCTGAAGCAGTAGAGGAACGCCGCGAGCAGATCCGTCGCGAGATCGAGCGCACCGATTCCACCTGGGATAAGGAAAAGCTCGAGGAGCGCCTGGCTAAGCTTTCCGGTGGCGTGGCCGTCATCCGCGTTGGCGCCGCTACCGAGACCGAGGTCAACGAGCGCAAGCTGCGCGTCGAAGATGCCATCAACGCGGCCCGCGCGGCCGTCGAAGAGGGCGTCATCGCCGGCGGCGGCTCCGTGCTGGTCCAGATTTCCAAGGAACTCGAGTCCTTTGCCGAGGGCTTCGAGGGCGAGGCTAAGGTCGGCGTTCTCGCCGTCGCCCGCGCCCTGACCCGTCCGGCGTTCTGGATCGCCGAAAACGCTGGCCTCGACGGCGCCGTCGTCGTCTCCCGCGTCGCCGAGATGTCTAACGGTGAGGGCTTCAACGCCAATACCCTGGAGTACGGCAACCTCATCGATAACGGCATTATCGACCCAGTCAAGGTCACCCACTCGGCCGTGGTCAATGCCACTTCCGTGGCCCGTATGGTTCTAACCACCGAGGCCTCCGTGGTGGAAAAACCACAGGAAGAGCAGCCTGCTGACGCCGGTCACGGCCACCAGCACTAAACCTTCCCAACAACGCCCGCCCGCTTCCCGCGCGGCGGGTTTTGTTGTGCCTAGACTAGGGCCGTGGAATACATCAAGGTCACCGGCGCGCGCGAAAACAACCTGCGCGATATCGCCCTGTCCATCCCCTAGCGCCAGCTCACCGTCCTCACCGGTGTATCCGGCTCCGGCAAGTCCTCCCTGGTCTTCGACACCATCGCGGCCGAGTCCCAGCGGCTTATCAACGAGACCTACCCCGGCTTCGTGCAGGGGTTTATGCCGTCGTTGGCCCGGCCGGACGTCGATAAGCTAGAGCATCTTACGGCCGCCATCGTGGTGGGCCAGGAGCCCATGGCCGCCTCCTCTCGCTCCACCTTTGGCACCGCCACCGGTATCACTGCCATGCTGCGCGTGCTGTACTCGCGCATGGCCACCCCGCGCGCCGGCGGCCCGGCGGCCTACTCCTTTAATGTGCCCTCCGCCTCCGGCCAGGGCGCCATCGAGGTTAACGGCACCAAGGAGGTGCGCCGTTTCGAGCGCACCGGCGGCATGTGCCCCGAATGCGAGGGCACCGGCCGCGGCGAAAATCTGCGATACCTTGTGCACCGTCGGCCTGGGGTATGTCGCCCTAGGCCAGCCGCTATCTACTTTGTCCTGCGGCGAGCGTCAGCGCCTCAAACTTGCGGCGCACCTGAGCGATAAGAAATCTACCGCTGATGTGCTGGTCCTCGATGAGCCCACCACCGGCCTGCACCCAGCGGATACCGCGCGGATTCTGGCGCTGCTGGATGAGCTGGTGGACTCCGGACATACCGTCGTCTGCATCGACCACAATCTGGCCGTTCTCGCGCATGCGGATCACGCCATCGACTTGGGGCCCGGTGCCGGTTCGGCCGGCGGCCAGCTTGTCTTTAGCGGCACCCCGGCCGATTTAGCCGAGCAGCAAGACTCAGTGACGGGGCGCTTTCTTGCCGACGCCCTCGTCTCCTCCTAACCTTCTGCCTTAAGCGTTGACCGGCGCTGCGGCGCGGCGACGTTGGCGCAGTGCAACGACGCGCTCGGATTCGCTCATTCCGCCCCAGACGCCGTAAGGCTCGGCGGATTGCAGGGCATGCTCGCGGCACAGATCAATGACCGGGCAAGAATTGCAGATGGCCTTGGCACGGTTCTCGCGCTGGGCGCGGGCGCGGCCGCGCTCGCCATCTGGGTGATAAAACACGTCCGAGTTTTCTCCGCGGCAGGCGCCTTGTAGCTGCCAATCCCACAGGTCAGCGGTGGGACCGGGAAGCAAATGAGGCTGAGACACGTTACTTAGCTCCTTTGTAAGGGCGAGAATTCTAGTGTGGCTTCCGCAGCGTTACGGGAAGCAACCTCACGTAGTGTTTCGTGCGTGGGTAAACGGTGGGTTACCGATTTTTGACTTTTAGGTATTCTTCCCATGCTCACCCCGCCTGCACCACGGTCTACCAGCGGAAACGGCAAAGGTTAACGGTTTATGAATTTTCTGCCGCTCGGGTTGTGCAGGCGCTGGGGTCGCGCGTCGCCTTTGCATAAACTTCCCGTGTGCCAATATGGTTAGTTACCGGTTTAAAACATGTCAGAGGGTGCATACGTGAGTGATAAGGAACAGGAGCTAGCGGATCTCGTCCCGCATGCCGTCGACGGCAGCCGTCGAGCGCTGCAAAAAGTCCTGCGGATCATTCACCCGCAGGTGCTGCGCTACTGCCGCGCCCGCATCGGTGGCGGTCGCCAACCTACCGCGGAGGATGTAGCCCAAGAGATCTGTCTTGCAGTTGCCACCTCTATTGGCTCCTACGAGGACAAAGGCCGCCCGTTTATGGCCTATGTCTACGGCATCGCGTTCAATAAGGTCACCGATGCCCACCGCGCCATGGGGCGCGATAAGTCCACCCCTACCGAAGAAATTCCGGAAGACTCCGCGCGTGACGCAACCCCTGAAGAGTGGGCATTGGAGGCCGACGGTAGTAACAGAATGCGCGCCTTGCTCGATACGTTAAGTGACAAGGCGAAAAACATCGTTATTCTGCGCGTGTTCAACGGTTTGTCGGCAGAAGAGACCGCGGAAATTGTGGGTTCCACCCCAGGTGCGGTTCGTGTCGCGCAACACCGAGCACTCGCTCAATTGCGAAAGGCTCTCCAAGCCGCCCAGGAAACTGCGCGCTAAGGGCCTAGAGGCCGACTCTTACAGCAGATATCTCTTAATAGAAAGGAAGGGGGAGAGACACCATCATGGCACCGAAGCACCACGGCGATAATGCCGGCCTAGCAGACCAGCTCCAGCCCTTGGTAGATGATGATGCATTCCTCACCGAGCTTTCGAAGGGAACTAACCCTTCCGACGGCCAGGATGACCTGGCGGAGCTGCTGCTGGAGTTAAAGGGGGACGTCGACAAGCAGATGCCTCCAGCCCCGCTGGTAGAAGGCGCCGATGCTGAGCCTGAGGTCATCGACCTAGGCCAGGCCCGCAAGCGCCACCGTGGCGGCCCGTTCGTACATGGGCTTATCGGTGCGGCGGCCGCAACTCTAGTCATCGCTGGAGCCGGTGGAGCCATGCTGCACGCCGGAACCTTTGATAAGGGCGATAAGACCCGCAATGTAGAGCTGGCTGGCACGCTGGAAGAGATGGAATCTCGCGCGGCCGAAGGCGATATTGAAGGCGCTCGCGAATTGATGAAGGATGCCCGCGCCAAGCTGGATGAGGCCGAAGGCAAAGAAGAAAAGGCCATCGCCGCCAACCGCGAGGCGGATCGAAAGCGCTCTGCGCACCCGAAGCCCACCCCGCACACCGTGACGGAGACTGCCACCGAAACCGTGGCGGAAGAAGCTTCGCAACCGGAACAGCAACCGGAGCAGGTCACCGTGACCGAAACTCAGTACGCCACCGAAACCGTGGTGGTCACGGAACAAGGGCAGCCAAACCCGCAGCCCAATCCCAACGTTGAGGATGAGCCGACGACCACCATCGAGTTGGGCCAGCAGCAGTAGAAACTAGCGGCCCTCTAGGCCGTCCAAGTAGCCCAAGGCGTAGTCCCAAGGCACGTAGCGGGAGGGATCTGGCTCGGCGCCCGGCTCATGCACGGGCGCTAGCTCCCCTTCGAGCGTAGCGCGCATATTAGCGGCCATAATATCCCACTCATAGAAGTGGTTCTCCTGGCAATCCTCGCACAGGAAGAAGATGCCATCGATGCCGCGTGGGCCGAGGATGGAGGCGAATTTCTGCACCAGCGCGAGGTCGTGGATGATGGCGATCCGGTCGTCGTCGGTAAGCGGCATGACCTGCTCGTCCTCCTCCAAAAAGGAGGCTGGGTCATTCGGGTCGTCGGCGAAAGGATCGCGGGGCATATTGGCGAAGAAGTTCACGCCTGCGAGCCTATTGAACTTGCTCGCCCGAGGCAATTTACCCCCTGCCCAAATGGTGTCGTCGGCCGGCAACGCACTACAGTTAGGTTAGCCGCTAAACCTGTTAAGGAGAGACCTCGATGAGCGAGAACCGTATTCATACTGGTGGAGATGACCCGAACAAGGTAGCCCTGCGCGGCCTGACCTTTGATGATGTGCTCCTTTTGCCCGCCGAATCCAATATCGTGCCCTCCGAGGTCGATACCGGCGCGCAATTTACCCGCAATATCCGCCTCGGCGTTCCGCTTGCCTCGGCCGCCATGGATACCGTGACCGAGGCCCGCATGGCCATTGCCATGGCCCGCCAGGGTGGCATCGGCGTGCTGCACCGCAACCTTTCTACCGAGGACCAGGCCGAGCAGGTAGAGATTGTGAAGCGCTCCGAGTCCGGCATGGTCACCGACCCCATCACCGCCCGCCCGGATATGACCATCGGGGAAGTAGACGCGCTGTGCGCCCGCTTCCGCATCTCCGGCCTGCCGGTGGTAGACGAGGACGGCACCCTGGTGGGCATTTGCACCAACCGCGATATGCGCTTCGAGCCTGACTTTGACCGCAAGGTCAGTGAAGTCATGACGGCCATGCCGCTTGTTGTTGCGCGCGAGGGTGTATCTAAAAAGGAAGCCCTCGAACTGCTTTCGGCCAATAAGGTGGAAAAGCTGCCCATCGTCGATGCGGATAATAAGCTCACCGGCCTGATTACCGTCAAGGACTTTGTCAAGACCGAGCAGTATCCCAACGCGTCCAAGGACTCGGCCGGCCGCCTGTTGGTTGCGGCCGGCATCGGTACCGGGGAAGAGTCCTACCAGCGCGCCGCCGCGCTTGTCGACGCCGGCGTGGACGCCCTCGTCGTCGACTCCGCCCACGCCCACAACAACCGCGTGCTGGAAATGGTCTCCCGCGTGCAAAAGGATTTCGGTTCCAAGGTCGATGTCATCGGCGGTAACCTCGCCACCCGCGAGGCCGCACAGGCAATGATCGATGCCGGTGCCGACGCCATCAAGGTCGGCATCGGCCCGGGCTCCATTTGCACCACCCGCGTCGTCGCCGGCGTGGGCGCGCCGCAGATTACCGCCCTGATGGAGGCCGCCGCAGTAGCTGGACCGGCCGGTGTGCCGGTTATCGGCGATGGTGGTATGCAGTACTCTGGCGACGTCGCCAAGGCCCTGGCGGCCGGCGCCGATACCGTCATGCTGGGCTCCATGTTTGCCGGTACCACCGAAGCCCCCGGCGACATCGTGGTCTACCAGGGCAAGCAGTACAAGCGCTACCGTGGCATGGGCTCCATGGGCGCCATGCAGGGTCGCGGACTTTCCGGCGAGAAGCGCTCCTATTCCAAGGACCGCTACTTCCAGGCCGACGTCCGCAGCGAGGACAAGCTGGTTCCGGAAGGCGTCGAGGGTCGCGTGCCCTTCCGCGGCGATATCGATGCCATCGTGCACCAGATTATCGGCGGTCTGCGCGCCTCGATGGGCTATACCGGCTCCGCCACCCTGGCCGAGCTGAAGACCAAGCGCTTCGTTCAAATCACCGCCGCGGGCCTAAAGGAATCCCACCCGCACCACCTGCAGCAAATCGCAGAAGCACCAAACTACCGCTAGGAATATCATGCGTGAATACGCCGAAATCGGCATCGGCCGCGAGGCCCGCCGTACCTTCGATCTAGAGCAACTATCCATCGTGCCGCAGCGCCGCACTCGTTCCTCCAAGGACGTGGACACCACCTGGCACATCGACGCCTATACCTTCGACATCCCCTTCGTGTCCCACCCCACTGATGCGCTCGCCACCCCCGAGTTCATCATCGAGATGGGCAAGCAAGGCGGCCTGGGCGTCATTAATGCCGAGGGCCTGTGGGGCCGTCACAAGGACCTCGAGGGCGCCCTAGCCCGCATTTACTCGCAGCCGGGCGATAACTCCATCATCCAGGAGCTGCACGCCGCCCCGCTTGACGACGCCCTCCTTACCGAGCGCATCTCCCAAGTCCGCGACTCCGGTGTCACCGTTGCTGTGCGCGTATCCCCCCAAAATGCTCGCGAGATGGCCCCGAAGGTCATCGCGGCCGGTGCCGAGTTGCTGTTTATCCAGGGCACCCTGGTCTCGGCCGAGCACGTGGCTACCGGTGGTGAGCCGCTGAACCTCAAGGAGTTCATTGGCTCCCTTGACGTTCCCGTCATTGCCGGCGGAGTCACCGACTACACCACCGCGCTACACCTGATGCGCACCGGCGCGGCCGGCGTCATCGTAGGCGCGGGTGTGACCACCAACGCCGAGACCGTGGGCATCGACTCGGCCATGGGCACTGCGATTGCCGACGCCGCCGCAGCCCGCCGCGACTACCTCGACGAGACCGGCGGCCGCTACGTACACATCATCGCCGATACCGAGTTTGAAAACTCCGGCAATATTGCCAAGGCTTTTGCCTGCGGCGCTGACGGTGTTGCTCTCGGCCCACTGCTTGCCCAAGCCCGCGAGGCCGGCGGCAAGGGCTGGTACTGGCCCGCCACAGCCGGCCACCCGCGTTTCCCACGCGGCTTCGTCCAGTTCTCCGGGGCCGATACCGACTTGGACGTCGATTTCCTCACCACTGGTACCTCGGCCGAAGCCGCCGAAGAGTCGGCCGCCCCGTCGCTGGAAACCGTGCTGCACGGTCCCTCCAGCGAGCCCTTCGGCCGCACCAACCTGGTCGGCGCGCTGCGCCGGTCCATGGCCAAGTGCGGCTACACCGACCTGAAGTCCTTCCAGAAGGTCGAACTCGCCGTTCGCTACTAATCCGCGCGAGAGTCCCCGACGCGGCTGTGCCTTCTTGGCGCAGCCGCGTTTCTTTGCCCTATTGCTTCCTTCGCCGCTGAACAGATGCCAGGTGGCGAGGTAGGAGAGTGGTTAGGAAACCAATTGCCAGCCGCCTTCGCGCCTCCACGTGGTCTTGCCCGTCATCGGCCGCCATTGCCCTGCGTTGTGGACTGGGCACACGCGTACTCCCGAGGGATTGAGCTCTACAACCTTTTCTTCGCCGCTCGCGCGTAGAACCACCGAATTTTGCGCTACTTCTGGATGCCCCACGCGCTCTGCCTGCTGCGTGCCGCACAATGGAACCCACTCATCCCACTCGCTTCCAAAGACTTCCGCGGCCGGAAGCGTCACCTGTTGCGGGCCTTGTTCATCCAGCGCAGACGCCACCTCGGCCGTAGTTGGGGTGGCGTCACAACCGCACAACAACAGCCCCGCGGCGAGCACAATAGTCAAGCGCTTCATAAGCTATCAGTTTAGTGGGTTAGACTATGGGGCGTGACTAAGCCAAATACTACCCCGCGCCCCGTCCTCGTTGTGGACTTTGGCGCTCAGTACGCGCAGCTTATTGCCCGTCGCGTGCGCGAGGCCAAGATTTACTCCGAGGTTGTCCCCAACTCCGCTTCTGTAGAGGAAATTAAAGCAAAGGATCCAGCCGCTCTCATTTTGTCGGGTGGACCTTCTTCCGTATATGCCGATGGCGCCCCGGCCCTCAAGCCGGAGCTACTTGAGCTCGGCATTCCGGTTTTCGGCATTTGCTACGGCTTCCAGGCCATGAACCATGCGCTTGGTGGCACTGTCTCTTCCACCGGCGAGCGTGAGTACGGCCGTACCGATATGAATGTTAAGGGCGGTGTACTTCACGAAGGCCTGGAGGCTACCCACAAAGTGTGGATGTCCCACGGCGATGCCGTATCTGCCGCTCCCGAAGGCTTTGAGGTTACTGCTACTTCGGCCGGTGCTCCCGTTGCCGCTATGGAGTGCCCAGCCAAGCAGATGGCCGGCGTGCAGTACCACCCTGAGGTGCTCCACTCGCCGCACGGCCAAGAGGTGCTTACCCGTTTCCTTACCGAGATCGCTGGCCTAGAGCAGAATTGGACGGCCGATAATATCGCCGAGCAGCTCATCGCGGATGTCCGCGCACAGGTGGGCGAGGAAGGCCGCGCTATTTGTGGTCTGTCCGGCGGTGTGGACTCCGCTGTGGCGGCCGCACTGGTGCAGCGCGCCATTGGAGATCGCCTCACCTGTGTCTTCGTTGACCACGGCCTGCTGCGTGCCGGCGAGCGCGAGCAGGTAGAAAAGGACTTCGTTGCCTCCACCGGCGCGAAGCTGGTGACTGCGGATGAGCGCGCTGCCTTCCTGGAAAAGCTGGCAGGCGTTAGCGACCCAGAAGCCAAGCGCAAGGCCATCGGCGCGGAGTTTATCCGTTCCTTTGAGCGCGCGGTTGCAGGCGTGCTTGACGACGCCCCCGCAGGCTCCACCATCGACTACCTCGTCCAAGGCACTCTGTACCCTGACGTTGTCGAGTCTGGCGGCGGCGATGGCACGGCGAATATTAAGTCTCACCACAATGTCGGCGGTCTGCCAGATGACGTGGAGTTCAAGCTGGTCGAGCCGCTGCGCCTGCTGTTTAAAGACGAGGTTCGCGCCGTCGGCCGCGAGCTGGGCTTGCCAGAAGAGATCGTTAGCCGCCAGCCATTCCCTGGCCCGGGCTTGGGTATCCGCATCATCGGTGAGGTAACCGAGGAGCGCTTGGAGACGCTACGCGAGGCAGACCTTATTGCTCGCACCGAGCTGACCAATGCCGGCCTGGATGACCAGATTTGGCAGTGCCCGGTAGTACTGCTGGCCGATGTCCGCTCCGTTGGCGTGCAGGGCGACGGCCGTACCTATGGCCACCCGATTGTGCTGCGCCCAGTGTCCTCGGAGGACGCCATGACCGCGGACTGGACTCGCTTGCCGTACGAGGTGCTGGAGAAGATTTCTACCCGGATCACCAACGAGGTGAAGGACGTCAACCGCGTGGTCTTGGACTGCACCTCCAAGCCACCGGGAACCATCGAGTGGGAGTAAAACGGCATGCGTAGAAGGCGCTCAGTCTAGTGCTGAGCGCCTTTTCGCTCGTTTTGGCGCCGGCGCTTACTCGTGCGGGGTAAACGGCGGGCGCCACACAATGCGCCCGCCCACCCGCTCGAGGCGGCCGCGCCGAGGTGGGGCGTTGGGGTCATCGTCGTTGACACCATTATGGTAAGCGCAGCACATGACCAGGTTTTTCATATTCGTCTCCCCGCCATTGCTCCACGCCTTGAGGTGGTGGACTTGGGAGAGGTCGGCCGGTTGGTTGCAGCCCGGCCAGGCGCAGCGTGGATTTTCTGCAGCGGCCATAATGCGCTGCTTGTCATTGGCCACGCGCGCCGTGCGGTAGAGATTAACCGGACCTTCCTCGGGGTGCACGAGCGTGACGTAGCCGGTTTCTTTGTCGCCAGCAAAGCCGACGTCGTTGAGCACGCGGCGCAGATATTCGGTGCCGGTGATGGTGGCGCCATTGGTCAGATCGAGCTCGATATCATCGCCGCGGCCGTCGCGGATGCGGATGAATTTGTCTAACGGCACGATGGCATTGGTCACCACTTCTGCCCGCGCGGCCGCAGCTTGGTCAAAGAAGATCTTTTCTACCGCCTCGAGCGATTGCTTTCCGGTCGCGGCCAGGGCGGCGTTGAGATCCGCGATGAAACTAGAGGTTCCGGTGATGGCCAGCGTCCAGTAGTCATTGGGGCGTCGGTAAGTGCGCACGCCTGGGGTTACGGTGTTGTCTTTCATCTCGCGCAGGCGCCGTCGGGCGTGTTTAAGGATGTGGCTCATCGAGCCGGTCATCGCGCAGCATTCCGCGCGCAGCTGCCAGGCCTGCTTCTTGCTGGGCGCGCGGTTAACAATGCGTTCTAGGGCAGCAAGGGTGGCGATGGAGTGGGTGTTGCGGCGGGCGTCGGCAATAGCGCGGTGCTGCAGGCGCGTAAATTTGGTGCGGCCGAAGTAGCTTTCGCACAAAAGCAGCAGATCGGCGGCGATGGCATCGGGCGCGCCGCGGTCCATGAGCTCGGACCCGGACATGCCTTGGCACCCGGCGATGATGTCCATGCCAGGGCCCAAGGCGGTGAGGTAGGTCTCGAGTGCGTTCATGCCTGCAACGCTACGGCGCGCACCTACACCGGCGCACGGCCGGCGCAACCGCTACGGTCAATTCTGTGGATAACCCGCCCTGCATACCCGCCGTGGGCCGAAAAAGCTGTGGATAACCCCGAAAAGTGTCGTTTAGATTAGGCAAACGCGAGCCGGCGCGTGCCATCCACATGGGGGAAGACGAAAAAGCTCAGCCCAAAGACCATTAGCCACACCAGCCCGACGCCCCACGCGGGCAGGGACACGATGGGCGCGAGCATCACCATAAGCCACAGAATCATCAGTGGCACGAGCTGTGCGATGGTAGGAACTAGAGCGACATTGCGCTTGTCGGCATAAGCGCGCATCGCACGGCGGTAGGGGTGGGCAAAGACGAGGACGAAGGCCGCCACGAGGCATACGAGCGCCCCAACCAGTGCGGCAAAGATATGCGCGCGGCTTGCCAAGAGTGCCACGGCCGCACCGATGAGGATGGACGAGCCCAAGCGCACCCATGGCGGAGTGGGGATGGGGGTGGTGTGCTCGCGCATGGCGCCGTAGGCAGCGTTGAAGTTCATGCCGCTAAGGCTACCATTCGAACATACACTTGCATGTGTCCGGGTGAGGGTTCATACTATTCGGGTGAGTCAAACGAGCGTTCGCCTAGAGAAAGCGGTGGCCGGGCTAAGTAGGTCGGACCGCGTGGCGATGCTGCGTACCCGCATGCGCGCTATGGAGCGCGGCCCGGAAGAAGAGCTGGTAGATACGCTCCCTGGCCTGGCGCGCTTGCTTCCCGCAGGTGGGCTGGCGCGCCGGCAGGTGGTGCACTGTGTGAACTGCCCGGCGCTGGTGGTGGAGCTTATCTGTCATCTCACCGCCCGCGGCGGGTATGTGGGAGTGGTGGGGTGGCCGGATTTGCTACTCGCACAAGTGGCCGAGGAGGGTGCTATCGAACGCGTGGTAACCGTGCCGGATCCGGGCTTGGAATCCTGGATGGTGGCGGGAGTATTGGCGGAAGGGCTAGACCTTGTTGTCCACCATGGGCCGCCCGGCGAGGTGAGCCCTACCAAGGCGCGGCCGGTGCTGGCGAAGGTGCGCGGCGGGCGCGCGGCCGTGCTTACGGTGGGCACGCGCCTGCCCGGCACGGCGGTGGGGATAGGGGCGCGGGTGAGTGCCTATCGGGGCGTCGGCAAGGGCAGCGGGCGTATTCGCGGAGTGGACATGGACGTGGAGGTGACCTCGAAGCAGGGTGCCTCGCACGGGGTGCTCACGGTGGGTGAGCGTCGCCGGTTGGAGGTCGTATGAGGGTAGCGGCCGTGTGGTTTCCGGATTGGCCCATCCAGGCCGCCGGCGGGCAGGGCCCTATGGTTATTGCGCGCAATCACGCGGTGGCGGTGTGCGATAGGAAGGCGCGCCGGGCGGGTGTGCGGCGGGGGATGCGCCTGCGTCAGGCCCAAGCGCTGTGCCCCGAGGCCGCAGTGGTGGAGGCCAATCCGGACCGGGATGGCGCGGCGTTTGCGGAGGTTGCAGCCGGCTTAGATGCGGTGGCGTCCTCGGTGGAGGTGCTGCGCCCGGGCCTGGCGATTGTGGATGCGGGTGCGGCGCTGCGCTACCACGGGGAGAAAGCACTAGAG
Source organism: Corynebacterium sp. ACRPO (assembly GCF_022347205.1). Classification (GTDB taxonomy): domain Bacteria; phylum Actinomycetota; class Actinomycetes; order Mycobacteriales; family Mycobacteriaceae; genus Corynebacterium. Next base: position 41,197 of record NZ_JAKRNE010000003.1, on the reverse strand, counting down.
ATGCTTGTCGACGCCTCTTCGTACGCCGGCTTCGACTCCACCCTCGGCGTCGCCGATGAGATTGCCACGGCCGTCATCGCGGCCCGGCACCGCGGCGTGGGAGCAGTGGTACCGGAGGGTGGCTCGCGAGAGTTTTTGGCCACCCAGCCCATAGGCGTGCTGGCGGCCGATGAGGCCTTGGGCTTTGAGGCTGGGTTTATCGCACAGCTGGATAAGCTGGGTGTGCGACGCCTGGGCGACTTAGCCGCGCTGTCGTTTAAGCAGGTAGCTACCCGGTTTGGTGAGCCGGGCCGGCGTGCCCACGAACTGGCCCAGGCCCGTGCGGATAGGCGCGTGGCCCCAGAGTTGGCGCGCCCGGATCTGGCGGTGGAAATGGAAGAGCGCATCGAGCGCGTGGACGCGGCGGCCTTCGCGGCCCGCCAACTCGCGGCCCAGCTGCATGCCCGCTTGGAAGCGGCCGGCAAGGTGTGCCTGCGGCTGCGCGTGGTGGCGGAGTTTGGCACCGGTGAGGAGCTGGCGCGGGTGTGGCGCACGCAGGAAGCGCTGACGGAGCAGGCTACCGCGGACCGCGTGCGCTGGCAGCTCGATGGCTGGCTCACGCGCGCTACTGGTGAGGGCGCAGCCATTCGCCGCCTGGCGCTGGAGCCGGTGGAGGTTGCCGCCCCGTCCACTACCGGTCTCTGGGGCGGGGAAGGCTCGCAGGAGCAGGTCAAGCGCGTGATCGCCCGCGTGCAATCGCAGCTGGGGGTGGATCGTGTGCTGCAGCCGCGGGCGGTGGGCGGCCGTGGGGTGGCCGAGCGCATCGAGTACGTGCCCTATGGCGAGCAGCGTGACGCACCGCCGCAGGGCGAGTGGCCCGGCCGCATTCCCGCGCCCCTGCCTGCACGGCTGGGCGGTGGTCCGAATCATCCGGCCGCGCGCATTCGGCTTATCGACGCCGCCGAGCGCCCCGTCTTTGTTACTGCCGAAGCCCTCCTCTCCAGTGTGCCGGTGGCCTTGGGCTGGGGTGCGAACCGCTTCCGCGTGCTGGGCTGGGCCGGACCCTGGCCGGTGGATACGCAGTGGTGGACCGATACTCCACAGCACGTAGCGCGCCTGCAGGTGGTGGGCCAAGCCGAGCACGAAGAGCATCAACGGGCCTGGCTCTTGGTATGGTCCGGCGGCCGTTGGCGGGTTGAGGCGACCTATTAATCGCGAATATCGACTACGAGACGGGTGGGGTTATCGAGCACCTGCACGGAATAAGGCTTGCGAGAGGTCATGCCGATGACAAATTGGCAGCGGCCCTCGTAGGTGCCGCCATTGACCACTTGGGTGACAATTCCTTCCGTAGGGGCATCCACCACGCCGATGCGGGGATCGTCCTTGCCGGCCTCGAAGGGATAGACCACGCCGTCGATATTGACATTGAGTGCGGTCTTACCGGAGTGGTCAATGGCCTTGCCGGAACCCTGCTGTGTGGGCGTGTCGGCGTAATCCACGAACCAGCCGGGAGCGCCGCCGCCATCAAGCTCGAAGACGACGCGCTCAAACCCCTCGTGCCGGCCGATGCGCACGTCGGTCACCGTGAGTTCGGAGGGCGCCTGCGGCCGGAGGGTTTTCATCTCCATATTGGCCTGGCCTAGCGGATTGATCTGGGAGTTATCCGCAGACGCGGCCATGGTGGTGCGGTCCGTCTCGTGGGCAGCGCAGCCGCTGAGGAAAGCTGCGACGAGAAGCGTTGCGGCGAGACGGACTTTCAACATGTCCCCTAGGTTATATTTTCGGCCGTGAACTGTATAGCTGAGGGGGTACTTCGTGGCCGAATTGTTGCCAAGGGGTTGCCAAGGGGGTGAGCTGAAAAGCAGAAAGGTTAGGCTTAGGTATATGACCGAGTTCTGTTCAGATATCCAGGTAGAGCCGCTGCCAGGCACGGCGAAGAAGGAATCCGTCTATGTGCTTTTCGAGTGGCCGGGCGGATGGTCGCGAGACGTGCTCGACGGCGATACCTTTGGGCCGGAGCTCACAGCGCAGCTCAAGACCAAGCTGAAGGGCGCGGCAGGGCTGCAGCTTATTCGCCGGCCGGGCCGCGATGGCCGCCAGGTGGGCAAGATGCACCGCTGCTACCTGGTGTGGGCCGAGCAGGGCGTGATGGAACTCGTGCTGCTGACGGGCCCGGAGAAGATCCTCGATCTGGACCTGACCGGGCCTGGCCGCAATGGGGGCGGCGCTTTGGATACGCCGCTGGTGCTGGTGTGCACGCATGCGAAGCGCGATACGTGCTGTGCGGTCAAGGGTCGGCCGCTGGCCGCGGAGCTGGTGGCGGACTATCCGGATATGGTGTGGGAGACCTCGCACACGAAGGGGCACCGATTCGCGCCGTCGGTCATGCTCATGCCATGGGCCTATTCCTTTGGACGCATGAATAAAGAAGCCGCCGCGCAGATGATTGCGGCGGCGGCGAAGGGGAAGTATTTCTACCCGGTAAATCGCGGGCGCGGTATTTTCGGCCCGCGCGGCCAGGTGGCGGAGTTGGCGGTGGCCCGCTCGCTTATCGACGCCGGCGAGGACCTCTCCTACGGCCAGCTCACCGCCACCGACGGCGGCGAGGTCAGCCACGCTGACGGCCGGCGCTGGCGTGTGGCGCTCGAGGAGCGCGAGGTAGAAGGCGTGGTCTCCTCGTGCGGCGATGCGCCGAAGAAAGGCCAAGCCATCGTAGCGACCGGCGTGGAGCCGGTCGCGGAGTAGGCTGCGCGGGGCGGGGGCGGCGTCGGCAAGCGGGGGCTAGCGGCGCATGACCTTGGAAGAAAGCCAGTTGCCCAGGAACTGGGCGGCCTGCACCAGCACGATGATGATGAGCGTAGCCACGACGGTGACTTCCCACTCGAAGGCGCGGTAGCCGTAGACGATGGCGAAGTCGCCCAAGCCGCCGCCGCCGACGTAGCCGGCCATAGCGGACATATCCACGATGGCGATGAACAAGAAGGTGTAGCCCAGAATCAGCGGGCCGAGGGCCTCCGGAACGATGACGGAGGTAATGATCTTCCACGGCGAGGCGCCCATGGAGCGGGCGGCCTCGATAACACCGGGATCGATAGCCACGAGGTTTTGCTCCACCACGCGGGCCACGGAGAAGGTCGCGGCGATGACCATGACGAAGGTCGCTGGGCCGCGGCCGATGGAACCTCCCATTACGGCGACGGTCAGTGGCTGGGCAAAGGCCAGCAAAATGATGAAGGGGATGGGGCGGACGAAGTTCACCAGCAGGTTAACAATGACGTAGACAAACCGGTTTTGCAGGATGCCGCCCGCGCGGGTGGTGTAGAGCAGCATGCCTAGGCCAAGGCCGAGGATGCCGGAGACGATGAGGGTGGTCGAGACCATGATGAGGGTGTCGACGATGGCGTCGGCGAGCGAGGGGCCAAGGCGATCCCAGTTGGCTTGGGCGAGGTTGGTGACGGTCATCGTGCAATCTCCTCAATCTGGGTGGTGGTAGAAAGCGTGCGGTAGAACTCTTCGATGGCGTTATTATCGCCGCTGAGTCGCACGGTCAGTTTGCCAAAGGAATGCTGCTGCAACGTGGTGATACCGCCGTGCACGACGGCGATGGACACGCCGGCTTCCTTGAGCCGAGCGGCGGCGGTGAAGAAGCCAGATTCCTCGGTGAGGTTGATGGTAAACAGGCGGCCTTCGTGCGCGAGCAGGTCGTCGGTTTCGACGACGTCGGGTTCGTTGCGCAGCGAGGTGGCCACGAACTTGGCGGCCACGGAGGTCTGCGGGTTGGAGAAGACTTCGTAGACGCTGCCTTGTTCTACTACGCGGCCGTTTTCCATCACGGCGACCTTATCGGCGATGGAGCGTACGACTTCCATCTCGTGGGTAATAACGACGATGGTGATGCCGAATTCCTTGTTCACCCGGCGCAGCAGGTCGAGGACTTCCTGCGTGGTGGTGGGGTCGAGGGCGGAAGTGGCTTCGTCGGCAAGCAGCAGCGAAGGGTTGGTGGCCAGCGCACGGGCAATGCCAACGCGCTGCTTCTGGCCGCCGGAGAGCTGCTCCGGGTAGCTCTTGCCCTTGTCTCCCAGGCCGACGAAGTCCAGCAGCTCTTGCACGCGCTGGGCGCGCTCCTGCTTGCTGACGCCCTGCAGCTGCAGCGGGTATTCAATATTGCCGGCCGCGGTGCGTGAGTTCATCAGGTTGAACTGCTGGAAGATCATGCCGATATTGCGACGAATGCCGCGCAGCTTCTTCTCGGACATGCCAACGATATTGGTCTCGTCGAGCAACAGCTCGCCGGCGGACGGGGTGTCCAAACCGTTGATCATGCGCACGAGGGTGGACTTGCCGGCGCCGGAATAGCCAATGATGCCGACGATTTCGCCGGGCTCGATGGTCATGGAGACATTGTCGAGGGCCTTGACTCGTGTCTTTTTCTGTTTAAAGACCTTGGTGATCTCGCGGAACTCGATGCGGGTGCCGCGTTGAGTGGAATCTGCCACGTGTTTGCGTCCTTAGCTAGGAAAGTGCCAAACCCCGCCGGGGGCTCCGGCGGGGTAAAAGCAAGGGTGATTAGTCCAGATCTGCTTCGAGTTTATCCAGGATCTTCTGCAGATCCTCCTGGCTGCGCTCCACCTCAACAGAGGTACCGGCGGAGTCTTCGTCAACGCCCTCCTGGACGGCGTCGCTGTGCCATAGCTCGGCGAGCTTCTTGATGTCCTCGTTATCGGCATCTTCCTCGCGAACGGCGAAGACATTGATGTACGGCTCTGCCTCTTCAGAGTTCGGGTCGTCCTGGAAGATGGCGGTGGCTGGGTCGATGCCGGCGCGCTCCAGGAAAGAGTTATTGATAATCGCCGGGGTGCCCTCGCCGTGTGCGGACGTGGTCTGTGCCGCGTCTACCGGGGTGACCTTGACCTTGGACTTCTTCTCATCGATGTCCAGCGGGGTGGGCTCCAGGTTGTCCTTGTCCTTCAGGGTAAGAAGGCCGGCCTGAACCAGCACGTTGATGGCGCGAGCCTGGTTGGTGGAGTCATTCGGGATGGCGACCTCTTCGCCCTCGATGCCGTCGAGGGAGTCGTGGTCCTTCCAGAACAGTGCCAGCGGCACGATCTCGGTGGCCACGATAGGCACCAGGTTGGTGCCGTTGCCGTGGTTATACTCCGCCAAGAACTTCAGGTGCTGGAAGTTATTGGTGTCCAGCTCGCCCTGGTCCAGAGCCTGGTTCGGGGTGTTGTAATCCGCGAAAGGCTGGATATCGATGTCATAGCCTGCGTTCTTTGCTTCCTGCTCGAACGCTACCCAAGCCTTCTTTGCATCATCGGTGGTGCCGACTTTGATGGTCTTGGAGCCATCGGAGTCGGAAGAGCATGCCACCAGGCTGGTGGCGGCGATGGTTGCGGCGGCGGTAGCAGCCACTACGCGACGGATCTGCATGGGGAATCCCCTTCTTGTAGGAGGTGAAATAATTTGTCTGTTTAGCAACTTAGCAATCAGCGAACCGCTTTGTCTATTGTGGGCATCACGTTCTACTGGCTTGTCTAGAACAATGATTCGATATTACGCTGTGTGGAGTGAAATTTAATGGCGGAAAGGCGCTGTCGTGGTCGCGGGTGGAGCGTATCCTCTCCGGCCGTGAATCTGCTGCGCCCGTGCCGGTGGATCACCTTCACGGACCAACGGTTCCTACCCAGCGCGGTCACTCCGCCGTGCCCTTTGCGGAGCTGCATGCGGTAAGTTCCTATAGTTTTCTTGATGGCGCCGCCGAGCCGGAGGAACTGGTGGCCCGGGCTGTGGAACTGGGGCTTGAGGGGCTGGCCATCGTGGACCGCGATGGTTTTTATGGCCTGATGAAATTTGCTGAAGCCGCAGCTAAAGCGGACCTTCCGGCTGTATATGGCGCGGAGCTATCGCTCGCGGAGGGTTCGGTGACCGTCCTGGCGCGCACCCCGGAGGGGTATCGCCGCCTGTCGCGCCTCATCGCGCGCGCCCGGATGGAAGCCGGGGAGAAGGATCGCGTGGCTTATCCGTCCTTGGATGAAGTGGCGCGCGAACTGGAAGGGGAGTGCTTCTTTCTGGTGGGGCCGGAGGCGCTAGCAGAAATCGATAACTTGCTCGAAAGAATAAAAATAGACAGCATAGTTCTCGAATATTCGTGCAGCATGTCCCCCGAGGATGCGGATCAGCACCGTTTCCTCGATAAATACAATAACCTGCGGGCCATCGCAACCGCACGACCCGCGGCGGCGACCCGCGACCAAGCTCGGCTCGCCGCCGCCAAGCGTGCCCTGGCCCAGCGCGAATCCCTCGCGGCCGCCGCGCCGCACGCCCACCCCATGGGAGCTGGCTGGCTGCGATCCGGCGAGCAGATGGCGCAACTCTTGCCGGATCGGCCGGAGCTCATCGCCGAAACCGTGGCGATCGCCCGCGAGTGCTCTTTTACCTGGGACGCCCTCGCGCCCAACCTGCCGCATTTTCCGGTGCCGGAGGGGTACACCGAAATGAGCTGGCTGGAGCACGAGGTCTGGCGCCGCGCTAAGGACCGCTATGCTTCGCGCCCGGCCGAGATTAGGCAGGCGGCGCGGAAGCAGATTCGGCATGAGCTGGACGTCATCAAGCAGCTGGGCTTTCCCGGCTACTTCCTGATCGTGTGCGACCTGGTGGATTTTTGCCGCCGCGAGAATATTCTGTGCCAAGGTCGCGGCTCGGCCGCCAACTCTGCGGTGTGCTTCGCGCTGGGCATTACCAATGCCGAGCCCATCTCTGCGCAGCTGCTTTTCGAGCGTTTTCTCTCCCCAGACCGTGATGGCCCGCCCGATATTGATATCGACATCGAGTCCGGCCGCCGCGAGGAAGTCATCCAGTATGTCTACCGCACCCACGGCCGCGATCGCGCCGCGCAGGTGGCCAATGTCATTACCTATCGCCGCAAGGGAGCGACCCGCGATGCCGCCCGCGCGTTGGGCTACCCGCAGGGCTCGGCCGATGCGTGGTCGAAAGGTACCTCCGAGCCGCCTGCCGACGTCTCCTCTTTAGCCGAGCAATTCCTCGGCCAGCCCCGTCACCTGGGCATCCACTCCGGCGGCATGGTGCTGTGCGATCGGCCCATTGCGGACGTCGTTCCTATGGAATGGGCGCGCATGGAAAATCGCTCCGTACTCCAGTGGGATAAGGACGATTGCGCGGCCGCCGGCCTGGTGAAATTCGATCTTTTGGGCCTGGGCATGCTGGAGGCGCTGCATCATATGATCGATGCCGTGCGCGCCACCACCGGCCGCGAGGTGCACCTGTGGGAGCTCGACCTCGCCGAGCCGGAGGTCTATGACATGCTCTGCCGCGCCGATGCGGTGGGCGTCTTCCAAGTGGAATCCCGCGCGCAGCTGGCCACGCTGCCGCGCCTGAAGCCGCGCCGCTTCTTTGACTTGGTGGTCGAGGTCGCGCTCATTCGCCCCGGCCCCATCCAGGGCGGGTCCGTGCACCCCTACCTGCGCCGCCGCGATGGCTTGGAGGAGGTCACCTATGACCATCCCGTGCTGGAAAAATCCTTGGGCAAGACGCTGGGCATCCCACTCTTCCAGGAACAGCTGATGCAGATCGCTGTCGACGCCGCCGGCTTCTCCGGTGCCGAGGCCGATGACCTGCGCCGCGCCATGGGCTCGAAGCGCTCCCCGGAAAAGATGGCCGCGCTGCGCAGCCGTTTCTATACCGGTCTGTGCGAAACCAATGGCATCGAGGGCGAGGTGGCCGATAAGCTCTGGACCAAGATTGTGGCCTTTGCCGCCTATGGCTTCCCGGAGTCGCACTCGCAGTCCTTTGCCTCGCTGGTGTATTTTTCCGCGTGGTTTAAGTACCACTACCCGGCGGAATTCTGCGTGGGATTGCTGCGTGCGCAGCCGATGGGTTTCTATTCCCCGCAGTCGCTCATCCAAGACGCCCGGCGCCACGGCGTGCAGGTGCTGCCGGTAAGCATTAATGACTCCGGCGCCCAGGCCCGTGCGACGGGGTCGGCTGAGATCCGTTTGGGTCTTAACCTCATCAAGGGGCTAGGGGAGTCCGCCGCCGAGCGCGTGGAGGCGGCCGCGCCTTTTACTAGCGTGTCAGATCTTTCGCGCCGGGCGGATCTCAGCGTGGAGCAGGTGGAGGCGCTGGCTACGGCCGGGGCGCTGGAGTGTCTGGGGCTGGATCGTCGCCAAGCGCTGTGGCAGGCCGGCGTTGCCGCCACCGAGCGCGAAGGCATGCTGCCTGGCACTTCCGCGCTGGCTGCACCGCACCTGCCCGGTATGTCCGCCTTCGAGCTTATGGCTACCGACGTCGCTTCCACCGGCGTGACCCATAACCAGCAGCCGATGGAGCTGGTGCGTGCCTCGCTTGCCGACGTCCTCCCTGCCTCCCAGCTCCCCCATGTCCCCGATGGCACCCGCGTGCGCATTGCCGGCATTATTACCCACCGCCAGCGCCCGCGTACCGCATCTGGCCTGACCTTTTTGGGTGTGGAGGATGAAACCGGCCTGATGAACGTGATGGTCTCACCCGGATTGTGGTCGCGGCACAAAGTTCTGGCCCGCACCGCCCGGGCAATGATCATCCGCGGCATCGTACAAAATGCCACCGGCGCGGTCAGCGTGGTCGCAGATAAGCTCGAGCCGTTGGACTTTGGCGAATTCCTCTCCCGCGGCTCCCGTGACTTCCGCTAGTTGCCGCCGCTGCGCAGCTCGTCCGCGTTGAGCTTATTGGCCAATTCCTTGGCTACCGCAAACGGAATCCACAGCAGCTGGATATAGATGAGCTTGGCAAAGAAGATGGCGATATTGGCCCCCGAGGTCGCTTCCTCTACCGCAACCTGCTCCGCGCCGGAGAAGCGCAGACCAAATGCGGTGGCGCCGGCGACGAGGAAGAGCACTATGGCCGTGGCCAATGCGGTTTTCAGGCCTTTGTCGCGGGCGTCGGTATGCAGACGCAGCTCGTACTCATCCATCTCCGTAGTGGGAACGTCGAGGTGCCGAATGGACTGGCGCAGCCACGTGGTGCACGTGGTCGCCGCAATGCCGGCTATCGGCCACAGCAGATTAGACAAGCCAAGCGCGAAAAAGTGCAGGGCCGCCGCCACGATGGCCAGGCCGAGAAAAATATCGCCGGCTAGGATCAAGCGCTTGCGGCGGGAAACGGAGGCGGGAATTGTGGTAGCCATTAGGAATTCTTCCTATAGATTTCAGTGGACATAGGGGCAAATTCCTGGCGGGAAAAGATAGCCTCCACCGGAAGGTCAAAGACTTCGCAGACGCGAAAGGCTAGGTCCAGGCTGGGGGAGTGGTCCCCGCGCTCGAGGGCTCCGACGGTCTGGGGATTGACGTCGATGGCCTCAGCCAGCTGCGCGCGCGACATGTCCCGCTCGGCGCGCAGCACGCGGACCCGGTTATAAATGGGTGCGGAGGGCTTCTTCTTTGGGGACATGAGTCAAAGTATTGCATAAACCCAACGCCCTGGCAAGGGTTGCTATTCGACGCCGAAGATATCTCCCGGCTGGCAGTCCAGCGCCGCACACAGCGCCACGAGAGTGCTAAAGCGTACGGCTTTGGCGCGATTATTCTTGAGGACAGAGAGGTTGACTGGGGTGATGCCTACTTCTTTAGCGAGTGCCGCTCCGGTTATGCCGCGCTCTTCCATTATTTGGTCGAGGTGGCAGACTACCTGGGGTCCTTGTGGCTCAGACAAGTCCTTCGACCTCCTCTTCTAGCTTGCAGCCGCGCTTGATGGCGGCTGAGAAGAGCTGTAGGGCGCAGACAAAGAGGTAGAGCAGTGTGAGCTCGCCAAATGACGTTCCGCTCTGGCTGGACCACCAGTCGATCCCTAGCTGTGAGGAAGCCCAGTTATTGCCCATACCTTCGAGCGGGAAGCGTCCGATAAACCAGATTAGGATTCCGATGGTCATTCCATTGAGAAAGCGAATATTTTTCGTAGTGAAGACCTGCCCGCGAAGCATGGGCTTGACCAAGCGGTAGGTAAAGAACGCGATGATCAAAATGGCCGCAATCTTAACGACGAGCGCTGCGGTGAGCATCCAGAATGGTCCGCCGTCGAGGTTGTGTTTGCTTAGGCCTTCCGGGATGGCCGCACTCAGTGCGGTGGAAAAGCGTCCGGTGGCAAGGTCGCGCAGATAGGTGGGGCCCAGGATGATGATGGTAAAGAGGCTGATGGTGGCCGCTGTGTTAATTTCGCGGCGCTCGGCCTTGGAGGTGGGTTGTGGGGTGGTCATGACAATCCTTTCCGCCGATTGTTTATCGACTCTCGATGTTGTCGTAATTCGATAATATCGATTAACGATAAGTGGCGCAAGGGTATGGCCCGATTGATACTGTCAATAACTATGAGCGAAGAAATGAATCCCGTCTCGCCACGCCTGGTGACCTCGCGCTATATTCACCACCTGAGCTGGATGATTGTCCTCGCCGCGGCCGCCGGTGCGGCAGGTTTCTGGTGGACCCCGTGGTTCTACTGGGCGGCCGGTGTCTTCGTCGCCCTATTCTTCTGGCTGCTCTGGCTCATCCCCGCCCAGGTGCGCAACATGGGCTGGCTCGAAACCGACGATGAGCTGCTTATCACTCGCGGCAAGCTCTGGCATTCCTTTACCGTGGTGCCTTACGGCCGCATCCAATTCGTGGACGTGACCTCCGGGCCCATCGACCGCGCCCTCGGGCTAAAAAAGCTGCAGCTCCACACGGCCTCGGCCAGCACGGACGCCACCATTAAGGGCTTGGAGGCCCCGCTTGCCGACGCCCTCCGTACCCGCCTTGCCCACCAAGCCCGCGAACGGATGAGCGGCCTATGAGCGACCAGTCCAGCACCCAACCAAGCTTCCGCCGCGTCCACCGCCTCACCCCGCTGCTGCGCCTATGGTCAGTGATCCTGGCCCTCATCGCGGCCTTCGCCCTCAACGTCAACCTGGAGGCCCTGCGCGATATCTTCGCCTTCATCACTGGCGAGCACCGCGGTGAGGCCCTGCGCGATACCGCCATTGCGATCGCCGGGTTCGTTGCGGTCTGCGCGGTCGTGTGGCTCGCCTCCGGCCTGTGGTGGCGCCGCATGGGCTACCAGCTCGGCGCGGACGAGCTATCCCTGCGCCGCGGACTCTTTTCCACCCAACTGCGCACCGCGCGCTATGACCGCACCCAGGCCGTCGACGTCGTCGAGCCTGTCATCGCTCGCCTTTTCCGGCTAGCGGCCGTCCGTGTAGAAACAGCCGGCGGCCAATCATCAGTCATCGAAATCGCCTACCTCAAAAAGGCCGACGCCGAAGCCCTGCGCGAGGACATCCTCGCCCGCGTCCACGGCGCACCCGCACCGGCCGCGGACACTGACATCGACGCAACCGCAGCCGACTTGACCAGCGCCCCAACACCCGCCCCGCCGGCCGAAGAACCGACCCTCGTGCCCGAAATTCCGATCGCCCGTTCCCTTGTGGCGGCCGCGCTGCGCACCTCCACGCTTTTCCTCGTCGGCTTCCTTATCCTCGTTGTGGTTACGCGGCTGCCGCTCTCGGCCGCGCTGCCCATCCTCGTCGGCGCGCTGCCCAACGCCTGGAACGTGCTCGATTCTTCCTGGCGTTATACCGCCCGCACCGACGGCGAGGTACTCAATATCACCTACGGCCTGGCCGATCGCCGCCGCCAAAGCATTCGCCTTGACCGCATCCACGCCGTGCAGATAACTCAGCCCTTCCTCTGGCGGCCCTTGGGCTGGTACGAGGTGAGGGTGTCGGTGGCGGGATATGGGGCGTCGGCAAGCGGCAAGGCTTCTGGCTCCACCCGCATCCTGCCAGTGGGCACCCTCGCCCAAGCTCGGCAATTCCTCCCGGCCGACGCCGCCCCCACCTACGCCTCGCCGGCCCGCGCCAAGTGGGTCTCCCCGCTGGACTACCGCCAGCAAACCGTCGCGCTCACCGGCGACTACGTCATCGTGCGCAACGGCCGGCTCAACCGCCGGGTCAAGGCCATCCACGCCTCCCATATCCAGGAGCTAACCTACCGCCGCGGGCCGATTTCCCAGGCGCTCGGCCTAGCCACCGTCGACCTCGACCTAGTCCAGGGGCCCGTGCGCATGGCCGCGCGCAACCTCACGCTTGCCGACGCCACCGCACTCCTTGCCCGCCTGCGCTCCCGCCAGCTGCCAGGGCTTAAACCGCCCCGTTAAATCCCAGCTGGCGCCACGCCTCGAATACGGCCGTCGACGCCGAATTCGACAGGTTCATCGAGCGCCTAGCCGGCACCATCGGAATGCGCACGCGGTCCGTCACGCGCGGATGGTTAATATGCTCCTCCGGCAGGCCGGTCGGCTCCGTGCCGAAAAGCAAGACATCGCCCTCCTGGTATTCGATATCCGTAAACCACTTATCCGTATGCGTGGTAAACGCGAAGACGCGCGCCCCCGGCAGCGCGTCCATGCAGGCCTGAAAATCCTTGTGAATCTGCACATCGGCCAGATCGTGATAATCCAGTCCAGCGCGCTTTAAGTGCTTATCGTCGAAATTAAAGCCCAGCGGCTCAATCAGGTGCAAGCTCGCGCCCGTCACCGCGGCCGTACGGATGGCGTTGCCCGTATTAGTAGGGATGACTGGGTTATCAAAGACAATGTGCAGCTGGCTCATGCCTTCAGTCTAGGATGGTGGCTATGAGCGCTACCAAACTAGATGGCACACTGTACCGCGACGAGATTTTTTCCGACCTTGCCCAGCGCGTGTCCGCGCTGAAGGAGAAGGGGATTACCCCCGGCCTCGCCACTGTCCTCGTAGGCGAGGATCCAGGCTCCCAATCCTATGTGAAGATGAAGCACCGCGACTGCGAAAAGCTCGGCATCAATTCCATCCGCAAGGACTTGCCGGCCGATATTACGCAGGAAGAACTCGAGGCCGTCATTGATGAGCTCAACGCCGATGACGCCTGCACCGGCTACATCGTCCAGCTCCCGTTGCCCAAGCACCTAGACGAAAACGCCATCCTCGAGCGCATCGACCCCGAAAAGGACGCCGACGGCCTGCACCCCGTCAACCTGGGCAAGCTGGTGCTCAACGAGGAAGCGCCACTGCCTTGCACCCCGAACGGCTGCCTGCACCTGCTGCGTCGTTTCGGCGTTGAGCTTGACGGCGCCAAGACCGTGGTCATCGGCCGCGGCGTGACCGTGGGTCGTCCCATTGGCCTGATGCTTACCCGCCGCAGCGAGAACTCCACCGTCACCCTGTGCCACACCGGCACCAAGGACCTGGCCGCCGAGACCCGCGAGGCCGATATCGTCATCGCCGCCGCCGGCCAGCCCCACATGCTCACCGCGGACATGATTAAGGAAGGTGCCGCGCTTCTCGACGTCGGAGTCTCCCGCGTCGACGGCAAGCTCACCGGCGACATCCACCCAGACTGCTGGGACAAGGCCGGATTCGTCTCGCCGAACCCGGGCGGCGTCGGCCCGCTGACCCGCGCCTTCTTGGTGCGCAATATCGTCGAGCGCGCGGAAAATTTGGCGTGAATCTAGACAATCCGCACGACGCCGGCCTCGCGCCCTCCCCGCTGCCGCCCGCCGCGCAGTGGGCGGCCATCGGCATCTTCGTGGCGGGCGTAGTTGTCTCTGGCGGCTACGCGGCATTCGAGTACTGGCGCCGGGCCACGTTCCTCCTTGGCCTCGCTCTGCTGTGGCTCACCGTGGTTCGCCTTACCTGCGATTCCCGCCGCGTCGGCGTGCTGGCCGTACGCTCGCGCCGCTTCGACGCCTGCTTTACCGGCCTACTGGGCGCCGCGATGGCCTTTCTGGCCTTCTCCGTGGATTCGCTCGGCAGCTAGTTGTCCACAGGCTTTTTGTAGAACCATCACCCATCTCGGCCCTAAAAGGTGTAGTTCCGGCGGTTATCCACAGGCCAGCGCCCGCCACCGCGCGTCGGGTTGCGCGGCCCACTTAGGCTCAGGGCCATGATTTCGACCTACCTGACAGCCGTGAACTCCCCGATGGTGCTCATCGAGGAGTGTGCTGGGCTGTCGGTAGAAGAGCTCGTCGATAAGGGCTTTAGCGACCGCGAAGCCGCCGAGTTTGCCCGCCTTGCCGATACCTACTTCGGCCGCACCTCCTTTCGCGCCAAGCAGCGCACCGCCCGCCGCACCACGCTGCCGCTCGACGCGCTAAAAATCATCGAGCACTACGCCCAGAAGATGAAAACCCAGCGTGCGGCCTGGGCGCTGCGCGAGGAACTCTGCGCCCTGCGTGTGGCTACCAGCGAGATTGAAAAGCGCGCCCGCCGCCTGGTGCGCGAGGAGCGCACCACCAAGCGCTCTGAGGGCGTGCGCCTGACCCGCCGCCGCGACGACCTGTGGACGTTGACCATTACCGCCGAGTCCGAACTGGTGGCAGAGATTAATAACCATGTCTCCACCGTTGCCGATGCTCGCCGCGTCTTTTCCCAGGGTGCCGCCGCCTCCACAATCACCACCAATGTGGTGCTCACCCTTAATGAGATGGTCAAGGTCATCCACGGCGAGGACGTCACCCTGCAGCTGACCAATGGCGCGCAAATCTCCGGTGCGGACCTTGCCCGCCGCGCGCTTTCCGACGTCGGCCTTATCACCCTCATCCACCCCGTCACCGGCCCCGTAAACCTCTATCAATCGCGGCGCCGGGCTACATGGAAGCAACGCCAGATGGCGATGGCGGAAAATCCAGTGTGCCCGTGGCCCGACTGCCATACGCCAGCGGATGAATGCCAGGTCCACCACCTCACCCCGTGGCTGCTCGGCGGGGACACGAATCCTGAGAACCTCACCATGGCCTGCAAATATCACAACGGAGTCAATGATGATGACCCCAATGCGCCGCCGCGCCGCGGCCGGCTCGAGCGTCGCCCCGGCGAAGGTATTGTCTGGCGCCCGCCCTGGGCCACACCGCCCGAAGACGGCTGATCCCGTCCCGTCTCTGCTCGCCACGACTGGCCATAGGACCAGCGCAGCGTGCCGCACCGCTTATAGCTAGTGCGCGCTGCGCGGTTTTGGCGATCGCAGATGCAGCTAGCCTTTAAATCGAGTACTCGGTGGGATCGCCTGTCGCAGAATCGATGCTCGGGTCCGGTTGGGAAAGCGTGAGGAAGTTTCGGAGGATGCGATCCATCTGGCGTGACTCGGTGAGGAAGGCGTCGTGTCCTACCGGGGAGACAACCTTCGCCATTGCCAGCAGGTTGCCGAGGTTGCGCGAGATGTGTTCTTGCTGGTGATACGGGTACAAGATATCCGTGTCCACGCCGACGACCATGGTCGGCACCTCCGATGAGCCCAGCGCGCGGTTGAGGCCGCCGCGGCCGCGGCCGATATCGTGGCGGTTGAGCGCCTCGGTGAGGGTGACGTAGGAGCCGGCGTCAAAGCGATCGGCCAGCTTGATGCCCTGATAGTCCAGGTAGGAGTTGACGGCAAAGCGCTCATTGCGGCGGCGGTAGGGCCCGAGCGGGTTCTCGCCGGCCTGGGCTTGGACGCCGAAGCGCTCGTCGATTTCTTGCTCGCCGCGATACGTCAGGTGTGCAATGCGACGCGCGGCCGCCAGCCCCTCGCGCGGGCGCTGGGCGGAGGCGTAGTAATCGCCGCCGTGCCAGAAGGAATCCTGCTCGATGGCCGCGATTTGCGCCGACTGGATGCCAATCTGCCAGGCGGAAGCGCGGGCCGATACGGCAATGACGCAAGCCGCATCAACGGCCTCGGGGTGCATCAGTGTCCATTCCAGCGTGCGTGCGCCACCCATCGAGCCGCCAATGATGGCGTGGACGTGGGTAATGCCGAGCTCGCGGAGCGCGGCGCGCTCGGCCGCAACGAGGTCGCGCACCGAAAGCGCGGGGAAGCGCGAGCCCCAGGCGCGGCCGTCGTCTGGGTGCGGGGAGGCGGGGCCGGTGGAGCCGCCGCAGCCGCCCAGTGCGTTGGTGGCGATAATGCACCACTTCGTCGTATCTAGCGCCTTGCCGGGGCCGACCAGATCGGCCCACCACTCGGCCACATTCGAGTCACCGGTCAGGGCGTGTTCAACCACAATGACATTATTGCGGCCGTGGGGATCGCCAAGGAGGTGGCCGAAGCGGTGGTAGGCAATGTGGGCGTCGGCAAGCGTGGCGCCGGCTTCGGTGTGAAAGTCGCCGATGCTAACTAGCTTCATGCCAGTGCGTTAAAGCCTAGCTCGAGGTCCGCGATGATGTCATCGATGTGCTCGATGCCCACGGATAGGCGGATGGTGGACTGGGTGATGCCGGCCGCGGCAAGCGCAGACTCGTCGGACTGGGAGTGCGTGGTGGTTGCCGGGTGCACGGCCAGGGAGCGGGTATCGCCGATATTGGCGAGGTTGGAGTGGAGCTTGAGGGCGTCGATAAACGCCCAGGCTTCCTCGCGGCCGCCGTCGATGTCGAAAGAGAGCACGGAGCCGGTGTAGGCGTAGCCGAGCTTTTCCTTGGTGGCCTTATACGGCGAGGAATCCAGGCCGGCGTAGTTGACCTTGGTGACCTTGGCGTGGCCTTCCAGGTACTCGGCAACGGCCTGGGCATTGGCATTGTGCTTTTCGACGCGCAGCCCCACCGTCTCGATTCCATTCAGCGTCAGCCAGGCGTTGAAGGGGGAGATGGCGGCGCCGGTATCGCGCAGCAGGCCGGCGCGGGCCTTGAGCGCGAAGGCTGGGGCTCCGAGATCGGCGTACTTCAGGCCGTGGTAGGCCTCATCCGGGGTGACGAAGTAGGGGAATACGGGCTCGCCGTTGCGGGTGACGGTCCAGTCGAAGGAGCCGCCGTCGATAATCGCGCCGCCGATGGCCGAGCCATTTCCGGTGTAGAACTTGGTGGTGGACACCACGACGATGTCCGCGCCGAGGTCCAGCGGCCGGGCGAGGGCGGCGGTGGCGATGGTGTTATCCACGATGAGCGGGACCTGGTTGTTGTGGGCGACCTCGGCTATGGCCGGGATATCGAGGACATCGGCCACGGGGTTGCCAAAGGTCTCGCCGTAGAAGGCCTTGGTATTTGGCTGGACGGCGTCCTGCCAGGACTGCGGGTCGTCCGGGTCCTCGACGAGGGTGACGTCGATGCCTAGGCGCTTGAGCGTGACGGTAAAGAGGGTGGAGGTGCCGCCGTAGAGGCGCGGGGAGGTCACGATGTGGTCGCCGGCCGAGGCGAGGTTCAAAATGGCCGCGGTTTCGGCAGCTTGTCCCGAAGCGAAGGCGACGGCCGCGACGCCGCCCTCGAGGGAAGCGAGGCGCTCTTCCAGCGCGTCCTGGGTGGGGTTGGTCAGGCGGGTGTAGATGGGGCCGGCGTCGGAAAGATTGAAGCGGTTGGCCGCGTGCTCGGCGTCGTTAAAGACGTAGGAGGTGGTCTGGTAAATCGGCACGTTGCGGGCATTGTGGTGCCCATCGAGGTTTTGGCCCGCGTGTACGGAGCGGGTAGCGAAGGACCAGTCGGAATTGGAGTTATCGTATTTCGTCGTCATGCTTGGCAAGACTAGACCAAGCGGTATGTCTTGCGAGCGGGTTTAGTGAAACCTGCTGGCAGGAGCGAGAATAAAAATAGACTAAGCGGTCAGTCTCGAGTTTTATGTGGGCGTCGGAAGGCGCACGGCGGGGCTTTCGCGGCAGCGCACGTGGCCTCGTGGCTAAGAGTTTCTACGGGTGGTGATTTTGTTCCTCGAGCTGATCGGCAATGCGGCGGGTGTTTGCACGAGTTTCGTTGCTATTGCGCACGAGCTTGACCACGATGGCGATGATTCCGGCGAGGATGAGGAAAGGAATGAGTATGAGTAGAAATTCAAGCGGGCCGAGGGACATTTATCACCTTTCTTTTATGGTCTTTGGGGCTACGGTATCACTCGCCTAATGCGGCCGCGACCGCGGTGAGGCTCGTGCGCAGCTCGGAGTCGCTGAGGTGGCCGAAGCCGAGGACGACGCCGTCTTCGGCGTCGGCGCCGCCCCAATAGTCGCGCAGCGGGGTGAGCTTAATGCCGCGGGCGGCGGCGCGGGGGACCACAGCCGGGTCGCACAGCAATACCGCGTGGAGGCCACCGTGGATGGGGAGGAGTTGTGCGCCTTCGATGGTGCCGAGCGTTTCGGCCACTAGGTTGCGGCGGCGTTTATAGGTGCGGCGCATGCGGCCGGTGTGGCGCCGTAAAGCGCCGCTGGCAAGGTAGTGGGCGAGCGCGGCCTGGGGAATGGCACCGACGGGTTGGCCGAAGATATCGCGTACGCGGTCAACGGCCGGGCGCAGGCGCGGTGGAACGACGAGGTAGCCGCAGGCAATCGAGGGGGAGATGACCGAGGAGAAGGTACCCAGCAGCACGGTGTGTTCCGGGGCGAGCGCGGCTAGGGCGGGCAGTGGCTGGCCGACGTAGCGCAGTTCGGAGTCGAAGTCGTCCTCGATGAGGAGGGCGTCGTGTGCGCGGGCCCATTCGACGAGTTCGGCGCGCCGGGCTGCGGGCAGCGAGCCGCCGTAGGGGTATTGGTGGCTGGGGGTGACGATGAGGGCGTCGAGATCGGCCGCAGGCACGGTGACGCCGTCGGGGTCGGTGGGGATTTCCACCAACGTGTGGCCGAGAGCCTGGGGTACGCGGCGAAGGCTGGGGTAGCCGGGGGATTCCACGCCCACACGCAGGTGGCGGCTGAGGGAGCGCAGGAGAACGGAGAGGCCGTCGCGGGCGCCGGCCGTGATCAGCACGCAGGCTGGGTCCACGGTGAGCCCGCGCATGTGGCGCAGGTGCGCGGCGACCTCGCGGGGCAGATCGCCGGAGGGGTCGACGGCCGCCGCACGCCACGCGGCCCTCCATTCAGGGGTGAGGATGCCGGCGGTGTCGGGCAGGCCGGGTGTCAGCGACACCAGTTCGGGCTCAGCGGCCGGTTCGGGGGCTGGCTCCGGCCGTGGGGCACGCGCGTGGGGGAGCAGTGGGTTGATGACGGTGCCGGAGCCAACCGCGGCGGTGAGGTAGCCCTCGGCCGTGAGTTGGTCGTAGGCGGTGACCACGCTGCCTCGGGAAATGCCGAGCTGCGAAGCCAGGTGGCGGGTCGAAGGAACGCGCTCGCCGGGCAGGAGGACGCCGGCGGCGACCTGGGCACGCAAGGCGGCGGCGATTTGCACGGGCAGCGGCCGCGTATCAGAGGGATCGAGGCGAAGGGGCACGGGCCCATCATAAGTGGTCTAATCCAACACGCTGAAAATGGCTCTTGTCTTGTACCAATTATGTGGGCCACTATGGCACCTATGACTGAACAGGTAAATGAACAAGGACGCGCTACCACGCGCGTGAAGCGAGGGTTGGCCGATATGTTGAAGGGCGGCGTCATCATGGACGTCGTCACGCCGGAGCAGGCGCGCATTGCGGAAGATGCGGGAGCGTCGGCCGTGATGGCGCTGGAGCGCGTGCCAGCCGATATCCGCGCGCAAGGCGGCGTGGCCCGCATGTCTGACCCGGAGCTTATCGAGGGCATCGTCGAGGCCGTGGATATCCCGGTCATGGCCAAGGCCCGCATCGGCCACTTTGTAGAGGCGCAGATCCTGGGCGAGCTGGGTGTGGACTTCATTGATGAGTCCGAGGTGCTCAGCCCGGCCGATTACGTCAACCACATCAATAAGTGGGACTTCGATGTGCCGTTCGTGTGCGGTGCAACCAACCTGGGTGAGGCGTTGCGCCGCATCACCGAGGGCGCGGCCATGATTCGCTCCAAGGGCGAGGCCGGCACCGGCGACGTCTCCGAGGCCGTGAAGCACCTGCGCACCATTAAGGCCGAGATTGCCCGCCTGCGCCACCTGGACCGAGACGAGCTCTATGTCGCGGCCAAGGAGCTCCAGGCACCGTACGACCTGGTTGCAGAGGTTGCGGAGACCGGCAAGCTTCCGGTTGTGCTCTTCGTTGCCGGTGGCGTGGCCACGCCTGCCGACGCCGCCCTTGTCCGCCAGATGGGCGCCGAAGGCGTCTTCGTCGGCTCCGGCATCTTCAAGTCCGGCAATCCAGCAGCGCGCGCGGAAGCCATCGTGAAGGCTGCCACGCTTTACGACGACCCCGCAGAACTCGCCAAGCTTTCCCGCGGCCTGGGCGAGGCCATGGTGGGCATCAACGTCAACGACGTGCCTGCACCGCACCGCCTGGCCGAGCGCGGATGGTAGCCACCGTCGGGGTGCTGGCGCTGCAGGGCGGCGTCGAGGAGCACCTGCGCATTCTGGACGTGCTCGGTGTTGCTACGCGTCGGGTGCGGGTGCCGCGCGACCTGGACGGGCTCGACGGGCTGGTGATCCCGGGCGGCGAGTCGAGTGTTATCGACAAGCTGGCGCGTAGCTTCGGGCTGGCCGCGCCGCTGCGCGACGCCGCGGCCGCAGGAATGCCGGTGCTCGCGACCTGCGCGGGGCTTATCTATTGCGCCCGCGAGCTCGAAAACCCCGCGCCGGGGCAGCAAACCCTGTGGCTATTGGACGTGACTGTACGCCGCAATGCCTTTGGCAACCAGCGCTTTTCCGAAGAGCGCACGGTTCCGGTGACGGCGGGCGAGGAAACGCTCGACATTGAGGCGAGTTTCATTCGTGCCCCGCTGGTCACCCGCGTGGGCGAGGGCGTCGAGGTCATCGCGACGGTGCCGGGCGAGGACGGCGACGCGGTGGTCGGCGTGCGCCAGGGCCGCGTAACGGCGCTGAGCTTCCACCCAGAAGAAAATGGCGACGCCCGCGTGCACGCCGCCTGGCTCGACAGCTTCTAAGCATGCAGATACACCAAAGCCGCCCCGCAGCGAATCAATAAACGCTGCGGGGCGGCTTTTGCCTAGGAAGAATTACTTCTTCAGGCCGTCGATGATCTCGTTGAACTGAGCAACTGGGCGCATGACGGCAGAGGTCTTCTCGTCATTTGGCCAGTAGTAGCCGCCGAGGTCGGCGGGGTTGCCCTGGGCGTCGACAAGCGCCTGGGCAATCTCGTCTGCCTGGGAGGACAGCTGGGAAGCCACGTCTTTGAACGCAGCGGCGAGATCGGCATCGTCGGTCTGGTTAGCCAGCTCCTCGGCCCAGAAGGTGGCCAGGAAGAAGTGGGAACCGCGGTTGTCGATTTCGCCAGCCTTGCGGGACGGGGACTTGCCCTCATTGAGCAGGCGCTCGGTGGCCTTGTCCAGGGTGGCGGCCAGGACGCCGGCCTTCTCGTTGCCGTTGGTCTGCTTCTCGTGGCGGAAGGACTCGGCCAGCGCCAGGAACTCGCCGAGGGAATCCCAGCGCAGGTGGTTTTCTTCCTCTACCTGCTGGACGTGCTTCGGGGCGGAGCCGCCCGCACCGGTCTCGAAGAGGCCGCCGCCAGCCATGAGCGGAACCACAGACAGCATCTTGGCGGAGGTACCCAGCTCGAGGATGGGGAAGAGGTCCGTGTTGTAGTCACGCAGCACGTTGCCGGTCACGGAGATGGTGTCCTCGCCGCGGCGGATGCGCTCGATGGAGGTCTTGGTAGCGGTGACCGGATCCTCGATGGAGATATCCAGGCCCTCGGTGTCGTGGTCCTTAAGGTACTTCTCCACCAAGGACTTGATGTTGCGGTCGTGGCCGCGCTCTGGGTCGAGCCAGAAGATGGTCTTCATGCCGGACAGGCGAGCGCGGTTGACGGCGAGCTTGACCCAGTCCTGGATCGGGGCGTCCTTGGTCTGGCAGGCGCGCCAGATATCGCCTTCCTCCACGTCGTGGGAGATGAGAACCTCGCCCTGGGAGTTGCGAACCTCAACGGTGCCCGCAGCCGGGATCTTGAAGGTCTTGTTGTGGGAGCCGTACTCCTCGGCCTTCTGCGCCATGAGGCCAACGTTCGGCACGGTACCCATGGTGGTCGGGTCGAAGGCGCCGTTTTCCTTGCAATCCTCGATAACGGCCTGGTAAACGCCGGCGTAGGAGGAATCCGGGATAACGGCGAGGGTGTCCTGCTCCTCGTCGTTCTTATTCCACATGTGGCCAGAGGTGCGGATCATGGCAGGCATGGAGGCGTCAATAATGACGTCAGAAGGCACGTGCAGGTTGGTGATGCCCTTGTGGGAGTTGACCATGGCGAGGTCGGGGCCGTCGGAAAGCGCGGCGTCGAAAGCAGCCTTGATTTCTTCGCCCTTGTCCAGGTTCTTCAAGCCCTCGTAGATAGCACCCAGGCCGTTCTCGCCGTTGAGGCCGGCAGCCAGCAGCTCCTCGCCGTACTTGTCATAAACATCGGCGAAGAAGGCGCGGACGACGTGGCCGAAGAGGATGGGGTCAGAGACCTTCATCATGGTGGCCTTCAGGTGGGTGGAGAAGAGCACGCCCTCTTCCTTGGCGCGCTTGACCTGTGCGAGGAGGAACTCATCCAGGGCCTTGGCGGACATGAAGGTGCCGTCGATGACCTCACCCTTGAGAACCGGAAGCTCCGGCAGCAGGGTCTGCTCGCCATCGGCGGTCTTGAGGACGATGGACAGGGTGTCCTCGTTTTCCAGAATGACGGACTTCTCATTGTGGCGGAAGTCGTTGTCCGCCATGGTGGCAACGTTGGTCTTGGAGTCCTTGGACCACTCGCCCATGCGGTGCGGGTGCTTCTTCACAAAGTTCTTCACGGCCTCCGGTGCGCGGCGGTCGGAATTGCCCTCGCGCAGCACCGGGTTAACAGCGGAGCCCTTGACGGAGTCGTAGCGGGCGGCGATGTCCTTTTCTTCCTCGGTGGAAGGATTATCCGGGTAATCAGGCAGATCGTAACCTGCGGCCTGCAGCTCGGCGATGGCCTTCTTCAGCTGCACCAGGGAAGCGGAAATATTCGGCAGCTTGATGATATTTGCTTCCGGGGTCTTGGCCATCTTGCCCAGCTCGGCCAGGGCGTCTTCGACCTTCTGCTCCTCGGTCAGGCGCTCCGGGAACTGCGCGGCGATGCGGGCGGCCAGCGAGATATCGCGGGTTTCCACGTCGATGCCAGCGGTGGAAGCGAAGGCCTCCACGATGGGCTTGAGGGAGTAGGTCGCCAGCAGCGGCGCCTCATCGGTACGGGTCCACGTAATCTTTGCCATGATTCTCCTAATTAACGTTGGAAAATTGTTCAAGTGCCCAGATTACCGATTTTGTGGGCGGCATGTGGGCCAGTTTGCTGAAAGTGATCCCCCATTTGCCGCCCCTTGAAAAGGGTTGCGTGGCCGCTGTCACCCATGCGCGGGAGGGGTGGAGATATTCACGAGCCCCCGCTGCGGGCATGCCACCGGCGCAGACGGGGTGTACCCTCACTCTCCATGAAAATCATCGATGAGCTAAGCCCGCGCAGCGCACGCGAACACCGCGTTCGCCGCCGCCCGCTGCCGTTGCAAACGGAGATTACTGCCCGTCGCCGCGCCATCGTCATGGTGGCCATGGCCCTGGGCGCGTTTGCCATCGGCACGACGGAGTTCGTGTCTATGGGCCTGCTGCCGCTTATTGCAGATGATTTTGGCGTTTCGGAAGAAAACGCCTCCACGCTCATCACCATCTATGCGATGGGCGTGGTGGTCGGTGCCCCGTTGATTGCGGCTTTTACCGGCAAGCTGCCGCGCCGCCGGCTCATCCTGCTGCTCATCGGCTTCCTCGTGGTGGGTAACCTCCTTTCGGTCTTGGCACCGAACTACGCCATCCTCATGGTCGCGCGCTTTATTGCGGGCATGCCGCACGGCGCTTATTTCTCCGTGGCTAACCTTTCTGCCGCATCCATGGCGCCCCCAGGCGGCCGCGGCAAAGCCATGGCTTATGTGGGCATGGGCCTGGCCATCGCCACGGTGATTGGTGTGCCGGCCGCCCAAGCCCTCGGCTCCGCGCTGGGCTGGCAGGCGGCCTACCTGGTGGTCGTGGCCTTGGGCATTGTCACCGCCATTGCGTTGTTCTTCCTGATGCCGCACATGACGGAGATGAAGCAGACCGATATCCGCACCGAATTTGGTGCGTTCAAAAACAGCCAGGTGTGGTTCACCATCATCATGGGCGTGGTCGGCTTTGGCGGCATGTTCTCCGTCTATACCTATATTTCGTGGACCATGACCGAGGTCGCCGGCATGGACCAGAGCCTCATCTGGGTGGTGCTCATGGCCTATGGCATCGGCATGACCATCGGCAATGCCTTTGGCGGCTGGCTGGCTGACCGCAACCTGGAGTTTGGCATTATCTTTGCCTTGGCCTGCCTCATCGTTATCCTGACGGCCTTCTACTTCCTCTCCGGCCATGCCATCCCCGCTACCTTGTGCTTTGGCTGCGTGGCGTTTATGGGCTCCACCTTGGTTCCTTCGCTGCAGCTGCGCTTGGTGCATGTGGCTGGCGACGCCCAGACTCTGGCCGCAGCCCTGAACCAGTCCGCGCTCAACATCGCGAATGCGGCCGGTGCGACCATTGGCGGCGCCGTCGTGGGTGCCGGCTTGGGCTACTCCGCCCCGGCGCTGGCCGGTGCGGCCCTGGCGGCTGCGGGTTGCCTGGTGTGGGCTGCAACGATGTGGGATAAAAAGCGTCTTGCTCGCCGCGCCTAGGCATACCGATATGCTGTTGGCATGACCCTTACCATCGCGAGCGTTAACGTCAACGGAATCCGCGCTGCGTGCAAGCAGCGCAATGAAAATAACCCCGGTATGAACGCCTGGCTAGAGGAGACTCCGGCCGAAATCGTGCTCATGCAAGAGGTGCGCGCAACCCCGGAGCAGGCCGAAAAGGCCTTGGCCCCGGCCCTAGAGGCGGGATGGCACTTGGCGCTTGCCGACGCCGCCGCAAAGGGCCGCGCCGGCGTCGGTATCCTGTCTCGCACCCCGCTTGCCGACGTCGAAGTGGGCTTCGGCTCCTTTAGCGACGCCGGCCGCTGGATTGCGGCTACCACCCGCGATATTCGCGTCGCCTCCTTGTACTTGCCTTCCGGCGATACCGGTTCGCCGAAGTTGGATGAAAAGTACCGCTTCTTGGACGAGTTCCAGGAAATTCTGGCGAAGAACGCGGCGCGGACGAACTCCGATGGCAGCCCCGCCGACATGGTCATCGGCGGCGACTGGAATATCTGCCACCGCGCCCAGGACCTGAAAAATAATAAGGCCAACGAAAAGAAGGCCGGCCACCTGCCGGAGGAGCGCGCCTTCATGGATCACGTCTTTGGCGCGTTCCCGGATGACAAGCCGCAGGAAAAGAAGAACCTGGGTCAGTGGCAGGGTGTGGTCGAGTACGCCGGCGGCGAGCCGTGGTCCCCGGCCGCAGATCCGCAGTGGTTCGACGTCGCCCGCCGCCTGCACCCGGACGAAGATGGTCCTTATACCTGGTGGACCTACCGCGGCCAGGCGTTTAATAACAACGCCGGGTGGCGCATCGATTACCAGGCGGCCACCCGCCCGATGCTGGAGCGCGCGCAGCGCACCTGGGTGGATAAAGCTCCTACCGTGGAGCAGCGCTGGTCCGACCATTCCCCACTGCTGGTGGAGTACCGCTGATGACGCCACTATTTAGCGTCCTGTATGTAGTTGGTATTACGGCCGAGTCCATGACCGCCGCATTGTCCGCCGGCCGCCAAAAGCTCGACCTTTTTGGCGTCACCATGATCGCCTCCATGACGGCGCTGGGCGGCGGCACGGTGCGCGATATGATCCTCGATGATCCTCCCTTTACCTGGGTTGAGCACCCCATCTATTTGGTGATCGTCATCGTGGCGGCTGTGGTGACGGTGGGCATGTCCTTCCTCATGCACTACTTCCGCCACCTCTTCCTCATCCTGGATGCGCTGGGGCTTGCGGTCTTTTCGGTGCTGGGCACCCAAATCGCGGTCCACTTGGGCCACGGGTTCATCATTACCTCGGTGTCTGCGGTGATTTCTGGCGTCTTTGGTGGCGTGCTGCGTGACCTGCTTTCAGATCGCATCCCACTGGTCTTTTCCGGCGAGTATTATGCCGCCATCTCGCTGTTGGCCGCGGCGCTATTTATGGCGCTGTACCACAGTGGCCTGGCCGAGGAACCGACCGCGATTATCACCGCCTCCGTGTGCTTTATTGCCCGCTTGGCCGCGATCTACTTCAAGAAAGGCCTGCCCGTCTTTGAATATCGCGATGCCGAGCAGCAGATGGACCCGCGACTGCGTTTGTCCGCGCGCATCGTGCGCGATGGCGCCCGCAAGGCCAAGCGCAAGGCGGGTGCGGCCACGCGCTATGCCAGCCCGATCACGCGCCCGCTGACCCGGCCGCTTAGCCGACCCTTGAGCCGCACCTTCAGGAACAAGTCTCGAGCGTTTTCTACCGCGACCGAAGGAACGGACTACAGCGATATGTCGAGCAACCGCATCGCGCGCCGGCCGAAGCGGCAGTCGATTACGCGGCCGAGCGGCCGGCACTCGCCAGGGGCACGGGGAGTAAACGTGGAGCAGCAGTGGAGCTTCAATAAGGGGGACGTCGGCAAGCGCAAGGCACCCAAACACAAGCAGTAGTGCTACTATGGGTAGGTCAAAAAATTCAGTAATCTGCAACGGAGAAAGTTCATGGCTCGCGCAATTATTTCTTTCGTCCTCGGCGCTGTAATCCTCGGCCTGAGCATCTGGTGGTGGACCGTTGTTGGTCCGTCCTTCGCTTTCCTCGGCCCCATCGTGCTCATGGGCGTGGGCGGCGCGCTGATGGTATCCGGTTGGGCCATCCTGATGGACGTAGTCAGCCCCACCTCCCGCAAGCTCTAACATCCTTGCGCCGCATCCCCTGCCTAATCGGGCAGGGGATTTTTCGATCCTTCGCTCAGGCGGCGCCGGGGAAGGATGTGAACCGCGCGGCGAGGCTAGGGGGTAGGATAAGGCACCATGACTGCAGACAATTCCACCGTTTCCCGCGTCCTGTCCGGTATCCAACCCACCGCTGATTCCTATCACCTGGGTAATTACCTGGGAGCGCTCAAGCAGTGGATTGACCTGCAGGACGGCTATGACGCCTTCTACTTCATCCCTGACCTGCACGCGATCACCGTGGAGCAAAATCCGGAGGAGCTGCGCAACCGCACCATCGCGGGTGCCGCACAGC
Organism: Corynebacterium sp. ACRPO; assembly: GCF_022347205.1. Lineage (GTDB taxonomy): Bacteria > Actinomycetota > Actinomycetes > Mycobacteriales > Mycobacteriaceae > Corynebacterium. Next base: position 14,248 of record NZ_JAKRNE010000003.1, on the reverse strand, counting down.
TCATTGCCTTGGGCATTGACCCGGAAAAGTCCACGCTCTTCGTGCAGTCGCACGTGCCCGCCCACGCGGAGCTGACCTGGGTACTGCAGTGCCTCACCGGCTTTGGCGAGGCCTCCCGCATGACCCAGTTCAAGGATAAGTCCGCCAAGCAGGGCTCGGATCGCACCTCGGTGGGCCTATTTACCTACCCGATCCTCATGGCCTCCGATATCTTGCTCTACTCGCCGGATTATGTGCCGGTGGGCGAGGATCAGCGCCAGCACCTGGAGCTGACCCGCAACCTGGCCGAGCGCTTCAACAATAAGTACGGCGAGACCTTCAAGGTACCGGAGCCATTCATCCCGGAGGGTGCGGCAAAGATTTATGACCTGCAGGAGCCGACGTCCAAGATGTCCAAGTCTGGCGCTAACCCGAAGGGACTGGTCAACCTGCTCGATGCGCCGAAGACCTCGGCTAAGCGCATCAAGTCCGCCGTGACGGATGACTTGGGCTCGGTGGCCTTCGACCGCGATAACCAGCCGGGTGTGTCCAACCTGCTGGTCATCCAGTCTGCGCTCACCGGTGAATCCATCGATTCCTTGGTGGAAAAGTACGCCGGCCAGGGCTACGGCCACCTCAAGGTCGATACCGCCGACGCGCTGCAGGAATTTACCACTCCGCTCAAGGCGCGCTATGACGAGTTGATGGCGGACCGCGGCGAGCTCGAGCGCATCCTGGCGCAGGGCGCGGAGACGGCGCAAGAGATTGCGCAGCCGCTTGTCGACGCCGTTTATGAAAAGGTCGGCTTCCTTCCCCGCCTGCGCAAGTAGCAAGCGGCCGCTTCCCCCGTGCCCCACCCCACAAAGGGACAAGTGGGGGTTTGCCAGTTACTCTAGGTGGGATAAAAACTGTGCGAGCAAGAAGGGAAGCACGTGCCTACCACCACGCAATCCTCCTCGAAGAAGACGGACCACTACGGCATCGAACGCGCCAATGCCGACGATCCCGGTGCGGTAGATAAGATTCGCTCCAAGTCCGGATTCGTTGACCACCTCATGCGCATGAACGAGCGCTACGGTGCCGAAGGCGGCAACCAGTTTGCCGCCGGCATCACCTATTATTCGGTGCTCTCCATCTTCCCGCTTGCCATGCTGATCGTGGCCACCGTCGCCGCCGTCTTGGCTAACCGCGAGGACCTGCTCAATGATCTGCAATCCCATATCACCAGTTCTATCGATGGCGATATGGGCGATACGGTTAACAAAATCCTCGATACCGCCATTGACCAACGCGGCGCCATGTTCGGTATCGGTGGTTTGACCACCCTGTGGTCCGGCCTGGGATGGATGAATAACCTGCGCATCGGTATCTCGGCCATGTGGGGCATCGATGCCAACGAGGGCGGTTCCTTCTTGAAGAAGAAGTTGTCTGACCTGGTGGGCCTCATTGGCCTTATCGTGGCATTCCTCATCGCCTTTGGCGTCACCGCCGCCGGGTCCTCCGGCCTTACCCAGAAAATCTTTGAGCGCGTAGGAATCGAGTCCTTCCCGGGCATGGACTCGGTTATTTTCTTTGTCGGCTTGGCAGTGGGCCTTCTGGCCAACCTCATCGTCATGTGGTGGCTGATTATGATCCTGCCGCGCACCAAGGTGCCGAAGAAGTCCGGCCTTATCGGCGCGGCCATTGGTGCCGTGGCTTTTGAGCTGCTCAAGCAGCTGTCCACGCTCATCATGTCCTCTGCTACCGGCAGCCCTGCCGGCGCGGTCTTCGGCCCCGTCATCGTGCTCATGGTGGTCATGTATCTGATTTGGCGCGTGGTGCTGTACGTCTCCGCGTGGACCGCCACCACCGCCGAGTCCCTGAAGTACGCTCACCCGCCGGTCCCAGAGCCGGCCGTTATTCGCGTCCGCAACGAGGTCAAGGAAGGCGCGCCTGCAGGTGCGACCTTCGGCGTCGGTGCCGCATTGGGTGCTGCGGCCGTGGGCGCATGGAGCTTGTTGCGCCGTAAGTAAAATCTCCTCCTTAGGGGTGAGGACGCAGCGGTCGTTTAGCTTTAGGATGAATCATTATGAACGCCAATGACATCGCACCGAATCTTTATGAAGAATGGGGACTAGACCGCCGCGATGGCGAGCGGGAACTCTTAGTCTTACTGGAGTCCAAGGATTTATCGCTAGAGCAGCAAGGCCAAGACATTGAAGATCCGCGGCGCGCGCAGCTGCGCATCGCTGCCAGCGTCTTGGGCTCTGCTGCCAAGCGGGCGGAATACGATAAGGCGTGCGCGGCGGGAGTGCGCCCCACCTGGGGAGACCTAGGGCAGCTGGGCGCGGTAGGACAGTGGAACCCGCGGCCACAGCAGTCCCAGCAGCAGGCTCAGTCTTTCCAGCCCGGTCAGGCGGCGGCGCCAGGCCGTCATGCTCAGCAAGAACCACGATCTGCGCAGACCGCGAGCCCCTATGGGTCGCCCTATTCGCGTAATCCCTTTGACCCGCAGCACAATCCATTCCCGCCGGCAACGGCGAACGCGGCCGTCCCCGCACCGCTGCTACAACACCCAGCGGCCGAAATTAGCCAGCGCGCCGGTCAAGATGCGCGCATCGGCATGGCCATTTTGGACCTATTCTTTTTCTCACTCATCAGCGGTAGCTTCGGCGTCGCGCTGCTCTCCGGCGGTGTGGATGAGCTTTCGACGTTTATTGGCGGCGCCATTCTCTTGCTGCTCTATGTTTTGGGCACCGAGTGTTGGCTCGGCGCCAGCCCGGCCAAGCTGCTGATGGGCTACACGGTGCGCGATGTCGACACCAAAGAGCGGCTTAGCCTCACCCAGTCCGCTAAGCGCCAGTGGTGGCGCCTAGTCAATATCGTGCCGGGCCCCGGTACGTTCGCCAGCTGGGTGGGCGCCGGCGTGCATACCTTCACCATTTCGGAGAAGAATAACCGCCGCGGCACCCACGATGAGTGGGCTAACGCCGAAGTAGTGAAAAAGCACCCACGCACATAGCCAGCAACACTACGGCGCCGGCGATAACCCAGCCGAGCCAGCCCTGCACCCCGTCCAAGGAAGAGTTCGCGGATTGCGCCTGGGCATCGGGCGCCGGCGTTGCCGCAGGGGACGCAGGGGAGTTGGCGTCGGAATGGGCGTCGGCAAGCAAATGCCCTACACCATCCCCGGGATGCACCTTATAGGCCTCGTGCAGCAGCTTCTGGGCCTGCTCCCACGCGCGCGGGCCGTGCTCCACGGTGGTATCGAGCAGCACCGCCTGCAGCCGCCGGCCATGGCGGTCGAGCGCGCCGACGAAGGTATGGTGCGCGTCATCGGTAAAGCCCGTCTTGCCACCAATGCCGTCCGGATCATTGAGGAAGAGCCCGTTATCGTTGCCTAATTGGTAACCATCAAGGTCGCCCCAGCCGGGGAACTCCACGGACTCCGTATCCACAATCCGCGCGAAGGTCGGGTTATGGAAAGCCGCGCGGTAAATGCGGGAAATATCCTCGGCCGAGGTAGACATGCCCGGGGCATCGAGCCCGGAGTAGCTGGCCGCATAAGTGGAATTCGTGCCGATCTCGGCCGCCTTGTCATTGACCTTGCGCAGCGTGGCCTCGTCGCCGCCCAATTCCTGCGCCAGGGCGTGCGCGGCATCGTTGCCAGAGGCCATGAGCAAGCCCTGCAAAAGCTGTTCCACCGTGTACGTGCCGCCCGGGCCGATGCCTACCGCCGAGCCATCAATCTGCGCCGATTCTTCGCCCACCTCGACCTTCTGGTGCAGATCCAGTTCGTCGATGACCACCAGCGCCAGCAGTGCCTTGATGATGGAGGCCGGCCGGTAGCGGCCGTTAGGGTCCTTCATCGCGATGATTTCGCCGGTGTCGATATCGGAGACCATCCACGCCGCAGCTACCACATCTTTATCCACCTTGAACCCTTCGGGCAGGGTGGTGCCGCAGGGCTCATCGCTGTCCACCGGTGGCAGCGGGGTGGGTGAGGCTTGCCCAGGGGCCAAGCGCTCCGAGGTGGTGGTGGCCTTTTCCGGGCGCTCGGCGTGCGGGCACTTATCGGTATCCGGGGCGGTGGTGCGCGTGGTGGTAGGAGTTTCCGGCTCTTCCGCCAGCGTGAGCGGTGCGCCGCTGAGCAGGACGGTAACGAGGGAACTAGCGATAATTCTTTTCATGACATGACACATCTTAGGCCCGTGCCTACGATGGGACGCATGCATGACGCGCCTTTGATTAGCCCTGAAAACAAGGACTCCGCCGCCGACCTGGTGGCCAAGCTGCCTAAGGTCTCCCTCTTTGAGACCATTAACTCCACGGCCACCGCGCCGGAGGAACTTACCGCGACCATCCGTGAGCGCTACGAAGCCTTGGCCGCCGATGGTGTGGTCTATGCGGAACTGCACCTGGATCCAGCAGAGATCGGCCTAGACACTACCGCGGTTGTCGAAGCCGCCGGTGCAGCCCGCATTCCTTCCCTCGACTCCCGCATTGTGCTGGCCGGCACGGCCCCTGAGGCAGTAGTGCCTGACGACGCCCCCGTGGTGGGCTACAACCTGCCCCAGGACCAAGCGGACGCGGCCGCAGACTTCCGCGCCGCATACCTGCCCACCCAGATTCACGTGGGCGAGGACTTTGCAGAAGTAGAGCGCGCCGTCCAGGCCGGCGTGAACCGCCTTATCCACCCGGTGAATATGATCGATGACTTCACTGCGAATATTGAAGGCATCGTACCGGGTAAGGCCTCTGGCTACATCCGCGACCGTCATATTCCCCTGGTCTTTACCCCACTAGAGGAGGCCGAGGAGCTGACCGACCACCCACTGCCACTGCTGCAACAGTTGGGTTTTACCTGCACCATTTCCTCGGGCGCGACTACCTTGACCAAGCAGTTCCTTGCGCTGAGTGAGACTTTTGGCTACGGGCTGGAGGAATTTTTCGATCTTACCGTCAAAGCGGTGGAGAATTCCTTCGCTGACCAGGAATTACGGCAGCATCTGCTAGAAACGGTTATCTTGCCAGCATACGAGGAACTATCTGATCCGGAGCTTGCTGGCCCGGACACGGAAGGGTCCCTCGCAGATGCTGCAGACGCCGCTGAAGAATAGAAACGATTAAAGGAGAATTACATGCCTTCCGTACTTTTTGTTGTTACCGCTGCTGAGGAATGGACACTGGCCGATGGCACCAAGCGCCCGACCGGCTATTGGGCCGAGGAGCTTATTGCCCCGCACCGCGTCTTCCAGGGCGCAGGCTGGGATATCCACTTCGCCACCCCGGGGGCGAAGGCTCCCGTCGTAGATGAGTACAGCCTGGAGGTGCTGCCCGATAACGTGCGCATGGCGCAGGAAAATTACCTGGCAGAGTTAGGCGTAGCGCTGGAGAACCCGATGAACCTGGCCGATGTCAATGAGGAAGACTATGACCTCATTTTCTACCCAGGCGGCCACGGGCCGATGGAGGATCTTGCCTACGATCAGGATTCTGCCAAGTTGATTCAGGCGCGTATGGATTCCGGCCGCGCGCTCGGCCTCGTTTGCCACGCCCCAGCCGCGCTATTGGCATTGGATAACGAAAATTGGCCGTTCAAAGGCTACAAGATGACCGCCTTTAGCAATGCCGAGGAAGGCGAGGAGATGGTCGCCGCCGCTAAGTGGGCATTGGAGACCCGCCTGCGCGAGCTCGGCGCGGATTACCAGGAGACCGATCCGATGTCCCCGAACGTCATCGTGGATCGCAACCTGTACACCGGCCAGAACCCGGCTTCCTCTGAGCCGCTGGCACAGCGCATTCTGCGCGATTTCTAAATGCGCATCCCGCGAATCCTCAAGGCCGGGACTGCCCTGACAGGAGTGGCCGGGGCCGCGGGCATGGCGGCGTATGCGCTCAGCCGCCGGCCGTACCTGCGTGAGGTGGCACCGGGCCTGCGCAGCCCGGTTCTGTACCTGCCGATGCATTTGCTTGCCGACGCCACCTTTGCCCGCGCCAGCCGCTTCTTTGCCAGCATCGATTTCTCCCGTCCGGTGCGGCACGCGGTGGATATTACGGAGTTCTCCGCTTCCTTCGATGGCCACGCCTTTAGCGCCCGCGTGCTTACCCCACGCGGCGATTCCCAGGGCACAGCCACCGCTGGGCCGCGCCCCGTGGTGGTGTGGACGCACGGCGGCGGCCATCTCATCGGCGGCCCGGCCATGTATGACCCGCAGAATGCCCGCATGGCGTCCGAGCTCGGTGCCATCGTGGTGGCCCCGCGCTACCACAAATCCACCCAGGAGCCGTTCCCCGCGGACCATGATGAGTGCTACGCCGCGCTGCGTTGGGTGCAAGAACACGGCGATAAGCTGGGCGGGGATACCTCGCGCATCGCGGTCGCTGGCGATAGCGCCGGCGGCGGCCTCGCCGCGGGTCTGGTGCAGCGTGCCTTTGATGAGGGCCATCCGGTCCGCGCGCTCGGCTTGGTCTATCCCATGCTGGATCACCGCACCACGGATAAGTCCGGTGCGGTGGGCCAATTCATCTGGACGGCGGGCCCGAACCGCGGCGCGTGGTCCATGTACCTGGGAGATGACCACTTGGATGTTGACCTGCCGCCTTATGCTTCGCCAGCCACGCGCAGTGATCTTTCCGGCTTGCCGCCGACGTGGATCGGGGTGGGCGGCATCGACCTCTTCTGCGATGAATCCGTGGCCTTTGCCCAAGCCCTCGACGCAGCCGGCGTGGATACCACCCTCGACGTGTGGGCCGGCGCCTACCACGGCTTCGACCAGATTAAACCCAAGGCGCCACAATCGCGCGAGCTTATCGACGCCCTCATTGACCACCTTCGCCGCCACCTCTAAAGTCACGTACTAAGGGAGCACGAGCGATGAAATACAACACGCACGTGTCGTGGGTCGTAACTTTCGCCAGCGTGATTGTTCTCGGTCTGATTCTGGGCGGAGTCTTTGGAATAGGGACTCTAGGCCGCTCCATTATTGGACTCAGTTTGGGGATAGTGTGGCTGATTTTCGATAAATACATGCGCGACCGGACCCGACGCCAAGAGGAAGAAGCACGCAGCGACTAGACACAAAAGCCGCCCCCTCACCGTCCAGCTGCTGTGCAGTGGGACAATGGCGGGGGCGGCTGATGTGCTACGCGCGGCCGGGGTCGTGCGAACCGTGTGGGTTTAGAACTTAGAGAAGCGCTTGATGAGCATATCCTCCAAGCCCTTCCAAGACTCGGCGTGCTCGTTATATGGCTTGGACGGTACGTAGCCGGCGTGCTCGGTGGAGCCGAGCATGTAGCCCAAGTAGTCCTGCAGGCGCGGGTTGGCCAGCATATAGGAGTTAATGGAATCGTCCCCGGCCCAGTCGGCAGCATCGGCGCATACCTCATAGCAGCGCGCCATCTGATCGGAATCGACGGCCTCTGGGCCCTTTTCGATATCGCGCACGATGCCGTTGAAGGAGTACTGGTTATCCGGGTGGACCTGAACTTCTAGCTCGCCGGCATTAGCGGCGGCGACAACCTCTTCCCAGGTGGATACGCGTGCCAGGTCGTGGTCATCGTTGTCCATGATCCAGCGCACGAGGGTCTTCGGGGAATCGAAGGTGAAGATCTCGCCCCACTTGCCCAAGAAGATGGGCTTGCGGTCCAGGTAGGTGCGCAGGGTGTAGACGGACTTGGACTGCGCGGTGATCTTGATGGGATCGATGCCGGCCGCGGCCCACGGGGAGTTATCGTACGGGTCAGCGGCCTCGGCGGCGGCCTTGCGCTTTTCCTCGGCTTCCTTGGCCGCTGCAGCGGAGGCGGCAGCAGCAGAAGAGATGCGCTCCTTGGCATCGGAAACCTTGGCCGCATCAAAGTCATCGCTGGAGACCACGCGGACGTGCTCATCCAGGTCCTCGATGACCTTCTTCCAGTTGCCGGCGATGACGTGGCCCACGCCGGACCACTCGCTCATGCCCTGTTCGCCGGAGTAGTGGTCGGCGCCGCGAGAGACATTGCGCAGGATGGAGTGGGAGGCGAAGAAGATGGTGGTGTGCTCTGCACCGGCGACGTCGGCAAGCGCAGAGGCCATCTCCAGGTTGCGGGCCACCGTGGATACGTTCCGGTGGCTCGGGCGACCAGCCAGCGCCTCCGGCATGCCGATGAGGTCATACTCATCGCGCTCGGCCGGGGTAACGCGGTCCGCATCGCGGCCAGCAAACTGGTCCCACTGCGGGTGGTCCAGCAAATCGTGCTTAGTGTCAGACTCCACGAAGCACAGCAGCTCGGCGGGTGAGTTAAAGGCTAGGACGGCCTCGTCGTCGCCCAAAAAGGCCTGCCACTCGGAGCCATGTTGGCGCCACTTGGGTGCCCAGAGGGTATAAAAATCGCCCTCGGTCAGCGAGAGCTTTACAGGTACAATTGCGCGGGTGCTCATGGCGTTTTAGTCTACCCAACGCCCTAAGCAGCGCGCGAGGCCGCACCGGCCTTAGGCCGTGGGCCGCCAAAAGCCTTTGAATTGCATACCCATATTTGTGGTGCGCAGCGGGTTGGTTTGCACCGGGTCTCCGGCCTCCACGATTTCGCCATTGCCGGAATACATTGCCACGTGCCCATCCCATACCACTAGGTCACCGGGCTGCAATTGATCCGCGCTGACCTGCTGACCAACCGCCTGCTGGTCCGCCGTGCGCGGCAAGTCCACCCCGGCCTGCGAATAAGCCCATTGGGTAAGGCCCGAGCAATCGAAGCCGCCGTTTCCGGTGCCGCCCCACACGTAGGGCTGTCCCACTTGGCTCTTCGCCGCGGCGACCGCGGCCTGCCCGGCGGCCGAATCACCCTCGGCAGAAGGCTCAGGTGCGGGCGGGGGAGAAGGCGCGTCGTGTGCGGCAGCATCGGCGCCGGCACCAGCGCCCGCCGCGGATTGTTCTGGAAGAGCGGCGGAGTGCTGGGCACCGGTGGGGCTTAAGGGGGCGTCGGCAAGCGCGGAGTGCACCGGCCGCTGCGCTACCGGCTGCAAGGACTGAGCGGCCGCGCTGAGATCGCCCATCAAGCGCTGCACGCGGGCAGTGGCCATGCCCAAGTGCTGGGAGATAAGCGCGCGAAGCTGAGCCAGAGCGGCGGCACGCGCCGATGGATCCAGCGACAGGAAACCCAGCGCGGTAGGCAGGGCCTGGCGCACCAGCTGCGTGGCGATGCCCACTAGATCCCGGATGGTGCCTGCTACCAAGGTGCGGGCCTGGCTGAGCGCGGCAGAGATGGTTGCATTATCGAGATCGATAGTTTTCGCCGATTCGAGTAGGGGAGCGGGATTGCCGTGGGCGATAGCGGCCAAAGGCTCGGCGGCGGAGAGATCCGGCACGCGAGGAAGCTCAACTTCCGGAAGTTGTGCCGGTTGCATGGTGGCAATCTGCTTGAGCGCGGTATCGAGCATCTACATCGCCGCCCCAAGGTGCTGGCCTAGTGAGGCATCGGTGTCTTCTGCTTCGCGCGACATCTGGAAACCGGAGTGGGCAACCTGCCCCATATCGTTGCGCAGCACGCTCATGCGCGCGCCCACATTATCGAGCGCGGCATGCACGGCCTCATTGAAAGCTGTGAATGCGGAATCTTCAGGCAAAATTGGATGGGGCGGATTCTCCACTTGGGACTGGGCGTGCAGGTCGCGGGCGAGGTGGCGGGCATAGTCAGTATCGATCGTGAAAGGTCTCATGCCCTATTGGACTGCCCGATGGCCCATTTGGTTCCCAAAAAGTTTAAAGTGGTGGTCATGGACATCCACGTAGTAGACCACCCGCTTGCCGCCTCCCGCCTTACCCTCATGCGCGATGCGCGCAGCGATAACTCCGCTTTCCGCGCCGCCCTGAAAGACTTGGGCGCCATGCTTGTCTATGAAGCATCCCGCGACCTTGCCGTGGAGAACTTCGACTGCGCCACCCCGGTTTCTACCGCACAGGGAACCCGCCTGCAGGACCCGCCCATCATCGTGCCGATCATCCGCGCCGGGCTGGGCATGGTGGACCCGGCCCTGTCTATGATTCCGGATGCGCAGGTCGGCTTCATTGGCATGGCCCGCAACGAAGAGACGCACGAGCCGGTGCCGTACCTGGAGGCATTGCCGGAGGACCTGACCGGCCGTACGGTTTTCGTGGTGGATCCAATGCTGGCCACCGGTGGTTCCCTGCTGCACGCATTGCGCCTGCTCGCTGGCCGCGGCGCCACCGATATCACCGCCATCTGCATGGTCTCGGCGCAGCCGGGTGTGGATGCGCTGGCTGAATCCGATCTGCCGGTGCGCCTAGTCACCGCCGCTATCGATCCTTCGCTCAACGAGGATGCTTATATCGTTCCGGGCTTGGGCGATGCCGGCGACCGCCTCTACGGTCCGCGCAATATCGACCTTTAAGGTAATCTTCTCCCTGGAAAGGCGACCGCACTTTCCAGGGGGAGAATATGAGTTTCATTCATCTAATGTGGTCGAGCTACGGCCACGGATTTTCGCAACAATTGCGGCGGGTGCGACAGCGTCGGGGGATTTCGCAGCAGGCGCTGGCGGAGATTTCTGGGGTCTCTCGCAGCCAAATTTCCAATCTGGAGCGCAACGAGAATGGCGTGCACGCCATGGCCGATCCGCAGCTGTCTACGGTATATAAGCTGGCCTTGGCCCTAGAAATCCCGCCAGCGGTGTTGCTGCCGGCTGGTGGGGACGTGGTGGAAGGGCATTTGACCGATTCCGCGGTGGCCGTTGCCGAGGACGTCGCGCCCTTCCCACAAGGCTATGTGGACCGGCGTCGGTTTGCCGCCACGTGGAACGGCGCCCTGAACTAGCGCACCCCGCATCACCACCTGAGTTACTGAACCGCATGGTCTAGTTGTAGACTTTGCACCCAGACGTATTTCAACGACAGGGAAGGCACGCGGATGATCTCGGAATTCATCAACGAGTGGTTCAATGCCCACCGTGCGGAGGTCATCGCGTGGCGGCGCCATATCCACCGCCACCCGGAAACCGCGAACCACGAGGTGGAAACCACCAATTTCCTGGCCACCGTCTTGCAGGACTATGGCTTGCAGCCACAGCGCTTTCCACAGACCGGCCTTATGGTAGATATCGGGCCTGATACGGAGCTAGGCCGGCTGGCCTTCCGCGCCGATATCGACGCCTTGCCAGTCACGGAGGTCACTGGCTTGGAATATACCTCCGAAGTTCCCGGAAAGATGCATGCCTGCGGCCACGACGTGCACACCACCGTGGCGCTCGGTCTGGCTTGCGCATTGGCGGATTTCCAACGCGTCCACGATCTTCCGCTGGGCATTCGCGTCATCTTCCAACCGGCCGAAGAGGTCTGGGTCGGCGGTGCGACCGACGTTATTGAATGGGGCGCGCTGGAAGGTGTGCATTCCATTTTTGCCATCCACGCCGAGCCCAAGCTGCGCGTGGGGCGCATCGGTATCCGTGCCGGGGCGATCACTTCTGCTACCGACGTGGTGGAGCTCAATATCAAGGGCCCAGGCGGACATACTTCCCGCCCGCACCTTTCCGCCGACGTCATCTACGCCTTGGGCAAGGTCATCACCGAGCTACCCGCGCTGCTCTCGCGCCGGGTTGACCCGCGCACCGGCACCGTTTTGGTCTTTGGCCAGGTGAATTCGGGCTACGCGCCCAATGCCATTCCGGAGACCGGCAGCCTGACCGGCACCATGCGCACGGCCGATATTGGCATCTGGCGCGATATGCAAAGCCTCTTTACCGAGCTGGTGGAACAGATCCTCGCGCCGGTTGGCGTTGAGCATGAGCTGACCTACAACCGCGGTGTTCCGCCAGTGCTTAACGACGACGTCGCAACCGCCCTGCTTGCCTCCGCCGCCCAATCCATCGACCCGCAGGCCGTCGTGCAAGCCCCGCAGTCCTCCGGTGGCGAAGACTTTTCTTGGTACCTGGAAAAGGTCCCTGGTTCCATGGCGCGGCTGGGCTGCTGGTCCGGCGAAGGCGAGCAGCATGACCTGCACATGGGCGATCTTATCGTCGACGAGAGGGCCATCGGCGTGGGCATCAAACTCTTTGGCGCCGTGGTTGAGCAGTTCATAGGCGAGAATGCGGAGACAGACTAACGCGCTTTAAGGTCCTACACGTTAGACTCGTAAGCGACTTTTAAAGTGGAGCCGATAAAGGAGCATGTGCGTGTTGAACCAGACCAAGCGAATCGTCATCATCGGCGGCGGCCCGGCCGGCTATGAGGCCGCGTTGGCAGGCGCCAAATATGGTGCAGAAATCACCATTATTGAAGACCAAGGCATGGGCGGTAACAGCGTTATCTTGGACTGCGTTCCTTCCAAGTCTTTCATCGCCGGCGCCAATATTAAGACCGACCTGCGCCGTGCCGAGGACATGGAACTTAACCAGGGCATTGGCCAGGCCGACCTATCCCTGACCGCGCTCAATAAGCGCGTGCAGGACCTGGCAAGCAAGCAGTCTTCCGATATTCGCGCCACCGTGGAATCCTTGGGCGCCCGCGTTATCGATGGCCGCGGCTACTTCCCAGAGGATCAGGAAGCCGATGCCTTCGGCGGCCATAAGGTCACTGCCGTATTCAACGAGGACGGCCACGAAGAAACCATTAACGCAGACCTCGTCTTGGTAGCTACCGGCGCCACCCCTCGCATTCTCCCTGGCGCTCAGCCGGATGGTGAGCGCATCCTTACCTGGCAGCAGGTTTATAACCTCACCGAGCTGCCGGAGCACCTCATCGTCGTCGGTTCTGGTGTGACCGGTGCGGAGTTCGTCTCCGCCTTTGCAGAGCTGGGTGTGAAGGTCACTATGGTTGCCTCCCGCGACCGTATTTTGCCGCATGACGACGCCGATGCGGCCGACGTCCTCGAGACCGTGCTGAGCGAGCGCGGCGTGGAACTGGAAAAGAACTGCCGCGTGGAAACCGTCAACCGCACCGAGGATGGCAACGTCCTGGTCACCACGCAGGACGGCCGCGAAATCACCGGCTCCCACGTCATCATGTCCATCGGCTCTGTCCCGAATACCCAGGACCTCAAGCTGGAGAATGTCGGCGTGGAAACCGCCAAGTCCGGCCACATTCAGGTCGACCGCGTCTCCCGCACCAATATTGCCGGCATCTACGCCGCTGGCGACTGCTCTGACCTCTTCCCATTGGCGTCCGTCGCCGCAATGCAGGGCCGCGTAGCCATGTACCACGCACTGGGTGAGGGCGTTTCCCCGCTGCGCCTGAAGACCGTGGCCAACGCCGTCTTCACCCGTCCGGAAATCGCCGCCGTCGGTTTCACCCAGGCAGAGATTGAGGCCGGCGAAGTCGCCGCCCGCACCATCACCATGCCGCTCAATACCAACCCGCGAGCCAAGATGCGTTCCCTGCAGCACGGCTTTGTCAAGCTCTTCTGCCGCGCCACCTCTGGCCGCGTTATCGGTGGCGTCATCGTTGCGCCGACCGCCTCCGAGCTCATTCTGCCCATTGCCATGGCCGTGACGAACCAGCTCACCGTGAACCAGCTGGCCGATTCCTTCGCCGTATACCCGTCCCTGTCGGGCACCATCACCGAGGCTGCACGACGCCTCGTTGCCCACGACGATTTGGAGTAAAGCTTCCTTTGCGTTTTGAGGACGCCTTTCCCAAGTGGCATTAGCCTCCTTAGCTCAGAGAACCTTGAGTCATTCTTGAGCTAAGGAGGTTTAATTCTGGGCACTGACTGCCCATTGCGCTTCGCCGAAAGGTTCTGTGTCGCCGCAAACTCGATGCGGACATTCATCCCAGTTGCGTTGCTGTAACGCGTTCTGTTGGCAATAGCGAGGTGTTATGGTCAGGTCATGACAGGCAAGCCTAGCGCGTCCGAGGGCATCGGTATTGCAGAGCTAGATCTTTCAAAGATCGAAGAATATTTGGCTCCGCGTCTTGATAGTTTCACTGCCTCGGACAACCGTTACTTTCACGAAGGAACCTGGAAAGAACCCCAGTTCACGGTTGTTGCTATTGTGCGTCATGAATTAGCCATCGATACTGTCATAGCCGTCGAGGTTGATTTCGAGGCTGGGTTGGCTTTTGCTGGGTATGAAGTGGTGGGGGCTGGTATGCGATACCGCGATGACTTGAGTGAGTTTGTCTTGTATAACGCAGTCGCTTCACATCTTTGGGCAGACCAGTTAGCAGGAGATTATCCAATGAGAGTGTCTGATGGTTTGTGTGTGGGTACCTAACCCGCATGAGGAGATGGACCAGAATGACTACTGTGGCACGACGAGATCCGGCTGATAAGGCCAAGATTGATGCGATTGAAAAGAAGC
>NZ_JAKRNE010000039.1 GCF_022347205.1 Corynebacterium sp. ACRPO | reverse complement strand
TCGGGTGTGCCCCGGCGAGAATCAGTGATATCGAAACCGGCAAGCGCCCTTTGCCGGAGTTGAGGTTGGCTTATGAAGAACTTCTCAAATCAGCTTGACACAACATAGGAGCATCACGCTCTCTTGCCCAGCACGGGATTGCCGCTTCCACCGGAACTGTCGGGGATTCCTATGACAATGCTCTGGCGGAAAACGTTAATGGTTCCTACAAAAACGAGCTGATCCATACTCGCAGGTGGGATGAGGTTGTCGAGGTGGAAATCGCGACGTTTGAGTGGGTGTCATGGTGGAACGAGACGAGGCTTCACCAAAGCTTGGGATACCGAACCCCGGTCGAAGTGGAAACCGAATTTTGGGACCAGCACCCGCCGCAAGCAATAATAGAAATCAAGGCAAATGCCTAGGAACAAAACCCGGGGCACTTCACTACGCCACCCCACAGGAAGTAGAAACCGAGTACTATCTCACCCAGCCCATCAACACAGGGCCGTAAAAGAAGCGGAACTAAACCCAGGACGCTTCATTAAGACTGCCATACCCCGACTGAGTTATAACCTGTTTTAGGTTTTTAAGGCAAGACTGGAATCTGTCCGAAACCAAACGCGAATTCGTCTGGGAATTACATCGACACTTGGCCCCTCATCTGAGTCGCCAGGTCGATCCCCCCCAACCGCACCCAGGTGACCAAGACAACGCCTAAAATTAGGAAAACCGGAGGTCACGGACCCTTTCGAGTTTGTTACCTCCGGTGTCGCAGTTTGTTCAACTGCTCAGGGTGCCCGGGGCGGTGTCTGGTTCGGAGACATCGTTCCGCATGTCTTATGAGATAGTTCCGGTCTAACCAGCACTAATGTCTCATTACATCGATCCGGTAGAAAACTCTGAAGTTAAATTTGCCCGGCCGCGA
>NZ_JAKRNE010000038.1 GCF_022347205.1 Corynebacterium sp. ACRPO | reverse complement strand
TATCTAAAAAAATTGCGGGACTTGAGGAATCAGGGACACGCCTGAAAGTTCAGGCGATTGTCATCCTCAAGTCACGGCATCGTCTGCAATACCTTTTGGATGCGGCAGGCATGCCGAGAGCGACGTTCTTCTACCACCAGAAACGACTCAGCGAGCCGGATAAGCACGCTGCGCTCAAAGACGCAATCTGGGAAAGCTTCGAGCGCAACAAGCATCGCTACGGCTACCGACGAGTGCTACTTGACCTGCGCAACCAGGGATGGGTGGTCAACCACAAGCTCGTCTACAAACTCATGAGCGAAATGGGGCTTCGAGCCAAGATCCGCCAGCGCAGGCCATATGTTTCCTATAACAAGACGATCAGCCACATTGCCGACAACACACTCGACCGCAAGTTCACCCCAGATAAGCCAAATACCGTCTTTGTCAGCGACGTCACCGAGTTCAGGGTCGCAGGCCGCAAGGTCTACCTATCACCGGTGATGGATCTGTTCGACCGTTCAATCGTTGCCCACACCGTGGCTACATCGCCGTCGACAACGTTTACCGCCGATTCTTTAACTAAAACAATTAAAACGTGTACGCCTGAGCCTGGGTGGATGATGCATACCGATCAAGGTTTCCAGTACCAGCATTCGTCCTGGCGCAACCTGATTCATGACAACGGTGGTGTTCAGTCAATGTCGCGTAAAGCCAACTGTTACGACAACGCGGTCATGGAAAATTTCTTCGGACACTTAAAAACCGAGATGTACCACGGAGAAGTCTTCGACACCGTCGCAGAGTTCAACCAAGCCATCGACGAGTACATCCAGTGGTACAACACCGAACGCATCCAACAACGACTCAAGGGCCTGACCCCGATGCAATATCGAAATCAGACCCTTGAAGCCCTAACCGCCTAGAATTAAACCA
>NZ_JAKRNE010000037.1 GCF_022347205.1 Corynebacterium sp. ACRPO | reverse complement strand
TGAAGTGGACTATGAAGTGTCCCAGGTTTTGTTCCGTTTGAGTAGATGGGAAAATCTGGAATATGCCAAGAAAATTTGACCAGGATGCGAAGGATCGTGTGGTCCGTCTTGTAGAGGACCGCATCTTGGCGGAAAATATGTCGATGCAAGCCGCGTGCCAGGCAGTAGCCCCAAAGCTGGGGGTGTCATGGCACACAGCCCGTCAATGGACCCAACAGGCCCGCCGTGCGGGAAACATCCCAGAACCCGTGCCTGAAGATCTGGCCGCCGAAAACGCGAGGCTTCGCCGTGAAAATCAAGAGCTACGCGACACCAATGAACTTTTAAAGGCTGCCTCAGCTTTTTTCGCGTCGGAACTCGACCCAAAACGTCGGAAATGATCCGGTTCATCGATGAATACCGGAATCGTTTCTCTGTCGAGTTCATCTGTAAGACGTTGAAGAAAAACCGCGCTGGTGGGTTCATCACCTCGCGTGGGTATCGTCAGTCCAAGGCCCGTGGGGTAAGTGCTCGCCGCCTTCGTGATGCTGTGCTGGTTGAACGCATTAGTGCTATCCATCGGGATAATTACGGCATCTACGGTGTGCGGAAAATGTGGCATGCTCTTCATCGTGACGGAATCGATATCGGTCGTGAACAAACCGCGCGGCTGATGCGTCTAGCCGGTGTATCAGGCAAAGGCAAAGGCCGCTCGCCTATGACCACTCGCACACCTCAAAGGCCGGATTTACGCCCGGACTTGGTGGAGCGAGAATTCAAAGCCGAAGGCCCGAACAAGCTGTGGGTGGCTGATATTACCTACGTGCGCACGAAGAAAGGCTTTGTGTATGCCGCGTTTGTCACCGATGTTTACTCCCGACGGATCGTTGGGTGGGCGTTATCAGATTCCATGCGCACCGAAGCGTTGCCGCTGCAAGCTCTCAACCAGGCGATCGCGTCTGCTGAGGAAACAACAGGTCTCATTCATCATTCGGATCACGGCTCGCAGTATGTCAGCGTTGTCTACAACGAGCGTCTTGCCC
>NZ_JAKRNE010000036.1 GCF_022347205.1 Corynebacterium sp. ACRPO | reverse complement strand
TGAAGCGTCCTGGGTTTAGTTCCTACCTCAGCTAAGGAAGGATTGAACTATGCCTAGAAAGTATTCCGTCGAGTTCAAGGAGAAGGCGGTCCATCAGATCATCGAAATGGTCCGCCTGGAGTCTTGCTCACTGCAACGCGCCTACACGGAGGTCGGTGAGCTGCTTGGAGTATCTCACCACACGTTGCGGGCCTGGTACCGTGACAGCGCCTCAGTACGCGATAATTCTGACGCTTCAGGCGGCGAAACAATGGAAGAAGAACTCAGGCGTCTGCGCCGCGAAAACCGCGAACTGAAACGAGCAAACGGGATTCTTAAAACTGCTTCGGCTTTTTTCGCAGCGGAACTCGACCGACCCACGACCAAATGATCTCCTACATCGACGCGTACAAAGATCAATTTGGGGTCGAGGCCATCTGCCGAGTCCTTAAACAAGCAGATCGTGGATTCATTACTTCACGCGGCTACCGCAAAGCCACCACACGTGTTCCCAGCGCAAGAGCCTTAAGCGATAGCCTGCTCATCCCAGAGATACAGCGTGTGCATGCGGAGAATTTCTCGGTCTACGGCATCCGCAAAATGTGGCACGCGATGAACCGCGAAGGCTTTCATATTGGTCGCGACAAGACCGCACGTCTGATGAAACTTGCAGGTGTTTCTGGCCGCAGACGTGGGCGAACCCCAATAACAACGGTAAGCCCGAAGACACCGGATCATCGCCCGGACCTAGTGCGCCGAAACTTCCGTGCGCAGGCACCAGGCAGGCTTTGGGTTGCCGACATTACCTACGTTCGCACCCTGTCAGGATTCGCCTACACCGCGTTTGTCGTGGATGTCTTCAGCCGAAAAATTGTTGGTGTTGCTACACGCTCGACAATGCGCACCGATGCGCTGCCCATGGAGGCATTGGAACATGCGTTAACGACTGCAGGACGAATCCATGGAAACCAACTAATTCACCACAGCGATCGGGGCAGCCAGTACGTGTCACTGAAGTATTCCACCGCGCTAGCTGAGTCAGGAATCCGCCCGAGTGTGGGAACAATCGGCGATTCTTACGACAATGCACTAGCCGAAACAGTCAACGGTCTCTACAAGGCG
>NZ_JAKRNE010000034.1 GCF_022347205.1 Corynebacterium sp. ACRPO | reverse complement strand
AGTAGAAGTAGATGGGAAAATCTGGAATATGCCAAGAAAATTTGACCAGGATGCAAAGGACCGTGTGGTCCGTCTCGTGGAAGATCGCATCTTGGCAGAAAATATGTCGATGCAAGCCGCGTGCCAGGCAGTAGCTCCAAAGCTGGGGGTTTCATGGCATACGGCCCGTCAATGGACTCAACAGGCCCGTCGTGCGGGAAACATCCCAGAACCTGTGCCTGAAGATTTGGCCG
This sequence comes from Corynebacterium sp. ACRPO, assembly GCF_022347205.1. Taxonomy (GTDB): domain Bacteria; phylum Actinomycetota; class Actinomycetes; order Mycobacteriales; family Mycobacteriaceae; genus Corynebacterium. Next base: position 1,052 of record NZ_JAKRNE010000034.1, on the reverse strand, counting down.
CGGAAAACGCGAGGCTGCGTCGTGAAAATCAAGAGCTACGCGACACTAATGAGCTGCTGAAGGCCGCTTCAGCTTTTTTCGCGTCGGAACTCGACCCAAAACGTCGGAAATGATCCGGTTCATCGATGAATACCGGGTTCGTTTCTCTGTCGAGTTCATCTGTAAGACGTTGAAGAATAACCGGGCTGGTGGGTTTATCACCTCGCGTGGCTATCGCCAGTCCAAGGCCCGTGGGTTAAGTGCTCGTCGCCTTCGTGATGCTGTGCTGGTCGAACGCATTAGAACTGTTCATCGGGATAATTACGGTGTCTACGGTGTACGGAAAATGTGGCATGCTCTCCGCCGTGACGGAATTGATATCGGTCGTGAACAAACTGCCCGTTTAATGCGCTTGGCCGGTGTTTCTGGCAAAGGCAAAGGCAGATCACCTCTCACAACCCGTAAGCCTAACGTGCCTGATCTGCGCCCAGACTTGGTCGAGCGTGAGTTCAAAGCCCCCGGACCGAACAAACTGTGGGTGGCTGACATTACGTATGTGCGCACGAAGAAAGGCTTTGTGTATGCCGCGTTTGTCACCGACGTTTACTCCCGACGGATCGTTGGGTGGGCGTTATCAGACTCCATGCGCACCGAAGCGTTGCCGCTGCAAGCTCTTAATCAGGCGATCGTGTGTGCTGAGGAAACAACAGGTCTCATTCACCATTCGGATCACGGCTCGCAGTACGTCAGCGTGGTCTACAACGAGCGCCTTGCCCAGCACGGGATTGCCGCTTCCACCGGAACTGTCGGGGATTCTTATGACAATGCTCTGGCTGAAAACGTTAACGGCTCCTACAAGAACGAGCTGATCCATACTCGCAGGTGGGATGATGTTGTCGAGGTAGAAATCGCGACGTTCGAGTGGGTGTCATGGTGGAACGAGATGAGGCTTCACCAAAGCTTGGGATACCGAACCCCAGTCGAAGTGGAAACCGATTTTTGGAAGCAGAACCCGCCGCAAGAAATAATAGAAATCAAGGCAAATGCCTAGGAACAAAACTCGGGGCACTTCA
>NZ_JAKRNE010000033.1 GCF_022347205.1 Corynebacterium sp. ACRPO | reverse complement strand
AAATAAAAGCTCCTTAGAAAGGAGGTGATCCACCCGCACCTTCCGGTACGGGTACCTTGTTACGACTTCGTCCCAATCGCCGATCCCACCTTCGACGGCTCCCTAACAAGTTTGGGCCACCGGCTTCGGGTGTTACCAACTTTCATGACGTGACGGGCGGTGTGTACAAGGCCCGGGAACGTATTCACCGCAGCATTGCTGATCTGCGATTACTAGCGACTCCGACTTCATGGGGTCGAGTTGCAGACCCCAATCCGAACTAAGGCCGGCTTTCAGCGATTCGCTCCACCTCACAGTGTCGCTGCGCGTTGTACCGACCATTGTAGCATGTGTGAAGCCCTGGACATAAGGGGCATGATGATTTGACGTCATCCCCACCTTCCTCCGAGTTGACCCCGGCAGTCTCTCATGAGTCCCCAACCAAATGCTGGCAACATAAGACAAGGGTTGCGCTCGTTGCGGGACTTAACCCAACATCTCACGACACGAGCTGACGACAACCATGCACCACCTGTACACCAGCCACAAAGGGAAACTACATCTCTGCAGCGATCCAGTGTATGTCAAGCCCAGGTAAGGTTCTTCGCGTTGCATCGAATTAATCCACATGCTCCGCCGCTTGTGCGGGCCCCCGTCAATTCCTTTGAGTTTTAGCCTTGCGGCCGTACTCCCCAGGCGGGGCGCTTAATGCGTTAGCTACGGCACGAAAGTCGTGAAAAGACCCTCACACCTAGCGCCCACCGTTTACGGCATGGACTACCAGGGTATCTAATCCTGTTCGCTACCCATGCTTTCGCTCCTCAGCGTCAGTAACTGCCCAGTAACCTGCCTTCGCCATCGGTGTTCCTCCTGATATCTGCGCATTTCACCGCTACACCAGGAATTCCAGTTACCCCTACAGTACTCAAGTTATGCCCGTATCGCCTGCACGCCCGGAGTTAAGCCCCGGAATTTCACAGACGACGCGACAAACCACCTACGAGCCCTTTACGCCCAGTAATTCCGGACAACGCTCGCACCCTACGTATTACCGCGGCTGCTGGCACGTAGTTAGCCGGTGCTTCTTATCTAGGTACCGTCACAAAAAGCTTCGTCCCTAGCGAAAGGAGTTTACAACCCGAAGGCCGTCATCCCCCACGCGGCGTCGCTGCATCAGGCTTGCGCCCATTGTGCAATATTCCCCACTGCTGCCTCCCGTAGGAGTCTGGGCCGTATCTCAGTCCCAATGTGGCCGTCCACCCTCTCAGGCCGGCTACCCGTCGCCGCCTTGGTAGGCCATTACCCCACCAACAAGCTGATAGGCCGCGAGCTCATCCTACACCGAAAAA
>NZ_JAKRNE010000032.1 GCF_022347205.1 Corynebacterium sp. ACRPO | reverse complement strand
TGTGAAGTCTCGAGACATCGTTCCGGTCGATGCCTCGAGATTTTTCGTTTTCAGTTGCCCTGTTGGGGGTCAAGTTCGTTGTCTTTCTTGTTGTAATAGATTTTTTCTTCGGTGAGTGTGTAGGCGGCGATTTGTGCCCCAGTGGTGGTTATTTTGATGCTTACGCGGTTGTCGATGCAGACCATGGTGATTGGTTCGCCGCCCCATCGGCGCCCGATGTAGAGGCGGCGTAGTTTGCCACCCCATCGCAGGGTTGTCTTGCCGTTGGTGCCTACTTTGTCAGTGCGTAGGCGGTAGTCGTGGTCTGGTTTGATGTCTGCTGGGAGAGCTTTGGGCAGTGCTGTGTAGGCTTCTGCGGGGGTGGTTCTGTTTAGGGCTCTATGGGGGCGTTTGTGGTTGTAGTATTCGATGATTTCTTTTAGCTGAGAGTTGAGTTCATCGAGACTTTGAGCTGGTATTTTGCTTGCTAGGGCTAGTTTAAGGGTGTAGTGGAAGCGTTCAACTTTTCCTTGTGTTTGGGGGTGGTAGGGTTTACCGTTTTTCTGCTTGATTCCTAGGTCTATGAGCAGTTGCTCGAATCCGTTTCGCGCGGGGTTTGTCCGGTCTGTGCTGGTTGTGAATGCTCGGCCGTTGTCGGTGAGGGTGGACTGGGGGTAGCCGTGTGTCTGGCCTGCATTAATGAAGCTTTCTATGACGTTTCCCACGGTGGCATTGTTGTAGGCACAGCAGGAGATGATGAACCGGGAATGGTCGTCCAAGATGGTGAGGATAGCTACTCGCTTGTGACCTGCGATGGTCCAGTCACTGTAGTCCATTTGCCATGTTTCGTTGGGTTGATCTGCTTGAAATCGTATCCATGAGCTGCGAGGACGCTTTTGTGGTTGGGCGATGACGTGACCGTTGTTTGCGAGCACTCGGTGGATTGTGGATGGTGCTGGTGGTGGGTCGATTCCCTCTTGCTGCAAGTGCCAGCGAATTGTATGGGCTCCGGCGTTAGTGCCGCGTTCTGTGAGGTCCTGGCGCAGTTTAAGTATGCGGTCGACAGTGCTGGGGTTGAGCGCTCGGGGATTAGTGCGCGGGCGTTTAGAGCGTGGTTCTAGGCGGTTGATTCCGCCTTCTCGGTAGCGGGCTTGAAGTGTTCGGATCCATCTGGTGCTGACGCCGAAATGGTCAGCTGCTTCGGCTTGAGTCATGCCGGTAGCAAGCATGGTTTCGATGATGATTTTTGGGCTTGGTTTTGATTTCTGCTCCATTTTTAAAGCATGGAGGATCGATGTCTCGAGACATCACTTTTTGTCGCGGCCGGGCAAATTTAACTTCAGAGTTTTCTACCGGATCGATGTAATGAGACATTAGTGCTGGTTAGACCGGAACTATCTCATAAGACATGCGGAACGATGTCTCCGAACCAGACACC
>NZ_JAKRNE010000031.1 GCF_022347205.1 Corynebacterium sp. ACRPO | reverse complement strand
CCCCACACACAAACAACTTGACGCTGATAATGGGAATACAGGATCGGAACCACGTGGAATGACCCACTTCTTGACTGGCCATGATCTCCTCATGTGCCTTCAGCGTGATCTGTCTTCCATGTTAGTTCCGACCCTGTACCGCAATCTGGTGAATCCGCCCATGACCTTATAGGAGCGTGACGTCTCCACCGTGACCACCCCGGCAGGTGTCTAGTGTAGTCGTCCCATCAGCGTCTTGTCTGCCCGGAAACCCCGGATCGCGGGTCACCCGCACGTTTGCTCACAGACAGGACCTGATCCCCAATGTCTACCACTTTCGACTGCCCCACCGGCCCCGTTGCCGGAATCGACACCCACACCGATACCCACACTGTTGCCGTTATTTCGGACACCGGCCGGCACATCGCCACCGACACCTTCCCCGCCACCAACCCTGGCTACGTGGCGATTTCAGAGTTCATGGCAACCTACGGTGTCACCACCGTCGGTGTGGAAGGAACCAGCTCCTATGGAGCAGGCCTGACACGCCACCTTCGCACCCAGAAATACTCAGTCGTAGAAGTCTTACGCCCTACCCGGGCCGTTCGACGCCGGGACGGCAAATCAGACCCCGTTGATGCTGTCGCTGCCGCCCGCCAGGTGCTCACCGGGGAAGCCTTAAGCATCCCGAAAGACACTTCCGGGCCAGTGGAATCCCTCCGTGGGTTGCAGATCACCCGCCGTCAGCTCGTGATGACAGCAGCGAAACTGATGACAACGATCAAATCGTTGCTGGTCACAGCACCCGATGAGATTCGACGCCGCTATAGTGCGATGTCCACATTGGTCATGGTGGAGGCCTTGTCCCGGTGCCGACCATCAGCTGACCTGGCCGACCCCAGAAATGGGGTGCTCCTCGCGTTGAAGACATTAGCCACCACCTATCGTGATTTACAGAAACAGGGTACGCAGCTGGAAAAACACATCAGTATCCTGGTTGAGATGATCAATCCGCATGTGACCTCGATATTTGGGTGTGGTTCCGTGGTGGCTGCTGATCTGATTGTCAGTGTGGGGGATAATCCAGGCCGGATTCACTCCGAGGCAGCATTAGCTCATCTGTGCGGGGCCGCACCGATTCCGGCTAGTTCTGGACGGACTCATCGGCACCGTCTCAACCGGGGTGGTGATCGTCGGGCGAATTCTGCGTTGCATCGGATCGCGTTGGTGCGGATGCATCATGACCAACGCACCAGGGACTACGTAGCCAAACGCACCAAGGAAGGATTGTCGAAAAAGGAGATCTTACGGTGTCTGAAACGCGCCATTGTCAGGGAGGTCTACCGGGTGTTGTGCTTGGGTCAGGCCGTTCTTCCAACGGGCCAGGTAGAGGTTGATGAACTCAAAGCTCGACGGATCGAGAGGCAGTTATCGCAAGCCCAGGTTGCTGAAAAACTCGGGTGTGCCCCGGCGAGAATCAGTGATATCGAAACCGGCAAGCGCCCTTTGCCGGAGTTGAGGTTGGCTTATGAAGAACTTCTCAAATCAGCTTGACACAACATAGGAGCATCACGCTC
>NZ_JAKRNE010000030.1 GCF_022347205.1 Corynebacterium sp. ACRPO | reverse complement strand
CTGGCACGCGGCTTGCATCGACATATTTTCTGCCAAGATGCGATCTTCCACGAGACGGACCACACGGTCCTTTGCATCCTGGTCAAATTTTCTTGGCATATTCCAGATTTTCCCATCTACTTAAACAGAACAAAACCTGGGACACTTCAATTGGGCACCTATCTCGCTACGATCGCCACAGCCTACTGCGGCCTTGGCATTGCGCTTCTAGTAGGGTTCGATGCTGCAGTATTGAGACTTTCTGGCGTAAGCGAGGCTGATTGGTTCCGGTGGGTGACGCTTGTGCTGGGCGCGGGGCTTTTCATCTTCGGTACGTTCTCGCCAAACCCCAAAAAGCCCGCGGCCACGCACACCGCCGGCCCAGAAGTAACAAAGAGTCGGGCTTCTCGCCTTGCTCGGGGCGCGTCACTGAGTGCGTCCGGCATGGTGGGACTTGCGCTAGGTGCTGCCGTTGTCGAGGCTGCGACGATGTTGCCCTACCTAGGCGCAATGGGAATTATCCAGTCTATGTCTTTCGGGTTTAGCGGCAAGGTCGCGATTATTGCGGGGTACTGCATCATCATGGTCCTACCGGCAACTCTTATAGCTGTCATTGCAGGCGCAGCGGGGCCGGCCATCTTTCCTCGTTTGGAGCGCGCCATCCGTCGGCTGGAGTATGAAGCGAAAGTGACGTTGCTGTGGATCGCGGCAATTGTGGGAGTCTACATGGCGGCATCGAGTGCACAAGGGCTCGGATTGATCGGTTGAGTGCAAGGTTGGACCTTGAGCGATAGCGTCGATTGAAGAGCCCCTTCCTACAGAGCTAGCCCCGCCCCGTCATAACAGCGACCGAGGGCTAAGCCCTCTCCATCACGCTTTCGTGCGGGTAGTGGCCTGCCAGCAAGAGGTATAAATTTTCGGATCTGTACTTTTAGGCTGGGGTTAAGGGTCAGAAAGTGTGTCTGGGACCGGGGATTTCTAGGGTCTGAACTGTAGGTTCTCGCGGAATATACGCTTTGGGAGCATATATCTGGCCTTGGGAGGCCAAATCCACGGTGCGGCTGCCAACCTGTGGTAGTTGACGGCGGTGTGGTGGATCAATGCCAAAGAATCGACCACACTCCCGCTGCGGTGGAGAAACAAAATGCAACGAATCGACCAGCTGAGACTTCGACCGATAGCGCTATAAACTAGGCAATTCTCCGCCAACGAGAGCCGCCCCGATGTCACCAATGCAGCAGTATTTAACCAGCTCATCGCCTACTGCGTCGCGCCAATAACCTGAACGGAACTAGCTCAAAGAATTGGCTCTAGTGTCGCGCACGTTGGGACGGTTGCGTAGTAGAAGCTACCTGGCCGGTGTTTCCTAGCGCACCGTCGGCCGTACTGATTATCCCAACGACTAGGACTTCACTTACACCGTATACGCCCAGTCAGCCGGCCAGGAAGCTGGCAAATCTAACCCCACCGACACGCCGAACCAGACACACATTTTGACCCTTAACCCTGTCGTGGCGTTGTCGTGGGTATATGAAAGAGCCCCTTTCCGATTTGAACTGCTCCCTATTAGTTGGACTGAGAAATCAGTTTCCGATTAGTGGGGAGTAGTTTTCATTGAGAGCCCGAAGTTTGGTGAGTGAGCATCAGCGGGAGCAGTTGGTTGAACTATTTGAGCAAGGCATAGGC
>NZ_JAKRNE010000002.1 GCF_022347205.1 Corynebacterium sp. ACRPO | reverse complement strand
ACATGCGCCTGACCACCAACGCATAACCACCCACAACGCCTGAGTGAGACGCCGCTACCGGATACTCACTCAGGCGCTACCAGATACTCACCACACCGCTACCATTTCAGTCTTCTGAACAACGTCTTTGACGTAGGTACGGGCTTTGAGCTGAGTGCTAAATACGGTGCCGAACTTTTGTAGTTTCACTATCCATTCGGCTGCCTTATCTAGGTTGTCAACGGCGAGTAGTTCAAAGGAAAGCCGTCGTAGTGCTTTACCCATCGGCGAGGTGGGGTGAAGGCCGGTGGCACGTTGGATATTGCGCTTGACGTGGACAATGCAGCGTTGGACCGGGGTATCAGGCCATAGGTGGTGTAGTGCTTTAAGGCCTCCGGAATCCCCATCGCAGGTCACCAATTGTGGTGGGGCTAGTGGGTCGAGCAGGCGTGTGTAGGACCACGAGGATTCTTTCGTGCACCAGAACCAATTGATGACATGGGTGGAGTCGGCAGCTACAACAAGGCACTTGGCGTTGAAGTAGGTGCCGTCGATGAAGACTTGATCGTAGATTCTCTGCTTATCAACGCTTCGGGGAGGTTGGATAAGCCAGAACGGTGTGAAGCGTCGTTGCAAAGTTCGTGGTGAAACACCGCAGGTTTTAGCTGTTTCTTCCAAGCTGTTGCTGGAGGTGAGCCAGGAAATGAAAAGGCGGAACCATTTGGCTTGCACGGCATCGTTATTCACGCGGGTGAAGGTGGCCTTGCAGGTGCGGCATCGCCATCGTTGGCGCCCAGCACTCGTTGTTCCGTGTTTCGTGCATGTCCCGCCGCAGACGGGGCATCGAGGATGATTTTTACTCATCCCCTCATCGTGAACCTAGGTGCCTAGCACACCGGCATTCCTTTGGCGGTATTTCATGGTCGAAGCTGGAATATCCCTCTGGATAAGTGAAATAGTCCTAATATCAGCACGCCAGACCGGCTAGCCGTACAACCTCACCAACACATCGTGTCGTTTAGGCCCACACTCCGAAGTCACTGTAGTGTGTGAGAGAGCCGTGTGCGCTTCAGCTAAGGAGGCGTGGTGATTGCTCTGCCCCTAACGATTGCTGCTGTGCTCGGCTTAAGCGTGGTCACAAATACCGCCGATACTGCGTCCATAGGATTCGTCCTCACAGCAACTCTCCTATCACTGGGACTAGCCCCCTTTGTGGGCGATTCCTTAGAGCGCTACATCCCAGCTGCAGCATGGCATCGTGTCTCCCTCTCACCTACCGCATACCGCCGGTTGGGAGCTCCCTTATATAATTCCGTGCTCTCGGCCTCAGGCTGGAATCGGCTCATCTACGACATTCGGGCGCGCGAACGTTCTACAGCATCCGGAAACACTTCTAAGCGACCGCTACGAGCATCAGCAGTAGGTCATACTTGGGGGCTTCTACTACACGATGCCACAGCGGGGTGGTCCGCTGCATCCGGAGATTGGCAGGTGCCCTTAGCGCTCGTAGCCATAGGGGTGTTGGTACGTCTCTACCCAATTTTGATTCAGCTCTATGTACTGACCGCTAGGCGAAATTCCTAGCCTGCGGTTTCGAGCTGGCTCTACATAACGCCAGACCGAACGCCCTGCCTGAGGCAGGCAAAGAAAAAGCTGCGAACCAAGTGGTTCGCAGCTTTCCGTTGGTACCCCGTACGGGATTTGAACCCGTGTTACCGGCGTGAGAGGCCGGCGTCCTAGGCCGCTAGACGAACGGGGCGCGTTCGCGGCAATCGCACGCTGTGCGTTGCGGACTTTTTAAGAGTAAACGATGGGTTAATTCAGCACAAATCGCGCGGTCAAGGCTGGTTTTGAGGGTAGACAAAGGAAAACGAAAGAGTTCCCGAGTCCGGTACTGCAGTGAGGGTTCTTCGTGGCCGAGGTGCGGATCGAATCAGTGGTTATTCCGCAAGCAATCTGTGGATAGTCCGTGGCCGAGAACGCTGTGCTAGTAGGACTCGGGATGGCGCTGTGCGTCGAAGTGCATATGCTGCAGGCTCCTATACTTCGTACAAACGTTGGTGGGAAGGAAGTTGTGGATTATAGCGTTACTACCTGGCTGTACTTTCGGGCTGTGCGCCTTGGCTGTGGTGCGTTTCGCTTTCTGCCACCCGCTCTCCTTTCTGTTTGTTTTCTGCTGTACTTGCAGTCTATGCCTGCACATGCAGGACAGGAAGGGTTTTGCACAACTTCGCGGTGGTCTTAACCCTGGTTTCATTGGCAGAACGCTGCTAACTGCACGGACGAGCCAAATGGTCTGGGGGTAGGTTATAACCAGTTTTATTTGCGCCGTGGTCGCACCCCACGCTGGCGCTAGAAAAAGACATTTCCCCGGATATGAAAAATCCTCCAACTTAAAGGCTGGAGGTCTTTGTACCCCGTACGGGATTTGAACCCGTGTTACCGGCGTGAGAGGCCGGCGTCCTAGGCCGCTAGACGAACGGGGCATAGAACTAGTGATCCTGCGGTTTAATGCATTTTCACTGCTGGCCTACCAGGACTCGAACCTAGAATGGCGGTACCAGAAACCGCTGTGTTGCCAATTACACCATAGGCCATTTGCTAACTTGCGTTGGAAGCTTAACGCCTTCCGGCTGTTCTCCCTTGCTCGCTGCAACGTGTAATAACTATAATGATCATCGCGTAAACTGCCAAATCGCCAGCGCACAACACATTTTTAGGCCACTAGGATGGTAAATAAAATGCGGCGAATGACAGCGCTGTAGTTCAGCTATCATTCGCCGCCTTACGGGAGGCACTCCTCCTACTGTGCCGCCGGCACGTAGGGAGTCACTTCGCGCGCCGCACGAAGGCGGGCCAGGGTGGACTCCTTCCCCAGCAGCTCCATGGACTCAAAGAGCGGTGGGGAAACCTGGGCGCCGGAAATGGCTACGCGCAGTGCGCCATAGGCCTTACGGGGCTTCAGTTCGAGGTCTTCAATAAGGGCCTTGGATAGTGCCGCCTCAATACTCTCAGTCTTCCACTCCGCAATGCCCTCGAGGGTCTCAATACCCACCTCGAGCGGCTGAATGGCCTCTTCCTTGAGGTTCTTCTTCGCTGCCTTCTCATCGAGCTTAAGGTCGGCATCCGGGGTCACCAAAAAGCTCATGAGGCCATAGGCATCAGACAGAGTCTTGATACGGGTTTGGACAAGGTCTGCAGCGAAGGCGAACTTCTCGCCGTCATAGTCGGCCGGGAAGTCCGTGTACTCGGTCAAGTAGTTACGCAGACGGAAGGCAAACTCTTCTGGGTCTAGCTGGCGGATGTGGTCCGCATTGATGGCCTCAAGCTTCTTCTGGTCAAAGCGTGCGGGGTTACCCAGCACGTCGTGGACGTCGAAGTTTTCCACCAAGTCATCCATGCTGAAGATGTCTTGGTCCGCGGACAGCGACCAACCCAGCAGGGACAGGTAGTTGAGCATGCCCTCAGGGATGATGCCGTTATCGCGATGATTAAACAGGTTGGACTGCGGGTCGCGCTTAGACAGCTTCTTATTGCCCTCGCCCATCACGAAGGGTAGGTGGCCAAACTCTGGGGTGAACTCGGCAACGCCGATCTTCTTAAGGGCGTCGTAAAGCGCGAGCTGACGCGGAGTAGAAGAAAGTAGGTCCTCACCACGCAACACGTGGGTGATACGCATCAGGGCGTCGTCGACGGGGTTAACCAGGGTGTAGAGGGGCGCACCATTGGAGCGAGCCACCACATAGTCCGGCTGGGTCTCAGACTTGAAGGTCATCTCCCCGCGCACCAGGTCAGTCCAGGTCCAATCCTGCTCCGGCATGCGCAGGCGCCAGACCGGCTTGCGGCCCTCAGCCTCGAAAGCGTCGATCTGCTCTTGGGTGAGATCACGGTCAAAGTTGTCATAGCCGAGCTTCGGGTCACGGCCAGCGGCCTTGTGGCGCTCCTCCACCTCTTCAGCGGTGGAGTATGCCGGGTAGACAAATCCGCCGTCGATAAGCTTGTCTAGGACCTCTTTGTAGATGTCCATGCGCTGGGACTGACGGTAAGGCTCGTGCGGGCCGCCAACATTGATGCCTTCATCCCAGCCCAGGCCAAGCCAGGTCAGGGAATCAATGATGGCCTGGTAGGACTCCTCAGAGTCACGGGCGGCATCGGTGTCCTCGATGCGGAATACCAGCTTGCCGCCGGTATGGCGGGCGTAGGCCCAGTTGAACAACGCGGTGCGCACCATGCCGACGTGCGGCGTACCGGTTGGGGACGGACAGAATCTAACGCGTACTTCAGTCATGCCCACCATCGTAGTGGAGGTCGCAACGCCAGTCCGCACCAGCCCAAAGCGGCCCCAGACCACCCCGGCGCGCGGGACTACTTTCCGTGTGCACCTACACACAAATAGGGGTAGATGGAAACGGATTTCAGTAGAAATACACAGGTCAGTGAAAACCGGTTCCATTACCACTAACGGTTTATGAAATTCATTTTCTATAGTTTCTGATGGACTTATGAGAACTGTAGAAAGGCCTCCCCAACAGTGGCTTCCCCACGCATCCGCTTCCTTGCCGCGCTCAGCACGCTAGCGCTTATCACGCCCGCCACGGCCGTCGCCGGCCCCGATGATGGCAAGCACATTGCCACCGATACCCACGTTGACTCCCCTAAGTCTTTCTGGGAGAACAACGACTTCGTGCTGAAGTCTGAATTTGGCGGCCAGGAACCACCGATCGCAGACACCGTCGCCTGGGTAGGCAGAGGCTACAGTGCCATGGACGGCCACAACCAGTACCTCTATACGCTGCCGAAAAACGGCACTCAGGACTATATTGGGGCGCCCGGAACCACGTACTACACCGCGCCGCACCAAGTGTCCGGCAATACTTCACCCATCTGGTTAGGCTTTGGCGCCGATACCTCCCTGCCCACTGACAAATTCCGGGATGGCATAGCCTTCCTTGACTTGCTCAGCGTCGATGGCCCCGGCGAGGTCGAGCTTTTCACCAATAATGATGATGAGGACGGCACCCAGCTGCACCGTATGCTCGGCTCCTTCCCTGATTCACCGCATTCGGCCTATCTCGTTGCCGGCACGCACACGCATAACTCCACGCTGTTTACCAAGCCAGGACGATACCGCCTGACCTACCGCACCAGTGCGCGCGGCAAGGACGGCCGGCTTATTGCCAATGAACCACAGACCACAACGATTCAAGTAGGCGGCCACAAGCCCAAAAACGAGAAGACTCCAAGCCTCAAGGAACGCTTTGCCCAGTCCGCGACTGGTGACGCCGCCGCTGCCGGCTACAGCCTGCGCATGGCCCCTAAGCACAATCCCGAAAAAGACGGCGATGACAAGCTCACCACTATTTCCTTCGACGCTAAAAATAAGGCGCAGGGTACCCTGACGCTGCTTATCGACGGCTACTTCCTCACCGACCTCCCCGTTAAGAATGGCCGCGCGCAGTGGGACGAGTACATGGGGCCAGAGCCTTCCCAGGTACAGGCTGTGTTTACCCCAGAGGGTGATGCCCCGCGCTGGATTTCTAATCCCCTTGATGTCCAGCCCGGCGCGTCCGTTCAGACAGATTCTTCTTCTGCCGCCGAGACGTGGCAGGAAGCCTCCCACCCGCGCCAGCTTGCTCCCACCCAGGAAACCGAGCTGCAGGAGCTAGGCTATACCATCCGGATGCGCAAGCAGGGCAAGGGCGGCACCAAGATCGTGGTCGATACCGAGGATAAGAACTTCAACGGCCTTCTCACCGGCGGTCTTTATGATGCCAAGGATTCCAAATACCCCACCGTGGATCTTGAAACCCCCATTACCAATGGGCACGGCGAGGTTGCCTTTGATGAGGGCGAATACTTCACCGGCTCTTATGCAAAGGTCAATCTCTTTCCTCATTCCACCGTGAAGGCCGGGCATGCAAGCAGCGTGATTACGGAGTCCTTTGCCTTCGGCGAAAACTACGAAACCACGGGGCGGTTCTCCACTTCCAACGAGGAACCGGACACCACTCCCGGCAAGGAAGACTCGCCTTCGCAGGCGCCGCAGCCTGGCGCAAATGAAGCGGAAGCCGACACGCACCAGTGCAGCGAGAAATACCTATTGGATCGTGGGCACGTGGACATCAAGGCTCAGCCTGCCGAAGGCGGCTTTACTACCGTTCTGCGCGATGACACGGCACAGGTGGATAAGAAGTCTGTCGACCGCAAACTTGATGACGTGGTGCTCGGCGTACACGATAATGCGCTCACCCGACGCAACGACAAGCTTGCGGGCAAGGAGTTCGACTTTCTCGGAAAACCCGGTGAGCGCTTCTATCACCTACCGCAGACACAGAATCAACACATTATCTGGCCCGGTTATAACACTCAGGACTTGGATTATTCCGCGACCAAAGACAATGCCGTCAACCTCAACCTGAAGCCCACCTCCACCCCAGACGGGGCCGAGTGGGGCGCCTTTATCGACGCCTCCCATGGCAAGGGCTTTTCGGTCTTGGCGAACTCCGCGGCCAAGGACTACACCATCGAGACCAACTTTCCGGCCCACACCCACACGCACTGGGCCTTTTCTAAGCCCGGTGTCTATACCTTCGAGGCCACCTATACGGCCACGGGGAAGGACGGCAAGGAGCTTAAGTCCGAGCCGCAAACTCTGACCTTTGCCGTGGGCGATAAAACCCTAGATTCTTGTTCCTCCCGCAAGCCGAGCGACTCCGAGGGCGAGACACCCAGCGAAAAGCCGACCGAGAAGCCGGACGATGCCGCTAGGCCAGAAGAGCCAACGGGCTCCTCGTTTAGCCCGTGGAGCTTAGTCCTCCCAGCGGTCCTCGTGGTGGTCTTCAAGGCCTTCTATAACTTCTTCCGCGATAACGAAGACCTCATCCGCCGGCGCTTCGGCCTCAAGTTCTAACCCACCCCAACCCAACTGACTAGACGGGACACCACAATGCATCAATCCCACACTTCCGCCTCCCGGCGCGCTCTACAGCGGCGTCGGTTCATGTCGGTACTTGCTGCCGTCTTTGCCGCAGCTTTAGCCTTCTTCTCCCCCGGCGCAGCGTTGGCCTTCGATGAGGTCTTTGATTCCGGGCACGTCGACGCCTTCTATGTCACGGCCCCTGATGGCACGCTGCACCTTTCGATGAAAGAAGACATCACGGGGTCTGCCGTTCCGCGCTCTGGCGATGACGTAGTGCTCAAAGTCGTCGAGGATGCCTGGTCCGATGCCACCGAGGGCGTGCCAGAAATCGGCCAACCCACCTATTTCCTGCCACAGGCCCAAGACCAGCGCATCATCTGGCCGGGCTGGGATACCCAACCCGTCCGCGATGGCGGCTTCGAAAGCGTTGATCTGGAATTTGCCGAGGTCTCCGGCCCGGGCTCCGTGTATGTCTTTGAAACCAGCAGTTTTGGTGGCATCAATGCCGTGACTGATTCCGGTTCCATGGAGCTCACCAGCGGTGAGGTCATCAACCAGCCCCATCCTGCCCACAAGCACGTCAATTGGGCTTTTAGCGAGGCCGGCACCTACACCATGACGGTGCGCGCCCATTCCAATGGCGAGTCCAGCAATGCGGTGACCTACACCTGGGAGGTAGGCGACGGCGGCGATGCCTCCACCGCGGATCGCGCGGCTGACTCCGGCGATGGCACCACTGACCAGGAAGCTGCAAGTACACAGCGATCTGCAGGCAAGAGCGACGCAGCAGGCTCGGGCACGTCCGGCGCAGCACCAGGCGAAGAATGCACCCCGGGCATGACCCCGCAAATCAAGGACGATACGGTCTCGCCCTCCGAGTGGCGCGATGCCGATGGTGCCACCTTCTACCTCTCCGATAAATCCAGCGTGGATCTCCCCCAAGAAGTAGGACCAGTGCCAGCAGGAAAGGCCTGGATGATTGGTTCTACCCAGGTCGACGGTGTTCCGTGGTTAGGGGCGAATACCCAAAGCCCATCGATGCGCGAGAATATCCCCGGCGATGTCACCTGGGAGTTGGTGGGCTTTAAAGGGCCCGGCCCGATGATGGTCTACTCCCAAGGCGGGCTGGGCAAGGTCGTTGGCGAGGAATGGTTCCGCGGCAATGCTGATGCGGCGGAAGGCACCCATTCCATCGCCCCGAATACTCACGTGCACCCCAACTGGGTCTTTGGCGCCCAGGGAACCTATGACGTCACCATCCGCCAAGTGGCTCAAACCGGTGAGGGAAAGCAGGTTGCCGGTGAGGCAACTCTCCATTTCGTCGTCGGCGGCGATGATCCGGCCAAGGCGTTTGATAACGGGCACTTCGACCTGGGAGCTGCCGTGAATCCAGACGGCGGCGACTGTGGGAATGGCGCGGCGGCAGGTGGGGCGTCGGCAAGCGCTAGCGGCTCTACCTCACACACCGGATCCAGCAACGGTCAGTCGGCGCAGGCACAAGGCACGGGCGGTTCTTTAGCCAATACTGGGACCCCCATCGTGCCCCTCGGCATCGGGGTATTGGGCCTGGGAATGCTCTTCCTCGGCCTGGGCATTGCGCGGCTGGCCGTAGCTAAGGCAGCGGACTAATGGGGCGTTCATTTTCCCACAATCGCCGGCGCCTTACCGTAGGGGCAGTTCTGGGCTGTTGCCTGCTCACCGCTGGTTGTGCGTCCTCGGCCGCTCGTGATGCTGGGACCAGAGAAGGATTCAGCGTGGTGGCTACCACCCCAATCCTGGCAGACCTAGCGCGCAACGTAGCAGGAGAAGATGCCCAGGTCAAAAGCCTCATCCCCAGCGGCAAGGATCCGCATACCTTCGAGCCAACGCTGCGCACGGTGCGCGATATTGCCAACGCCAACCTGGCGCTAAGCAACGGCTACCTGCTGGAGCCGCAAGCACTTATCGATACGCTGCACGAGTCCACCGATGCCCCCGTGGTGGAGGTCGCCGACGCTGCCTCTACCCGCGGTGCCACCCTGGTGCCGCTGGTCGAAGATGTCTCCTTGGATGCCATTTGGCTGGGCCTGCGCATCAGCGGCGCCGCGCCACACTCCTCCGGAGTGGACTTTCGCATGGTCTCGGCCGACGGGCCGGGCGACGTGGCGGCCTACGTGGTCTCCGCCTTCGGTACCCCGGAGGTCCTCTTTAACTCGGCCGATGGCGTCGATGGCAAGGAAGATGCAGTAACCCTTCCTGCCAACGCCCACACCCACGTCTCTTGGGGGTTTTCCCAGCCAGGGATCTACCGCCTTGGGTTTCAGGCCGACGGGACCGAAGTCCAGCACCTCACTGTAGCCGTGGGCGTCAACCCACCCGCTGGAATGCGGGCCATTGATTCCGGGCACCTGGATATTGAGGCAAACCTGGCCCAGCACCGCATTGACCTGCGCGACCAAGACAAGCGCTTTGACCCCGCCACCACCGCGGTATCTATCCCCTCGTCAGTGCTGCAGCCCATCCCGCCGGATCCGGCCTACCGCTTCCTCGGCGCGCCGGGCTCGGATACCTACCTCTTGCCGCAGGCCGTGCTGGGCAAGCACATCCATGGCGAGGTGGATCCGCACTTGTGGCACAACGTAGACAACGCTATCGCCTACGTGGATGTCATTGCGGAGGAGATGGCGCAAGCAGATCCCTCCCACGGTGCCGCCTACCGGCAGCGGGCAGCGGCCTATACCAAGCGCCTGCGGGACACGGATTCCTATGTGGACCGCGCAATTTCTTCTATCCCTGCTGAAAACCGGCACCTAGTGACCACGCACCATGGCTACGCCTACCTCGAGCAGGGCTATGACATTTCGGTGGCGGGTTTTGTTACGCCCAACCCGGCCATCGAGCCTTCCCCGCGGGAGGTTATAGCCTTGCGCCGCACGCTGGAGAACCTGCATCTGCCGGCCGTTTTTGTCGAGCCCGTACAACAGGCCAGCGCCGACACTCTTACCCAGGCCGCCGCAGAACAAGGCGTGGCGCTGTGCCCCATTTATGGCGACACACTGGACGGCACCGTCGGCTCCTATATCGACCTCATGAAGTTCAACGCTGATTCACTCCAGCGTTGCCTGAACCCCAATTCCACTGATGGAGAAAACAATGCTTAAATTCGCTACCCGTACCGCTATCCGCACCGCCGCCTGCGCCCTTACTGCCGGCCTTGCTTTTTCTACGAGCCCTGCCTGGGCCGGCGACCTCGCACAAGTCGTCGGCGCCGAGGAACAGATCGCCCCACAGGGCGAGGACAAGGTCATCGACACCGGCCACGTTGACGTTGGCGCTTTGCTCGACGGCACCGATTCCGAACTCATGGCCCGCGATGATGCCGGCGACAAGCCCGTCTGGCGCCACCTGGATGACCTTGTCTTTGCCGTGGGCGATAAGGCGCAGCAAACCCTACCGGAGACCGATGACTTTGGCTTTGTAGGCGCCGATTCCGGCGAAAAGGTCTGGGTGGTTCCCCAAACCGAGCAGGTCGGGGTTCCCTGGCTGGGTTGGAATACCCAAGCGCCCTCGCTTGTCGATGCCGCCGATCGCGGAGTCACCATGGAATTCCTCGGCCACTCCGGTCCTGGCGACTTCTCCCTTTTCCTGCAAAACGGCGGCTTTGAAGCACCACAGCTGTTGTGGTCTACCGCGCAAAAGAGCGACGAAGACTTCTGGGTGGACCTCAATACCCACACCCATGCCAATTGGACGTTTACAGAGCCAGGCACCCATCAGGTAGGTATCAGGGTCAAAGGCAAGACCAAAGATGGCGCCGATTTCAGCACCGATGGCGTGCTCACCTTTGCCGTGGGCGATGATGCCGACGTCCAAGCGGCCCAAGATACTACTTGGAATCCAGACGATGCCCAGACCACAGGCTCTTCCATCCCCACTTGGGTCTTTATCCTCGCCGGCGTGGGTGCCGTCGTACTCCTGCTGGCCCTTGGCCTAGTACTGCGCTCTTCCAAGCGGGGCGATAGCCGTGGCTAAACCGCTCATTTCCGTTGCCGACCTGGACGTATCGCTATCCCACCGGCGCGTAATCACAGGTGCGAACCTAGAGGTCCGATCGGGCGAATTCATTGGGCTCTTAGGCCCCAACGGCGCGGGCAAGACCACGCTTATGCGTGCCATCTTAGGGCTCATCCCCTCCTCCGGTACCCGAGAGATCGGGGGAATCGTGGGCTACGTTCCCCAGCGGCACGAGGTGGAATGGGGCTTTCCCATTAATGTGTACCGCACCGTGCTCAGCGGGCGCACCGGCATCATTGGCTGGCTCAAACGGCCGCGCGCCGCGGACCACGCCGCGGCGGCAGAAGCTCTTCGCCTGGTAAACATGGAGGATTTTTCCACCCGCCCCATCGAAGAGCTCTCCGGCGGTCAGCGCCAACGCGTCCTCATCGCCCGAGCGCTCGCCACGCAACCAGACGTGCTGCTGCTCGACGAGCCCTTCACCGGCCTCGACGCCCCCAATACCGAGTCACTACTCGAGCTATTTGAGGAGCTTTCCCAGCGCGGCAAAGCCATCCTCATGTCCACCCACAACCTGTCTGAAGCAGCGCACTCCTGCCACCGCTTGGTGCTCTTTAACGGCACCGTGGTAGCCGATGACTCCGCTCCGCGCCTTCTTCACCAGACCGCTCCGTGGACGCAAACCTTTGGCGTACGCGCCGGCTCTCCCCTGCTTTCTGCCATTGGAGTCTCCGCATGATAGAAATTTCCTTCCTCGATTTCCTGCGTGACCTCGCCAACCCCCATCTCGACTTCCTCGCCCGCGCGGTAGGTATTTCTGTGCTTGCGGCCATCGTCTGCGGCGTCGTCGGCTGCTACGTGGTGCTGCGCGGCATGGCCTTTATCGGCGACGCCGTCTCCCACGCGGTTTTTCCCGGCTTGGCCATAGCCTTCGCTTTGCAAGCCTCCGTGCTCGTCGGTGGCGCGGTGGCCGGAGCGGTTGTGGCGTTGCTCATCGCCGCCTTTTCGCAGCGCCGCCACGTACGGGCTGATTCCATCATCGGCATCTTCTTCGCCGCTGCCTTTGCCTTAGGCATGGTGATCATCTCGCGCACCGATGGCTATAGTGCTTCGCTGACCAGCTTTCTCTTCGGCTCGCTCACCGGCGTATCCCGCAGCGATATCATCGTCGCGGCCAGCGTGTGCGCACTGGTTATCGCCGTCGTCGTAGCTTTTGGCCCCCAGCTCAACGCCACCTGCCTGGACCGGGAAACCGCCCGCGCCATGGGGCTTCCCGTTGTTGTGCTCGACATCATGTTGTACCTGTGTGTCACCGCCGCCGTGGTCATTTCTGTGAGCACCATTGGCAATATCTTGGTCCTCGCACTTCTTATCACCCCGGCCGCGACGGCACGCCTGCTTACCACGCATCTTGCGACCATGATGTGGCTTTCCGCCCTCATCGGCGCGCTGTCCAGCTTCTTCGGCATCTACCTGGCATGGGCCATTGACCTTCCGGCCGGCGCCACCATCGTGCTCACGCTCACCGTCATTTTCTTAAGCGTTTGGGCCATCCATCCACTCCTCGGCGCCCGCAAGCACGCCGGTGCCTCGCTTTCCGACGCCCCACGTCCCGACACCCCACGAAAGGAATCCGTTACCTCATGAAACCAGTCTGCCGCACGACGGTCGCCCTAGGCGCTGCCAGTCTCATCGGCCTCGGTTCACTTTCAGGGACGGGCGTAGCTGCCATAGCCCCTGCCTCCGCCCACGCAGAAGAGTCCGCCACGGCCTGCTCCGCCAGCGACTTCGATCTCATTACCAAGGGCCACCAAGACATGGCGCTTAGCGGCGATTCCGGCGACCTCAGCTTCACCGTCAAAGACGATGACAAGGGAATCAAGCATGACTCTGAGACCTTTGCTATTGAGGTGTCCGATGGCTTGAAACAGCCGCTATCTGGGCTCGGCGATAGTTCCCTTCCTGAAGAAGGCTGGGTGCTGCCTCAAACCCAAGACCCCACCGCTCCCTGGCTGGGCTTTAACACCCAGGAGCTATCCCAAGACCTACTCGCTGCTGATGACACTGCGACCTTATGCATGGCGATCGCACAGGGCCCAGAAGATGGGCGCATTGTGGCCTACCAGGCGGAGCTAGGCGAAGCCACGGTGCTCATGGACACTGAAGATGGATCCGCCTGGGATTACCCAGGCAATTCGCATTCCCACCCGGCATTTGCGTTTACCAAGCCCGGAACCTACGCGGTGAGCTTTACCTTTGAGCTTCCTGACGGCTCCCGCCACCACCTCCATGCCGGCTTCCTCGTAGGAAAGCAAGCTGAGGCGAAGGACCTGTGCGGCGTGGACTATTCCGAAGCGGACGCGGCCACTGGTTCTGACAACGGCGCGGATAGCCGCCCCAAGCAACTGGAAAAGGACATCAAAGATGTAGACAAATCCATCGCCGGGTTAGACAAGGAACTGGAGAAGACCCTGCAGGAAGGCCAAAAATTCCTTGACGGCGGCGCACCTGACGAAGCGGAAAAGGGCAAGCACTCAACACCCAAGAAGCCGGCGAATACTGAAAAGTCTAAAGCGCCACAAAAGTCCCACGCTCCGACATCAACCCAATCCACTGCCCCTGCGCAAAAGTCCAGTTCTGGTTCACAAACTACGACCCACCACTCGGCTAGCCGTGTCAACGAATCTGCCTCCACCGCAAAATCAGGCAAGAGCACGTCATCTGGCTCGCACCGCTCCGCTTCCACCAGCGGTTCTTCCCACTCGACTGCGAAGAAGTCCGCCAGTAGGAAGGACACAAAAACCTCGTCCCGTGCGAAAGCAAAGTCCGCCGACGCACCCCGTGCACAGCATGTTCCAGATGCAACCGACACAGAGAATACGGACAGCAAGAATGTGCTGACCGATGCCGCTGCCTATACCACTACCCTCGCACAAAGCAGCTTCTGGGCGGGGATCCTGGCCGGACTGGGCGCATTCGCCTTAGCGCTCGGCATCGGGCTATTGGTCTATGTCCAGTTCTTCCGCAAAAAGAAGACACCACACCAGCACCAGGCCAATGATGCCACGTCGAACATCCCGGGCGTCGATTAGCGCAGGCCTGGCTTAAGAAAACAAAATGCCCAGAGGATCTCTCCTCTGGGCTTTAGCGGTGGCTAAGAGCTCATGCTTCTATACCCGAGTCTTGGACGACAGGAAGTCCCAGACCACGTTCGGCGTATCTGGCTGCCAGAACCAGGTGTGGTCTTGCGGAACCTTAACCAGTTGCACATCCTTTTGGCAGCCGTTAAAGCTCAAGCGTTCTGAACCGCCAGCTTCCGGAGTGGACTGGAAGGTCATATCGCAGCGATTTCGCTTCAGATAGCCGCCGAGCACCGTACGCACAGGGAGGTATCCAGCCTCGTGTCGGTCACCGCCCTCATAAGTCATCATCTTGTCGTTAACGCCGTGCATGATGAGGGTATTCATCGGCGCATCGGCACAGTTGACCTCAACCGGGTTGTAGAAGGCACCTGAAACCATAGCTACGGCAGCAAAGGTGTCCTGTGCGTGGCAGCCAAGCACCGAGGTAAAGCCGCCTCCATTAGACATACCCATGGCGTATACGCGGTTTCGATCAACGTGGTAGTCCTTGTCTACCGAATCGAGAATGCGCTTGATAAAGCGGATATCCTCCCCATCGCGCGTCTTAGCATAAGGCGCCGCCTCCCAAGCTCGCTCAAATCCCTCTGGATAGACGATAATGGCCTCGTTATTGGCCTCAGTGGTCTGCATGCGTGCATAGCTGGAGTAGTTCTCCGGGGAATCTCCCCACCCACCAAAGCCGAAGAGAACGGGCGCCGCCTTTTCCGGCGAGTAGTGGTTTGGAATACGCAACAAGTACCTGCGAGTCTTACCCTCATGCTCCATCTCTAGGGACTGCATGGAACCCGGCTTAAACGGCGGGTTGGGATTGATGCTGGTATCAACCATTGCCGGCCGCGGCGCTGGCTCGGGAAGAGATGATCCCTCAGGAACTGGCGCTGCACTGTTATCGCTGCTGCCATTTTCTGCTGGCGCCGGGGTGGACTCCTTAACACCTTCTGGAACTAGGTGGGACCCATCGGGCTGCGGAGTAACGGGCATTGCGTTTTCGGGAGCAGGTACTGGAGCTGGGGCCGGTGCAGGAGCGGGGGTTGGCCCTTCTTGTGCATGGGCAGGCGCAGCACACACAAGCGCAGCGCTAGCCAGCGCAGCAGCGAGGATCAGGTATAGGGAACGATAAAGAAACTTAGTAACACTAGCCACAAGGTTAAAATTAACCACATTATTCACTTGATTCACTGTTTACACGCCCAGTGCACACTCAATTCTGTAAGAAAAGCCCAAGGCACTAAGCTAGATCCCCATGCACGAAGACAGACCAAGCACCGCCCCCGATTTTTTGCTTTCGCGAGCAACGGGGTCTGTCCGTACCCAAGGTGCGCGCCACACTTTCAATGACACCGACGCGGCGATTTCTGCCCTGCGCAGCAAGGATGTTGACATGGTCGTCGGTGCGATTCCGTTCGACTCTGACACGCCCGCCGCGCTAACGGTGCCGGAGGCCATCATCCGCGAAGAGGGTCCGCTGGAACCGCACGCCTACTACCGCAATAAGAGTTTGAGCTCCCGCGTGGTTGGCTTCGATCCAGAGCCCGAGGAGCACCTGCGCCGAGTTGAAGCGGCCATCGGCACGATCGAAACCTCCAAACTGGAAAAGGTGGTTTTGGCCCGCGCCGTAGATATCGAATTCCCTGAGGCTATTGATCCGCGCCTCGTGGCGGCTCGCCTTATCGACCTTTCCGCCAACCGCGATGGCTTCATTGCCGATCTCTCCCCCGCTGGGCGGCCGAGCGCGATGCTGGTTGGTTCTTCTCCAGAAGTTTTGGTCAAGCGTCAGGGCTCGACCGTTTCTGCTTTCCCCTTGGCCGGATCGTCACCGCGCCGCAGCGCAGCGGCCGAGGATCACATCGCAGGACAAGATCTCTTGCATTCCGCCAAGGATCTCCATGAGCATTCCTTCGTAGTGGAACACCTGCGCCGGGTCCTGAGCCCACTGTGCGAAAGGCTAGACATTCCGGATACCCCGCAACTTATTAGCACCAATGAGATGTGGCACCTTGGCACGCCGATTTCCGGAACGCTCAAGGATAAAGGCTTGACCGCTCTTGAGCTTGCCCTGGCGACACACCCCACACCGGCCATCTGTGGCACCCCTGCAGAGGCCGCCCAAGCCCTCATCGAGACTGCAGAAACCGACCGTGGATTCTACGCCGGAGCGGTCGGTTGGTGTGATAGCTCCGGCGACGGCGAGTACATGGTCGCCATCCGCTGCGCAGAAGTGGCCGGCGATGGTCTTTCCGCGCGCGCGTGGGCGGGCGGCGGCATCGTAGGCGATTCCGACGCCCAGGCTGAACTGGAAGAAACCACGGCCAAGCTGCGCACCATTTTGAAGGCGCTTAGCCTCTAAGCTGCACACTTGGCGACGAGCACAACATCGCTTTGGTGGTGCGCCCCCGCGCCTTCAGTCAAGTGGCGTTCACGACGAGTTAGCTCGACCGTTTCCAGCTCGCGCAGGTTTTCCGCGAGCCATTCCGGCATCGCTGCCTCTGCCGACTCCATATCGTGATGGACATAGAGCAGTGTTCCGCCTGGAGCCACCAATCGCTCTAGCTTTTCCACCTCTTCTGGCGTGGCGCGTACCCCGCCATAGTGGACGCTGACCAAGTCAAAGGGCTCATGGCTAAAGTCACTAAACGTTGCGACCTGCGCCGCGACACCGCGGGCCCTAGTGCGTGCGACGGCAGTCGGGGCGAAATCAATGCCCAACACATCCCAGCCGTGGTTCTTTAGCCAGAGCGCATCCGCGCCTTCTCCACACCCGATATCAAGGGCAGTACCAGGGGTCAGCTTCGCAGCATAATCAACAAGGGTCTCATTGGGATTGCCCGACCACACCCGTTCAGAACTCTGGTAGCGTTCCTCCATTTCCTCGGAGGTGGGTACGCAGGCGCGGTGTTCTTGGTGGCTCGGGTTATGCACGGTGGATGGTATTGCGCAGGGTGCCGAGGCCCGGGATCTCGATTTCGATGGTGTCACCTGGGACCATAGGAGCGGTGCCAGCCGGGGAGCCGGTGGTGATGACATCGCCGGGCAGCAAGGTATAGGCAGCGGAGATCTCCTCCAAAATGCCGCCCATCTTCACGATCATCTGGTCAGTATTGGAATCCTGCTTTTGCTCGCGAGAACCCTCGTGCGTCAGATAAGCATTAATCTTCTGATCGTCTAGATTCAAGCTGTCCAGATCGGTTTCGATCCACGGGCCGAGCGGGCAGAAGGTGTCAATACCCTTGGCCCGAGCCCATTGACCATCCTTAAACTGCAGGTCGCGGGAGGAAACGTCGTTACAGATGGTGTATCCCAGCACGTGGTCTTTCCAGTTCTCGGCCTTGATGTTTTTCGACGGCTTAGAAATGACCACGGCAAGCTCGCCTTCAAACTCGACGTTGGTGGCGTAGTCCGGAATCTTGATTGCAGCATCCGGGCCAATGACCGCGGTAGATGGCTTGATGAAGATGGTGGGAGGAAGGCTATCAGCAGACTTTTTGAAAACCTCGGCAACGTGGTCCGCATAGTTGCGTCCAAGCGCTACCACCTTGGTGGGAAGGGTCGGCGCCAAGAGGCGAACCTCGTTAAGCTTCCACTCGCGGCCGGTTGGCTCCGGTGGGGTGAAGGGCGTGCCGGCAATTTCCTTTGCTACGAGCTCTTCCATTGGGGCATCTTTTGGCCCATCGATAATGGCGAAACAGATTCCTTCGGGGTGTGCAATTCGTCCTAAACGCATAGCGGTAATCCTACTCAATAGCCACCTTCACATGTGTGCAAAGGATACGGTGTTAATTAGTTAATTTGAGTAAATTTCCTTTGCCCTTTACTCACCGTTACTAACCCCGGTGCCGACTACGCCAGGAAACGCTGGGCACTTGGGGCGTCGGCAAGCGCCCAGCGCAAGAAGCCCGCTCTATTCGACGAGAAGCTGGGCGATTCGGTCACCGACTTCGACGGTCTTTACCGGCCCGTCGCCGCGGTGCGCAACATCTTGTGCCACAGCATCCTCAATCCGCCGGGCGTTGGACTCATCTCCCACGTGGCGAAGCAGCATGGCGGCGGACAAGATTGCCGCTGTTGGGTCCGCAATCCCCTTACCCGCAATATCCGGCGCAGAACCATGCACCGGCTCAAACATCGAGGGATTCGCGCCAGAGGCATCGATGTTTCCGGAGGCAGCAAGGCCAATGCCGCCAGTTACCGCGCCCGCCAAATCGGTGAGAATGTCTCCAAAAAGGTTATCGGTGACAATGACGTCATAGCGCGCCGGATCGGTCACCATATAAATGGTCGCTGCATCAATATGCTGGTAATCTACACGAACCTCTGGAAACTCGGCGGCGACTTCATCAACAGTGCGTTGCCACAACCCACCAGCATTGACCAAGACATTAGTCTTGTGCACCAAGGTTAGAAGCTTGCGGCGCTGCGCTGCCCGCGCAAACGCATCGCGCACCACACGCTCCACACCGAAACGAGTATTTTGCGATACCTCGCTGGCCACCTCGTGCTCAGTTCCCTCTCGCAAGGTACCGCCGTTTCCGCAGTACAACCCCTCGGTACCTTCGCGCACCACAACGAAATCGATATCGCCCGGTTCAGCGAGCGGCGAGGAAGCGGTGGGATAGAGCTTGGACGGGCGCAGGTTCACGTGATGATCCAGCGCAAACCGCATCTTAAGCAACAGCCCTCGCTCCAGCACGCCTGGTGGCACCTCACCTGGGGCGCCGATCGCCCCCAACAGGATCGCATCGTGTTCGCGCAGACTCTTCAAGTCAGCGTCCGTGAGAAGCTCCCCATTGCGCAGATAACGGCGCGCGCCGAGATCATAATCAGTGGTCTCGATATCGGAGCGAACGGCTCGCAGCACCTTGAGCGCCTCGGCCGTCACTTCTGGCCCAATTCCGTCGCCGCCAATCACCGCAAGTTTCATTATGTAGGATTCCTTTCTCACAGAGTGGATATGGACTTACCCTACCAAAAGAAACCCGCGCGGCGCAGGAAATTACCTAACACCACGCGGGTTGAGACTCTGTTGCAGTCCGCAGCCTTATGCTTCCATGTCCAGCTGTTCGCATTCAGCTCCCAAGGCCGCATTAATGTCGGCGATGAGATGCTCTGGCACCTCGGCCTCCACGCGCAGAATCAGCACAGCATCAGATTCCTGTTTACCGTGCGTAAGAGCGGCTGCCACGATGTTGATTCCCGCAGCACCCAACTTGGTTCCTACCGTCCCCAATGCACCTGGGGCGTCCGCGTAGCGGAAGAAAAGGTTGCGGCCGGTAGCACGCATATCTACGCCGCGGCCGTTGATGCGAATAAACTTTTCGGTTCCATCGATGCCGATAAGTGCGCCGGTGAGCGAGGAGCTCTCGCCATCGGCACCGATAACCTTTACCTGCAGGGAAGAGCGGTGCCCCTTGGACTCCGTATTAGTAGTTACTTCCACCTCTACCCCGCGACTATTTGCAATCTGCATTGCATTGACAAAGGTCACCGGCTCCGAAGTAACGCCGCTAAACAGGCCTCGGACAGCAGAAAGTCCTAGCACTTCTACGTCTTCGGTAGACAACTCGCCGCAGGCCTCCACTTCAACGGCAACGGGGGCCTGACCCAAAAGGCGGCCAGCAGTAAGTCCTAGCTTGCGGGCGAGGTCCAACCAACCAGCAACCTCTTCTCCCACTGTCCCGCCAGAGACGTTGACAGCATCCGGCACAAACTCTCCTTCGAGAGCCTTCAAGACCGACTCCGCTACATCTGTTCCCGCACGGTCCTGGGCCTCTACAGTGGATGCGCCTAGGTGCGGGGACACGGTGACTTGCGGCAGCTTAAAGAGCGGAGAATCAGTGCACGGTTCCGTGGAATAAACGTCAAAGCCCGCACCTCGATGATGTCCCGACTCGATAGACTCAGCCAGGGCCGCCTCGTCTACCAAACCGCCTCGCGCTGCGTTAATGAGAATCTGTCCTCGCTTCGCCTTGGCCAAAAGTTCTCTATCAAACATTCCTGCAGTCTCGGGAGTCTTTGGCAGGTGAATGGTCACGAAATCGGAACGCGACATCAGTTCTTCCAGCTCAACCAATTCCACGCCCAGCGCCGCCGCGCGAGCCGGGTTGGCATAGGGATCGTGCGCGACAATGGTCGCCTCAAAGGACTTCAGACGCTGGGCAAAGAGCTGGCCAATGTGTCCGAAGCCGACAATGCCGATGGTCTTTCCGTAGACCTCTACGCCCTTGAAAGAAGAGCGCTTCCACTCCCCTTCGCGCAGGGACTGGTCGGCCGCTGGTATCTGGCGCGCCGTCGCTAAGAGCAGGGCAATTGCCTGTTCACACGCAGAGTGAATATTCGATGTTGGCGCATTGACCACCATGACGCCCTTGTCTGTGGCCGTCGGAATATCGACATTGTCCAGTCCCACCCCGGCACGGCCCACAATCTTGAGCTTTGTGGCCGCTTCCAATACCTCTGCATCAACGGTTGTGGCAGAGCGCACCAACAAAGCCTCTGCTTCCGGAACCGCGGCGAGGAGCTCCGCACGGTTCGGTCCATCTACCCAACGAACCTCAACGGAATCCCCCAAGGCCGCAACTGTAGATTGAGCTAATTTATCGGCAATGAGAACTACCGGCTTCGACATATCTTCCTTCGCTTAAGTGAAATGCGGTGCACGCGGGATGTCCGCGTGTCAAGGAAGTGTAGTTCAGTCGGGGTTGCCCTGCTTGATTTTTGCCTTAAATTCTTTCACTCGACCGAATTCCGGCCCCAGGGCCACTAAGGCGCCATCCTCTAGGCCGGCAACAGCGGCCATACTGTGTTTATCCTGCAGCGGATCGGCAGTCGGCATCACCAAAACCCTTCCACCGTAGGCCGCCGCCGTAATGACGTTTGCGATGGGGCTATCTTTAGTTGCAACGATATTCGGCGCCATTTGGCCGTCCCTGCGGGACTGCGCTGGTATGGGGTTCTTCTTTTTCTCATCAGTGCGCGCCTCGCCTTCATACGGCACCCACGCAGGGCGCAGCTCCACTTGGGGAGTCTTATCCAAACGCGCGATATCCTTCACCATCTGTTCTGGGGAAGCAACCACCTTGGAGCCGTACTGGAATGCCGTGAACTCCCCCAATGCTTTATGCGTTCCCGGATCCTTGATCACGTTGAAGTCCCCAGATGTTTCCGTCCACGGCACGTCTCCAATTACCACCAAGCGACTTACCCCTAAGTCCGTGAGCAGCTTATGGATTTCCAAACGCCTATCATCGTCATACTGCACCGCCGGCAAATGCTGGTTTACCGCCAAGGTCGCTGCTCGAAGGGTTGATTTATCATCCCCTGCGAAAAGGACCAGGGAATCCGAGTCTTCAAAAAATAGGCGGCTGGCTTCAATCCCAATGGTGTCATCGACAATGACAAACCTTTGATCAAATTTCGGATCAATGAGCCGATTTTGGTTTTCCGCCTTGGCCTTGTTGAGGTCAATTTCAGACTCGTCCAAATCGGACAAACCACGTTTGACCAGCTTGGATTCTGTGACCGGAGTGCCACAGGCTGATAGCGCTAGTGCAGCAACCAGCACTGTGGCTGCCAAGCGCACAAATTTAGCGATCAAAAGCTTGCGGACCTTCCTCTCCACCACAAAGGTTTGTTTCATCCACATCACGAATAACGGGTTTACCTAAAGCATATTCCACGATGCCCAAGAACCTATGGCGGCGATCCGCAAGGAATTCACGCGGCTGTGATGCGCGCAGATAATCCAGATTCATTTCGTGAGATGCTAGCACCTCATCAAATTGCGCATCTTCCATGATGGACTTGGACTGAACGCGGGGTAGGTAGCGGTTAGGAGCGAAACCGTCGAGCACCACCTCGGTACGCTTGCCCATCGGGGTGTAGTTCATGACTGACTCTGCCAAAACGGGATCAACTCCGTGGCGCTTGCACCAGTTCAGAGGAAACACGGGGAAGAATCCTGGCTTCAGCTCTTCAAACGTATGGCGATTGAAGGCCTTTCCGGTGCGCCAGTCCTTCGCGCCGCGCGCCATGAGAAGGGCGTAAAGGCCATGCCAGACACCGTCTTTGTCATCTACGGAAAGCAGACGAGATTCACGGAAGGTGGCATCGGTGACAGTTTTCGGAGCCTCATCCGTAGCACCGGCTACCCATTCGGTGACCTCATCGACGTCGCGAGCAGCGCGCAGCTGCACCGCAGAAGAACCGTAGAGCTCGCCAAAGACACCACACCAGAACCACTGGTTGATGCGGTCCCACGACTGCTGGGTAGACAGCGCTCCCCCGCGCTTAGCCAATCGGGCGATGATGACTGCCAGGGGAACGATCTGCTCATTAAACGGAACTTGGTCCATGCTAAGGATGCAGCGCTGCGCGAGGAACTCGGAGACTTCGCGGAAAGTAATGCGCAGATCGTTGGCCGCCGACTTGTACTCCGCCAAAGACAACTTCAAAATATCCTCGCGCTGGCCACCGGCACAGCCCTTTTCGCCGGAGACCAGAAGCGATACTGCGGAAAGAAACTCGGTGCGCCCAATTCCGTCCAAGGCTGGGGACTTACGCAGGTCCTTTTCCACATCTTGCCAATCAGTGGCCAAGTGGAAGCTGGGGTCCTCAGAGGCGAAAACGGCAGTAAGAAGATCGAATACATCCATCTGCAGGCCGGCCGAGTTCGCTTGGGCAAAAATCGAGCCGATGCCGGCTCGCTCCGTCTCGCGGGAAAGTCGAATCATTGGCAGGTCATAACCGGACAATGGCCGAATGATGCGATTGTTAAAGGCGGCCAGTTCCGCGCTGTATTCCTGCTTATTCGCCGCAAGTTCAAAAAGCATGCCGACGCCGTCTTCACTCAGCAGAGAGGCCACGGGAATGCACATATTCTCTAGCGCATCTTCGCGCGTTAGGATTTCGCTCTCAATTGCCGGTGCGAAGTGCGAGCAAATCTTGCCGTCTTGATTGACCGCGAAGATGGCGTCATCCGGCATAAGATTGCCGCGTACGGCTGCGCGAATATCGATAAAGAAGCGGCGGTGAATCTTCTTTTTGCGGAAGTCAGTGGTATCTACAAAGCCCTCGCCGTTGAAGCAGTGATACAGGGTGGTCAGGCGCTGCTGCCCGTCTAAAAGGAGCAAGCCGGGGTCGACGCCAGTGTCAGGTGCGCCCGCAAGGGCACGGGGACGAAAGCGCATCTTTTCGTTTCGGGTGTCAAGAGCCATGAGCGCGCCGATGGGATAACCGCGCAGCACGGAAACAATAAGAGATCGAATACGATCTTCATCCCAGGCATAGCTGCGCTGGAAGTCAGGTAACTGGATATCCCCGCGATCAATTCGTGCAAAAAGGTCTTTGAGATCATAGCTTGGCGTCGTAAAACCCATGGCCCTCATCCTACTCCCCGCACCGGAGTTTTACCTGACACAAATAAGGCAAAACCCACGGTAAACATGCCTGTTCACCGTGGGTGTGCGCTACAGACGCCGCCTTTTATTCCTAGGCAGTAGCATCCAGCGGGTTCTTGACCCAGCTCATCAAATCGCGCAGCTTGGTGCCGGTCTTTTCAATTTCGTGCTGCGCAAATTCCTCACGCAGACTCTCCAGCTCCTTGTTGCCGCCTTCAATATTGGCAAGTAGGCGCTTGGTGAAGGTGCCATCCTGGATATCGGACAAGATATCCTTCATGCGCTGCTTTGCATCGGCATCGATTACGCGAGGGCCAGAAATGTAGCCGCCAAACTCGGCGGTATCAGATACCGAGTAGTTCATGTTGGCGATGCCGCCCTCAAACATCAGGTCCACGATGAGCTTCATCTCGTGCAGCACCTCAAAGTAGGCCATTTCTGGCTCGTAGCCAGCCTCAGTCAGGACCTCGAAGCCGGTGCGAATCAGGAACTCTACGCCACCACACAGGACAGCCTGCTCACCAAAGAGGTCAGTAACCGTCTCTGCTTCGAAGGTCGTCGGGATAACGCCGGCACGCGCACCACCGATGGCTGCGGCATAAGACAGAGTCAGATCGTGGCCTTCGCCCTTAGGATCCTGTTCGGTCGCAATCAGACACGGAACACCCTTGCCATCAACGAACTGACGGCGAACCAGATGGCCAGGCCCCTTTGGTGCAACCATGCCAACGGTGACATTGGCTTGCGGTTCAATCAGCTTAAAGTGGATATTCAAGCCGTGCCCAAACAGCAGCGCATTGCCGTCTTCCAAGTTGGGGGCAATTTCATCTTCAAAGATCTGCTTCTGAGAGGTATCTGGTGCCAACAGCATGATTACATCCGCCCACTTGGCAGCCTCTGCAACGGTCTTGACCGCAAAGCCTGCCTCCTCAGCCTTTTCGGCCGACTTGGAGCCTTCACGCAGGCCGATTACAACCTCGACGCCGGAATCGCGCAGGTTCTGCGAGTGCGCGTGCCCCTGGGAGCCGTAGCCAATAACGGCTACCTTGCGACCCTGAATGATAGACAGATCTGCATCATCGTCGTAGAAAGTTTCAATAGCCATGTCGTAGTCCTCAATTCTGTAGTGATTGTAAGTTCAATGAATCAACGTCCCACCTAACACTGTACCACCCTATGAGACGCTATGCCCATATTATGGGATTTAATTTCGTGGAGGAGCCATCGCCTTGGGACCACGCCCCAAGGCCACGTCACCAGACTGCACCAGCTCGAGCACACCGAATGGCTCCAGGACATCGAGAAGCGCCGCTAGCTTTCCAGGGGTGCCAGTAGCCTCCACCACCACTGATTCTTGTGCCACGTCTACCACGCGGGCACGGAAGATATTGACGGCATCGACCACCTGCGGCCGGTTGGCATTATTTGCAGCCACCTTAACCAGCATCAGGGCTCGCGCCACGGTCGAATCCGCTTCGAGCTCCACCACCTTGATGACCGGCACGATCTTGTTGAGCTGCTTGGTCACTTGCTCCATAATCCTTTCGGAAGCATCGACCACGATGGTCAGCCGGTTAATCCCCGGATTTTCCGTTTGGGCAGAAACCAGCGAAATGATGCTGTACCCACGCCGGGAAAACATGCCGGTCACGCGCGACAAAATTCCCTCTACGTCTTCTACCAGGACCGACAGGGTATGCCGGGAAACGTCACTGGGGGCCATGCCTATACCTCCTGGATAGTCTCGTCGATATCGGCAGGAGTTTCTGCTGCCGATTCATTTTCATCAAACAGCGGGCGCAAGCCGCGGGCATATTGAATTTCTTCGTTAGACGCCCCACCGCCGATCATGGGCCAGACTTGAGCATCCTCACCAACAATGAAGTCAATGACCACGGGGCGGTCAGTGATTGCGCGGGCCCGTTCAATGGCCGGCACCACTTCTTCCTCACAGGTGACACGGATGGCCTCGCATCCTAGCGCCTCTGCCAAGCGGACAAAGTCCGGGGTATAGACATCTCGTTCTCGCAGCTTGGTATTGGAATAGTTCTCGTTAAAGAACAGTGTCTGCCACTGACGGACCATGCCGAGGTTGCCGTTATTAATGACAGCAACCTTAAACGGAAAGCCCTCCAATGCCGCAGTGGTGAGCTCCTGGTTGGTCATCTGGAAGCAACCGTCACCGTCAATCGCCCACACCTCCTTATCCGGGCATGCTGCCTTGGCACCGAGGGCCGCCGGGACGGCATAGCCCATAGTTCCGGCACCACCGGAGTTGATCCAGGAGCGTGGGTGTTCAAAGTTAATGAACTGTGCCGACCACATCTGGTGCTGACCCACACCGGCACAGTAGATAGCCTCAGGACCGACGGTTTCACTCAGCTTTTCCAACACAAATTGGGGATTGAGCTGCCCATCCGGAGTGGGATCATAGCCACGAGGGAACCGTTCCTTAAGCCCATCGAGGTAGTCCCGCCATGGGCCTACTTCCGGAGAATTCACCGCAGAGTTCTTGCGGTACTCCTTTAAGAGGCCTGCCAATACCTTGCGCGCATCACCCACGATTGGCACGGCAACCTCGCGGATTTTCCCAATCTCAGCCGGGTCAATATCAGCATGAATTACCTGAGCCTCAGGGGCAAAGGTGGAGGTATCACCGGTTACTCGATCATCAAATCGCGCACCGATAGTAATCAGCAGGTCAGCTCGCTGCATGGCCGCAACCGCAGGGACGGTGCCATGCATGCCCGGCATGCCCATATGCAGCGGATGAGATTCCGGAAAGGCCCCCAAAGCCATGAGCGTAGTCACGACGGGGATTCCGGTACATTCCGCAAACTCGCGCAGTTCCTTTGCCGCCTCCGCCTTGATGACACCACCGCCGGCATAGATGACTGGCTTTTCTGCCTGCACAATGAGCTCAATCGCTTGCGCGATCTGGCGATGGTGGGGCTTGGTCGTCGGTTTATATCCAGGCAGATCAAACGTAGACGGGAAGGAATATTCCAATTCACCGTTTTGCACGTCCTTTGGGATATCCACCAAGACCGGGCCCGGACGGCCCGTAGAAGCCAGATGGAATGCGGCTGCAATGGCAGCTGGAATCTGGCTCGGCTCCGTCACGATGTAGTTGTGCTTGGTAATCGGCATCGTCACGCCGCGGATATCGGCCTCTTGGAAGGCATCGGTTCCCAAGAGATTGCTGCCCACCTGGCCGGTGATGGCAACGATGGGAACGGAGTCCAGGTTGGCGTCGGCTAGCGCTGTCACTAAGTTGGTCGCACCCGGCCCGGAGGTGGCAATGCATACGCCCACCTTGCCGGAAGCTTGGGCGTAGCCTTCGGCGGCGTGACCGGCACCCTGTTCATGGCGGGTGAGCACATGGCGCAGCTTGGTCGAGGTGTGCAAAGCATCGTAGAGAGGAAGCACAGCACCGCCTGGAATGCCGAAGACGAGATCGGTTCCCAAGTCTTCGAGAGTGCGGACAATGGCGTGGGCACCACTCATCCGCTCCGGAGCGTGGGCGCGTGAGGCTGCAGCCACCGAAGCGGGCGTGGGCGAAGTTGTCGTAACCACGGTTAATGTGCTCCTTGGAATGGTCTATTACGGGTCCTGATCATCATTGGCACCGGCTCCAGATATGAACAAAGCCCCCGCGGTCTTGTCTGTCTGCGGGGGCGAAATGCGTCGACGTCATCGGTCGTCGCGGTCACCACCGCGTTGGTACTACCTGAAGTCGAATAATGATCATGGACATGACTATACACTGATAGGTATTGCGCACGTGCCGATTACCCCCTTTTGGGATCACATTCCCACGTGATGGGACACGCCTGAAAATAGGTTCGCTCTTGCCCGCCTAAGTGAATTAGGCTTGCACACTATGACTCCACCACCTAAGGACAACAAACCTCGTCAGTCCACCACCCAGGCAGAGGTTTTCAAGCCATCCCGCGACCATATCTTGGGCATCCTCATCCTGTCCGCCATTGCTCTGCTGAGCATCGGATGGGCCCCCAAATACCTCGCATGGCTGTTCATAATCCCCATCCTCGGATTGTGGTGGGTCATAAAATCCCGTACCAAAGTCTCCGAATCTGGAATCGCCATCTCTTACGCATTCCGGAAAAATATCCAGATCGCATGGGACGATTTTGCCGGAATCGGCTTCCAACGCGCCCGCGCCTTCGCCCGCACCAAGGCCGGCGCGGAGCACAGCCTGCCCGGCGTTACCTTTAACTCGCTCCCGCGACTTTCGGAGGCCTCCCGCGGCCGCATCCCTGACGCCCTTACCCAGGGCCGTGAAGCGGCAGATGACAAGGTGGTCATTGTCCACCGTGACGGCCAACAAGTCCTCCTCAGCAAAGAAGAGTATGAGGACTACCTCGAGCGCCACCCCGAGCTCAAGCCTTCGGCCGAAAACTAAATACGCCGCCTACATCCCCCCCACACATCCTTGAAGGAATGGTGACTGAAAACCATGTTCCCGCTGCGTTCAAAAGTAACTACCGTCGGCCGCCAAGCCTCTGGCGCCCGCGCCCTCTGGCGGGCCACCGGCACCAAGGAAAATGACTTTGGCAAACCGATCGTCGCCATCGCCAACTCCTACACCCAATTCGTCCCCGGCCACGTACACCTTAAAAACGTTGGCGATATCGTCGCCGACGCCGTGCGCGCGGCCGGCGGCGTACCCAAGGAATTCAATACCATCGCCGTCGATGATGGCATCGCCATGGGACACAGCGGCATGCTCTACTCGCTGCCTTCGCGCGAAATCATCTCCGATTCCATCGAGTACATGGCCAATGCCCACACTGCCGACGCCCTGGTATGTATCTCTAATTGCGATAAAATCACCCCGGGCATGCTCAATGCGGCGCTGCGCCTGAACATTCCCACTATCTTCGTCTCTGGTGGACCGATGGAGGCCGGCAAAGCCGTCGTGGTTGATGGCGTCGCCCACGCCCCCACCGACCTCATCACCGCCATTACCGCCTCGGCCAACGACGCGGTATCTGATGAAGACTTAACCCAGGTAGAGGAATCCGCCTGCCCCACCTGCGGCTCCTGTTCTGGCATGTTTACCGCCAATTCCATGAACTGCCTGACCGAGGCACTCGGCTTGGCACTGCCTGGCAACGGCACCACCCTGGCTACCCACACGGCCCGCCGCAGCCTATTTGAAAAGGCTGGCTCCACCATCGTCGATATGTGCCGCCGCTATTACGGCGAGGAGGACGAATCCGTTCTCCCCCGCAATATCGCCACCAAGGAAGCCTTCACCAACGCCATGGCGCTAGACATGGCCATGGGCGGATCCACCAACACCATCCTGCATACGCTCGCAGCCGCACAGGAGGGCGAGGTGGATTTCACCCTCGATGATATTAATGACATCTCCTACCGCGTGCCCTGCCTGTCCAAGGTCGCACCCAATGGCACCTACCACATTGAGGATGTCCACCGGGCCGGCGGTATCCCCGCTATCTTAGGAGAGCTTCGCCGCGCCGGGCACTTGAACCTGAAGGTGCATACGGCGCTATATGACAACGCCGAGCAGTGGCTCGATGACTGGGATATCCGCAACCCGCACGCCACCGATGAGGCTCGCGAACTGTACTACGCCGCGCCGGGCGGTGTGCGCACTACCGAACCATTTTCCCAATCCAACCGCTGGGACGAGCTCGATACTGACGCCGCTAATGGCTGCATTCACGACGCCGATCACGCCTTTTCTTCCGATGGCGGCCTGGTTGTCCTACGCGGAAACCTGGCTCCAGACGGGGCCATCGTGAAGGCAGCGGGCGTTGAAGAAGAGCTGTGGACCTTCTCTGGACCCGCCCGTGTGGTCGAATCCCAGGAGGAAGCCGTATCGATAATCCTGAATAAGGAAGTCCAACCCGGCGACGTAGTGGTCATTCGCTATGAGGGCCCGTCCGGCGGCCCGGGCATGCAGGAAATGCTCCACCCAACCTCCTTCCTGAAAGGCGCCGGATTGGGCAAGGCATGCGCCTTGATTACCGACGGCCGCTTTTCCGGCGGCACCTCCGGCCTTTCCATCGGCCACATCTCCCCCGAGGCGGCCCACCAGGGCCTTATCGGGCTCATCGAAAATGGCGACACCATCACCATCGACATCCACGAGCGCCAACTCACCCTGGATGTGGACGAGGACGTGCTGAAGCGCCGCCGCGCCGCCCAGGAACAGCGCGAGCAACCGTGGACTCCAGTGAACCGCAACCGCCCCATCACCAAGGCACTGCGTGCGTATGCAGCCATGGCCACCTCTGCCGATCGCGGCGCGGTGCGCGTGGTCGATGGCCATGTGAATTAGCCAGGATTAACTGCTAAATCCCTGTGAGCCTCGGTGGGGTGCACGCCCGTTTACCTGCAGATCGCATAAAGTGTACTGCGATGAAACTCGCGCGCACCCCATTTTTCCGTTATGCCTTAGCTCTGCTGGGCCTCATTTTTGGTGCCAGGAAGGTTGTTCAAGACACCCGCATCACGGACTTTCCCATTGACATGGTGGTCTACCGCGAGGGTGTCAAGGCCTTCCTTGAGCACCGCTCCGTCTATAGCGAACCCATGTTAGCCGGGGACATTGAACTTCCCTTCATTTATCCACCCTTTGGCGCGCTCGTCATGGTTCCGCTCACGGCCTTTGACGGCATTGACCACGATATGGCGGGCGACATCATGGTCGTCCTGTCCGATCTGCTCCTGCTCGTCTGCCTCTACTTTGTCTTCAAGGCGGTGCTGAAGAAGCCGGAGTTCCTCTTACCCATTACCGCCATTGCCTGGGCCATTGCCTTGCGCTTTGAGCCGGTTGACCTCAACAATGGTTTTGCGCAGATCAATATCGTGGTGATGACGCTGGTTATCCTCGACCTGGTTCCACGCAAGCGCTTCTTGCCCCAAGGTATCTTGATTGGCCTAGCCGCCGCTATCAAAATTACCCCGCTGGCAATGCTGCTCTACTTCCTCATGCGCAAGGAGTGGAAGCAGATTGCCACGGCTTTCCTCTCCGCGGTCGCTGCCACTCTCCTTGCCGCAGCCTTCCGCTGGGACGCATTCGTGGAGTTCTTCAGCTCTAAATTGCTCGATATGGGCTCTGGCGGCGACTTCGGCGTCGCAACCGAGTACCAGTCCAATAGTTCCCTCAAGGGAGCCATTCAGCGCATGTATTCCTCTACGGAAGCCATGGACGCCAATGGACTGACCATCAACCTTGCGTGGCTCGCAGCTTCCCTTGTGGTTATTGCCTTTGCTGCGTGGCTTATCAAGCGACTGTGCGAGGAGCATCTGCTTGTCGACGCCCAATTGGTCACCGCCCTCACCCTCCTCCTCATCTCCCCTGTTTCCTGGTCGCACCACTGGGTATGGCTCACGCTCATCATCCCGGTCTTTGTCTACCGCGCCTGGACCTGGCTGCCGTCAGGTTGGGCTGCGGGCAGCCTCCTGACCGTCCTTATCGCCTGGGCAGCCATGCTGCTGACCGTCCCTCCTAAGTGGTGGTGGGGCGATCAAGTCGATGTCCACGCCATGGAGCGCTACCAGAAGTTCTGGGTGGATGACTTCGTATGGCTAACCATACTGACCGTCGCACTTTACGCAGCCGCGTTCTATGCCTCCCGGCGCATTACTCGGAACACGAGTACCGCTACTCCTGCCCCGCTAGCGTCTTAAGCGCTGCAAGGTGCGAATCGAATGCGGCCTTACCTTTAGCCGTGAGCGTCACCCATACCGTGTCCTTGCCACGCGAGGACCCGTACTCGCGAAAGCGGCTGATATACCCCTCTTTTTCCAGTGCGCTTAGCTGCTTAGACAGCGTGGCATCAGACTGATTCACCTTGTCCCGAATCGCCGCAAAGCGCATCTCCTTGTTGATGGCGCCTTCCACTGCCCCAGCCGCGTTGAGCACCGCACAAATTTTAAACCGATTAAGCGGATGGATTACTGGGTCGAGTTCACTCATCGCCGCTCGCCTTTTTGCTACTTGCATTGTTACGGGTGGACAGATCCATTGCCCCTGACTGCAACGCCCAAAATGCCGCGATTCCCCAGAAAGTGAAAACCACCACTGCCGCAATCAAATGTCCTTCAAGAAATGTAATTAAAAAAATGGGGCAGAATAGGACAAAGAAACCTACGTAATACTTTTTGTCCGCCTGCGGCTGTTCCAACGGATCCTGACGGTAGCTTGGGCGCACATCCCTTCGGCTAGCAACCATCCACCCCACTGCTCCAACAATGATCACGATGGCAGCAATAAGAATCCAAATCGAAGCCCCCGCTCCCCACTGACTCAAGGCCACATAACCGCCCGCCCCACAAACAGAGAAGCAAGCATTGAGAAACGTCTTCGACTGATTTGTCGATCCGTTCTCCACTTCCTCATTGAAGGACAGTGCCTCGTGCACACTTTCGTCCATGTTCCTCGTTCCTCTCACCTTCGACGTTTCGTTGTTTTCCACTTTAGAAAGTATCATACTTTCCACCCCAGAAAGCAAGAGTAAAAGAAAATCCGCCGCTATTGCGACGGACAACCTATTAGCGCCTAATTCAGCGGATTAACCCCTGCGCCGAAGAACCAGAGGGCGGCGAGGATGGCGATGCCGATGAGAACAAAGGCCCAGGAAGTACCCAGTGGGCGGCGCGCCCAAGAGCGCTTGAAGTCTAGGGAGATAAAGCCTGGGCCAGTAAACTGCAGGCCTACTGCGATGACAAAGAGGACCAAGGAAAGCCATACGGATTCTGGCCAGCTAAAGACGTCTAGACCGGCATCGATCTGGGCTAGCTCGTGGACGGCAGTAAAGCCGGTCACTACCAGGCCAATCATGGCCGCCAGCGGCGTAATGAGACCCAGCAACAGGAATACACCAGCGATA
Organism: Corynebacterium sp. ACRPO; assembly: GCF_022347205.1. Classification (GTDB taxonomy): domain Bacteria; phylum Actinomycetota; class Actinomycetes; order Mycobacteriales; family Mycobacteriaceae; genus Corynebacterium. The sequence continues at coordinate 285,990 of NZ_JAKRNE010000002.1, read as the reverse complement.
AGCTGCATGGTCGGCACCGCAATGGACAGTGCTGTATCCCAGGCATAATTAGCAAAGTCGCCCTCTAGACCGGACAAGCCCTGACTATCACCGAGCTCGAAAAAGGTTTTTGCACCGGCAATGATCAGGTAGGCGCTCAGTGCAATGCGAATGAATAGCAGTCCAAAATCGATGGTGCCACGGCGGCCATAGCGTTGATAGCCTTCCTTTTCTTCTTGTTCCGCCCGTAGGCGTGCCTCGCGCTCCTCTGCGGTTTCGGTGCCGAGGGTACTGTCCACGGGGGCGTCGGCAGTAGCAAGTGCCGTCTCCTGCTCCACGCTAGCCGGCGTGTCGGACTCCGGTTGCGCGAAGGCTACGGTCTCCTCGCCGGCGCCACTGTCCTGACGTGCGGCTTCATTAGCACTGGAATAGGACAGTACCTCGGTTTCCGGGTGATCCTGCTGCGCCTGGGAAGGCTTGATCTCCTGCGGCTCAGCGCGGCCGGCGCGCTCGAAGAGGCCAGGCTTCGACTTTCCCTGGCCGGAATCCTTACTAGCGGGCTTCGCGTTGTAGGTAGGGACGTCCATATCCTCATCAAACGGGGTGGCTTTATCCGGTTGCTGCTTATCGCTCATAGCTCCAACTTAGGGGACGTGCCTGCACTTTTGTGGTACCCACCACGGCGCGCCGCGCGAGCACGCGTACTACGTCGCCACTAGATCGGCCGCAGCCTCGATTACCGAACGCGTAAGTTCGCTCAAAACCTCTGACTCCAAGCGCCAACGCTGCCAGTAAAGGTCGATATCGAGCGGGGAGTCGTCGAGAAGCACCAGCTCTTTTGCCGCCAATAGGGGCAGCGCTTGGGCCTGGGGCAGCAATCCCCACCCCAGGCCAACGCGAACGGCCTCCAGGTAGCCCTCGGAAGAGGGAATCTGTGATACCCGGGCACGCACCACGGCCGAATCAATGAAGCGCTCGCGCATCGCATCATCCAGTACTTGATCGTTGGGCCCATAGCCTACAAGGGGCATAGTTTCCCAAGTCAAGTGGCCGCTATGAAAGCTTTCTGCAATATGTGGTGCCGCGACTGGGAAATACCGCATCGTACCCAAAAAGCTAGACTCGCAGCCCGAGACCGGCGTGGCTTCCCTCGTTACCGCGCCAAGCACATCGCCCCGCCGCAGCATGGCTAAGGTGCGGGCCTCATCCTCAATCCGGATGCGCAGGGCGACATCACCCTGCCGCGCGGTATCGCTAAGCACCCTACGAAACCATGTCGCTAGAGAATCCGAGTTCACCGCGACAGAGAGCGGGACCCGGGCCAAGCGGTGGCCTAGGCGGGCATCCGTCTCCGCCTGCACCAACGCCATGCGGCGTGCGGATTGAACCAGGATCTCCCCCGCTTCCGTGGCGGTTACCGGGGTAGCACGGCGAAGCAGCACGCGACCGGTGCTCGATTCTAGGGCCTTAATTCGTTGGCTTACCGCAGACGGCGATATGCCGAGTACAGCAGCGGCGACATCGAAGCTGCCTTCGTCCACGATGGCGAGTAATGTTTCTAAGTGCACCGGGTTCATGAAGCTATTCTAAACCAACTGTAGATTCATTAACTGGACTAATCCAGCCTAAGAATTCACACTGGAAGGCATGTCCATCGTGCTTGCTGGTTTCTTTCTGGGATTATCGCTCATCGTGGCCGTTGGCCCGCAAAATGCCATGCTGCTCAAGTACGGCATCCGCCGCGACCACATTGGCCTCATCATTGCCGTCTGCGCACTTTCCGACGTCATCCTGATTACCGCCGGCACGGCCGGCGTGGGCTACTTGGTAGAAAAATTCCCCAACGCCCTTAAGGTTCTGAAATATGTTGGCGCCGCTTACCTGGCGTATTTCACCTTTACCTGCTTCCGCGATGTGGTCAAGACCAAAGGCGAGGCCATCGAGGTGGAATCGACAGAGCCGAAATCTCCGCAGGAAGTCGCTTCCTTCGATGGCTCTCAGGCACGCAGCACGACCAAGACCGCAGCTCGCGTCGAGATCAAGCGCTCCCCTTCGTGGGTTAAGCCGCTATTGACCGCCCTGGCCTTAACGTGGCTTAACCCAGGCGCCTACGTGGACGTAGTGGTCATGCTCGGCAGCATTGCTAATCAATATGGCGAATCGGGGCGCTGGCTTTTCGCCGTGGGTGCAATCTGTGCCAGCTTCTCTTGGTTTCCGTTTATCGGCTTCGGTGCCGCGCGTTTTTCCCACGTGTTGTCCCGGCCCACGGTGTGGCGCTGGATCAACTTCGGCATCGGCGTCATCATGATTGGCCTAACGCTCAAGTTACTCCTGCTCTAGGGCCGGGATTCAGCCCGCCTAGTTGCCGCGAACGCGCGACGCAGTGGCGCCCGCCCAGCGGTTGATGCCGGCGTCATGCGCGGCGTCGTCAATCGCAGCCAGCTCGTCTGCGCTGAAGTCAAGCTGGTCCAGCGCGCCCAAGTTGTGCTCGAGCTGCTCCACCGAAGAAGCACCCAGCAGCGCCGAGGTAAGCGTGCGATCCCCCTGATCACGCAGCACCCACGAGATGGCCATCTGGGCCAGCGACTGGCCGCGCTTGCCTGCAATATCGTTGAGCGAGCGGATCATGGAAAGGTTCTCCTCATTGAGCCAATCCTTTTCCAAGGTCTTATTCTTCGCCGCGCGCGAATCTGCGGGGATGCCATCGATATAGCGATCCGTCAGCATGCCCTGTGCTAGTGGACCAAAACCGATGACACCCAACCCACTGCGCGCCGTGACATCAAGAAGGGACTCGCCATCCTCGCCCGGGCGCTCAATCCAGCGGTTCAGAATGGAATAACTGGGCTGATGAATCAGCAACGGGCAGCCTTCATCTTCCATAAACTCCATGGCCTCCGCGGTAAGCTCCGGACCATAAGAGGAAATGCCCACATAGAGAGCCTTGCCGGAGGCCACGATATCCCGCAGTGCGTACAGGGTCTCTTCCAGCGGGGTATCCGGGTCCGGACGGTGGTGGTAGAAGATGTCCACATAGTCCAAGCCCATACGCTTCAGGGAAGCGTCCAAGGAGCTCACCAGGTACTTGCGGGAGCCACCGAAACCGTAGGGTGAATCATTCATTACCCAACCCGCCTTGGAAGAAATGATCATTTCATCGCGGAAGGGGCGGAAATCGCGGGCAAAGATGCGGCCGAAGTTGTCCTCCGCGGCGCCTGGTTCAGGGCCATAGTTATTGGCCAAATCGAAATGAGTAATCCCCCGGTCATACGCCGCGCGCAGGATTTCGCGCTGCGTGGCCAGGGGACGGTCGTCGCCGAAGTTCTGCCATAGGCCAAGGGAAATGGCCGGCAGCTTCAGCCCAGAGTTGCCTACTCGGCGGTACTCCATCGAATCATAACGGTCAGATGGGGGTGCATAGATACTCATGGCACCCATTGTCCGCTTAATTCTTGGAATTGTCAGCCTTTGGCAGCTCCTCATCTTCTTCAGGGTCGCCGGATGCGCCGGTTTCTTCGACCCACTTTTCAATTTCTTCCGGGGTGCGGTCAGTTTCTACCGCATCACGCTCGGTGTAGTAGGAGTAATCGTGGCGCTTTTCTTCGTACTTTTCCTTGTCAAAGTCCACGTCGTCGTCACCATCGAGCTCTTCGGTGACTTCCTCCACCAGCTCATCGTAGAGGGCCTCATTGTCCATATTGGAGTCCTCGATGTGCTGGCCAATTTCATCGTCATAGCGCTCAGCATCATATGCCTTGTCCGGGTGCAGCTTCAGGTGCATGAGGGCACGTACACGCTCACGGCGCACAGCCTCATCCTGGATCTGAGACTGGCTGCGGAACCAAGCAAAGACCAAAATGGCCACCATCAAGATGCCCATGTAGCCAATAATTGGGTAGATGTAGTTCATCAGGGTCTTGAAGCCGGCGAAGGACACGGCGAAACCAGCCAAGCAGCCAATAACGAAGATAACCGGGAAGCGCTTCTCATGACCGGCAGACAGGCGCTTACCCAGCGCGTAGAACATGCCGATGGCGGTATTGAAGATCATCAAATAAATGATGACCGCCATGATGGAGCCGAGCGTCGGGTTAACGCTATCTACCAAAGACAGCATCGGAATATCGGAGCCTTGCGCCTGGTCCGAGTTCATTAGCAAGGAGAATCCGGCAAGGCCCATCATGATGGAGTAGATGACGCCGCCTACAACGCCGCCCCAACCGGCTTCGCGCGGGCTAATATTATCGCCGCCGATAACCAGGGACATGGACACGGCGAGCATCAGGGCAAGGCCGTTGTAGTTGAGTGCGGAAATGAGCCAGTTACCAATCGGGGTGTCGATCTGGCTGGAGGCGTCCATAGCGGCGCCGATGTCATCCGGCATATTGAGTCCGGTGTAGATGGCTACACCAATGACCGCAATGATGATGGTCGGTGTTACAGCACCGATAACCTTGGATACCTTGTCCACGTCGAGCATGCCGACGATCAGAACCAAGACCAGCATGAGTGTGGAGCCGATCCAAGTCTTCCAGCCAAACTGCTGCTCCATATTAGAACCGGCGCCCGCCAACATCACAAAGCCAACGGCAAAGAGGGTGATAATGACGGCCACGTCCAGCAATTTGGAAACAATCGGGTGGGTGACATTGCGGAAGACGGTATTGTGCTCCGAGGCGTGGAAGTAGCTGCCCAACTGCAAGAACACCGTACCTGCAAGGGTCATGATGAGCGCGGCGATAATGAGGCCAGGAATGCCCCAAGAACCAAAGGCAGTGAAGTACTGCACCACCTCTTGGCCCGTGGCAAAGCCGGCGCCGACCAGCAAACCCACGAAGGACATGGCCATGGCGATAATGTTTTTAGAAGACACAGTTGCCTAACTTTTGTAGCGAATATCTCTCGCATACTGGTGCGCGCGGCCCCTTGGCCCCCCCCCACTCCCCCAGCACGTGGGCAACACAACACCGATATGCGTTCCTTAAGGAATGGTACGTAAGTGACCCGTTAAACACCTACTGGCGCATACCGATGTTGTGCTAAATCACATTCTGACGTTCCGCGAATTCAACCTAACGCTTTAGTCGTCAAAGGTCGCGGTATCAATCACGAAGCGGAACTTTACATCGCCTTGCACCACGCGCTCATAGGCGTCATCAACATCGTTGACGCCGATCTTTTCAATAACGGCGCCGATACCGTGCTCGGCACAGAAGTCCAGCATCTCCTGGGTCTCTGCAATGCCGCCGATATTATTACCTGTAAGCACCTTGCCGCCGCCGACGAGGCTGCTCATATGGATCCCCAGCTCCTCCGGCGGAAGTCCGACAACGGACATGATGCCGCGCGGCTTCAGTAGCTGCAGATAGTCATCGAGGGAGTACCGGGCAGATATGGTGGACAAGATGACGTCGAATTCGCCGCGGTGGTTGGCAAAGAAGTCTTCCTCTTCACCGGTGGCCAGAATATGCTTTGCACCCAGCTCATAGGATTCCTTTTCCTTGCGCAGGGAGCGGGAAATCACGGTTACTTCCGCGCCCTTTGCCGCAGCGATCTGCACACCCATGTGGCCCAAGCCGCCTAGGCCTACTACGGCAACCTTGTCGCCTTCTTTAACCTGCCAGCGAGCCAGCGGCGAATAGGTGGTGATTCCGGCGCACAGCAGCGGGGCTGCGACGTCAAAGTCAATACCCTCTGGAATGGTGCACACGAAGTCTTCGTTGACTACTACCTTCTGGGCATAGCCGCCTTGAGTAATGGTCCCGTCTACGTCTTCGGAGTTATAGGTGCCCACGTTGCCATTCAGGCAGTTCTGCTCTTGGCCGTTGCGGCACTGCTCGCACACGCCACAGGAGTTCACCAGGCAGCCCACGCCCACGCGGTCGCCCACTTTGAACTTGGTGACCTTATCACCCACAGCTTCCACAACGCCGGCGATCTCATGGCCCACTGTCAGGGGGAAGTGCGCCTGACCCCACTCGTTGCGGATGGTGTGAATATCGGAGTGGCAAATACCTGCAGCCTTGATATCAATGACCACATCGTCTTCGCGCGGATCGCGGCGCTCGATTTCTACGATTTTGAATGGCGCTTCAGGGCTTTCCTTTTGCAATACTTTGCTCTTAATTGTCATGCCCACGACCCTACGCGTAACCCCACTGACCTCGCCTAACGAAAGTAATCACCATTTCCGGCAGGGGAGGAAAACTAAAAACAGCCACGCCCCTCTCGTTGAGGAGGGAAAGCGCGGCTGGTTCTTTGGGCGTCTTAGTTCAGCTTCTCTGCGATAAGCTTATTGACCTGGCCCGGATCGGCCTTGCCCTGCGTGGCCTTCATGACCGCACCCACGATGGCACCGGTGACCTTCTTATTGCCGGCACGGTACTTTTCCACAATGTCCGGGTTGGTGGCCAGCGCGTCATCTACGGCCTTCTCGATGGCGCCGTCATCGCGCACGACCTCCAAACCACGCTTTTCGACGACTTCGTCGACGTCACCCTCGCCCGCCAACACACCATCGACGGCCTTGCGCGCGAGCTTGGTGGTCAGCTTGCCTTCGTTGACGAGTGCGATAACGCGCGCCACGTGCTGCGGAGTAATGGACAAACCAGCAAGATCGGTATCCTGCTCGTTGGCCTTGCCGGCTAGGTAGGAAACCCACCAGGAGCGTGCCTCGTCTGGCTTCGCACCGGCCTCGACGGTATCCACGATGAGGTCGAGGGCACCGGCATTAACCAGGTCGCGCATCTCCTCATCCTTGATGCCCCACTCTTCCTGGATGCGCGCACGGCGAACCCATGGCAGCTCCGGAAGGGTCTGGCGCAGCTCTTCTACCCACTCGCGCGGGGCGATGACCGGCGGCAGGTCCGGATCATTGAAGTAACGGTAGTCTTCCGCGGTTTCCTTCGGACGACCCTTGGAGGTGGTGCCATCGGCCTCTTGATAGTGGCGGGTTTCCTGGTCAATAGTGCCGCCATCTTCGAGCACCTGCGCCTGGCGCTGCATCTCGAAGCGAACCGCCTGCTCCACGGAACGCAGGGAGTTAATGTTCTTGGTTTCGGTACGGGTACCAAACTCTTCCTGGCCCACCGGGCGCAGGGATAGGTTGGAATCCACACGCATAGAGCCTTGGTCCATGCGGGCGTCGGAAACGCCCAAGGCTGCAACGAGCTCGCGCAGGGCGGAAACGTAGGCCTTAGCCACCTCGGGCGCGCGCTCACCGGCGCCAATGATCGGCTTAGTAACAATCTCAATGAGAGGAATACCCGCACGGTTACAATCCACCAGGGACGCCGTGGCGCCGTGAATACGACCGTCCGCACCACCGAGGTGGGTCAACTTGCCGGTGTCTTCCTCCATGTGGGCACGCTCGATTTCTACGCGCCACTCGGTGCCGTCCTCCAACACAACGTCCAGGTAGCCGTCATAGGCAATCGGCTCGTCGTACTGGGAAATCTGGTAATTCTTCGGCTGGTCCGGGTAAAAGTAATTTTTGCGGGCAAAGCGTGAGGACTCCGCAATGGAGCAATTAAGCGCAAGCCCAATCTTGATGGCCCCCTCCACGCCCTTGGAGTTAACTACCGGCAGCGCACCGGGAAGGCCCAGGGATACCGGGTCAACGTTGGAATTAGGCGCTGCGTTGAAATTCGTAGGAGAGGTAGAAAACATCTTGGTTTCCGTATCCAGCTCTACGTGGACTTCCATGCCCATTACCGGTTCGAACTTTTCTAGGACCTCATCGAAGTCCATCAGGTCATACATCGCAGCAGTCATGCGTGCCATCTTAATACGTCCATGCGCCCGCGCGCTCACGCCCCTAAGCTGAATATTATGACTACACCACATAGCGTTGATGCCGCGCTTATCGATGCCCCATTGATCAACATCGCAGTCTTCCGCACTGCCCCTACCCCTGAGGAGGTAAGCGAGCGCCTGACCACTACTTTTGGCGATCGCCTGGGGGAAATCATGCCGGGCAAGAACCCGGGAAGCATCATGGCCGAGCTTGATGATTCATTTTTATTGCACTACCAAGCCGTTGACACCCCTCCCACCCGCGATAGCTATGGCCTCCACCCCATTTTGAGCGCGGATGCCCGCGGTCTCGATTCCGCCACCGCACAAATCCTCGTATCCGTGCTTCCCCGTGAGACCGAACATGATCGCGCGAAGCAATTCCGCGAGGCCCGCCGCGATCACCTTGAGCTACTCTCCAAGGCCACTGCGGTGGTAGCCGAGCACCCCGACTGCCTGATAGTCCATAACCCGCGCGGCAACGTTTCCATCGCGCCGAATACTTTCCTCGAGGCCGTTCGGGATAATCTTGCCCCAATGCACATCGCTCCGGTTTGGCTTACCCAAAAAGAAAACCAAATCTTGGGTTATACCGTTGGGCTGGTCCAAGCCGGACACCCGGAAGTCCAGGCGGCCACCGAATCCATGGATCCGACCGATCTCTATTACAAGCTGGCCAATATCGCAGACCATGTTCTGCAAGGCGCCACCGTCAAAGACGGCGACACCCTATCTTTCGAGCAAGGCCAGCCCCCACTCACCGTACAAAAAGAGCCCTGGTATGTAGACGAGTCCTACCCTGCGGTCACGATTAATTTTTAGCAGTTCTTCCGCCCTACTTCCGGGAATCCGAATAGCGGCAGATGGCTGCAAGCACCGCACCAGAGAGGTTGTGCCACACTGAAAAGACGGCACCTGGCAGGGCGGCCAATGGGTTCATATAGGTCGATGCCAGGGAGGTGGCCAAGCCGGAGTTTAGCATGCCCCCCTCGACGGCCATGGTGCGCCGCGCGGCGATCGGCTGCTTGGTGACCGCTCCTGCAATGTAGCCCAGCAGATAGCCACAGGCATTATGGGCAACTACGGCCGCAAAGACCAGCGCACCCGCCGTAGCGATGGTGTCGTGCGCGCCGCCGACCACGATGCACACAATGGCCGAAATGGCCGCAACCGAGATCCACGGCAATGCCGCGTTAATCTTTGCCACCAGGCGTGGAAATAGCATGCCGATGAAAATACCGGCGACTACCGGAATGAGCACGACCTTCACAATGGACCACGCCATGGCAGAGGCGGAGACTGGCATATACTCCCCCGCCAACCACAAGGTCAACAAAGGGGTAAGAACCGGCGCCAACAGGGTGGAAATGGACGTCATGGTTACCGACAGAGCCACATCACCGCGCGCAAGATAAGACACCACATTGGAACTCGTACCGCCGGGCGCGCATCCTACAAGGATAACGCCGGCAGCTACAGCATCGGGAAGATCCATCACCGCGACTACCAGCAGCGCCACCAGCGGCATGATAACGAACTGCGCTACCACTCCAATGAAAACGGGCAGCGGACGGCGTGCCACCAAAGCAAAATCCACCGGCTTGAGGGTCAGGCCCATACCGAACATGACAATCCCCAGCAGCGGGGTGACCTGCGGGGCGAAGGAAGCTGCGGTTTCTGGCGCGAGGTATCCCACCACGCCACCGATAATCACGAGCACGGGAAAGCCTAGCGCTGCAATGAGCGCTTGACGGTCTTGTGCTGCGGAGGACGCAGAGGGCACCTCTACCCGATTATCTGTCATGCTATCGATACTCATGGACAAAAGAATACGCTCCCACCCAGTGGGAGCGCTATCTTAGTATTCGGAACGCGGAATGCCTCTAGCCAAAGAGCGCCTGGGCGTTGCGGTAACGCGATTCCGGTACCGTCTTCAATTGGCCCACGGCATCTTCGAGTGGAACTAGGTCAATATTTTCACCATGCAGGGCAACACACATGCCGGATTTGCCCTCGTGAATAGCACGGGCTGCATGTACACCGTAACGAGTTGCAAGGACGCGGTCATAGGCCGTCGGCGTGCCGCCGCGCTGGATATGCCCCAGCACGGTCGTACGCACGTCATACCCGGTGCGTGCCTTGATTTCATCGCCGATTACCTGGCCGATGCCGTTAAAGGTCTGGTGACCGAACTGATCGACGCCGCCGGCCTCGAAGTCCATCGTCCCTTCCTTTGGGAGGGCGCCTTCTGCCACACAGATAATGCCGTACTTCTCCCCCATCTGGAAGCGGCGTTCCATCGCCTTCGTAATCTCCGCGATATCGAAAGGCTCTTCCGGTACCACGGTGTAGTGCGCACCGCCGGCCATGCCCGCATGCAGGGCAATCCATCCCACGTGGCGGCCCATAACCTCCACGATCAGGATGCGATTATGGGACTCCGCAGTGGTGTGCAGACGGTCGATAGCATCGGTGGCCACAGAAACCGCAGTATCGAAACCAAACGTGTAGTCGGTGGCATTGACGTCATTATCAATGGTCTTCGGCACGCCCACTATCGGCACGCCGTTATCAGAAAGCCACTTTGCACCCTTGAGGGTACCTTCACCACCGATGGCGACTAGAGCATCTACCCCGGCATCCGCCATGTTGGACTTAATCTGGTCAAGGCCGGCCTTGAACTTATCCGGATGCAGGCGACCGGTGCCCAGGATGGTGCCGCCGCGCAACAGAATACGGTCGATTTCCGCATCGTCATAAAGATCGCGGCGGCGGTCTTCCATCAGGCCCACCCAGCCGTCTTCATAACCTACAACGGTATCTCCAAATTCATTGGACGCGGTACGCACTACCGCACGGATTACAGCATTGAGGCCGGGGCAATCGCCGCCGGACGTTAAAACACCTAGACGCATACCTACCAATCTAGCGCGCGATTTTTAGGCCTGCAGAGTGTCCCTAAAACCTAGGGCAGAAACCAGGCCCACCACCAGCGCAGCCACGATGACGAGCAGCGAATTAATAATTGCCGCCTCTGGGCTACCCGTTTGCATAACTGCGGATACCAGGGCAACTCCCACCACGGATCCCACCTGGCGGGAGGTGTTGTACACACCGGAGGCAGCGCCCATAAGTTCCGGTGAGATATCGCGCAAGGTGGTGGCTGCGTTGGAACCCCAAATGAACGACTGCCCCACACCTAGGCTGGCAATAGGCAGCCCGAGTACCCACGGAAGGGCGTCGACCTGCATGACCCACCATGCCGCAAGGAGCGAGAATATAAGGATCGAAAATCCCATTACCCCAAGAATCCGTGGATTGACGTGATCCGCCATGATTCCAGCCAGCGGAGATATCAGGAGAGACACCAGCGCCATAGGAGCCACGATGATGCCGGCTTCGCCCGCAGGCACTCCCTGCATGGTCTGCAGCCATAACATGATGGGGAGCATCACCGCAGCAGCCATAAACCCCATTGCGATGATGCCTACTGAGCCCGCCAGGTAATTGCGGTCACTAAATAACGCCAGCGGCACCAGCGGACTCGACCCGCGGGCCTGGGCGGTTGCCTGCAATCGAATAAACCAGACGCTAGCGGCAACTCCAGCGAGCAGGATCAACCAGATGGTCCAACCCCAGCCAAGCACCGGGCCCTGCTGAATGCCAAAGACGATTGCTGCCAAGGCGATGAGCGAAACGATGGCCGAGGGCGCATCGATAGACTGCGCGGTCGTGGGTAACTCAGGCACCCACAGCAGCGCGAAGACAATGGCTAGGACCACGAAGGGAACGTGTGCCCAAAAGGCGGCTTGCCACCCAAAGTGCCCCACAAGGAACCCGCCGGCGAGTGGACCGGCAAGTGCCGCTACAGAGCCGATCACACCCCATACGCCCAGTGCGCGCCCACGCCGCTCACGAGCGAAGATGCGATTGATAACGGACATGGTCTGTGGCATCTGGAGGGACGCACCCACGCCTTGCACGGCACGCGCCGCAATGAGTACTTCCACAGTGGGCGCCACGGCACACACCACCGCACCCAGCCCGAAAACGCCCACGCCCAAACAGAACATCCGGCGCTGGCCTAAAACATCGCCCAAGCGGCCGGCAAAAAGCAGCGGCACCACCACAGCCAACAAATAGGCCGCGGATACCCACATGGTGTGGTTTACCCCTGCGTTCAGCTCACGTTGCAGATCAGGCAGCGCCACCGCCACCATGGATTGGTCCAGCAGGGACACAAAGAATCCGAGGGACAATGCAAACATGGCGCGCCATGCTTGGCGCTCGGGCGGCAGATGCGTCTCCACGGTCATGGCCTTAGAGTCTAGCGGGCCGAGAAATGTCGACCTAGACTGGCTGCATGTCCATGATCGATATTAAAAAGCCCCAAGACGTTTCTACCGCCACCACTGTCACCCTCGGCCTCATCGGTGGCTGGGTCACGGCCCGCGAGACCGGCATTCGCCCGCTGGGTGGCGTGATCCTCGCCGCTGCCGGTGTATGGGCGGGTCGCTCTTGGGCCAAGAAAACCACCCCGGCTACCACCGCTGGCCTGTGCGCGCTCTACGTGGGTGCATTCGGCGCCTCCCACCCGCTGGCCAAGAAGATCGGAGCGTGGCCGGCAGTACTCAGCGTCACCGCGGCTTCGGCGGGCGCGGCTTATGCGCTTTCCGACGCCAAATAGTCCCCACCCACACAAATGCGCACCACGTCCCTAGACATGGTGCGCATACTTCTATCCTGCGTGTCGCTATTTTCTACTTGGCCACCGTGAACTCAACAGCAGCATTCTCGCTACCCAAGGCAACGGTGCCGCCGGGGAGGTTATAGAAGGAGGGGTTGGATTCGAGGAGGCCACGGAGGGCGTCGGAAAGCTGCTGCGTATGCTCGTCGCAGGCCGCGCGGGTGGAATTGAACTCGCCCACGCTGATGGTGCCATCCTTGGCCACCTCGTAGGTGGTGGTGTAGGTATTGCAGCCATCATTGACCACCAAGGTGCGGTCCTTAGCAAAGGAGACGCTCAGCTTACCGTCTTCCTTAACGGAGTGGAGCTCACCGGTGATGGTCTGGCCTTCAATTTGAGGCTCCAGCTTCTCCGCGCCCTCCGGCAGCTGAGAAATCAGGTCGGTCTGAGTCGGCGCGGTCATGCTAAACCCTGGATCGATGTCGGGGACCTGCGCAGCGTTAGCAACTCCAGCGCCTATCAGCGCAGCGGCGGACAGCGAAAATAGTGCGGTCTTCTTGAAATGCATACCCAATAATTTACCCCCGCCGGATATAAATTCAACGGGGGTAAAGAAACCCTTATGGAATCGTCAGGGACTCCACAGGCGGCAATTTACTTATCGCGGCCAGCCTCATAGGCAGCGCCCACCTTATAGAGGCGATCATCCTCAAAAGCCGGCGCCATGATCTGCAGGCCAGTCGGCAGGTTGGTATCGCTAGCCAAACCGGACGGCACAGACATGCCGCACAGGCCGGCCAGGTTCAGCGGCAGGGTGCACAGGTCAAAGTTGTACATTGCCATCGGATCCTCGGCCTTCTCCCCCAGCTTAAATGCGGTGGTCGGGGTAGTCGGGGAAACGAGCACGTCAACCCGCTCGAAGGCACGGGCAAAGTCCTGCGCAATGAGGGTACGCACGCGCTGCGCCTGCAGGTAATAGGCATCGTAGTAGCCCACGGACAGCGCATAGGTTCCCAGCATGATGCGGCGCTTTACCTCGGGGCCAAAGCCCTCCGCACGAGACTGGGACATGACCTGCTCCGCGGAGTGGGAGCCGTCATCTCCCGCACGCAGGCCATAACGCATGCCATCGAATCGTGCCAGGTTCGACGAAACCTCACACGGCATAATCAGGTAGTACGCCGCCAGTGCGTCATCGAAGTGCGGGCAATCAACCTCAACAATTTCGGCACCCTGCTCGCGCAGCTGATCGACGGCGGCGTGGTAATTCTCCATTACGCCCTCCTGCCAGCCATCGCGCTCAAACTGCTTAATAAGGCCCACCTTGACACCAGAGAGGTCGCCCTTGGCACCTTCGCGGGCGGCGGCGACAACCGGTGCAACCGGCTTATCCACGGAGGTCGCATCGAAGGCATCGTGGCCCGCGATGACCTCGTGCAGCAACGCGGTATCCAGAACGGTGCGGCCACAGGGGCCGGCCTGATCCAGGGAAGATGCAGCAGCAATAAGGCCGTAGCGGGACACGGTGCCGTAGGTTGGCTTTACACCCACAGTATTGGTCAGCGCGGCCGGCTGGCGGATGGAGCCACCGGTATCGGTACCAATACCCAGCGGTGCCTGGCCGGAAGCGAGTGCAGCGGCGGTACCGCCGCCCGAGCCGCCCGGGGTGCGCTCGGTGTCGTAAGGGTTATGAGCTGGGCCATAGGCGGAGTTCTCATTGGAAGAACCCATGGCAAACTCATCCAGGTTGGTCTTGCCCAGGATGGGAATTCCGGCCTCGCGCAGACGCTTGGTCACGGTGGCGTCGTAGGGAGAAACGTAGCCTTCCAGCATCTTGGAGGCTGCGGTGGTCGGCGCATCGGTGGTAACGAGCAAATCTTTCAGCGCCAGGGGCACGCCTGCCAGACCAGAAGCTGGCTCTTCGCCGGCATCGAGGGCCTTATCCACGGCGTCGGCAGCCGCGAGGGCTTCTTCCGCCCCCACGTGCAGGAAGGAATTAAGCTCCTCATTGGTCTCTGCGATGCGATCCAGGAAGGCCTGAGTAACCTCGCGGGAGGTAATTTCGCGGGAGTGAATCTTTTCCGCCAACTCGGCGGCGGTCAGGGAGGTCAATCCCTCCGCAGGAACGGTCAGGTTAGACATTTATTCTCCTCCCAAAATCTGTGGCACGACGAAGCGCTCATCCTCTACGGCCGGCGCCTGATCCAAAGCCTGTTCTGCAGTAAGGGTGCGCACAATAACGTCCTCGCGCATCGGGGCGTCCACGGAGTGCGGGTGACTCATCGGCTCCACACCCTCGGTATCCACGTTTCCTACCGCGGAAACGGAATCAACAATTTCATCAATCTGCGTTGCAAACTGGGCTAGCTCTTCCTCGCTGAGGGCCAGGCGGGAAAGCTTGGCGAGGTGGGCTACCTCATCACGCGAAATCTCAGACACGCGAACTCCATCCTTTATCTGCATAATCGACATACGGGTGAAAAATATTCACACGATGCATGTACTATGTGAATTGCTAACGACCCATGGTACTGCACCTACCGCGACGGCTGCCGCGTCACCCCAAATTTGCGTTGCTTGAAGCCCGCATTGTGACGCACGTATCATGTCTGGGACTACAAACTACCGAAAGCGTGCGAGACCTTGTCCTTTTTGATCCGTGTACTGCTCCCCGATGCCCCTGGCAGCCTGGGCCAGCTTGCCGACGCCTTTGGACTCGTCGACGGCAATATCCAATCGGTCGATATCGTAGAAAACTTCCCCGACGGCACCGTTATGGATGACATTGTCATCGAGCTGCCCCAAGGCGCCATGGCCGATGTCCTCATCACCGCCGCCTCCTCCGTCGACGGCGTGGAAATTGACTCCATCCGCCCGTTTAGCGGCCGAGTAGACCGCCGCGGCCAGATTGAGCTGCTCGCGCGTGTAGCTAATGCCACCAATGTCACTGCGGCCATGGAAGAAGTAGTTGCTGCGATCCCAAGGGCGCTGACCTCGACATGGGCAATCGTCATCGATAATAACGAGCCCATCCACCGAGTTGCATCCTCCAACGCCGCCCCCGAAGATGATGGAACCGTGCCGCACGATATCGAGGTTGAAAGCGCGCGCGTGCTCAGCCCCGAGCGCGATGCATGGATTCCGGAAAGTTGGTCGCTTCTCGATTCCGCCCTGGCCGCTGCCCCATTGGGCGATACCGGCCTAGTTATCGCCATGGGCCGCACCGGCGGCCCTGACTACCTCGCCTCCGAGGTCGAGCACTTGGGCCACATCGGCACTATCTTGGGCAGCTTCCTGAAGTAACTGAAGCGAATTAGACTTCGCCGGTTTCGAGTAGTTGCTGGAATTGCGCCTCGTTGAGAATTGGGATGTCCAGCTCGCGAGCCTTATCCTCCTTCGAGCCAGCCTTTTCGCCGGCAACTAGGTACGAGGTTTTCTTCGACACCGAACCGGTGGCCTTGCCGCCGCGCGAGACAATAGCTTCTTTCGCGGAATCCCTGGTGAAGTTCTCCAAGCTGCCGGTAACCACAATGGTCAAACCCTCGAGGGTCTGCTCCTTGTGATCCTCGGCCGCTACCTCCATGGCCACGCCCGCAGCAGCCCATTTGTCCACAATCGTGCGGTGCCAATCCACCTCAAACCAATCGTGGAAGGATTGCGCGATGGTCATGCCGACGCCATCGACCTCTGCAAGCTCCTCCGTCTTCGCAGCGCGCAGCTTGTCCATGGATCCATAGCGGGAAGCAAGCGCCCGAGCCGCAATCGGGCCCACGTGACGTATAGACAGCGAGACCAAGACGCGCCAGAAGCCGCGTCCCTTTACCTCCTCTAGGTTGTTTAGCAAGTTCTGGCCTGCCGTATTGACCTTGACATTGCCCTCCTTCTTAGAGCGCTTGTCTTTGGTGTCCTTCTTTGCGGTATAGACATCTGAGGCCAATAGCTTTTCCGCGGTGAGCTCAAAAAGCTCCGACTCATCAACGAGAATGCCGTTGTCGATCAGATCCATCGCACCCTTCTCGCCCAAAGCCTCAATATCCAACGCCTTGCGGGAAGCCAGATACTCCAGGCGTGCCGAGAGCTGCGCCGGACAGGACTGTGTATTGGGGCAACGCCAATCGGCGTCGCCGTCCTTCTGCGGGGCCAATTTCGTACCACACGCGGGACAGTTCTCTGGGAAGGTCCACTCATACTCGCTACCATCGCGCTGCTCGCGCACCGGCCCAAGGACCTCCGGAATAATTTCGCCCGCCTTGCGGATAATGACGGTATCCCCGATGAGCACGCCCTTGCGCTTGACCTCGGATTGGTTGTGCAGGGTTGCCATGGACACCGTGGAACCGGAGACAAAGACCGGCTCCATAATGGCGAAGGGCGTCACTCGCCCGGTACGCCCTACCCCCACCTCAATATTCTTGAGTTTCGTGGTCACTTCTTCCGGCGGATACTTATAGGCAATGGCCCAGCGCGGCGCGCGGGAAGTCGAACCAAGTGCGCGCTGCGAAGCCAAATCATCCACCTTGACCACGAGTCCGTCCATTTCAAAGATGGCGTCGTGGCGGTGTTCTGCCCAATGCGCCACCTCTTCCTGAACCTCTTTGGCCGAGTGCACCTGCTTGGTATACGGGGAAACGGGTAGCCCCCAAGCCGCAATCGCCTTATAGGCATCGTGCTGTGAGCTGGGCGAGAATCCCTCGCGCGCACCCAAGCCGTGGCACACCATTTTCAGGCGGCGTTTTTTCACCTCGGCGGGATCCTTCATGCGAAGTCCACCGGCCGCGGCATTGCGCGGATTAGCAAATTTATCCTTGCCCTCAGCCACGCGTTCCTCATTGATCTCCTCGAAGTCCTCGGGGCACATATATACCTCGCCACGGATCTCGATAAGCTCCGGAACTGGGTATTCATCAGTCCCCGTCAGCTCGTGCGGAATATCCTCGATTACGCGTGCATTGGCAGTGATCTCCTCGCCCACCGTGCCGTCGCCACGAGTCGCAGCGGTGGTCAAACGCCCATCACGATAAACCAAATCGATAGACAAACCATCAATCTTCAGCTCAGTGAGATAAGTTTGTGCCGGAGTTCTATCCAACCAATCCTGCATCTCGCCAGCGCTAAAAACATTGTCCAAGCTCATCATGCGCTCAAGGTGCTCAATATCTTCGCCGCCGCTCGGAGCGGCGCCTACCTGCTGGGTGGGCGAATCAGGCACGGCAAGCTCTGGGTGCTCTTCTTCTAGCGCAAGAAGGCGCTGAAAGAGTGCATCAAAGTCGGCGTCGGGAATAGCCGGCTCACCGTTGTAGTACAGATTGCGGTGGCGGCGCACTTCCTGCGCGAGGTCATTCCATTCACGGTGCAGATCAACTGGATTAGTCACGCTGCACAAGTGTAGCTATCCCTCGTGTCGGGGCTAGCTACTAAGGTATGAATCATGAACTTCGACGCCTCCCGCATGCTCGCCTTCGACCTTGAGACCACCTCGGCCAACCCTAAACAAGCCTGCATTGTTACCTCTGCCCTAGTCCGCATTGACGGCCGCGATGTGCAAAAAATTGAGCACCTAGCCGATCCCGGAATCGAAATTCCACAGGAAGCGACCAATGTCCATGGAATCACCACGGAAAAGGCCCGCGCAGAGGGCCGCCCTCACGAAGAGGTACTGAAAGATACGGTCGAGGCAATCAAGACTGCATGGGAGGATGGCCTGACGCTGATCGTCTACAACGCAGCATTTGATCTCACCGTATTGCGCAGCCTGACCGGCGATTTTACGGTGACCGGCCCGGTCTATGACCCCTACGTGATTGACCGTGTCAGCGATAAGTGGCGCAAGGGCAAGCGCACCCTCGGTGCTGTGTGCGAGCACTATGGCGTTGAGCTTGGCAATGCTCACGAAGCTACTGCCGACGCCCTCGCAGCCGCCCGCGTGGCTTGGAAGCAGGTTCGCCAGCACTACCCCAACCTGGCGCAGATGGAGGAAAACGAGCTCATGGAGTTCCAAGCCGTCAAGTGGTACGAGGACCGCGTCGCCTTCAAAAAGTACCTGGAAGGCAAGGGCCGCGATGCCTCGGATGTCTCGACGGCGTGGCCGCTGATCGGATAAAGTCTCCCAAATCTCCACTTCGAACCGAAAGTCTCCCAAATCTCCGACAAAACGGGTTACACTAGCCGCATGGACAACCCATTCCGCCCGACATTCGGCGCCCCTCCCCTGTTCTGGGTCGGCCGCGGCGTCGTGCTCGATAGTTTCCGCACTGCCCTCGATGGTTCAGCAGGTAATGCCTCCCGTTCCATGGTGCTAAGCGGCGCTAGGGGCATCGGCAAAACGGTCCTTATCAACGAGTTGGAAGATATTGCTGAAGCGCGCGGTTGGGTAACGCTACGCGCCTCCGGGCGCTCCACCATGGTGGAGGAACTGGTCAACACCACGATTCCGAGGCTTCTCGAGCGGCTTTCGCCCAGCGATAAGAAGAAGGTCAGCCGCATCGGCATCGGCGGCGTAGGATCGATCGGTTTCGACCACCAGAATGAAGCCCGCTTCACCCCCACGTTGAATACTCGCCTACGCGAGCTTTCCTCCAAGCTGAAAGGCACCGGCATCCTCCTCACCATCGACGAGGTTCAAGACGCCGACGTCGAAGACCTCACCACCATCGCCGTGGCCTACCAAGACTTGGTGCGCGATGAAATCGATATCGCCTTGGTGGCCGCTGGCCTGCCGCAGGGGGTCAACCACTTGCTGGACCTGCCCGGGGTAACCTTCCTGCGCCGGGCCCAGAAATTCGTGCTCGGCCCCTTGTCGCCGGCCAATGCGGAGCAGGCCCTAGAGCACACGGCCTCGGGGTCGGGGCTGGAGTTTAGCCACGAAGCGATTACGGACGCCGCCGCGCTCACCCGCGGCTACCCCTACCTCGTGCAATTGGTCGGCTCACTGGCGTGGGAGCGCAGTCGCCGCAACCAAGAAGGCGGCATTTCCCAGCAGACAATCGCCTCTATCGCCCCAGATGCAATATCGATCATGGGCGCGCAGGTGCACCAGCCTGCGACGCTAGCCCTGCCGCCGGCGCAGCGGGAGTTCCTGGAAGCGATGGCCGCAGTCGAAGTCGATGGCATCGCCACCATCGCAGACATCGCGGGCCACATGGACCGCACGGTGCGCTCACTGTCGGCCACCCGCCAGCGGCTTATCGACGCCGACCTCATCGAACCCACCGCACACGGCAAGCTGTGCTATGTCATTCCCTATATGGGCGAATACTTCACCACCACGGATAGCCGCGGGCGCGTCGATTAAAGATCGCCGGCGTCGCGAATGAGGATGCCCGCCACCTCAGCGGCAAAAGAATAGCTGGGCGCGGCCTTTTCCACCGGCCACGGGAAGATATCAACCTGTTCTGGAATTCGCTCCCGCGACAGGCCCATGCGGTCGAAGTGCTGTGCAATAGAAATAGCCTCCGTGCGAGCATCGTGCCCTGCCACGCCCAATCCGACGCGAGCGCCGCCATCAATCCACTGCCCCAAGTCATCGAGATGCTCGGGCGAGGCTAGACCAGCAAAATCGAGCAGCACCGTCTTCGCCGCCACTTCCCATAATGGCTCGCGAAGCCGAAGGTAGTCCGCGCCAAACTCCGCCAGTGTCGCATTGACCTGGTCTGCGGGAAAAGCCCTGATCGTATCAAAGTCGGTGGTGCCTGGAAGGGCGCCCGAAAGGACGTCGGCAAGCAGGGGCTCGTCCAGCTGCACAAGAACCTCGGCCCCAAAACGCTGCGCCACCTGTGCCTTGTGTTCCTGAATTCCGGCCAATAGTGCACCACACAGGTCCCGGAAAGCACCCAAATCAGTAATCGCGCGGTGCCCGTTTCCTAGCTCCACAGCGGCCGCCAAACTCCACGGGCCTACCGCTTGGACCTTGATACGGGGAACTGACTCGCCCCACACCTCCTGAATCTCGTCCAGGTCCCGGCTCATCTGGTCGACAACCCGGTGCGAAATGAGCTGCGGCCGATCACTGAGCACCCATGAGCGCGGTCCGCGGTCAATGGAGACAGCTTCCAACAAGCCCGCAGTGCGCCCAATGGCCCCAGCATAAATCCCGCGGTCCGGTAACTGCGGAAGGTGCGGGAGACCACCCGTCTCCCCCATCACGATGTCTGCCGCTTCACTCATGGAGTATCCCGGCATAGGGCCTAAGCCAAAAGCGTCCATATTCACCTCGGCGCTAGTATTATTTCTCAGAATTATCTATCCGATACGCGACGTATCACTTCGAAAGGAACCTTACTATGGGCGTGGAAAAATACTCCGGCTGGACCTTCTACAACGAGTGCGAAATTCCCCAGGACATTTCCACTGTTTTGGCCGAACAGGAATATCCCGTCTGCGCTTTCAAGACAGTCCGCGATGCCGCCGTATTTACCAATAGGCGCCTCATCATCCGCGACGCGCAAGGCCTTACAGGCAAAAAGGTAGAGATGTACTCCCTGCCCTATTCCTCCATTAACATGTGGTCCACGGAAAACGCGGGAAAGCTCCTTGACTTCAATGCTGAGCTGCAGCTGTGGACTAGGGCTGGCGAATTCAAAATCAACATTGGCCCCAATATCGATGTCCGAGCGCTAGACCGGCTCATTGCCAACTGCGTGCTTAATTAGTTCCACAGATGGTGCCGGAGCCGATGACGATGTCTCCCAGCTCATCCGGCGAAGGAAAGTACAGCACCGCCGCTTGGCCGCGGGCGACACCAGATAGCGGCTCCTTGAGTTCGAGGTGCATTTCGTCCGCCTCGCGGTCAACGTGGGCGGTACATGGCACCACGGAGCCGTGTGCGCGCACCTGAACCTCGCACTCGAAATCCCCATCCATGCCTGGGTGGAGGTACTTCAGGCGATCGGCCTGAATCGAGGTTACGGCCAAGTCCTCGCGGGCGCCGACGGTAACCGTGCCGGTAGCAGCATCAATATCGGTGACGTAGCGGGGGCGGCCGTCGGCAGCCGGCGCCTTAATGTCCAGGCCCTTGCG
The DNA here is from genome assembly GCF_022347205.1 of Corynebacterium sp. ACRPO. GTDB lineage: Bacteria > Actinomycetota > Actinomycetes > Mycobacteriales > Mycobacteriaceae > Corynebacterium. The sequence goes on along the minus strand of NZ_JAKRNE010000002.1, from coordinate 264,515 downwards.
CTGGCCGATGGTGTAGTTCCACGCGCCATCGTGCTCCTTGAGCTCCGTACCCTCTTGATCCACGATCATGCCGGGGCGCAGCCCAATGCGGGCACCCAAAAAGGCCTGCGTATTGCCGTCTGGAATAAAGCAGATGTCATAGGAATCCGGCTTCTTCGCGGTGGAAAAGCCATGCGCCGCAGCCTCTTCGCGGATCTGCGGCTTGGGGGTGTCGCCGATGGGGAAAAAGCAATGCTCCAACTCTTCGGCAGAAATCACGCCGAGCACATAAGACTGATCCTTATTCTCGTCCAAGGACCGGCGCATATAGCCGTCCTCATCGATGGTGGCGTAGTGGCCCGTCGCAACCGCATCGAAGCCAAGCGCCATGCCCTTTTGCAGCAACGCCCGGAACTTAATCTTCTCGTTGCAACGCAGGCAGGGATTGGGGGTCTCGCCGCGGGCGTAGGAATCCACGAAGTCTGTGATGACCTCTTCTTTGAATTCTTCCGAAAAGTCCCAGACATAAAAAGGAATGCCCAGCTTATCGCAGATACGACGGGCGTCGGCCGAATCCTCCAATGAGCAGCATCCGCGGGCTTTTTCCCTGGTCTGCTGCGCGTCTTTGTGCAGGGCGAGGTGAACGCCAATCACCTCGTGGCCGGCTTCTACTGCACGGGCGGCGGCAACCGATGAGTCCACGCCGCCGGACATGGCAACCAATACTCGCATTGTGCTCCCCATTTCACCTTGACTACAGGCCCGAAAGTCTACTCCCTAGCCCCAACGCGGTTTAAATCGAATCCATTCCCTAAGCTTGTGTGACATGGGCAGAAAGCGAGCTTCCACCGATCCGGGAATTACCGGCACCTACGATATTTCTACCGGCACGGCCGAGGTTGTACCGGATGAGTTTCGCGACCGCGCCTATATTCTCAACGTTAATGGCGTGCCGAGCAGCCACATTGTGCTCGGTGAGCCAGAAGAGCTGGAGTTTGAGTACATGCGCTGGATTGCGGCGGCGGTTGAGCACCTCAATTCTCGGCCCGCGAATAAGCTCCGCGTCACCCACCTAGGCGGCGCGGGCTGCTCCCTTCCTCGCTACTTCGCAAGCAAGCTTCCGGGCAGCCGCCACACAGTGGTGGAGCTGGACGCCAAGCTGGGCGAATTGGTGCGTACGCTTTTCGACGTCCCTCGTTCCCCCACCGTCAAAATCCGCGCCGGCGAAGCACGCAAAGAAACCGAGGGGTTCCTGCCGTCCAGCCGCGACATCATCATCCGCGATGTCTTTGCTGGCGACAAGACACCAGCCAACCTCACCACTGTGGAGTTCTTTAAGGCGGCAAAGCAATCGCTTGCGGCGGGTGGCCTCTACGTAGCCAACTGCGGAGACCATTCCGATCTACAGCTGGCGAAGAGCGAACTGGCGGGACTAGATCAAGTATTTGATCACCTCGCCGTCATCGCAGACCCACCGATGCTCAAGGGTCGGCGCTACGGGAACATCATTTTGGTGGCTTCGGATAAAGAAATGCCAGCCGAGGGCTCCGTCGAAGCCGCCCAGCTGGCAAAGGCACTCTTAGGCGGGGCCGTGCCCGCCCATTACAAAGACGAGGCCTGGACCCGCGCGTTTTTCACCGGTGCTACTGCAGTACGCGATTAAGCAGCGTAGCTACTTGTCCCGCGTCAAAATCGGGTACGTCAGCGCCCGCGTTCTTGGCGGCATTCTTAGCTTCCGATACCTCCGACTCGGAGACGTTGCCTGACTTAACGTTGTTCACGTGACCGGCATTGTCCAGCAGGATAGCTAGGTCGCTGACGGAGAAGTTGCCCTTGGCCATATCGCCCAGGTCCTCCACTGGAAGGGCGTCCTTGTCTTGCAGGGTCTTTACGAAGCCAGCCAAGCCCTCCGCCGCTTGGGGATCGAGGCCGGACTTTTCGGCGGCGTCGGCAAGCTGCGGAATCGCAATCAGCCCCGCCGCCAAGGCCAAAATAGCACCGATGAGCGGCGTACTATCGGAGCTCAAATCAAGCCCATCGCTCACAACCAGCTGCTCTAGCGCGCCGCCCACGTCTACGTAGTTGCCGTCACTGAAAGACTGCAGCTGCTGCTTCGAACCATTAAACAGGTTCATGTCGACGTCGGTAGGAATGCCTGCCACCTTGCCGGAGCCAGAGCGCTGCCAGAAGGATAGCTTGTTCCAACCGCCTACGGCATCGGGCGCTTGATCTTGGTAGGCCGCGAGCCACAGTGGCATATCCGAGAACTTCTGGGAGTTATTCATCTGCCCCATCCAGAAGTACTTGTAGGTGTAGATCATGGGCGTGCGACCGGTAAGACGCTTGAGCTCGCTAGTAAATTCTTCAATCCACTGCTCCAGCTGTGCCGCAGACTTTCCTTCCGCCACCTCGATATCAAGTGCAGGAGGCAATGTCTGATCCGGGGCTAGGGCGATCTGCGCGGCAAAATTGGCCGCCTGAGTCTTGGCGTCGCCAGCCGGACGTGCGTAGTGGTATGCACCGGTCTTGAGTCCAGCAGCATTAGCCGCCTGAATATCCTCTACATAGTGGGGGTTTACCCAATCACCGCCCTCGGTAGCCTTCACGAATGCAAAGGACTGACCGTCGGTACGCACCTTTGACCAATCGATAGGTGTACCGCCTGGATGCTGGTGCGCTGCAACGTCAATGCCCTTAGGTGCACCGAGGCTCACCGCCTGGGCGACGGCGGTACCACTTACGGCTAGCGCAGCCACGGTGACCACCGCAGTAATGCTCTTTCGGAGTGCCTTCTTTGATGTCATGCGCGTGAGTCTAGCAACGCCTTCACTCCTGTCACATCTTTAACACGCGCCACTTGAAATAATTTTCTTTACCTCCATTTCACCCCCTCTTGGAATACATCCTTTTAGAACATATCTTTGCCCACACCCCTTGCAAAGGGGCAGGGCACGCCTTAAAATATTCACCATGAAGTTAAGTACACATGTTCTACAAATCGGGGGATTTCATCTTGGACGCCTACTACATAGTCAATGACCCCAACGATCCGCTTGCAGTTAAAGCCACAGAAATCAGAAAACAAGATTACCTATTCTGGAATGAGGTGAAGCCAGACCTAGAAGAAGATTTCGACATATCTTGCCACACACTTTCCACCCGCACGGGCTTAAGCGAGCGGCGCACGCGAGACATAACAATGGCCCTTTATCGACTCGCAGAGCTACCACTGACAAAGGCGCTCCAGGAAACCTATTACTTCCTGGATTTCTCTCGTCTTATTACTATCGACGCCGTGCTTAGCAAGCTGGGCGACATCCCGACCGAAATTCTCGAGCGGATAGACCAAGAGCTTGCGCGTTACCTGACCCCCACGAAGCCCGGCCAGGTACTGCCTTCGAATACCAATTTGCGGCGAAAGCTAAATGGCCTCATCGCTGTGGAGGACCCACACCCCAATGAAGATAAGGAGCCTGATGCAGGGAACGACTCCTATTTCACCTACCACAGTTTCGGCGGGAAGGCTGGGCTAGCAGTGGAGTTCGATGAAGCTACCATGCTAGCCATCGATGAACACGTTAGTAAGGCAGCCGAAGAGCATAACCTCACGAAAGCTGAAGCCCTAGCCAAGTTGATTCTGGGCGAAATTGAGTCGCGGGCAAAAGTGGTTCTTCATATGTACCGAGCCCTCGACCAGGAGGCTGCTCCCGCATTTATCCGGGGATTCGGATGGGTAAGCCCTGAGACCGCTGACAGTCTGCGTCCCACCCAGACGCGGGATATGGACCTTGCAAAAAGGATGGAGAGCGAAAGCTACGTTACTCCCCCACTCGTTGGCGCCTACGTGGAAGGCCGCGATGGCGTGTGCCGCTGGCCAGGTTGTAATCGCCCCGCAGAGAACTGCCAAAAGGACCACCGGATTGACCATGCACAGGGAGGAAGAACGGCGGGGAGCAACTTGGCATCACTCTGCCAGCATCACCACAACATCAAAACCGATGGTGGTGCCTTCTACATCATGGATCCGCATACTGGAGACATAGTATGGCTCTTTGACGATGGCCGCTGGGAATACGATGAGCCCCAAGGACCGCTAGCGCCCAAGAACAAGAACTGGGCGCTAACGGTAGGCCAAGCTATCGCCGCCCGGCGAGCTGCGGCGAAAGAAAGGAATGATAACTAGACGGAACGGGCTCGTGAAATAACCTCCGGAAGATGAGCCAAGACGTAGTCAACATCCTCTTCCGAAGTAAGCCTACCGAGAGTAAAACGCAGGGAACCGATTCCTTCCGCCTCACTTACGCCCATTGCCTCGAGGACATGAGACATGCGGTTTACGCCAGCGCTGCAAGCACTGCCGGTAGAGGCCTCGATCTGCAATGAATCCAGCAGCATGATGAGGCTATCGCCATCAGCACCGGGGAAAGAGACGTGCAGGTGGGAAGGCAAGCACGGCTCAGCGGAATTGACCACCACGTCATCGATGGTGGCGAGGATTCCGGCGCGCAGCTTATTGCGGAGAGCGGCAATTCGCTCGCCCTGGGCGGTGATTTCGGAGACGGATTCCTCCAGCGCCGCAGCTAGACCGGAAGCGCCCGCCACGTCCACGGTGCCAGGGCGGATGCCCCGTTCTTGGCCGCCGCCGTAGGCGATCGGCTGTGGCGCAGGACTGCGCTTGGCCAAAAGCAGACCGATGCCGCGGGGACCGCCGAACTTGTGGGCACTGGCGGCGAGGCTGGTGACCCCTAGCGAGGAAAAGTTGATGGGGACTTTGCCCACGGCTTGGACCGCGTCGACGTGCACGGGTGTGCCTGTCGCATTCGCACGTGTGGCTATCTCTTCGATGGGCTGAATGGCCCCGGTCTCGTTGTTGGCCCACATGCAGGTAGCGACGTCGGCAAGCGTGTCTAGGGCCGATAGATCTGCAATGTGCCCGGAACGGTCGACGGGAAGGATATCGACGACCGCTCCGGTTTTCTCCAGCTTAGAGACGGTATCGCGCACGGCCGGGTGCTCAATATCGGTAGAAATAATGCGGTTTGTTTGCCCAGCCGCGTAGAGACCTTGAATGGCGATATTGTCCGCCTCGGTGCCAGAAGAGGTAAAGATGACCTCGATGGGCTCGCAGCCGAGGAGGGAAGCCACCTTTTCACGGGCATCATCCAGCACGGACCGAGCCTTGCGGCCAGAACCATACTGCGCGCCGGAGTTGAGGGAGCCAGCCGCCGCCACCCACGCGTCAATCGCGCTCTGACGCATCGGCTGGGTAGCGGCATAGTCAAAGTAGTGCGGCATTACTGGCGCGCCTTCAGTTCCTCGGTCAGGGCGGGTGCGATTTCATGCAGGTCGCCCACGACGCCGAGATCAGCGATCTGGAAGAACGGCTCATCCTGGTCTTGGTTGACTACCACAATGGTGCCGGAAGTCTGCATGCCAGAGGTGTGTTGGATAGCGCCAGAGATACCCAAGCCGATGTAGAGGCCGGGCGAGACGGTAACACCGGTCTGGCCGATCTGATAGGCGGCGTCATAAAAGCCTTCATCGACGGCGTCGCGGGTGGCGCCGACTGCGGCCCCGAGGGCGTCGGCAAGCGGCTCGACGACGGCACCGAACTCGTCGCCCACGCCACGGCCGCCGGCGACGACTGCCTTGGCCTCGGTAATTTCCGGTCGTGCGGACTTCTGTGCCGGAGTAAAGGAAGTTACCTTGACGTCTTTAGCCGTGGCGGCCGGCAACGGCATCGGCGCCGGCTGTGCCTCCACCTGCTGTGGCGCAGCCTCAACCGCACCCGGGCGAAGGGTGTAGATCGGGCACTGACCAGCGGCGGTGGAGGTGGTCTCATAGGAACCACCGAAAATGCTCATCTGGGCGGAGCCATCGGCGGCGATGCCATTGACATTGACCAGTGCGCCAGAGGCGAGGCGAGCCGCGAGGCGGCCGGCAATCTCGTTATTGGCCGGAGTTGCGGCCAGCACGATGGGCGCTGGGTTCGCAGCGCCAAGCGCATGCAGGGCATCGACCTCCGGGGTAAGGAAACGCTGTTCATAATCCTCGGCCGTTGCCTGAACTACCTGTGCGGCGCCGAGGGCGGCAAGGTCGGCATCGAACTTATCGGTCTGCTTGCCGACGACCACTGCGGACACCGTACCCAATTCCCGCGCGGCCGTAATCAGCTCGCCGGTAACGGGAAGGAGGTTGTCCGCGTCGTGCTCAACTAGTACGTAAACGTGCGACATATCTACTCCTAAATCAAGTTCTTTGCGGACAGGAAATCAGCGATCTTCTTCGCTGCATCTTGCGGGTTGGGCTCCGAAATAACTTCGCCGGCGGTGCGCGGTGGGCGCTTCTCAGCAGCCGAGACAGAGGTCGTCGGCGCGATGGCCTCGATGCCCAGGTCAGCCAGGGTGAAGGTGGTGATTTCCGCCTTCTTAGCTGCCATCAGGCCCTTGAAATTGGGGAATCGTGGCTTGTCACTCTTATCGTTCACCGTAACGATCGCCGGCAGTGGCGCCTCGAGTTCCCAGGTGCCGCGCGCGTCATCGCGGGTGCCCTGCACGGTGCCGTCAGCTAGCTCTACTTTGTGCAAGCCGGTAAGGGCCGGCAGCTGGCGGTATTCGGCAAGAAGGCCGGCAAGCAGGCCGGTGGAGGCATCGGAAGCCTCGGTGCCGGCGGTGATCAGCTGGACGTCGTCAAGCTTATTGAGCGCGGCGTTGAGGGTCCACGCGGTCGATAGCGCGTCCGCTCCGGCCAAGGAATCATCGGAGACGAGCACGGCATCGTCGGCGCCCATAGCCAAAGCCTTACGCAGTGCCTCGTCGGCCTGGGCCGGCCCCATCGTCAGTGCTACGACTTTGTAGCCCGCATCGGGGTTATTGTCGCGCAGTCGCAGGGCTTGTTCCACGGAGTACTCATTAACCTCATCAATGACGTTATCCACGGAGGTGCGATCCAGGGTGTGGTCATCGTTCAAAGACTTGGTAGACCACGTATCCGGCACGTGTTTGACCAGAGCCACAATAGTTGGCATTGGGCACTCACCTTTCCGATATATTTATGTTGCGTAATTATCCTCGGACGATGATACTCGGGGTTGACACAGCAAGGCGATTCCCTGTGAGCCAATTCGCGTAATGATGACCGCAAAAGGCTTCGATCCCTTCAGCTTCATCTTCTTCCGTAGCTGGTCAGGGTCCACCTCTACCCCGCGTACAAGGATTTCTAGGCTTCCCGCGTCATAGGATTTAAGTACGGATTTTAATCTCTTTAGGGGTACTTTTTCTATGAATGGAAATCCCGAAGTTCCCTCCGGAATCCTCTCTCCTGTCAGGTATGCGATGCGCGGATCGATTTGATGCAACCCTTCCCTGGCCGCGTAGTGCTGGACCAACCCCGCTCGAACGATGGCCCCATCCGGGTCGATGAGATAACTGCCAATGTCTCCAGCATCGGGTAGGTTGTCTGCGTGGTCGTCGAGGACATCCAGCTTGCCTCCGCGAATCATCACTGCCCTTCGGCCGCTTCCAAGGCCTGGGGTATAAAGGCAGGCTTCTTTTACCCCGCCATCGACGCTCGCGACGGCGACGAGGCCGTCCCACTCGCTGAAATCAAGACCAGGCGCGCACTTGATGGCCAGTTCCTTGTCGCGATGCTTATCGACGACCTCCGGGAGCGGTGGCACCAAATCCTCCGGCCGCGTGATTCGCCTGCCACCGGCGCGGCGGGCCGGGTCTGCAAGGAGAACATCGGCGGTAGTAGTAGTCGTCAGCGCATCCGCGAGGAAAATCTTGGCGGAGGAGAGATTGTGCCTCGCCATTCTTACCCGTGATTCATCCAGGTCCGAGCCACAATAGTCGAGCGGAGAATTATAGCCTTCCGTGCCGATGGAACAGGTGACGTCGTGGACGCTGCGCACGCCCTGTTCGGCGAGGAAATTCGTCCGATACGCCGCCACTTCAATGGGGGTTGCTTGCTGGGCGGAGTCTGCATCCATAAGCCAATCGTGCGGGAGCTTGCCGGAACTGCGGGCGGTTACCAGCTCCATGACCGCGCGGCCATACTCACCGAACTTAGCTTTGAGGATTTCGGTGTCTTTCAGCCGAGAAGCCTTGCTTAAGGTGAGGTCGAGGTGTGCTATTTCCTCTTGATGTTTGGCAAGGAAGTCGACTTCTGCGGGGGTATAACTCATATTCGGTCTAAAGGGGTGGTGGAAAAGAATTCGCGGTAACGGGGGTCTTCGCGTGGATCCCCAATGACGGGGCGCAGGTCCGAAAAGGACGCATCCTCTAGGACCTCTTGGACGGAGGAATACTTGCTCAGCCTTTGCATCTGTGCCCACGTGGGGATGGCAAGGCGCACCAACCCGGCGCGCCAGCCGTCCAGGATGAGCTGCGGGGGGAACCATCCGGCATCGTCTGCTTCATCGGTATCCCCATCGGGTTCTTGGCCGGAGGGCAACACCCCAACGAAGAAGAAGGTGTCGAACCAATGGCTTTTCCCCTTTCCTACCCAGCGCGCCCAAGGAAGGAGCATATCGGCGTCGACCCGCATTCCGTTATTGCTGAGGAATTCGGTAAAGGAAATGGTGTGGTTTTCGAGGAGTTTTCGCTCTTTGTGATAGCGCCGCGCATTGGAGACGATACCGTCCTCGCGGATGGCGAAAAGGGTGCCGGCCTCTTCGAAGAGCTCGCGGGCAGCGGCGAAAACGAGGGCGTGGGCTTTGTACTTGGTCACGCCCATCCGGCGTGCCATGGAGATGACAGACTTTCCGGCCCACAGCTCGCCCGAGTCCCAGGCACGCGGCGGAAAGTCACGTGGGTCTACACCGCCGCCCGGAAATACTGAATGCCCCGGGTAGTTATGCATGGTGTGGACGCGCTCTTGTACCCACACTTCAAGACCGTCAGCGCCGTCCCGCAAGAGCAGGACGGTTGCCGCTAGGCGCCCACCGTGGAAGCCGGTGGTATCGCTGGCGTCAATGGCATCGAGACGGTCATGAAAAGGATTGGTCATAGAGAAGCTCGGCGGGCGAAGTATCGCTGTCCAATGCGGTCCACCTGAATAGGCTGGTGGAAGGCGCGAGTCAGATTTTCGGAGGTGAGGACGGAATTAATCAGCCCTTTTGCCACAACTTTACCCTCATCCAACAGCATGGCGTGGGTGAAGCCATAGGGGATCTCCTCCACGTGGTGGGTGATCATGACAATCGCTGGGGCATCGGGATCCATAGCTAGATTGCCAAGGTAGCCCACGAGGTCCTCGCGGCCTCCTAGGTCCATTCCGGCGGACGGCTCATCGAGGATGAGCAACTCCGGGTTCGACATAAGTGCGCGAGCGAGGACGACGCGCTTCTTTTCTCCCTCAGACAGAGTTCCCCAGGTGCGCTCTTTGAGGTGGGTGGCGCCGACTTGGGCCAAGATGTCATCCGCGCGGGAAAAATCCATGTCCTGGTATTCTTCCCGCCAGCGGCCTAGCACTGCGTAACCGGCGGAGACAACTAGATCGTCTACCCGCTCAGTGTCCGGGATGCGCGATTGCACCGCCGCGGAGGAGATGCCGATAAGCGCGCGCAGATCGCGCATGTCGGTTTTGCCGATTTGCTCTCCCATCACAAAGGCGGTGCCTTTCGAAGGGAACTCTTCGGCCGCAGCCATGCGCACCAGCGAGGTCTTGCCCGCGCCATTGGGGCCAATAATGACCCAGCGCTCATCGAGCTCTACTTGCCAGTCCACGGGTCCGACGAGGGTCTTGCCGCCGCGGCGCAGTTCTACGCCGCGAAAATCTACGAGCCAATCTTGATCAGTGGGAGTTACGTCGTTCACGCCTTCCATTGTGACTGATTTGTTCTTTGCCCGGTGAAATTGACACAGCTGCATTAGTCTTATGGGCATGACTACTCGCCTTGGTATTGACGATGTCCGCCCGCTTATCTCCGCCGGTTCTGTAGCCTCCAAAGCCGTTGTAGGCGAGGTAATTCCTGTCACCGCCCTAGTCTGGCGCGAGGGCCACGACGCGGTCTCGGCAACCCTGTCTGCGTGGGCGGCACGGACCACGGCTACCTCCTCCGTCACCATGCAGATCGACCCTAATGACCAAGATCGCGTACACGGCGTATTTACCCCGGGCACCCAAGGCACCTGGTACTTCCGCGTCGATGCCTGGTCCGATCCCATCGCCACGTGGAAGAACGCGGTAACCAAGAAGATGGCGGCTGGGCAATCGGCTGCTGAGCTTGCCAATGACCTGCAGCATGGCGCGGATTTGTTTTCTCGCGTGGCTCTGCAAACCCCGTCGGATGTGGTGGAACCGCTCTTTGTGGCTGCGCGGGATTTGGAGGATGAGTCCTTGGACGTCGATAAGCGCGTGCAGGTAGCGCTCTCGGAAGAGGTAGCAGGCATCCTGCACTCGCATCCCTTGCGCGACCTGCTGGTAGAGGGCGCAATCCACGAGGTATATGTGGAGCGCCGGGCCGCGCTCTATAACTCGTGGTACGAGCTTTTTCCCCGCTCCACGGGAGGCTGGGATGAAGAGGGAAATCCAGTCCACGGCACTTTTGACACCACTGCCAAGGCACTGGAGCGGGTGGCCGATATGGGCTTCGATACGGTGTATTTTCCGCCCATTCATCCCATCGGCAAGGTACACCGCAAAGGAAAGAATAATTCGGTCGTTGCCGAGCCCGGCGATGTGGGAAGCCCCTGGGCCATCCAAGACCACTCCACCACCCATCCGGACTTGGGCACCATGGAGGATTTCAAGAAACTAGTCTCCCGCGCCCAAGAACTCGGCCTGGAGGTAGCACTCGATTTCGCTCTTCAGGCATCGCCCGATCACCCGTGGGCTAGCAGCCACCCAGAATTTTTCACCGTCCTTCCAGATGGCACCATCGCCTACGCCGAGAACCCACCGAAGAAGTATCAGGATATCTATCCACTTAACTTCGATAACGCTCCTGATGCCATCTACCACGAGATCTATGAGACCTTGATGATTTGGGTGGAAGCCGGAGTGAATACATTCCGCGTGGATAACCCACACACCAAGCCGGCAAACTTTTGGAACTGGCTGATTACCCGCGTGCATGCCACCCATCCGGATGTCATCTTCTTGGCCGAGGCCTTTACCCGCGCGCCTCGCCTCTTCGGTCTAGCGAAGGCGGGTTTTTCCCAGTCCTATACCTATTTCACCTGGCAGACCTCTAAACATGAGCTCACCCAGTTTGGCCAGATGCACGTCGACCAAGCAGATATCTGCCGCCCCAACCTCTTTGTTAATACGCCGGATATCCTGCACGAGTCCCTGCAGACTGGCGGGCGTGCGATGTTCGCCATTCGCGCGGTCCTAGCCGCCACCATGTCGCCACTATGGGGCGTGTACTCCGGCTTTGAGCTCTACGAGCACACCCCGGTAGCCCCAGGCTCCGAGGAGTACCTCGACTCTGAGAAGTACGAACTGCGCCCGCGCGATTTTGCGGCGGCGGTTGCATCGGGAGATTCCCTTGAGTCCTATATCCGGCTGCTCAACCAGATCCGCCGCGATAATCCCGCTTTGCAGCAACTGCGCACCCTGCGGTTCCATGACACCGACAATGAAGCCATCATTGCCTATTCGAAGGCGGATCCAGCCTCCGGCAACGTAGTCCTCGTTGTGGTCAACCTGGATCCGCGCAATGCGCAGGAAGCCACCGTCACGGTAGATATGCAGGCTATCGGCCGCCACCCCGGCGAGTCCTATACCGTCCAGGACACGATTACCGGCTCTGCCTACCACTGGTCCGAGCGCAACTTCGTGCGCTTAGAGCCGCTTCGCGACGTCGCCCATGTCTTCGTCCTTCCCCCTGCCGACCACGCCCTCCAAGAACAGCTCACCTGGCGCGTAGTTAGCGACTATCGCCCGTAAACATTCGCCCACCGGACCGCACTCGAACTAGGTACTCTGATTGTATGACTATCCCGGCCGCTGATCTCGCTCGCCTCAATGACTGCCGCCACCATGACCCGCACGGTTTCTACGGCTGGCACGAAGGTACCGTCCGCACCCGCCAACCAGGCGCTTGCGAGGTGCAGCTTCACACTCCCACGCAATCCGTGTCCATGGATTTGGTGGGCGATGACATCTGGGAGGCGGAAATTGGCGATAACTGCGATTACCGCTTAGAAATCTCCTATCCGGAGGCCCCTACCCGCACCGTGGCAGACGGCTATCACTTCCTTCCCACGGTGGGCTCGCTGGATCTGCACCTGATTGGGGAAGGCCGACACGAGCGCCTCTGGGATGTCCTCGGCGCCAACCTGCGTTCCTATGACACTGAGATGGGTACCGTGTCCGGCGTCTCCTTTGCCGTGTGGGCTCCCAATGCCCAGGGCATTGCCGTCGTGGGCGATTTCTGTGGCTGGAACCCCACCCAGTATCCGATGCGTTCACTCGGCTCTACCGGCGTATGGGAGGTCTTTGTTCCCGGTATCGGTGCTGGCGAGCACTATAAGTTCGCCATCTTTAGCCACGCAGGCCGCAAGGACAAGGCCGATCCCCTAGCCAAGCGCACCGCCTGCCCGCCGGAGACGGACTCCATCGTGGATTCCACCAGCTTCGCCTGGTCCGATTCCGCCTGGATGGACAAGCGCACCGGCAACCTCGATGTGCCTATGAGCATCTATGAGGTCCACGTTGGCTCGTGGAAGGTTGGCGCCAACTACAACCGCCTACGCGAGGAGCTCATCCCGTACCTCAAGGAGCACGGTTTCACCCACGTCGAGCTCTTGCCCGTGGCCGAGCATCCCTTCGGCGGGTCCTGGGGATACCAAGTCTCTGGCTACTATTCGCCGTCTGCGCGCTGGGGCTCGCCGGATGAATTCCGAGAGCTGGTCAATGCCCTGCACGAGAATGGCATCGGCGTCATCGTGGACTGGGTGCCGGCACACTTTCCCAAGGATGATTGGGCCCTTGGTCGCTTTGACGGCCGGGCTCTCTACGAACACCCCGATCCCCGCCGCGGCGAGCAGGCCGATTGGGGCACCTATGTCTTTGACTTCGGCCGCAATGAGGTCCGCAATTTCCTCGTGGCCAACGCCCTATACTGGGCCGAAGAATTCCACATCGACGGCCTGCGCGTAGACGCCGTGGCTTCCATGCTCTACCTGGACTATTCCCGCGATGAGTGGCTGCCCAACCAATATGGTGGCCGCGAGAACCTCGAGGCGGTGCAATTCCTCCAGGAAACCAACGCCACCCTCAACCGCACGCATCCAGGGGTACTCACCATCGCAGAGGAATCCACTTCCTGGCCGGGCGTTACCGCCCCCACCTCTGAAAACGGCCTGGGCTTTTCCCTGAAGTGGAATATGGGCTGGATGAATGACACCTTGGAGTACTTCAAGCACGAGCCCATTCACCGTTCCTATCACCACGGCGAGCTCACCTTCTCCATGGTCTATGCCTACTCCGAGCGCTACGTACTGCCGTTTAGCCACGACGAAGTTGTGCACGGCAAGGGCTCGCTGTGGGAGCGCATGCCTGGCGACGACTGGAATAAGGCCGCCGGACTCCGCGCCCTCTATGGCTACATGTTCTCCCACCCCGGCAAGAACCTGCTCTTCATGGGCCAGGAATTTGGCCAGACTACCGAGTGGGCCGAGGGTCATTCCGTGGACTGGGGCAACCTCGACGGTTGGGGTAGCGAATGGCACCAGGGCATCAAGCGTCTCGTACGTGATATTAACCTCGTCTACCGCGATACCCCTGCCTTGTGGTCGCAAGACTTTAGCCAAGAGGGATTCCAGTGGGTCAAGGCGGATGATTCGAATAATAACGTGCTCGGCTACATCCGCTACGGCGCAGACGGCTCTGCGCTGCTCGCCGTGTGCAACCTTTCTGGTTCGTCCATCCCCAACTATGGCCTCTGGGTTCCACAGGACGGCGAATGGCAGATGGTGCTCAACACCGATGACGCCGTCTACGAAGGCGCCGGGAACCCACTGCCCCAGCGCATCCGCGTGGAGAACAACTCCACGACGCTGCATCTGCCGGCCAATTCCGTGCAGTGGTATGTGCTAGAGCGCTAAGTCCTAGTACAGGGCGCTCGCCAGCTTGGTGCGGGCGTCGAGCACGCGCGGGTCATTGCCTTCAAAGAGCCCAAAGAGCTCCAGCAGGCGCTCGCGCACGCGGGACTTCTCGTCGCCGGCCGTTGTCTTCATCGTCTCGATGAGGCGATCAAAGGCCTTTTCTGGAGCGCCGGCTACCACTTCGGCGTCCGCAGCCCGCATTTGCTTATCGACGTCCCCCTTATCCCCTTCCGCGGCCGCAATCGGGTCTTCGGTCTGGTTGGCAGGGTCGAGGCGCTTGAGCAAGACCGTGGTGTCGCGCGCCTGCTTGATCTGCACGTTATCGGGCTCAGATTCCAAGATAGAGTTGTAGACGTTGAGAGCGCCATCAAAGTCGCCGGCGTTCAAGAAGCTTTCTGCTTCCTGGAGACGCGGATCCTCTTCTTCCTCTTGGGGCTGTTCCGATGCCTCATTGCCTTGCAGGCCCTTCAGCTGTGGACCCACATTCTTTACCAAGGTATCTACCCATTGCTTTAGGGCGTCTTTGGGTTGCGCACCCTCAAAATTGGTCAGTGGCTGCCCAGCACCCAAGGCCACGACTGTCGGCAGGTTCTTAACACCAAAGGCCTGCGCAACCTGCGGAGTAGCATCCGCATCCACGTAAGCAACCAAGAAGCTCAAGTTTCCTTGCGCGGCCAAATCCGCAAGGTCAGTTTTCAACTGCTCCGACTGGGTAGAGCGAGCAGTGCCGATGAGGACCACGACCGGAACTTCCGTAGAACGGCGAACCACATCTTGGTCGAAGTTGGCCTCGGTCACCGTGAAGAAAGGCTGGGCGCCGCCGGCACTTGTCTGCGGCGATTCCTGCGCCTTCTGCCGGGCCTCGGCTCGCGCCTTGACCTGGCTGAGGTCAAGTGCTCCTCCTACATAAGCATTATTTGGTGAAGTCATCTAGTCCTCCTTTGCAAGGCGGCGGTTAACCGCATCTACCTTGTCCGTTAGCTGATTAGTTACGCCTTCGCGAATATCGGCCTTGACCACCAAAGAAGTGCGTGGGGATACCGCACGCACTGCGTCGGTGGCCTTCTTAATCGTGTCAAAGACCTCGTCCCATTCGCCTTCAAGCAAGGTGAACATGGCATTGGTCTCGTTGGGCAGGCCGGATTCGCGGACTACGCGCACGGCCTCGGACACGGCATCGGCCATTTCTTGGGAGTCATTATTGACCACCGCAGGGGCTACAGAAAATGCAACAATCATGCCCGCTAGTCTACCTACGCTCCCAGCAGTGGCGGTGCCAGTGCCGGCGATCGTCGCCCTGGCGGCCCACGTCCCGCGGCCAGGCGACGATGTGTGCCACCCCGGGCGGAATGTTTTGGTTACAGCCAGGGCACAAGTAATACTTCTGAGCGCGAGCAGAACCGATATGCCGCATGACATAGGGCTCGCCGTGCGTCCAACTTGGTCCCTCGACAGTTTGCGAACCTAGAAAGGTTGAACCGTCTTTGGGCAGGGACCGGACTTCCACGGGTTTGCGCCTATTTCGCCGTGGCATTAGAACAGTCGCAATTCGTTCGACTCGAGCCCGCGTAGCTCCTGGTAATCCAGTACGACGCACCGAATGCCGCGGTCCTCAGCCAAGGTACGCGCCTGCGGCTTGATTTCCTGGGCTGCGAATACACCGGAGACAGGGGCGAGAAGCTCATCGCGGTTGAGCAGCTCCAGATACCGTGTCAGCTGCTCAACGCCATCAATGCCTCCGCGGCGCTTTACCTCGATGGCGACGTTATTATGGTTCTCATCCTTAGCCATGATATCCACAGGACCGATGGCCGTGGGATATTCGCGGCGCACCAACGTGTAGCGCTCGCCCAAGGTATCAATCTGGTCTGCCAAGAGCTCTTGAAGGTGAGCCTCGACGCCATCCTTGACTAGGCCTGGATCCTCACCCATGTCATAGGAGATTTCTTCATGAATCTCGGCAATGGTGATGCGCAACTGCTCGCCCTTGGGGTTTTCCACCAGCCACAAGATCTCGCCAGTGTCTTCACCGTCGAGGTCCTCAATCGCGGACTCCTTCAGGGTGCACGGGGGTGTCATCCAGTTAAGTGGCTTATAAGCGCGGTCGTCGGCATGCACGGACACGGAACCGTCCGCTTTGACGATGAGCAGGCGGTCTGCCATTGGCAGGTGGGCATCCAAGCGGCCCACGTAATCTACTGAGCATCGGGCGATTACTAAACGCATGTTCTCTACCCTAGCGGGTGGAGCTATCGCTTGGATTGACGGGTAGCGCGTTCGCGCAGTTCCCGGAAGTCAAAGCGCTGCTGGCGCTTGGATGGAGCGGCCTCTACCCACGCCCCGAAGGCCATGATTCCGTGGGCGTCCGACGCCAGTTCATATTCTCTTCCCTTGGCCCGAAAGCGAACGACTTCGGTGGCAGCGGACATAAAAGAAGCCTCGTCATCATCAAGCGGGCGGGTGCTCACTACTTCGATGTCGAGGCGGTTGATGCGCAGATCGCAGCGCGGAGAGACAGAACGGAGCTTGAAATACTCCACAAATTCGCCTTCATAACGCAACGAACCATGGCGCCAGGAAAGGGAATTCTTAGCCGGAACTCGGCGCAGGAGGACGGAAGTACCGCGCGATCGCACGGTGAAAAAGCGAAGCGCAGCCAGAAAAATAACTAGCAGCAGGGCCACTCCAAGGGCCCACAGAAGCACTGCAACCACCGTTGAATTCATGGGCCTTTCACGCCATCCTCGCTCTGTGGAGAAACTGATTCTTTGGATTGTAGCGCCTTGAAGGGCCTCCACGCCAATAAGAAAAGCCAAAGAAAAAACGAAGAAGGCGCACCGGCTATAAACCGGTGCGCCTTAAGAGAGCAGGAAGGGCGGCTATTGCTGCCCTCTCCTACCAATCCAAGGTATTAAGCCTTGGCGCGGCGAACTGCACGCTGTGCGGCCTCGCCACGGGACTTGGTGAGCTCGTGCTCAGAAGCGAAATCCTTCTGAGCCTTCTCCTCATCCACCTCATCGGACCAGATGGCCCAATCAGCGAGGACGGTGATCTTGTCCTGGGTAACGGAGAGGAAGCCACCCTGCACGGCGGCGACGCGGCGCTCGCCGTCCACTGGGTGGATGGTCACCACGCCATTATCGATCAACTGACCGATCATTGGCTCGTGACCGGGAAGCACGCCGATCTCACCCTCGGTGGTCTCAGCCGTGACCATGGAGGCCTGTCCAGACCACAGCAGGCGCTCGACGGAAACCAATTCGGCGGTGATGTCAGCCATGTGCCTCTCCCTACTTCTCGTTCAACTTCTCGTATGCAGCCTTGACGTCGTCCAAGCCACCCAAGCCGTTGAAAGCCTGCTCTGGGTAGTGGTCAAACTCGCCATCGCAGATGCGCTCGAAGGCATCGATGGTCTCAGACAGCGGCACGTAGGAGCCCGGCAGGCCGGTGAACTTCTGTGCGACGAAGAAGTTCTGGCCCAAGAAGCGCTCAATACGGCGGGCACGCTGAACGGTGACCTTGTCTTCCTCGGACAGCTCGTCCATACCAAGGATGGCGATGATGTCCTGGAGTTCCTTGTTCTTCTGCAGAATACCGATGACGCGCTGTGCAACCTCGTAGTGCTTCTCGCCAACGATACCCGGCTCGAGGATACGAGAGGTAGAGGTCAGAGGGTTCACTGCTGGGTAAATACCCTTGGAAGCAATAGCACGGTCCAGCTCGGTGGTGGCGTCCAAGTGAGCGAAAGTCGTAGCCGGCGCTGGGTCGGTGTAGTCATCGGCAGGAACGTAAACGGCCTGCAGGGACGTAATGGAACGGCCCTTGGTCGAGGTAATGCGCTCCTGCAGAACGCCCATCTCATCAGCCAGGGTTGGCTGGTAGCCCACAGCGGAAGGCATACGACCCAGCAGGGTCGAAACCTCGGAGCCGGCCTGGGTGAAACGGAAGATGTTGTCGATGAACAGCAGCACGTCCTGGTTCTGCACATCGCGGAAGTACTCCGCCATGGTCAAGCCGGACAGAGCCACGCGCATACGGACTCCTGGCGGCTCATCCATCTGGCCGAAGACAAGTGCGGTATCTTGCAGCACGCCCATTTCTTCCATCTCCAGGAAGAGGTCGGTGCCCTCACGGGTACGCTCGCCGACGCCGGCGAAGACGGAGGTACCGGAGAACTCACGGGCGATACGGGTAATCATCTCCTGAATGAGAACGGTCTTACCCACACCTGCGCCACCGAAGAGGCCAATCTTGCCGCCCTTAACGTACGGGGTCAGCAGGTCAATGACCTTAATGCCGGTCTCCAGAATCTCGGTCTTACCCTCGAGCTGGTCGAACGCTGGCGGCTCGCGGTGGATGCCCCACTGCTCACCATCGCGGCCGAGGCCCGGCTCGTCGAGGCAGTCACCGAGGGCGTTGAAGACGTGGCCCTTGACGACGTCGCCGACCGGCACGGAAATTGGCTTTCCGGAGTCGATGACCTCGGCACCGCGGACGAGGCCGTCGGTCGGTGCCATGGAGACGGTACGGACAAGGTTGTCACCGAGGTGCTGAGCGACCTCGAGGGTGACGGTCTTTGCAACAGCTTCGAGCTTAATGTCGACGTGCAGTGCGTTGTACAGGGCCGGCAGTGCCTCACGTGGGAATTCCACGTCCACAACCGGACCGATGACGCGCACGACACGACCGGCGACTGCCGAAGACTGTGCATTCTGCTCTTGCAGAGCTGTAGTCATAATCTAGTCACTTTCTGCGCTGTCAGATAGCGCGCCAGCGCCACCGACGATCTCTGAAATTTCCTGGGTAATCTGTGCCTGACGGGCCTGGTTAGCCACGCGAGAGAGGTCCTCGACCATCTCGGTTGCGTTGTCAGTAGCAGACTTCATAGCTGTACGGCGTGCAGCGGACTCGGAAGCAGAAGCTTCCAAGAACATAGCAAACAGGATACGCGAGACGTACTGCGGAAGCAGCGCTTCCATCAGCGTATCTGCGTCTGGCTCAAACTCGAATCCTGCGGCGACATCGTCCGCAGACTCGGAGTCAGTCAGAGCGGATTCACCGAGGTGATACTCCTCATCCTGAATAACCGGCTGAACTGGCAACAGCTGCTGAGCACGCGCGGTCTGGGTCAGCATGGACTCAAACTCGGTGTAGACAACGTGTACCTGGTCAAAGCCACGTACACCGGCGCCCTCACCCTGCGCATGCAGGCCGTCGCGGCCCTTAGTAGTGCCATGAGAACCAGCAACAAAGCCATCAATCAAGTGACGGCGCACATCGTGGGTGGTCTCCCAGGTAGGATCCTGAGAGAAACCGCCCCAGCTGCCAACTACCTCGTCCTCGCGGAACTTGTAGTGGCCGATGCCCTTATTACCGGTAACGTAGCGAACTACCTCGTAGCCCTTGCTTTCCAGGAGAGCTTGCAGCTGTGCCGCCTTCTTGAAGACGTTGTTGTTGTAGCCACCGCACATACCGCGGTCAGAAGTGACCACGAGGATGGCGGCGACGTTTCCGTCTTCACGCTCACGCAGCATGTCATGCTCCAACGTAGAAGCCGCAGCCAGCTTGTTCATCATGCTGGTCATCTCAGCCGCGTACGGCTGTGAGGCCTCTACCCTAGCCTGCGCCTTGGTAATGCGCGAGGTAGCAATGAGCTCCTGGGCCTTGGTGATCTTCTTAGTCGAATTGACGGACCGGATGCGGTCACGTAGTTCGCGAAGAGTAGCCATCGTTTCTCCTCCCTTCTTTAATCTAGACGGTTAGTTTTGAGTTCTGAACTCTACTTAGCCGTCTTGCGGGAGACGTTGAGCTCGGTGTTCTTTACGTCGCTTTCATCCAACGGCTCTACCGGCGCCTCAGAGCCCAGGTTGTGGCCCTCGGAGGTGCGGAAGGTCGGCTGGAAGTCCTTAGCTGCCGCAACCAATGCGTCCTTGGACTCATCGGTCAGCGGCTTGCCGCCGGAAATCTGCTCAAAGACCTCTGGGGTATTGGCATTGAGGTACTCGTGCACCTCGTCCTCGAAGCGGCGGACGTCTTCAACGGGAACGACGTCGAAGATGCCAGCCTCGGCGAGGTAGATGGACACCATCTGGTACTCCACCGGCTGCGGGGAGGACTCCGACTGCTTGAGCAGCTCGACCAGACGGGAACCGCGCTCCAGCTGAGCCTTGGAAGCAGCATCCAGGTCAGATGCGAATGCCGCGAAGGCCTGCAGGTCACGGTAGGAAGCCAGGTCCAGACGCAGGTTACCGGCGACCTTCTTCATGCCCTTGGTCTGTGCAGCGCCACCGACACGGGAGACGGAAACACCGACGTTAATAGCCGGGCGAACGCCCTGGTTGAACAGGTCGGACTCCAAGAAGACCTGGCCGTCAGTAATGGAAATGACGTTGGTCGGAATGAAGGCGCCGACGTCGTTTGCCTTGGTCTCGATGATCGGCAGGGCGGTCATGGAGCCGGCACCCATGTCGTCGGAAAGCTTTGCAGCACGCTCCAGCAGGCGGGAGTGTAGGTAGAACACATCGCCTGGGTATGCCTCGCGTCCCGGCGGACGGCGCAGCAGCAAGGAAATGGCACGGTAGGCCTCAGCCTGCTTGGTCAGGTCATCGTAGATAACCAGGACGTGGTTGCCATGGTACATCCAGTGCTGACCCAGCGCTGCACCGGAGAACGGTGCCAGCCACTTGAAGCCGGCGGAATCGGAAGCCGGTGCGGCCACGATGGTGGTGTAATCCAGTGCGCCGTGCTCCTCAAGGGTGCGGCGCACGCCAGCGATGGTCGAGCCCTTCTGGCCGATCGCGACGTAGATGCAGCGTACCTGCTTGTCCTTGTCGCCGGACTCCCAGTTAGCCTTCTGGTTCAGAATGGTATCGATGCAGACCGCGGTCTTACCGGTCTTACGGTCACCGATGACCAGCTGGCGCTGGCCGCGGCCGATCGGGGTCATTGCGTCGATAGCCTTGATGCCGGTCTGCATTGGCTCTTCAACCGGCTGGCGCTGCAGCACGGATGGTGCCTGCAGCTCGAGGACGCGCTCCTCTTCAGCGTTGATTGGGCCCATGCCGTCGATCGGCTGACCCAATGGGTTAATTACGCGGCCGAGGAATTCCTCGCCCACTGGGATGGAGAGAACCTCGCCGGTCCTCTTAACCTCGTCGCCCTCCTTGAGGGACTCGAAGTTGCCCAGGACCACGACACCGATGGAGTTAGTGTCAAGGTTCTGTGCGACGCCAATCACGCCGCCTGGGAACTCGAGCAGCTCATTCGCCATAACGGATGGCAGGCCAGAAACCTGCGCAATACCGTCAGCTGCCGAAATGACCACGCCGACCTCCTCACGGGAGGCCTCCGCGGAGTAGCTCGAGGTGTAGTTCGCAATCGCACTACGGATCTCGTCGGAGGAGATCGTCAGCTCCGCCATGTTCTTCCTGCTCTCGGTAGTATCTTCCAGCACTTACTTAAATCGTTTCTGTCGTTTCGGCTACGCCATCTGGGCACGCAGGCGGGCAATCTTGCCTGCCGTGGAGCCATCAATGACTTCATCGCCGACGCGGATGCGCATGCCACCGAGGAGGCTGGTGTCAACCTCAGAGTGAATGGACATCGCACGACCATAAATTTTGCCCAGCTTCTCAGCGAGTACTGCTTGCTGGCCTTCGTTTAGTTCACCCGCTGCGGTAACGCGCGCAATGGTGCGGTCCTGCAGGTCAGCTGCAGAATCAGCCAGTGCGGCTACGTCATCGATCGGGTTCTGCTCTGGGCGGGAGATGGCCTGAAGCACGAGGGCCTCAGTAAACATCGTGACTTTGCCGTAGAGCACGTTTGCCAGCAATCCGCGCTTGCGGGCGGAATCAGCAGTTCGGTCGGAAAGCAGCTGGGTGAGCTCGCCCTCACGGTCAAGGATCTGAGACAGGCGGAAGAGCTCGTCTTCTACCTGGCCCAGCTGACCCTGCGCCTCAGCACCGCGCAGCAATGCGCGGCGGCCCAGGGACACCAAGCCCTTGACAAAGTCCTTCGGGGTGGACCACTGTGCGGCCGCAGCTTCCTGGATGATGCGCAATGCGCCATCGGAAATCTTGGAGCCGAACAGGGTCTCTGCCAGGGACTTGCGTGCCTCGCTCGGGGCGGCGATATCGGTGAATGCAACGCGCAATTCGCGGTCTGCATCCAAGACATCGACAACCTCGAAGATATCCAGGCCCGCCTGCGCGGCGGTGGCGACGTTGTTGTCGCCTGCCAGGATTTCATCCAAGCGGGTTTGCGAGGTTGCGAGTGCTTCGCGGCTAGCTGCCTTCATAGTTGCCTACTTTCCGGCCGGTGCCACAGAGTCGAGCTCGGACAAGAAGCCATCAATGGTGGAGGACTTCTTAGAGGCGTCGGAAAGCTCGCCGCCCAGAATCTTCTCCGCCAGGTTGATGGAGTTCTGGCCCATTTCGGAACGCAGCTCAGTAACAACCTGCGAGCGGGAAGCCTCCAGCTGCTTCTCGCCATTGGCGACGATGCGGCGGGACTCTTCTTCCGCGTTGGTCTTAGCCTCGGCCTCAATCTGCTTACCGCGCTCGCGCGCTTGCTCGCGGATCTCGGCTGCCTCTGCACGGGCATCGGCCAGCTGAGCATTGTACTTTTCCAGGGCAGCCTTAGCCTCGGCCTGCTGGGCCTTGGCACGCTTCAAGCCGCCCTCGATCCGGTCTTCACGCTCCTGCAGCATCTGGCTGTACTTCGGAAGAACGAACTTCGCGAAAATCAGCAAGATGATGGCGAACGGAATGATTGACCAGACTAAGTCGTACATCTTGGGCAGAAGGATGGAGTTGCCGCTCTCCAGCGGCAGGTGCTCACTTCCTTCTGCTGCAAGGTAGTAAATGACGTTGTTCATGGGTCTCCGTTCTTAAAGTTCGATTTACTTGTGTAAAGCGTTCTTTAGAACAGGAAGCCTGCAACGAGGCCGATGAGGGCAAGTGCCTCAACGAAGGCGATACCCAGGAACATGGTGGTACGCAGCTGGCCGGCCATCTCAGGCTGGCGTGCCATGCCCTCAACGGTCTTGCCAACGAGGATGCCGATGCCCAGGCCCGGGCCGATGGTGGCCAGGCCGTAGCCGAGGGACTGAAGGCCGTCGAAGGAGGTGGTTGCTGCGTCCTGAGCCAGGATGATCTCGTTCATGTGAAAGTCGTTCCCTTTCAATGTATATCCCGTAGGAGTGTCCTGCGGGGCGGTGTTGGTTTGATTTTGGGGTATTTAGTTAACCGCGAGGTTCGCGTTGTTGTTAGTGCGAATCTGCATGCAACGACAATTCGATGTATACCGCCGTCAGCAGGGCAAAGATGTATGCCTGCAGGAAGATGACGATAAGCTCGTAAAGCGTGAACAGAACCGCTGCGACCAGGGTCAAGCCACCCACTGCGGTCCAGGCGTTGAACTGGAAGAAGAAGAAGTTCGTAGCCGAGTACAACAGGACCAAAATCAGGTGGCCAGCCAGGAAGTTCGCCATAAGACGAAGAGCCAAGGTGACTGGGCGCATAACAAACGTAGAGAATGCCTCAATCGGCACGACAAGAATGTGCAAGGCCGGTGGCAGGTTAGGAATGACCACCGAGGACTTGATGAACTTGCCAAAGCCATAGCGCTTAGCGCCGGCGTAAATCATGGCGATATACGCAACAGCTGCCAAGACGATTGGCATACCGATACGGGCGTTCGGAGAAATGTTCAGACCCGGCACAATAGTTGTGAGGTTCCAGAACAAAACTGCAAAGAAGATAGAGGCCAAAAGTGGAAGGAAGCGACGTCCTTCCTTCTTGCCCAAGATGTCTTCTGCGATCTGAACTCGCACGAAGTCAATCGCATGCTCGCCTACGTTTTGAATTCCTTTAGGAACCAGCTTGGGGTTCCTGAAGGCGACAACAAATAGGAGCACCAGCACGGCCGCCATCAGAAGGCGAACGAGCATGATGCGATCCAAAGCGAACCAACCGTTGGCAAAATCGCTCAACCAGAGGTCAACGACTCCGCCATCATCGGTTACGTGCCCCGGGAAAAATTCTGGGTCCAGTTCGGGTGCGTGGAAGCTACCCTTCATGGCCAATGTTGTAACGCTCAGCGTTCTCTCCCGTGTTCGGGCCACACAGCTTGTCGAAGGCCGTGTGGTGCGATGGACGTCTCAAACTCTCTGCCTCACACACGGACTCCGTCGCACATCAGCGTGCGTAAGACAGGGATTCACCGCTGCGAAAGCCAGCTTTTGCGCTAGCCCGCGGTAACCCGAAGAAAAGCGTATCAGTTAGATCAAGAGTTTTCGCACGTGGGGGGCCACTAACGAGCCTAGTTTCGCCACTGTGGGCTCAATTCCGCCACAAATTCACAACAAAAAGGCCACATTCTGCCCAAATCCTGCTACGTGGAGTTCATCACACCTGCCTATTCCCCCACCTTGACGGGGGTAACCACAACAGAAACGATTGCATGCACACAGAGCAAAAGGGCCCACCACCTTTCCTTCCAGAAAAGCGGTGGGCCCTAAGAAAGGCCACTTCCCTGCTACGAGACGTACGTGACCCGCGAGGTGACGACGGCCCATACCTCTGTGCCCAAAGTGGCGAAAAGGGCCAGCATAACGGTCACGAACAGCGCCAAGGTGTCATAGAAATCCATATCTCGGATTACAAGAAGCACCATGACCAAAACGATGACCTTGAGCAGCCAACCACCCAGCACCACCGCCATGGTGTTGGCAGGAGTGGTATTGGCAGTCAGCAATACCGACAAGGCGGTAAATAAGACGAAGCCGCCACCGATAGCGGCACCGACCAGGACTCCCCAAATGCCGGGGAGACCGCTGATACCGCCCCAGACAGCCAAGGAGACCACCGTAATGACCAGCAGGGCTAGGCCGCCCAGCTTGACCGCCCTTTGCATGGGACGGCGGTGGTCATCAAATTCCGAGGGTTGCGTAGTCGCTTGTGCTTCACTCACGGCTACACACCCTACCTCACGAGGGCTCGGATTCCTTCACCACGACGGTCTCTCGCGCAGCTGGGCCAATCTTTCCTTGCCGCAAAGGTACGAGGGTTGCCGCGAACGCCAAGAGCAAGGCAACGATAGTGACGCCAATGGCCACCGGCGCGGGCACGATGGAAAAGGACACCGCGCCGAAGGCCACGGCGGAGACCCACAGGTAAAGGACCAGCACGGTCCGGCGGTGAGTATGGCCGAGCGAGAGTAGGCGGTGATGGATGTGCGCCTTGTCTGCCGAAAACGGCGAGCGCCCTTGAGACAGGCGGCGAATCACAGCCCAGACAAGGTCCAGGACTGGAATAAACACCGCTGCGACCACCACAATGATGGGCGACATTAAGGCGACAATGTCCACCGTGCCGTAAAGCGACATGTTGATCTTGCCAGACGCGGAAGTCGAGGCCGCAGCAAGCAAGAGACCAATAAGCATCGAGCCAGAATCGCCCATGAAGATGCGCGACGGTTCGAAGTTATGCGGCAAGAATCCAGCGCACATTCCCACCAGGGCAGCGCTGATGATGGCTGGTGGGTAGGCCGAGACCGCACCGCCTTGGTCATGGAGAACGGTCAAAGAAAACACCAGAATTGCCCCGCCCGCAATCATGCCAAGGCCCGCCGCTAGGCCATCGAGGCCGTCGACAAAGTTGATCGCATTGATTAGCAGAACGGTAAAGAATGCGGTGAGCAGGGTGCTTTGCAATTGGTCGAGGACGACCGTGGTGCCGCCGCCAAAGGGGATGAAAAGCAGGGTCCAGGTAAGGCCCAGCCCGCTCATCAAGGTGGCCGCAAAGAGCTGGCCAAACAGCTTCACTATGGCACTCAGCTCCACCAAGTCATCGACCACTCCGACAAGCACTAGCGCCAGGGCCGCCCAGAGCACCGCATTCATCTCCGGAGTGACGGGCATAAACCCCCGAGTCAAGGCTGGAAGCTGGGCTGCGAGGAATATCGCCGCCGCGAAGCCGGTAAACATGGCCACCCCACCCATGCGCGGGGTGGGCTGCGTGTGGGCGTCGCGCAGGCGAATCTCCGCCACGCGGCCGGTGCGCACCAAAACGGAGCGCACCACGCCGGTGGTGAGATACGTAAATGCTGCTGCGACGAGGATGACGAGGGCCAGCTCGCGCAGCGGTACACCACTGCCGCTCACGCGCATTCCTCCCTTAAGCCTGTGGGCGGGTTCGCAGGGTCTGCGCGTCGACGCCAATAACCTCGCCGATTTCCTCGGCCGAGAGCGCTCCTTCGCGCAGCAGGTACGGGCGCTCGCCGGAGAGATCAATGATGGTCGACGGCTTGCCGACGGCCGTCTCTCCCGCATCCAAGTAAACCGTCACGGCTTTACCAAGCTGCTGCTTGGCCATAAGTGCCGTGGTCGGCGGCTGGTGGCCAGAAATATTGGCGGAGGACACTGCCATGGGGCCAACCTCGCGCAGCAACTCGATGGCAATGGGGTGCAATGGCATGCGCAGCATCACGGTGCCGCGGGTATCGCCGAGGTTCCACGGCAGCGACGGCGCTTGCGGAACGACGATGGACAGACCACCGGGCCAGAAGGCCTCAACCAAGTCGCGCGCGGTATCCGTATAGGAAGCAACGAGGCCGCGAACGGTATCCCAGGACCCCACTAAAACCGGCACCGGCATATCCGGGCCGCGCTGCTTGGTGGCCAAGAGGTTGGCTACGGCATCATTATCAAAGGCATCGCAGCCGAGTCCGTAGAGCGTATCGGTGGGCATAACCACAAGGCGACCGGATTGCGCAGCCTTGACCGCAATATTCATCCCCTCTTCGCGCTCGGCATCATCGGCGCAGTTAAAAATCTTTCCTTGCATAATCTTTTCCCCTTCTTGCCCTCAATGGTGTCTTAGTCTACCCCGCGCACCGCAGTGACAAAGCGGGGCGTTCCCGTCAGGTCTTGCAGCGGGGCGATCTGTTCAAAGCCGCCGTGGCGGACCAATGCGGCTTGTACGGCCTCGCTCGTGGAATCGTCGTGTTCGATGGCTAACTTGCCGCCTGGGCGCACAAGGCGCGCAATGGTCGGGATAAGGCCGGTAATGACCCCCATCCCATCCGCTCCGGCAAAAACCGCGTTATGCGGGTCATGATAGACCTCCGGTTCAAGATCCGGGGTCTCCGGCACGTAGGGCGGGTTGGTCACGAGCAGGTCCACGGTCCCATTCCATTCCGCCAAAGTATCGTCGACCGTGGCGTCAGCCTGGATGACCTCTACCCCGGTGTTACGGGCATTGGCTTGGGTGTAGGCCAGGGCGGCGTCGGCAAGCTCCACTGCCTTCACCTGCGCGTCAGGCAGATAGTGGTGGAGGTAGAGCGCCAACGCGCCCGTGCCGGTGCACAAATCAACCAGCCGCGGGCCTTCCGCATTGCGCACCGCCCAGTCCGCCATAACCTCGGTTTCCGGCCGCGGGATAAACACGCCCGGGCCCACCTTGAGCTCCAGCGGGCCGAACCAGGCGCTGCCTAACACGTACTGCAAAGGCTCGCGGTCCTCCCGGCGGCGAAGCAGCGCATCAAAGGCCACGTCGAAGCCGGGCATAGAAGACTGATCGAGCGGGATATCCATGTGGCCGCAGTGGATGAGGTGCGCGGCCATAATGCGTGCATCCCATTCAGGGCTGGCCACCCCGGCAGCACGAAGGCGCTGCACCCCGCGGCGCAGCGCCTGTCCATACGTGTTATCCACGCTGGTTTAACCTTCGGCCTCGAGGCGCTCGGCACGCTCTTGGTCCTGCAGGGCCTTAATAAGGTCATGCATGTCGCCATTCAACACAGAATCCAAGTTATTGGCCTTGTAACCAATGCGATGATCCGTGATGCGGTTTTCCGGCCAGTTATAGGTGCGGATGCGCTCGGAACGGTCCATGGTGCGCACCTGGGAGGCGCGCTGCTCGCCGGCCTCAGCCTCGCGGGCCTCGCGCTCCATCTGATCCAGGCGGGCCTGCAGGACCTGCAGCGCACGCGCCTTGTTTTGAATCTGGGAACGCTCCTTCTGGCAGGTCACGATAAGCCCAGTGGGCAGGTGGGTTATACGCACCGCGGAGTCGGTGGTGTTCACGCCCTGACCGCCCTTACCGGAAGAGCGGTAAACGTCGACGCGAATATCCTTGTCATCGATATTGACGGACTCGACCTCTTCCGGCTCCGGGTAGACCAGCACGCCGGCGGCAGAGGTCTGGATGCGGCCCTGGGACTCAGTGACCGGAACGCGCTGTACGCGGTGCACGCCGCCCTCAAACTTGAATACGGACCATGCACCATCGCGCGACGGGGACTTGGAGCGGAAGGAAATGGTCATATCCTTCACGCCGCCCAGATCGGACTCATTGAGGCCCAAGACCTCCCAATTAAAGCCCGTCTTATCCGCATAGCGCTCGTACATGCGGGCCAAGTCACCGGCAAAGAGGGCTGCTTCTTCGCCGCCCGCGCCGGCCTTGATTTCCATAATGATGTCCTCGGAATCCTGCTCATCGCGCGGCGCGAGCAGGTCAGCGAGCTTTTCTTCCAAGTTCTCCACGGACTTTTCTAGCCGGTCCGCTTCCTCCTGGAAGTCATGGTCCTCATAGGCCATCTCCTTGGCATCGGCGAGATCCTCGCGCGCCTGGGTGAGCTCATCATTGACCATGATGATGGGTCGCAGCTCCGCGTAGCGCTTGGAGAGCTTGCGGAATTGCTTCTGGTCGCCGGCTACTTCCGGATCGGCCATCTGCATCTCAATGCCCTGGTACTCGGACACGATGTCATCAACGAGTGAAACCTGATTAGACATAATCTTCTTCATCCTTATCCGCAGCCATCGGGGCCGAGGAGGCCACCTGCATCAAGAACTCGCCATTGGAGCGGGTCTTCTTCAGCTGCTTAATGAGCAGGTCAATGGCCTGGTGGGAATCCAGGGCGGAGAGGATGCGACGCAGCTTGGTCATGATGCGTGCTTCCTCTGGTACGAGCAGCAGCTCGTCCTTACGAGTACCGGACGGGTTAACGTCCACGGCTGGGAAGACGCGGCGCTCAGAGATGCCACGGTCCAGCTTCAGCTCGGCGTTGCCCGTGCCCTTGAATTCCTCGAAGATGACGGTATCGCCGGTAGAGCCGGTCTCCACCATGGCGGTGGCGATAATCGTCAGCGAACCGCCCTCTTCGATATTGCGGGCGGCACCCAGGAAGCGCTTTGGCGGGTAGAGCGCGTTAGAGTCCACGCCGCCGGAGAGAATGCGGCCAGAAGCCGGGGAGGAATTGTTATAAGCGCGACCCAAGCGGGTAATGGAATCCAGCAGAACCACGACGTCCTTGCCTTGCTCCACCAGGCGCTTGGCGCGTTCGATAGCCAGCTCTGCCACGGAGGTGTGCTCTGATGGCGGGCGGTCAAAGGTGGAGGCAATAACCTCACCGTTGACGGAGCGCTGCATGTCCGTAACTTCCTCAGGGCGCTCGTCTACGAGAACGACCATGAGGTAGCACTCCGGGTTATTGGTAGAAATCGCGTTGGCGATATTCTGCAGAATCGTCGTCTTACCAGCCTTTGGCGGGGAGACGATAAGCGCGCGCTGGCCCTTACCAATCGGCATGATGAGATCAATGACGCGGGTGGTGAGGATCTTCGGATCCGTTTCCAAACGCAAGCGCTTATTCGGATACAGCGGGGTGAGCTTATTAAAGTGCGGGCGCTGCTTTGCGCCTTCCGGATCGATGCCGTTGACGGTATCGACCTGTACCAGCTGGTTGTACTTGCGACGGTTGCGGCCATTGCCGTGCGTATGCGTCGGGCCGGAGACCTTGACCTGGCCAGTGATGGCGTCACCAGAGCGCAGGCCCAAGCGGCGGACGATGCCGTTGTTCACAAAGACGTCGGAAGCCGCGGCGCGGTAGCCCGTGGTGCGCAGGAAGGCGACATTATTGTCTACGACATCCAAGATGCCGCCGACGGCCTGCAGCTCATCGCCCTCGCGGACCTGCAAATCGTTGCCGCCGTTATTGTCATTATTATTTCCGCGGCCGCGGCGGTTGCGGCGGTTGCGGCGCCCACGGCGGTTGCCGCGCTCGTGGTTATTGTTGTCCTCGTGGCGATTGCCGCGCTGCTTATTATCGCCGCGGTCATTCTTCTCGCCCTGATTATCGGAGCCGTCCTGGGAGTTATTGTCGCGGTTGTCCTTAGTGCCGCCCTGCTCCTCGTTGCGGTTACGCTCCTCACGCTCTTGCCGTTCCTGACGCTCCTGACGCTCTTGGCGGCGGGCGCGGTTGCGGCGAGCGCGGCGGGCCTGGGAGCGCGACTCATAGCGCTGCTCCTCGCCAGAGCCCTGCTGGCGGTTTTCCTGCTTCTCGCGGGATTCTTCCTGCTTTTCCGCCTTCTCAGGCTTCTCTGCCTTGTCCGCCTTTTCTACCTGAGCGGCCTTTTCCACCTTGGCCTTGGCCTTAGGCGGAACCTTTCCGGTCTTGATGGCGGTGATGAGATCCCCCTTGCGCAGGGCAGAGACACCACGTAGGCCGCGCTCTGCGGCCATTTTGCGCAATTCCGGCAGCTTCAGGGATGCAAGATCCTGTGCTGCGGTGTTGTCCGTTTCGCTCACGGATATCCTTTCGTTGCTTGACCAGGTCCGATTATGCGGGAGCCGCCGCAGCCTTTGCTCGCGGCGTTGCACTGGAAGCCAATGTGTATTTTTCTAGGACTTCTCGCCCTCGTGCCAAGGCGCATGCGCGTCCTGCCGGGCAATAAGTATGAGGCCTCTTCCGTGTCCTTATGGAGACTTCGCACAGCGAGTGCACGAACCGGAAGAAATCAAGAAACGACTGCGGGCAAAAATACTTCTCTGGGCCCGAATGCATAGGAAAGGGGAGCTAAAACTTTCCAGTTTCCTACCAGTCGCGAACAAGTATAACGCATAGGACGCAACGCCCGCACCATGACACCGCTACAGTAGAGGCATGCTTTCCACGATGATGGATATCCCCCTCTCCCTGACCCGCATTCTGGAATACGGCGCCTCGGTGCACGGGGACACCACGGTTACCACCTGGCACGGTGAGGGCACCGGCTCGGAATTCGATCCGGCCGAGGAAGTTACCTTCCGCGATATCGCTGCCCGCGCCGCCGCGTTCGCCCACGCCATTCACGATGAATTGGGCATCACCAGCGATGAGCGCGTGGGCAGCTTTATGTGGAATTGCGCCGAGCATTTGGAGGTAATGTTCGGCACCGCCTGCAAGGGCGCAATTTTTGCCCCGCTGAATAAGCAGCTGATGAATGACCAGATTCGCCACATTATTAACCACGCGGAAATCTCCGCCATCGTCTGCGATCCCCGCCTGGCGCAACAGCTGGGCAAGGTGCTCGTGGGCACCAACTCCGTGGGAAGCGTCATCATCACCGGCGCCCAACCAGCGCAGCAGTTTGCCCACCTTTTCCCCCGCGGGGTTGAGGTCTATTCCTATGAAGCTCTTATTGACGGCCGCTCAACTGTCTATGACTGGCCCGAACTAGATGAGCGCACGGCCGCGGCGCTGTGCTATTCCACGGGCACCACGGGTGCCCCCAAGGGAGTTTTGTATTCGCACCGGTCTCTCTACTTGGAGGCCATGCAGCTGCGTTCCTCGGACTCGCTGTGCATTACCCACGGCGAGACCTTCCTGTGCTGCATTCCCATCTGCCACGTGCTCAGCTGGGGCGTTCCCTTCACCTGTTTCATGACGGGCACCCCGCTGGTGCTTCCCGACGCCGACGTGTCCGCCCCCACCCTTGCCAAAGCCATCGCCGCTACCTCTCCGCGCGTGGCACACGGCGTGCCCACCATTTGGATTCAGCTCTTTGTCCACTACATGCACCATCCACCAGAGCGCATGACGCTCACCGAGATCTACGCCGGCGGCTCCCCCGTCCCGCCGATGCTGATCAAGATGTGGGAGGAGCGCTACGGCGTCGATGTGGTCCACGTGTGGGGCATGGTGGAAACCTCCACCGTGGGCAGCGTTGCCCGCCCGCCCCAGGGCGCCTCCGGCGATACCCGCTGGGCCTACCGCGTATCCCAAGGACGCATCCCCGCCTCACTGGAATACCGCGTGGTCAACGACGGGCAAGTTGTCGCCCGCACCGACCGCAACGCCGGCGAGCTGCAGGTGCGCGGCAACCTGGTCACCGGTTCCTACTACCACTCGCCCACCGCTGAGCCGGGCGAAATCGCCTCCGAATTCCGCGGCAAGCAAGTCGAGGCCGCGGAGGATAAGTTCACCGCCGATGGCTGGCTGCGCACTGGCGACGTCGGCTCAGTTACCAAGGACGGCTTCCTTACCGTGGAGGACCGCGCCCGCGATGTCATTCGCTCCGGCGGCGAATGGATCTATTCCGTGCAGCTAGAAAACCTCATCATGTCTGACGAGCTTGTCGTCGAGGCCGCCGTGATTGGCTACCCCGATAAGCAGTGGGTCGAGCGCCCACTCGCCGTCACAGTATTGGCCGAGGGCGCCTCGCCCACCATCGAGACCGCGGAGCGCCTGCGCGCCAGCATGCGCAAGGAACTGCCGAGCTGGATGCTGCCAGAGTATTGGACCTTTGTGAAGTCCATCGATAAGACCTCCGTGGGCAAGTTCGATAAGAAAGATTTGCGCGCCCACCTGGCAGAGGGCGAGTACAACATCATCCGGCTCAAGGGCCCAGGCGAATCCCAGCGCCTCGATGCCACCAACGCCGCCGATTTAAGCCGGGAAAACTAGGAATAAATTCGCGTCAGTAGCCGTTGCAGCTTGGTGTACCTCGTCCCCTCTCCTAGACTGGCACCAATGACCTCTTCCTCCCAGCAACCCGTGGTTTCCCTGCCCCTGCCTACCGTGGGCCGGGCGAAACCGCCGGCGGATCTGCCTGCACCGGCCGCTGATGGCACGCGCGCACTGGTGGATCGCTATGGACGCCAGGCCCGTGACCTGCGCGTCTCGCTGACGGATCGCTGCAACCTGCGCTGCACCTATTGCATGCCGGCCGAAGGCTTGGAGTGGATGCCCACAGAGCAAACCTTAAGCGATGAGGAAACCATCCGGCTGATCCGGATAGGCGTCGGCAAGCTGGGCATCCGCCAGGTGCGCTTTACCGGCGGCGAGCCCCTGCTGCGCAAGTCGCTGGAGAAAATTATTGCTGCGACCAAACAGCTGCGCACCGACCAGGGCCGCTCCCCATCCACCGCGCTGACCACCAACGGGCTTGGCCTAGAAAAGCGCGCCGGCGCCCTCGCCGCGGCCGGGCTCGACCGCATCAATATTTCGCTCGACACCATCGACCGTGAGCGCTACGCCGCGCTCACCCGCCGCGATCGGCTCGACCACGTGTTGCAGGCCATCGCCGCCGCGGATGCCGCGGGCCTGCATCCCATCAAGATCAACGCCGTAGTCATGCCCGGGGTCAACGAAGAAGACATCGTTCCACTGGCGGACTATGCCGTCCACCACGGCGCCCAGCTCCGCTTCATCGAGCAGATGCCGCTTGGTCCCCGCGAGCAGTGGCGCCGCGAGGACATGGTCACGGCCGAGGATATCCTCGCCCGCCTGCGCACCCACTTTTCTACGGCGCCGGCACGCGAACCACGCGGTTCCGCCCCCGCCGCCCTGTGGGAGGTCAGCGCTCCGGACGGCACGCGCGGCACGCTGGGCATCATTGCCTCGGTCACCCACCCCTTCTGCGGCGATTGCGACCGCACCCGCCTTACTACCGACGGCGCCATTCGCAATTGCCTCTTTGGCAATTCCGAAACCCCACTGCGAGACCTGCTGCGCTCCGGCGCGAGCGATGAGGACATCATGGAGGCTTGGGCCGGGGAAATGTGGACCAAAAAGCCCGGTCACGGCATCGACGACGAGGGCTTTCTCCAACCAGACCGCCCGATGTCCGCCATCGGCGGCTAACCTGAGTCTTATGTCCACGCCCCGCAGCATCTCCGCGCACCTCGACGCCGTACTCGCGCTGGCTTCCACGCCACCGGCCGAGTCCGCACCAGTCGATGCCTCCCTCATCGGCCGCATCCTCGCCGCCGACGCCACCGCGCGCTTTCCCGTGCCACCCCATGCCAATTCAGCGATGGATGGCTTCCTCGTCCATGCCGCGGATCTTTCTTCCTCCGCACCGTGGACCCTCCCCGTCGCCGGCGATGTACCGGCCGGCGCGGCTCCCATCGATGTGCCCGCCGGCCACGCCGTCCGCATCATGACCGGCGCCCCCGTGGCCGATACCGCAGGGATGCTCGTCGTCCCAGTCGAAAACACCACCACCCCGGCCGGCCCCGTAGCACTTCCGGACGAGGTCACCATCACGGAGGCCCCCGCCAAGTCGCATATCCGCCCCGCCGGCGAGGACATCCAGCCCGGCGCGCCAGTCGCCACCGCCGGCACGCTTATCGATGCCGCCGTCATCGCCGCCCTCACCTCCGCCGGCGTATATTCCGTCGCGGCCTACCGGCGCCCGCGCATCGCGGTCATTTCTTCCGGCGAAGAACTCGTCCCTTCCCCAGTAGAGCTCGCCCCCGGCCAACTACCGGATTCCAATGGCCCGATGCTCGCCGCTCTCTGTGGCGCAGATACACACGTCCATGTGGGCGATGCCCCTGCGGACCTAGCCTCTGCACTAGATGAGCTAGCCCCGTCCCACGACCTCGTCATCACCTCAGGTGGCGTATCAGCCGGCGCCTTCGACGTCGTCCACACCGTACTTGGGCGCACGGATTCCGCGTGGTTCGGGCACGTCGACCAGCGCCCGGGTGCCCCGCAGGGCTACTCCCTGTGGGATGACGCCCCGGTTCTGTGCTTGCCCGGAAACCCTGTGGCAGCCTTCGTCGATTTTCAGCTCTATGCCCGTCCCCTTATCGCCGCACTGTCCGGACACCCCGCGCCACACCAGCGAGTCAACCTGCGCGCCCGGGTGGATTCGCCCCTTCCCACCTCCCGCGGACGGCCGACCATTGTTCCCGTCACCGTAGACTTTCAGGCAGCGCCCGCCATCACCTCGCACCTGCCCCACGGCAGTCACCGCATCGTGTCGCTGGCCGGCAGCAATGGCTTTTGCCTCATCGACTCCGAGCCGCCGGCCGTGGGCGAGGACATCACCGTTTATTTGTGTTAAGGAGCAACCATGGAATTTACCCACCTGAACTCTGACGGCGCCGCCTACATGGTCGACGTCACCGAGAAGCAGCCCACCGTGCGCACTGCCACTGCGGAGGGCGAGGTCGCCTGCTCACCCGAGGTCATGACCGCGCTGCGCGATGGCACCGTACCCAAGGGCGATGTCCTCGCCGTCGCCCGCATCGCCGGCATTTCGGCCGCCAAGAAGGTCCCCGAGCTACTTCCCTTGGCACACACCATCGGCGTACACGGCTGTGCAGTGGAGCTCACGCTTGCCGATGACCACGTTGCCATCTCCGCCACCGTCCGCACCGCCGACCGCACCGGCGTGGAAATGGAGGCGCTGACGGCCGTGAACGTTTCCGCGCTCGCCATCATCGACATGGTCAAGGGCGTGGACCGCTCCGCGTATATCCGCCGCTGCGGAATCGTGGCGAAATCCGGTGGCCGCTCCGGGGACTGGTCCCGCACCCTCCCGGAGTCCTAATGCTCGGCGCGGTCATCCTCGCCGGCGGCCACGGCAGGCGCATGGGCGGCGCCGATAAGGCCTCCCTTTTTGTCCACGGCACGCGCTTTATCGACCGCCTGCTCGCCCAGCTTCCCTACGGCACCCCGACCGTGGCCGTCTCCCCACATCGCCTCGGCGTGCCCCAGGTATGCGAGTCACCGCTCTACGGTGGTCCCGTCGCCGGCATCGCGGCCGGCGCCCAGGCGTTATCCCACTGCTCCGAACTCGCCCTCTTCGCCGTGGATGCCCCCGATTCGCCGCTACTGCTTCCCTGTCTGCGCTCGGCCCTCGTCTCTTCCACAGCCGATGCCGTACTCACCCGCGCCGCCGACGGCTACCTCCAGCCGCTGTGTTCCCTCTGGCGCGCTCCCGCGCTCCACGCTCAGCTCGAATCCCTTCCTACGACTCGGAACGTCTCCGTCCGCCGCCTCATCCGTGGCGCCAATTTCATCGAGATTCCCGGCACCGGCGCCGAACGCGACTACGACACCCGTGCGGAGCTGCGCGAGGTTCCTGCGTTGCCTCGGCCCACCGCCCTTCGCGCTCACCGGCAGCCGCTGACTTAGCCCACCGCTTCCGCCGGTGACCGCCAAGGGAGAAATAACCGCCTCCCCGCCCTTCGCGCTCACTGGGAGCCGCAGCAAACGCGAAATCGCCGCCCCAGTGAGCGCGAGGGGTGGACGAACACAGAAACCCTCCCTTCACGCTCACGGTGGACATGAAATGCGACCAAGAACGGTCGCTGGTGAGCGCCAAGGGCGAGGTCGACGCAGCTATCGGCAGGACTTGAAGATGTCCGGCAGGAGAGGCAGAACCACCCCGAGGGCGTCCTCCACCGCCCCAACTGAGGATGCGGTATTGACCACAAGGCTGCCTCCACCGTGCGAGGTCATCCCGATAATTCCTCGCGAAAGCCCCGCCTTCGCCGAGGACTCTAGGCCGCGCAAAAGCACTTGCGTCTCCAGACCGTGCAATCGGGCCGAGATATACTTCTGGGTCACTTCCGGGGTGAAGTTGGTACGGCCGAGGCCCGTGCCGCCGATGATGACAATAACGTCGCTGCCTGCACAAAGAGCAGCCTTCAGCGCAGACTCCACAGGCTCGGCGCCTTCTGGGACGACCTCAACCGCCCGTACAGAAGCGGAAAATTCTTCACACATCTCCCGCGCGCGTTCCCCCGCCTTGCCCGATTTTTCCCCGGACAGCACGCGATCGGAACTAAGAATTATGCTAACGCTTGTCCGTTCCATATTTGTCTACTTCTCTCCCCCATCTCACGGTGACAAAATTCACAAACCGTAGTCATGCACGCAATCCAATACTACGCGGCGGGCTAACCTGCAATGACCATTCGGGGCCAGAATTACGCAACATCAATATGCCGTAATTAAAACGGTGTTTTCCGGTTTATTTTACTCCCCACAGCTTAGCTGCAGGTAGATTACGAGTCACAGACCTACGACTTGTGAGGAACTCATGACTACTCTCGATACCTCAGGCAAAGTCATCCAAGGCTGGGATCCAGAAGATTCCGAGCACTGGGACTCCAAAATTGCCTGGCGGACTCTCTGGATTTCTACCTTCGTTCTCATCATTGGCTTCGCCACGTGGTACCTCGTATCCGCGATTGCACCGCAGCTAAACCAAATCGGCTTCGATATCTCCAAGGGTCAGCTCTACTGGCTGACAGCAATTGCGGGCCTGGCCTGCGGTATCTTCCGCCTCATCTTCATGTTCTTGCCCCCGATGATTGGCACGCGCAAGCTGGTCTTTTTCTCCTCGCTCTTGTTTATCATCCCGATGCTGGGCTGGTTCTTTGCAGTGCAGGATACATCCACCCCGTACTGGTGGCTGCTAGTACTGTCCTTCATTTCCGGCATCGGCGGCGGCGTCTTTTCCGGATTCATGCCCTCGACCGGCTACTTCTTCCCCAAGCGCCTGTCTGGCACCGCGTTGGGCATCCAGGCCGGCATTGGTAACTTCGGTATCTCTTTCATCCAGCTGGTTGCCCCGTGGCTGATGGGCTTTACCCTGCTCGGCGTAGGCATGGTGGCCCCGCAGCGCACCGATAAGGGCGATATTTTCGTCCACAATCCAGCTATCTTCCTCGTGCCGTGGGCTATCGTCGGCGCCATCCTGGCATGGATGCTGCTCAAGGACGTGCCTGTTAAGGCCAACTTCCGCCAGCAGATCGATATCTTTGGCAATAAGAACACCTGGATTCTCACGATTGTCTACTTCATGACCTTCGGTGCATTCTCTGGCTTCGCCGCGCAGATGGCGCTGCTTATCAACCAGACTTTTGGCGAGGGATCGTCGTTTGCCGGCAGCTTCGATGACCTGCCGAATGGCGCGGCTTATGCCTTCCTTGGACCACTTATCGGTGCGCTAGTTCGTGCACTCTGGGGACCGCTGTGCGATAAGTACGGTGGCGCTATCTGGACCTTCATCGGCTGCCTTGGCATGACCGTCTTTACCGCCGTATCCGCGCTGTTCTTGAACCCGTCCAGCCCGGATGAGTTCTGGTGGTTCTTGGGTTCCATGCTCATCATGTTCTTCTTTACCGGTCTCGGCAATGCCGGCACTTTCAAGCAGATGCCCATGATTTTGCCGAAGCGCCAAGCTGGTGGCGTCATCGGCTGGACCGGCGCCATCGGCGCATTCGGCCCCTTCGTCGTCGGCGTACTGCTATCCATGATGGCACCAGCCGTGTTCTTCTGGGGCTGCGTTGTCTACTTCGCAATCACCACCGTCCTGGTGTGGATTTACTACGCCCGCCCCAATGCACCGTTCCCAGGCTAATTAGGAGCACCCTTTGACTACTCACGTCTCCCCCGAAAACGGCAAACTGAATCCGTTGTTCAAGCTCGGCGCCTACCTGCGCAAGGGCGAAGCCACTGACTCTGGCCAGCAACTCTTCCTCAAGGGCGGGCGCCAGGCGGATGTCTTTTACCGCAACCGCTGGGCGTTCGACAAGATGGTGCGCTCTACCCACGGCGTGAACTGCACCGGTTCATGTTCGTGGAAGGTCTACGTCAAAGATGGCGTCATCACCTGGGAATCCCAGGCAGTGGACTACCCCACCACTGGCAATGACATGCCAGAGTACGAGCCACGCGGCTGTCCTCGTGGCGCATCCTTTTCGTGGTACACCTACTCGCCCACTCGTGTGCGCTACCCGTATGCCCGCGGCGTACTGGTAGACATGTTCCGCGAGGAAAAGGCCAAGCACGGAGACTCCGTCTTGGCGTGGCGCGCGATCCAGGAGGATCCGGAAAAGCGCCAGGCCTATATCTCCCAGCGCGGCAAGGGCGGGCTCATCCGCATCTCCTATGAAGAGGCCATTGACATTGCCTCGGCCGCGCACGTGTACACCATCCGCAAGTACGGCCCTGACCGCATCAATGGCTTCACCGTGATTCCGGCGATGTCCCAGATTTCTTATGGCGCGGGCATGCGTTTCTTGCAGTCCATTGGCGGCGTCGCCCTGTCCTTCTACGATTGGTACGCCGACCTGCCGCCGGCATCCCCGCAGACCTTTGGCGATCAGACCGATGTTCCGGAATCCGGTGACTGGTACAACTCGTCCTACCTGATGATGTGGGGCTCCAACATCCCTGTCACCCGTACCCCGGATGCACACTTTATGGTCGAGTCCCGCTATAAGGGCACCAAGGTAGTGGTGGTCTCACCTGACTTCGCGGATAACACCAAGTTCGCCGATGAGTGGGCCCGCATCGAGCCGGGCACTGATGCCGCCCTCGCCTTTGCCATGGGCCACGTCATTCTCAAGACCTTCCATGTGGACCGCCAGGAACCGTACTTCCTGAACTATATGCGCAAGTTCACCGATTCACCGTTCCTCGTCGCCCTCGATGACCACGGCGACGGCACATACACCCCGGGCAAGTTCCTCACCGCTGCCCAGCTTGCCGACGCCTCCCTCAACTCCACCCCCAATTCCACTCACCGTGGCCTCGTGATGGAGGAAGACGGTCGCGTCGTCGACCCAGGC
Organism: Corynebacterium sp. ACRPO; assembly: GCF_022347205.1. Taxonomy (GTDB): domain Bacteria; phylum Actinomycetota; class Actinomycetes; order Mycobacteriales; family Mycobacteriaceae; genus Corynebacterium. Next base: position 224,836 of record NZ_JAKRNE010000002.1, on the reverse strand, counting down.
GGCACCGTGGCTGACCGCTGGGATAACGAATCTTCCAAGTGGAACCTCGCGCTCGATAACGCGGATCCGGTCATGTCCATCGCAGAGACCGACCGCTTCGACACCGCCGAGGTGCTCTTCCCGCGTTTCGACTTGGACACGAATCCGGAAGATGTGGGAACCGGCAAGCCGATTGGCGCGGGCGTCGTCCACCGCGGCGTGCCGGTGCGCGAGGTAGATGGCAAACTGGTCACCACCGTCTTCGACATCATGCTTGCCCACTATGGCGTCAACCGCGCCGACCTCAACTTGCCGGGCTCATGGCCGAAGGACTTCCACGACGCCAGCGAGGTCGGCACCCCTGCCTGGCAGGAAGAACTTACCGGCGTTCCGGCGGATGCCGCCATCCGCATTGGCCGCGAGTTTGCACAGAATGCCGCGGATTCCCAGGGCCGCTCCCAAATCATCATGGGCGCTGGCGTCAACCACTACTTCCACGCCGATACCATCTACCGCACCTTCCTGGCGCTGACCTCTATGTGCGGCACCCAGGGCGTCAACGGCGGCGGCTGGGCGCACTATGTGGGCCAGGAGAAACTCCGACCCGTCAATGGCTGGACCCAATGGGCGATGGCGACGGACTGGCAGCGTCCGCCGCGCCACATGATCACCACCGGCTTTTACTACTTCGCCACCGAGCAGTATCGCTACGATAATTCGCGCGCCTCGCACTTGGGATCGCCCCTGGCCTCGCGCGATTCCATCGGCGATAAGATGGTCTCGGACACCATGGCCGAGGCCATGCGCCGCGGCTGGATGCCAGCCTACCCGCAGTTCAACCGCAACTCGCTCTTCCTCGCTGACGAGGCCGAGGAAGCCGGCATGGACATCAATGACTACGTCGTCCAAGAGCTAGAAAGCGGCCGCCTCGAATTCTCGTATGACAACCCGTCTGCAGAAGAGAACTGGCCGCGCATCCTGCTTAATTGGCGCACCAACCTGCTGGGTTCCTCGGCGAAGGGCACGGAGTTCTTCCTCCGCCACCTCCTTGGCATCGACTCCGACGCCACCGCAGAAGAGCTCGCCCCAGAGGATCGCCCGCGCACCATCAAGTGGGTCGATGAAGCACCTAAGGGCAAGCTCGACCTCATGATGACCACGGACTTCCGCAATACCTCCACCACGCTGGTATCGGATCTCATCTTCCCGGCCGCTACCTGGTACGAAAAGCACGATATGTCCTCGACGGATATGCACCCGTACCTGCACTCCTTCAATGCGGCCATTAACCCGCCGTGGGAGGCGCGCTCTGACTACGAGGTCTTCCGCGATCTTGCAGCTGCGCTTTCTGATAAAGCCACCAAGTGGCTCGGCGTGCAGCGCGATGTCATCACCCAGCCCAGCCACCATGACACCCCGGATGAGCTAGGAATGCCCAACGGTGTGGTGCCGGACGTCGATAAGCAGGGGCTCATCCCTGGTGTCACCATGCCGAAGCTGCATGTGGTGGAGCGTGACTACACCAAGATTTATGAGAAGTGGGCGCACCTGGGCCCGCTGCCGGCCAAGCTGGGCACCGGAGTCCATGGCACGAAGTTCAACGTGGAAAAGCAGGTCAAGGAGCTTGAGCTCATCTGTGGCACCTCTGAAACTTCCATGGGCGAACTGGTGGACCTGAGCAAGGACGCCAAGGTCATCGACGCCATTTTGCACCTTTCGGGTGTATCCAATGGCGAGCTAGCCAAGCAAGGCTTTGAATACCTGTCTTCCCGCACGGGCAAAGACCTCACCCCGCTGGGCACCGCCGATGAGGATGTGCGCATCACCTGGGATGACATCAAGGAGCGGCCGAAGGAAGTCATTACCTCGCCAGAATGGACCGCGGATAAGCGCAATAAGCGCCGCTACACCGCTTTTTCCATCAACGTCGAGTTCGAAAAGCCCTGGCACACGCTCACCGGCCGTATGCAGTACTACATCGACCACGATTGGTACATGGACTACGGCGAATCCCTGCCTATTTTCCGCCCACCGTTGGATCACGTACACATGCACGGCGAGTTTGCCCCAGGCGAGACCCTGCGCAACGACCGCGGCGAAGCCGAAGTCACCCTGCGCTACTTGACCACGCACAATAAATGGTCCATCCACTCGCAGTACTTTGACAACCTGCACGTGCTATCCATCTCCCGCGGTGGCCAGGTGGTCTGGATGTCCAATAAAGATGCCGAGAAGATTGGCGTGGCCGATAACGACTGGGTCGAGGTGTATAACCGCAATGGCGTTGTCTCCGCACGTGCCATCGTCTCCCACCGCATTCCGGAGGGCACGATGCTGTGCAACCACGCACAAGAGCGCACCGTCGGCACCCCGCTCAATGAGCACACCGGCCGCCGCGGCGGCACCCACAACTCGCTAACGCGTATTTCCATCAAACCGGTCCACATTGCTGGCGGCTACGGCCAGCTGACCTACCACTTCAACTACATCGGCCCCACCGGCAATAACCGCGATGAGGTCACCCGCGTTCGCCGCCGTTCCCAGGAGGTTTCCTACTAATGAAGGTCATGGCCCAAATCTCCATGATTATGAATCTGGACAAGTGCATCGGCTGCCACACTTGTTCGGTCACCTGCAAGCAGGCATGGACCAACCGCGAAGGCACCGAATATATCTGGTTCAATAACGTCGAGACCCGCCCCGGCGTTGGCTACCCACGCACCTGGGAGGACCAGGAAAAGTGGAAGGGCGGCTGGGAGCGCACCAAATCCGGCAAGCTCAAGCCGAAAGCGGGAGGCCGCCTGAAGAAGCTGGCCGCCCTCTTCCATAACCCGAACCTGCCCACCATCCAGGACTACTACGAGCCGTGGACCTACCAGTACGAAGATCTCATGGGCGCTGAGGCCGGGCAAAAGACCCAGCCCACGGCCAAGCCGGTATCCCAAATCGATGGTCGCGATATCAACAAGATCGAGTGGTCTTCCAACTGGGACGATAACCTGGGTGGATCCACCGCCACCTTGGATAGTGACCCAGTCCTGCATGAGATGAACCTCGAGGTTAAAAAGGAAATCGAGGACTCGTTCATGTTCTACCTGCCGCGCATTTGCGAGCACTGCATGAACCCCACCTGCGTATCTTCCTGTCCGTCCGGCGCGATGTATAAGCGCACCGAAGACGGCATCGTGCTTGTTGACCAAGACCGCTGCCGCGGCTGGCGCATGTGCGTCTCTGGCTGCCCCTATAAGAAGGTCTACTTCAACCACAAGACCGGCAAGGCCGAAAAGTGCACCCTGTGCTACCCGCGCCTCGAGGTGGGCCAGCCTACCGTGTGCTCCGAGACCTGTGTGGGCCGCCTGCGCTATCTCGGCGTCATTCTCTACGACGCCGACCGCGTAGCCGAGGCCGCCGCTACCGAGAACGAGCAGGATCTCTTCGAGGCACAGAAGTCCATCATGCTCGATCCGCATGACCCGGAGGTCGTTCGCGCCGCCGAGGCCGAGGGAATCCCGCACTCCTGGATCGACGCTGCACAGCAGTCCCCCATCTACGACCTCATCTTCAAGTACGGCGTGGCCCTGCCGCTGCACCCGGAGTACCGCACCCTGCCGATGGTCTGGTACATCCCGCCGCTGTCCCCCATCGTGGACAAGGTGACCGCCACCGGCAACGACGGCGAGGACCACAAGATCCTCTTCTCCGCGCTGTCGAATATGCGCATTCCACTGGAATACCTCGCCGGCCTTTTCACCGCCGGCGATACCGTGCCGGTAGAAAAGTCCCTGCGCCGCCTCGTCGCCATGCGCTCCTATATGCGCGATATCAACCTGGGCAATAAGCCGCAGGTGGAGATCGCCCAAGCCGTGGGCATGACTGGCAAAGACATTGAGGCTATGTACCGCCTGCTGGCTATTGCCAAATACGATGACCGCTACGTCATCCCGACTGCCTCTCCGGAAACACCCCGCGGCATCGCGAACCTGGATCCCTTCGGCGACGTCGACCCTGCTCAAGCGTCCGAGGACGTCTTCCACGACCTGGGCATGGGCGCCCCCGAGGCCTGCACCCACAGTTCCGCGCCGCAGGGCAAGGTGTCGCTGCTGTCGTGGACCGGTGACCGCCCCGATGCGATGTTCCCACCCAAGGACTAGGAGCAACCATGAATATTCTGGATAAGCTCCGCAAACGCCAGGCTACGCTCAAGCCTAAGCCCGCGCTTGCCGACGACGCCGTCGCCGGCTTTGGCACCCCAGCCGGCATTGGCACGATGGGCGGCGCCAAGGACGTCGAAAAGACGCTGCGCACCCATACCGGCAAAGTACCGCACGAGTTCGTCACGCCTGTGGACGTTACGGAGGACCAACGCCGCATCGTGGCCATGGCCGTCTCCGTCCTGCTGGACTACCCCGGCGCGGACATTATGGACCGCTTGGCCATCGTGGAGGAGCAGGTGGATCAGTTGCCGCTGGCCATCGCCAGCGATTTCGTGGACTTCGCCGAGTGGGCGCGCAGCGTGGGCCCGCGCGGGCTCGAAGAACACTATGTGGAAACCTTCGATCAGCGTCGCCGCTGCTCGCTGTACCTGTCCTATTTCGCGGTGGGCGATACCCGCCAGCGCGGCATGGCCATCTTGTCCTTCCGCGAGCAACTGGAGTCTCTCGGTTTCCATATTTCGGACGACGAACTGCCGGATCACCTCTGCGTAGTCCTGGAGGCGCTGGCCATGACCGAGGGCGCCGAACATGACCGCGCCGTCGAGCTCGTTGCCAGCTACCGCGAAGGCATCGAGGTGCTGCGCGCCGCACTGTCTCACGTAGGTTCGCCCTATATCAGCCTGGTCGTCGCGCTGTGCAAAGCTTTGCCGGAGATCGACACCGATACCGCCCAAAAGTACGTGGACCTCATCCGCACCGGCCCGCCTGCCGAGATGGTGGGCATCGCCGACCTTCCCTTCCCCACCACCCAACCTGACCTCGTCTAAGGACACACTATGTTTGATAACTTCCTCTGGGGTGCGTTCCCGTGGCTGGCCATCGCCGCTTTCATCGTCGGCATCTTCTGGCGGTGGCGCTCCGACCAGTTCGGCTGGACCACCCACTCCTCCCAAATCTATGAGTCCAAGCTGTTGCGCTTGTCTTCCCCGCTCTTCCACTGGGGCATGGTCTTCGTCATCATCGGCCACCTCATGGGCTTGGCATTCCCCAAGTCCTGGACTCGCGCTGTCGGTATCAGCGATCACGCCTACCACCTGCTGGCCACCATCCCAGGTTCCATCGCCGCTCTGGCCGTCCTCCTCGGCTTCGCCGGCCTGCTCTACCGCCGCCTGAAGAACCGCTCGGTATTCTTGTCCACCTCCACCTCGGACAAGGTCATGTACGTCTTCCTGGCCTTGGCACTGATTTCTGGTTCCTTTGCCACCTTTACGCTGCAGCTTTTCGACGTCGCCGGTACCGGCGGCTACGACTACCGTGAGACCATCTCGCCGTGGCTGCGCCAGCTGCTCATCTTCAATATTCAGCCGGAGCTCATGGCCGATGCCCCGTGGCAGTTCAAGGTCCACGTCCTCGCGGGCTTCACCATCATCGCGGTATGGCCTTTTACCCGCCTCGTGCATGCCTTCTCTGCACCGGTTGGTTACGTCACCCGCCCGTACGTGGTATACCGCTCCCGCGATAATCGCACCACCCCGATGCGTTCTAATACCGCGTGGGAGCCCATCCGCTCCAACCGTAAGCAGCTCGAGGGCGAAACTCCGGGACACGGAGCCTAACTAAACCCCTCACATTAAGCCGCCGCGCCGTCTCTGAACTGGCCCCCGAAAGTTGGACTGGTTTAATTCTAGGCGGTTAGGGCTTCAAGGGTCTGATTTCGATATTGCATCGGGGTTAGACCCTTGAGTCGTTGTTGGATGCGTTCGGTGTTGTACCACCGGATGTACTCGTCGATGGCCTGGTTGAACTCTGCGACGGTGTCGAAGGCTTCTCCGTGGTACATCTCGGTTTTCAGGTGGCCGAAGAAGTTCTCCATGACCGCGTTGTCGTAGCAGTTGCCTTTGCGTGACATCGATTGGACTCCCTGGTGCTGGCTAATCAGGGTGCGCCATGATGAGTGCTTGTATTGGAATCCTTGATCGGTGTGGATCATCCAGCCCGGCTCTGGAGCACACGCTTTGATCGCCTGCGCCAACGAAGCCGAGGTAAACGCCGTAGACGGCGATGTGGCCACTGTGTGGGCGACGATTGAGCGGTCGAACAGGTCCATCACCGGTGAGAGATACACCTTGCGGCCAGCGACTTTGAACTCGGTGACGTCGCTGACGAAGACAGTGTTGAGCCTATCGGGGGTGAAGTTGCGCTCGAGTGTGTTCTCAGCGATGTAGCTGATTGTGCCAGTGTAGGAGATGTAGGGCCTGCGCTGGCGGATCTTGGCTTTCAAGCCCATGGCGCGCATGAGCTTGTAGACAAGTTTGTGGTTGACCACCCAGCCCTGGTTACGCAGGTCGAGCAGTACCCGCCGGTAGCCGTAGCGGTGTTTGTTGCGCTGAAAACTGTCCCGGATCGCTTGTTTGAGCTCGGCATGTTTATCCGGTGCGGTGAGTCGTTTTTGGTGGTAGAAGAATGTCGAGCGTGCCATGCCGGCCGCATCCAGGAGGTAGTCCAAGCGGTGGTGTGACTTGAGGATGACGATTGCCTGGGCTTTCAGGCGTGTCCCTGGTTCCTCAAGTCTCGCAATTTTTTTAAGTAGGCGTTTTCCGCTTCCAGCCGCTCAACCTGGCGGCGAAGCTTTTCCTCTTCCGTGAGGCGTTTCGGCGCAGCCGATCCTTTGGGCCTGCCCTTCGGCTTCGGGCGCAGAGCCTCGTCGCCGCCTCTGCGCCACTTAGCCACCCAGTCCTTGACGAGGTGGTCGGATGAAAGATTGAACTCTCGGGCAAGATCCATCATCGACTCACCCGCAAGATGACGTTCTACAACTTCCTTCTTCGCCTCGAAGGAGTAGTGCTGCTTGTTTGGTTTCTCCACGAGACATAGTCTGCCACGCAGTTGGAAACGGCGATAAAGTCTACGCGTTGCGTCTCTCGAGACACCGACAACACGAGCAGCGGCTCGGCAACCCATTCCCTGCTCGAAAAGCTCCACTAACTGCTCACGCTGAACTTCACTCAGCGAACTACGTGCTCTCAAAGAAAATGCTCCCCACTAGTTGTTGGCAACTGATTTCTCAGTCCAACTAATGGGGAGCAGTTCACTCACGGGACCCGCGGCGGTTTTCTCATACCCTCCCCTCGCGCCCTCGCCCTCCCCATCTCCCCGCCGTTCGCGCTCACCGGCAGCCGCTGATCGAGCCCACCGCCTCCGCCCGTGAGCGCCAAGGGAGAAGTCTCCGCTTCCCCCGTCCTTCGCGCTCACCGGGAGCCGCAGCAAGCGCGAAACTGTCTCCCCGGTGAGCGCGAGGGGTGGACGAATACGAAAACCCGCCCTTCACGCTCACGGTGGGCATCAAATATGACCAAGAACGGTCGCTGGTGAGCGCGAAGGGCGGGAGGGGCGAGAGGGCCGAACCGCGGGAGGGCTACTCGGTGACGATGAACTTGCCGTGCTGGCCCTTCTCCGCGTTAGTCATGATGTGATTGACAAAGGAATAAGTACCGGGCTCGTTGAAGGTCATCTCGACGAATCCTCCTTGCGCCGGGAGGAGGTCCAGGGCTTGCGAGCCGGTCGAGTCCTCATTCTTGATGAGGTAGGCGCCTTCCTTGTAGGCGGTATCGAATTGTTCGCCTACAACATGGAAGCTCAGCGGCTGGTCGGGGCCTAGGTTGGTCAGCCACAGGCGGACGGTATCGCCTACCTTGGCCTTGATGGGCTCTGCATCGTATTGGCCAGGGTAGTAATTGAAGGCCATCAGGTCGAAGCGGCCGTCGGCAACGCGCTGGGCGTCGGCGCCGGTGGATTCCTCGCCGAGGAAGATGTCGGTAGCCATGAAGTTATACTCCGCGTCAACGGGCTTGAGGTCCGGCGGATCGATGATGACATTGCCGGCCATGCCGTTGGCGATGTGAAGGGACATGGGCATAGTGGAGCAGTGATACATCCAGATGCCGGAGCGATTTGCGGTGAACTTGTAGGTCAATTCCTCGCCCGGCTGGATGGATTTCATGGTCTTATCTGGGTTGACCTCGCCGGCGTGGAAATCAATGGAGTGGGCCATGGAGCCCTCGTTCTTGATGGTGATTTCGAACTTATCGCCCACCTTGCCACGCAGGGTGGGACCAGGAGCTTGACCATTGAAGAGCCAGCGCATCTGCTTGATGCCGGGGGCAACCTCCACGACTTCCTCGGTCATCGTCCAGGTCTCTTTGTGCGTCTTCGTCTCAGCGGCCGGCTGCAAAGAGGCGTCGAAGGCGGAAAAATCGTCGCGTTGCGCGCCGAGTTCGGCGGCGGTTGGCACGTCTACGTGCGGGTTGCTAGCAGAAGACACCGCATGGTCATGTCCTGCAGCGGCCCCGTCTCCCACGTTGACCTGGAAGGTCATGCCCTGCATCTTGTGGCCGGCGATGGTGCAATAGCCTTCCTCGGAGGAGTCGATGACTCCGGCGTCGAGTTGGACGGTCTCGCCGGGGTCGACGCGGCCGGTTTCGGCGTCGCCAATCTTTAAGTCATGGACTTGGTCGCCGGAGTTGGTGAAGTTGACCACCAGGTGGGTGCCGGGCTCGATATCGATGGACGAGGGGGTAAAGGCCATGCCGTCTACGCCCACGTCAACGGTCTGCGTTTCGCCAGAGGATACCGGTGCTGCGGACTCCGAACCCTTACCAGTGGAATTGACCACCGCGAGCGCGATGACCGCCGCCAGCGCGATGCCGATGAGCAGCCACGAGGCCCAGGAGGAATCTTTGGGTGCGGGTTTGTCCGCAGGTTGTGAGGAAGAAACGCTCAGCATTTAACTCTCCAGTCTTTTCTTAAGGTAGATGGCTCGGCCGACGGCGATAACGTTGGCGGCAAGGCCTATCCCCATCATGATAAGCCCGGCCACGGTAGCGCCCAGCAATGTCAGCAGTCCGCCCACGTTGATGAGCAGCAGACGGGCGTAGCCGGTGCGCTCCGCGGTATTAGGACGCGCGCCGGTAAGGATCGGTAGCAAGTGGTGCAGGACCCCGGTGACCAACTGCAAGAGGCCAGCACCGAGGAAGGCGGGCAACAAAACCAGCGTGATGGTGCGCGGGTAGGCACCCACCGCTGCGGAAATAGCGTCACCGGCACACAGCGCCAGCATCCACAGCAGTCCGGCGATAACGGCCACGGTGGCGGTGGTCAGCCGCGGCGAGCGACCCATAACGGTGGCAAGCACCGGCTGGATAATGAGCACCGCCGCCAGGACCACAAGCAGTTGGGCCATGCCTGCGGCGCGGGTAAGGCCCACCGCGTACAGCGCCATTGCCAGGGACAGACCAACGCAGTGCACGATGAGCGCGCGAGTACACCGCGCGCGAGCGGTGGGCGAAATCGCCGTGGCCGATAGCGTGGGGAGCAACGTGACCACCGTGCCGATGACGGTAAGCCACGCGAAGCCCCAGACCATGCCGCGCGAGTGGGCGCCGACGAGGAGGGAGTACTCGCCTACCCCATTACCGCTGAGGATGACAAGCACCACGGAGGCAATCATGAACACAGCCGCCGCGATATAAAAGGGCACGGTCACGGCAAAAGAACCAGACAATGAGCCGCGTAGGCGCCGCGCGATGAACCACAGGTGCCAGGTGAGGGCGGTGATGATGAGGGCAGAGGCGGCGTCGGCAAGCGGGCCCCAGTCATACCCCGCCCTATCAATGAGCAGCAAGATAAGCCCGAGCTGCACTAGGCCCACGCGACTGCCGACGCCCCGATAGTCCCCGCCCGCAGTCCGGGTCAAGGCCTCGGTGAAGTGAGTGGAAAAGACGATGATTGCCGTGGTCAGCGCACCAATGGTGAAGGGATGGATGATATCCCACCACACCACCGGAGCACCCAGGGAGCCAGCGATGAGCAGGCCGAGGCCGGTAAAGATCCACAAACCGATAATGGCGGCGCTCAGGGTATGCCAGCGGCCGCGCGCGGCCAGGGATACGTCATGAATGCGCACGTCGCGCCTCCTTCGCAGTCAAGGCAATGCCGCAAGCGAGAAAAATTAACACTGCGAATATCGTAACCACCCCGCCGGTGTGGAGGGCCGAGGTGTGCTCGGCGCAATCGGCAAGAATGCGCAGCGCGAGGCCGCCATGTAAGAGCGCCACCGGCACATAGAGCACCGGGCGATACGGCAAACGGCGGCGGATAACGGAGGTGAAGATGATGGGAGCGTGCGCAAAAATCATGGACATGACAAAGCCCAAGAAGATGGCGTGCACGGAGGCATCATAGGCAAAGCCGGTGGACTGTCCGTATAGCAGCCAGAGGTAACCGCCGAGGGCGAGCCAGCCGTAGCCGGCCAACATGCACGCCGCCGAGTAGCGCGGCAGGCCGTGCGAGCGCACCAGATTCTTGGCCACGTCTACCCGCGCGGTGGCCGCAGCGATGGCGATGAGCACCACGCCCATGGCGCGATAGCCCACCGCAGGGGCAAGCACGTAGATGACGCTGACCGCCGCCAGCCCCAGAACCAGAAGGGTGAGGTGGTTTTCGGCGCGGGTTCCGGCCATGGTGACGCGCGCTAGTTCCATGCGCTCGCCGATGATGGTGGCCACGGCGTAGAGGACGCACAACGGCATCGCCGCGGTGAACCCCGGACCCATGGCCCACAGGGCAGCTGCTGCTATTCCCCCGATAACTCCGGCTGCCTGCACCAAGATCGCAAGGCTCGCCTGATGGCTATAGATGGTGGCATAAATGAAGCCAAGGACGAGAAAACTGGCGGCAAAACACACGGCCGGGAGCGCCCGCGGCAGGCCGGCGAGAATGCCCAGCACGCCGGCGACGTGGCACGCCGGCCCGGCCCATGCCCAGGAGGTGCGCACGGCAACGGTGCGCTCAAGGCCGATGGCTCCGCCCACGAAACCGAAGACCATGAGCGGTCCGTGGTCGGCGGCGAAGGAGGAGCCAGGGGTGGCGGTCAGCCCCAATAGGGTGGCGCCCGCAGCCAGGCCTACCAGCAGCGATAGGCCTGCGAAGGCGAGGAAGATGAGGCGATGTGCCACGCTATTATTTTGCACGGGTTTTATCGTACTAATATTGGTAACAGAGCGAAACTCGCACCCCTTAAGAAAGGACCACTCGCTATGCAACTGCCCATCTCTGATGCTAATAAGCCGCACTCCATCCCGACCCTTAACGCCTCCGAAATTCCGCACGCCGTTCGCCACGGCGCCATCCACGGCGCGCTGGGCACCCTCAACGTGGGCGAGTCCATGATCCTCATCGCCCCGCATAATCCAATTCCACTGCTCAAGGAGGTCGAGGCTCGCGAGGAGGACTTCGAGCTGGACTACCTCAAGGAAGAAGAAAGCGACTTCCACATCAAGTTCACCCGCGTGAGCTAAACCCGCGCGGGGCGGAGGGCTATCCTGGATAGGTCACACCCTCCGCTGTAGAAGGAGCCCTCCGCAGATGAAGAAGCGCGCCGCCGCACTCCTCGCCGCCCTCGCATTCGCCCTAGCGGCCTGCGCTCCCCCAACGTCAACGACCTCCGCCCAGGACGCGGATGCTCCCACGCTTAATGTCCTAGCGGCGTCTTCCACCCGCGTCATCAATGACGAACTTACCCGCCGCGCAAGCCAGCTCGCGCCGCCGGTAAATCTAAACTTTGAAAATGGCGGCTCCTCCGATTTGGTAAGCAAGCTGCGCGAAGGCGCCCCGGCCGATCTTCTCCTCACGGCATCGAAAAAGACCATGGATAAGGCGGTGCAGGATGGCACGGTTGCCACGCCCGAGGTGCTTGCCACCAATGTCATGGTCATGGTTGTACCCAAGGGCAACCCGGCGGGAATCCAGTCAGTGGAGGATCTCCGCCACTCCCACCACTTCGTGCTTTGCGATCCCCAAGTTCCCTGTGGCGATATCTCCTCCCGGATCATCGACGATAAGCACCTGGACGTCCACCCTTCCTCCCAGGAGCGCCAGGTGGCCGACGTTTTAGGAAAGGTTGCCTCGGGCGAGGCGGATGCTGGATGGGTCTATTCCACCGACGCCGCCGCGGCCGGCGACGATGTTGAGGTGATTGACATTCCTGGCGCGGAGAAATTCTCTAACCAGATTGTGGGCGCCGTTACCGCAGAAGCATCCCACCCCGACCAGGCTCGCGCGGTGCTCGATATCTTGAGCGGCGACTTTGCGTCCACCTGGCGCGACCGCGGCTTTAACCCGGCGGAGTAGTTCTGTGTCCGCACCCCAGCCCATTCGCCCCAAAGCCCCGCTTCTTATCGGCCTTATTGGCCTCATTGCGGTAGCGACCATCATCGTCCCCGTTGCCGCTCTTGGGCTGCGCGTGCCATGGGCGCGCATTAGCGACTACCTCGCGCGCGACGAGATCCAGGACATGCTGCTCATCTCAGTGGCAGCCGCCTTCCAATCCATGGTTCTTGCGCTCGTGCTGGGCTTGGGGCTGGCCTTGTGGGTGCAGCAGCTCGGCCGCGGCAGCTCCGTAGTGCGCCTCTTGGTCTACCTGCCCTTGGCCATGCCACCGGTGGTGGGCGGATTGGCCCTTACCGCAGCCTTTGGCCGCAAGGGGTACCTGGCCCCGCTTCTTGACGCCCTAGGCATCCACCTCGCCTTCGCCTTCCCCGGAGTCGTTATGGCGCAGACCTTTGTGGCGCTGCCCTTCGTGGTGGTTGCGGTTGATTCGGCATTGCGCCAGCTGGACCAGGAAATCCTCGCCTCTGCGCGCGGCGTGGGCTTGGGCCGGTGGGAGGTCCTCGGCAAAATTACCCTTCCCTCCATCGCCCCGGCCTTGGCCACGGGCGCGGGGTTGGCCTTCGCGCGCTCGCTGGGCGAATTTGGCACGACCCTGACCTTTGCCGGCTCGCAGCCGGGGGTTACCCGCACCATGCCGCTGGGTATTTATCTGGAGCGCGAGGTCGATGCGGATGGCGCGTACGTGCTCTCCGCGCTGCTTATCGGGTTGGCCTTGGCCTGTCTGGCGCTGGCGGGCTTGCCTGCCCTGCGGCGGCGAAGCTACCAGCCGCAGGCCAGGAGGTTGCATGGGATGGACGTCGATAAGCTCCGCGCCCTTACCCGTCCCACTGATGCGCCGGTGCTGTCCGTGACCGTCGACGGGGTGCGCACGGATTTTTCCCCGCGTACCATAACGGCCGTGGTGGGCCCGAATGGTTCCGGCAAGACGACCTTGATGGGGCGCATTGCCGGGCGCCTGAGCGGCGGGGAGATCTCCCCGGAGCACGCCGACATCGTCTTGCTCACCCAGCGTCCGGGCTTGCCGCCAAGGTCGACGGCCGTGCAGGCGGTAGCCATGGTCACCCGCGATAAAACCCGTGCGCAGGAGCTCCTTGCGGCGGCGGGATTGCACGAGCTTGCCGACGTCCCCGTGCCCGCCCTGTCCGGCGGCCAGGCCGCCCACGTGGCGCTGGTGCGCGCGCTAGCCGCACGGCCGGCGGTCTTGATTGTGGACGAGCCCCTTGCCGCAGTCGATGTGACATCGGCCGAGAGGTGGCGCCGCTTCTTACACGCGGCCCGCGCAGACCGTACCACGCTGCTTGTTACCCATGATGCGCTCGATATCGCGCACCTGGCGCAGGACATGCTGGTCATGGAATCCGGCCAAGTGCGGGCCCACGGCGCAACCGTGCAGCTGCTTGAGGCACCGCCGACGGGCTTCGTTGCGGCGCTAGCGGGTCTCAACCGCCTCGAAGGAACCGTGACCGCGATCGGCGCCTCCGCCGTCGAGGTCGCGTGCGGCGATATTTCCGTTCTGGCGACCACGGAGCATACGTCTTTTGAGCCCGGGCAGAAGGTGGCGGTGACCTTTGACCCGCAGGCGGCCACAATTGGCGCAGCGCCAGAGGCCTGCAATCAATGGGCAGCGCGCGTCCTTGCAGTCGAGGCCACCAGCCTCGCAGCGGCGCAGCTGCGCGTTGATCTGGGCGGCCAAGAGGCTACAGTACCGGTAGACCGCGAGTTCGCTTTAGGCGTCGCGGTGGGTAACATCGTATCCTTAGCGATATCTACAGCACACGTTTTTGCCCACCCCAACTAGTTTTTCTGTATTCGCAGACCCCCAAGGCGGATTTCTACCATGCCTGATTCACTTCCCCGGCCCACCACCGAACTTTTTCCCGAGGCCCTCAACCTCTCGCCCAAGCAGCGCGAGGTCCTCACCGCTGTGCAACGCCACCCCGAAGGCGCCAAGGCCGGCACCGTGGCCGACGAACTAGGCATGCACGTCAACACCGCCCGCGGACACATCGATGAACTGGTCAACGCTGGGGCCGTCAACGTAGTATCCGCGCCGAGTAAGGGCCGCGGGCGTCCCTCCCTCATCTTCCAAGCCCGCATTCCAGATAATAAAGCGGTGGCAGAGGAATACATCACCTTGGTGGAAGTGCTGACCACGATGCTGGCGGATACGGAAGAGCTTGATGACGCCGCCTCGGCCAAGGCCCTCGAGATCGGGCGACGCTGGGCGCGCGCCGCGGGCGCGGATGCCTCCGATGGCGCGCTCGATACGCTCTTTGCCACCCTGCGCGATATGGGCTTTGATCCTGCCACCAAACCCGATTCAACCGACATCGAGCTTCATGCTTGCCCGTTTGTCTCTTCGGGTCTCGAACCTTCGCCGTTCCTGTGCGCGGTACACGCTGGCTTTCTGCAAGAAACTAGCGATGATACAACCTCGATCACCTTGGTGCCGCGCCAGCACCCCAACGTGTGCCGTCTAAAAATTAAGCCTGCGTAAGCTCCACGCGGACGGGGCCGGCCACGGTGAGGTCGATGACGCGGAGGTTCTGCTCGCGGGCGTCGGCAAGAATTCCCTCCTCAATATCCTCGGTGTGCAGCACCATGACGGTGGGGCCGGCACCGGATAGGTAGGCCGCATAGCCGCGGTTGCGCAGGCGGTTGACCCACTCCGCGGTCACGGGAAGCACATCCGCGCGGTACGGCTGGTGCAAGCGATCGCGGGTTCCCTCCCACAGGAGATCCGGGTAGTTCTGCAATGCCGCCACCTGGACCGCGGTGCGCGAGACGTTGAACGCCGCATCCGAATGCGTCACGTGCGAGGGCAGGACGCGGCGCACCGCCTGGGTAGAGGCGTGGAAATCAGGCACGAGCGCGGTGGCGCGGATATCTTCGTGCACCTTGATGGACGCGGCGCGGTAGTCCGGCAAAGAATGGCCGTCGACGGGGACATTTGTCCACGACACCACGGCGTCACCCAACACGGAGGCGGCCGCATTATCGGGGTGGCCCTCAAAGGCGGAAGAAAGCTGCACCACTTGCTCTTGTGTCAGGGGGTTTCCTGCCAGCGCATTGCCGGCGGCCACGCCCGCCACCGCGGCGGAGGCGGAAGAGCCCAGGCCGCGCGACTGCGGGATATTATTATGCGAGACCACGCGCAGGCCGGGCACCGTGGCGTCGGCCGCCGAGAGTGCGGAGCGAATCGCCTTGACCACCAAGTGGGAGCCATCGCGCGGAAGGTCTTCTGTGCCCTCGCCGAAAATTTCCACCGTAAGGCCCGAGGTGGTGACCTCTACCTCGACGGTGTCATACAGGCTCAACGCCATGCCCAAGGTGTCATATCCTGGGCCAAGGTTCGCCGTGGAGGCGGGAACGGTCACAATGGCTTTAGTGCCGACTTCAACTTCGATACTCATAGCTGTCCAGTCTATTTGGCCGGGCTAGCTGCCGAGGCGGATTACGGAATGAACGGCCTTGACCTCTTCGAGCTCGCCCAGGGCAGCCACAATGGTGTCCAAGGTGGCCTCCTTCGCGGCATGGGTGACCACGATGAGGCGGGCGGTGTCCTCGCCGTCTTCCTGACGCACGGTGCGCAGAGAAACGCCGTTGTCAGCAAACACTGTGGAGATGGCGGCTAGGACGCCGGTGCGGTCCTGGACCTCCATATCGATGTGGTAGCGGGTGTCTACCTCACCAAAGTCTGCAATGGGCAGGTTGGCATAGGTATTCTCGCCCGGTGCGCGGCCGCCGTGGACGATATTGCGGGCTGCCCCGACGACGTCGCCAAGCACGGCAGAAGCCGTAGGATTGCCACCCGCACCATTGCCGTAGAACATCAGGGAACCTGCGGCCTCGGCCTCGACGAAGATGGCATTATAGGACTCGCTCACGGAGGCCAACGGGTGCTCCTTGGGCACCAACGTGGGGTGCACGCGGGCGTTGACCGCCTCGGAGCCATCCTCACGCTGAAGGCGCTCGCAAATGGCCAGCAGCTTGATGGAATAGCCGGCATCATTGGCCGCGGCGATATCCGCGGCGGTGACCTTGGTAATGCCTTCGCAGTGGACGTCCTCAAACTTCACGCGAGTGTGAAAACCCAAGGACGCCATGATGGCGGCCTTAGAGGCGGCGTCATGGCCCTCTACATCCGCAGTGGGATCGGCCTCGGCATAGCCCAGGCGGGTAGCCTCCGCCAGCGCTTCATCATAGGAAGCGCCCGTGGACTCCATCGCGTCCAAGATGAAGTTGGTGGTGCCATTGACGATGCCAGAGATGCGCTCTACCTGATCGCCGGCCAAGGAACGACGCAGCATGCCCACTACCGGAATCGCGGCGGCTACGGCAGCCTCGAAGTAGAGATCTACACCGGCGCGGTCGGCGGCCTCCGCCAGCTCGTCTGCGTGCGCGGCCACCAGGGCCTTATTGGCGGTCACCACCGACTTTCCGGAATTGAGTGCGGCGAGCACCAGCTCGCGTGGGAAGTCGATACCGCCGATGACCTCAACCACGAGGTCGATATCATCGCGGGCAACGAGCGCCTTGGCGTCATCGGTCAAAAGCTCCTTGGGCACACCCGGGCGCAGCTTATTTTTATTGTGGATGGCGATACCGCGAATCTCGGCTGGACCACCGATGCGGTGAGCAAAGGCATGAGCATTCTCGCCCAGCAGGCGAAAGACCTCAGCACCAACGGTGCCGAAGCCCAGCAGCGCGATACCAACGGTCTCGCCCTCGCCCTTGCCGGAATGCTCGTGTGCCTGAAGCTCGCTAGTCGATGCAGCCATAATCCGTCTCCATTGTGCGGTTGGGGTAAAGGTTTAGTGCCCGCTAATTGCGGATACAGGACACTATACAGAACAAGCTGTCTACTTTCGCCCTAAATAGAGCCATTAATAGAAAAGTCCCCGTCACAGGGCGTGAATTAAATTCCGCCATGTAACGGGGACTGAAGGATGGAGGTTAATCCACCTCTAAGGAAAGAAGATCCTCGATGGTCTCGCGGCGCAGCATGGGCTTGGTCTGGCCCACGCGCGTGGCGACGACCGCCGGGCGCACCGCACCGTTATAGCGCGAGGACATCATGTACTGGTAGCCACCGGTAGCAGCAAAGGCGATCAAGTCTCCCGGCTGGATATCATTGGGCAGCTCGCCGTCCTCAAGGAGAATATCGCCGGACTCGCAATGGAAGCCCACCACGCGGGAAGGCACCTCTTCCCCATCACTAAAGCGGTTGACCACGCGCACGTCATAGGCCGAACCGTAAAGCGCAGGCCGGATATTATCTGACATTCCACCATCGACGGAGATATAGCGGCGCAGCGGCAGATCCGACTTGCCAGTTTCTACATCCTTAACGGTACCCACGCGGTAGACGGTCACCGCCGAGCCGGCGACCAAGGAGCGACCCGGTTCCACCAAGAGGAAGGGTGCCTCAATGCCCAACTCCTCTGCGGTGTGCTTGACCGCGCCGAGCATATCGCCGGCCACGCGCTCGATATCCAGCGCCTCCTCATAGGGCATGTAGGGAATACCAAAGCCGCCGCCTAGATCGAGCTCTTCCAGCGTCACACCCAGCTCGGTATAAATCTGGCGGTACAGCCCCATGACGCGCTCCGCGGCAAGTTTGAATCCCTCCGCATTAAAAACCTGGGATCCCACGTGGCAGTGCAGGCCGCTCAGGTGCAGGTTGTCCGCCTCCAAGCAACGCTTGGCAGCAGCAAAGGCCGCGCCCGTGGCGAGCGAAATACCGAACTTTTGATCCTCATGCGCCGTGGCGATGAATTCGTGCGTATGCGCATCAACACCCGGCTTGACGCGGATCATCACCGGCTGGACCTTGCCGGCCTCGCCCGCAATGCGATTAAGTTCTTCCAGCTCGAGCTCGTTGTCAATGACCACGTGGCCCACGCCGGCGTCTACGCACAAACGCAGGTACTCATCGTCCTTATTGTTGCCGTGCGTGGTGATGCGCTCGGCCGGGAACTCTGCGGCCAAGGCAATCTTGAGCTCATTGAGCGAGGCCGCGTCCAAGCACAGGCCTTCCTCATTGACCCAGTTCACGATCTTCTTTGAGATGAATGCCTTGGAGGCATAGTGCACGTGCTCGGGTCCACCGAAAGCGCGGGCCATGTCCTGGCAGCGGGACCGGAAGTCATCTTCATCGAAGACATAGAGCGGGGTCTGGAATTCCTCCGCCAAATCCGGCAGCGGAACACCAGCAATGGTTACTACGCCGTCTTCCTCGCGCTTTGCATTGCGCGGCCAGACGTGGGCCGGCAGCTCATTGAAATCCGCCACTTACATCTTCTCCGGGGTGCTCACGCCCACCATGGTCAAGGCATTGGCCAAGACCACGCGGGAGGCTTGTGCCAGCGCGAGGCGGGCACCATGGATAGGAGCTTCATCCTCGCCAGCCTTGGGCAGGACCTGGCAGGAGTCATAGAAGCGGTGGAATACCGCGGCGAGGTCCTCGGCATAGCGGGCGATGCGGTGCGGCTCGCGCAGCTGCGCGGCTTCTTCCACCACGGCCGGGAACTCGCCTAGGGTGCGGATGAGGTCACCCTCGCGATCATGGGTGAGCAAGGAGAGATCCGCACTTTCCGAATCGACGCCCAGCTCGGCTGCCTTGCGGCCGATGGAGCACAGGCGGGCGTGGCCGTATTGCACGTAGTAGACGGGATTATCGGAAGACTGCGTCTCCCACAGGCCCAAGTCAATATCGATGGTTTGATCCACGGAAGAGCGCACCAGGGAATAGCGCGAAGCATCCACGCCAATGGCGGCGACGAGATCCTCCATGGTGATGACCGTGCCTGCGCGCTTAGACATGCGCACCGGCTTGCCATCACGCATGAGGTTAACCAGCTGGCCGATAAGAACCTCGACGGCATCGGCGTCGTAGCCTAGGGCAGCCGCTGCCGCCTTCAAACGCGGCACATAGCCGTGGTGGTCTGCGCCCAGCATGTAGATATTCAAATCGTGGCCGCGATCAAACTTATCGGCCACGTAGGCAATGTCACCTGCAATATAGGCTGCATTGCCATCGGACTTGACCACCACGCGGTCCTTGGAGTCGCCATAGTCGGTGGACTTGAGCCACCACGCATTCTCGGCCTCGTACATATGGCCTTCGGCCTTGAGCTTTTCCAACGCTGCATCCACAGCACCGGAGTCAAAGAGGGAGTTCTCGTGGAAGTAGACATCAAAGTCCACGCCAAACTCGTGCAGGGACTGCTTAATCTGCGCAAACATCATCTCCACGCCGTCTGCGCGGAAAGCTTCCTGGACCTCTTCTTCGCTGCCCTCTAGCGCGGATGGGTTCTTCTCCACAACAGCCTGGGCGATGTCCTGGATATAGGCTCCACCGTAGCCATCCTCCGGAGTCGGCTCGCCCTTCGCGGCAGCCACCAGGGAACGGGAGAAACGGTCAATCTGGCCGCCATGGTCATTGAAGTAATACTCGCGGGTAACCTCCGCGCCAGAGGCCTCCAGCACGCGGCCCAGGGAATCGCCTACGGCCGCCCAACGGGTGCCGCCAAGGTGGATCGGGCCGGTCGGGTTCGCGGAGACAAACTCTAGGTTGACTTTCTTGCCCGCAAAGGCATCATTATTGCCATACTCCTTGCCTGCGCGGAGAATCTGAGCGACGATTTCTCCCTGGGCGTCGGCAGCGAGGCGAATATTAATGAACCCAGGTCCCGCAATGTCAGCCTCGGCAACGGCATCATTGTCTGCCAAGGCCTCTGCCAACCAGCCGCCTAGCTCGCGCGGATTAGCACCGGCCTTCTTGGCCACCTGCAGCGCCACGTTGGTGGCATAATCGCCGTGCTCAGGGTTGCGCGGACGCTCAACGGTTACCGTTTCTGGCAAGACAGAGGAATCAAGCTCATGGCTTTGCATGACCTTAACGGCAGTTTCTTTAATCAATGTGGCCAAATCAGCTGGTGTCATGTCGCACGATTCTAGTGGACTGAAAAGTCAAGTGTGAAAAGGGCCGCGCCAGAATACTCCCCTTTGCAGCGCAAACGGTGGATAGCAGTTTTCTACAACACTAATATTGCGAAATAATTGCTGGTCAAGCGGGGGACGCATTACGCACGTACTACTTAAAGGGAGTAAGGTCGTGCCTACCCCATGTAAAAAATCAACGAGGAGCACCGTATGCGCATTGCGCTATTTTCCACTTGCATTGGTGACGCCCTTTTCCCGGACGTACAAAAGGCAACGGCACTGGTTCTCTCCCGCTTGGGCCACGAAGTGGTCTTCCCGGAGGAACAGACCTGCTGTGGCCAGATGCACATCAATACCGGCTATCAGAAGGAAACCCTGGGAATGATCCGCTCCTATGCGGATGCCTTTGCCGACCCCTCCATTGATTATGTCGTCGCGGCCTCCGGCTCCTGCGTCGGCGCCGTTCGCGAGCAGCACGAGCGCATCGCTGACCGATTTGGCAACTCCGCCGACGTCGACGGTGCACGCAAGACCACTCAGAAGACCCTGGATCTCCCAGAATTCCTAGTGGATATCGCCGGTGTGACCAACGTCGGCGCATTCTTCCCGCACCGCGTAACGTACCACCCCTCCTGCCACGGCCTGCGCTTTTTGAAGCTGGGAGACCGCCCACTGCAGCTTCTCCAGGAAGTAGAAGGAATTGACCTAGTCACACTTCCCAATAAGGAAGAATGCTGTGGCTTCGGCGGTACCTTCGCCATCAAGAATGCAGAGGTATCCCGTGCGATGGTCACCGATAAGACCCGCCACGTCAAGGAAACCGAGGCTGAATACGTCACCGGCGGTGACTCTTCCTGCCTGATGAACATCGGTGGTGCCCTCAGCCGCCAGCGTTCCGGTATTCGCGCCGTTCACATGGCTGAGATCTTGGCTTCCACCAAGGAGCACCCATGGACTCCTACCTCCGCCGCTTACTCCAAGGAGACGATGCTCTAATGACCTCTTTCCTCGATACCACCCCACCGCGCGCGCCGGAAGGCTACGGCAACCTGCGCGGCAGCAAGGCCTTTGTTCCCCTGGCACACGTTGGTCTGAATAACGCCACCCAGCGCCACAACCTGCAACACGCCACCACCTCCATTCGTGAGAAGCGCTCCAACGCTGTGGAGGAGCTGGACGATTGGCAGGAGCTGCGCGCTGCGGGTTCCGCCATCAAGGAAGATGTTGCCGCTCGCATGCCAGAACTGCTCGAGCAGTTCGAAGAGGCAGTCAAGGCTCGCGGCGGCATCGTCCACTGGGCACGCGATGCCAAGGAAGCTAACCAGATCATTGAGGGTCTGATTCGCGCTACCGGCGAGACCGATGTGGTCAAGGTTAAGTCCATGGCCACCCAGGAAATCGGCTTGAATGAACACCTGGAGGCCGCGGGCATCAATGCTCGCGAGACCGACCTGGCCGAGCTCATCGTGCAGCTAGGTGAGGATAAGCCGTCCCACATTCTGGTTCCGGCTATCCACCGCAACCGTGCGGAGATCCGCGATATCTTCGTCAACAAGATGCCGAATACCGATGACACCCTGCAGGCTGAGCCGGCAGAATTGGCCGAGGCTTCCCGCCAGTTCCTGCGCGAGCAGTTCATGCAGGCCAAGGTTGCCATTTCCGGCGCCAACTTCGGTGTGGCAGAAACCGGAACCATCAACATCGTGGAGTCCGAGGGCAATGGCCGCATGTGCCTGACCCTGCCAGAGACCCTCATTACCGTCATGGGCATTGAGAAGCTGGTTCCTACCTTCCAGGACTTGGAGGTCTTCCTCCAGCTGCTGCCGCGCTCTTCCACCGCGGAGCGTATGAACCCGTACACCTCCATGTGGTCCGGTGTTACTGAAGGCGATGGCCCGCAGAACTTTCACTTGGTCCTGCTGGATAACGGCCGTACCGCGGCGCTGTCCTCCCCGATTGGCCACCAGGCTCTCAAGTGCATCCGTTGCTCGGCTTGCCTGAATGTTTGCCCGGTCTACGAGCGCGCCGGCGGCCACGCTTACGGCTCCGTTTACCCTGGCCCGATCGGCATTTCCTTGACGCCGCAGCTGACCGGTATGAAGGACCACAACGATCCTTCCGCCAGCCTGCCTTATGCGTGCTCGCTGTGCGGCCGCTGCGACGAGGTGTGCCCGGTGAAAATTCCGCTTTCCGACGTCATTTTGGAAAACCGCCACCAGAAGGTCACCCACGCCACCCCGCCAATCGAGCCGAAGCTCTTCAAGACTATTCAGTTGCTGTGGAGCAACCCGAAGCTGTGGAACAAGGCAACCCACATGGTCGCCTTGGGCCGCATCTTGGGTGGCACCAACAAGACCATCGAATCCCTGCCACTGTTTATGTCCGGTTGGTCCGAGGGCCGCGACACCGCGGTTCCGCCAAAGAAGTCCTTCCGCCAGTGGTTCGAGTCCGAAGAAGGCAAGGAACTTCTTGCCGAGGCCCGTGAGGAGTCCAAAAAGTGAACGCAAAGCAGGAAATCCTAAGCCGCATCCGCTCCGCCCAGAAGCAGGCTGGTCTCCCCGACCACGTTGATGCCCCGCGCGACTACCACCACGAGGGCACTCTGAACGCGGACGAACTGCGCGATATGCTCATTGACCGACTCGAGGATTACAAGGCCGAGGTGCACGTCACCGAGGAAGGCGAACTGAAGCAGGCCATCGCCAAGATCCTCAATGACCGCAAGTGCAGCGACATCCGCTACGCCGAGGGCATGGACGCCACCCTCTTCGAGGGCTTCGACGCCAAGCCGGACGATAAGTCCGTCGATCCGCGCACCCTGAACGAGACCGACGCTGTGGTCACTTATTCCCACGTCACCTCCGCGCAGACCGGCACCATCGTGCTCGAGTCTGACGAGCGCTGCGGCCGTCGCGCACTGACCCTGGTTCCGGACCGCCACCTGTGCATCGTCCACCAGAATGAGATCGTCTACGGCATCCCCGAGGTCATCTCCCGCATGAACCCGGAGAAGCCAGCGACCTGGATCTCCGGCCCGTCCGCTACCTCCGATATCGAGCTCACTCGTGTCGAGGGCGTACACGGCCCGCGTGACCTCATCGTTGTCATCGTCAAGTAGTACTGCGTAGCCCCTCTCCTGCCTCGGCCGGTGAGGGCACCCACCTACTGTGAGTATGATGCCAAAAGCATCAAAAAAGCATAGGCTAGGTCTACCAATTACTTTTATTCTGGAGACCTAACCTATGCTTTCTTTTTCTTCTAAGCTTGCGGCCACACTCGGTGCTGCTGCGGTCGCCATTGGTGTCACTGCGCCGATTGCCACAGCCGCGCCAGCCCCCGCGCCGCAGGACACCAAGCCCGCCATTTCCTGGGAAGACTGCCCTGAGCAGGTAGACATCGACAATGCCGAATGTGGCCGCATCGAAGTGCCTACGTACTACGACAACCCACAGGCCGGCACCATTAGCGTCGGCTTTGTGCGCGTTCCCGCCGCAAACCCAGGCGCCCGCCGTGGCGCGTTGTTTACCAACCCTGGTGGCCCAAGTGGAGATGCCTATGGTTGGGCCGGCAATACCGCTGTTCCATGGCCACAGGCCGTGCGCGATGAGTGGGACACCATCGGTGTACAACCGCGTGGCCTGCCTGGCTCCACGCCAGTAAAGTGCGATGCCACGGCCACCAGTAATCCGCTCCAAGGAAGCCTCCAGGTAGGTAAGCTCACCCGCGATGCCTGCGAAAAGCACACCCCGGGCTATACCAACTCGCTGACCACCGCGAATACCCTGCAGGACTGGGAAATGGTGCGCCGTGCTTTGGGCGAGGAAAAGATTGATATCGCCGGCACCTCCTATGGCACCTACCTCGGCTCCGCCTACGCCACCAAGTATCCGGAGCACACCGGCAAGGTCCTGCTAGATTCGGGCATGAGCCCCAAGCTGGCGTGGAATGGCATCTTTGCTTCGCAACAGCGAGGCTATGAAAAGGGACTGCACGACCTCTTCGGGTTCATTGCTAAAAATGACGCCAAATACCACCTCGGCACCACCCCATTGCAGGTCTATGAAAAGTGGTCACAGAAGGTAGCCCGCGAGGCCGGCGTTCGCCCCACGGTCTTACCCCCGAATGCCAAGATTGGTGACCTCCCACCAGGGCTCGAGTTTGCCGGCCAGCCTGGCGCGGACATCATGACCGCCACCGGCCCACTGCGAGTGCAAGCGGAGTTCCTCAGCCAGAAGATTCAACACCCCAATGCCGTGCAAGTGTCCTCCCCGCTTTTGGGCATGACGCGCGTCGTTGTTCCGGTTCCTGCACAGTGGGATGCCTTTGCCAAGCACTTGAATGGCAGCGAGCCTATGGATGCCGAGCAGCCCGATCCGGAGGCAGTGCGCAAGGAGCAAGAATCCCTGGCCCAGGCGATGAATATGCAAAACCTCATCGTCTGCAATGAAAACACGGTCCCTGGCAATCCACTGCTGTACCCAAGCTACCTGTGGGCCAACTTCGTCAGCGTTGATCCCTTCACGCTCATCAATTCCCTCTACGGCTCCGGCGCGGGATGCGGTGGACGTGCACCGGTGACGGGCCAGGCACCTCTCGACGGCTCCAAGTTGGCCACCAAGCCCCTCCAGATTCAGGCTACGGGCGACCCACAAACGCCGTATCAGTACCACACCAGCCTCTCGAAGCCGATGCAGTCTCGAGTTGTCACCGTCCATGGCCCTGGCCATGCCCACTTTGCCTCTAAGAACAAGGTCGTTGATGACATTGGCGTGCACTACCTGCGCACCGGTGAAGTCACTACTTCCGACGCCCCCGGGTTGATTTAGTCCCCCACTAACCCATGCGCTAGAATCACATCGTTGGGAATTCTCCCAGAGATGTCTCCGTAGCTCAGCGGATTAGAGCATCGGTTTCCGGTACCGAAGGTCGCAGGTTCGATCCCTGTCGGGGACACATTCACCGCTGACCACCAAGATTTTCTGGTGGTCAGCGGTTCATTTTCCCTCCGGCCAGCTAGTCTTTCCTGGCTGAACACGAGCCTTCTATTGCCACTCCGGGTTGTCGGTATCCACCCCTTGTGCCTTAGCTGCATGCTCAATCGCGTCTGCCAGCCACTGCGCCAACCCCTCCTGCTGCGTCTCATAGTGGGCACGGAAGCGTTCATCAGCCACATAGCCGCGCGAGATTAAAAAGTGCTTTGCCGGTGTGACGGGAAAGAAGGCGCTGAGGGCCGCGCGGTGCTTGTCGACGAGCCCCTGCGCCTCCTCCGACCCAGCAGCCACACCGTCTGCTACGGCCTGGGCCAGTTCTTTTTCCACCTCAGCGACGCCGGCTTGCGCATCGCTCCAGTTCTTCTCCGACCAGCCGGCAGTGCGCTGCTGATACATAGCCCAATCCTCGCTCGATCCGTAGGCCTCCTCGGCTTCTTGTTGGTGCGCGGCGAAGTTGGCATCGCCGACAATTTGTCCGATTTCTTCGGTGGTGAGCTTTCGGTTATTCATTGCATCCTCCATCAAGGTGTCAATTGCTGCCAGCATGTCGCTAAGACTGTCTCGCTGCGCGAGCAGGCTTTCTCTTTGCCTCCGCAAATGTTCCAGATCGGAAGCATCGCCATCTAGCAGCTGTTTAATATCGGTCAATTTCATACCGGTAGCGCGGTAGATCAGAATCTTCTGCACGCGGGCGCAGTCTTCCTCGGTGTACAGCCGGTAATTGGACCAGCTGCGCCACGTGGGAGACAGCAAGCCTTGTGCCTCCCAGTGGTGCAAGGTGCGCACCGTAATGCGGAAGAGCGCTGCTACCTCGCCAACGGTATAAAGAACTTCATCGATGTCGTCCATGGCTTCATTGTCGCGCCTAACGCCACGTCAGGGTCAACCCCAGAGAAAATCTGCAGAAACTGTTGCCAGAGTGTTGGGTTTATGCAACACTTGAATGCATGACAGCAAACGACCCCCCTGTTTCAACAACGATCCGCGCCGAACGGTTCCGCAGGCCCGGCCCCACCCGTGGATTAATCACGGCAATGTATGGCTGCGTGGCCGTATCCGCGATTTTCCTCATCATTGCACTGGCATTTTCCGCCTATTGGGCTCTCTTTGCCACGTCGATAACAATCGCACTTTCGTGCATCCCGTGGACCATTCTGCGAATCTCCATCGACACCAAGGACACCAAGCCTCTGGCCACCCTCGATGAATATGAAGCACAAGTGCTGGACCACTGGCGGCAAAAGGCGTTCAAGCTGTCAACGACATTGCTATTCGTCGGAGGATTGGCTGCTTTCGCATCCAATTTTCGGTTTCTGAGCGGAGATACCTTCGAAATAAATAGCACTAAATTTCTTCTCGGAGTCGGCTACTACCTGCTTTTTAGCTACTTCATCTCTGGCACCTTGCCCGCTGTCGGTTATGCACTGACCTTCAACCAGAACTCGGAGGACTAACTCATGCCCACCTTGACCATTGACCACCTCAATAAGTCCTTCGGGGAGACTCAAGCCCTGCGGGATATGACCTTTAGCGTTGGTGACGGCGAAATCTTCGGTTTCGTCGGTTCCAACGGCGCCGGAAAGTCCACCACCATGCGCATTGCGCTTGGTGTGCTGGCCAAAGACTCTGGCGAAGTCTACTTCGATGACGCCCCGATCAATGACGATAACCGCCGCCGCATTGGTTATATGCCAGAAGAGCGCGGGCTCTACGGCAAGGAGCCGCTGCTTAGCCAGCTGGTTTTCCTCGGCACGCTGCACGGCATGGATAAGCCCGCCGCCAAGCGCGCCGGCATTGAACTACTAGAACAGCTGGGGCTGGGCGAGCGCATGGACGATAAGCTCGATGACCTCTCCTTGGGCAACCAGCAGCGAGTACAGCTCGCGGCCTCCCTTATCCATGACCCAGACATGCTGATTCTGGACGAGCCCTTCTCCGGGCTGGACCCGGTTGCGGTCAACGTCATGTCAGACATGCTGCGCGAGCGCGCCAATCGCGGCGTGCCCGTCATTTTCTCCTCGCACCAGTTGGACCTAGTGCAGCGCTTGTGTGACCGCGTGGGCATTGTGACGAAGGGGCATATGGTGGCCGAAGGGGGGCGTCGATAAGCTGCGCAGCCAAGGCCCTCCCCGCTTTGAGGTCGCTACCCCAGCGCGCGGCTGGTATCCGGAAGGCACCGAGCTGGTGGCAGAAACTGCCGACGCCGTCGTGCTCGAGGCCGAAGAAACCATCGATGACCAGGCCATCCTGCAGGCAGCCCTAGCCGCAGGCCCGGTGCATTCCTTCGGCCGCAAGATTCCGGATCTCACCGAGCTATTCCAGGACGTCGTCACCAGCAACCAGAACGAGGAGGCCTAGGCCATGCAGTATTCCGCAATGAAGACCATCGGAGTTGTAGCCAAACGTGAGATGGCGGTCGCACTGAAGTCGAAGATGGTGGTGGGCACCATGCTGCTGCTCATCCTCGGTGCCATTATCGCTCCTATCGCTATCAATTTCTTCAGCGGCGATGACGAACCGGATTCCGTAGCCGTCGTGGGGATGGAAGCGTCTGCTTTTGATGATTCCGGCATCGATGCCACCGCGGCGAAAGACCGCGCGGAAGCCCAGAAAATGGTAGAAGACGAAGAGGCCGATGCTGCCCTGGTACCGGCCGAGGATGACGGCTGGGATCTCGTGAGCAAGGGGGATACGCCCGCCACGGTAACTACCACCGTCAACCAAATCGTGTCTTCTCAAGCACAAGCGACGGCACTGGATAAGCTCAATATCGACCCGCAGGAGCTGAAAGAAGCTACGCCATCCACCACGGTCAATCAGGTGAACTTAGAAGAAGAGGACGGCACGGAACAAAAGATGGCCGGCGTAGCCACGGTCCTCATTGGCGCAATGGTGGTCGTCTTTTCCGTCATGACCTTCGCCGGCCTCATTGGCGGCCGCGTCACGGAGGAAAAGTCGTCCCGAGTGGTGGAAATTATCTTGTCTTCCGTGCGTCCGGTGGACTTTTTGGCCGGCAAGATTCTGGGCAATACCATCGTTGGATTCCTAGCCACGCTGCTCATTTTGGGCGGCGGTGCAATCTCGCTTGCTGCGACCGGCCTGGCTAGTGACATCGAGCTGGACTATGGCTTGGTAGCCGTGCTCCTTGTTGGCGAGATTCTAGGCCTGCTCTTCTTTGGCAGCCTCTACGCTGCAGCCGGCTCGATGGTGCAGCGCACCGAGGATCTCCAGTCCACGCAGGCACCTATCCTGTTCCTCGTCTTTGCCACCATGTATGTACCGATGTTCGGCTGGATGCACCTGGATGCCACATGGATGCAGGTCATGACCTGGTTGCCGCCGGTGTCCATGCTGGTCGCCCCTCTGCAGGTTGCCGGGGGCAACCTCAGCTGGCTGGGACTTGCCGCAAGCTACCTGCTGATGGCTTTGGCCACCGCACTTATTATCGTCCTGGTTGGCCGCATCTACCGCCGCGCCATTTTGAATAATGGCAGGAAGATGACTTGGCGTCAGGCACTGGGCAAGTAAAAATAATCCGGCTTCCCGCCGTTGTGCGGGAGCCGGATTCTTCTATGTGCCGATGTTACTGAGTAACGAACTCGTTGGTGATCGGCTGGGTGATGTCCAAGGTGCCGTGCTCGATGTAGTACATGCCGAAGAACATGGCCGCCAGCATCACTACGGATAGCAGCATGGAAGGGATCCACTGAAGGAATACGGGAACCCAGCCATTGCCCTTATCGCGAGCTGCCGCTTCGCGCTGTTCCTGAGCCTCACGCTCGTTCATAATGATAAAACCTTTCGATCCACCGAGGATTAACTACGGATATCTTAACAGTTAAGTGCTTACAAGGCCGCATTCCTCGCACTTTTGATTGACACCGAAAATCGGCGATTAAATTCCTGGGTCCTCATCATTGAGCAGCGCCTCTACGAAGGACTCGCGGTCACCAAGCATGCGCTCAATGTCCTCTTCCGCGCCGACGATCCACAGCTCGGTGTCTTGGTCATAGGTGAGAGCGGAATCTGGGTAGGCCTCTAGTGCCTCCTCCATGGCGGCAACCTGGTCCTCGCTAGCTGCGTCGTCCAAGTGCACCTCTGGATCGCCGATGCGCGGGCTAAGCTCCTCCAACGCGGTGATCCCGTAGGTCTTATATTGCTTCTTCGGGTGCTCAAAGAGCTCTTGTCCCATCATGGAGCTTAATCCTTTCCGTGTAGTAGCGAATCGGGCACGTACCCCTCATAGCCCGGGATGTTCTTGACCTGAAGAACTCCGGTGAAAAAGCGCCGCAGCGCCGGTACGTCCTCGGGTTGCAGATGGTCAAAGACCATACGGCGCACGGATTCCACGTGCTCAGGAGCGGCACGCCGCAGGTGTTCTAGGCCAACATGGGTCACGCACACGTTGATGCCGCGAGCATCTTCCTCGTCCGGTTCTTTAGTGAGCAGGCCGCGCTTTTCCATCCTGGTTACTTGGTGGGAGGCGCGGGAGCGATCCCACTCCAACAGCGTGCATAGCTCGTGCAGGCGCAGGCGTTGTTCCGGTGCCTCGGACAGGGCTACGAGCACGGCGAATTCGGAGGCAGATACCTCACCGCCGGCCTTAAGCGTCTCATCCATTCCCCTATCGATCTTGCGCACGGCGCCAAGGAGCAGGCGCCATAGCTCCTGCTCTTCGTCGTCTAACCAGCGAGTTTGATAAGGCATGGCACTAGGTTACCCCTTTGAGCGCGGCAATGTCGCGCTCACTGCGCCCCGGTACGCGGGAGTAGCGCTCCGGCATGCAGGTAAAGACCAATACCTGGTTATCTCGTCCCACATGGGAAAACAGCGTGGCCATAAGCTGCAGGCGGTGTGCATCGGTAGAGCCCAGCGCATCATCCACGATGACGGGCACCGACTCCGGGCCCACCAATTGCGCGATAGCAAAGCGGGTGAGGATGGCCAGCTGTTCGCGGGCACCACCGGAGAGGCTGGCTAGGCTCACCGTCTCATTGTCCTGGGTGCGGGTGATCACGCGGAGGTCGTCATCGAGATCGAAGGTGATGTCACCGCCGTACACAGTGCGGGCCAGCCGCGACAGTGCAGCCACAAAGGGCGCGGCGTAGCGCTGGCGGGCGGCATCGCGGTGCTTGAGCAAAAGTTCTCGCAGATAGCGGGCGGCTTGCGCACGCTTGTCCACGCTTTCATATACCGCCCGAGCCATCTCCACCGCCGCGGTGGCCTGTTGGGCGCGCTCGGCGGCACCGGAGTGGAAATTCACCTCGCTAGAAAGCCGGCCGAGGTCTACCTCGCAGCGTTGGATGCGTTCGGTGAGGTAATCTAGGTGGGACTGCGCGCCTTCTACCAGGGACTGCGCGGTAGCAAGGTCAACGGCTTCTATTTCTTCGAGCTGCCCGCGCAGGTCTCCCACGACACCTTCTAGGCGGGTGACCTCGGCACGCAGGTCCTTGTCGGCGGCGCGTTCGCGCGCGGAGGCAAGGTCTCGAGTCACGCGCTGCGCGTTTTCGCGGGCCGCGGCAAGTTCGGCATCGAGGCGCACAGCCTCATGGGCCAGGCGGCTTTCGCGGTACGGCACGAGTTCGCGGTCGAGCGCATCGACCTTTTCGCTGGCTGCTTCCTCCGCGGCTTCGGCGGCGGCGAGGTCTATCTCTTCCGCGTCTGCAAGGTCCGCGACTTTCTCAGCCAGTGCGGCATGCTGGGCGCGCAGCTCGCCCAAATCATCCGGTCCCAGTTCCGCGGCAAGGGCGCGGGTGGCGGCAGCGAGGGCGTCGTTCTGCACACGGTGCGTCTCATGGGCTTCCTCGGCCGCAGCTACTGAATCTACGCCCAGGGTATCGAGCAGTTCTTGCAGCCGGGTGCGGGCCTGTTCCACATCGCGCTGGGTGTCCTCCGCGGAATAGGAACCGGCCGAGAAGCGGGCGGTAATATCGCCGATGGTGATTACGCGGGCGTCGACAAGCTCGACGGCGGTGTCCTCACCCACCTCGATGTCCTCGCCATCGACGCGGATGGTGGAGCCAGCAGGTCCGGAAAAATGCACCTTGGCGGCAGCGGCCTCGTGCAGGCGCTCGGCCACCGACAGCGCCGAGTCTGCCTTATGCAGGCCGGTGATATCGGCCGCGGTGACCTCGCGGCCGCGCTGAGCGATGGCCGCACGGGCCTGGTCTACCTCGGCGGCTAGGCCGTCGAGCGATTCCAGCCGGGCGCTGAGCTGCTCAAACTTCTGCTTATCCTGCAGGCGACGTGCCTGTTTAAGAGTGCTGCGGGCCGCGGCATAGTCCTCTTTGGCCTCCGCTAGTTGCTTCTCCAGCGAGTCTTTGGCCGCAGCTTCTTCTTTCGCCTTGTCTTGGGCGGCGGTGAGCTTGTGCTGGGCGGCCTCGGTGGCCGTGGTAGCTTCCTCGGCGGCGGTGACGAGCTCGGCCCGCTCGGTAACGGCGGCTTGTGCACGGGCAAGATCCTCTGAAGCACGGGCGAGGGTGGCCTTATGTGAGTCCAGGGTGGCCTGCGCGGTAGCGGCTTCTTCGGCCTGCGCCTGCTTGTCGGTGAGGTCGGCGCGGGCGGCGGGGAGCTCTGCTTCAGCGGCGGCTTGGTCGCGCTCGAGTTGCTCGTAGCGCTCCACCACGGAATCGAGCTCGCGCAGGACGCGGGTGGTCTCTGTGTATTCCTCTTCGGCGCGGGCTAGGGCTGCGGCGGCGTCCTTGTACTCGCCGGCCGGGTTACCCTTCGCCGCGGTGAAGTAACGCTGATACTCCTTGTCCACGCGGGCCAGCAGCGCGGAATCGTCGCCGGAGACCTCGTCCTCTGCCAGGCCGGATTCGCGCTCCAGTGCGCGGGTAAGGCTGGGAATGCCAACGGCGGAGATCGCCTCGCCGGTGTCGTCTTGGCGCATAAAGAGGGCGTCGACAAGCGAGCGATCCAAGTGCTCCGAAAGGATGCGCTCCAGCTCATCGTCGGCCTGGCTGCCGGTAAATTGCGCCGGCCGTGGGGAAGAAATATTCAGTTCGCAGGATTTCTTAGATAGCCAGCGCTTGGCAATGCGGAAGCGGTACTCCCCTACGCTCAGCTCGGCCGTAATTTCTGGGGCAACGTCCTTGCCCACCGGCTGCAGGGAGCGAATGCGCTTGGAGCGGCCGCTGTGCTTTTCGGTGAGCACCACGTCGAGCGCCTCCACGATGGTGGACTTGCCAGCCTCGTTTTCGCCGTGGATGACCACGACGCCGGTCTCAGGCAACTCATCCAGGACCAGGTGTTCAATGCCGCGGACGTTGGTGAGTTCTAGGCGGTGAATGCGCATTAGGACTGTCCTTCCAGGCGGAATAGCAGGTTGGCAGCATCGCGGGCGACGGGATCCTCGCGGCTATCCAGCAGCTCCTGCAGAGCCTCGGCCGCGTAGCCAGAAATATCGAGGCTGGCCAATTCTTCTTCGCTGGGCTCCAAGTAGAGATCCATGGTGCGCTCGCGGGGGCGCAGGGAGGCAAATACGGCCTCGTACTCATCTAGTCCACGTTGCAGGCGGGCATGGGCCTCGACGCCGAGCGTGCCGCGCAGGCTATATTTCACGGCCGTGCGCACCTTATCCGGGTACTCACCCAAGCGCGCGAGGAAGCGCTCCACGTCTTCGGCAGAATCCACGGCGGCATCAATGGTTTCAAAGGTCCAGCGGCCGATGCGGCGCTTATCGACGTCCACCTCATACCCCACGCGCACCACCAACGCATTGC
This sequence comes from Corynebacterium sp. ACRPO, assembly GCF_022347205.1. Lineage (GTDB taxonomy): Bacteria > Actinomycetota > Actinomycetes > Mycobacteriales > Mycobacteriaceae > Corynebacterium. The sequence continues at coordinate 191,815 of NZ_JAKRNE010000002.1, read as the reverse complement.
CGGAATCGGATTCGCCGCCGCTGGTGCTGGTTTCCTTATAATCCGTGGTCTCCGGGCTGCCGGAGAACCACACCCGGCCGGTGGTGCCGAGGCTGGCGGTGGAGTGGGTATCGCCCAGCGCTAGGTAGTCGATCACCCCACGGCCCAGGCAGTCCTCGACGAAGGCAAGGTCGATGGTATCGGCGTCATCCTCGCCGGAGCGGGAATCCACTTGGCCGTGGCCGACGGCGATGCGAATGCCCGCGGCCGGCTCCAACGGTTCGAGCGCTTGGCGGACCAAGTCGTGATTCGCACGCTTGGACAGGTATGGCGCGCCGACCAACTCCACGCCGGGTGCGACCTCGATGGGCTCCGAGTCTGCGATGACGTGGACATTCTCGGCGCTGGTCTTATAAAAGACCGAATCCGCCACCAGCGGATCGTGGTTTCCTGGCAGGACATAGACCGGCACCGGCAGGCGCTTAAACATCTCCGTGGCGCGGGCAAGGATGTCGCGCGAGAGGGCATTGTGCTCAAAGACGTCGCCAGCCACGACGATGAACTCCGCGCCGGTCTCCTCGGCCAGCTCGCCTAGCCGCACGATGGCGGCCTCGCGGTCATCGTTAAAACGGCCTTGTGCTTCCCCCTTCAGAAACCACCGGGTCATGCCCAGCTGAAAATCGGAGGTATGGATAAACGTGGTAGCAGTCATTAGTGCGAGAGGTGGTAGTAGAGGTCTTCAATATCGGATACCGCGCGCAGGAGGTCCAGGTTGGTATGCGAAACCGAGCGCATGGCCTTGCGCAAGAGGTCCGGATCGGAGTCATCTATGGCCGGGGCGACCTTGGGCTGCGGCAGCTTCGGCAGCTCGCGCCCGTTCCAGAAGATGTCATTCTTTTCTTCCTCGGACAGGTCGCTCGGGGTGAAGCTTTCGCGGCTGACCGCCTTGGCCTGCTCTAAGACCATGCGCTCCAGCCGAGCAAAGTCCAGCCCGCGCATATTAAAGATGACGGCCGGATCCGCATCGGCGCGGGTGGCGAGCTTATCGCCCACCGCCACGATGTGCTTGCATACGTACTCGCCGTCGGGGCAGTCACAGGTCAGGCGCAAGTCTTCGGCCTCGTGGGCGAAGAGGGTGTCTAGGGCGGCGTCGGCAAGCAGGCCCTTGCGTGCATTGGCCACGGAACTGGGGGTGCGGGCGAACTCGGTGGCTAGCTGGGCAATATCGTCGTTATTGCGGTACGGCAGCTGGATGAGCACCGCAAAGGGCTCGTTCTGGGAGCCGGCCACGCGGCCATGGATGGCGCCATTGCGCACCTCGAGGCCTACGACGTGGCCGCCCTCGGCATACTGACGGCCGCGAGTAATTCGGCCGCGATCCGCGCCATGCGAGGTAAAGGCCGCAATCCGCGCAGCCGTGGTGGACAGTATGCGCCCGCTGCGGTCTACGTGATTGACCTCGGCCGGGGTGCTCACCCGCTTGCGGGTACCAAAATTGGCATAGATGACGTTGTCGTCGCCTTTAACAGCCATGGATTACTCCCTCCCCCGGTAGCTCATGAGTGCGGCCAGCTGATCGGGGTCTAGCTCGGTAAGCCAGCCCTCGCCTTCGCCCACCACGGCGCCGGCCAGCTGCGTCTTACCGTCCAAGATATCCTGGATGGATTCCTCCAGCGTACCTGCGGTGATCATCTTATACACCTGCACATTGCGGCGCTGGCCAATGCGGAAGGCACGGTCCGTCGCCTGGTTTTCCACCGCCGGGTTCCACCAGCGGTCCATGTGCACGACGATAGAGGCGGCCGTGAGGTTCAGGCCGGTGCCGCCCGCCTTGAGCGATAGGATCATCGCCGGCGGGCCGTCCTCGGACTGGAAGTCCTCCACCATCTGGTCGCGCTTATTCTTGCTTACCCCGCCGTGCAGGAAGGGGATCTCGCGGCCGAGCTGGTCGCTTAGGTAAGGCTGCAAGATATCACCAAAGGCCTTGTACTGGGTAAACACCAGGAGACGCTCGCCGGATTCGGTGGCCTCATCCACGATGCGCATGAGCTCTTTGACCTTGCCGGAGCGGTGCTTTCCCTTGAGCACCACCGGCGAGTTATCGCCTAGGTAGTGCGCGGGGTGATTACAAATCTGCTTAATGCGGGTGAGTGAGGCCAGCACCAAACCGCGCTTATTGATGCCCGTCGCTTCCTGCAGGTCCTTTTTCACCTGGTTGACCAGCGCCTTATACAGGGCAGCCTGTTCGGTGGTCATGGATACGGTGAGGATCTGCTCGGACTTTTCCGGCAGGTCATCGATGATATTCGGATCCGTCTTGACGCGGCGGAGGATAAACGGCGCGGTGAGCTGGCGCAGGCGCTCGGACATTTCCTCGTCATTATTGCGCTCGATGGCCTTAGCAAAGTGATTGCGGAAGAACGAAGCGGTGCCCAGCACGCCGGGATTGCAGAAATCCAGGATGGAGCGCATCTCAGAGAGGCGATTTTCCACGGGAGTGCCGGTCAGCGCCACGCGGTGTTCCGAGGGCAGCGAGCGCACGGCCTTGGAAGAGCGCGTCGCGGAATTCTTGATGGCCTGGGCCTCATCGAGGACAACGCGCTGCCAGCCGACCTCGCCCATGTCCTTAAAATCACGGCCCACGGTGCCGTAGGTGGTAATCACGAGGTCGGATGTGGCGGCAGCCCGGGCAAAGTCCTCGCCACGCGGACGGCTCGAGCCATGCTGCACCATAACCTTGAAGTCTGGGACGAAGCGCTGGGCCTCGCGGGCCCAGTTTCCTACCACGGAGGTTGGCGCCACGACGAGCGTGGGGCCAGTCTGCTCACCGCGCTCCCTTTCCACCGCGAGGAGGGACAGTAGTTGGAGGGTTTTGCCGAGTCCCATGTCGTCGGCAAGCACTGCCCCAATGCCACTGCGCGACATCCAATACAGCCAGTCGACGCCGCGGCGCTGGTACTCGCGCAACTCCGCATGTACGGATGCGGGAATCTCCACGCGTTCCGGGGCGACCTTGTCCACCCCACCGAGCAGCGCCGTGTGCCAGGTGCTGCCGGTGAACTCGATGGGCTCTTGGGTCATGGACTCTAGCGCCAGCTCGCGCAGTTCGGCCACGGTGACCTGTTCGTGCTCCTCGCCGCCCTCGTTGAATTCTTGGCGGCGGCGCTCCACGTCCTCCATCAGGGCTTGCCACCCTGGCTGGTCGAGCTGCTTGGCCATCTCCGCGGAGGCGGCTAGCTGCTCGAGCTCCTTCTTCTTGCGCGCGATGGCTTTCTCGCGCAGCGCGTCCATGTAGCCGGAGACTTGGGAGACGACCTGTTTATCGGCCATGACCCACTTGCCGCGCAGCTGGATAAGGCCGGACTTGGAATTGACCAAGTCCTCCATCTCTTCCTCTGTTAGCTCCACATCGCCCACGGACATGCGCCAGTTATAGTCCACCAGCTTATTCATGCCGATGTGCTTCTTCGTGGCGGCCTCAGCCGGATCGCGAGCCTCGTGGGTTTCCAGCTTGGCCTTAGTCTCCATCTGCGCCCACGCCTTGGGCAGCATGACGGTCACGCCGCTGGCCTTGAGCTTATCCACCTCGTGGGTAATAAAATGGGTGAGCTGGTGGGTTTCTAGGTAGACGTCCCAGTCGCCGTCGCCAGGCTGTGGCAGCTGCGCCGTCTCCCCCAGCGTGGGTGCGATGCGCACGGCCTTGCGGTGAGCTTCGCGCAGCTTTTCCACACTCGCTCTATCCAAACTTTGCGCCGACACCGGCCGTGGAGAATCCGTGCCCGAGCGCACCCGCACGCGCACTGGCCACTTGGCCGTATCCGGGTCAACGTCAAGCGGCTCCTCCACGATGTAGACCAGCTGGAGTTCTACCTCGTAGATGGAATTCTTCCACTCATTGAGCCCACGCAGCAGCTGCGAGCGTCCCCGCCGGATCGGCCGCGTATCGAGCAGGGCGCGGGCAAACTCGTGCCACGGCATCGGGCGCGGAGCCTCCGCCACGGGCCGCAGCTCGCGGAAGGCAATCCAGTGGGTGAGCTCATCGGCCATGTCATCTGAGAGTGCCCGGTTATTCACGTGCAAGATGCCCGGCGCGGCCGCCATCATCTCCGCGAGCCAGCCGCGCTCGCCCAAGCCGGAGGCCAGCTGCCACATGGGGAACCACTCATTGGCCTGGTAAGCCAGCCGGAAGGTCACGCGGCCGGCGCGCACGAACTTGCACAGCCCGCTGTAGGCATGGATCAGCCACTGGAGGTCGGGCGCAATGGTGGCCGGCGGCTTGTGGTTCAGGTGCTCCATTTGGGCAAGCGCCGCCACGGCCTCTTCGGGTCCGAACATCGCCATGGGCACCATCAGGGAGACATCCTTGCCCTTGGGCGTGCGCAGCGATACCCGCGCTCGGTTGCGGAAGGATTTCCTCGCCAGGATGGACTCCACCGCTGGCGGGAAGGTGCCCTCAGGAACGGCATTGGGCATGACGATCTTGTGCCCTTCTACCTGTTCAATCCATAGACCTAGTCCCGTAACGGGGAGCCACAGTCCATGCACGAGGTAAGAAGCCATAGCCGCCAGCATAGCAGCCCCTTTTGGTTTTGTTACAGGCTCGTTATGTTCCACCCTTTTCCCAGTTGAACGACAGAAAATCGAAACGGAGATCTGCGCCACACCTGTATTTTCGCTTGGGTTAACCTTGTGACCCCGTTAACGTGAGAATGTCATCACACACCTACAAGGAGTACAACGTGCAAGATTCAACTTGGTACGTCATTGCGATGATCGTGTATCTCCTCGCAATGGCAGCCATTGGCTATTGGAGCTACAAGCAAACCGATCAATATGACGATTATGTTTTGGGCGGCCGTGGCCTGCACCCATTCGTAGCGGCTCTCTCCGCCGGCGCTTCCGACATGTCCGGCTGGCTGCTCATGGGCCTGCCTGGCGCGCTCTTCCTCTCCGGCATGTCCGAGCTATGGATGGCCATCGGCCTGCTCGTCGGCTGCTGGGCAAACTGGAAGTGGGTCGCACCGCGCCTGCGCTCCTACTCGGAGATCGCGGCCAACTCCATTACCGTGCCGTCCTTCTTTGAAAACCGCCTGCACGATAAGTCCCGCCTGCTGCGCATCATCTCCGCAGCCATCATCATCTTCTTCTTTACCTTCTACGTCTCCTCCGGCATGGTCTCCGGCGGCCGCTACTTCGAGTCCACCTTCGGTGGCGACTACCTCACCGGCATGCTCGTCATCGCCGCGGTGACCATCTTCTACACCTTCGTCGGCGGCTTCTTGGCGGTGTCCTACACGGACGTCGTCCAGGGCGTGCTTATGTTCGTCGCCCTGATGATCGTGCCAATTATGGCAATCGTCTCTCTCAGCGATCCTGCCTCCATCTTCTCTTTCGCCAGCAATAATGCCTACGGCACCGATGGCGTAGTGGAAAATGACAACTTCTTCTCCATGTTCGCCGGTGTTTCCGCAGGCGTCATCATCGGCAACCTGGCCTGGGGCCTGGGCTACTTTGGCCAGCCACACATCGTGGTCCGCTTCATGGCGCTGCGTAAGCCTTCCGACGCCCGCCAGGGCCGCTTCTACGGCGTTACCTGGATGGGTCTGTCCGTTATCGGCGCTATCTTCGTCGCTCTCTCTGGCACCGTTTACTTCACCCAGACCGGCCACAGCATCACCGACCAGGACAACTTCGAAACCATCTTCCTGGATATGGCTCAGGCCATGATGCACCCACTGCCCGCCGGCTTCGTCCTGACCGCGGTTCTGGCCGCCATCATGTCCACCATGTCGTCCCAGATGCTCGTCGTCTCTACTTCCCTCATCGAGGACCTCTTCCTCATCTTTGCTAAGAAGAAGCCCAGCGAGCAGGTCCTCATCAACCTCTCCCGCACCGCCATCGTGGCCATCGCGGTCATCGCCGCTCTGCTGGCTATCAACCCGTCCGATTCCATCCTCGGCCTGGTTGGATTCGCCTGGGCAGGCTTCGGTTCCGCCTTCGGCCCCATCGTTCTGCTGTCCCTGTACTGGAAGCGCTTCAACTCCACCGGCGCAATTGCTGGCATGGTAACCGGCGCCGTCGTGGCCATTGGCTGGGGCATGTCCCCGCTTTCCGACGTCCTCTATGAGATGGTCCCAGGCTTCTTCCTGGCCCTCCTCGTGGCCGTCGTAGTCACCAAGCTCACCAAGGAACCACAGCCGGAGGTTGTTGCCGAGTTTGAAGAGGCCACCAAGCTGGCCAAGCTCGTAGAAAAGGACTCCAACCTCAACTTCGAAGAAGCCGCAGAAAAGGTCACCGATAAGTAATCGGAACCAACGCGGACTCCGCGCAGTCCAATAGGACATGAAGTCCTATTACTTGGCCGCGCTATCATGCATCACCGTCCTTATCGGCGCATGGTATGCGTGGCCTTTTCCGCGTTTTGACGTCACCACTCTCCCCTCCCGCCCCGAAGCCGCCGGCTACAACCGTGAAGACTTCGGCATCTGGCAGCCCCACGGCGCCTGCACCACCCGCGAGGTCATTCTAGAAAGCCAATCCAGCGAACCCCTCCACGCCTGCCACGCCCGCAGCGGGACTCTGTATGACCCCTATAGTGACACCACCATTCCCGCTACCTCGCCTATTGAGATCGACCACATCTTTCCCCTCTCCGCGGCCTATGACCTTGGCGCGTCCGAGTGGGACCGCGAAACCAAGGTCCGCTTTGGCAACGATCCGCTCAATCTCGTAGCCACCAGCCGCGAGCTCAACCAAGAAAAGTCAGACTCCCTCCCTGCGGATTGGCTTCCTCCGGCCAATCGTTGCGACTATTCGCGCCGCCTCGCCGACATCGCCCGCAAGTACGCCCTTCCCCTCCCTTCCAAGGACGTGCGGGCGATGCAAAGGCAATGTCGGTTAGCCGTACTCACCGGAAATTGATTAGGGTTGACGTGGCAACTTTCCGCGATTGAAGGGTTCTTTCAATGACTTCTTTCCTTGTATTCCTCCACGTGGCCGCAGCCATTCTCTTGATCGGCCCAGTATGCGTATCCACCTCCAGCTTCCAGACCCAAATGGCCAAGGCAGCACAAGGCGACCACGCGGCGCTCGGCTCCGCTCGCGCCCTGTATAACATCACCAATACCTACGGCTACATCTCTGCCATCGTGCCTATCCTCGGCCTCGGCGTATTCCTGTCCGATATTGACGCTTACAAGTCCGCGGTCAATTTCCACATCGCCATCTTGGTTGCCATCGTCGCATGGTGCCTGCTCTTCTTCGTCATTCTGCCAAAGCAGAAGAAGGCAATGGCCGCCCTCGAGTCCACTGAATCCTTCGACTACGCGGCAGCAAAGAAGCCGCTGTCCGCATTCGGCGGCGTGTTCAACCTGCTGTGGATTGTCTGCCTTATCCTGATGTACGTCAACTTCTAAGTGGCCTTCTAGAAAGCCATTTACTCCTCTGGGACAGTGTCTTCACTGTCCCTTTTCTCGTTTTCTAGCTCTTCCTTCAGCTTTTGCGCATCCTCGTGCACATTTTGCCGACGCCGCTGCGTCGCCTGTGCCACAGTCTGCGCCCATCTCCGATTCTTCGGCGCGAGCGGTCCGCTGGCTTCGTCATAGACCCAAGTCGAGTCTTCAAAGAGCCAGACGACGTCCCCGCTAATCGGGTCTTTGATATAAAACGCCCGCCCATCAGTCTTAATGTTGTGGTGATGTTGACACAGGCAGGTCAAGTTCGCCGCCGAAGTAGGTCCTCCGTCAGCGAAATCATGCCGATGGTCCATCTGGGAAGCCATCGCCGGCCGCGTACATCCGGGCCACCGGCAGGTTCCATCGAGCCCTTCCACAAAGGCGCGAATATGCGGCGGCGTGACGTAGTTTCCGCTTTCATCTTCTGCGGCCTTCTCCATGTCGCGGACGGTCGTGGCCCGCGATTGCATGTCATCGGCAACCTCCGGTGAAACCCACCCCAAGCTTTGGACGAAGGCCGGAGCATCCGGCAGATCGCAGCGGTACATATTGAGCACCACCTTCGCCTTGGCTTCGGCCTCACCGGTGAGCAACTCGACCGCAGCCTGAGCCAAGGAAATGTCCTTCTCCGTGGCCACACCGCGAATATTTCGGTCGATGATTTCGGCAGTCTCTAAGCCCACATCGAGGCACACTGCGGCCCACTCCCCGCCCGTAGGCTCGAGGTGATAGGACTCCTTGCGCCGCGGGTCGCGTGCGGCGATGGTGGGATCAAGGCGGACAATGAGCTCCCGCAGCTTTCGCCGCAGGTTGCGATGGGACGGTAATTTTTGGTTAGGGCGTTTGGGGGTGAGGTAGGTGGTTAATTCGGCGTCGATAAGCAGGCGTTGTTCGGCGTCAACCTCGCCCAACTTGGACAGCGTCTGGTCGATGGTAATTAAGCGGTCTAAATCTAAGTGGTAGTACTCTTCCTGCCGGGCTTTAAGGCGCGGCAGCTCCTGTAATCGCTCAAAGGCGAAAATGATATTTCTAATTCGGGACTGCCGCGTTCCGGTGAGATCTGACAGTGATTGGCTAATTATTTCGATATCATCATCCGGGTCTGGATGCAGGCGCTTCCAGAGGAGGTATTCGGCCTTGCGGATGTCTGTTGCTGCTTGTGAGGTGGAATTTGCTGGATTGGTATTGGCAAAGTAGGGCGCATTCATGGACTTCCCCCGCAGAAGTTTCTCTAGAACATGTTTGCGCTTTCAGTATACAAAGCCCCTCCGACACCCTACCCCCGTTTATAGTAAAAACGCAGGTCAAAGGGCACGAAAAAATGGGCCTCCGAAGAGGCCCATTCAGTCGAAAATGCTAGTCGCGCCAGCGTCCACCGCGCTTGCGTCCGCCGCCGTGGTCACGGCGTGGCGGGCGGCCGGTGTCCTTTTGAATCTTGATCAGCTGGCCAGAAATACGGGTATCCTTCAGGCGGTCCAGCACTGCCGGGTCAAGGTTCTTTGGCAGGTCAACCAGGGTATGGCCCACCGCGATGGTGATGCGGCCGAAGTCCTTGGCTGACAATCCGCCTTCATTGGCGATGGCACCCACGATAGCTCCCGGGCGCACATTTTGCCGCTTGCCGACGTCCAGTCGGTACGTCTCAAAGTCTCCGTCCGGCCGCTTCGGTCCGCGGCCCTTGCCGCCGCCCTTGAAATCACGATCGCGCTTGCGATCGTCGCGGCGGTCGCGGTCACGCTTCGGCTTAGGAAGCGGCTTGTCTTCCATCAGGAAGTTCTTGCCACCCTGCAGCATGACGGCGAGGGCTGCAGCGATGTCATCCATGGCCGCGTTATTGTCCTCGGAGTACTTGCGCACCAGGGTGCGGAAGAAGTCCGCCTGCTTATTGTCCATGGAGTTGGTAATGGACTGCGCGAACTTTTCCTTGCGCTTTTCATTGACCTCATCGACGGACGGCAGGTCCATCTCTTCCAGACGGGCGTTGGTCACGCGCTCGATGGAGCGCAGCATGCGGCGCTCGCGCGGGGTGACGAACAGGATGGCTTCGCCGGAGCGGCCCGCGCGGCCGGTGCGGCCGATGCGGTGCACGTAGGACTCGGTATCGTTCGGGATATCGAAGTTGACCACGTGCGTGATGCGCTCGACGTCGAGGCCACGGGCGGCAACGTCGGTAGCCACGAGGATGTCTAGGCGGCCATCCTTGAGCTGATCGACGGTGCGCTCGCGCTGAGCCTGCGCAATATCGCCGTTGATGGCGGCGGCGCTGAAACCGCGGTCACGCAGGGTCTCGGCCACTTCTTCGGTCTCGTGCTTGGTGCGGCAAAAGACGATGATGGCGTCGTAATTGATGACCTCGAGGATGCGGGTGAAGGCATCCATCTTTGCGCGGTGCGGGATGAGGAGGAAGCGCTGCGTGATGTTGTCATTGGTGCGGCGCTCGGACTTCACCGTGACCTCGGCGGGGTTGTCGAGGTACTGCTTAGACAGGCGTCGGATAGCGTTCGGCATGGTAGCCGAGAAAAGCGCCACCTGCTTGCGGTCCGGGGTGTCTTCCAGGATGCGCTCGACGTCTTCTTGGAAGCCCATGTTCAGCATCTCATCGGCCTCATCGAGGACGAGGAACTGCAGCTGGGACAGGTCCAGCGAGCCCTTCTCCAGGTGGTCGATGACGCGACCCGGGGTGCCCACGATAACCTGCGCACCGCGGCGCAGACCGGAAAGCTGAATGCCATAGGCTTGGCCACCGTAGATAGGCAGCACCTCGACGCCCTTGAGGGACTCGGCGAAGGATTGGAAGGAGTCCGCCACCTGCAGGGCCAGCTCGCGGGTGGGAGCGAGCACAAGGGCCTGCGGATGGCGGGCCTTGGTGTCAATCTGCGACAGAACCGGCAGCGCAAAGGCTGCGGTCTTGCCGGTACCGGTCTGGGCAAGGCCGACAACGTCGCGGCCTTCCATCAAGATCGGGATGGTTTCTTCCTGAATGGGGGAAGGCTTGGTGAAGCCTACTTTCGCAACGGCCTCCAGAATTTTCTCTGGCAGGCCAAGATGCGCGAACCCCTGGGAGTTGTCGTTGGCTGAATCTTGGGATTCAGCGCCGGTGTCCTCAGAAGTATTCGCAGCCCTGGTGTCCTTGGTGACACCTTGCGAGTTGTCCTGAGATTCCGACTTATTAAAATCTTCCGGCTCGTTGACGCCGCCGGTGGCGTTATCGGTAATGCTCATTGCTTCACCAACCCTACGCGATTGCCGCCCCAAACTCCATATCCTAAGCGCCCGCGACGAAAGTGCGGTAGCTCAGTGGCATGCCTGGGCGGTAGGCCAAGTGCACGGCGCTGGGGGCGTCGAGCACGTGCAGGTCCGCGGCGGCGCCCTCCACGATGGTGCCCTTAGCCGGGCGGCCCTGTGGGTCGAGGCCGTTGCCAACGTTGTGGCGGCGCAGGGCGGTCGCTCCGCCGGTGGTGGCGGCGTGGATGGCCTCATCGACGGAGAGGTGTTGCTGCAGGACCGCGGTGGTCACACAGTAATTCATCGAGGAGGTATAGGACGTGCCGGGGTTGAGGTTGGAGGCGATGGCGAGGGTAGCGCCGGCGTCGAGAAGCGTGCGGCCCGGGGCGAGCGGTTCGCGGGTGGACAGGTCGCACGCCGGCAGCATGGTGGCCACGGTATCGGAATTGGCCAGTAGCTCCACGTCCTCATCGGTTAGGTGATTGACGTGGTCTACCGAGGCGGCACCCAGTTCGACGGCGAGGGCAACGCCCGGCCCCTCGCCCAGCTGATTGCCGTGCACGCGCAGGCCGAGGCCCAACTTCTTACCGGCCTCCAGCACGCGGCGGGATTGTTCCTCGTTGAAGGCGCCGCGCTCGCAGAAGACGTCGATCCACTGCACGTAGGGAGCAACGCCCTCGAGCATGGGGCCAACGACCTCGTCAAGGTACTCCTCCGCGTCCGCTCCCGGCGGGACCAGGTGCGCGCCCAAGAAGGTCACGTCATCGACGTGGCGGGAGGCTACCTTGGCGGCCTCCACCTCGGACTCGGTATTTAGGCCGTAGCCCGTCTTGGTCTCGAAGGTGGTGGTGCCACCGCGGCGGCCGGCGGCCACGCGGTCCGCCACCAGCTTGTCCAGGCGGTCGGTGCCGGCCTGGCGGGTAGCGTCCATGGTCACGGCGATGCCGCCTGCCTCATAGGAACCGCCGGAGATGCGAGCCTCGAATTCGGCGGAGCGGTCACCGTCGAAGACCATGTGGGTGTGCGAATCTACCCAGCCGGGCAGGACGGCGCGGCCGCCCAAGTCCACCTTCTCGTCGGCGGCCGGTGCCTCGGAGGCTGGGCCGACCCAGGCGATGGTGCCGGATTGGGCGATAATGGCGGCGTCGTTAAGCGTGCCACGCTCGCTGACCGTACGGAGTTCTGAAATGCCGGTAAAAAGTGTGCTCATCTAGTCCCTTGCCTTGAATTCCATCGGAATGCGGACGCCGCGCTCGTCGGCGACCTCCTTTGCGCGAGTGTAGCCGGAATCGACGTGGCGGATAACGCCCATGCCCGGGTCATTGGTGAGCACCGCGCGCAGCTTGGCCGCGGCGAGCTCGGTGCCGTCTGCAACGGTGACCTGGCCTGCATGGATGGAGCGGCCCATGCCCACGCCACCGCCGTGGTGGAGAGAAACCCAGGTAGCGCCGGAAGATACGGCGGTCATCGCGTTGAGCAGCGGCCAGTCAGCCACGGCATCGGTGCCATCGAGCATGGCCTCGGTCTCGCGGTACGGGGAGGCCACGGAGCCAGAATCCAGGTGGTCACGGCCGATGACGATCGGCGCCTTGATCTTGCCCTCGCGCACCAGGTCATTGAAGAGCAAGCCGGCCTTGTGGCGCTCGTTGTAGCCCAGCCAGCAAATGCGTGCCGGCAGACCCTCGAATTCGACGTATTCTTCGGCGGCGTCGAGCCAGTTGTGCAGGTGCTCGTTGTCTGGGAAGAGCTCCTTGAGCGCCTGGTCGGTGACCTTAATGTCCTCTGGATCGCCGGAAAGCGCGGCCCAGCGGAAGGGGCCCAGGCCCTCGCAGAAGAGCGGGCGGATATAGGCCGGAACGAAGCCCGGGAACTCGAAGGCACGCTGGTAGCCGGCCTTGCGGGCCTCATCGCGGATGGAGTTGCCGTAGTCAAAGACCTCGGCGCCCTCATCCTGGAACTCGACCATGGCCTGCACCTGGGCGGCCATGGACTCGCGAGCCTTCTTGGTAAAGGTGGTCGGGTCTGCCTTGGCCTCGTTGTGCCAGTCTTCCATGGTGATTTCAGAAGGCAGGTAGGACAGCGGGTCGTGCGCGGAGGTCTGGTCCGTGACGATGTCTACGGTAAATTCCCCGGCGCGCTGGCGGCGCAGGATCTCTGGGAACACCTCGGCGGCGTTGCCCACGAGGCCGACGGACAGGGGCTCCTTGTTTTCCTTGGCGTCCAGGACCAGCTTGAGGGCTTCGTCGAGGTCGGTGACAACCTCATCCAGGTAGCGCTTGTGCTGACGGCGCTTCAGGCGGGTCTCGTCTACGTCCACGATGAGGCAGGCGCCGCCGTTGAGGGTGACGGACAGCGGCTGTGCGCCGCCCATGCCACCGCAGCCACCGGTCAGGGTGAAGGTGCCGGCCAGGCTGCCGCCGAAGCGCTTCTTGGCCACGGCCGCGAAGGTCTCGAAGGTGCCCTGCAGGATGCCCTGGGTGGCGATGTAGATCCAGGAGCCGGCCGTCATCTGGCCGTACATCATCAGGCCCTCGTCCTCGAGCTTGCGGAAGTGCTCCCAGTTAGCCCAGTCTCCCACGAGGTTGGAGTTAGCGATGAGCACGCGAGGTGCCCACTCGTTGGTCTTCCAGATGCCCACCGGCTTGCCGGACTGCACCAGCAGGGTCTCATCGGACTCGAGGTCCTTGAGGGATTCAACGATGGCGTCAAAGGCTTCCCAGCTGCGTGCTGCGCGGCCGGTACCGCCATAGACCACGAGGTCCTCGGGGCGCTCGGCAACCTCGGGGTCGAGGTTATTCATGAGCATGCGCAGGGGCGCTTCGGTCTGCCAGGACTTGGCGGACAGTTCGGTTCCGCGCGGCGCGCGTACTTCGCGTGGTTCAGACATGGGCTTCCTTTCGTCGTGCTTGTTCGACGCCTTCCCAAGCCCCCTAGGCCGGTGTCCCGGGGCTGTCCCCGAGGACTTGTTCAGCGTCACATGTCACAAGGTACTGTGACCCAGCTCTGTGCACCATGCCACACAAACCCGAACTGTCTCGTATATGAGACACCTGCGGGATGATCTACGATGGCCTGCATGCGCCGGTACATCCCCTTCCTTTCCGTGGCCCTCCTCGCCGCTTGTTCCACCCCCGCCGAGGAGCCGCAGCCACCCCACTATGTCGCGCTGGGGGATTCCTATGCGGCCATGGGCTCAACCACGCTGCCACTCGATCCGCCCAATACCTGCGTGCGCGCTCAGGATTCCTACCCCGAGCTTGCAGCCAAGGAAATGGACGCGGAGCTCACCAATGTAGCCTGCCAGGGCGCTAGCACCCTCGACGTACTTTCCTCGGCCGGCGAGCACCCCGCCCAGGTGGACGCCCTACGCGAAGACACCGACCTGGTGAGCCTGTCCATCGGCGGCAATGACGCCAGCTTCGTGCGCCTTACCCAGTGCGCCACGGATGATATTTGCCAGGCGCAATCCGGCGCGCAGATTGACCTGGAAATCCGCGATCTGCCCCGCCGGCTGGACAAGGTTTACGAGGAGATTCGCCGCCGCTCCCCTAATGCGAAGATCCTCGCCACCGGCTACCTTCCGCTGATAAAGCGCGGGGAGACCTGCCCCTACATAGAAAAAATCCCGGCCAGTGACCGGGAATGGTTGGCAGGCTCCATCGAGCGCATCAACCAGGCGGTGCGCGAGGCCGCCGAGCGCAATGGGGCTACTTACGTGCTTGCCGACGCCGCCCTAGACCACACCGCCTGCTCCCCCTCGCCGTGGGTGGATTTTACGGGCAAGGACACCAATTCCTTCCCCATGCACCCCACCCACGCGGGCCAGCAGGCCATGGCCAAGGAGCTACGCGCTGCCCTCTAGCCCGGCGCGCGCGGCGTCATCGGAACCGGGAACGCGCATCTCGAACCGCTCTGTGACCACGGTGTAGTCAAAGTAACCCATGCGCGCAATGGGCTTAATCTTGAGGATATCGAGCTTGCCGTCCTCATCGATGACGGATTCATCGATGTGAATGGTCTTGACATCCGCCACCACAAGGTCGATGGTGCCCACCTTGGAATTGCCGGGCACCCGCAAGGAGGTCTTGTACTGACACTCGAACTTCACTGGCGATTCCTTCACCATGGGAATGCGGTGGTTGTCCGCGTATTCCTTGGTCACGGAAAGGCGATCCCATTCGCTTTCGCCGTAATCCAGTACTTGGGCGGATTTATTGACCTCTTCACGCAGGTCATAGGTAGCCATATTCCATACGAACCAGCCGGTTTCCTCGGCATTGAGGACCGTGTCCTTGCGGCGGCCATCCGGGTACTGGTTAGCCGAGAACATCACCATAGGTGGATCGAAGGTGAGGTTTTGCCACTGGCTGTAGGGGGCGATATTTTCGCGCCCTTGGCCGTCGACGCTAGAGAGCCAACCAATGGGCCTTGGAACCGTGCTCGCCTTAAAGGGCGAAAATGGCAAGGGGTTAGGTTCGGTCTGTGGATGCCAAGAAATGGTCGACATATTAACCACGCAGCTTTCCAGTAGCGTCCTCGACGGCGTCGATAAGAGCGCCTTCCTTGACCAAGCGTACAGTTTCCTCGATTTCCGGGGACAGGTATCGGTCTACGCCGGGGCCTTCGACAGTCTCGCGCAGCTTCTCAATCACCGCGCCGGTGCCCTTGGCCGGGGTGCCCTCGCGCATGTCGATGGCGCGGGCGGCAGTGAGGATCTCTACGGCGAGCACCCGCTGCAGGCCATCGACAGCCTTGCGCAGCTTGCGGGCAGCGGACCAGCCCATGGACACGTGGTCTTCCTGCATGGCCGAAGACGGAATGGAATCAGCCGAGGAGGGGTTAGCCAGGTGCTTCATCTCACTGACGATGCCAGCCTGGGCGTACTGCGCGATCATGTGGCCGGAGTCCACACCGGGGTCATCAGCAAGGAAAGCATTCAACCCGCGGTTGCGCGCTGGGTCCAAGAAGCGGTCGGTGCGGCGCTCGGAAATGGACGCCAAGTCCGCGGTGACGATAGCGAGGAAATCGAGCGCATAGGCCACCGGTGCACCGTGGAAATTGCCATTAGAGACCACGCGGCCGTCCTTGGTCACCACCGGGTTATCCACCGCGGCGGCGAGCTCGCGCTCCGCCACCTGGACGGTGTGGGCCAGGGTATCGCGGAACCCGCCGGCAACCTGCGGGGCGCAGCGCACGGAGTAAGCATCCTGCACCTGGTTCTTCTTGAACTCCTCAAGCGCGGCCTCCAGGATCTCCGAGCCTTCAGCCACCTGGAGGATATTCGCTGCGGCATCGGCCTGGCCTGGGTGCGGGCGCAACTGCTGCAGGTCATCGGCAAAGACCACGAGGGTGCCGAGCAGTCCTTCCACGGTCATGGCGGTGGCAATATCGGCGGTCTTGGCTGCCGCGCGTAGATCCGTAATGGCCAGGCAGAGCTGGCCGAGCATGCCATCGGTGCCGTTAATAAGCGCGAGGCCTTCCTTCTCGCGCAGCTGCAGCGGTTCAATGCCAGCAGCGGCCAGGGCGTCGCCCGCATCCTTGAGCTCGCCGTTGACACGCACCTCGCCCTCGCCCAGCAGGGCCAGCGCGCAATGTGCCAGCGGCGCCAAGTCGCCAGAGCAGCCGAGCGAGCCATACTCGCGCACCACCGGAACGATGCCAGCGTTCAGTGCCTTGGCATAGGTTTCTACCACCACGGGGCGCACGCCGGTACGACCGGTACACAAGGTGGACAGGCGCAGGAGCATAAGCGCGCGGATGACCTCTTCCTCCACCTCCGGTCCCGTGCCCGCAGCATGCGAGCGCACCAGGGAAAGCTGCAGCTGGGCGCGCATTTCCTCTGGAATGTGGCGGCGGGCAAGTGCACCAAAGCCGGTGGAGATGCCATAGACCGGGGTGGGATCCTGCGCTAGTTCTTCCACGCGCTCGCGGGTCGCGGCTACCTCTTCGAGAGCCTCGGGCGCAATTTCCACCTTCGCCCCATAGCGGGCAACAGCAACGACGTCTTCGATGCTCAGCGCACCAACGTTGACGGTCACGGTGGATGGGTAGGCGTTAGGCATGACAATCTCCTTGTACTAGATCAATAGCTAAAAATGTGTCGCGCGACAGCCCAACGCGATAGATGTATGCTACATCATATTTTTGCCATGTGAGGATGGGAAACCTAACCGGCGGACTTTTTGCCATAGATACGGCGAGAAAGATCCTTAGCCAATATCGTTAGGCGGTCCACCACCACCCCCTCTTTCGCTAGGTTTTCCTCGTTTATGGAAAAGGTCACGGCCAGTGACGCGGAAGGGCGTCTGAGGTGATCCATAACCGCTACCGCGACCGTTGCTTGCCCTTTAGAAATTTCTTCCCTTTCCTCTGCCCACCCACGAGCACGAAAGACATCCACCTGCTTCTTATAGGGAGAGAAATAGGCAGATGCCCCCTTATCGGAAAAGGCGGCACGCACCTCACTGTCTGACTGGTAGGCCATCATAATCTTTCCGGAAGCAGTCTTATACGCAGGCAAGCGCACCCCCTTATCCGTCACCAAGGAAACGGCCCCCGGTGCTCGCACCTCTTGCAAATAGACAATCTCTGATCCAGACATGCGCGCAACGTGGCCCGAGCCGGCCACCACCGTTGCTATATCGCGCAGTTGATTAGTGGCTAGTCGTACGAGTGGCTGTTGCGTGGAATATGCCGAAGCCATGGCGTATGCAGCAAGCCCAAGACCGTAAGTTTGGTTTTCCTCGATGTGGACTACAAAGCCAGACTCCACCATTTCATTAAGCAGGTGATAGGTAGACGAGCGCGGTAGGTCCAGCTCAGAACGGATACGACTGGCAGAAATGGGGACGTCAATAGTAGAAAGCAACCGCAAAATAGCGAGCACGTTTCTTGCCGCTGGGACCTGAGATTTAGCCACTGTCACCCATCCTCCGCTACCAATAACTGTTACTACACAGAAATAACTTACTTTTTAACAGTCTCACATACAAGACTTTCCACACGGTTCAGCTAGTGCTCCGTCTTGCCGCACTCCGTAACCTATCCCCCACAGAGTGTCACAGATTACATTCTGAAACCAATTGTGCGTCAGATTACCCATGAGATTGGAGAACCCTATGCCTGGCCGCTACCCAGACGGAGACTTCTACGGATTCGAACAAGACCTTCCCGCGGAAGAACTTGAGATTCTGCACAAGGTCCGCGATTGGACCCACGAGAAGGTTCGCCCTATCGCCACCGACTACTGGAACCGTTCGGAATTCCCCCATGAATTACTCCCCTCGATTCAAGACCTCGACATCATCAGCCTCGTACGCCACCAAGGCCGCTCCCACCTATTAGCTGGGCTCGTCACGGCAGAAATCCATCGCGCTGATGCCTCGGTTGGCACCTTCTTTAGCGGCCAGGATGGGCTGTTTACCGGTTCAATCGAGCTACTAGCCTCCGAAGAACAGAAAAAGCGTTGGCTCCCAGATATCTATGCGGTGAAAAAGACCGGCGTCTTCGCAATCACCGAGCCAGATGCTGGCTCCGATGTCGCCCAAGACATGTCCACCACCGCCAGGAAGGTCGATGGCGGATGGATCCTCAACGGCGCCAAGCGTTGGATCGGCAACGCTACATGGTCTGACTACGTCATCATCTGGGCTCGCGACCCAGAGGACAACCATGTCAAGGGATTCCTGGTGGATACCTCCTGGGAAGGCTACAAGGCCACCCTCATGGAAAACCGCATCGCGCTTCGCGCCGTCCAAAATGCTGATATCACGCTAAACGACGTCTTTGTTCCAGACGATTACAAACTGGCTCATGCCAATACCTTCAAAGACACCAACAAGGTATTAAAGTCCGCCCGCTCCACGGTGGGCTGGCAAGCAGTGGGACTACAAATGGGTGTGCTCGATACCGCCTTGGAATACACCGCTAATCGCAACCAATTTGGAAAACCACTGGCCAGCTTCCAAATAAACCAGTCCAAGCTATCCACCATCCTGGGCAATCTCATCGCCTCCGAGTCCATGATGGCAGCCCTATCGCGGTTGGAGGCTCGCGGAGAGACCCGTGGTGAACACTCTGCTCTAGCAAAGGCACACGTATCCAAGCTGATGCGCGAATCAGCTGCTCTTGGCCGAGAGCTGCTTGGCGGAAACGGCATCATTTCTGACTACACCGCCGCCAAGCACTTCTGTGATGCTGAGGCCATCTACTCCTACGAGGGCACTTTCGATATCAACCAACTGGTCGCGGCTCGATCCATTACAGGCCTTTCCGCTTTTGTCTAAACCACCTTCCCGAAAGGAGTTCCCTATGGTCACCACCGGACACCCACACTCCCTCGAAGGCCTGCGCGTACTGGATATGTCGCGGGTTCTGGCTGGCCCTTTTTGCTCCATGATCTTGGCAGATCTAGGAGCTGAGGTCATCAAGATCGAAACGCCTTGGGGCGATGATTCACGCAACTTTGGCCCAGACTTCAATGGTGATTCCGCCTATTACCGGCTGTTCAACCGATCCAAAAAGGGCATCACCCTAAACCTGAAAGAGGATTCGGATCTGGCTACTCTACGCGAGCTAGTCAAACGCGCAGACGTCCTCGTAGAAAACTTCCGCCCGGGAGTAATGGAAAAGCTGGGCATTTCTCCCGAATCCCTCATGGAGCTCAACCCGCAGCTCATCGTCACCAGTATTAGCGGTTTTGGTCAAACCGGATCGATGAGCAAGGCACCAGCCTACGATCTCGTCGCGCAAGCTATGAGCGGCATCATGTCCATTACCAGCTGGCCGGGAGGGCGCCCAACCCGCGTAGGAATCAGTCTGGGAGATCTAATCCCCGGACTCTACGGCGCCATTGGCACACTCGGCGCCTTGCAAGAGCGCCACCGAACCGGCTGCGGGCAGCACGTGGACGTCGCTATGTTTGACTCCCTTGTCTCCATTCTAGAGTCGGTGGCCATGCGCGACCTCTACGAGGACGAGGTACCTACGGCCGTCGGCAGCGACCATGCCATGACGGTTCCCTTCAGTACTTACCGTGTAGACGATGGCGAGGTGGTCATTGCCATCTTGAATGAGAAGCTCTTCGGCTGCCTCACGCGTGCCTTGGGCTTGGAGTACATGGTCGATGACCCGCGATATAACTCCAACGCCGCTCGCAAGGAGCGCCGCGAAGAGATCCGTTCCATCATCGAGGACGCCCTGCGGGGCAAGACCGTCGAGCAAGCGCTCGCGCTGTTCCAGGAGCACGGAGTCCCCACTGCGCCGGTGCATTCCGTCGATGAGGCCTTGCACGGAGAAGTTGGCACCGAGCGCGACGTGCTTTTCACCGAATCCGATGGGTTCACCACCTTAAGCTCTCCTCTGCGCTTGACCGGCTCCCGCTCACCAGAGCCAGCTCCGCAGCTAGGCGAGCATAACTCCCTTATCCCCGAGTGGCTTGCTGAGCCGGCCCGCGGATGATTCTGAAATGGAAACACCATGACTGACACCAAGAATCCCCGTGCTGAAATCGCCACCCCTCCGGTGAAAAACACCTGGCGGTTCTTTGTATATAGCGGACTCGGCATCTTCGCCTTCTTCGTCCCCTTTCCCTTCGGAGGAGAAAACACCATCCTGCTAGATCACCTGGTGGGTTGGATTTCTGACACCCTAGGTAGCGGCTCCAAGTACGTAGTGCTGCTGCTTATCATCGCCGGCGCCGTCACGCCCTTTATCACCGGAGGGTGGAAGACTTCTGCAGCCCGCGCGGTCTTTTCATTTCTGAATATCTTGGCAGTTGTCATCACGGTCATGCTGGTGTTCGACTTTGGTCCGGATTTTATTTTTAGAGAAGACCTTGGCCCCTTCCTCCTCAATAAGCTGGTCATTCCCGTTGGCCTATTGATACCAGTAGGCGCCATTTTCCTCGCGCTGCTCGTCGGTTTCGGCCTCATGGAGTACATGGGCGTATGGGTCCAGCCCATCATGCGTCCTCTCTATAAGACACCGGGCCGCTCTGCTATCGATGCAGTGGCCTCCTTCGTCGGCAGCTACTCGCTGGGGCTACTCGTAACTAACCGCGTCTATAAAGCCGGTGGATATACCGGCAAGGAAGCTGCCATTATCGCAGCCGGCTTTTCTACCGCCTCCGCCACATTCATGGTGGTCATTGCCCGCGCCCTTGACCTCATGAGTGTGTGGGGTATGTATTTCGGAGCCACCCTCATCGTCACCTTCCTGGTGACAATAATCATGGTGCGCATTCCACCCATCGCTACCATCCCAGAAGACTACTACCCCGGCGCGGAACCCAACCCGGAATCCGAGGTCGATGACAGCCGTGCGCACGCTGCCTGGGAAGAAGCTAAGACAGTTCTCCGTGATTCGCCACCGCTCTGGAAGGTACTGTGGCACAACTTTCGCGATGGCTTGCTCATGACCATGCAGGTTCTACCAGGCATCATGTCCGTAGGCTTCCTTGGCTTGGTAGTCGCCTTCTACACCCCGTTCTTTACCTATTTTGGCTACCTGTTCTACCCCGTGCTGTGGATCTTGGGAGTGCCGGATCCGGGCCTTGGCTCCGAAGCACTCGCCATTGGCCTATCTGAGCTCTTCCTGCCAGCCACCTTGGTTGCCGGCGCGGAGTCCGATGTCCTAAGGCTTATTATCGCCATGGTGTCAGTCTCCCAGGTATTCTTCTTCTCCTCTATGGTGCCTTCCGTGCTGGCCACGGACATTCCACTGAGCATTAAGAACATCATCATAATCTGGTTCGAGCGCGTCATATTGTCCACCGTCATCGCCGCACCGTTTGCCTACGGCATCGCTGCGCTGATGTAATTCCCCGCCTAACATCGATAACCATGAACACCGAAAAAGCTGAACTTTTCACCCCCGCCCCCGAATGGTCCGGTCGCTCCGATGGCCCGGGCCCAGAGCATGCCCGCTGGCATAGCGTTATCAATCAGTCCACCGACTCCCCCGCCCCGATAACCCTGGTGGGCTTTGCCTCCGATGAGGGCGTGCTGCGCAACGGCGGCCGCCAGGGTGCAGCCGCAGGCCCGGCCGCGCTGCGTTCCGCACTGGGTTCCTTGGCGGTGCACCATACGCATGCGCTTGCCGACGCCGGCACGATCACCACCCAAGCCGACGACCTCGACGGCGCCCACGATGCGCTCTCCGATAAGGTCCAGGAACTCGTCGAAGCCGGCACCCTCCCCATCATTCTGGGCGGCGGTCACGAGACCGCCTTTGGCTCCCACCGCGGCCTCTACCGTGCGGTAGGCGCCACTAAGATCATCAACTTGGACGCCCACTTCGATCTGCGCCGCGCCGATCAAGCCACCTCCGGCACCCCGTTCAAGCAGATTTCGGAGCTCACCGATGACTTCGACTACACCGTGCTGGGTATCTCCCGCCCCAATAACACGGCGGTGCTTTTCGACGAAGCCGAGTCCCTCGGCGTGGCCATCACCCTGGACGAAGAGCTGGTCAACCTCTCGCCGGCCGAGTGCGGCGAGCTTGCCGCCCGAGCCACCGAGGGAAAGGACAAGGTCCACCTGTCCATCGACCTCGACGTTTTGCCAGCCTCCACCGCGCCGGGCGTATCCGCACCGGCGTCCCTGGGCGTCAGTTATGAGCGCATCCGCGCCATGGCCGTGGCTATTGCGCGAACGGGCAAGCTGGCCCTGGTGGACGTCGTTGAGCTCAATCCCACCTTTGACATAGATAACCGCACCGCCAAGGCAGCGGCGCGGCTTATCGACGACATCGTAACGGCCCACCTCACTAGCTAAACCCCAACGGCGTTTGGTTTTACCTGGGCCGTGCAGTTTAACGGGTAGCTTTCTTACTCATCCAACGTTGGACTCCCCACCACATAGCGGGAGTAAAGGCGACGGCGATGAGCCAGTAGACAAGCCAGAAGCTACCCGCTAAGCCAGTCACCACATTTCCTATTAACAGCAAAAGCGCTGCGCCAACACTTGCGAGGACACACTGTGTGAAACTGCGCTGGTCATCTTTAGGCCCTGTGCGAGGGTTGGCGCCAGAAACTTTCTGGTCGACGAACCCAATAATGTCTTTGCCAAAGACAACTGAAAAGGCAATATAAAAAGCCGCGAAACCGTGCATAAACTGCGCCGTACCACCTTGGCTCAGGCTCACATAGAAAAATACTAAGAGCAGCAGGTCGATAATTGGGGTCGCGGCCATAAGTATCAAGCCGAGTTTGCGCAGATTAAACACATAGCGCAAGAGGCAGCCAGCCACTAAGCACAGCCAAAAAGCTACCTCAGCTGCGATAGTGGCTATAAGCATCATTTCCCTCCAGCGATATCGATCCTCTTACCCGTCTTGGGTTCAACTTATCAAAACAGCAGGTGTGCAATCGGGGTGGCGATAAGAATGGTCAGCGCCACGCGCTCAAACCAGATGATGACCAGATGGGTCAGCTTCACCGGGATCTTGGTGGCCAGAATGCACGGCACCAGCGCGGAGAAGAAAATGATGGCGGAGACTGCTACTACGCCGATGACGAACTTGAGCACCATGCTGTCGCTGCCTGCCACTGCGGTGGCGGGCAGGAACATCTCCGCAATACCCATGGCCGCGCCCTTGCCGGCCTGGACCGGCTCCGGCAGCTGCACTACCCACGCGAACGGGTAAAACAGGTAGCCGATCCACTCAAAGAGGGGCGTAAAGCGCGCCAGCAGCAGGCCAATAAGGCCCACCGACATAATGGACGGCACGATGGCCGCTGCCATGCGCACACCATCACGCAGGTTCTCCCAAATTGCTGCGGGCAGGGATGGCGCGCGCTGCAGAGCCAGCATCGCTTCGCGCCACGCGTTCTTGATGCGCGAGCCCTCTATCGACTTCTCTGGGTCAGGCTTTACACCCTCGCAATACTCATCAGGAATGGTGCGCAGCGGCGGAATACGCACCGTAATAGCCGTCACCAAGAAGGTCACTATCAGCGTGACCGCAAAGTAGGTACCCCAAATGTTCATCAGGTCTAGCTGCTTGGCGACGATCACCATAAAGGCCGCAGAGACCGTCGAAAACCCGGTGGCAATAATCGCTGCTTCCCTACCGGTATAGCCACCTTTTTGATAAACGCGGTCCGTGACCAAAATACCCAGCGAATACGAGCCCACGAACGAGGCCACCGCGTCAATGGCGGAGCGCCCCGGTGTCTTCCACACCGGCTGCATGATTGGCTGCATGAGCACACCGACAAATTCCAGCAGGCCAAAGCCAATCAAAAATGCCAAGAAAGCACCGCCAATCGGCACGATGAGGCCCACCGGAATCGCAATGGAGTTCCAGAGGAACGGCACCAGGTCTTCATCGCCCAGGACCCACGGCAGCGCATCGATGACCATAAGGAAGGAGACCACCGCACCCACAATGTTGAGCAACGCAAAGACCGCTTGCAGCGCGCTTTCCTTAAACGCCCCGGTGGTAAAGCTGCGCACCGTGCCGTAGACAGCAAGAGCAAAGATAATCCACGGCACCAGCGCCGGAATTCCTTCGCGCACCATGGTGACCATGTGATCCAAAGGAATGGAGCGCTTATCCTGGTACGTCACCGGCAGGAAGAATACGAACGCGCCGATGGCGCTATATAAAAAGAGTTTCCACCGTCCCCCAGGCTGCGGGATTTCCCCGTCATGGCTCTGGTGCGAGGTGTAGACAGATTCGGTAGAAGTCACAGTAAAACCGTCTCCTCAAGCTTGCATACAAAAATCAAGCCCGCGTGACAGCCTTACGCGAACATTGGGGATATGTTATCTAAGTAACAGCTCACTGTCTAGATGTTTTCGAGATCCAAGGCACAATGGAGTCATGTCTAACCCCATTCGCGTCGTTGGCGCCGTCTTCCACGACGGCGAGCGGTTCCTCGCCTGCCGCAAGAAACCAGGCAAGCCCCTGGAAGGCCATTGGGAATTTCCTGGTGGAAAGATCGAGCCTGGCGAATCTCCTGAGCAAGCTCTAGCGCGAGAAATTCGCGAGGAGCTCAACCTCATTGCCGAGGTCGGCCAGAAAGTGACGACAACAACCTACGAGTACGATTTTGCGACCATTGAGCTAACCACTTTCTACTGCACGCTTGTCGACGGCGACCTACGCCTGACCGATCACGACGCTACAAAATGGGTTACCTCCACAGAGGCCGCACACCTGGCGTGGGCTCCCGCAGATATCCCGGCAGTAGAAGCTATTGCTTCTAGTCACAGCTGAGAAAAGAAAGATTCTTCCTTTCGTATTTTCCTTCTGCCAGCATGCGGCGGATATCCTCCGCCAAACGCACTACCAATTGCGGATCGGATTCCGCCAACGCTGCGATTTCCTGCGTTGCCTTGCCTCCGTTTGTCGTTTGCCCTTCATAGGAGGGTCGCGCCGAGTAGAGATCAAAGTATTTTCGGCTCACGCCGTTGACATTCCTAAATTTAGGACCTGGCTGGAACTCGTCTCCATACATGACTCCCCTAGCCAGTAGTTTGGAAACCCGAGATATTTCCTCCTTAGGTCCTGTAGCTGGCCATCCTAAACGGATTCCGATTTCGGCGACCAACAGAATCTCATCTCGTAGCCATTTTGGACTTCTCAATCCAGTCTCCAATCAACAGGGATAAAAATTTAGACTGCGGGGATTGCTCTTCTTAATTGAGACCAAAGAACTCTAGTGAATGCCATGCCTCAAAATCACTGAAGGGCAACACCGCCTGGAGAAAAATTACTTCGCCAATCCTTGAATCAGCCAATTTGCATTTCGTAGCATTTAGAATTTGGTCATTATGAGTACTAACCCTGACTCTTCCCTACCTTTCGGCGTTTACGAGACCCCTATTACGGCCCGAATCCGTGAACGCATGAACGAAACGTTAAACCAACATCCTGCTGCAGGATTCGGTATTGGAAGAAGCTCCGATGAAGAAGCTCATGGCCGCTATACCTCGGCGGTTTCACAACACATTGGTTCACTTCTAGAGCGACGGCTATACGGTTTAAAGTCACCCGAAGACCGGGTTGCCCTAATCAACAACATCGCGCTTCTACTGGGTGAAGATGAAGAGATTGATTCCGAAGAACTCCTCTACGCCGTATACAACTCCGGATTGGCGGACCCTCCCCTGCTTCCGGATGTTTCACTCACCAAGAGTGCACTATTCACTAACGCCCAAGGAGAATCTAGTTTAACCAGCGAAATCGAGAGAGAAATCAAAACTGCTGATTCGGTTGATCTGCTCTGTGCGTTCATCAAGAACTCCGGCATCAGCGTTCTTGATAGACAACTCGAGTACCTTCGCGATAACGAGATCCCTTTCCGGCTACTCACTTCTACCTACTGCGGTGCATCCGACGCAGCAGCGCTCAAGCGATTGGTTGAGAAATATCAGGCCGAAGTAAAGATTTGCTATGAGCACAAATCCACTCGCCTTCATGCCAAAGCTTGGCTGTTCCGCCGAAAATCCGGGTTCGATACTGCCTTTATCGGCAGTTCCAACCTTTCCCGATCTGCTCTCGTCGATGGTTGGGAGTGGAATGTCCGCGGGTCCAATACCGCGACTCCTGAAGTAATCGATAAGTTCATCAAGACTTTCGATAGCTACTGGCACGACAGTCATTTCAAGACCTTCGACCCTAATCGCGACATGGAGAGACTCGAGCGGTCTCTTCGCGTCGCCAAGGGTGGCGAAAACTCCGGGGCGCTTCGCCAACTGGAGTTATCTGGCCTTGAGGTAACTCCTTACCCCTACCAAGAAGAGATGCTCGAGGCGCTACGCTCAGAGCGTGAGGTAAAAGATCGACATAGGAACCTCCTGGTTGCTGCTACAGGAACAGGAAAGACGGTAGTTGCCGCATTGGATTACCGGAACCTATGCGAACAATGGAAGCGACGCCCTCGGCTGCTTTTCGTTGCACACCGGAAAGAAATTCTTCAACAAGCCCGCCGGACATTCCAGGAAGTGCTTAAAGATGCGGACTTTGGCGAGCTGCTAGTCGACGGCGCTCAGCCTCGCCGCTGGGACTATGTGTTCGCCAGCGTGCAATCTCTCAGCGCTTCCCGTTTACAAAACCTAAGTAGCAACCATTTTGATGTCGTAATAATCGACGAGTTTCATCACGCACAAGCCCCCACTTATAAAGCACTTTTGGACCACCTCCAGCCACAAGAGCTCCTGGGTTTAACGGCAACACCAGAACGTGGTGATGGAGAAAACGTCCAGAAATACTTTGACTATCGCGTAGCTCATGAACTTCGTTTGTGGGATGCATTGCGTCTACAGCTTTTAGTCCCCATGCATTACTACGGGATTGCCGACGGAACGGACCTTTCCTCATTGACATGGAGCCGAGGCAAAAAGGACTACAACACCGAAGAGCTCTCCGAGTTCTACATCAAAGCGGGAGAAAAGCGCACCCGCTTCATTGTTAACGAGCTAAACCGACGCATCTTCGATCTCTCAGAGATGAAAGCTATCGGCTTTTGCGTCACGATTGCCCACGCAGAATATATGGCGCGGCAATTCCAGCAATTTGGAATCCCAGCGCGAGCTGTCACAAGCGATCTCACCGCCACCGAGCGTGCTCGGGCCATCAAAGATCTGGAGACTGGCGACGTCAAAGTCCTGTTCTCTGTAGATATATTTAATGAGGGCGTTGATATTCCTTCTGTTAACACCCTTCTTTTGCTCCGCCCGACACAAAGCCCTGTGGTCTTTCTACAACAACTGGGTCGTGGTCTTCGTCTATCTCCAGGCAAGGACTCCTGCGTCATTCTCGATTTCATTGGACAGCAGCACGTCGATTTTGATTTTGAGCGAAAATTCCATGCCTTAACCCGGAAGCGGGGCAAGCGCTTAGCTGAAGAAATTGAGCAGGGCTTCCCCACCACCCCACCGGGTTCGCATATCCAGTTCGACCAATCGACGACCGAGCAGGTTCTCCGAAACGTTAAGAAGGTCTCACGAAATTCCTTACGGAAAGTGCGTGCATTGCTCTCTGAAATTCGAACCACGAATCTCAAAGAGTTCCTTGAGGATTCTAACCTGCAACTAGAGGATATCTACCGCCCGTCGAAATATTCGTGGACACGGCTTCTTCGAGAAGAAGGCCTACTAGAGCAAAAGGCCGATGAGACCGAATCATTTCTACTTAACAGAATTCGAGTCTTCCTTCACGTCAACGATCCACACCGAATCGATGCCTATCTGCGCATCCTTTGCACCCCAAGTCTTCACTACGCCGACATGGAGCCGTCCGACCAGGCCTTCACCCGAATGCTCGTACTCGGATTCTGGGCAAACTCAAATTCTCCGCACCCTGGATCCTATGACGCGGCCTTGACGATTTTGCGCCAGCATCCACAAGTTGCTTGGGAATTGGAGCAGGTTATGCGACTGAGCAGTGACTCCTCACGCATCGTTCCACAACATAGCGATAGTTCAGTTTTGGAGACGCATGCGGATTACTCGTTGGCCGAGCTTATTGGTGCTTTAGAGTCGGGAAGCCTTCACCAGCTTGTAAACCTGCCACGCGAAGGTGTGAAATATTTTCCCGATATCAACACTGATCTTTTCTTGGTGACGTTTCAAAAGGACGAGCAAGTCAGTGCCTCCACGAATTACCGAGACTATCCAATAGCACCCGATCTGTTGCACTGGGAATCTCAATCGACAACGACTTTGAAATCAAAGGCGGCTAGGCGATATATCGGCCATCAGGAGCGAGATGGAAAAACTCTCATTGCCTCGCGCTTTACCAAGAAAAACAAAGTAGGGACAGCGAGCGCATATACCTACCTCGGTGCAGTGGATTATGTTTCCCACCATGGAGAAAAGCCAATTCAATTTGAGTGGAAGCTCCAGAGGTCAATGCCCAAGGCTCTCTATGCTGCGGGAAGAACGGTGGCTTAAATCTCCGCTCGAGGAATTGAATTCCTCGTTTTCCTGATACTAGACAGCACTCTCCCTATAGTGATTAGAAACACAATCAATCGAGAGGGTGCTATGAGCCAGACCAGCGAATCGAATTCCGCCCGGCCTGCAGGGGGCAAGCACGACACAGAATCAACCGACCAGACAAGAGTGAAATGGACCCTGGTCGGTCCGGGGCTAGTTGCGGCCGCAACAGGCGTCGGCGCAGCCGACCTAGTTGCCACCATGATTGCCGGTCAACGCTATGGCTACGCACTCCTTTGGGCGGTCATTATCGGAACAATTATGAAAATTGTGCTGGTCGAAGGCGTCGGTCGGTATAGCCTTGCTACCGGAAACACGATGTTCCATGGCTGGCGCGAGTTGGGACGGTGGACTTCCTGGTATTTTGCCCCTTATATCGTTATTTGGGGTCTTGTCTACGGTGCTGCATCGATGTCCGGCGCTGGTCTCGCTCTTAGCGCTCTTTTCCCAGGTACCAGCCTAGAAATGTGGGCAATTATTGCCGGAATATCCTGCTTTACTCTAACTTGGCTTGGGCGGTATCAGCTTTTCGAGAAGCTATCAGCCATCTTGGTCGGAATCATGTTTGTCACCGTGGTGGGTATCGCAGCCATTACGGCCCCGAACCTTCCCGAAGTTATCGGCGGTTTGGTACCGCAGATTCCGGATGGCTCCTTCGTCTACGTGTTGTCCATCGCCGGCGGAGTGGGCGGCACAATCACGCTTGCCGCTTATGGCTACTGGCTGCGAGAAAAGGAATGGTACACACCGAAATGGATGCAGGTCATGCGCATGGACAATGCGGTGGCATACGCAGTTACCGGAATTTTTGTGTTAGCCACACTCGCGCTGGGTGCTGAACTCCTCTACAGCGCCAACGTCGCGGTCTCCGATAATGATCAGGGTCTCGTTGATATGGCGGACGTACTAGAGGAACGCTACGGGACTTTCATGTCCAAATTGTTCATCGTCGGGTTCTTCTCCGCCGCGTTCTCTTCCTGCCTTGGTGTTTGGAACGGTGTATCCCTGATGTTTGCCGACTACATCGGTCACCTCAAAAAGATCCCGCAAGGCGATCCCCGGACCAGTACTGGTGGAAAGTATTACCGCGCTTACCTCATCTGGCTAACTTTCCCACCAATGCTGCTTTTGCTCCTTGGAAAGCCAACCGGACTCATCATCGCCTACGGCGTCCTGGGCGCATTGTTTATGCCGTTCTTAGGCCTTACCCTCTTGGTCCTGCTGAATACCAAACACACCCCGAAACAATGGAGAAACGGCTGGATCGTCAACACCTTGATGGCGGTAATCTCCGTTGCCTTCGTTTACCTTTGCGTTTCCCAATTGGCTGAAATTCTCTAGCCGAGAATAAGTGCCTACTTCTCCTGCGGAACTCGCTTCGGCTTGTTCCCCACCCCGGCGTGCGGGTCGCGGCTGAATGCCCAGGCAATGATGCCGATGAAGGCGATGGCACCGCAGACGGTGAAGGCGAGGGGGAAGCCGGAGGCGTCGGCAAGCAGGCCAATGAGCATGGGGCCCAAGATTTGGCCGAAGTCTCCGGCCATCTGGAAGGTGGATAGCACCTTGCCGCCGGAGCGGTCATTGCCCACGATGTCGCCCACCGCGGCCTGCTGGGAGGGGTTGATAAGCCCGGAAGAAGCGCCGGCGAAGGCAGAGACGAGCAGGAGGAACCACACGCTGGTGGCCATGCCCATGAGCACCATGAAGATGGCGGAGCCGACGAGGCCGATGAGGATAAGTGGTTTGCGGCCGTGGATATCGGACCACTTGCCGGAGAACTGCAACACGATGGCGTTGCCGGCTGCAAAGACTGCGAGCGCCAGGCCGGAGGCGGCCGCGCCATTGTGGAAGATGGAGGCGGCAAAAAGCGGCAGGACGGATACGCGCACTCCCATGTTGATCCAGCTATGGGCAAAGTTGGAGGTCAGCACCGCGCGGTAGGCGGTATCGCCCCAGGCCTCCTGCAGGCGCATGGGCGGCAGCTTATCCTGGCTGGCCTGCTTGTGGTTGACGCGAGGCATTTGCCACCAGACGACGAACGCGGCCAGTGCCACGCCCACGCCGTAGATGAAAAATGGCCATCGGAAACCCAGGAAGGACAGGCTGGCACCAAGAACCGGGCCGGCGACGTTACCGAGCAGGAAGGCCGTGGCGTAGGTGGCAGAGCACTTGCCGCGAATCGTCGGCGGAGACATGCGCACGATAAGCCCCATGGCGGAGACGGTGAACATGGTCGAGCCAATCCCGGCCAGGGCGCGCAGGGCCACGATGTGCCAGTAGCTTTGTGCAATGGAGACTAGACCCGTGGTCACCGCGACGGTCATGAGCCCGATAAGATAGACGCGGCGCGAGCCGACGCGATCCACAAGCGATCCGGACATGGGCGCGAAGATAAGGCGCGAGGCGGCGAAGATGGAGACCACTAGGCCCGCGGCAGCCATGGAGACATCGAAGCTCACCACGAACTGCGGAAGCAGCGGGGCGATAAGGCCATAGCCCAAAGCGATAATAAAGGCGGCCGTGACCATGACCCAGATTTCGCGCGGAATCTTGGGCGCTTCCTCGTGTTCTACTTCCCCACTGCGTGTATTCATCATATCGGCTGCAACTCTAATCCTTGGCGTCAGGGAAAGCCATTTGCGACTTATGTTCGAACATATGTTTGTTTTTGGTGGGGTTGTGTCCGCGTTGGGTTCTAGTGTGATGGCCATGCACAACGTACAAAAGAAGTTTCCCCAGCCCACCGCGATGAACCTGCCTCAGTCCGCTTCCGAGATTGCGGCGGACTTGCTCTACCACGAATATGACACCATCAATTCCATCGCCGCCATCATGCACCACCCGCGCTCCCTGGCGCGCCCTACTCCCACCTGGCGCCCACCGATAAAGCAACTGCCGACGCCCGCCGGTGGACCGGGCGGAGAGTATTGCATGAGCATTACCCGCCACCGCGTGGGTGCGCGCGTGAAGGCCCGCGTGCGTGGCTTTGGGCAAGACCGCATTCCGGCGTATCTGATTACCATCCGCATTACCGAGAACTTTGGTCAGCCGGTAGATCCAGCTGTGGCCGAGGGCTGGATACGCACGCTCGTGCCGGCAGAGATGGTGGGTGCAGTCCACGAGGTCTCCCGTGGCCCGAATGCCACTTATGTGTGGCTCGTGGATAGCTCCTATCAGCCGGTCCACTCCCCCGAGTCGCTCTTCGCCGGCTTCAGCCAAGCCGCCTAGGCGGTCGCTCGCTGTTGTGTTGACTGCGCAGATGCGTCTGACTCTGCATGCGGGTCAGGCGCGTGGAGCACCTTCTTCATCACCTCGTGGTTGAAGGTCACCGTATAGTGGCGGGCGATTGCCTTTGGCATAAAGCGCAGGACCAAGCAGGCGATGAGGACGGTAAAGACCTTATCCAGAATGTCCGAGGTAAGGCCCTGCAAGATGATGGCCAGGCGCTCGTCTTGGACGATCATCTCGTAGAACTTGGTGAGGTTTTGTGGCCCCTTGCGTGGGTGACCACTGAAGGAAAAGATGAGTACGTACACGCTCATCACGCCGGAGCCGATGCCTATTCCGAGGCCGGAGAAAATGATCCAGGACAGCTTGTTGAATACCCCGCGGCGAGCCAGCAGGCCTACTGCGGCACCGATAAAGATACCTACGGGCGCAAAGGCGAGATTATAGGCAAAGTACGCTCCGCCCAATACGGTGGTGGTAAGCCCCGTGGCCATGCCGAGCACGGGACCGGCGATGATGGCGACGATGGCGGTGCCGACAGCATCGAAGAACATCGGCACCTGCGTGCGCACCGTCAACGAGCCCAACAGCAGGTTGATGGAGGCGCCGAAGATCGGATACAGGAGGATGCAGTTAGGCACCAGCCCATGCTGCGAGGTATATAGCAGCACCGCGGCCGCTAGGAGGAGGACCCAGACGCTGGCGGTCAGGTAGGACTCGAAAGTCATATTTACCGTGGAGTACACCCCAAAGACGGTGCATAACCACGCGGCAAGCGAGAGTGCCACGGCTACTACAACAAAGACGTAGCGCCACGTGGTATCGCGGGTCATCGCCATGGTCTTCTCCTCCTCACAAGGCTAGGTTTAGGGCGGATTTCCAGCTGCAGGCTGGGGATGCCCTAAAGCCTAATTGGCGGCGCGCGAAAGTAGCAACACAAAAGGGCCCCTAAAACGGGAAAGGCCCAGCCTGGCCGCGGAAGGCGGCGGGGCTGGGCTATGGGGAGGCGGGGGCTATTTTTCGTCGGCTGCGGGGGCGGCGGATTCGTCGTCCAGGTCGGCATCGTCGCCGTCCAAGTAATACTCATCTTCGTCCTCGTCGTCTTCGCCGAAGATGTCGTAGACATCGGGCTCTTCGTAGTCTTCGTCATCGAAGGAAACGAGCTGTGCTTCCCAGTCCAGGGCCTGCTCGGAGACGAGGCCTAGGACATCAAAGAGGCGATCGAAGTCGGTGTAGGTGCCAAGCTCAAGGGCCTCGGCGGGAACCTCCACGATGGGAACGTCATCAAACTCGGCGTTATCAAAGAGAGCAAGGCGGTCAGCCTCGTCGAGGTCCTCATCCTCTTCGTCCACTTCCCAGGCGAGGGCGACTGCCTCATCCTCCATGTCATCGAGATCGTCTTCGTCGAAGTCAAAGGCGAGGAAGCGGACGATGGCGGACGGGACGCCGTCGATGGTTTCCACGAGCACGCGCAGCTCCGAGTCATTGGCCACTTCAGCCACGACGAGGTGCGGGTTGAGCTCATCTTGGGCAAATTCTAGTTCCGCGATGCGCTCATCGGTGCCCTCCAGCAGGTCACGCAGGACGGTGACCACCTGGTCGGTGGCGATGTGGCGGGACACCGCCTCCACGGCATCATCTACAGAGAAGGCGACGGAGACAAGGACTGCCTCAAATTCTTCATCGTCTTCATCAACATCCGCCGCGGCAATGTAGACGTTCGCGGCGGGGAGAAGCGGATCGATTTCAATAAATTGGATTTCCAGATCAGAGGTGATTGGAACGAACATGACGTCGTCGTTGACGCGGGACTCGATGCCCTCGGCATCCAATGCAGAAGCAATATCTTCGAAAAAGCTCATGGTGGTTTAAAATCCATCCTTCGGAAGCAGAGGTTCCCACGGTAGGCAAGCCGCCGCCCGCGGTCACTGTGGAGTCTACCGTTATTCCCACCCGGATGGTTGGAAGCCCAAAGATCTCACCAGCTCCGGGCGCCCACTTCCCCACTCCAACATGTGGTATCCCTCCCAGGCTTGTCGCTTGAGCTCATGCGGCGCATGCTCAATATAGGCCTCGGCATCGAAGATCATGGTGGCGCGCTGAGTGGACCCGTAGCGTGGCCAGCTCATCTCCGGGCGGCCGCCATGGATGAAGGCAGACCAGTGTTGCTGCATGGTGGCGGTAAGTTCTTCCATCTCCGCACGCGAGCCCCAATTGGTAAGGAAAGACGCGCGCGAGGAGTAAGGGTCACCGAAGACATTGCCCAGCTCCATCGAATGCATGGCTCCTAGGCCCAGCCACTTGAGCACGGCAGAGGCGAAGTCGAAGCGATACATCCACGTTGGTGCCGCCTGCGCATGCGCGGTGGCGATGCGGGTGGAGGGTGCCCAAAAGAGGGCGTCGGCAAGCAGGTGCGCAAAGTCCTCCCGGGCCACCGCGCCGTCATAGGCGGCCACGACCTCGGGGGCGTGCTGGGGATCGAAGGAAGCCAGAAGGCGCAAGGCGGCGCGCTCGCGGGAGCTTTGGCGCTGGAAGAGGAATTTGCCAAAACTAGCCTCGTCCGAGTTCGTGCCGATGAGCAGCGGAATCTGGTGCTGATGCCCGTTTTCAAAGGCGGCGATGGGGTGTTCCGGAATGAGCTCATCATCCACCGTGGGCGCGTAGCAGGAATTGAGGTGAATGAGCTCGCCGGCCCGCCACATCATGGATTGACCCGAGCGCACCAGATCGGCAAAGTTCTCCTGGCGCAGGTCCTCCACCGAGGTGCGCCGGGGCAAGGCCATGCGGTGGACCAGCTCGCGCGCCCACAAGGTGGACTGGGCGCGGGAATGGATCATCGCAATCGGCGGGGACTGGGCAATGGCGCGGTGGAATAGGCCCTTCGCGGGCGGGCTCGTCATAAGGGTGAGAACCGCCGCGCCGCCGGCCGATTCGCCCATGAGGGTGACGGAATCAGGATCGCCGCCAAAGGCCGCGATATTGTCGCGCACCCACTGCAGCGCCAGAATCTGATCGGCCACCGCCGGGTTAGCGCTGCAGTCGCCGCCCAGGCTGCGCAAATCCAAATAGCCCAGGGAGTTGAGGCGGAAGTTAATGGATACGTAGACCACGTCCATGCGAGTGGCGAGCTCAAAGCCGCGGAGCATGAGCATATGGGACGAGCCCATAATGAAGCTGCCTCCGTGCAGGTAGACCACCACGGGAAGCTTCTCTTCGGTGCGCGGGCGCACGATGTCGAGGTGCAGGCAGTTCTCGGAGCCGATAATACGGTCGGTCCAGGAATACGTGGGCTGCGGGGCCGGTGGTCCGAACTGGCTGCAATCACGCACGCCATCCCAAGCCGGTGCGGGCTGCGGGGCGCGGAAGCGGTTGTCCCCGGCGGTGGTATCGCCGAAGGGGATGCCGCGCCAAGTGAGCACCGGACCGGCGCTAATGGGGCGATCGGTGCGCAGGTCCTCCTCTATAACGCCGCGCACCCACCCGGAGGTAGTGCGGACGGTGAGCTCATCGGCCAGGGCGTTTTGGGCCTCTTCGTGCGCGCGGCGGGCGCGTTCGTGGGCCTGCTCCGCTTTCAGGCGCGCCGCCGCGGAAGACTCTTCCAGAGGGAAACCCCCGGAATCGCGGTTGTTCTCGTGCGGCGTAACCATACTCACTAGCTTAGGTTGCTTGCACGCCCTCGGCGATCTCAAAGCGGCGCGGCGGCGCATAAATAGAGCCTTTACTATGCTGGGCGCAGATAAGTTTTAGCAAAAGAGAAGGACACATGGGTTTCTTTACTAAAGACAAAAAGGACAACTCCGCCGAGGTCGACACCATCGATACCTATGACATCGATCCGGAAGATACCAACCGTTTTACCTCCGCGCTCCTCAATTCCTTGGACCGCGCAGTGGCCGTGCAGTCCGGCGTCATTATCAAGTACGTCGAGAACTTAAAGAAGCGCAATAAAGACGCGAGCCCGCAGCAGCTGCAGGAGCTCATTGACAAGCACTTCCTCAATATCACCTCCGGCACCGGTGCGGCCGCCGGTGCTTCCGCTGCCATCCCTGGTGTCGGTTTGGTAACCGGCACAGCTACCATCGCCGGCGAATCCGTGGTCTTCTTGGAGGCGGCCGCGTGGTACATCTTGGCTTCGGCCTACCTGCGTGGCGATGACATCAAGTCCCCCGAGCGCCGCCGCGCCCTTGTACTTGTGGTGCTGACCGGTTCGAAGGGCTCCGCTTTGGTGGATACCTTTGTGGGCGATCTCAATAGCGTGGCGGGCATGCGCTCGGCCGCTAGCCTCTCCCGCTTCTCCGGCCCGACGCTGTCTGGCATCAACGGCCGCTTGACCAAGCTTTTTACCAAGCAAATCACCAAGCGCCTGAAGTGGGCGTGGATCAGCAAGCTCATGCCCATGGGCATCGGCGCCGTGCTGGGCACCACCGCCAACCGCAAGTTGGCCAAGCAGGTCATCGAGCATGCCGGCGAGCAGCTTTCTCCCCTCACCCAAGCCTAGGGGTAGCCGGGAACCGTTAAGTGGGGCTATTGATACCCCTAACATAGTGAGTTTAGGGGTATGACCCGTATCATGTAGGCAGACTCTTTGGCGAGCGGCCTATGCGCTTGTCCAAAGGCCGCACTAAAGTCGAATAAACGACCATTTTAAAGCAGAGAAATGAGGCGAATACCTGCCGTGAGCACATCGAATATCTTCGGCCCCAACGCGTGGCTGATAGACGAGCAGTTCCAGCAGTACTCCAAGGACCCTAGCTCCGTAGATAAGGAGTGGCGCGACTACTTCGAGGCAAACGGCGCGCCTAAGTCTAAGGCCCCAGCCAAGGAGGCCGCGAAGAAGCCGTCTAAGCCTGCCGCAAAGAAGACTGAGGGTACTACTACCGCCCGCAAGCAGGAGGCCCGCGAGACTAACGTAGAAAAGTCCGTGACCAAGGCGCAGGAAAAGACCGCCAAGGCAAAGCAATCCGTAAAGAAGCCCGAGTCCCCGCTCGACCGCATTGCGGACTATAAGGGCGGCGAGGAGCGCCAGCTCAAGGGCATGTTCAAGGCCATTGCGAAGAACATGGAAGAATCCCTGGAGATTCCTACCGCTACCACCGTGCGCGATATGCCGGTCAAGCTCATGTGGGAAAACCGCTCCATGATCAATGACCACCTCAAGCGCACCCGCGGTGGCAAGATCTCCTTTACCCACATCATCGGCTACGCCATGGTTAAGGCCGTACAGCTGCACCCAGACATGAACGTGCGCTACGAGGAAAAGGATGGCAAGCCTTTTGTCATCCAGCCGGAGCACATTAACCTGGGCTTGGCAATTGACCTGCCGCAGAAGGATGGCTCCCGCGCGTTGGTCGTCGCCGCCATCAAGGAGTGCGAGACCAAGTCTTTCTCCGAGTTCGTTGAGGCCTACGAGGACATCGTTACCCGTTCTCGTAAGAACAAGCTCACCATGGATGACTTCTCTGGTGTGACCATTAACCTCACCAACCCAGGCGGCATCGGCACCCGCCACTCCATCGCCCGCCTGACTAAGGGCGCCGGCTCCATTATCGGCGTGGGCTCCATGGATTACCCGGCCGAGTTCGCCGGCGCTTCCGCGGACCGCTTGGCAGACTTGGGCGTCGGCCGCCTGGTTACCCTGACCTCCACCTATGACCACCGCGTCATCCAGGGTGCAGAGTCCGGCGAGTTCTTGCGCACCATTGGCCAGCTGCTTGTCGACGGCGCCTTTTGGGACGACCTCTTCTCCTCCATGGGCGTGCCTTATGAGCCGTTCCGTTGGGCACAGGACGTGCCGAACTCCGGCGTGGACAAGAACACCCGCGTCATGCAGCTCATCGAGTCCTACCGCTCCCGCGGCCACCTGCTGGCCGATACCAACCCGCTGGGCTGGATCCAGCCGGGCCTGCCTAACCCGGACCACCGCGACCTCGACATCGCAACCCACGGTCTGACCATCTGGGATCTGGACCGCACCTTCAATGTCGGTGGCTTTGGCGGCAAGGAGCAGATGACCCTGCGCGAGGTGCTCTCTCGCCTGCGCGCCGCCTACACCTTGAAGGTCGGCTCCGAATACACCCACATCCTCGACCGCGATGAGCGCGGCTGGCTGCAGGACCGCCTGGAGGCGGGCATGCCAAAGCCGACCAACGCGGAGCAGAAGTACATCCTGCAGAAGGTCAATGCCGCCGAAGCATTCGAGAACTTCCTGCAGACCAAGTACGTGGGCCAGAAGCGCTTCTCCCTCGAGGGCGCCGAGACCCTCATCCCGCTGCTGGATTCCATCATTGATACCGCCGCCGGCCAGGATCTGGATGAGGTCGTCATCGGCATGCCACACCGCGGCCGCCTAAACGTCCTGTTCAATATCGTGGGCAAGCCACTGGCCGATATCTTTGGCGAGTTTGACGGCAACTACAAGGGCGGCCAGCTCGGCGGCTCCGGTGACGTGAAGTACCACTTGGGCTCCGAGGGCCACCACCTGCAGATGTTTGGCGATGGCGAAATCAAGGTCACCCTTGCCGCCAACCCATCCCACCTCGAGGCCGTCGATCCGGTCATGGAGGGCATCGCCCGCGCTAAGCAGGACATCTTGGACAAGGGCCCAGAGGGCCACACCGTTGTTCCAGTCATGCTCCACGGCGATGCTTCCTTCACCGGCCTGGGCATTGTCCAAGAGACCATCAACCTGTCTCAGCTGCGCGGTTACACTAACGGCGGCACCGTCCACATCGTGGTTAACAACCAGGTGGGCTTCACCACCACCCCGGACTCCGGCCGCTCCACCCACTACGCCACCGACCTGGCCAAGGGCTTCGACTGCCCGGTCTTCCACGTCAACGGCGATGACCCAGAAGCAGTTGTCTGGGTTGGTCAGATGGCAGCCGAGTACCGCCGCCAGTTTGGCAAGGACGTCTTCATTGATCTCATGGTCTACCGCTTGCGCGGTCACAACGAGGCCGATGATCCGTCCATGACCCAGCCGGAGCTCTACTCGGTCATCGACGAGC
The DNA here is from genome assembly GCF_022347205.1 of Corynebacterium sp. ACRPO. Lineage (GTDB taxonomy): Bacteria > Actinomycetota > Actinomycetes > Mycobacteriales > Mycobacteriaceae > Corynebacterium. The sequence continues at coordinate 152,974 of NZ_JAKRNE010000002.1, read as the reverse complement.
ACCAGGCAGTGCGCGAACACTACACCAACGACCTCATCGGCCGTGGTGACCTTTCCGCCGAGGACGCCGAGGCAGCCGCTCGCGACTTCCACGACCAGATGGAATCCGTCTTTGCTGAGCATAAGGAAGCCGGCAAGGCTCGCCCGAAGGAGCAGACCGGTATCACCTCCTCCCAGGAGCTCACCCGCGGCCTGGATACCTCGATTACCGCCGAGGAACTGGCTGAGCTGGGTGCCGCCTATGGCAACCCACCAGAGGACTTCGAGTACCACAAGCGCGTGGGCAAGGTAGCCAAGGAGCGCGAGAAGTCCTCCCGTAAGGGCGGCATCGACTGGGGCTGGGGCGAGCTCATCGCCTTCGGTTCCCTGGCTGGTGAGGGCAAGGTTGTCCGCCTGGCTGGTGAGGATTCCCGTCGCGGTACCTTCACCCAGCGCCACGCAGTCACCTTCGATCCACGCAACGGCAACGAGTACAACCCGTTGCACGCCGTCGCTACCTCCAAGGGCAACGGCGGCAAGTTCATGGTTTATAACTCCGCTCTGACCGAGTTCGCCGGCATGGGCTTCGAGTACGGCTACACCGTGGGCAACCCAGACGCTCTCGTGGCCTGGGAAGCACAGTTCGGTGACTTTGCCAACGGCGCCCAGACCATCATCGACGAATACATCTCCTCCGGTGAGGCGAAGTGGGGCCAGCTGTCCAGCCTGGTACTCCTCCTGCCACACGGCTACGAGGGACAAGGCCCGGACCACTCCTCCGCCCGCATCGAGCGCTACCTGCAGCTGTGCGCTGAGGGTTCCATGACCGTGGCTCAGCCTTCCACCCCGGCTAACCACTTCCACCTGCTGCGCCGCCAGGCACTCGGTGAGATGAAGCGCCCGCTGGTCGTCTTCACCCCGAAGTCCATGCTGCGCAACAAGGCAGCTACCTCCGCCGTGGAAGACTTCACCGAAGTCAAGCGCTTCCAGTCCGTTATCAATGACCCGAACTACGTCGACATCGACGGCAATAAGGTCGGCGATACCGACAAGGTCAAGACCATCATGCTGGTCTCCGGCAAGCTGTACTGGGATCTGGAAAAGAAGCGCGAGGCCGATGGCCGCGATGACATCGCCATCGTCCGCGTGGAAATGCTTCACCCGATTCCTTTCAACCGCCTGCGCGAGGCATTCGAGGCTTACCCGAACGCCACCCAGGTCCGCTTCGTTCAGGACGAGCCGGCCAACCAGGGCCCATGGCCGTTCTACAACGAGCACCTGCGCACCCTGATTCCGGATATGCCGGAGCTGGTACGCGTTTCCCGCCGTGCTCAGTCCTCGACTGCCACCGGTAACGCCAAGGTGCACCAGATTGAGCAGAAGAACCTGCTGGAAGAGGCCTTCGATATCTAGTCGCCTCTACCCCGTTTAAACCCCAGTGAGAACCTCCTCACTGGGGTTTATTCATGCCGACACCAGCATTAGTAAAGCTTCTGTTCTTGCTTCTGCCGGAGCACTCCCTCGGCGTTCTTGCCCTCTCACGTCTTTTCTCATCTCCGATTCCTTCGCGCTCACCAGCGGAACACTATTGTCTTGGCGGTCGCTTTCCCATGAGCGCCAAGGGAGCGGGTTAAGAATTAGCGCGCTTACTCGATATGTCCAATCGTGTCGCGGATGCTTGTCACTCAAACCCGGGAGCAATGAAAAGCACTAGCGTCGGAATTCACAAGCCCAGAATGGTTCCATATCGAGTCACACGTGTCCTTGATCCTGTGGAGGTGTTGGTCTGCCGGTTGCTAACCAGCGGGAGCTCCAAGTTGCCAACAAGCCCGGGAAACTCACACAAACCTGCCAATGGTCAAATATTAAGAACCAGTGAGATTCGACCCGCCGGAAGAATCGGAGTCGCCTTCTTCATGGGCAATGTCGACGCCGGAGGAATTCATCCAGGAGCGCACGACCTTCTCCGCGCTGGAGTCGTCGTTTTCTACCTCTTCGGCCATGTCAGAGAGATCTTTTTGGGTAAGGAACTTAGTCAGCGAGGCCACGGCCTGGCGCTCTTCGCGGTCGAAGAGATCGTCCTGATAGAGCACCACGAAATTCTCTGGCAACTCGGGCTCAGCCTCCTCGCAGCCGCTGGCACCGGAAGGCTCGACCGTGGTGGTATCCGTGGGCAAGCTCGACATGAGCGCAATGTGGGTCCGCGCCAGGTAGTCCTCCCCGCCGGGCTCAGAAGCTTTCTGTGCCTTCTTGTAATCCTTAGAAATCGCCCGCGCCTCACCGGGATTGAGGATATTAAGGAACGCGCCGGTGCAGCCCACATAGAAATTGCCGCCCGGGTTCATGGAACGCCCGCCCTTGGTCTCTTGGAAGATGTCTTCCTTCACAATGGACGCCTCGCGGCCCTGACCCATCAGCTCCTGGCGGTAGATCTCTGCAAGGACCAGCTGGTCGGTCTCATTGGTATCCACCAAGATGCCGATGGGCTCGCTCTGGGAGCTCTTAGCAAAGGGGTTGGTATCGAACTGGGAAGAGCAGCCGGTAAGCAGCGTTGCGGACAGCACCACACCGGCAATGGCGCGGGCGGGGCGGGCAAAGCTGCGCATAGCGATACTCTTCTCCTTTTAGTTAGCGGCACGTGAGCGTCTAGCTGATTCTACACCGAGGGTGTGTTTACCTCCTGTTGCGGCGTGACTAAGATGGCAAGGGTTATGTCTAGCGTTATTACTGAATCCGCCGTACGCGAGGCACTCTCCCGCGTCGAAGACCCCGAAATCGGCCGCCCCATCACCGAGCTCAACATGGTGAAGTCCGTTACCGTCACCGGTAATGACGTGGCCGTGGAAATTTACCTCACCATCGCTGGCTGCCCCATGAAGTCCACCATCGAGTCCAATACCCGCGCTGCGGTAGAGGATATCAAGGGCGTTGGAAACGTCACGGTGACGATGGAAGCCATGAGCGATGAGCAGCGTCGCGAGCTCAAGAAGAAGCTCCGCGGCGGCCAGGCCGAGCCGGAAATCCCATTTGCAAAGCCGGATTCCACCACTCGCGTTTTCGCGGTGGCCTCCGGTAAGGGCGGCGTGGGCAAGTCCTCCATGACCGTAAACCTTGCCGCAGCGCTGGTCCAGAAGGGCCTCAAGGTTGGCATTGTGGACGCCGATATTTACGGCCACTCCGTGCCTAACCTCTTGGGATGCACCGACGGTCCGACGGTGCTCGATGATGAGATGCTGCTGCCGCCGATTTCTCATGGCATTAAGCACATTTCCATCGGGCAGTTTGTGGAGGGCAATGCCCCAGTGGTCTGGCGCGGGCCCATGCTCCACCGCGCTCTGCAGCAATTCCTGGCTGACGTTTTTTGGGGCGACCTCGACGTCCTACTCTTGGATCTGCCACCGGGCACCGGCGACGTCGCCCTCTCCGTAGCCCAGCTCATTCCCAATGCAGAGCTACTCATTGTCACCACCCCGCAGGCCGCTGCGGCAGAGGTGGCAGAGCGCGCCGGATCCATCTCCCAGCAGACCCGCCAGCGCGTGGCCGGCGTAATTGAAAACATGGGAGCCATGGTGATGCCGGATGGCTCCACCATGGATGTCTTTGGTTCCGGCGGCGGACAGATTGTGGCCGATCGCCTAGGCGTCATCTTGGGCCACGAGGTGCCGCTGCTGGCATCCGTGCCGCTGGATCCCACTTTGCGCAGCGGTGGCGATGCCGGCACGCCGATTGTTCTCGATTCCCCCGAGTCCCCCGCCGCCCAACAGATTCAGGCGGTGGCCGATAAGCTGGCCATCCGCTCCGATTCCCTGGTGGGCAAAAACCTCAACCTAGGCGTGAACTAACCCCCCTAGGTTACATCGCCCCACAAGCCGCCGCCGGTGGATTCTTCCCCACTGCGTGGCGGCTTTTTCTCGGGCGCGGGCTGCTCCGTCGACTGGGAATCTTGGGGGCGTTGCTGGGGCTCTGGCTGCGGCTGCTCGGCATAGATCTGGGAGTAGTCGAAGCTCGGGCGCTGCTGCTGCGGTTGGGACTGCGGCTGTTGCTCCGGCTCCTGTGGCGCGGTAGCGGTCTTGACGTTTTCTGCCATTTTCTTGGGGTTGAAATCGTCCCAGGCGGAATCGTCGCCGTCGAAAAGCGCCTTAGTAATTGCACCCTTAGGGCCTAGGCGCGTCCACTGGGCAGCTTGGGTGAGCGGGCCGCGGATGTCATCGAATTCCGAGGTAATCGAGCCCATCTCGCCGTTGAGTTCCGCCTTGGCGTTATTGATAGCCTTGCGCGCCGCGTAGATGGCCGCGCGCACATCCTTAATCACCTCGGGCATGCGCTCCGGGCCGATGACGATGATGCCCAAGAGTACGATGACGAAAATCTCGGGCCAACCAATGGAAGAAAACACGGTTAAATACTAGTCCCTCACTCTTAGCCGCGCTGATTGTGCTTGATTGCGCGAACCACCATCTCCACCTTGTCCAAGAAATCCTGCTGCGGCCGGTACACAGGCGTTGCAGCATCCGGCCCGGGAGCAACCTCTTCGGTGGCAATGCCCGCGAGCTTTGCCAGCAGGGATTGCGGTGCCTTGACCTTCGCGGAATCCGCGCAGTGGCGAACCCACTCTGAGGCATGGCGCTGCTGGTGCACATCCGCGCGGCACTCGGCGCAGTGCACCAAATGGATGCGCACACGGTGCATGAATTTCGGTTCCATCTCCCCATCTACGAAGGCAACGACAGCCTCAGGGCCAAGGTGCCCGATGGTATCGCTGCGCCGAGCCTTGGCTTTCGCCTTATCGCGAGCCTTGGCCTGGGCAGTATCGAATCCGCCGCGCACGCCCAGCATGGACACGGGCCGGCGTCCTCGCAGCGAGTCCATCGACACCCTCCTCCACTAGTTGCTTGGCCTTCAGTGACACGGAAAGTCCCCGCCGGCAGCGGGGACTATGCAGTTTCTTTAAAGTTTAGCGCGCGGTGATTAAACGCGTGCGCAGCAGCATGCGGGTTTCCGCATTGGTTTGTGCTTCCTTTTCGAGTGCCGCACGCAGCTGCGAGCGACCACGGTGGATGCGAGAGCGCACCGTACCCATCTTGACGCCTAGGGTTTCTGCAATTTCGTCATAGCTCATGCCAACCACATCACACAGCACCACGGCCACGCGGAAATCGGGAGCCAGACCATCGAGCGCAGACTGCAGCGCCGGGTCCAAGTTGGCCACAGTATAGGCCTGCTCCGGGGTCATATCCGTGCCGGGCACGCGCTCATAATCCTCCGGCAGGGCCTCCATGCGGATCTTGGAGCGGTGGCGAACCATATCCAAGAAGAGGTTGGTGGTAATGCGGTGCAGCCAGCCTTCAAACGTACCGGCCTGGTATTTATCCAGGGAGCGGAAGACGCGCATGAAGGTTTCCTGGGTGAGATCCTCTGCATCGTGCTGATTACCAGAGAGTCGGTACGCCAAGCGATAAACGCCATCGGCGTGTTCGGCCACGAGATCACCCCAAGCGGGCATGTCGGCTTCGCCGGCATCGAACGCCGCGGTACCGGTCAACGCCGCCTCAGGGGTGGCGGGCTGAAGGGATTCGGCATCGCGCTTCGTTGTTGTCATGCATGTCATCTTTCTATACTTCAAAGTGAAACTCCAGCCACAGTGCTGATAATTTCCTGTGAGTCCGTCACATTATCCCCACCTACCACAACCTTGCTGGCTAGGCGCGTTTTTACCACATTTGCGAACACTTTTCCCTAAGGTTTATTACGTGACTACTACCGCATATGAAGCACTGCGTTCTTATATCGAGACCACCAGCGAGCCCTCCGCGGCCCTGCGTGGCGCGCGCGACCACGCCGATGAGTACGGTCTGCCCGTTCCAGATGAATCAACGGGCCAGCTGCTCACCACGCTGACGGCCGCCTCGTCCGGTTCTACCGAACGCCCCCAGTCCGTGGCGATCACCCCGGCCGCTAATGTAGTAGGCCTCTACCTGCTTGCCGGCATGCCCGATAATGGCATTTTGACCTGCATCGACCCCGAGGCTGAGCACCAGCGCAGCGCCAAGACCGCCTTCCGCGAGGCGGGCTATGCATCTTCACGCGGCCGCTTCCTGCCGTCTCGCCCACTCGAGGTCATGGGCCGCCTGGCTAATGATGCCTACCAGGTCATCTACGCCGACGTCGCCGCGCTCGAGCTCCCCGCCATCATCAAGGCCGCGTGGCCACTGCTGCACCAAGGCGGCACCCTGGTCTTGGCCAATTCTTTGCTCGATGGCACGCTTGCCGACGTCTCCCGGACCGACCGCGACACCGCCGCCGCGCGCGAAGCAGACGAGTACCTGCGCGAGCTCGAGGGCGCGAACGTCACCCGCTTGCCGTTGGGGTCCGGACTCACCCTCGTAACGAAGCTCTAGACCTTCTGGTTTTTGCCGACGACAACCACGCCGCCGTCAGAAACCTTGAAGCGCTCCTCATCGCGCTCGCGGTCCACGCCGATAATTGCGCCATCGCTGACGACGACGTTCTTATCGAGGATCGCGCGGCGCACCACCGCACCACGGCCGATGCGCACGCCCGGCAGGATGACCGATCCTTCGACCGTGGCGCCATCGGCCACGTGGACATCAGACGCCAGCACGGAATTGCGCACCGTGCCGCCAGAGACGATGCAGCCCGGCGCCACCATCGAAGACTGCGCGATGCCATTTTGCACGAACTTCGCCGGAGGGAAATTGGAGTCATCCGTGGAGTGAATCGGCCAATTCCGGTTATAGAGGTTAAAGATCGGATGCACCGAAATCATGTCCATGTGCGCTTCATAGAAAGAATCAATGGTTCCCACGTCGCGCCAGTAGCCGTGATCGCGCTCGGTAGACCCCGGCACCTCATTGGCCATGAAGTCATAAACATGCGCCTGCCCACGCTCCACAAAGTACGGGATAATATCGCCGCCCATATCGTGGGCCGAGTCCTCGTTCTTTTCGTCCTCCAAGAGGGCGTCAATAAGCGCCTGCGCCGTAAAGACATAGTTGCCCATCGAGGCATAGCTCATATTCGGATCATCCGGCGTAGCCGGTGGGTCCGCAGGCTTTTCCACGAACTCCGTGATGGTTCCCATGCCATCGGCCTGGATGCATCCGAACGCCGTTGCCTCCGAGCGCGGCACGCGAATGCCGGCCACCGAGCAATCCAGCCCCGTGGCAATGTGCTCTTCTACCATCTGCGCCGGATCCATGCGATAGACATGGTCTGCGCCGAAGACGATGACGTAGTCCGGATTCTCGTCATAGATGAGGTTAAGCGACTGCACAATGGCATCCGCGGAGCCGTTGTACCACCGCTTGCCGCGGCGCTGCTGGGCAGGCACCGAGGCAATGTACTGCGGCGTCGGCCCTGCTAAGTTCCACGCCTGGGAAATGTGGCGGTCCAGGGAGTGGGACTTGTACTGGGTCAGCACCGCAATCTTGAGGAAACCGGCGTTGACCAGATTGGACAGGACAAAGTCAATGAGGCGGTAGGAACCGCCAAAAGGCACGGCGGGTTTAGCGCGGTCTTCGGTCAGGGGAAAAAGACGCTTTCCCTCGCCGCCGGCGAGGACGATGGCTAGGACATTTGGCAGGCTTCTCACGTTTCCAAACCTAACCGCAAATCCCACATTTCGCAGCAGATATATGCACATTTCTACCCCCATCCCGTATTTCTGCACGCGGCACCAGAGATACGTATTCTGGGTGGGCATGAGAGCCGGAATCTTTTCCAAAGAATACCCGCCGGAAATCTACGGCGGGGCCGGAGTTCACGTAGCTGAACTCACCCGTTTTATGCGCGATATCATCGATGTCTCCGTGCACTGCATGGGCTCCCCGCGCGAAGAAGAAGACGTATTTGTCCACGGCGTGGACCCCGCACTTGAGGGTGCTAATGGCGCGCTTAAGACTTTGTCCACTGGGCTTCGCATGGCCGATGCCGCCTCCGATATCGACATCGCCCATTCCCACACGTGGTACACGGGTCTTGCCGGCCACCTCTCCGCCCAGCTCTACGATATTCCGCATGTGGTCACCGCCCACTCGCTGGAGCCGCACCGCCCGTGGAAGCGCGAGCAGCTCGGCGGCGGCTATGACGTTTCCTCGTGGTCCGAGAAGAACGCCATGGAATATGCCGACGCCGTCATCGCCGTCTCCGCCGGCATGAAGGACTCCATCCTTGATGCTTACCCACGGATCGACGCCTCCAAGGTCCACGTTGTCCTCAACGGCATCGACACCGAGCTGTGGCAGCCACGAGAGGGAGATGTGTTGGACAAGCTGGGCGTCGATAAGCAACGCCCCATCGTTGCCTTCGTCGGCCGCATTACCCGGCAAAAAGGCGTGAAGCACCTGTTGCAGGCGGCGCAGAAATTCGATCCGGATATCCAGCTGGTGCTGTGTGCCGGCGCGCCCGATACGCCCGAAATCGCGGCGGAGACCGAGGCGCTGGTGAATGAGCTGCGCGCCCAGCGCGATGGTATTTTCTGGGTCAAGGACATGCTCCCGCGCAACGAGGTCCAGCAGATTTACTCCGGTGCGGATGTGTTTGTTTGCCCGTCCATCTACGAGCCGCTCGGCATCGTCAACCTGGAAGCTATGGCCTGCGGCACGGCCGTTGTCGCCTCCAACGTAGGCGGCATTCCGGAGGTTGTGGTCGATGGCGAGACCGGTGTGCTGGTGCCATACGACGCCGCCGCTACCGCCGCCTTCGAAGCCGACCTCGCCGCCGCCGTCAATGACCTCGCCGTCGATAAAGAGCGCGCCGCCAATTTTGGCCGCGCCGGCCGCGAGCGCGCCATCCGCGATTTCTCTTGGGCTACCATTGCCGCCCAGACCGTCGATATCTACCGCAGCTTGATTTAAGGAAGGATAGCCGTGACAACTCACCGCCCCGAACTGCATTTTGTCCCCGAAGACGGCGTCCTCGACGCCCCCGCTGGTATCCTGCGCGACGGCGATACCTGGCACCTGTTCTACCAGTACCGCCCCACCGCGGACTCCCCTGCCCGCTGGGGACACACCTACTCCGAAGAGTCTCCCTTTGACTGGTTGGACTGCGACGATGTCCTCGCCCCCGTTGGCGGCGAGCTCTCCCTGCGCGCAGGTTCCGTAGCCCAAGGCCCGGACGATATCCACCTCTACTTCACCTCCGTGACCGCCGCCGGTATCGCCGTTCACCTCGCCCGCTACGCCGACGTGGACGAAATCTGCGAGGTCTCCGATGACCCCCAGGCCCTCGACCCCAATGTCGTTCGTTTTGGCGAGGTCGTAGGCAATACCCGCAACTTTGATCACTTCCGCTCGCCCTGCGTGGTGCCTGATTGGGCCTCCGAGGACCGCGATGCCGGCCACGATGGCTGGCTCATGCTAGCGCTCACCGGCCACTCCGACGCCCCGGTTCCCGTCATCCTCGAATCCGCCGATGGCGTGTCTTGGCACCTGCGCGGCGGCCTCAACTTCGACGGCGACCCTGGCTTCTTGGAAGGCGAGGTCCCCGCTACCTCGCCCATCCCACCGGTTGTCTCTCCTCGCTTGGTCCGCCTGCGCGATGAGGTAGACGGCAATATCTACGACGTCCTTTTCGTCACCCTAGAGCGCGGCGGCCGCGACGTCTCCGGCTACCTCGTCGGCCGGCTGGAGGGCACCACTTTTACCGTGGCCTCTGGCTTCCGCCGGGTGGACTTCGGCCATGATTTCTCCCGTCCGCGCAGTACCAACACCACCACCGGCACTCTCACCCCAGAGCAGCGCTACGAGCGCGCCGTCATCGTCGGCCTCCTCAACGGCAACGGCCGCGGCGACGACGCCACCGCGCACGCCTCCTGGGAGGCCGAAGGCTGGGCCAATGCCCTGTCCCTGCCTCGCCGGGTCACCCTCGAGGGCGGCGTCCTCTACCAAGCACCCGCCCGCGGCCTGCCCGATGCCGTCAAGCTGTCCGATTACGCCCGTTCCTGGACCGGCGTCATGGAGGTCCCTTCCGGTTCCTGCGTAACGGTCACGCTTCTCGACGGCGCCGGTGACCCCGCCGCCACCATCTGCCACTCCGGCGATGACATCAGCCTCGATCGCTCCATGAACAAGGCCTTCGACCACTGTTTCGCTGATTCCGAACCCGCCACCGCCACGCTTGCCGAAGGCGACTCCGATACCCTCACCATCATCCAAGACGGCTCCACCGTTGAGGTATTCGTCGACGGCGGCCTCATCGCGATGGCCTCTCGCGTCTACTTCGAAGGTGGCTGCTCCGGCCTGCGAGTCGAGACCTCCGGCGATGCCGTCATCGAGCAGGACTGGCAGCGCTCCGGTTCCAAGCTTTAACCCCAGCTCTCAGCGCCGCCTCACCCGGCCCGTCCCTCCCCACCCTTCGCGCTCACCAGCGCAGCCGCCCAGCGCGGTTACGCCTCTCCTGGTGAGCGGCAAGGGCGGGATTGCGCGTTTTCGGCCTCACTCCGCTAGGCCGCGTCTCCCCTCGCTCCCTCACACGCGCCCTTCGCGCTCACAGGGAAAAGCTGGGGCGTCGGCAAGCGTGTGCCGGTGAGCGGCAAGGGCGGAAACCTCCCCTCGCTCCCTCACACGCGCCCTTCGCGCTCACTGGGGAGACGAAAGAACCGCCCCACACGCTGCCGGTGAGCGCGAAGGGCGGTGAAGGTGGCTGCCGCAGGCCGGGGGCTTATACGGCGCGAAGGCGGTCCAGGCGGGCGCGGGCGGTGACCGTGAGCGTCGGGGGCAGTGCGGCCATGCGCTCGGCGAGTTCGCCGGCGCTGATGTGGCGCGCGGACGGGCTCATGCCGACCTGAGCGGCGACGGAGGCCTTATCAAGCTCGATGGGGAACGAGATATCGACCGGGTCCGCCGCCTGCTCGAGGAAGCCCTCGGCCTGCTCATACATGCGCTCGACCTTGCCCTCTTCAACGCCGAGGATGCCGAGCGGCTCGCGCAGCTCATCCAGGTGTCCGGCGCCCGGGGTCAAGACGATGACCTGGCCACCCGGGGCGAGCACGCGTTGGAACTCGGCGGGATTGCGCGGGGCGAAGACGACGGAGATTGCGTTGACGGACTCATCCCGGATGGGCAGGCGCTCCCACACATCGGCCACGACGGCACCGACGCGCGAGTGGCACTTAGCCAAGTGCTTCGCGGCGTGCGGGGAAATGTCGAGGCCGACGCCGCGGGCCTCCGCGATGGAGTCCAGAGTATGCGCCAGGTAGTAGCCGGTGCCGGCACCCACCTCGAGGAGGGAGGCGGGCGTGGACTCGGCCAAGGAGGCGGAATCCAGTGCGTCCTGGACGGCCCCGGTTACCGCCTCGACGAAGGGCGCGAAGTGGCCCATGGCCAAATAGGTCTCGCGGGCGTTGACCATATCCATGTCATCGCCCTTGTGCTTGAGCCCGGCGCCGGCGGCAAGGGTGACATAGCCCTGCTTGGCCACATCAAAAGAGTGGCCGGATTCCGAGACGAGTCGAGAGAAATCATCGGCACCAGAAAGCGCGGTGCCATCGTTGGGATCGGCCAGAATGTCGACGATATGAGAAAGCATGTACCTAGACTAGCTAGAAACCTCGGTCAACAGGGAACCGAGCTCGGCGGCCTCGTCCTTGCTCAGCTCGATGACGATGCGACCGCCGCCATCCGAGGGGATACGCATGACAATTTTGCGGGACTCCTCTACTGCTTCCATTTCTCCGCCCGTGGTGCGCGGCTTCATTGCTGCCATAGTGAGTCTCCTTTAGTTAACGTCTTTTCCTTCCAGCTTAGACCTTTTCTGCGCGGAAGATAGTTGTTCCTCCAGTTGCGCGAGGAGATCGTCCACCTGATCCTGGCGGTATCCACGGGGAACGACCTCAAATTTTACCTGGTCAAGGCGGCCTTCACGGAGGGCGGCGCGGTTATTTTCCTGCACCTTCTGCGGCTCGTCGAGCGGGTGCATGACCTCGCCGCGGCCAAAAATGGAGCCCCATACCCAGGTGCCGATGACGGTCAGGGCTATAAGGACGAGGAGGAGCATAATCCAAGACAGCATGGCTTAAACCTTACCTTTTAGCGGCGGGCGTTGAGCAACGGGCGCGATGACCCCGGCGCGGGCGAGCAGCGTGCGCGCGACTACCTCTGCCATCGGTGCCAGCTCGTGCAGCGGCCGGTTGCGGTGTACCCGCGTGCCCAGGTCTACCTGTGCGATTGTGCCCCGCTTGCCGACGTCCACCATTAGCCCCGCTTCCACCCCATAGCCCTCCACGAAGGGCAGTTCTAGGGCGGTGGCGCGGCGTAGGGCGTATTCGCCGCCGAGGGGCTGATCAATGTGGGCGAGCTCGGGAAAGAACTGCTTGATGAGCGGCTTGGCGGTCAGTTCGGTCACGCGGCCACCGCCGGTGGGCTGGCCGTTGAGGCTGCGGCGGTAGCGGGCTTTGACCATCTCCACCGCTGGGTCGGCGAAGGGCGCGACCAAGGCCGAGACCATGCCGGGTGCGGCGGATTCAAGGTCAGCGTCGACAAACACGACGATGTCTCCCTTCGCCGCGGCAACCCCGCGCCAGAGGGATTCGCCCTTCCCGGGGCGCGGTTCCTCTGGAAGGATATCGCGCCAATTGTGCACGTCCGCTCCGGCGGCGGCAGCGCGGGAGGCGGTGGCGTCGGTGGAGTCGGCGTCGATGACAAGCACCTCAAACGGTTCATCGGCGAGGCAGGCGCGCACGACGTCCGCGATGGTGCCCTCCTCGTTGAGCGCTGGAATGATTACAGAGACGCTCATGCAAGGCCTCGCGTGGTTGCTAGCGGGGCTACCTCGCCTTGGATGGCGGCGGTCATGCGTATGACATCGGCGGTCTCGGCCACCTCGTGCACGCGAAAGGCGGCCACGCCGCGGGCCGCGGACCACGCGGTGGCGGCCAGGGTGCCGGCCACGCGCTCTCCTACCCCGCGGTCGAGTGTCTCGCCCACGAAGTCTTTATTGGATAGCGCCATGAGCACCGGCCAACCGGTGGCCACGACCTCGTCGATACGCCGCAGGAGCTCGAGCCCGTGAAAGGTGTTCTTGCCAAAGTCATGCGTCGGATCGATGAAGGTCAGGTCCTCCGGGCAGCCGAGGGAGGCGGCGCGCTCGGCCAGTTGGGTGGTTTCCGCGATGACATCGGCCACCACGTCGTCGAAGTGGACGCGATGCGGCCGGGTGCGCGGGGTGATGCCGCCGGTGTGCGAACACACGTATCCCACGCGGTGGTGGCCGGCGACCTCGATGAGCTCGGGGTCCCAACCGGCCCAGGTGTCATTGACCAGGCCGGCGCCGGCTGCGATGGCGGCCTCAGCCACCTCGCTGCGCCAGGTATCGACGGAGATGAGTACATCCGGGTGGCGCTCGTGCACCTTCTCGATGGTCGGCACCACGCGGTCGATTTCCTCCGCCGCGTCCACGGCCTTGCCGGGGCCAGCCTTCACGCCGCCAATATCGACGATCGACGCACCGGCCGCGATCACCTCATCACAACGGCGCAGCGCCGGGTCAAGGTCAAAGGTTGCGCCCTTGTCATAGAAGGAATCCGGGGTGCGATTGACAATCGCCATCACACGCGCGAGGCTCAACGCGGCTCCCTGATGCGCTTATCGCTCATGACTTGGTGGCGCTGGATGATGTGGGAGAGGGCCTCATCGGGGTCGTCGGTAAGCAGGAAAAGCTCCCGGTCGCCCTCGTTGATATAGCCGCTGGCTGCGAGCGTATTGTCCATCCACTCCAGCAGGCCGGACCAGTATTCGGTGCCCATGAGCACGATGGGGTAATTGGTCACCTTGCCGGTCTGCACCATGCACATGACCTCGAAGAACTCATCCATCGTGCCCATGCCACCAGGCAGGCAAATGAAGGCCTGCGAGTACTTCAAGAACATGGTCTTGCGGGCAAAGAAGTAGCGGAAATTCAGGCCCAGGTCCACATACTCATTAAGCCCCTGCTCGTGGGGAAGCTCGATGCCCAAGCCCACGGAGAGCCCGCCGGCCTCGTGGGCGCCGCGGTTAGCTGCCTCCATGATGCCGGGGCCGCCACCGGTGATGACGGCATAGGAGTGCTCGGCGAGCTTGCGGCCGACCTCGACGCCCAACTGGTAGCTCGCATCCTCCGGCGTGGTGCGTGCGGAGCCGAAGACGGTAACGGCCTTCGGCAGCTTGGAGAGCGCATCGAAGCCAGCGACGAACTCGCCTTGGATGCGCAGGACTCGCCAGGGATCGGCATGCTGCCACTCATGGTCCGCGCCGGACTCCAAGAGCCGTTGGTCAAAGGTGGAGGCCTGTTCGCCTTCGGTGCGCAGCAACATCGGGCCGCGCAGGGTGCGCATCTGCTCAGGGGTCATGGTCTATCCCTTCAGGTAGTTCAAGAGGGCGGTGGATACTTCAGTGATCTGCGCGGTGGGGACCTGCTCGTCCTTCTTATGCGCGAACCCAGGGTCGCCGGCGCCGAAGTTTACGGCCGGGGTGCCCATTTCGGAGAAGCGGGCGACGTCGGTCCAGCCGTACTTGGCGCGGACGTTGCCCCCGACGGCGTCGATAAGAGCCTTGGCCGCTGGCTGGCCCAAACCGGGCTGGGCGGCGGGGGCGATGTCATCGATTTCGATGGTGACATCTTCTTCCTCGCCGATGATGGACTTCATGTACTCCAGCGCCTCGTCGCTCGTGCGGTCCGGCGCGAAGCGGAAGTTCACAAACATCCATGCCTCATCCGGCAGCGTATTGGTGGCCACGCCCGACTCGAGGTGGACGATGTTGAGGCCCTCGCGGTAGGTGCAGCCATCGATGGTGACATCGCGGGACTCATAGGCGGCGATACGGGTCATGATGGGCGCAAGCTTGTGCGCAGCGTTGGATCCGAGCCAGGCGCGGGCCGAGTGCGCGCGGGTGCCGTGGGCGGTAACGCGCAGGCGGATGGAGCCCTGACAGCCGGCCTCCACCATGGCACCGGAGGGCTCGCCCAGCAGCGCGAAGTCGCCCTCGAGCCACTCCGGGTGGTCTTTTTGCAGGTGGCCCAAACCATTAAATTCAGTGGCTACTTCTTCGCCCTCGTAGGCGATGACGGTGAGGTCATGCTTGAGCTCGTCCGCTTCGTGCAGCTGGGCAAAGGCATTGAGGTAGACGGCCATGCCGGACTTCATGTCCACAGTGCCGCAGCCCCACATAATCTCTACCCCGTCTTCAGAGGTTTCCATGTGATGCGGTACATTTTCTGCCAACGGAACGGTATCGATGTGGCCGGCGAGCACCACGCGGGAATCTAGTCCGCGGTTCGTGCGGGCGCACACGGTATTTCCGTAGCGGGCAACCTCGACGTCCAATCCGCGCAGCGCTTCTTCGATGGCGTCTGCGATGGCCTCCTCATGGTGGGAGGGGCTCGGAATATCCACGAGCGCCTTGGTTAGTTCGATGGGGTCTGCATATAGATCTAAAGTCACAAAGCGCCATGCTAGCGCTCCGCGCAGCTCACCGCATTGTGTAAAGTTCACTTCACTGCAAATAATTCGTCCTCCCTAAGGTGATAACAATGGCCGAAGCCACTCAATTGAAATCCCGTCATCTCACGATGATGGGCCTTGGCTCTGCCGTAGGCGCCGGTCTCTTCCTCGGCGTGGGCCTCGGCATCCAGATTTCCGGCACCTCCGTGCTCATCTCCTATGCCGTGGCCGGCGCGCTCATCGCACTGGTGATGTGGATGCTTGGTGAGATGGCCGCCGCCCGCCCCTCTTTGGGGTCATTTTCTACCTACGCCGGCCAGGCCTTCGGTCACTGGGCGCGCTTTACCATGGGGTGGATTTACTGGTTCATGCTGATCATGGTCATGGGTGCCGAAATCACCGGCGCGGCCGCCATCATTTCCAACTGGTTCGATATTGCCCCGTGGATTCCAGCGTTTATTGCTGTGGCCTTCTTCGCGGTGGTCAACTTCGCGGCCGTGGGCGGTTTTGGTGAGTTCGAGTTCTGGTTCGCCATCATCAAGGTCGGAGTCATCGTCGCCTTCCTCGTCATCGGCGCACTTATGGCGCTGGGCATCCTGCCGGGCATGGATGTCTCCTTGGCCGGTAGCAACTTCACCGATAATTTCCTGCCCAATGGCATGCCTGGATTCGCCGCCGGATTGCTGGCCGTCGCCTTTGCCTTTGGCGGCATCGAGCTGGTGACCATCGCGGCGGCCGAGTCCGAGGATCCGGCACACAACGTCGCCACCGCGGTGCGCGCCATCATCGTACGCATCATGATTTTCTACATCGGCTCCATTGTGGTGATCACCATGGCGCTGCCGTTTAGCTCCATCCAGGACGCCGATGTCGCGGCCGATTCCCCCTTCACCCTGGTGCTCGCGGCCGCCAAGATTCCCTTCGCGGCCGGCTTCATGGAAGCGATTATCGCCCTAGCACTGCTGTCTGCCTTCAACGCGCAGATTTACGCCACCTCCCGCTTGGTCTTTGATATGGCCAAGGACCACTGCGCCCCGGGATTCTTCCTCAAGCAAAACCGCGCCGGCTCCCCCATCAACGCAGTCATGTTGTCCATGGTCTTCGCCTTCGCTTCGGTGGGTCTACAGTTCTGGAACCCGCCGGGACTCCTGGCATTCCTCTTCAACGCGGTCGGAGGGTGCTTGCTAGTCATCTGGGCCTTCATCGTCGCGTCCTTTATCAAGTTGCACCCCGTGCTACGAAAGAACGGCGAGCTGACCGAGATCCACGTACCCGGCTTCCCCTGGCTACCCTGGATCACGGCCGCCGCCCTGGGCGGACTAACCCTGCTGATGCTCTTTGATCCGGCCGCGCGCAACCAGGTCATCTCGGTGCTCATCCTGGCCGCGGTGCTCGTCATCTTGTCTTTCGTGCTTCCCACCGGCCAGCGCGCGGAGGCGCGGAAGTAGTTGCTAAGCTAGCGGGCATGACTTCTGCATCCGCACGCGGCCTAGCAACCATTACCCATGACGGCACCGTCTTGGACGTATGGTTCCCGGCCGTATACACCGATAAGAACGTAGAGACCACCGAGACCAAGCGCTTGGAGGAGGTCCCCCAGCAGTTCTCCGCACTGGCAGGCCCGGACGAGGAGCGCGGCGTGGCCCGCGTTGCCGTTGAGACCTCCATCAAGGATCTCGATGACGCCCCCGTCGATACCTACGATGCTTACCTGCGCCTGCACCTCCTGTCTCACCGCGCCGTCAAGCCGCACGGCCTGAATATGGATGGCATCTTCGGCCACCTCAATAATGTGGTCTGGACCAACTACGGTCCGTGCGCTGTGTCCGATTTCCAGATGGTGCGCGGCCGCCTGGCCTCCCGCGGCCCGGTCGTTGTCTACTCCGTGGACAAGTTCCCCCGCATGGTGGACTACGTTGTGCCGTCCGGCGTCCGCATTGGTGACGCAGACCGAGTGCGCCTGGGCGCCCACTTGGCTGAGGGCACTACCGTTATGCACGAGGGCTTCGTCAACTTCAACGCCGGCACCCTGGGTGCCTCCATGGTGGAGGGCCGCATCTCCGCGGGCGTTGTCGTGGGCGATGGCTCCGATATCGGCGGCGGCGCGTCCATCATGGGCACCCTATCCGGCGGCGGCAAGGAGGTCATCTCCATCGGCGAGCGCTGCCTCCTCGGCGCCAACTCCGGCATCGGCATTTCGCTTGGCGACGACGCCGTGGTCGAAGCCGGCCTCTACGTCACCGCCGGCACCAAGGTAACCGTCTTTGGCAAGGTCGCGGAAGCACTGGGCGTCGACAATGGCGAGAACGTCAAGGGTTCTCAGCTCTCCGGCGCCTCCGGCATGCTGCTGCGCCGCAACTCCGTCTCCGGTGCGGTTGAGGCCGTGGAGTGGAAGGCCGAGGCCGTCGCGCTTAACGACGAGCTGCACAAGAATTAACACCCCCGATTCCTATCGCCCAATCGGGCAAAATAAGATGGAGGGGTGACTGATAACTCCTCCACCCTCGGTTCTGGCCTGAAGGTCCGCCACCTGACCATGATGGGGCTAGGCTCCACCATCGGTGCCGGACTTTTCTTGGGCACCGGCGTCGGCATTTCCGCCGCCGGCCCCGCCGTGCTCCTTGCCTACGTCATCGCTGGCTTTCTGGCCATTTTGGTGATGCAGATGCTGGGCGAGATGGGCACCGTTATCCCCGCCTCCGGCTCCTTTTCCGAATACGCCGAACACGGCATCGGCCGCTGGGCGGGCTTTACCCAGGGCTGGATCTATTGGCTAGCCACCGTCGCCGTGCTCGGCGCCGAAATCACCGGCGCGGCCGGCTTCATTGGCTCTTGGTTCAACGTCTCGCCGTGGATCCCCGCCGCCATGTGCGTGGTCCTCTTCGGCGTCGTCAACCTGCTGCGCGTGCGCAGCTTCGGCGAATTCGAGTACTGGTTCGCCCTCATCAAGGTCGTTGTCATCGTGGCCTTCCTCATCATCGGCGCGCTGCTCATCCTGGGTCTCCTGCCCGGCCATTCCTTCATCGGCACCTCCGTCTTCCTAGAGGACGGCTTTATGCCCAACGGTCTCGGCGGCGTCGCGGCCGGCCTGCTCGCAGTAGCCTTCGCCTTCGGCGGCATCGAGGTGGTTGCCATCGCTTCTGCCGAATCCGAGGACCCAGAGAAGTCCCTGGTCAACGCCGTGCGCTCCACCATCTTGCGCATCTCCGTGTTCTACTTGGGCTCCGTCCTCGTCATCACGTTCCTCTTGCCCTATTCCATCCTGGGCGGTGCCTCCACGGCCGCGGAATCCCCCTTCACCATGGTTCTCGAACGCGCCGGCATCCCGGGCGCGGCCGGCATCATGGAAGTTGTCATCGTCCTCGCGTTACTCTCCGCCTTCAACTCGCAGATTTACGCCTCTTCCCGCATGATGCATTCGCTTGCCTCCCGCGGCGAGGCCCCGCGCATCTTCACCACCACTAATAAGGACGGCGTGCCCACCACCGCCATCGCCCTCTCCGTCCTCCTCTCAGCCGTCATGGTCGTGCTCAACTACGCCGATACCGGCTGGCTCCTTACTTTCATGCTCAACGCCGCCGGCGCCTCCCTGCTCATCGTCTGGGTTTTCATCGCCGTCAGCCAGCTGCGCCTGCGCCGCCAACTCGAGGCCCTCCATCCCCTCCCCATCCGCATGTGGGGCTTCCCCTACCTCACCTGGTTCGCCCTCGCCCTCTTTGCAGCCATCGCGGTGCTCATGCTTACCGACGCCACCGCCCGCACCCAACTCCTCTCCGCCGCCGCCATGTTCGCGGTGCTCGCCATCGCCGGCGTCATCAATTCCAAGGTTCGCGGCATCAACCCAACCTCGACGCTGCCCCTCACCTAGCCCCTCGGCCACTCCCCGCCCTTCGCGCTCACCGGCACGAGGCTGGGTCTCTCTTTTCGCCCCCTCGTGAGCGCCAAGGGCGAGCTTTCCCACGCCCCTTCCGCCGCGCTCACGGGGAGCACAAATCAGGGCAGCCCGGGGCCGCCGGTGAGCGCGAAGGGCAGTTATCCACAGCCATCCGGACCACGCAGCGGAAAATCGCCCCCGAACCCCGGGTTATCCACAGGATGCTGCGACGCGCATAGCTACAGCTCAACACGACCGCATAGTTTAAGCCCCATGGGGGAATGGACTACCGCAGAACTACGCGGGCAAGGCTTGAGCAAGGATGCAATTCGTCGCAAGGTGCGCGAGGGGAAGCTCTTTCGCGTGCATCGGGGGATTTATACCGATGAATGGACGCCCTGGGCGGTGGCGCGGGCGCTGGCGCATGGGCTCAGCCGCATCCATTTCACGGGAAAGACGGCGCAGGAGATTTACCTCGGCCGGCAGCTGTCGTTTCCTCTGGAAGCGGAGGGACCGCGCACTTTGAAGGGGAAGAACTTTCGCGTTTCACACTCGCGGCTTCGGGCTACACACAAGGTCAACGGCCTTCCGGTGGTGCAACCGTTGTGGGCCGCGCGTAGGATTTCGCGTGCGTGCAGGCCTCTTTTGGAAGAACATTACCGAGGAAAGCACGGACCCGGCCGTCTAGAAAAGGACCGTCGGCGAATGCGGCGCGTCCCGAGGTCCCTAAAGGAGACGATTCGGCACGCTGCGATTGGAGCGGATAGCCCACCGGAGCGCACTTTAAGCAGAAAGCTGCGCACTGAAGGAATTCTCCCAGAACACAATGCTCTCATTGCGGGGTACCGCTTTGATCTCAGGATTGGAAGGCTCCTTGTAGAAGTCGATGGCTGGGAATACCACAAGCACAGCGTGGCCTTTCAAGCCGACCGGTCCAAACAAAACGCGGCCGTCGCCCACGGATATACGGTCTTGCGCTTTACTGCCGACGACATCAACTACCACCTCAGCGAAGCCATCCTGCTCATCAAAGCCACTCTTGAGGTGCTCAAAGGCCGCAACCCTGAGCTTCCGACCTCAGCAACCCAGCCTTATTGGAAGTGGCATCTATGCGTGAGACATTTGCCCCAATGACAACTTTCCTTTACATTAGGACATGTAAGCAAAACACACAGTAAAGGAGACCAGATGGCCGACCACCCCAACATGGTCCGCAAATGGCGCCGCTGGCTCGAATTATCACAAGCCGAACTCGCTGAAAAAGCCGGCGTCTCCCGCCAGACCATCGCCAATATCGAACGAGGCAATTACTCCCCTTCCGTGCACCTCGCGCTGGACATTTGCCACGAACTAGGAAAAACCGTCGAAGAAATCTTTGGAGCCGAACAACATGATTAACGCCATTGCCAACTACTCCCTCAATGAAATCGAGCGCGCCACTCGCGATGAATTCGAACGCGACACGCTCTATAAAGCCTGCGCAATTGGCATCACTCTCATCCCATTCCTCGAGCTCGTCGTCGCCGCAATCCTCGCCTGGGTCCTCCCCGGCCGAATGAGCATGCTGTGCTTCCTCGCGCTCGTACCATCCATCCTCGGCAATTCCATCGGCACCGCGTGGATGCGCCAACGCGTCGCCACCCCACCAGTGGGCCGAAATTGGACCGCAATGGCCGTCTACTTCATCCCGCTCATTGCCATGTTCGCCGGCATTGCCTATAACGCCTACGCGCCTGCCGACGGCCACAGCCCCGCCTCTTACCTCCTCGGCACCGCCGTCGGTGTTATCGCCGTCCTCATCCTCACCCCCTTCATTCGTCGCCGCCAGCACCGTCGCGACCAGGCTCGCCTCGATGCCGAGCTCGAAGACTAATCCCCCTCCCGCCCCTACCCTTCACCCGCCCTTCGCGCTCACCGCGGACGGCGGGTCCTCTCGTTTTCACCCCCGCCGTGAGCGCGACGGTAGGTTCCTCCCCTTTGCCGCTCACCGAGAGCAAGAAAAAGCCCCACCACCGTGCGCTGGTGAGCGCGAGGGGCGATGGGGTGGGGCGAAGCTTGACAGAGGGCCAGGCTAGGCAGGCTCGGTTTCGTGAATTACCTGCGGCGTCTTCGGCTTCGAGCGGAAGGTCCACAGCTTATTCAAAATGAAATTGATCGGCATGGCAACAATGATGGAAATTGCCGATGCCCAGTACACCTTTGTACGCAGACCGGTTGAATCATCCAGAATGTCTGAAGGCAAATGCAACGGCGAAGTCGGGTTCATCAACAATGTCGCCACGACTTGGCTTACGAAGAAAGCTCCAACGCCAGCGAGCAGGAATGGGAAGAAGCCACGCAGCCAGGACACTTTCGTGACTGAGCGGAAGGTCCACATTCGGTTGAGTTGGTAGTTCCAAGTGTTCGCGACCAAGAAGGCGATAGTCAGGAACACGTGATACCAGCGGATATGAAAAACAGAACCAAAGAGGTTGATAAATGGATCGTCCGCATCAATGCCGCCGGACCACCAAGTAATCTTTCTGCACAAGTAAACTACGAAAAGATTGACAACGGTTCCGGAACCGCCGACGATGCCGAATTTGAGAAACTGCCCAAAATTGGACACAAAGCGCGCGACGCTGAGGTCTGCCATGGGCCGCCTTTCTAGCCAGTGATTTAATAACTACTCGATTGTAGTTCTTAAGGCCTGGGAACTGAAAAATTGACGCTCGGAATGTGATAGAGGATCTATAAAAGTTATAGCCTCGTGGAGCAGGGCGAGCGGGGTTCGGAAGTCATAGAGGTCGAGCTTGCGCGGGGTGGGATAGGTATCGTCGCCGAGCAGCGGGTGGCCGAGGTGATTGAGCAGCACCCGCAGCTGGTGGGTATGGCCGGTGCGCGGCCACATGGTCACCTTCCGGCCGGCGGCGCGCACATACGTGGAGGTGGGCGCGCCTTCGGGGGCCACGAGCACTTGGCGCGACCCGCGGGGCTTGTGCATGCGCAGGTCAATTTCTCGGTCCACGAAAAGCGGCTGCTTGACGATGCCCCGATACCTCTTCACCGCACTCCCCTCCAGGAAGATGCGCTGATAGGCGGCGCGGGTTTCGGGATTGCGGGAGCAGATAACGAGGCCAGCGGTCAGGCGGTCTAGGCGGTGCAGGGGCACGATGTCGTCCTCGCCAAAGTCCACGCGCAGGCGGGTTTGCAGCGTTTCGCGCTGGAGGCGGCCGTTGGTGGTCGTGGGCAGGAAGTGCGGCTTATCGGCCACGATGAGGTCGCGGTCGACGTGGACCACGGAGTAGTCGAAAGGAATCGGGCGCTCCGGAGGAACGGAGGGGTGGTACCAAGCGGGCACGGGGTGCGGGAGCGCGGCGCCGGACGGCAGCACGGTGCCGGGCGAAAAGGGAGAGTCGCCGGCACGGGCGGCAAAGTACTCCCCTTCTTCCGGAACGCGGCCGCGCAGGACCGTTTTGCGCGGCGAAATGCCCGCGCGGCTGGGAGGCCTGCCGGAATTAGGCACCGGCGAGGCGGTCGACGGCGGCATCGATGCGCTCATCGGTGCCATTGAGGCCGATGCGCACGTGCTTCTCGCCCGCTGGGCCGTAAAAGTCACCCGGAGCCGCGAGGATGCCCCGCTCAGCAAGCCAGTCGATGGTATCGCGGCAATTCTCGCCGCGGGTGGCCCACAGGTACATGCCGGCATCGGAGTGATCGATGGTAAAGCCGGCGTCGACAAGCGCGTGCATGAGCACCGCACGGCGGGAAGCGTAGCGGTTGCGCTGGAGCGCCTCGGTGTCGTCATCGTTTAGCGCGGCGACCATGGCGGCCTGGATGGGACCTGGAACGATGAGGCCGGCGTGCTTGCGCAGCTGGAGCAGCTCAGCGATGAGCTCGTTATCGCCCGCGAAGAAGCCGGCGCGGTAGGAGGCCATATTCGCGGTCTTAGACAACGAATGCATGGCGATGAGCCCAGTGTTATCTCCATCGGTCACGCGCGGATCGAGGATGGATACCGGCGGATTATCGTCGTTCCAGCCCAGGCTCATATAGCACTCATCGGAGGCGATGATGGCGCCGGTCTCCCGCGCCCACGCCACGATGCGGCGCAGTTCCTCCACGCCGAGGACGCGGCCGGTGGGATTGGACGGCGAGTTCAAAAAGACCAGGGAGGCATCCTGGAAATCGGAATCCGCGCGCAGCGGCGTGGCGCCGGCGAGCAGGGCGCCCACCTCATAGGTGGGATAGGCCACCGAGGGGAAAGCGACGGTCTCACCGCGCATGCCCAGAAGCGTGGGCAGCCAGGCGATGGCCTCCTTGGTGCCGACCACCGGCAGGACGCGGTCAACCTGCATATTATAGCGGCGGGTGAGCGCGGCGGCGATGGCCTCGCGCAGCTCTGGGGTGCCGGCGGTCTGCGGGTAACCAGGGTTCTGCGCGGCTGCGGTCAACGCGAGCTGCACGCCTGGGGACACAGGGTCAACGGGGTTGCCCACCGAGAGGTCAACGATTCCACCCCGGTAGGCCTGGGCTTTCTTCTTGGCGCCAGCCAGCGAATCCCAGGGGAAGTCTGGAAGCGTCTTTCCTAGCGGTGTGCGTGCCATGTCTTACTCCTGATTCTGTGGCGGAAGCGCGGCAATCATCGGGACGTCAAAGTCCTGTGGGCCGAGGGCCGCCGCGCCGCCTGGGGAGCCCAGGTCATCGAAGAAGGCTGCGTTGGCGTCGTTGTAGTCCAGCCACTCATCGGGAACGTCATCCTCGTAGAAGATGGCCTCGACCGGGCAAGCTGGCTCGCAGGCGCCGCAGTCCACGCACTCATCTGGGTGGATGTAGAGCATGCGCTTGCCCTCGTAGATGCAGTCAACAGGGCATTCCTCAACGCAGCCGCGGTCCATTACGTCAACGCAAGGCTGTGCGATCGTATAAGTCATGGAGATTCCTTGAAGCTTCCTGATTTCTCGGATTTGGGATGTTTAACAGTATGTCACTTCTGCTTGAAAAATGGCCAAACGCCCCCGCCTATCCCGGCCAAAAGCAGGAGCAGGCTGAGAATATTATTGGCCAAGAGCATGTCTCCTGTCATCGGCACGAGGAGCATGAAGGCGAAAAAGCCCAGGCACCAGACGATGAGCGGGATGGCGCCGACCGCCGGCGCGGGACTCCATAGCCGGGCAGTGCGGGTAAGCACGGAATTAAACCACCACGCAAGCAGGATGGTGATGGGAAAGGCCACGCTCGCCCCATTGGATAGCGGAATTCGCGCGGTGAGGTAGATGACCTCGAGGAAGACCGATAGCAACGCGCCGATGGCCAGCCACACTAGGCCGGTGACCTGCTCGCCGCGACTAAAATCCGTGCGCATTACAGGCCGCCCAGCAGGTCATCGGCCGGCTCACCCTGTCCCAGCTGGAAGTACTCGGCGCGCAGCAGGGGCATGACCAGCAGATTGGATAGTCCATAGGCCCCGGGCACCTGCTCGGGTTCGTGCAGCGCGGCCACGGCGGCCTCGGGGTTGGTGCGGGTGGTGGAGCCATCGGCCACCCAGATTTGGGAGGCGTGGGCGCGCATGGCGCAGCGCTTGGCGTCAAGGGCGGCGTCGGAAAGAGCGACGGTGACATCGGCGCCCTCGTTGGTGAAATTGTCTAGGTACTCCTGGCTGGGCTTGGTCCACCCGGCCGGCGCATCCAGGGTGTCCAAGCCGGCATAGTTGGCGGCGCGTTCAAAAATGCCGTACCAAATGCGCGTGCTTGGCGCAGCCGCCTTCATCACCGCCTCATGCACCGCAATGTGGTCCGGGTGCCCGTAGCCGCCATCGGGCCCGTAGGTGAGGATGGCGTGGGGCTGGATGGCTTCGAGCTCGTCGCTGAGAAACTCGGCGGCCTCCTCGATGCGATTGACCAACGCACGGGGGTTATCGTGCGAGGGAGAACCCGCCATGCCAGAGTCGCGGAAATGCCCGAATCCGCCCAATTGAACTCCCTTGACGCCCAGCGCATCGAGGGCATTGGCCAATTCGCGGGCGCGGAAACCGCCGAGCTGATCATGATCGGCCAGGCCTTGGTAAGGCTCGCCGATGACCTCGCCATCCTCGCCCAAGGTAAACGTAATGACGGAAACTTCGGCGCCGCGTGCGGCTAGAGTGGCCAGGGTGCCACCCATAAAGAGGGTTTCATCATCCGGGTGGGCGTGCACTGCCACCACGCGGTAGCCGGTTAAGTCCTTAGTCTTCATCTATCCTCCAGCGGGGCGCGGTGATAAGACCCTCGTCCCAATCATCAATGCTCTGGCCGGGGCCTACAATACCCTGCCCGAGCGCGTGGATACGCGTCTCATCCACCAAAGGCACGTAGAGGGCCTCCTTAGAGTTCACATCTCGAATGCGTCCGAGCGCTTCCTTCGGGCTCATGGCGCCGGACAAAATCTCCTCGCGAATCTCATCCGCGTTCTCCGGACAGATTCCGGACAGGTCGCCGGCGAGCGGCTGTTTGTCATCGCAGCTGAAGATATTCGCCGCGGACACCGAGTTCAGGGAGATATCCTCCCAGGTCACTACCGCATCCACCTCGCCTTCGGGCAGGAGCTTGGAGGTGATCGTGGTCAGGCGCTCGGACACCACCTCGGCGGTGATCCCGTGGGCTTCGAGGACGTCATAAAGCGTATTGGCCGCTGCCAAGGCGGTGGGGCTGGTGGGGTCTACCGCAAAGCGAATCGGCTTCTTACTAGCGCGGGTGCGCAGCGCAGTGAGATCCGTGTCCTTACTTATAGGGTTATTCCCCGGTTCAAGGTTGGATGCGCGGCCGGTGGCCAAGCGCGCGACCTGGTCCGTATCAATCAGCGAGGCCAATCCGCGGCGCGCTGCCCTTTCTTCTAATGCTCCAACCGCGGTGGACATATGCAGGCGCAGTTGGCGCGGGCGGGTCAGTGCTTTATCGGACACATGCCCTAAAAGGCTCAGTGCCTCCTGTGAGGTTTGATCCGGGGTAAAGTCCGCGAAACCAATCTGCCCGGAGCGCAGCATATTGAGCGCCTGGGTGCTATCGCGTACCTCGCGCAGCTGAATGACGTCCACCTGGGCCGGATTAGCGCCCCAGAAGCGGTCGTTTCGGTTCAAGGTAATAACTCCGCGGCTGCGGTCCACGCTATCGACGAGGAAGCGCCCGGCCGATGCCGGAATCTTATCGGCTAAAGCAGAGCCAAAGTTATCGTCCTGCAGCAGGTGGGAAGGCAACAAATTGTGGAAAAGCAAGTGCCAATCTTTCACCTTCTGGGAAAAGTCCACGGTTACTACGCGGCCGCCATCGGAGGTATTGACGGCCGATATGGCGTGGTAGCCGGCGGGATCGCGCACACCAGCGGTGGTGGTCATCTGCTTCCACAGGTAGCTAAAGTCCGCGCCGGAAATGGGTGTGCCATCGGACCATTGCGCGGGCGAGGCAATGACGTAGCGCACTCGCTGCGCCACGCCCTTAGGCGCGGTGACCTCAGAGGCGGATTCGAGGATATCGGCGTCCCTTCGCCCGTTGTGGAACGCCGAGGGAAGAACTAGTTCTGCAATCTGGTCGACCAGCTCGGAGTTATTGGCCACCAAGTGCGGGTTCAATCCCGCACGCAGAGGGTCCACACCCACCGAGATGGTGGGGCGCTTGGCGGAGTCGGCATCCTGCGGCTGCTCTTCTTCCGGGGTAGCCGTGGTCGTGGTCTGCTCTTCTTGCAGCGCGGAGGCATTGTCCTCCACCACCGGTGGTGGGCCGGGGTTAGCCGCGCAGGCGCTAAGTATTGCAATACTGGCGGTGCTGAGTACCGCTGCGATTGCCGACGCCGCGCGCCTTGGTGAAGCCGGATTCTTTTTCATCGCGGACTACTTTAGTCCCTCTACCCCGCCGAAACGAAGATTTTTGGCGCTAGACTTGGCCACAGACCGCAACTATTAAGGAGACCCCAATGCTCATCTGCCAAGAAATGTTTCTTCTACTGACCAAGGACAACGGCAAGAAGGAAGACTGGGTGTCCAATAATGAGGCCGCTCTGCGCGCCACCGTACTCGCGGACCTGCTACTGGGCGGGCTCGTAGAGCTCGGTGAGAAAAAGAAGGTAGAGACTACTCCACAGCGCCCGGAGCACCCCGTCTTGGCATGGGCTTGGGAAGAGCTGCAGCAGCACAAGGCCACCAGCATGCAGAGCCTCTTGGAGGCTTCGTGGTTTACCCCGCGGGAAATCATCGCCTTGGATTTCCACGCGAATGGACAGCTCGATGTGGAAAAGGCCAAGTGGTGGCAGATTAGCGGCGACCGCTACATCATGACGGACCTGGAGCTGGAAAAGGAACTGCGCGAACGGTTGGTTGCAGTCCTGGAGGCGCAGCGACCAGCCACGGTCAATGACGTCATCATCCTGGATATCCTCCGCGAGGTCAGCGGCGCCTATACCCTGCTGAAAAACGACGCGGAGGGAATGAAGCGCCGCGAGATGCGGGCACGCATTCAGGAGATCAAAGAAGAGGTCGAGTACGACAAAACCGCCTCCTCTGCGGTCAAGGCCGTAGTTGAGGAGGCGGCAGCGGTTGCGGCGATGGTGGCCACGACAGCGGCAATCACCACCACCTAGGGTGCGGCTTTTTACTTATTCATCTGCTTCTTGCGAGCAGCAGCACGCTTGCGGTCGGTAGCGGAAAGCTCCACCTTGCGCACGCGAAGGACGTCCGGGGCAACCTCGACGCACTCGTCGTTGCCACAGAATTCCAGCGCCTCTTCCAGGGAGAGGGTGTGTGCCTTAGCAAGGGTGACAGTGGCATCCGCGGTGGCGGAGCGCATATTGGTTAGCTTCTTTTCCTTGGTGATGTTGATGTCAATATCCTCATCGCGGTTATTTGCACCAACGACCATGCCCTCATAAGCCTCAGCGCCTGGCTCGACGAAGAAGTTACCGCGGTCAGCCAGCTGCATCAGCGCGTACTGGGTGATCTGGCCGGTGCGGTCAGCCACCAGGGAACCGGTTGGGCGGGACTTGATCTCGCCGGCCCAGACATCCAGGCCGTCAGAAATGGAGTTTGCGATGCCGGCACCGCGGGTCTCCGTCATGAACTGGGTGCGGAAGCCGATGAGGCCGCGGGCAGGAACACGGAAGATCATGCGTACCCAGTCGCCCTCGCGCACGTCCATGGCCTGCATCTGGCCCTTGCGGGAGGCCAGCAGCTGGGTGATAGCACCCTGGTGCTCGGACGGGGCGTCAATGGTGAGGATCTCGTATGGCTCGTAGGTCTTGCCGTCGATTTCCTTGGTCACAACCTGCGGCTTGCCGATGGTCAGCTCAAAGCCCTCGCGGCGCATGGACTCGATGAGCACGGACAGTGCCATCTCGCCACGGCCCTGGACCTCCCAAGCATCGGGACGCTCGGTAGGCAGCACGCGCAGGGACACGTTACCGATAAGTTCCTGCTCCAGACGGGCCTTGACCATACGTGCGGTGAGCTTATCGCCGCCGCCCTGGCCTGCCATCGGGGAGGTATTAACGCCGATGGTCATGGAGATGGCCGGTTCATCCACGGTGATGCGCGGCAGGGCCTCTGGGTGCTCCGGATCGGCGATGGTGTCACCAATCATGACGTCAGAAATGCCGGAGATCGCCACGATGTCACCGGCGATGGCTTCCTCGGCCGGCTGACGCTCGAAGCCGACGGTGCGCAGCAGCTCGGCGACCTTTACGGTCTTGGTGTGCTGGTTGCCATCCTGGTCGTAGTGGATCCAGGCCACCTGCTGGCCCTTCTTGATGCGGCCGGCGTAGATACGCAGCAGCGCGATACGGCCCAGGAAGTCGGAGGCGTCCAGGTTGGTCACGTGCGCCTGCAGCGGGGCGTCGACGGTAGCGGAAGGCTCTGGGAGGACGTTGTAGATGACGTCGAAAAGCGGCTGCAGATCCTCGCCCTCAGGGACGTTGCCATCGCCTGGGTTCTCGGTGGAGGCAACGCCGGCGCGGCCGGAAGCGTAGAGAACCGGAAGGTCCAGCAGCTCCTCGGCGGCGGCCGCAGCTTCCTCGTCCTCCAGGCCGGCGGCGATTTCCAGCAGCAGGTCCTGAGACTCGGAGACAACTTCGTCAATGCGGGCATCCGGGCGGTCAGTCTTGTTCACGCAGATGATAACCGGCAGCTTGGCTTCCAGTGCCTTGGTAAGCACGAAGCGGGTCTGCGGCAGCGGGCCCTCGGAGGCATCGACGAGCAAGACAACGCCATCCACCATGGAAATACCGCGCTCAACCTCGCCACCGAAGTCGGCGTGGCCCGGGGTGTCGATGACGTTAATGATCAGGTCCTGGCCGTCCTTACCCAGGCCCTTGCGGTGAATGGCCGTGTTCTTGGCCAGAATGGTAATGCCGCGCTCGCGCTCCTGATCATTGGAGTCCATGACGCGGTCCGTGTGTTCACCGTGGTCACCAAAGGCGCCGGACTGCTCCAGCATGCCGTTGACCAGGGTGGTCTTGCCATGGTCAACGTGCGCGACGATGGCAACATTACGGAACTCGGTATTACTCACTAGTGGGTTTCTCCTTCGGAGGATCTACGGCGCTTGCGCGCGCGAAATTGATCTTGAACGAGCTCCCACGATACCCCCTTAAAGGGCCAAGTGCAGCATTGGGGATGGCTTTACCCCGTAACGCACCGTATAGAACGGGCGAAAAATCTTATAGATTGCGAATGCACTTGACACTCCCATAAGCATCACTATCGTTACTGTAGGTAATATTGTTACAAATGTGACTAATGGGGCTTGAACGCCCATCCCGAGACCGCACCCAAGGAATTGATAACGTGAGCCACGCCCGCACCACCTGGCGCCTGTCCAGCCGCACCGGTTATATCGCCGCTGCCACGGCCGCGCTCATCGGCCTCGCCTCTCCCCTCGTCGCCCCAGCGCAGGCTTCCGCACCGGATCTTTCTTCCTTGGTGCAGCAGGCATCCTCCCATAGCCCGCTGGACGAGCTCGGCCGCCCCAATCAGGAAACCCAGGACCGCATCCGCGCTTTTGCGGCACAACCTTGGATTCCCGAGGATGTTCGCAACGCCATCTTGTCGGGCCTCGCATTCTTCGCCGGCGGCGGCAATGGCAAGGGCGGCGTAGCCATGCCAGAGGGCAATAACCCGAACTTCCGCCAGTTCTACTGGCCCACAGTTTCCGCACACTGCATTGGCGGCACCAGCGATGCCATGGGCTCGGCCATCGCCGTTCCTGGCCCCACCGAAATGCCGGCACCGGGCGCAAAGCCTGGCGAAACCGTCTTCCTCTTCACCGCCCTCGGCACCCCACCGGCCGCACGCGAACAAGGCGGGATGAACGTGCAGTGGTTCAACCTTGACACCCTGCGCAGCGGCGTCACCCCACTGAATAACAACGGCATCAATCAAGACGGCCCTACCACCTTGTCCGGCACCGCCCAGACTGGCAAGGGCACCGTCATCGCACTGCTTTCTGGCGGCGTAAACACCCAGGAATCCCGCTGCAATTTCGCCCCAACCGCCGCCTTCCTTGAGGTGAAGTAGATGCCGGCGGATCTCCATCCGGTCAAGCGCGAGACCTTTAATACCGCCGAGTACACCAATACCGACCCCAAGGGTTTCCTGCGCGAGGTCGACACGTACACCGAGACGGATTTCGGCCTCTACATGGCTCGCGGCGCCGATCACCCGCGCTTTGGCTACCTGGAATCGTGGCTGCTGCCCGATCTCAACCTGCGTGCCAATATCTTCCATTTCCGCCCTGGTGTAGACGTCCACCAGGACTTCTATATTGATGTGGCCGAAATCCAACGCGATGGCGCGGTGTGGACCACCCGCGATCTTTATGTGGATCTTGTTGCCACGCGCGGCGAGCCCATTTCCGTGCTCGATATTGATGAACTCTCTGCCGCAACCTCCGCCGGTTTGATTTCCGCCGAGGACGCCGAGAAGGCGATCGACACCACACTTGCCGCGGTCGAGGGCATTACTCGCAGCGGTGATGATGCGATGGCTTGGCTGGCGCATCAGGGGATACACTTAACGTGGTCCGATAACATCACCTTAACCCCAGAAGGATAATTTATGGCCGGTGGCCTTTTTGCCCTGCTTGACGACGTCGCCCTGATCGCCCGCTCCGCTGCCTCTAGCGTTGACGATGTGGCCGCCCTTGCGGGCAAGACCTCCGTGAAGGCCGCAGGTGTGGTAGTCGATGATGCTGCCGTAACCCCACAATACGTGGAGGGAATTAAGCCCCAGCGCGAGTTGCCGATGATCTGGCGCATTACCAAGGGCTCGCTCATCAATAAGCTCGTAATCATCTTGCCCATCGCCATGATCCTCTCTTGGATCGCGCCGTGGGCGCTCACGCCCATCTTGATGTGCGGCGGTACCTATCTATGCTTTGAAGGCGCGGAAAAAATCCTGCATCACCTTCTTCCCCACCGAGAGAAGGAAACTGAATCAGTCCAGGAAAAGGGCGCAGACGCCGAAGATAGCTTGGTCAAGTCCGCTATCACCACGGATCTCATTTTGTCTGCCGAGATCATGGTCATTTCCTTGAATGAGGTCATCGACCAGCCATTCTGGATGCGCCTGGGTGCCCTCATCTTCGTCGGCATCTTGCTGACCCTGGGTGTCTACGGCGCCGTAGGCCTCTTGGTCAAGATGGACGATATTGGCATGGCCCTCAATAAGCGCCACAATGGCAACTCCACCATCGGCACCGCTCTGGTCAAGGGCATGCCGGTCGTACTCGATATCATCGGCGTCATCGGTACCGCCGCCATGCTGTGGGTAGGCGGCCACATCGTAGTCAAAGGCCTGCACGAATTCGGAATGGATCAGCCACACGAGTTCATTGCCTCCGTGACCGAAAATATTTCCAACGGAGCCCTGGCGTGGCTGGCAGATACCGGTATGTCCATGGTCTGCGGCCTGGTGCTTGGCACAGTGGTTGCCACCATCGTGATGGCGGTCAAGGCCTCCTTTGGCAAGACCTCGGCCACCTCCGCCCAGCCGGCGGAGGCTTAAAACGCCGTAGCCCGGCTGCATAGCCGGCTACATAAATAGCATCAGCGAAACCGCCATCACGGCCATGCCGGCAATCAAGCCGTAGATAGCGTGATGGTGCTCGCCGGTTTCCTCAGCAGTGGGTAATAGCTCATCCAGCGAGATGAAGACCATAATGCCGGCGATGGCGGCGAAGCTAATGCCCATCGTCGCCGGCCCAATAACCGGCAAGAGAAGGCCGAAGCCGATGAGCGCGCCGAGCGGCTCGGCCAGGCCAGACAAGGTGGCCCACCAAAAGGCCTTCTTGCGGGAGCCAGTGGCCTCGCGCAGCGGAACAGCCACCGCAATGCCTTCCGGGATATTGTGAATGGCGATGGCCACCGCCACCGGCACCGCAACTTCCTTAGAATCCAGGCCGGAAAGGAAGGTGGCAAACCCCTCGGGGAAATTGTGCAGGCCCAGCGCGCAGGCGGTAAATACGCCAGTTTTCATTAGCTTCTTGCGGCGGGCTTCTTCGGCCGTGGTGGCCGGCTCATGGGGATTAATCTCCTCCGGCACGAGCCGGTCAATGATGGCGATGACGGCGATGCCAGCAAAGAACGCCCCGACGGCGGCCCAGGTGCCGGTGGTTTCCTCGCCGAGGGCGTCGGAAAGCTGCGCAATGCCTTCCGGCAGGATCTCCATAAAGGAGACATACAGCATCACGCCGGCCGAAAGCCCCAGTGCAGCGGCCATAAAAGCCGGCCCCGGCTGGCGCCTTCCCACCGCCAAAGCGCCGCCAATCGAGGTCGATAGACCCGACAGCAGCACCAAGGCGAAGGCAAAGGCAAAGGTACTAAAAGTCATAGCTGGCACCCTACCAGCCAATAATTGTCAAGTATTAATTTTCTTCCTTATCTTCCGGTACCGGAGAGATGAACTCGCCATTCTTGATAGATGGATCGTTGTCCACATACTCGCCTGCCTCATAGTCATAGCCCACGGCGCGGCCCTCTTCGTCCGTGCGCGCGTACCAATCGGTCACCTCTGCTGCAGTGGAGTTAAAGTGCGCGCCCGTTGCGTAGTCGCCGTCTGTCGGCTCAATGGACAGGGCAAAGTTATCGCCATAATCGCGCACGCCCCGCACGATCGCATTAGAGACCGCTTCGTCCTCGTAGAAATGGCGGATGGAGGCAGGATCATGACGCAGCTCGCGCACCAACGCGATGCACATGAGCACGATGATGACCGCGAAAGGCAGGGCCGTCACCGTAATAAGGTTCTGCAGGCCCTGCAGCGCATTGCGGCCGCCGGCGAGCAAAATAACCACGGCAATGCCGGCCATGCATACCACCCAAAAGACCGTAACCACCGGGTTTGGCTTGGGGTTGCCGCGCTGGGTGAGCTGCGAGTTCACAATGGATGCGGAGTCAGCCGTGGTAATGAAGAAGACCACCAGCATGACGATGACGATGGGCGCCATCCACTCCGCTCCTGGGAAGTGATCCAAGACCTTGAAAAAGATGTCTTCTGCCGCCGGCATGGAATCAATGGTGCCATCTGGGGCGATATCGCCATCGCGGCGCTGCAGCCAAATGGTGGTGCCGCCCAGGATGGTAAAAGCGGCAACAATGATAGCCGAGGGAATAAGCAACACACCGAGCACGAACTGGCGGATGGTTCGCCCGCGGGAAATCTTGGCTACGAAGACGCCCACGAATGGCGACCAGGATACCCACCAAGCCCAGTAGAAGGTGGTCCAGGAGGACAGGAAGGCCACCATGTCTTCCCCCTCGCCCATGTTGGCCGAGAGCATCTGTGGCATTTCATCGAGATATTCAATCACTACGGCCGGCAGCATATTGGCCAAGAAGGCGGTCGGCCCCACGACGAAGAAGAACAAGGCCAGCGCCATGGCCAGCACCAGGTTGATATTGGAGAGCCACCGAATGCCCTTGGCCACGCCGGAGACAGCCGAGAAGATCGTTCCGATGGACAGCACTACGATGATTACCAGCGCCGCAGCATTGCCGGTGGTAGACCAACCGCTGACCAATTCCACGCCGCGACCGATCTGTAGCGCACCGATGCCCAGCGTGGCAGCGGTGCCAAAGAGCGTAGCAATAATAGCTAGGCCATCGATGATGCGCGCAGGCAGGGAATCAGAGGAGCGATTGCCAAAGAGCGGCATCAGGATGGAGCTCATCAGCGGCACACGGCCGCGGCGGAAGGACACGTAGGCCACGCATAGACCCACGATGGCATAAATCGCCCAGGCATTAAAGCCCCAGTGCATGGCGGCCTGCGCCATGGCCCCCAGCACCGCTTCATCGCTCGCGGCCTCATAGGCACCAGGGCGCGGCGAAAGGTAGTAGCTCAGCGGCTCGAAGGGGCCGAAGAAAATAATGCCGATGCCAATGCCGGCACCAAAGAGCATCGCCGCCCAGCTCACCGTGGAAAATTCCGGCTTCTCTCCATCTAGCCCGAGAGGGATTTTGCCGTACTTCGAAAATGCCAAGATGATGAGCAAAAACATCAGGAACGTCGCCAAGGCGGTAAAGATCCAGCCCAAGTTACGCATCACCCAATCGAGCGCTGTCGAAGAAGCATCGAAGACCTGCTCGGGTGCAATCACACCCCAGATTACGAAGGCGACGACCAGTCCGCCGACCACAAAGAGGATCGGTTTATCCACGCCGTACTTGACCTTCTGGTCCTCAATGGAGACGCCCGGTACCAGCGCGGGGTGGATATTATGCGGGTACATAATGTCCTTTAAGATGCGCTTGGCGTTGCGGGTGCGCTTTTTGCTTTCCTCCGAATTATTCACCCCACGCACAGGGCGGGGTGAGGAAGACGGTGAAGAAGAGATGGTTCTACTCCTATTCTGTTTTCCGGGTTTCACTTTTAAGAGAGCTGTCTACACATTAATAAAAACTCGCAGGATATAAAGCTGGCGTCAGCCCTATCCCCCATATGCGTAAAATGAGCTACGCATTGTTTACCGGCCTTTAACCTTGGGAGTGACTTTCTATGGCGCTTTACCCGCTCGCGACTAGTTACTTCGGTGTGGAGCATGTTGCAGTCCTCGAGCACCCAGTGCTGGGCACCGCATTGAGTATCCCCGGCGTGGCGAAGCACGCTGCGCTTGTCGACGTCTCCCTAGAGCCCGATACCTATACCAACGGCTGGCGCGTTCGCTCGGACTTCGGTTTCTTAGGGTTCCTGGACGAGGTCGAGGCGGCGGAGTATCCCGCCTTGGAGCGCTTGAAGGCCTCCTCCGCCCAGCCGCAGACGATCGCCACCGTGGAGGTAGTTGACGGCCAGGTCGAGGTTGCCGTGTCACTGGGCCTGTGGCCGTGGATGGTGCCGGTCAACGACCAACCGCAAGGAACCGCGCTGCTCTCCGGTGGGCAAGGCGTGCTCATCGATGCCGCCGCCGGCGACCTATCGCCCGCCCAGCTGGAGAGCATGGGCACGCAGCAATTCTTCGTCACACTGGAAGACCTTGCCGGCACCGCAGTGGCCACCTGCGACGATATGGTGCTCGGCCCCATCGGTGACAGTGCCGCGCTTCCTGGACTGCGCGCCGCATTCGCCGCGGCCAGCGGCTCTGGAGCGGGGCTTTCCGCCCGCGCCTATGCGAGCCACGGCATGCTTGCCGTCGATATCCCCGCCAATGAGGCCATCCCCGCGGAGCTCTTCTCCCCCGCTGTTCCACCGCTGCGCGTGCCCGCGCCACAACCTGCGATTCCCACTGCTGCGCCCGCAGCCACACCGGCTCAACCCGAGGTCTGGGAGCACACGCTTGCCGGCGAGGCCATCGTGACGGCGCTGCCCACCGGCTCACGCCGCCCGAAAGGGCCACAGGTCCAGCCGGCTGTACCCGCTGAGCCAGATGCGCCAACTCAGCAGCACAATGAGCGAGCACAACAACCGCAGGCCAGCGCCAAGCTGGCGGAGTTGGTCTCCTCCATCCCGGGCGATCAGAATTTCAGCTGGCGTGCGCTGCCGGTAGCCGAAGAACCGGGCCGCTTTTCCTCCGAATCCGCGCGCGTGCGGGCCCGGCGCGTAGCCCGCGACACGTCCCGCCACCGCGGGGGCAATCACCGCAAGTAGGTGCGACGACCGGCCACAGGGGCCTCGTTAGCGCAGGGTGCGTTGGCCCCCGTCGCCGCGGCGAGTAATCCGCTGGGCGTCGAGGTATTCCAGCAGCGGGATGGCTACCCGCCGCGTGGTACCTAGCGCCTGGCGGGCAGCCGAGAGAGTAAAGGGTTGTTCCAGTCCGGCAAGGCGCCGGCGCGCCTCCTCAGGAGCTGAGGGCAAGAGCACGATTCCCTGCTTAAGGCGCAGGAGGCGCCCGGCGCGCTCGGCGGCGGCAAGTTCCTTGGGGCCCAAGCCTAGCTCCGTGAGGTCATCTGCTTCGGGTGCCACAAAAGGTTCTGCCTTAAGCCTTTCCTCGATGGCAGCAATCCCGCGCTCCGCCGCACCGAGGTCCGCCCGCTGCCCGGGAAGGCGTAACACTCCCTCACTGCTTTCCGCCTTCGCAGCGGCGATGGCTAGGCCCAGCAAGCCTTCTTCTTGCAGGCCGAGGGCGTCCATGGCTGCTTTGCGGGGCATTCCCGGCGCCAGGGGATGGGCGGCGGTGTGGGCATGCAGGGCGTCGGTAAGCGTGTGCTTCCACCGCGTAACTTGGGAAGCGGCAATCCACCAGTCGCGGAAGGCGATAATGCCTTGCGGCGGCGCTGCGGTAGTAAAGCCATCGCGGGCTAGGTCATCCACCCGGGCGAAGCCGACGCGGCGCAGGTAAGACGCAGGATCACGGAACGAGTTCTGGGCACTGAGCTCTTCTGCGCGGCGGCGGGCGTCACCGCGCCGGTTAAGCTCCGGCGGGCGCAGATCGACTGCCTCTACCCCAGTGACGACGTGCCGGCCACCAGGGCTGCGCACTACGAAGCGATCAAGGAGCTGCAGCGGCAGCGGGTGCGCCAGGCTGATGCGCGCGAAATCGGCAGACAGGGGACGCAGGTGGGCCTCTACCCCGGCGGTACCGGTGTGCACGACGAGGTTATCGGGCAGC
This sequence comes from Corynebacterium sp. ACRPO, assembly GCF_022347205.1. Classification (GTDB taxonomy): domain Bacteria; phylum Actinomycetota; class Actinomycetes; order Mycobacteriales; family Mycobacteriaceae; genus Corynebacterium. Next base: position 115,645 of record NZ_JAKRNE010000002.1, on the reverse strand, counting down.
CCGTCGAGCTCCGCGCCAAAGGTGCGGCGGACATCGAGGTGGTCCACTAAGCGCCACGCACTCGGGGTAAGCAGCACGTCACCGCGGTGGATATCGGCGGCATCCGCCCCACGCAAGTTGACGGCCGCGCGAGTGACGGGGCCGAGTGAATCCTGCGCGCGATTTTCACTATGCAGGCCACGGACTTCCACGTCCCTTTCCCCACTAGCCGTGGCTACCTTGAGGCTATCGCCTACGCGCAGAGTGCCCGCGGCGAGCGTTCCGGTAACCACGGTGCCCGCGCCTTTCACGCTAAAGGCGCGGTCCACCCACAGGCGCACGGGTGCCTGTGCATCGGGAACGGGCACAGCGGCCAGGACCTCATCGAGCGCCTGCCGCAGCGCCGCAATGCCGTCGCCGGTAGGAGCGGATACGGGAATAATGGGGGCGTCGGCAAGCGGGGTGCCGGCCAGCTGCGTTCGGATTTCTGCGGTGCGGTCCACGGTGGCGCGATCGCTGCGAGTGAGCGCAATAATGCCGTGCTCTACTCCCAGCGCACGCAAGGCATCGCGGTGGTCGGTGGACTGGGCCTGCCATCCCTCATCGGCCGCAACCACAAAGAGGACCACCGGGGCTGGGCCCACGCCAGCGAGCATATTGCCTAAGAATTTTTCATGGCCGGGCACATCTACGAAAGCCACATCCGCGCCAGAAGGCAGCGTAGTCCAGGCAAATCCCAAATCAATGGTCAGCCCGCGGCGCTTTTCTTCCTCCCACCGGTCCGGGTCCATCTCCGTAAGTGCACGCACCAGGGTGGACTTGCCGTGGTCCACATGGCCGGCAGTAGCGACGACGTACACCTAGCTCACCGCCTTAATAGCGGCAATAACTGCGGCGTCGTGGTCGGCAGGGACGCAGCGAATATCCACCAAGCAGCGGCCCTGATGCACGCGACCTACTACGGGCGGGTCCTGGCGGCGCAGCGCGTCCGCATAGCGCTCGGGCAGGCTCACCGCGAAGCCGGGCAGCGGGTATTCGGGCGCCCCGCCACCGCCCACGCGGCCATCATGAGACACGACTTCCGCCCCGACTGCCTGTGCAATGGCTTCCGTGCGCTCGCGGTGTGTCTGGGGATCGAGGTGGAGGGCGTCCTGCACCGCATTCGAGGGCGTCGAAATGGCCGCCTCCAACGCGTTGAGACGCAGCTTATCTATGCGCACCGCACGCGCCAGCGGGTGCTTCTTCACCGCAGCAATCGCCTCCTTGGTACCGAGTAAGATTCCTGCCTGCGGACCGCCAAGCAGCTTATCGCCGGAGGCTATGACGATATCGGCGCCGGCGCGCAGCTGGGCCTGGATATCTGGTTCTTCTGGCAGCGCCGGGTCATGGGTGAGCAGGCCGGAGCCCAAGTCCACGATGAGTCGCGTATCGTGCTCCACCGCTAAGCTGTGCAGTTCCTCTACCCCGACTGCGGAGGTAAAGCCCTCGATGCGGAAATTGGAAGGATGCACCTTCAAAATAGCGCCAGTGTTGACGCCCAGCGCGCGCTCGTAGTCGGCCAGGTGCGTGCGGTTAGTCGCCCCTATTTCTTTGAGGCGCGTGGCCGTGGACTCGATGAGCTCGGGCAGGCGAAAGCCAGCTCCGATCTCGATGAGCTCGCCGCGCGAGATGATGACCTCTTTGCCGGGAGCGAGCGCGGCGGTGGCCAGGAGCAAGGCGCTGGCGCCGTTATTGACCACGAGGGCATCTTCTGCACCGGGGCAGGCTGCGAGCAGCGCGGCCGTGGCTCCGGCGCCGCGATTTCTGGATCGCTTGCCCGAGCCCAAGTCCATTTCTACATCTGTATAGGAGGCAGCGGCGTGCAGGGCCTCTACCGCGGCGCTGGGAAGCGGGGCACGCCCTAAGTTCGTATGAATGATGACGCCGGTGGCGTTAATGACTGGGTGCAGGGAATGCGCATTCTTTTGTTCCAGGCGCTGCGCAATCTCTGCGGGTATCTCGCTAACAGGCAGCTGACCGCGGCGCGCTCGGGCGACTGCGCCCTGGAGTATCGCGCGGATGGTGTGCTCGGCTAGGCGCTGGCGCGCGGATTCTACTTCCGGCAGCTGGAGCAGCTCGTCCATGCGGGGAATATTCCTGCGGGGATCCGGGCTGGCAGCAGGCGTGGGCGTGGGCACTGTGGCATTCCTCCTTGCGCGCGAGTGGCGGAGACGGACAGGAATCGAACCTGCCAGACCGAGATGCTCGGCCTCACCGGTTTTGAAGACCGGGGCGCCCACCAGGACACGTACGCCTCCGTGTGCTCACCTTACACGGGCATTCCCCGGTGCCGGCACACCTGTCACGCAATACCTCCACCATGCCGCTCCGAGGTGGAAACCTCGGCGCCCTATGTCCTATCGCGCCACACACAGGTTCCCTACCTTGCTGTGCAGCCAAATAGTTCCTCGGGATGAGTAAAATGGCGATATGACCGAAGATATTAAACTCACCTCTTTTGCCGCCGGCGGCGGCTGCGCCTGCAAGATTCCCGCTGGCCAACTTGAGTCTGCCGTCGAGGGCCTGATAGGCAAGGCCGACCCTAACGTGCTGGTTGGCCTAGATGATGGCGATGATGCCGCAGCCGTAAAGATTCAAGATGGCCTGGCGGTTATCTCCACCGCGGACTTTTTTACGCCCATGCTCAATGACCCCTACGATTGGGGGCGAGTGGCTGCGGCCAATGCGCTCTCTGACGTCTATGCCATGGGTGGCACCCCGGTTACCGCCATTAACCTGGTGGGCTGGCCCAATGAGAAGCTTGGCCTGGACGTGCTGCGCGAGGTCCTGCGCGGCGGCATGGACATAGCCACCAAGGCCGGCATCTCCGTTACCGGTGGCCATTCCATCACCGCGCCCGAACCGCTGTACGGCATGGCAGCTACCGGCATCGTGGCCCCCGACAAGCTCATGCGCAATGACGCCGCCGAGCCCGGCCTGCCCATCACCCTGACCAAGCCCATTGGCGTGGGCATCCTCAACAACAAGCACAAGGCCACCGGCGAAGTCTCCCAGGCCGCGGTCGATTCCATGACCACCTTGAACCGTGAGGCCGCCCGCGCCGCGGTGGAGGCGGGCGTGCGTGCCGCCACGGACGTCACCGGCTTCGGGTTGCTCGGCCACCTGTACAAGATGTGCCGGGCCTCCGGCATCGCCGCGGAGCTCGACTTTTCCGCCGTGCCCACCATCGAAGGCGCAAAGGAAGCGCTGGCGGAGGGCTTCATCCCCGGCGGCTCTCGCCGCAACCTCGACTGGGTGCACCCGCACCTCGATACCTCCTTGAGGGAGGAAGAGCTAGTGCTGCTTGCCGACGCCCAAACTTCCGGCGGCCTCCTCCTCATCGGCGAGGTTCCTGGCTACCCCGTCATCGGCCATACCACCGAGCGCACCGGCGATGCCTATATCAAGGCCTAAGATGCAGCGACAGATCCCTTTTCTCCTCGCCCTTTCCTCCACCACCCTTGCCGCAGCAGGGTTGGTGGGGTGCTCGTCCGAAGGGGCATCGCCAAGCGGCTGCTCCCCCGTTGGTATTGCCGCGGTGCGCGAGGCCCTGCCGGATTCGCTCGCTAAAACGAAGCTCGACCCACACTCCACCGACGAGGATGAGCACTCCTTCTCAGTGCTCTACCGTGCAGAGGATAAGGAGCAGGTCAGCCTGCTGGGGACGAAGTATGAGGCCGAAGGCGCACCCGTGTGCCCCGATGACCCCGATGAGGCGGCGCAGCGCTACTTAGAGCTGCTACACGACGACCTCGATGCCCAAAACGCCGCGCAACAGCGCCCCGCCAATGAGTACTCCCCCTTCGAGTTCACCGCCGCTGACAGGCGCTTTTACTGCTCTGCCTGGCCGGTCGAAGAGTCAGTGTCTACCACCTGCGTCACCACCGTGGGCGATGTGGCGCTGAACTACTACCTCCACCGTGATGGTCGCGACTCCGCAGCCGAGCAACAACGCATGGAAGACATCGGCTCGGAGCTCGCCCCCGCCCTGCAGGACCTGGACTAGTCCGGGCTCACCACATCGTGGTCGAGGCCCTGCTCGCGCCGGCGCCTTTCCGCCCGGCGCTTCTGCGGCCCGATGGTGGTCTCCGGATTCTTCACCGCTTCCAGCCCGGCATTGAGCACGCCAAAGCGCGTGCACGCCGAGCCTGCCAAGAGCGATAGCCCAGCAGCCACCGAGACTGCCCGCGACTTCGTCACCGCAGCCACTGCACTACCGACACCGCCAGCCGCGATGAAGTATTCCGAGGCCTTCATCAACGCGCCCGGCCTGCCCTCGTGCAGCGCCTCGCGCGGCTCCGGCTCCATGCCTTCCTCCAGCACCTTGGTCGCCACCAGATCGCTGGCTGCCGCGGCCATACCCAACACGCGGGCCGGTCCCGCGTGCTCGACCGGAGTGGTCACCATAGCCAGGCCTGACGACGCCGCACCCGCCGAGGAAACGAAGACATACGGCAGGTGCTTTTTCATGTCATTCCACACCGGGTTCGAGGTATTGGACAGCAATACCGCGGTATAGCCCGCGAGCGGACCACCGAGCACGCCCGCGACCGCGCCCGCCGGCCCGGCCGATTTCTTCAGCGCCGTACGCACAAACTTCGGCAGCGGCAGCTTGTGACCGGTCGCCGCATCCACTTCCGCGGCGGCCGGCAGCGCAGCTGCGCTGGCAAAGCCCGACAAAATCCACGAGCCCATCGACATTGGCGAGGTCACCTTGAAGACGCGGAACATGTTCAATGCGCGCTCCGGGCGGCCCAAGTCCAGAATCAAAAAGACCGATCCCACGGCCGCCGCGCCAAAGGCAGAGATACGGGTGGTGCGCCGCAGCGGTGCATTGCCCGCGGCCTGTGCACCAGCGGCTAAGAGACCTGAACCGCCGCTCACGCCGCCCAAGAAAAAGTAGGCGCCGATGGGCCATTCCCACGGCGGAGCCTTCACCACAGGTCGGCCATAGTAAGACGAGAACTCGAAGTCCTGCGCCATGCGCTCCTCTTTGGAGCCGTCCTGCGCGCCCGCGCCTGGACGCTTCCGCTTCTTCTTCGGCTTCGTACCGTCGAACTTCCGGTAGCGATTGCGGCGCTCTGGCTGCGGTGGGCGGTACTCATCAAAGTTGCTCATTTGCGTCCCCCAATCAGGAAGGAACCAGCCACGGCCAGCGCCATGCCGCCGATAGCCTTGGCTGCGGTCTTATACATCTGCGGTAAATCGGCCGTCGGCACGCGCGGGTCCGGCGGCAAACCGTAGACCTCAGGTGAATCCAAAAGCAGGAAGATGGAGCCAGTTCCGCCCACGCCATCGTCCTGGTTGGCACCGTAAAGGCGGGCCTCGGTAAGGCCTTGCTCGTGCAGTACGCGCACGCGTTCCTTGGCTGCGGCCAGCATCTCCTCGTACGGGCCGAACTGGATGGAATCAGTAGGACAGGTCTTAGAACATGCTGGCTGTTCGCCCTGCTTCAGGCGGTCGTAGCACATGGTGCACTTTTGGGCCACGCCCAAGTTCTTAATCGGCATCGACTCGCCTGGCGTGTGGTCCGGCCCTTGTGGGGCGAGCTGCTTGAGCTTTTTCAGCACGTTCACGCCGGCATGGGAATTATCCACGTAGTCCACCGTGGCTGTCTTGTCGTACTTCAGCGCCACACCGCCGTCATCGCGGCGCTCGATGACGCCAAACGGGCAGCCGGCCACGCAGGTGCCGCAGCCATTGCACACATCATCCTGGACCACAACGGTGCCAAACTCGGTGCGGAACAGCGCGCCGGTAGGACACACGTCCAAGCAGCCCGCATGCGTGCAGTGCTTACACACGTCCGAGGACATGAGCCACCGGAACGTATCCGTATCCGGCGGGGTGGTATCAACCTCTGGGTCCTGCGCCCCTACCGAAGGCATGCCCAAGGAAATGAGATTCTTTCCCTCCTCGCGGGCCTGCTCGATGCGGTCATTGTTTTGCTCCACAAAGGCCACGTGCCGCCAGGTATTTGCACCCAGTGCGCCGGTGTTGTCATAGGAATCACCCGTGACGTCATAGCCTTCTACCGGGTTGCGGTTCCACTCCTTGCACGCCACCTCGCAGGCCTTACACCCGATACACACGGAAGTGTCGGTGAAAAAGGCCATGCGGCGGTACTTGTCGTAGCCATGCCGGCTCGCGTTTTCGGTCAGCAGATTTGTCATTTACTTACCTTCTTCGCTTTCCTCGCCCTTTTTACCGTGCTCATCCGCATCCGCGGGCTGCTGCGGCTCTGGGTTATAGGTGAAGGAATCATCCACGGTGAGCAGATCATTGCCGGAATCCAGGTTCAGGTGCGCGCGCTTCTGATACTCCTTGAGCATCTCCACACGGGCCTCGCCGCGCGGGCGACGGCCCGGTTGGATATCGCAGGCGCCGATCTTGGAATTCTGGATGAATACGTTCGGCTCCAACGTAAGGCCCAGCAGATCATTGGCGCCATCGCCTGCAACTGCCGTGGAATCGGACTCGCCATAGTGATACGGCAAGCCGATCTGGTGGAACTCCTCACCATTGATCTTCATCATCTGCATGCGATCAGTGACCAAGACCTGTGCCTCAATCACGCCGCGCGGCGAGACGATGGTGGCCCACTTACCGTTTTCCAAGCCGCGCTTTTCTGCCAAGGCCTTATCAACCTCGCAGAAAAGGCCCGGCTGCAACTCCGCCAGGTACGGCAGGCGGCGCGACATCGCACCCGAGGTATACATCTCGGTGAGGCGATAGGTGGAAAAGACGAACGGGAACACCTCCGAGCCCGGCTCGCCTGGCTCTGGGCGCGACAAGTTGTCTGGGCGCTTAATGGTCAGGCGCGTCGGCGATTGCTGTTGCTTGTACAGCACATTGTGCACCGGGGACTCGTGCGGCTCATAGTGGGTGGGCAATGGGCCGTCGGAAAGCCCGGTCGGCGCAAAGAGCCAACCGCGGCCATCCGCCTGCATGATGAAGGCATCGGTGCCGTCGAGGGCGTCCGGGCCCACGGCGTCGACCGGAGCCTTGTAGTCCGGGGCCTTGGTAGCCGGGAAGTCCGGCACGTCATCGCCAACCCATTTACCCTGGTCGGCGTCCCACCACACATACTTCTTGCGCTCCGACCACGGAGTGCCGTCCGGCTTCGCCGAAGCACGGTTGTAGAGCAGGCGGCGGTTGGCCGGCCATACCCAACCCCACTCCGGAGCTACCTCGTTTTGCTCCGAACCCGGAACCTTGCGCGCGGACTGATTAATGCCGTCCTTAAACACGCCGGTATAGATCCAGCAGCCACCCGAGGTACTGCCATCGTTTTTCATCTCCACGAAGGCAGGCAAAAGCTCGCCCTTCTTCGGCCCCTCTAGGTAGTAGCCGTTGATCTCCTTGAGGATATCCTCAGAATTCGGCTCGCCTTCCTCGGTTTCCACATAGTCCCACGTGACCTTCTGCAGAGGAATATCTCGCGGATCAGTGGAATCGTGCAGGCGCTCCTTGATCTTCTTGCCTAGTTGGTAGAAGAACCACAGGTCACTCTTGGCCTCGCCCGGCGGCGGCGCTGCTTGGAAGCGCCACTGCAGCATGCGCTGCGTCTGAGTAAAGGTGCCCGCCTTTTCCACGTGGGTTGCCGCTGGCATCAAGAAAACCTCGGTGCCGATGTCTTCGGTCTTGAGCTCGCCGTTTTTAATCTCCGGCGAATCCTTCCAGAAGGAGGCGGTCTCAATCTCCTGGAAATCGCGTACGACCAGCCACTTCAGCGCGGCCAAACCGCGGCGCTGCATTCCGCCGTTGGACTGCGCCACGGCCGGATTCTGGCCGAAGACAAAATAGCCTTCCACCTGCTCATCCAGCATTGCCATAAGCGTTTCATAGGTCGAATGCGCGCCAGAGATGCGCGGCATGAGGTCATAGCCCCAACCATTGTCCTTGGTTGCCGCATCGCCCCAATAGGACTTCATCAGCGAGACTGCATAGTTCTCACCAATCTGCCAAAAGCCCTTTTGCGACTCATTACGGATTCCATCGACAAACTCTGGCCAGCTTTGCTTATCGACGCTCGGCATGGGCAAATACCCCGGCAACGAGTGGAACAACGTCGGGATATCGGTAGATCCCTGAATCGAGGCGTGACCGCGCAGCGCCATAATGCCCGATCCAGGACGGCCCACATTACCGGTCAGCAGCTGCAAAATAGCTGCGGTACGGATGAACTGCGCACCCAAGGTGTGCTGGGTAAAGCCCAACGCATAAGCAAAGCAGGTAGTGCGCTCCGGCGTAGAGTTCTGCGCTATCGACTCGGCTAGATAGAAGAAATCCTCCTGCGCAATACCGCAGGTCTCCTCCACTACCTCAGGCGTATAGCGCGCGTAATGCCGCTTGAGAATCTGGAAGACGGAATTCGGATGCTCCAGCGATTCATCGCGTTCTACATTCCACGACGCACCCTCCGGCTTTTGCACGTACTGCCACGAATCCGTGACGTACTTTCCAGTTTCCGGATCATAGCCGGAGAACAAACCATCCAAGTCCTCGGTGTCCTGATAGTCCTCCGAGATGATCATCGGTGCATTGGTATACGCCACCACATAATCATGGAAATACAGCTCATTTTCCAGCAGGTAATTAATAACCGCACCCAAAAGCACCACGTCCGTGCCGCCGCGAATGCCAATGTGGCGATTCGCAAAGGCAGACGTGCGCGTATAACGCGGATCCACGTGAATGATGCGTGCACCACGCTTCTTGGCTTCCACCACCCACTGGAATCCCACTGGGTGGCACTCGGCCATATTAGAACCCTCAATGACGATGCAGTCCGCATTCGCCATATCCTGCAGCGGTTGGGTTGCGCCGCCGCGGCCAAACGAAGTTCCTAGACTAGGAACAGTGGCGGAGTGTCATATGCGTGCCTGGTTCTCGAGCTGAATCGCACCAGCGGCGGTAAACAGCTTCTTAATGAGGTAATTTTCCTCATTATCCAAGGTCGCACCGCCCAAACCGGCGATACCCATCGTGCGGTTGAGCGCACGACCTTCATCGTCCACATCCTGCCAACCGTTCCGGCGGGCTTCCAAGAAACGATCCGCAATCATCTCCATCGCGGTATCTTCATCAAGATCCTGCCACTCCGTCGAGTGCGGCGCACGATACTTAATCTTGGTAAGGCGCGTAGCGGAGTTAATCAACTGCTCCGACGCAGATCCCTTCGGGCACAGGCGCCCACGAGAAATGGGCGAATCCGGATCGCCCTCCACCTGGATGACGCGGTCATCTTTGACATACACGCGCTGCGAACAACCGACCGCACAGTACGGGCACACCGACTGCACCACGCGGTCTGCTTCCACGGTGCGCCCATGCTTATCTTTGCTCTTTTGAGACTGCGTATTGACGTCCCTTCCGAAGGGATCGCCGCTGCGCAGCTGGCGCACAACCGGCCAGTTGAGAGGGCTAAAGCGAGACATATCCCTAAATCTATATTTAGCTGAGCCAAAAAGCTACAAAGGCTACCCTAACTAGCTTGCACCGCCCAGAGTGCCCGCTTAACCCCCTCGACGATGTCCGCTAGCTCCATCATGGGCTTATCCGTTTTCTCCTGCTCTGTTATATACGGCACGTGGACAAATCCCGCGCTCACCCTCGTCCCCTCGAAGTGATGCAGGAGGCCATAGAGCAGCTGGTTACATACGAAAGTCCCGGCCGTATTCGACAATCGCGCCGGACTATCCCCCACCGCCGCGACCATTTCCTTTACCGGCAGCGTAGAGAAATATGCCGCCGGGCCACCTTCCACAACCGGTACATCCACCGGCTGATAACCCGCATTATCAGGAATATCGGCATCCATAACGTTAATCGCGACCCGCTCTGGGGTGATATGCGCTCGCCCACCGGCCTGGCCCAAACATACAATTGCATCGACCGCCGAGCCCTCCGCCGCCTCAAACGCCCGACGCAGCGATTCCCCGAACTTCGTCGGGATCACCAGCTTGATGAGCTCCGCGTCTCCAATGCGATCCGGTAGTTGCTGAAGAGCTCGTTCCGTGGGGTTTATGCTCTCTCCGCCGAAGGCGTCGAATGCGGTTACGAGGATTTTCATGCTGCCAGTATTCCAGATATCCCCGGGCCCTCCCACCCTTCGCGCTCACCGGGAGCCATGCTCTAAGCACTCAGGGTCATGCCCGTGAGCGCGAAGGGCGGGCTGCCTAACCGATCTGCTGCTTCGTAGTGCAGTCGATCTTCGCGTATGAACGTCCATTCTTATCTACTGACGTCATGGCATAGTTTCCGCCATAAGCTCGGCACCCGGTGTAGTTATCGACCACCGGCACCGGCTGAGGTGCGGGCTGCTGCTCGGGGGCTTGATAGCCAGCCACCTCGTCAAGCGTTGGCTGCTCCGCTACCTCTACTTCAGGCGCGTCGTGCTCCTGCTGGCGAATCTCTTCCTGCCGCTGCTCTGCACGACGGCGTTCTTCTTCCTGGCGCTCCTTCTCGCGCTTCTCTTCCTCCCGTTCTTTCTCCTCCAATTTCTCGAGCTCTTCGCGGGCTTGCTTCTCCTTCCCTTCAAGCTCGCGTTCCTTCTTCGAGGCAATCTCCTTGGGAGCATCCGGATATGCCGCCTTCTGGAAGGTGCTTCGAGCATCTTTGCGGTGAGTCAGAGCCGCTAATCCGGCCTTCGCTGCTGCTGACTTGTCCAGTACATCCTCGTAGCCTGCACTATCAGCTTCCCCGGAAGCTACAAATGCTGCCGCCGCAGCTTCTGCGCTGCTAAGCGCCTCGGCCATGTCCTCATCGCTGGAAACCTTGCACTCGTCCGAGACCCCAAAGATCCCTTCGCCAGCGTCTTTAGGGCCGCGTTCGGCATTGTGCACTTCGTCGTAAAACTTGTCGTTTCCGCCAAATACAACCGCCGTGGCTAGCCCTTCGGCCGCGACATCCGCGTTAATGAAGTCATCGTCAATAAAGACACCGGCAAGAGTGCGGCCGTACTTGTCGGTCCGCTCGGAGTCATATTCCAACCGAACCTCCGTCCCCTTTGGCAACCGTCCTTCCAAGTACCGCTTGGCTTCCTCCGCGAGGCACTCACTCGGTTCGCCGTTATGGCCGATTTCAGGCGTATCAATATTAAGTAGACGGACGCGGGTATTTTCGCCGTCGAGGTCGACGTCAATGGTGTCACCATCGATCACTCGATTGACCACCACAGTATCTTCATCACCACCGCCTAAAGCTACGGAAGCCACTGCGCCAACTGCAAAAATGCCAACGAGGGGTTTAACCCAGCCCATAAATGTTCCTCCTGAGAAAGATAGAGAGAATAGCTACTTAAAGTTAGCAATGGGAGACATGTGACAGCTCAAGCTCCCCTCCCTTCGCGCTCACCAGCGCCCTAAAACCAGCGCAAAAACACCTTTCCGTGAGCGCGAAAGGTGAGGTTTCGGCCACGGCAGATAACTCGCACTTTGTACCTACAGACGTAGAAGGAATAAGCTGAGCGATGTTGAAGTTGAACAGGACAGTATCTGAAAAATAGTCCGATCTGTCCATTTTTATTTTCAAAGGAATCTTTATGTCTCAACAAGAATCTTCGCGCTCCAAGCTTCCCGGCTGGGCCACGGGATTCGGTGCTCAGGTCATCGCGGGCCTCATCATCGGCCTTATCCTGGGCTTCATTGCTTCCGGCATGGATACCGACCCAGACAACCCGGGCTGGTTGACTACCCTGCTCACGGGAGTCGGCAACGCCTACGTCCAGCTGCTCAAGGTGATGATCCCGCCACTCATCTTCGCTGCAGTTGTTACCTCCGTCGCTAATCTGCGCAAGGTAGCCAACGCCGCTTCCCTGGCAGTTTCCACGCTTGTATGGTTTGGCATTACCGCATTCTTCTCCGTCTTGACGGGCATCATCGTCGCCGTCGTCATGAAGCCGGGCATCGGCACAAGCATCGATGCTGCCACCGCGCAGGATCCTTCCCACGTCGGTTCATGGACCGCGTTCTTTGAGCAGCTTCTGCCCCAGAACTTCGTAGGCCTTTCTGCCTCGCTTTCCGACGGCGAAGTATCCCTCAGCTTTGGCGCCCTCCAGCTCCTTGTCATCTCGCTGGCCATTGGTATCGCCGCTGTCAAGACCGGCAAGTCTGCTGAGCCTTTCCTGCGTTTTACCGAATCCTTCCTGAAGGTCATTCAGGTCATCCTTTGGTGGATTATCCGCCTTGCCCCGATTGGCACCGCGGCCCTCATCGGTAAGGCCGTAGCTACCTACGGCTGGGATGCACTGGGCTCGCTGGGCAAGTTCGTCTTGGCCATGTACGTCGGCATGGGCCTGGTATTTGCCGTGGTCTACCCGGCAGTACTGAAATTCAACAAGATCCCGGTCATCGGCTTCTTCAAGCGCGTGTGGCCGGTGACCTCCCTGGGCTTTGTCACCCGTTCTTCGATGGGCGTCATGCCAGCTACCGAGCGATTCAGTGAAAAGGCTATGGGCGTTCCATCCGAGTACGCTTCCTTTGCCATTCCGCTAGGAGCAACCACCAAGATGGATGGCTGCGCTTCCGTATACCCAGCCATCGCCGCCATCTTCGTCTCCCAGTTCTACGGCATTGACCTTGACTTCACCCAGTACCTGCTCATCATCTTTGTGTCCGTTATCGGTTCCGCCGCTACCGCAGGCACCACCGGCGCAACGGTGATGCTCACCCTGACGCTTTCTACGCTCGGCCTGCCACTGGCCGGTGTTGGTCTCCTGCTTGCCATCGAGCCAATCATTGACATGGGCCGTACCGCACTCAACGTCACCGGACAGGTGCTGTGCGCCACCATCGTGGCTAAGCGCGCCGGCATCCAGGACAAAGCAACCTGGGATGCTGCCGAGAACGGCGTCAAGCACATTATGGATTCTGACTCGGCCGAGACCATCGGAGTCAAGGCTTAAACCAGTCTCCTAAAAGGCAAAAAGAAACGCCCGCAAGGTAATCCTTGCGGGCGTTTAGCTATGCGCTTTTACTTCTTGAGGCCGTCAACACCATCGGTGTCGATCTGCTCCTTGCGCAGCTCCTCAGTGTGAGTCTCGGTGTCGCGAACGGTGTCCTTCTTCAGGTTGATCTTCTCAACCGGAACGGTCTCCTTGTTCACGTCTACGCGCTCCTCATGCAGGGTGACGGAAGCTTCCTCGGAGTCACCGGAGATAGCGCCGTTGTAGTTCTTTGCATCCTCAGCGTTGATCGGAGTGCGCTCGACGCGAACCTCTTCGCGCTCAACCGGAACCTCGACGGTCTCGGTGTCGGTCACAACGTACTTGCGCAGGCGAGCCTCACCGGTAGCCACGCGCTCCTTGTTGACGTTGAGCTGCTCCTCGGAACGGATGAGCTCGCCATCGTTGTTGGTGCGTGCAGCCGCAGCGTTGTCAGCTACGCCAGCCTTTCGCTCGGTAGCAGCGGCGTCGGTGGTGTGGGTGGCTGCCTTCTTCTCGTCAGCGTGTGCACCGGCAACGCCTGCACCTGCAACACCTGCGCCAGCACCAGCAGCGCCAGCACCTGCGGTCAGGTTGTGATCCTTGTCAGCGCCAGCCTGAACGTCGCGCTTGGAGTCAAGGTTGGAATCCTTGTAGTCGGTTACGTCGTGTGCGCTTTCCAGACCGTAGTGCTTGAAGATATCGGACTGTGCCTCAGGGGTCAGCGGCTTATCGGAGTCGAACTCCGGAGCATCCTTGATACGGTCCTTGGAGAAGCCCAGCTTCAGGTCATCGCCGGAGAAGTCGTGCCCACGCAGCGGAACCAGGCTGGAGTTCATACCGAACAGGCCGTGGTTAACCTCAACGAAGGTAGGCTGGCCGGACTGGTCATCAACGAATACCTCGTTAACATCGCCCAGCTTCTCGCCGTTATTGTCGTATGCGGTTGCGTTAAAGAGGTCCTTAATGTTCTTACCCATTGTCAGTAAATCCTTTCTGCTATTGGTATAGCTATCTTCAAGCAAACAAAAGGACATTTTCTAACCCCAACACGTGGAGTGTGGGGGTGAAAATCTCCAATTGATTGCTGTGACAACCACCATACGGAGAATTCAAAATTTTTCGACCGGCAGAGAAAATTTTTCTGAATTTTGTTCACCGAAATCCGTCTTAATGCAGCTCAGAACAGTTGGTAACGGTTCTATAACATTGGAAACCCTGCACCATAAGCACCCGAACCACGAAAACCGAGTGTCGATTCTCTCGCCCGCAGCGCTTTACATGCACCCCTTCACGATCTCCAAATCGTCCACTGTTCACCACACCCCCAAAATGCGGTGACAGCTACCCCACAGGATTCTCTAAAGAGGGGGTACTTTTTCTCCGAGTATCCACAGGCGGTATACAGGCCCGTACACCCGAACGGGCCTACACACATATTGGTCTAGTGCGCTTTCGCCACAGTGGTCAGCAGAAAACTAAGGAGACTAAGTCTTAGCGGAATAGGTACGGACGCCGATTTTCCAGGCCGGCTGGTTCCACATGGATGAACGCACTGCAGCCTGGGTAAAGCTCGTCGAGGGCAATTTCCACTGCGTCTGCAACCTCGTGGGAGTGCATGACGCTCCACTCCCCTGGCACCTCCATGGTCAGGTACACCAACCGCTGGCGGCCAGACGCAACGGTGCGGCGATCCGTGAAGGTTACTGAGTGTTCCCTCTCCAGCCGAACTAGGAGTTGCCGAATGTGCTGGCGCTCGTCGTCGGGAAGCGCCTCAGAAAGCAGGCTACTCACCGAATCGCGCAGGAGGCTATAGCCCGTCCATAAGATATTGATGCCCACTGCAAGCGCCACTACAGGATCCAGCCACCACCAGCCAGTAAGGAATACGGCGGCGATGCCGACAAGGACGCCGACGGAAGTCCAGACGTCGGTAAGCAAATGGTGCCCATCCGCCTCCAAGGTGGCGGAACGGTAGCGCTTACCTGCATGTATGAGCGCAATACCTACCACGCAATTGAGAACGGAAGAAAGCGTCGACAACGCCAAGCCCCAGCCCGGCTCTTCAATCGGCTGCGGAACAAAGAAGCGTTGGATCGCCGTGTACACGATCATGCCGGCCGCAATAAAAATCATTGCGCCCTCTACCAAGGCGGAGACATACTCGGCTTTGCCGTGGCCAAACTGGTGGTTATCGTCGGCCGGCTTAGAGGCAATCCGGAGGGCATAAAAGCCGGCGACGGCCGCGACGAGATTCACGAGGGATTCGAAGGCATCAGAGAGGAAGCCCACCGAGCCGGTAAACCACGCGGCCAAGGCCTTGAGGATGATGGTAGCCACAGCGGCGGCGATGGATAGCTGCATGAAGCGCTCAAGAATGCGCTGCTCTGAGCCTATGGAGGACATAGTCACTTCTCCCTTCGGTTCGGTTGCGGACCGAAGGTCTCGTTCACGGCCGCGGGCACTGCGGGCGCTGGCTGGCCGGGCTAAACGCCAGTATGTCGACCAGTCATCTCGGAATTAACCGAGGGAACTACTCCCCTTCTGGAAATCCTAACTTTATAGGGCATGTGACACCGGCGCAAGATCGAAAAAAGCCACGGGAAACTCCCGTGGCTTAAATTCGTGAAGCTTTAGTGCTGGCCCTCTGCAAACTCTTCTACCAGCTTGGCGTTAAAGGCTGGCAGGTCATCTGGAGTGCGGGACGAGACCAAGCCCTGGTCGCAGTGGACTTCCTCATCTACCCAGGTGGCACCTGCATTGCGCAGGTCGGTCTGCAGGGACGGGAAGGACGTCAGGGTGCGGCCCTTGAGGGCTTCAGCATCAGCCAGGATCCAAGCACCGTGGCAGATGGCGCCGAGCGGCAGATCCTTGCTCATGTGGTTGCGCACGATTTCCACCGCAGCCTTATCCAAGCGGATGAGGTCAGCATTATCGGTACCGCCAGGCAGAATGATGCCATCGAAAGACTCGCTAGTGGAGTCAGCGGTAGCGGCGTCAACGGAAATCTCCGTGCCCTTCTTGCCGGTAATGGTGCCGGCCTCTGGGGCGAGGACACGCACGATAGCGCCTGCGTTCTTCACGGCCTCCAACGGGGAGGTCAGCTCAGAGTCTTCGAAGCCATCGGTAGCGATGATGGCAATGGTCTTGTTATCTAGTTCAGCCATGTTGCAACCTCCTTTGTTCGGGTGCGCCGCCCACAGTAACGCGGAAGTTTCGTCTTCGCTACCTTCTCTTGCGCGCGAGTGGGTTGCGCCTTCCCCCTCTAACAAAGGGCCATTTCAGAGCGGTGTGGAATTAGCCGCCGATCTTAAAATCGCATACATCGCCGTCCTGCATGATGTAGTCCTTGCCCTCTTGGCGGACCTTGCCATGCGCACGAGCCTCAGCCATGGAGCCGGCGTCTACCAGGTCATCGAAGGAAACGATCTCGGCCTTAATGAACTTCTTCTCAAAGTCGGTGTGGATGACTCCAGCTGCCTGCGGTGCGGCAGAGCCCTGTTTAATGGTCCACGCACGGGCCTCCTTCTCACCGGCGGTGAGGTAGGTCTGCAGACCCAAGGTGGCAAAACCTGCCTTAGCCAGGGTAGCTAAGCCCGGCTCATCTTGGCCTACGGCCTCGAGCAGTTCGCGGGCTTCGTCTTCTTCTAGCTCGAGCAGCTCGGTTTCGGTCTGCGCATCGAGGAATACGGCCTCGGCTGGGGCGACGAGCTGGCGGAGTTCGTCCTTCTTAGCGGCGTCGGTAAGCACGGCCTCATCCGAGTTAAAGACATAGAGGAAGGGCTTAGCCGTCATCAGGTGCAAATCGCGCACGAGGGAGAGGTCAATCTCTCCTTCCTTCGCGGCGGCAAAGAGGGTGCGATCATCTTCCAGAATCTCCTGGGCCTTCTTGGTTGCTTCCACTTCGGCGGCCAAGTCCTTATTCTTGCGCGCATCCTTTTCCAGGCGCGGCAGGGCCTTTTCGATGGTCTGGAGGTCCGCGAGAATGAGCTCGGTATTAATAACGGAGATATCGTTGCGCGGGTCCACCTTGCCATCAACGTGAATGACATTGTCGTCAGAGAAGGCGCGCACCACCTGGCAAATAGCGTCTGCCTCGCGGATATTGGCTAGGAACGCGTTGCCCATACCTTCACCCTGGGAAGCGCCGGAGACGATGCCGGCGATGTCCACGAAAGACACGGTGGCAGGAAGGATGCGCTCAGAGTTAAACATCTCCGCCAGTTGGGTCAAGCGGGAATCCGGCAGCTCCACCAGGCCCACATTGGGCTCGATGGTGGCAAACGGGTAGTTCGCCGCCAGGATCTCGGAACGGGTCAGGGCATTAAACAAAGTGGACTTGCCCACATTGGGCAGGCCGACGATTCCTAGTGTAAGACTCACGGGGCCAATCCTAACGCACCCGCCTTCTTTTAAGGCAAGATGGTGGGGTGAATTCTGATAACCAACCGCTGCCCGATGACCCCCAGGCGGGCTTGGGCGATAAGTTTGATGAAAGCTTTGACACCAGCAAGCTGGAGGATGTATCCCCACATCCACCAGGCGATCAGGTTGACCGCTCGGTCATCGCCGGCGAGGTGATTAAGTCCGCATCCCTATGGGCCGTTCGGCTGCTCATCATCTGCGTTTTCCTCTACGCCCTCTACCGTTTACTGGGCAACTTCTGGCAGGGGCTTTTGCCGGTACTTTTGGCCCTTATTATTTGCACCGTTCTGGCACCAGTAGCGAAGAAACTGCGCGATATTGGCCTTCCCGCTGCGTTGGCAGCCGCCGTAACCATATTGGTTTCCTTCACGGCTGTCGGCGGCCTCATCGCGTTTGTTGCCCCAGATTTCATGCGGCAATCCCGGTCACTGTATTTGCAGACGGTCTCCGGCATCCAAAGCCTGCAACTCTGGGCCCAGGGCCCACCGCTTAACCTCGATAGCGATGACATGAGTAGCTACATTGACGAGGCGGCGTCCTGGCTGCAGCAACGTGCCGGCGCCATCGCAGGCTCGGTCTTTACCGGCATCGGCACGGCCACATCGATCCTGGTCACCCTCTTTATTGTGCTGGTGCTGACCTTCTTCTTCCTGAAGGACGGCACTAAGTTCCTTCCCTGGCTGCGCGATGCCACGGGCAAGCGCGCCGGCTGGCACCTTACTGAGCTACTTACCCGCGCGTGGGCGACACTGGGCGGCTTCATTCGCGCGCAGGCAGTTGTCTCGCTTGTCGACGCCGTCTTTATCGGCGTCGGCCTCGCCCTTATCGGCGTTCCGCTGGCCATGGCTTTGGCGATCATCACCTTTATCGCGGGCTTCATCCCCTTCGTCGGCGCGATCGTGGCCGGCGCCCTCTCCGTCACCATCGCGTTGGTCTCCCTTGGCGTAACCAAGGCTCTGCTCGTCCTCGGCCTGGTGTTGCTGGTCCAGCAGTTGGAAGGCAATGTTCTCTCGCCTTGGCTGCAGTCCAAGGCTATGGACCTGCACCCGGTTATCGTCCTAGTTTCCGTAACGGTAGGCTCAGCTCTCTTTGGCCTGATAGGTGGCTTCCTCGCGGTTCCGACGGCCGCTATGTTTGCGGTGGTCTACCGCTACGGCCAAGACATGATGAAGCTGCAGTCGGGTGAAAAGTCCGCCGCGGATCTGGACTTTTCTACCGTTGCTGGTTATCTCATCGGCCGTTACACCGAAGACCAAGGGCGTTATAAGCGCGAAGCATGGCTCAAGATGCCGGACTATGCAGCCCCAGAAGGCGCGTTTGCCGACGTCTCTGCGGACGGCGATTCCTATTCCCTCGACGCCGCCCTCAACGTGGAGTCCACTCCCAAAGAACATGAAAAGCCCGGCATGCGCGCAAACCTGCGCCGCGCCCGCGACGCCTTCGAAGGCCTTTTGAACGGAGATTCGAAAAAATAGTGGGCCGTGTCGGCAACGCGTGCCATGCTGGAAGCCATGACTTCCACTTTGCCCGTGCTGCTACTTTTTATCGGCCTCATCCTCGGCGCGGTAATGGGCTGGTTAGCCCATTCTTACTCCGCTACGCGCTCCGCGCCGAGCGCCGAGCACCGCGCGCTGCAAGACTCGCAGCGCCGCCAAGCCGAACTCCAACCGCTAGAAAAGGCCATGGACCGCTTGGGATTTCAGCTCCAAGAAATTGAGGAAGACCGCACCGCGCTGCTCGCCTCCCTCTCCAGCCAGGTGCAGGCGGTGACCCGCACCTCTTCCCGCCTGACCGAACGCACCGACAAACTAGTGACCGCTTTGCGCTCACCCAATGTGCGTGGCCGTTGGGGCGAGGTGCAATTGGAGCGCGTGGTTGAGCTCGGCGGTATGACCAAACATGTGGACTTTGATTGCCAGGTCTCCGCCCCATTGGGCGGGCGCATCGTACGCCCTGACATGCTCATCCATTTGGCCGGTGGCCGCCACATCATCGTCGATGCCAAGGTTCCTTTTACCTCTTACCTTGACGCCCTGGAAACCGATGACCCGGAAGAGCACGCCGGCTTCCTCCGCCGCCACGCGCATTTAATGCGCGGCCACGTCCAAGCACTATCGCAGAAGGACTATATTGAGGCGTTTCAACCAACGCCCGAGGTCGTTATCCTCTTTGTTCCCGCAGACCCCTTCCTTGATGCCGCATTATCGGTAGACCCGGAACTTATCGAGTACGCCTTTGAACGCAATGTAGTGATCGCCACCCCCAGCTCGCTTTTTGCCCTCCTGCGCACGGTGGCCATGGGGTGGCACCAGGAAGACATTTCCACCAAGGCTAAGGAGGTCCAGCGCTTGGGGCGCGAACTGTATACACGCCTGAATACGCTTTCTGATCACTACGGCAAGGTGGGCCATAACCTGGAGAAAGCAGTCGAGGCTTATAACGCCACGCTTTCCTCGCTCGATTCCCGCGTGGGCGTCACCGCCCGCAAACTGCATGAGATGGATATCCCGGGCCGCACGGATCGCACCCCGCGGGAGCCCTTGCCTATTGATACCTGGCCGCGCGGGAATTCGGAACTATAAATCCGCCGCTTTCGTGCGTGGAAATAGCCATGGGCCGGCGGCAACCGGTAGGATCTTCCGACGTGTCACAAGCCAAGCAAAGAAAGTCCTCCGCCGCCCAAAGCTCCGGCCTCCCCAGCATCTCGCTGGGCAAGGGTCTTGGGCTGCTCGCGGCAATCTTGCTCACGGGCGCGTTGATTTCCATCCTCATGGGTACCATCGGGTGGGCTTACCTCGCGTTCCTCGTCATCGGCTCACTGCTGGTGGCGCTCATCGTAGAAGAACGGGGGCTCTTCCTCACCGTGGCTTCTATCCCCATTGTGTATGCCGTAACGGTGGTCCTGGCCGGTTTCTTTATCACCAAGGCCAACTTGCCAGAGGGCGCATCGGCGTTTTCCAAGACGGCGATCGTCACCGCGGCTTTCCCCCTTGTCCAGAGGTTCCTGTGGCTCCTCATTGCCCTGGTGGGCGCGGCAATCATCGCCTGGCTGCGCTGGGCACGCTACCGCAAGACGGCCAAGCGCACCGCCGAAATGGAAACCGCTTCCCGCCGAGCCGACGCCGACCAAGACCGACGCAACCGCGAGGAGCGCCTATCGGTTGCAGACTTGATGGCGCGCGATAAACCGGCAAAGAACTCCAAGCAGTCTCAAGTCGCTCCGCAGCGCGCCCGCGCCTCGCACACGTTGAAGAAATCACGCCCCGCGCCCAAGGATCGCCTACGTGGTCGCGACCGTGAAGAGCGTCGCCGAATACAACAAGAGGAACGCAACAATCCACTGCGCCCGGATCCTGCCCGGCGCGCTGGCGATTCGGTTCCGGCGTCTCAGAAAGAGAAGGAACAGCCCAAGCAAGGTTGGGACGATAACCTCTACGACGAGGATTAAAGCACAAAGAAAGGCCCGTTTCCGGGCCTTTCTTTAGTTTTAACTGCCGTATAGGCCAAGGCTACTTAGGTGCGTGCTGGGCGCAGGTCGCGCGGTAGGGCGAAGGTAATCGTCTCGGTAGAAGTCGTTACCTGCTCTACGTCGCTATAACCACGCTCGTCCAGGAACTCCAGTACTTCGCGTACCAGCAACTCAGGTACCGAAGCACCACACGTTACGCCGACCGTCTGGACGCCTTCCAGCCAGGCTTCGTCGATTTCCTTGGCAAAATCCACGAGGTGGGAAGTTTTGGCGCCTGCCTCGAGCGCCACCTCAACCAAGCGCACCGAGTTGGAGGAGTTCTTAGAGCCCACCACAATCATCAGATCGCACTGTGGGGCGATGGCTTTGACGGATTCTTGGCGGTTTTGGGTGGCGTAGCAAATATCGTCTGAAGGCGGGTTCTCCAGGTGCGGGAAGCGCTCGCGCAGCTTATTGACGATGGTGATGGTCTCATCCACCGATAGCGTGGTCTGGGACAGCCAAATAAGCTTCTCATCCTGCAGGAACTCTGGCAGCTTGGCGACGCCCTCGACGCCATCCACGAGGTGGGTGACCTCAGGAGCTTCGCCGGCGGTGCCTTCCACTTCTTCGTGGCCTTCGTGGCCAACCAAGAGGATGTGGTAGCCATCGCGCTGGAAGCGCTGGGCTTCCTTGTGCACCTTGGTTACCAATGGGCAGGTGGCGTCCAAAGTAAGCTGCTTGCGCTGCGTTGCCTCTGCGCGCACGGCTGGGGAAATGCCGTGGGCGGAGAAGACTAGGTGGGCGCCTTCTGGAGCCTCAGAGGCCTCGTCGACGAAGATGACGCCGCGTTCTGCCAGAGACTCTACGACGTAACGGTTGTGCACGATTTGTTTGCGTACATAAATGGGCGCGCCGTACTTTTCCAGCGCCTTTTCTACGGTCTCGACCGCGCGGTCCACGCCCGCGCAGTATCCGCGCGGGGCCGCGAGAAGTACATTTTTACCATCAGTCATGGCTCCCAGAGTATCGAAACACTACGCAAAACAATAGCGGGGCCTAACGTCACCTTTCTGGCCACCCCGAGCGGGACAATCAACTGCGCTGGCCCCTAAACTAGACGGAAGAACACGGCAGACTGAAGAAAGGGAGGCTGTGTGAATCAACCGGCAAATACACCGGATACTCCCTGGCCCGTTGGCAAGGTCAATGACCAAGTCAAGGGCTGGATCGAGCGCCTGGGCTACCTGTGGGTAGAGGGTCAGTTGACCCAAATCAACTTTAAGCCCACCTGGAAACTGTCCTACCTCACGCTGCGTGACGTACAGCAGGAAAAGTCCGTGCAATTGACTTGCCCATCATCGATGCTGCAGTCATTATCGGCGCCGCTGAAAGACGGCGACCGCGTCATTGTTTACGGTAAGCCTGCCTTTTACGCGGGACGCGGATCCTTTTCGCTATGGACCACCGAAATTCGCCATGTGGGCATTGGCGATCTGCTTGCTCGCATTGAAAAGCTGCGCCAACAGCTATCTGCTGAAGGCCTTTTCGATCCCGCACGCAAGCGACCGCTCCCCTACCTGCCACACAAAATTGGGCTGATTACCGGCCGTGGTTCTGCTGCAGAGCGGGATGTGATGGCGGTAGCTCATGACCGCTGGCCAGCAGTGCAGTTCCGCGTCCTCAATACTGCGGTTCAGGGTGCGAATACGGTACCTGAGGTTATCGATGCGCTCCAGCAACTTGATGCGGATCCTGAAGTCGACGTCATCATCATCGCCCGTGGCGGCGGCTCCGTGGAAGATCTGCTGCCCTTCTCGGAAGAAGCACTGCAACGCGCAGTGGCTGCGGCAGGCACCCCAGTAGTCTCTGCCATTGGTCACGAGCCGGATAGCCCAGTGCTCGATAACGTCGCCGACCTGCGCGCTGCTACGCCTACCGACGCCGCAAAGCGCGTCGTACCCTCTGTGGCAGAGGAGCGCGCCATCGTCGCAGAGGCTCGCTCTCGCATGGCGGCCGCGCTGCGCGGCTGGGTGGAAAGGGAACGGCGCGGCCTCGACAACATTCGTTCCCGGCCTGTCATGGCAGACCCGATGACCCCTATCCGTGCGCGCCGCGAAGAGGTGGAGCGTACCCGCGCTACCATGCGGCGAGAAATTGAAATCATGGTGGAGCGAGAAACCCGCCACGTGGAATCGCTGCGCGCCCGCGTATCAGCATTGGGACCGTCGGCGACTCTCGCCCGCGGGTACTCCATTGTCCAGGTAGTACCCAAGGACGGTTCCGGGCCCGAGGTCGTCACCTCTTATAAGCAATCCCCGCCTGGCGCTCAACTGCGCATTCGGGTGGGCGATGGATCTATTACCGCAGTTTCTATGGCCTCCCAGGCCGCCGATTAATCACGAGACGAGGAGAAAATCATGTCCGATGACACCATTGGTACCGGCCAGCCAGGCCAGGATGCTTTTACCCCAGTAGAAGAATTGAGCTATGAGCAAGCTCGCGATGAGCTCATTGAAACCGTCAAGATTCTCGAGCTTGGGCAGATGGGCTTGGATGAGTCGCTAAAGTATTGGGAACGCGGCGAGGCCCTTGCCCGTGCGTGCGAGGCGCACCTCGACGGCGCGGCGAAGCGTGTGGAAGACGCGCTCGATAAGGCCGAGGACGCAGACGCTGAAGGAGACGAGTAGTGCAGATTTATGGGTATCCAGGCGAGCGCGTGGACTTTGTATCGAAATCCGCGGCCGCCGGTTCCATCATGGCGGGAGATTCCCGAGAATTCGTAGAAGAATTCTTCGGTCCTGCACACACCCGCGACGATAATGAGGTGAGCTACTTCTCCCAATCCGTGGTGCTGCGCTTTACGGACGACAAAGTACGCGAGATTGCCATTTATCCGCAGCGCTCGCAGCGTGAGCACATCGATGTCTTTGCAGGAAAAACACGCCTCAGCGGCCTGGATTCGCAGGCCCTAGCTGAAGTTATTGCCCAGTCCGGCGACGGTCTTAGCGCCACCGCCGCGGAAGAAGGCTTAGGCGAGGTTATTTTCCGGCTATAGGTGCGGCGTCGATAAACGCAGCGGTAGCCGCCTCAAAGTCACTGTCGTTCGCGGCGCCGGAGATGATGAGGCGGGCATCGCCCAAATCCGTAACCCACAGGCGGCGCACGGAATCATCGTCGCTTTCTAGCACCCGCACTTGGTGCCCCTTGACCTCGCGGGCGGATTCAATGCCGCGGTAGTTGGCGTCGTAGGCCTCGCCCGCTTTATCGGCCGCGACCTGCGTCTGCGTAGATTCCACAAACCCTTGGTCAGCGGTCACCCAGCTGACCACGGTGGCGTTCTCGCCGCCCATATCTACGCGGCGGGCAGCATTGGCCTCCCAGCCCTCTGGCATTTCGGGATTGCGAATTGCACCGACCCCTGCGCGGGCTTGGGTGTCTAGGAAGGTTTGTTCATCCACTTCCTGCACCGCGCCCTGCTGGGTTTCGGAGTTAATTGAGCACAGGCCGGTCGCTCCCACGGCGAGCAGCATCATAATCACCACGACTGCGAGGGACAGGGAGATGTCCTTCGCGCCTTCAAAAATCTTTGGTCTTTCTTCTGCAGCCACGCGCCTTAGTATCGCACGGCCTGCTTTCAAAAAGCCACACGGCCCCTTTTGCCCCGAAAGATCTGTCAATCCCCCACAAATGGGGCGCAAAATCGAACCCATTAGAGCAAAAAAGTGCGAGAATGGAAAGGTAGAGCATCAAGGGGAACACCCCTCGATGAGAAAACTATGGAAGGCAACCACTACACATGTCCGAAAATACGTCTTATCTTCCTGACCGCAACCTGGCAATGGAACTGGTTCGTGTCACCGAGGCAGCAGCACTCGCTTCCGGCCGTTGGGTAGGCCGCGGCCAGAAGAATGAGGGCGATGGCGCGGCGGTCGACGCCATGCGCAAGCTCATCAATTCCGTAGCGATGAACGGCGTCGTTGTCATTGGTGAGGGCGAAAAGGATGAGGCCCCCATGCTCTTTAACGGCGAAGAGGTAGGCACCGGCGAGGGTGCCGCCATGGATATCGCCGTAGACCCGGTCGACGGTACCCGTTTGATGGCAGAAGGCCGTCCCAACGCTATCTCCGTCATTGCGGCTGCCGAACGCGGGACCATGTATGACCCTTCCGCAGTCTTCTACATGGAAAAAATTGCCGTTGGCCCCGAGGCAGTTGGCGCTATCGACATCAACGAGTCCGTGGAATGGAATATCCAGTCCGTGGCAAAGGCAAAGAATATTCGCCCCTCCGATCTGACCGTGGTGGTCCTTGACCGTCCTCGTCACGAACAGCTCATCTCTGAAATTCGCGCCGCAGGCGCCAAGGTGCGCCTCATCATGGATGGTGACGTAGCCGGCGCCATCGCCACCTGCCAGGATTCGAACTCCATCGACATGATGATGGGCATCGGCGGCACCCCGGAGGGCATCATCACCGCCTGCGCGATGCGCTGCATGGGCGGCGAGATCCAGGGCAAGCTGTGGCCGAAGGATGAAGAGGAAGCAGAAAAGGCCCGCGCCGCCGGCCATGATTTGGACCGCGTCCTCAAGACCAATGATCTAGTCTCCTCTGAAAACTGCTACTTCGCCGCCACCGGCGTGACCAATGGTGACATGCTGCGCGGCGTTTCCTACCGCAATTCCGGCGCTACTACCCGCTCGTTGGTCATGCGCTCCAAGTCCGGCACCATCCGCTATATCGACTCCATCCACAAGCTGTCCAAGCTGCAGGAGTATTCCGTCGTGGACTACGACACGCCAACCAAGAAGTAGGGTTCACCCCCGAAGGCGGCCCTTCTTTTGGTTCTCCGCCATACTGGAAAGCACACACTACCCAATTAACTGAGGTGATCTTCACATGACTGAATACCGCATCGAACATGACACCATGGGCGAAGTTAAGGTTCCTGCAGATGCCCTGTGGCGTGCACAGACCCAGCGCGCAGTGGACAACTTCCCTATCTCTGGCCGTGGCCTGGAAAATGCGCAGATTCGGGCCCTTGGCCTGCTTAAGGCAGCCTGCGCCCAGGTAAATAAGGATTCCGGCAAGCTGGACGCGGACAAGGCCGATGCCATCATTGCTGCCGCCACCGAAATCGCCGAGGGCAAGCATAACGACGCCTTCCCAATCGACGTATTCCAGACCGGTTCCGGTACCTCGTCCAATATGAATACCAATGAGGTTATTGCCTCCTTGGCGCATAACAATGGCGTGGAAATTCACCCAAATGACCACGTGAATATGGGCCAGTCCTCTAATGACACCTTCCCCACCGCCACGCACGTAGCTGCTACGGAAGCTGCCGTCAATGACCTCATCCCGGGCCTGAAGGTCCTCCACGAATCCTTGACCAAGAAAGCCAAGGAATTCGCCGACGTGGTCAAGGCCGGCCGCACCCACCTGATGGATGCCACCCCGGTTACCCTGGGCCAGGAATTCGGCGGCTACGCCCGCCAGATCGAGCTGGGCATCGAACGCATTGAGGCCACCCTGCCGCGCTTGGGTGAGCTGGCCATCGGCGGCACCGCCACAGGTACCGGCCTGAATACCTCCGCTGACTTCGGCGCGAAGGTCACCGAGGAGCTAAAGAAGCTCACCGGCGTGAAGGAACTGAAGGAAGCAGAAAACCACTTCGAGGCACAGGCTGCCCGCGATGGCTTGGTGGAATTCTCCGGCGCCATGCGCTCGATTGCTGTATCCCTCAATAAGATTGCCAATGACTTGCGCATGATGGGTTCCGGCCCGCTGACTGGTCTGGCCGAGATTCACCTGAAGGATCTGCAGCCGGGTTCCTCCATCATGCCGGGTAAGGTCAACCCGGTTATCCCAGAGGCCGTCACCATGGTGGCGGGCCAGGTGGTTGGCAACGACGCAGCCGTAGCCTTCGGCGGTGCTCAGGGCCACTTCGAGCTCAACGTCTTCATCCCGATGATGGCGCGCAACGTACTCGAGTCCGCTCGCCTGCTGGCTAATGCTTCCCGCGTCTTCGCCGATAAGTGCATCGATCACATCGAGGCCAACGAGGAGCGCATGAAGCACTTTGCGGAGTCGTCCACTTCCATCGTGACCCCGCTCAACTCCGCCATTGGCTACGAAAACGCAGCTAAGGCAGCAAAGCACGCCCTGCACGAGAAGATCACCGTCCGCCAGGCCGTTATTGACTTGGGCTTCGTCGACGGCGAAAACCTCACCGAGGAAGAGCTGGATAAGCGCCTCGACGTGCTGAGCATGACTAACCGCGACCGCGATAACTTCTAAGTAGTCGCCGCACCGCTTCCCCGCCCGGGCAGGACTCGGGCGGGGTTTTGCATGTCTGGGGTAAGGGGGGGGCGTCGGCAAGCGCTATGGCATAGCACACATTAGAGGAAACGCACCTCTAAAATCACCACTTTTGCACTTGGTGCAAGTTTGCACCGAGTGTAAAGTTGCCTGGCGTGCAAGAAGAATTATCACTACGCGAGCAGAAGCGCCTCGAGACTCGCCTGCGCATTGAGGATGCCGCCACGAAGCTGGTGGATGAACAATCCTTTAGCGCGGTCACGATTGAGAGGATCTGCGAAGTAGCCGGTATTTCTCGGCGCACTTTCTTCAATTATTTCGATTCCAAAGAATCCGCCGTACTGGGCGCCCCGAGCACCGAGTTTACGGAGGAGATGCGGGAATTCTTCCTCACTGAGCCAACAACCAGCATGGTAGGACTCGTCCTCCAGTTGGTCAGGCAGCATATGGAAGGCCACCACATCAACCCGACCATCCGGGACCGCCGCAAGCGCATCTCTAATGATCCTGATGCGGCCGCGGCGGCAATAAGCCGGAAACGGGCAAAATCCATTGAGCTTATCGATCTCATTGAAGAACGCCTCACCACAGAACCGGCACTTCGCGTCCTCGATAACTGCTCCGCAAGTACCGAGGCGATGCTCATCGCCGGCCTCGTCCGCGAGGCACTGTGGCTCGCGATGGCATCCCCCGATGCAGATTGCAGCGAAGAGCTCGACGCGCGACTCGATACTTCCCTCACGCTAATAACAGATTTTATGAAAGGAATGCGATGGTAGATACGGCCGCAAAGGCCCCTTCGCAGGGTCAGTCCCGAGCCGATAACCTCGGGCTCATTTTCTCGGCTTTGATGCTCACCATGCTGATGAGCTCTTTGGGCCAAATGATCTTCTCTTCTGCTCTTCCAACCATCGTTGGTGAGCTGGGCGGCGTCGACCACATGAGCTGGGTCATCTCCGCCTTCCTTGTCACCATGACCATCGCCATGCCCATTTCCGGCAAGCTGGGTGACATGCTGGGCCGCAAGTGGCTCTACATCGGCGGTATCGCCATCTTCGTCGTGGGCTCTACCCTCGGCGGCTTTGCTAACTCCATGACGCTGCTGATCATCGCCCGCGCTGTGCAGGGCTTTGGCGCAGGTTTTATGATGATTTCCTCCCAGTCCATCATCGCCGAGGTCACCTCCTCCCGTGAGCGCGGCAAGTTCATGGGCATCATGGGCGGCGTCTTCGGCCTGTCCTCGGTTCTCGGACCCGTCCTCGGCGGCTGGTTCACCGACGGCCCGGGCTGGCGCTGGGGCATGTGGATGAACATCCCGCTGGGTATCCTCGCCATTATCGTGTGCACCCTCGTGCTGCACCTGCGCGTGGGTGATGCCGATATGAAGCGCTTTGACTGGCTTGGTGCTACCTTCATCGCCATCACCACCGCCTCCCTTATCCTCATGACCACCTGGGGCGGCACCGAGTACGAGTGGGGCTCTTCCATGATCCTCACCTTGGGTGCCATCACCATCATCGGCGCCATCATCACCGTCTTTGTGGAGCTGCGCGCCAAGGAACCGCTCATCCCGGTTCGCCTATTCAAGAACCGCAACATGGCCCTGACCACCCTCTCCGGCGTGGTACTTGGCCTGGCAATGTTCGGTGTTCTGGGCTACATGCCAACCTACCTGCAGATGGTGCACACCCTGACCCCAACCAAGGCGGGTCTCATGATGATTCCGATGATGGTGGGCCTTATCGGTACCTCCACTGGCGTGGGCTTTATCATCGCCCGCACCGGTCACTACAAGGTCTACCCCATCATCGGCCTGGCGATTACCGCCGGCGCCCTGTTCTGGATGTCCCACCTCTCCGTGGAGACTTCTCTGACGCAGCTAGGCTGCGAATTCCTGGTCTTCGGCATCGGTCTGGGCATGGTTATCCAGGTCCTCGTGCTCATCGTCCAGAACTCCTTCCCCCTGTCCCAGGTGGGTACGGCTACCGCGGCGAATAACTTCTTCCGCCAGATCGGTTCCGCACTGGGTGCGTCCCTGGTCGGCTCCATGTTCATCCACAATATGAAGGATGAGATGGCCACCCGCATGCCTGAAGCTTTCCAGAAGATGGGACCGGAGGGTGCCGCCTACGCGGAGAAGTTTGGCGATGCCAATGGCGGTGCCAATAGCCTCACCCCGGATTTGGTTGCCTCCTTCCCTCAGCCCATCGAGGAAGCAATCCTCAACTCCTATAATGATGGCCTGACCCCGGTCATCGCCCTGATGGTTCCGCTGGTTATCGTCGCCCTCATCCTCCTCCTGCCACTGCGCGAGGAGCGTTTGAAGGAAACGATTGACTAGTGTCACTTTCACCTGCAGAAGTACAGGCCACAAGCCGAGAGCTGCACGCCTTGCGCGATGCACTCCCGCTTGCCGACGCCCCCATTGAGTCCGCCCTCGGCTATGCCCCCGGCGGCCTTCACGCGGCGTTGGAAATCCAGTCCGGTCCCATCGAGGCGTGGCGCAAGCCCGCGCGCACTGTACCCCGATCCCGCGCTTTAGCCGCTTGAGCGAGGAAATGCGCTCACAAGCTCAGCGTTGGTTTGGCACCTGGGACGTTCCTGCAGTGTAGCGTTTCCCTCGTTCTAAGGCCCCAGCAAAAAGCCCCTGCCATCGTTACCACGAGTGTGGTTCGAGCAGGGGCTTGTATGCGCTGGGGAAGCTACCGCTTCTTTTCCTCCGGCTTGGGCAAAAGCAGCTCATATACGTCGGTATCGCGCCACTGGCCCGCAAGCTCGCCGTAGGTCATCTTCGCCATATGCGAGTAGGTGCCTACTTTCACGAAGCCACGCGACTTATGCAGCCCCGCAGAACCTTCATTTTCAGGGAAAATCCATGAGTGGATGGCCCACTTGTGCAAGTCCTGGCACACCTCGATCAGGCGGTCTAGAAGTGCGCCGCCAATGCCGCGTCCTTGTGCCTCGGCTCCTAGGTAGATGGAGTCCTCCACTACTCCGTGGAAGACGGTGCGGGTAGATACCGGTGCCGCGGAAACCCACCCCAAGACCTTAGAATCATCATCTGCTTCAACGGCCACATGCACCGAAGGCATGATCTTGCCAGCTTTAAATTCTTCAAAGGTCAGGGATCGGGTCTCATAGGTAGCGTGCCCAGTATTGAGCCCCTGTTCATAAATCTCTCGCATCTGCGGGTAGTCCGCCGCGGTAAAGGGGCGGATGCGGAAATCTTTCTTCTTGTCGTCCGAAGACGTCTGCTTAGCGTTCTCGCTCATATACAACATTATTACTGGGCTAGGCCCAGCTTCGCCACGCTGTACACATAAAGATCGCCAAACGCGAACGAACTCGAACTAGTTGCCACCTTCCAATAGGTCAGTGACGAGCTCCGCAATGGCAGAGCGCTCAGAACGCTGCAGCGTAATATGCGCAAAAAGCTCATGTCCCTTGAGCTTTTCAATCACTGCTTGGACTCCGTCGTGCCGGCCCACACGAAGGTTATCGCGCTGCGCCACATCGTGAGTAAGAACTACTCGCGAGCCCTTCCCCAACCGAGAAAGCACGGTAAGCAAGACGTTTCGCTCCAAGGACTGCGCCTCATCCACGATGACAAAAGCATCATGCAGCGAACGACCGCGAATATGCGTCAGGGGCAAGACCTCGATGAGGCCGCGCTCGTGCACTTCTTCCATGACGTTGTCAGACACCAAGCCCTCCAAGGTGTCATAGACCGCCTGCGCCCACGGGTTCATCTTGTCCGATTCAGTGCCCGGTAAGTATCCCAGCGACTGCCCGCCAACCGCATACATCGGGCGAAAGACCACAATGCGCCGGTGCTCCCCGCGCTCGAGCACCGCCTCCAAACCGGCGCAAAGCGCAAGTGCCGACTTGCCGGTGCCGGCGCGGCCACCGATAGAGACAATTCCTACGTTTGGGTCCATCAGCAAATCCAAAGCGATACGCTGCTCCGCGGAGCGTCCCTGAAGGCCAAAGGCATTGATATCACCACGTACGAGCTCGACCACGCCATCAGCGCTCATGCGACCCAGCGCGGATTGCGCACCCGCCGCCAAGGTCAAGCCGCAGTGCACCGGCAGATCCTCCACGGCGGTACCCTTGTCAGTTTCGACGCCGTCTAGCATGACTTCCCCATCACGATAGAGGGCATCGATGACATCCGAGCTGGTTTGCACCGTCGCCAGTCCGGTATAGCCGGTCAAGACTACGTCCTGGGCGTGATACTCATCCGCTTGCACGCCTACCGCACCGGCCTTTACACGCAGCGGCACGTCCTTCGTGACCAGCACGGTGTCCTTCCCTTCGTGCGCAAGGTTGAGAGCGCACGCCAAGATGCGGTGGTCGCCTTCTGGCCCGCGGAACGCGGTAGGCAGCAAGGATTGGTCTTGATGGTTCAATTCCACGCGCAGGGTGCCGCCATCCACGTTGACGGGAACCGGCTGGTCTAAGGCCTCATAGGTAGCGCGCAGCTCCTCCAAAAAGCGAAGAGCTTGGCGGGCGAACCAGCCAAGCTCCGGGTGATGACGTTTTCCTTCTAGTTCAGAAATAACTACAACGGGAAGGACCACATCGTGTTCTGCAAATTTGCGCAGGGCCCAAGGGTCAGACAGCAAGACCGAAGTATCCACTACATAGGTCTTGGTAGCGACGGTGTTAGCAGTAGCGGCAAGCGGAGTAGAAAGTACAGAGGGACGAGACATGATGGCAGGGTTCTCCCTTAGTGTGCGGTAGATCAGACTTCTTCCGAATCACCCCGAATCCCCGGGGTTGCCACCCAAAGTAGGCACCGAAGGTTGAAATTACATGGGTGCAAGATGAACATTAAGAAAACGAAAAATCCCTCCGCAGCACATGCTGCAGAGGGAGGAGCTCTAAAGGACCTTTTTACTTCTCTACGGAAGAGGTGAACTTGCCGCTCTCGTCCTGGATCCAGGAGATTACGCCATCGTCGAACTGCTGGGTCCAGCCCTTGCCCTGAGCAGCCTTTTCCTCAGCAGCCTTAGGCAGGCCTACCTCAGAGTCCAGGCCGCCCTGCTCCTTCCAGGTTTCAGCAATCTTGCCGACGATAGGCTGAGCGCCCTCATCGTCGTCGAAGGTCAGCAGGTTGCCGTTATCGAAGTTAGCGAGGAACTCATCATCGTCACCCTGCTCGATGCTCTTTACGTCGCCCCACTCAGCCTTCTTCTCTTCAATAGCGGAAGCGAAATCAGCCGGAACGTCTACGTCACCGTTAGCGGTAGCGATGGACTTGGTAGCGCCGTCCTTGTCGTCGGCGTCATCCTTGTCGTCGGCGTCGTCGGAAGCGTCCGCATCGTCGGCGTCATCCTTGTCGTCCGCGTCATCATTGGAAGTAGCCTCAGCAGCAGCGGAGCCAGCAGCGTCGGTAGCGTCTGCTGCTACGGAGCCGGCGGAATCCTTAGCATCGTTAGCTGCGTCCTCGGCATCGGAGCACGCTACGAGAGCAACGGACAGGGTTGCGGCTGCAAAACCACCTGCGATGCGACGGGTCATCTTCTGCATTACTGCATCATCCTTTCATCAAGAAAGTAAGTTAATTCTAAATTTATTGTTAAATCGCCCTTCATGACGAACGACGCCCACCGTAACGACGACTCCCAGCTGGTGCCACCCACCCGGACAGGAAGTAGACAGCAAACAGTAAAGGGCTACTTACGTTTGCGCTGCTTAGGGGCCTTCTTTTTCTTTTGTAACGAATTGTTAACGTTTCTCCTCGCCTGCTTCGCCTTCGCCTTTTCCCTGGCGCTGCGCCTCGGCTTCTCTTGGCGGGAGGAACGCGCCGTGCGGCCCTTAGCGACGCCCACGAAGTCCTGAATTGCCTCCCCGTCATCGTCCTTGCGCCACACCAATGCAATCTCCGTCACCGGCACGGACTCGTCCTTAAGGCTCAACGGCACCACCTGCTTTTTGCTCAGGACCTTCAACAGGGGCCGCGGCGCAATCGCGATACCCACATTGGCCGCCACTACCTGCAGAGCGTCGCGGACTGCGGGGACATCGACAAGCCCGGAATCGGCGAGGCGGTAGTTGAGGTGTTCATCGGCGACGTCGGCAAGCGCAAGCTCCTCGCCCACCTCCGCATAGACTGAGTCTTTGGGAACGGCAATGCCAGGAGCCTCTTTATAAAGTCGCACCACATGAAAGGTTTCATCCACCCGCGCATCCGGCAAGCGCGCAAGGGCTAGGTCCACCTCGCCGGCTACCAGCGGGGCTAGCGCATCGTCCGCATCAACGGTGTACAAGCCACCATGAGCAGTATTTTCCTCGAATCGGCGGAACCACTTTCCAGGTTCTGTACCGGTGGCAAAAGCTAAGCGCAGCATAGAGGACAGTCTACTGAAAGTGCTACGGTAAAAGCGTGACTGAAGAACAAAAGCAACCATCCGGCACCGCCATGCGTGCCCAAACCGCGGCGAAGAAGCTAGGCATCTACCTGCCCGCCGCGCCGGACGAGTTCCAAAATAGTGCCATTAGCCACGAAGAGCTGCGCGAATTGCAGCATAACCCACCCGAGTGGCTACAAACCTTGCGCCGCGAAGGCCCCCATCCCCGCCCCGAGGTTGCCCATAAGCTGGGCATCTCTGTTACCGCGCTCAAGAAGAACGATATGGATAAGCCGCTGACCACAGCGGAAATCAATCAGCTCCTCCAAGAGCAGCCGGAATGGCTCCAGCAGGCCCGCGCCACCATGGCGCAGGCCCGTGGCCATGAGGTGAAGGACTAGACCAGCTTCCAGTCCTCGAGGCCCTCATACAGCGGGTAGTGCTGGGCAATCTTGTCCACACGAGCACGCAGGGCCTCTACATCGGCATTCTTGCCCTGCACCAGAGCAGTACCGATAATATCTGCAACCTCGGTGAAAGCTTCGGCATCGAGGCCGCGGGTTGCTAGCGCAGAAGTACCAATGCGCAGGCCGGAGGTGACCATCGGCGGACGCGGGTCATTCGGTACGGCATTGCGGTTAACGGTAATGCCTACCTCGTGCAGCAGATCCTCTGCCTGCTGTCCATCCAATTCGGAATTGCGCAGGTCTGCCAAGACCAAGTGCACATCGGTGCCGCCGGTCAGCACGTCCACGCCAGCCGCCTTGGCATCTTCTGCGGTAAGGCGCTCTGCCAGAATGCGAGCACCCTCCAAGGTGCGCTCCTGGCGCTCCTTGAATTCCTCGGTAGCGGCAATCTTCATAGCAATGGCCTTGGCAGCGACCACGTGCATCAGCGGTCCGCCCTGCTGGCCCGGGAAGACGTTGGAATTGATCTTCTTGGCATAATCCTGCTTGGCCAAAATCATGCCGGAGCGCGGACCACCCAGGGTCTTATGCACGGTGGTAGACACGATATCCGCGTGAGGCACTGGGCTCGGGTGCAGGCCAGCAGCAACGAGGCCAGCAAAGTGGGCCATATCTACCCACAGGTAAGCGCCGACCTCATCAGCAATTTCACGGAAGGCCGCGAAATCCATGGTTCGCGGGTAGGCAGACCAGCCGCCGATAATGACCTTCGGCTTTTCCTTCAGCGCCTGCTCGCGCAGCTTATCCATGTCCACACGCATGGTCTCTGGATCCACCTCGTAGGCGGCGACATCATAAAGCTTGCCAGAGAAGTTCAACTTCATGCCGTGGGTAAGGTGGCCGCCGTGAGCCAGGGACAGGCCCAAAATCTTGTCGCCAGGCTCAGCAATGGTGGAAAGCACCGCGGCGTTCGCCTGCGCACCCGAGTGCGGCTGAACGTTGGCGAATTCCGCACCAAAGAGTTCCTTAGCGCGGTTGCGGGCTAGGTCCTCCACGACGTCGACATGCTCGCAGCCGCCGTAGTAGCGGCGACCCGGGTAGCCCTCGGCGTACTTGTTAGTGAGCACGGAGCCCTGTGCCTGGAGCACGGCGCGAGGCACAAAGTTCTCAGAAGCGATCATTTCCAGGGTTTCGCGCTGGCGGGAAATCTCTCCCTGAATTGCGCCGAATACATCCGGATCGAGGTCGCGGAGGTCAGAGGTAAAAGAAGCCATAAAGGTGTGGTCCCCTTCTCAAAATCATGCGGTATGGGCTGCTGCATATCTTATCGTGCCATGCACCCTTAGGGGGCATACTTTTACCCACGGATTATGCAAGTGCGACAATAGAGCCATGGCGCGCACATTGGATTCGAGTCCCTACCTAGATTTTGACCGCGAGACCTGGCGTGAACTGCGTAAATCCATGCCTCAGGTGCTCACGGAAACCGAGGTGGAGAAACTTCGCGGCCTAGGAGACCGCATCGACCTAGACGAGGTAGCTGATGTCTACCTCCCCCTCTCCCGTCTCATCCATATGCAAGTCATGGCACGCCAGCAGCTCACCACGGCTACCGAATCCTTCTTAGGCAATCCTCCGACGCACGTTCCCTTTGTCATCGGTGTGGCCGGTTCTGTGGCAGTGGGAAAATCCACCACCGCCCGTCTCCTTCAGGTGCTGCTGCAACGCTGGGAATCCCACCCCAAGGTGGCCCTCGTTACTACCGACGGCTTCCTCTTCCCCACCAAGACTCTCAAGGAACGCGGCCTCATGCAGCGCAAGGGATTTCCGGAATCCTATGACCGGCGCGCACTCCTCCGCTTTGTCACGGACGTAAAATCAGGAAAGCCATTTGTCAAGGCACCGCTTTATTCCCACATCACCTATGACATTGTGGACGGTGAGTACCAAGAAGTTCACCAGCCCGACATCCTCATCCTGGAAGGGCTCAACGTGCTACAAACGAGCCCCACGTTGACCGTGGCGGATCTCTTTGATTTCTCGGTCTATGTTGATGCCCGCACCGACGATATCGAGCAGTGGTATATCGACCGCTTCCTTACTCTGCGCCACACCGCTTTCCGGGAGCCCAACGCCCACTTCTCTGCCTTTGCAGACATGAACGATGAGGAAGCCCGCGCCCAAGCCCGCGAAATTTGGCAGTCCATTAACCTGCCGAACTTGGTGGAGAATATCCTGCCCACCCGTGTGCGAGCCTCTCTCGTGCTCAAAAAAGGCTCGCATCACCTGGTAGAACAGGTGCGAATGCGCAAGCTCTAGAGCCTATTTGCCAAAGCGGCGCGAACGTTGGGAATAATCCCGCAAGGCGCGAAGGAAGTCCACCTTGCGGAATGCTGGCCAGTAAGTATCCGTGAACCAGATTTCGGAGTACGCGGCCTGCCACAGGAGAAAGCCCGACAGGCGTTGTTCGCCAGAGGTACGGATCACCAAATCCGGGTCCGGAAGTCCCTTGGTATACAGGTGCTCCCCAATGGATTCTGCGGTGACGCGGTCCGCCATCTCCGCTGCGGTAGTTCCCTTCTCTGCTTCCGCACGCACCAAGTTCTGCACGGCGTCCACAATTTCTTGGCGCCCGCCATAGCCCACCGCCACATTGACGATGACACCCGTATTGTCCTCGGTTTCCGCCGCCGCCGTCACCATGCGCTGGCGAACATCATCCGGGAGTAGATCGAGGTGGCCGACCAAGCGCACCTGGCAGCCGACGTCGTTATGGGATAGGTGCGTGACCACGTCCGAGATGATGTCAAAGAGCAGCTCTACTTCGTGCTCGCTGCGTTTCAGGTTCTCCGTGGACAGCAAATAAATGGTGACCACTTCGATATCGGTATCGCGGCACCACGAAATCATCTCTCCGATTTTCTTCGCGCCTTGGCGGTGACCATGACTGATATCGGTAAACCCAGCCTCACGCGCCCACCGGCGATTGCCATCGGCCATGATGGCGATGTGCTTAGGCTGCGGCTTGCCCTTGATCAGGTGCGCCAGACGCGCTTCATAAGCTGGGTAGGCCAGCTGCTTGAGAGAACTCACGCTCATCAGTCTATCCGCCTAGAAAATGGACTTCTTGCGGTTATCGTAAATGCCGGCTTCCTTCATCGCCTCATCCACGGCTTCCTCATCGAACGGATCGATTCCGTGGTCCTCCGCAAACATCATGCGGCGGCGAAAGCGTGAGTAACGGCGATGGAAATTCCAGCCTGCAAACAGCACCGCAACTCCCATAAGCGCCAAGATCAGTAGACCGATGGGCGAAGCTTTGCCAAATTCAGGGCCCATTGGGCCGCCTTCGGCGCCC
Source organism: Corynebacterium sp. ACRPO (assembly GCF_022347205.1). Taxonomy (GTDB): domain Bacteria; phylum Actinomycetota; class Actinomycetes; order Mycobacteriales; family Mycobacteriaceae; genus Corynebacterium. The sequence goes on along the minus strand of NZ_JAKRNE010000002.1, from coordinate 78,388 downwards.
TCGGTTCCTTGGGCGAGTACAAATACGTCATGTGCGGCAAGCACGAAAGAGCCATACATGCTCATGTCTTAGGCCTCCTCTTCCTCTTTGATGTCGGCAAAAAGGTCATTTTCTGGCAGGGAGGTAGAAACGCGAGTCTTCGCCAGCTCAAACTCCTCGGTGGGCCAAAGGCGCTGCTGTACCTCCACCGACGTCGCCAAGAAGGCACCCGCCGGGTCGATCTGCGTAGCGTGCGCCCGCAAAGCCTCCTCGCGATTGCTGAAGTAATCCGCGCATTCCACCTGGGTGGTTACACGCGCCATGATATCGCCAAAAGTGGTATCCCAGCGCGCCAGCATCGGCCCATAGGGGCTGGTATTCCCCTCTTCTAACAGCAAATCATGGAACATCTTCATGCGCTGGTAGACGAAGCCGTGCGAGTAGTAGAGCTTCAGCGGCTCCCACGGCTTACCTAGCTCTGGGTGGTACTCGGCATCGCCCGCCTTCTCCCACGCGATCATGGAAGCCCGGTGCACCATTAGGTGGTCTGGGTGTGGGTAGCCACCATTTTCGTCATAGGTAACAATGACGTGTGGACGAAATTCGCGGATAACCTGGACGTATTCCTGCGCAACGGTGTCATCCCCCAGCAACGCAAAACAGCCCTCCGGCAGCAATTCCTCCATAGTCTTGCCTTCAACCGGGTCCGGCAATCCGGAATCAACGTGGCCCAGCCAGCGATGTTGTACGCCCAGCGCCCGCGCAGCGTTAGCCATCTCTTCCCGGCGCACCTCGCCCATCTTTTCCTTGATTCCCGGGCGATCCATGGCGGGGTTAATCACATCGCCGCGCTCGCCGCCGGTACAAGTCAGCACCAAAACCTCATTGCCTTCTGCGGCATAGCGCGCGGTGGTTGCAGCACCCTTAGATGATTCATCGTCTGGGTGCGCGTGGATAGCTAGTAGGCGAAAATCGCTCACTGAAAATCCATCCCCTTATTAATCTAGGTTCTTTGAACAGATGATTATCCTAGTAGATAATTGGAAAACAGTGGTCCTCGGCTAGAGTGGAAGCTATGACTTCCGCCGGAAAATCTCGCTCAGCCGCTCGCTACGGCTCCCGCGGCTCCTCTGAAAAGAACTCTGGTAGCTGGACTAATAGGGCGCTGGTGCTCATCTTTGTCGCCATTTTTATCGCGCTTATTTTCTTCGGATTCCGGTACTTCCAGGAAAAGGAGCGCGTGAACGCACAGGTGTCCATCGTGACCCAGGAGGTTTTGAGCGATGATTCCACCCGCGTCTGGGTCGATGTCACCCGCAATCACACCGATGAAGATGCTTATTGCATTGTCCAGGCATTTGACTACTCCAAGTCCGAAGTGGGCCGCCGCGAATTCCCTGTTCCCGCGGGCGGAAACGAAACCCAGCGCATCGCTGTCGACGTTCCGACCAACGCTCGTGCCGTAGCCGGCGGGGCCTATGGTTGTTCCGGCAATATCCCCGAATACTTAGATATGGATAACCCTGACTACGCGGAAAGCCGCTAGCCGCGTGTGCTAGGATTTGTAGCGCCTAGAACTGGGCATATGCCCGGTTCCATTTTTACTTATAGCCCCAGGGATTAGCAGGGGCTTTGACCACAATTCCTATCTACGGAAGGTTGCAGAATGGCTGAGCAGCAAAAGCAGTACATCACCCCAGAGACCAAGGCAAAGCTCGAGGCCGAGCTGCAGGAGCTCATCGACCACCGCCCAGTAGTCGCGGCTGAGATCAACGAGCGCCGTGAGGAAGGCGACCTCAAAGAGAACGCCGGTTACGACGCCGCTCGTGAGATGCAGGACCAGGAAGAGGCCCGCATTAAGCAGATTTCTGAGGTTCTTGCGAATGCCACCACCGAGCGCGGTGCTGTTCAGGAGGGCGTCGCCCACACCGGTTCCGTAGTTCACGTTTACTACAATGGTGACAAGGACGATAAGGAGACCTTCCTCATCGGTACCCGCGCCGCTGCTTCCGATAACAAGGACCTAGAAACCTATTCCGAGCAGTCCCCGCTGGGCGCTGCCATCCTTGGCGCACAAGAGGGCGAGACCCGCGAGTACACCGCTCCGAATGGCAAGACCATTTCGGTCACCATCGAATCCGCAGCGCCGTATGATTCTGCTAAGGCCGCTGCTCCACGCGAGTCCTAAACTTTTAACCACATACCACTCTGGAGAAAGAGCACATCCCCATGAAGAAGTTCTCCCGTTTCGCCGCCGCTGGCCTGGTCTTCACCGCTGGCCTCTCCCTCGCTGCTTGCCACCCACCTAACCAGCAGGATTCTGATTCCAAGGTAGAAAATGGCTCCACCTTCACCGGTGAGGCCCCGATGCAGAAGGATGCTGAGACCAGCTCTTCCGCACCCGAGACCGTCATTGAAGAGGAAGCACCTGTAGTCGAGTCCGGTGTTCCAGAAGAGCCAGCACAGCCTCACTTGAACGGCACCGCCACCGAACTGCCACAGCAGTAATATGGCTTGAAGGGCCGAGGGATTTCCTCGGCCCCTTTTTTATGCTATTTTTCTGGGTCCACTTCCCGCACCCAATCTCCGATGACACCGGGTACGACAGCGGGCGGCTCCCCCAGCAGGTCGCGCTTATTCGGGTCCCTTTCGACCTGCGTGGTCACGGACTTTACGCGCTTTTTCTCACTGTCTTTGCCTCCGCGCATCCCCATCATTGGACCATAGGCTCGCGCCCCGCCGGTTGAGCGGCCTGTATTGCCACCGCGCGCTGCCACAGCACTTTCACTGCCGCCTGTTCCAAGACCAAGGCCGCCACCCACGCCGGGCCGCATGCCCGCACCAGCACCGCTGCCAAGACCAGCGCGCATGCCCGAACCGCCACCGATTGCATTGCTATGGCCAGCGCGCACGCCCGAACCGACACCGGCGTAGGGCGCTCCAGCTCCTCGCCCAAAGTTCTGGCCCGACTGCGCTCCTCTTCCGGCACGCGCAATATCGGCGTTGCCACTTACATTTCCTGCAGCGGATCCAATTCCGCCTCGTAGCGACTGACCGCCAAGTACGCCGCGGCCTGCGTCCCCGGGACGTCCGGCTGCCATCATCGGCGCCATCCCAGTATTGGGGGACTGCACTGTAGCTGTCGGCGCCATCGCACCGCTGTTATTAAGCGCGCCTGAATGTGTTCCTGTGGCAACCGGGTGCGCTGTACCACCAGGAACCTGCCCCATCGCCCCGTTCGACGCAGTTACTCCCGGCATGGATGCACCTTGGGTGGACACTTCATTTCCGCCGATGGCTACCTGGTCTCCCAGGCCAAGCTTTTCCAGCGCATTCCTGCCGCTAGTATGCATCTGCTGGTGAAAATCATTAATTTCTTGTGGGCTCATCCCCACCGCTTCTAGCCCGTCCACATTGCGATTGACGACGTCGAAGTTCCCCGGCCCCAAATCACCTCGCGCTATCGCTTCCGTAATCTTCTTTGGCCATACCACGGCATCGGTGGTGTAGCGCTGCCCATCACCGTCAACTCCGGAAAGGCCCGCGTCGACACCGCCGCCTCCCGACGCCGGCGATTGTTCCATCAAAGCGTGCTGGTACGGCATTGCCTCTACCGCGAAGCGCTGCAGGTCAGGTTGCAATGCGGCCAATGCGGCCTTTTCCGCAATTTCGCGCTCCACCGGTTCTGGAATGGCCATCACTTCCATCGCCATGGCCATCGCAGTCGGCTGCATGCCCATCAGCTTGGCGTGGAATCCAGTCAGTTTCTCCCCCATGACCTTAGCATTTGCTACAAAGTGGCTTCCCGACGCCGCCACTTCCCTAATCTTGGCCGCCGCCCTCGACGTTGCTTCGCTGTCGTTCTCGCCTTCCAAAGACCCAGCTGCTTCCTGCAACCCGCTAACGATATCGTCGACTTCCGACGCCAACGAGCTCCACCGCGCATTCGCCTCCGACACATTCCAAATCTGCGTCGACATCAGGTCCGTAGCCAGCTTCACAATGTCCGTACCGACATTCACCACCGGCATAGAAAACCCAAATGGGCTGTACCCCGGCTCCGGCTGGTTCATTATCGGCATCGACTCAATGCCAATATCCCCACCCGCATCCGCGATCTCCATTCCCCGACTATTCGCGTCCTCCTGCGCCTGAAATCCTCGAGCCTCCTGCCCCAAAGAATCAGAAAGCCACTCCAACTGTTTTACAAAGCTCGAAATGGAGTTTCGGGCTGATCCTGGATCCGAACTCAAAACTCGCTCGTGAATTGCACCAACATGATCAATGCCAGTCACCGCAGAGAAGCTACCTGTAAGCGGACTTACGGCAGCCATATTGTTCCCGGCAATATTCTGGTTCATGCGCTCAATTTGGTTTATATTTCTTCCTACATTAGCAACGTTTATTTTCATTTAATCCCCCGATAATCATTTAAATTAGGTCTTTGGTCAATCTACTTGCCTTTTCACAGGCACTATTCTTGGCGTCACCAAAGCTATTCGCCGAGACCGTTACCACGCCTCGCACAGTTGAAATCGTTGCGGTGCAAGCCATCTCCGGGAAAACTTCCCCTCGCTGAATTAGAACTCCTTCCAATTCGCTGTCGGCGGATTTGACCACCAGGTCTGGCCTTACATTTGAACTGTCAAATGGCTTGAATGTTGAACTAATAGAAAGAACTGTATCTTCGGAAACACTTTTGTAGCTACACCCTTTTTGACCTGCCTCTATAATGTCTGGGTTACCATAACGCTCCAGTCCAAGATCCTGCAGTTGGTCTTGCGAAATCTCTGTACAAGGATCGAATACTTGGAACCCCGGCTGAGCCGGATCGAACTCCCCCAGTGGCGGTAGGACGCCGGAAGTGTCTTCCGACCCCGTGGCGCCGGCCTCCCCCGGTTGGCCGGCGCCGTCCGCATTCTTCCCGCCAGTAGTGTCTGCCGACTCCCCCTGATTGCCTTCCGCGTCATCCCCCGGGTCTCCGTTGGTTCCCCCTGCACCGTCGGCCGAACTAATGCCGCCAGCCTCGTCCACCTTGGTGGTCTCCTCTGACGCGCTCCTCGTGCCGATATCCGCAACGCAGCTACTCAGCAAAACGGTACTGACCATCAACGTTGCTACGGTGACCTGACGCTTCACAACAATCCTTCGCGCACTCACTTCCTGACGAGAGGAACAGGAAGAGTGAAACAGAGAACTTTTCACTTCGTATTTCCCGTTCCGGTACACAGCATGCATGAGACTCCAAGAATTTTCTACGCAACTGCAAAGGTTAACGGCAATTTAACAAATTTATTTGTCCCATACGTCACATCCATCACGTCTAAAGGGCGAAATTTCCTGCTCATGAGCTGTATCACCTCTGGGAGTGGTTTTGTAGACCAAATGAAGGTTAAACCCGCACTTTATCCCCCAGAATTACCCCAGAAATTACACGTTTGTAAGCGATTCTCGGCAACAAAAAGGCCCGCACCGAAGTGCGGGCCAATACAACAGAGTCAATTAGTCTCGCTGGAAATAGCTCAGCAGACGGAGAATCTCAGTGTAGAGCCAGACCAAGGTAACTGCGAGGCCGAGAGCCACGCCCCAAGCGTTCTTAGAGGGAGCACCGGCGCGGATCATGCGGTCAGCCTGATCAAAGTCAGTCAGGAAGGACAGAGCACCAAGAACGATGCAGACGAGCGAGAAGATGATGGCAATCGGGCCGCCATCACGCAGTGGATTGAAGTCAAAGAAAATCGCGCCCAAGAAGTTAACAAGAGCCATGACAGCAACGCCAGCAATCAAGCCGAAAAGGATCTTGGTGAACTTCGGAGTCACCTTCACTGCGCCAGTCTTGTACACAATCAGCATGCCAATGAATACACCAATCGTGCCGACAATCGCTTGGCCAATGATGGCCATGCCGCCTTCGCCCTGGAAGTTGACGTTGGCGAACATCAAGGAGAATCCACCGACAAATAGGCCTTCAAATACGGCATAAATCAGGGTGACTGCAGCAGAACCCCACTTCTTGCCAAAAGAGGCAACGAGCACGGTAATGAAGCCACCGATACCACCGACCAGGGTCAAGGCCATGGCGATACCTGGGCTTACTAGCATTCCCAGGGCGAAGTTGATGACTGCGGCGACGATGATAACGCCGAGGGTAATGCCCGTCTTGGTCACTACGTCATCCACGGTCATGGGACGGGTAGATACGTCCGCGTAACCAGAATTTTGGCGGCTACTATTTTCGGTCAGAGAACTCATTACCGGATTGCTTGAACGCACGGTTGTCCTTTCTAAGAGAGGTGCAAATTAGCTATCTCACCCCATTCAACGAGACACCACCCCATAAAGTTCCATATTCTTTCCATTTAGCTAGAAGTTTTGTGGGTAGCTTCCGCAAAAAGTCTGTGGAGACCTGTTGACGAGAAAAGTCTCGAGACACCTTCCAAAAAGATGTCTCGAGACTTCACATGGTGCCCCCAGTGGGACTCGAACCCACACTGAATCGATTTTAAGTCGACTGCCTCTGCCGATTGGGCTATGGGGGCAAGGGCAAGGAATATTTTAGGCCACCTCACCCTGCGAGAGTTAACGAGGGGTACCCTCCGCAGCCAGACCAGCGATAATACCGTCGAGAATGTCCTTTTCACTGATGAAAAAGCTGCGCGCATCGCAATTTCGCTCGATAAGCTGCATGATGCCTTCGACGGCTACCGCCCCACCGCCAATGACGTCGGCACGGCCGGGGTGAATGACGGGGTTGAGGGCGCGGACGTCGGAAGGCAGGCTAATAAGCTGCTGCAAAAGCACGCGCAGGGCATCGAAGCGGAGTTCAGACCCGTGAATGGCATCGGCGTCGTAGCGCTCAAGGCCCTGAGCCAATGCAGAAAGAGTGGTGAAAGTGCCTGCGCAGCCGACGATGGTACGGGCCTTAGAAATAGGTACTATCTTCTCCACTTCTGCCGTGCGCTCGCCGACGTACTCGGAAGCGATCTCAATCTCCGACTCGGTAGGCGGATCTGTTCGCATAATGCGCTCGGTTAGCCTGACGCACCCCATGCGAGCCGAGTGGGTGCCCAAGATATCGCCATCGGCCGTGCCTACGACGAACTCGGTCGAACCGCCGCCCAGATCGATGACACAGAACGGTCCGCGGTCTGGCTCCACATCGGCCACGGCGCCATTAAAGGACAACAGAGCCTCTTCCTCGCCCGAGACAACCTCGGCCTGTGCGCCAGCCTGAATTTGGCCGAGCAACTCAGCGGTCATGTCGAAGAATTCCTGTTGATTCTTGGCATCGCGAGTAGCGGAGGTAGCGACCATCCGCACGCGGGTGACCTTCTCAAACTTCATCTGGCGTACGTAGCCTTCCAAGGCCACGCGGGCGCGGTCTAGGGCCGCAGGGGCGATTTCGCCAGTGGCATCGACTCCTTCTCCCAGGCGGATGATTTCCATGGTGCGGGTAATATCGCGAACTTTGCCGTCATCCTGAATTTCAGAGATAAGCAAGCGAATCGAATTGGTACCGCAATCAATCGCAGCAACGCGAGTCATAGCAGCCCTCCTATTCCGCATTAGAGAAATCGAATTGGGCCAGGTCAATCCCCAGTTCCTCTACGCTGGGCCAATCTTGCGGGATGGCAGAGCCTCGAAGCTTGCCGTGGTCAGCGGCCATGGCCACCGCTTCAGTTCCCAATCGGAAATGCTGTGAGCCTTCAGCAAGCGCGTACGCGATGAGCACATGCAGGCACTTGACTCGATCGGGCATGCCACCACCGGAGAAATCGGTGCCAAGGTCTTCAATATCATTGCGCTTGGCCAAGAAATATTCGTGGGCGCGCTGATAGTCGGCAGCCAATTCCTCGTCCTCACCTAAGCGGGCTTCCATCCACTTCATCACGTGGGCGACCTCCAAGCGTGAAGCTTCGGCCGTAAGCCGTGGGTCGGTGAGGTAGTAGAGGGTGGGGAATGGGGTGCCGTCGGCAAGCTTGGGTGCCGTCTTAATTACCGCGGGCTGCCCATCCGGCGTGCGATAAGAAACCTCTAGGACCCCGCGTGGAGTGCGGCCCAATTGCTCAGTTACTACAGCGATATCTGCATCAGTGACGGTCATGCGGACAATTATCGCACATCTGGATTCTCTTCCGGCGCCGGCTCAATCGGAAGGTGATTTACTTGCTCGGACGGAGTTTCTTCCTCGGGCGGCTCGGCTACAGAATCCCACAGAACTTCGTACCATTCGCGGGAATCTTCTTCCTTCTGACCATCTGTAGTGAGCTGGTCATCCGGCTTTATCTGCGGGTCAATGATGCGGTAGGCGGTCTCGCCCTCATCGACGACCCCGAATCGGCGCCGCGCCTCCTGCTTGATGTACTCATCGGACTTATATTTATCAATCTTCTCCAGCAAAGCAGCTTTCTCATCCTGCTTGGCGGCGATTGACTCATTGAGGCGGGCAATTTCAGACCGGCCGTGGTAGTAATTACGCAGCGGAATGGCGATAGCAAACAAAACAACGAGCACTATAGCTACGATTACGCCTACTCCGGCAATACTCATCCGGTCCGGCTTCTGTTTCTGCTTCAGCTGTGCACGCTGAGCTTTACGGATATCCGCAGCACGCGAGGCTACCGGAACCCTAGTACGGCTCCGGTTTCGCTGCGTCTTCTTTTCGCGTGCCATAGGTCTTTAATCCTAGCGCCGTCACTTCTGTAACAGGGACGTGGCACGCGCAATTTGGATACACTAAAGGAAATTCTCCCGCCCAGGAAGGAAGTTTCATGACCCTCAAACGCCTCCTGCTCGTTCTCACCGCAACCCTATTTCTCGCCAGCTGCAGCCCCTCCGCCCAAGACGGTGAATATCCCGTCTACGGTGACGGCTACGACCTGAACACTAAAGACGGCATGGCCGACTACCTCAAGGAGTATAAGACCCTGCCGGACGATTACATCAACCATGATGCTGACCAGCTCGAGGGAGACGATCAGCCCGAGACCTTTGAAACCAACGCGGACTCCGTCAAGAAGGCCGGCGAAGCTACCTGCGAGAATGATGAATTGCTCGACATCTCAAAGGAGTATTTCCGAGGCAACACCGACAAATTTGGGGAAGCAGTAATGTCGTCGGTCGACGGCTCTGATGGTAAATACAGTGATGTTTTTGAAGCACTGAACATCCCCGATGACGCACCAGACAATGACAAGATCATGGCTGCAGCGATGTCCCCACTCGGTGCCGTGATGTCTTGCGGCGATGAATTCAGCGATGAGGAACTGGAAGAGGTCGCTGAGGCCATCCATTCCAGCTAGAACCTCGAATCATATTCCCCACTTAAGGAATAGCTATGCCCCTCAAGCGTCTCCTCCTTCTAGCCGCCGTAGGCACCCTACTTACCGGGTGCAGCTCGACCGACCACAAAGAAGAAGCCACCAGCGAAGCGGAATCCGCCACTAGCGAAATCCCTACCAGCAGCGAAACCCCCAGCACCACAAGCAGAAAACACGACCTCAATACCAAAAGCGGCTTCATTTACCATATAAAAGAACACGGCACTATCCCGGACTTTTACCTAGACGTGTTCGGCGCTGGGGCTTCCGAAGAGGACGACGGCCCTACAAGCTACGAGGTCAATGCCACGACGCTGAAAAGGCTGGAGCTGTTGCCTGCGAGAATGAGCAAATCCTGGACGACGCCAAGTATTTGCTAACCCATGGCGACAGCGCATTTGAAGAACTCGTCCCTAACCTTGAGGAGTTTGACAGGAAATACGCTCCCGTCTACGAAAAGCTTGAGATATCAGCGGCTTCTCCCCTTCCAGATAAGCTTTTTACCATGTACATGGCTGGCGTGGGTTCCCTCGCCACCTGCGGTGACAAGTATGACGATAAGGAACTCGAAGCAGTGGCTGACAAAATTTTCAGCTACTAAACCTCTCCCGGAGTTTCGCACAATTTTTCGTTTCGGGGCTTGCGCAAGCCAGCAGGGCGGCTTATACTAAGGGCAGAAATTCGATTGGGTGTGCGATTTATTCCAGAGGGGGAACTTTCCGTGACAGCCAGCGACGCACCACCAAAGAAAGCTTATTTTTCTACCAATAACCTCGACGATACGGTTTGCGTTTTGGGCATGCTCCAACGCATTCAATCCTGGCAGCTATACCAATCCGTACTTCCGGGATTAGAAGACGATGTCGAATGCACTACCGCTGCTTTAGCTAAGCGGGTGGGCTTGAGCTACTGGCGCGTTTTATCCGCACTACGCTCTCACCTGCGCATGCGTGAGTTGCCGTTAACCACGGCGGTGCAGACCGAACATTGGATTCTTGACCTCCCGCGTCTGCACGTTATTGATGCCGAGCTTTCCCCGCTTGGCGACGACGCCGAGGGCATCCAACTAGTCGATGCCGCCCTTGCAGACTTTCTCACCCCGAAGGAACCTGCTCAGCATGTACCCACGGAATCTGAAATCCGTAGATTCTTGCGCGACTACATCGATGGCATTCTCAAGCCAGATATTGAAAAGGAAATCGAGCGCTCCGTTTCCATTTCTTATTCCAAAGGCCAAGCCACCATCACTCTGAAGACGGATAAAGCAACCGCCAGTGCTATTTCACGGCACATCGATAAGGCAGCGCGAAAGAAGAACATCACTAAGTCAGAGGCTTTGGAGGCGCTGATCTTTAATCGCACCCAGACAAAAGTAGTAATCAATACCTATGCAGCGGGTGACGATGCTTCTCGGGTATATATTCCGTCGGCGGGATGGTGCGTCCTTACCGAACACTTAAGCACTTACTCGATGACTCGCGAGCTGTGCCCAGAAGAAACATCATCCTACGTCCCCACCGAACAAATTAGGGCATGGGTCCACGGTCGCGATGCCACGTGCCGCTGGCCGGGGTGTTCCATGCCGGCGCATTTCTGCCAGCTTGATCATCGGGTGGAGTATGCCGACGGCGGGCCGACGAGCGTCGATAATCTCGTAACTCTCTGTCAGCACCACCACAATGTGAAGACCGATGGCAGGGCACGCTACATCATGGATCCCATCACTGGGGACGTTGCCTGGCTCTTTTCGGACGGCACCTTCGAAATTGACCGAGCGGAGGGTCCTTTGGCACCGCGAACCATGAATTGGAAGCAAACCTGGCAACAATACCTAGACATGCGAAAGCGCCCCCGCGGCAATGCAAGGGCGCTACGAAAGGAGGCAATTAAGCCTTAAAGCGCGGGAAAGCGGAGCGGCCGGCGTAGACTGCGCCGTCGCCAAGCTCCTGCTCGATGCGCAGCAGCTGGTTGTACTTAGCTACGCGCTCGGAACGAGCCGGTGCACCGGTCTTGATCTGGCCGCAGTTCAGAGCGACGGCCAAGTCTGCAATGGTGGTGTCCTCGGTCTCACCAGAGCGGTGAGACATCATGGTGCGGTAACCATTGCGGTGAGCCAGCTCGACAGCATCGAAGGTCTCGGTCAGGGTACCGATCTGGTTGACCTTAACCAGCAGGGCGTTGGCAGCCTTCTTCTCAATGCCCTCCTGCAGACGAGCAGGGTTGGTGACGAAGAAGTCATCGCCAACGATCTGCACCTTCTCGCCAATTGCGGCGGTCAGGGCGGTGTAGCCATCCCAGTCATCTTCCTGCAGCGGATCCTCGATGGAGACGATCGGGTACTCGTCGATGAGGCCCTCATAGACCTTGGACATTTCTTCAGCGGTGTGCTCGCCGCCCTCGAAGTGGTACTTGCCGTCCTTGAAGAACTCGGAGGAAGCAACGTCGAGTGCGAGTGCTACGTCCTTGCCTGGCTCGAAGCCGGCCTTCTTGATGGCGTCCACGATGACGTCGAGAGCAGCCTTGGTGGAGTCAACGGACGGAGCGAAGCCGCCCTCGTCGCCCAGACCGGTGGACAGGCCCTTGTCCTTCAGCACTGCCTTCAATGCGTGGTAGACCTCGGCGCCCATGCGAAGAGCCTCGGCGAAGGACTCCGCACCAATCGGAGCGATCATGAATTCCTGGACGTCAACGCCGGAGTCAGCGTGTGCGCCGCCGTTGAGGATGTTCATCATCGGCACTGGCAGTACGTGAGCATTCGGGCCGCCGATGTAGCGGTACAGAGGCAGTGCAGCGGACTCTGCAGCGGCCTTGGCTGCGGCGATGGAAACGCCCAAGATAGCGTTAGCGCCGAGCTCGGACTTGTTATCGGTACCGTCCAGCTTAATCAGTGCCTGGTCAATGAGGCGCTGGTCGTCAGCTTCGAAGCCAGCAATTTCGTCGGCAATCTTCTCGTTGATGTTCTCAACAGCCTTCAGAACACCCTTACCCTGGTAGCGCTCGCCACCGTCGCGCAGCTCGTGAGCCTCGTGCACACCGGTAGAAGCACCGGAAGGAACGCCGGCAACACCGCGGGCGCCGTCATCAAGGAAGACCTCGGCCTCAATGGTTGGGTTGCCACGGGAATCAAGAATTTCGCGGGCGAAAGTGTGAATGATATCGGCCATGCTGTTTTTCACTCCTCGTAAATAAATTCGCTCTGGACCAGCCGGCCCAGCTACGTTCTCAATTGTTGCAGAAAACTCTGCTGTGTGACACTACTTGGCACTTTGCGGAACCGAGTAGGCATTGGCGGCACGTGCAACTTTATGCAAATACTCGCTGGACTGGTTGTAATTTAGGACTGCTTCCTCCCACTGTTCTGGGTTAGAGAGATCTCTATCACCAAAGCATAGAAGTCCGGCGGCGCCGACTGCGGCGTCGTCAATTTGATTGGGATCTGCCTTCCCATCGCCGTTAGCATCAGCGCCCACCGATTCCCATGTGGTCGGGATAAATTGCATTGGGCCAACGGCACGGTCATATTCAGAATCCCCATCGATTTTGCCGTTATCGGTATCTGGGGTGTGCGCCGTATTGTTTAGTCCATCGAGGGCGATGCCGTTGATGGGTGGCTGGGGGTAGCCGGCGTCGTCAAGCTTGGAGGGCTTAAACCAATTGCCGTTGTAGGTGCCATGGCGGGTTTCCACGTAGCCCAAGCCGGCAAGGGTATTCCAGCGCAGATGGCAATTCGGCCATTTTTGTTGAGCGATGAGTTCGGCGTTGCCATAAGCGCGCAAGGCGGCCGGTGGGATACCGGTCTGCTCAGCTAGGTCAGAGGCCCAGTAGGTGAGCTTATCCGCGGTGCGGCCGGGGGCGTTGACGTCAATGTGCGCGACCTCTTTGCCTTCAACGGGCGGAATGTTTTCCGGTACGGGCTCTTGGGAAGTGCCGTGCCCCGTCAACAGCCAGGCCACCAGCGCGATGATCACGGCTACGGCCACCCCGCAGCCCCCGAATATCTGCAGCAGCCTCTTCATGAGAAGCCATCCTACATTCCCTTGCCTTCGCGCCACAGCCTCTCTTGCGTGTCAACGTCGACAATCTCCGTGGTGCCATCAAAGAGGTATGGGGCGCGGGCGCGCATTTTGGTGAGGAAGCTCTGGGCGACGTCGTCAAGCGAAAAGGTAGAGATTTCCGCATGGAAGAGTACTTGGAGGAAGACATCGCCCAATTCCTTCAGCATCTCGCTTTCCGGTTCGCGGTTACGCACGGCCGCGGCGAATTCGGCGGACTCCTCCTCAAGATAGGGCAAGAGCGAGGTATGGGTTTGCTCGCGCTCCCACTCCCCAATGCGCCGCGCCATGGCCATGGTCTGGCGCGCCTGCATGATGGGATCCGCAAGGGATTCGGCGCGAATGACGGACTCGCCGCTAGCAAGGCGGGCGCGAGTTTCCGGATCGTGTTCGTCGGTGCTTACCAAGGTGCCGGTGGCGTCCTCGCCTACCAGCAGATCGGAAAAATTCCACCGCACGGACACGGGTACCTCACCCGTGAAGTGGACAGGGCCACGCAGCTTCCCGTGCGCCTGCATGGGGATCATGGTGGGCCAGCGTTCATCGAGCAACAGCACAGTCATGTGCACAAAGTCTAGCCCGAGTTCCCATAATGGGGCTATTCAAGGTATTTTAGGCCAATGACCTCCAGCCAGAATAGATCCCACTCCGTGACGTTGTGGACCCTCGTCGCGCTGATTATCGGTTCCACCGTGGGCGCGGGCATTTTCTCGCTGCCCCAAAACATTGCCTCCGTTGCCGGCCCAGGCGCGATGCTTATTGGCTGGCTGGTAGCGGGCATCGGCATGCTGTCTGTGGCGTTTGTTTTTCAAATTCTGGCCCGCCGCAAGCCGCACCTTGATTCTGGCGTTTATTCCTACGTGCGTGCCGGCCTCGGCGATTTTATTGGTTTTACCTCCGGCTGGGGCTATTGGCTGGGCTCCGTTATGGCACAGGTGGGCTATGCCACCCTCTTTTTCAATACCTTGGGCCATTACCTGCCGCTTTTCGACGCCGACCATTACTGGACCTCCGCCATCGCCGTCTCCCTCCTATCCTGGGGCATTTTTGCGGTTCTTGCTCGCGGTATCAAGCAGGCCGCGTTCATGAACCTCATCACCACGATTGCCAAGATTGTGCCCATTCTGGCCTTTGTGGTGCTCATTGCGTTCCTCGGGTTCAGCTGGGATAAATTCACCTTGGATTTCTGGGGACGCGCTTCTGAGGCCAGCGTCTTTGAGCAGGTTCAGGGAATCATGCTCTTTACCGTGTGGGTATTCATTGGCGTGGAGGGCGCATCCGTTTATTCCAAGCAGGCTTCTAAGCGCACCGACGTCGGCCGCGCGACCGTCATCGGCTTCTTCTCCGTGCTGGCGCTTCTGGTTTCCGTGTCTACCCTGAGCTTTGGCGTGATGAGCAAAGAAGAACTGGCCGCGCTGCCAGATAATTCCATGGCATCCGTGCTCACCGAGGTCATCGGACCTTGGGGCGGCGCACTGGTGTCTATTGGACTGTGCTTGTCGGTTTTGGGTGCCTACGTCTCCTGGCAGATGTTGTGCGCCGAGCCCATCGTAATGATGGCCATCGACGGCCTCATTCCCCGCCGCATTGGCACCATTAACGTGGCGGGTGCGCCGTGGGTAGCGCAGCTGATTTCCACGATGGCTATCCAGCTGTTCATCATCGTCTTTTACCTCAACGAGGCGTCTTATAACGCCATGGTGCAGCTGGCAACCATCATGTACTTGCTGCCCTATATCTTCTCTTCCCTGTACCTCTTGCTCTTGGCGCTGCGGGGCAAGGGGCTGTCTCACCCGCAGGCGGGTATCAAGTTCGACCTTTCCGGACCAGAGGTGAGCCGCAAGGAAAATCGCAAGCACTTGGTCATTTCTTTGCTCGCGTTTATCTACTCCCTGTGGCTGATTTATGCGGCCGACCTCGTCTACGTCCTACTCGGCGCATTGGCCGTAGTGCCGGGACTTATTCCGTATGTCGGCACCCGGCTGTGGAAGAAGGAACGCATCTTCAATACCTTCGAGTGGTGCGTGGTGGCCATTGTCCTGGCCGGTGCCGCCACCGCCATTTGGGGCTTGAGCACCGGCTGGCTCACCCTCTAGCTACTCCCCTACGCTGACCACGTTCGAGGTGGGCTGGGCGCCGCTGACGTTGATGGAGTCGACGTCGAAAAGCGCGCTCAAGAAGTCCGCCGCCCACTGAATAAGCTCGGTATCGCGCAGCTTCGGCGAGGTGACATTGCGGCCTGCCTTGGGGAACGGCACGTTGATTGCCTTCGCCGCCGCACGGAAGCTGGAGCCCGGGTATAGACGCTTGAGACGCACCTGCTTGGAATCCGGCAGCTCGACGGGGTGGAACTTGATGCGGGTGCCCTGCACGGTGATATCGGAAATACCGGCGCGGCGCGCCTGGTGGCGCAGGCGAGCAACGGACAGCAGGCGCAACACCTCCTGTGGCAGTGGGCCGAAGCGGTCTTCCATTTCCTCGATGACGGCCTTGAGATCATCGTCATTCTGCGAAGCCGCAAGCTTGCGATAGACCTCCAGGCGCAGGCGCTCGGATTCGATATAGCCTTCCGGAATATGCGCGTCCACGGGGAGATCGATGCGGATTTCCTTCGGGCCCTCATCGGTAACGGTGGGAGCCTCGCCGCGGGCGAGCGATTTGAAGGTCTCGACCGCCTCGCCAACGAGGCGCACGTAAAGATCGAAGCCCACACCGGCAATGTGGCCGGACTGTTGGGCGCCAAGGACGTTGCCGGCACCGCGCATCTCCAAGTCCTTCATGGCTACGGCCATGCCGGCACCAAGGTCATTGTTCTGAGCGATAGTTGCCAGGCGGTCATAGGAGGTTTCCGTGAGCGTAGCTCCCTTGGGGTACAGGAAGTAGGCATAGCCGCGCTCGCGGGAGCGTCCCACGCGCCCGCGCAGCTGGTGCAGCTGGGACAAGCCCATATGGTGGGCGTTTTCCACAATGAGGGTATTCGCGTTAGCGATATCCAGGCCAGTCTCCACGATGGTGGTACATACTAAAACGTCATACTCGCGATCCCAGAACCCTTGGACGGTCTGTTCGAGCACCTCCTCGTTCATCTGTCCGTGCGCGACGACGACGCGGGCCTCCGGTACCAGGTCACGCAGCTCGCGGGCCTTCTTTTCGATATCAGAGACTTTGTTGTGGATGAAAAAGGTTTGACCATCGCGCAGCAGCTCGCGGCGGATGGCCGCGGCTACCTGCTTGTCCTCATAAGCGCCGACGTAGGTCAGCACTGGGTGGCGGTCTTCCGGCGGAGTCAAGATGGTGGACATCTCGCGGATGCCAGCCATGGACATCTCCAAGGTGCGCGGGATAGGTGTTGCGGACATGGTGAGCACATCCACGCTGGCCTTAAGCGCCTTGATGTGTTCCTTGTGCTCCACGCCGAAGCGCTGCTCCTCGTCCACGACGATGAGGCCGAGGTTCTTCCAGTGCACACCGGTCTGGAGGAGGCGGTGGGTGCCGACGACGATATCGACGCTGCCATCGGCCAGGCCCTTGAAGATGTTCTTGGCTTCCTTCTTTGAGGTAAAGCGCGAAAGCACCTCAATCTTGACGGGGAAGCCGGTCATGCGCTCGCTGAAGGTATCAAAGTGCTGCTGCGCCAGCAGCGTGGTGGGAACGAGGACGGCAACCTGCATACCGTCTTGCACGGCCTTGAAGGCGGCGCGGATGGCCACCTCGGTCTTGCCGTAGCCCACATCGCCGACGACCACGCGGTCCATCGGCACCGTGGACTCCATATCGTGCTTGACGGCATCGATAGCCAGCATCTGGTCTTCGGTTTCGACGAAGGGGAAATTATCCTCCATCTCCGCCTGCCACGGATTATCTGGGGAGAACTGGTGCCCCGGCGCAGCCTGGCGTTTGGCGTAGAGCTCGACGAGCTCGCCGGCGATTTCGCGCACGGCGGCGCGCGCCTTCTTCTTGGTGTTCTTCCAGTCGGAACCGCCCATCTTGGACAGGTGAGGCGATTCGCCACCGGTGTACTTGCTGAGGAGATCCAGCGAGTCCATGGGGACCCAGAGCTGATCGGCGGGCTGACCACGCTTGGAGGGCGCGTACTCGAGCACGATGTATTCGCGGCGGCTGGTTTCATCGCCGGACTGGATGGTGCGCTCGGCCATCTTGAGGAACTTGCCGATGCCGTGGGTCTCGTGCACCACAAAATCGCCCTGTTTGAGGGCAAGTGGGTCAACCTTATTGCGGCGCTTGGCGGGCCGACGCTTCGCCTCGGCGATATCTCCTACACGGTTACCGGTCAGATCCGTCTCGGTCACAACGACCAGTGGGAGTGCCTCGGCATCCTTAGGCTTTTTCACCTTGGGGAAAACCAGGCCGGCGTGGCTTAGTGCTTGGTAGAGGGTGACTTCACCGGCGGTGGGCTCCCAGCCGGGGTTAGCCACCTTGGTGCGGATGCCCTTTTCTGCGAAGCGATCCACCATGCGCTTGATGGCACCTTGCGCCGGCGCGATGAAGGCCGCCCGGCCGCCGGCGTTGGTGTGCGCGAGGAGCTGGGCCATCATGGCATCGATTTCTTCGATGTTGCCGCGCGGGGTGGGCCCTGGTTCGAATTCGAGCGGGAGGGTCTCCTCTTCCGGGGCGGCGAGCATTCCCGGTGGGGAGAAAGTCCACAGGGGCAGGCCGGCCTCGCTTATGGAGACCTCGAGCGACTCATAGGAGCGGTAGCTGGATGCCTCGGTATCGAGCCCTTCGGTAGCCAGCGGGCCATCGGCCCCCATGGCCGCGGCCTCCCAACCGGCGGCGAGGAATTCCGCATCGGTCTTTTCTAGATCTGCCACGCGGCGGCGAATCTTTTCCGGACCGACCATCACCACGTGGGTGGTGGGGCGCAGGAATTCGGGAAGGGTGATCATGGGGGCGTCGGAAAGCGCGGGCAGCAGCGCCTCCATTCCTTCGGCAGGGATGTGCTCGCTTACCTTGGTCAGCAGCTCCACCAAGGCGGGATTGCCGGGGTGCTTAACGGCGAGATCGGCCGCGCGCTTGGCAATGGCTTCCGTAATAGGCAGCTCCCGGGCAGGGAAAATGTCTACACGGCCCACCTCGATTTCCGGGATGGTGCGCTGGTCAGCTACGGAGAATTGGCGGATATCGGTAATTTCATCGCCCCAAAACTCCACGCGGAC
Organism: Corynebacterium sp. ACRPO; assembly: GCF_022347205.1. Lineage (GTDB taxonomy): Bacteria > Actinomycetota > Actinomycetes > Mycobacteriales > Mycobacteriaceae > Corynebacterium. The sequence continues at coordinate 59,860 of NZ_JAKRNE010000002.1, read as the reverse complement.
CGGATAATCCAGCGTGGTGGGGAAAATATCGATGATGCCGCCGCGCGTAGCGTACTCGCCGCGCTTAGCCACCATGTCTACGTGCTTATAGGCGCGGAACTCGAGCTCGCGGACTACCTCATCAAAGTCATATTCATGATCTTCTTCAAGGTGGACGGGAGCTCGGCCTTCTACCTCTTTGAGGATGGGTTGGGATAAGCCGCGGGCGGCGGTGACGATGACCTGCAGGCTATCGAGGTTGTGCAAAACCTCGGCGCGGCGGCCAATGATGTCTACGCCGGGGCTTAGGCGCTCGTGCGGCAGGGTCTCCCAGGCGGGGAACATGGCTACCTTCTCCCCCAGCATCGCCGTAAGCTCCGCCGTGAGGTCCTCAGCCTCGCGGCTCGTAGCGGTTACCACGAGCACTGGGGCATGATGAGCCAAGGTACCCAAGGCCCACGGCCGGGACTGATCCAAGCCTGTGATGTGGAGGTCTTCGCCCACATGAGAAATCATGCCCTTGAGCTTGGGATCTGAGGCCGCTACCTTAAGCAGGCCGGCCAGCATTGGGGTCGCCATCTATTTGCCTCCTAGCTTGGGCTTTACTTCCATACCGGACAAACCATTCCAGCATAGATTGACAATATGCGTGGCGACGACTTCCTTGTCCGGGGTGCGCTCATCCAGCCACCATTGCGCAGTGGTCGATACCATTCCCACCAGCGCTTGGCCGTAAATATCCGCCAAATCTGGGTCAATGCCACGGTGCTCGAATGCTTCTCGCAGGATATAGGAAACCTGACCCACCGCGGAATTCAACAGCGTGGAGAAGCTGCGTTCATCGCCGGGCTTGGCATCGCGCACCAGGATGAGAAAGCCATCAGTTTCTTCCTCGACATAGGTCAAAATGGCCATGACGGCCTGCTCGATGCGCTCGCGCCAGCTTCCAGTCTCCAAGGAATCAGTAATGACTTTTTCCAGTGCCAGCATCTCACGGTCCACGACCACCGCGTAGAGGCCTTCTTTACCCCCGAAGTGCTCATAGACTACAGGTTTGGACACCCCAGCGCGTGCCGCAATTTCTTCGACGCTAGTTCCTTCAAACCCTAGTTCAGCGAATGCGGCGCGTCCGATGGAAATGAGTTGTTCGCGGCGTTCCCGGCCGGTCATCCTTTGTCGAGCCATGCCCTCTACCCTATCCTTTGCCCCGCAATTTGTGATTTACCCGGGGGCGTCAGGTACGCTATGCCTACAGCTTTTGCTGTGGTTCCCCATGGTGTAATCGGCAACACTACGGTTTTTGGTACCGTCATTCTAGGTTCGAGTCCTGGTGGGGAAGCTTTTTAGTTTTTCTTCCTGCCGCGTCGAAAGCCTTTGAGCTCGGCTTTCTTCGCAATCGCCGCCACTTGGGCGGCGGTGTAGTTAACGGGGGCTACACCGGCGCGGGGCAGGACCCAGCCGCGCCAATAGGACAAAATCGCCATGCCACTGCCGACGATCGGCGCGACCACCATGCCGAGTGCAAACTGTCCGTAATCGGCAAAGGTAACCATGACGATGCCGGTGAGGATAGAGGGCACGGCATACAGGGGGCTGCCGCCAAAGATGGACGGGATTTCCCCGGAGGCAATATCGCGGACCATTCCGCCGCCCACTGCGGTGAGCACGCCAAGGAAGACACAGGGAATAAGTGGCATGCCGTGGGTGAGCGCCTTGACACAGCCGGTGGTGGACCACACGCCGAGGATGATCGCATCGCCGTGTTCACGGAATAGCTCCCACGCCTTGCCCTTGAGATCGATGAGAAATGCAATGAGTGCACCACAGCAAGCAAGGCCGAGATACCACGGGTCTGAGATCGCTGCCGCTGCTCCATCCCCGATGAGCATGTCACGGATCATGCCACCGGCCAACCCAGAAAAGAGGGCGAGGAACACGAAGCCCACAATGTCGAATTCACGGCGGCGGGCAAGGGTGCCGCCAATGATGCCATTCAAAACCACGCCGAGAAGATCGAAGGCTTGGTACAGCGAATTGATGAGGGGATCGACATCGTGCATGATTCTTAGGCCTCCTGCCGCGCGGGTAGAATTTCGGCGTGACTGCGGCCGTGTTTTACTCTCCGGCGTGTCAGCATAGCTCTTATTTAACCAACTCGTTTCTCTGAAAGATCGCATTTCTCATGTCTAAATCCAATGCCCGGTATTTCATCTGGTCCAATGGCCTGCAAAATTTGGGCGATCAGATTGTTGCTGCCAAGACGGTGCTGCCCGCGCTCTTTAGTGCGGCCGGAGTGCCTGCGTTCTTTACCGGTCTGCTCACCCCTATCCGCGAGTCCGGTTCGATGCTGCCGCAGGCGGCGCTGACCCCGTGGGTGACTACGCATAGGGCCCGCAAGCGCCTGTGGATTATCGGTTCTTTGGGCCAAGCGGTATCCGCCGCGGTCATCGCGCTCGCGGCATTTTTTACCCGCGGTGCGGTATTGGGTGTGGTGGTGCTGGTGGCCTTGGCGGCGCTTTCCCTCTTCCGCGCGCTGTGCTCGATTGCGGGCAAAGACGTGCAGGCGCGCACCATTTCTAAGGGTGCGCGCGGCCGAGTGACCGGCAGCGCGGCTGCCCTTGGTGGCGGCGCCACTTTGCTGACCGGCATTATCCTCTACTTTTTGGGCGAGCTCAGCATTCCCATGATGGGCACGGTCCTCGCCATTGGTGCGGCCACGTGGGCCATTGCCGCGTGGGTCTTTTCGGGCGTGGATGAGCCGGTGCCAGAGGAAGCCGAAGGGGGCATCGATAAGCGCTGGTGGCAAGATACCTGGCAGCTTTTTACTAGCGACGGCCAATTTCGCAACTTCGTCATCGTCCGCGCGCTCTTGCTCGTGTCGGCGCTATCTACCTCTTTTATTGTGCTGCTCAGCAGCAACCTTTCCGGGCTCTACGGATTTGTGCTTGCTTCAGGCCTAGCCTCCCTGGTGGGCGGGCGCATCTCCGGGGTGTATTCGGATAAGTCCTCTAAAAACACCATGGCCGTGGGCGCGGCCGTGGCTTCCGTCGTGCTGGTGCTTTTGGTCGCCAGCTCGCACTGGGCACCGGATGCGGTCAATGCCTGGGTCATGCCGATTGGTTTCTTTGCTGTGAACTTGGCGCACACGGCCATTCGCGTGGCGCGAAAGACCTACGTGGTGGATATGGCCGGCGGCGATAAGCGCACCCAGTATGTAGGTGCGGCCAATACGATGATGGGCATTATCCTTCTCATCGTCGGTGGCATTTCCTCCGTGGTGGCACTGGCCGGCCCCGAGGCAGCGCTGCTTTTCCTTGCCCTCATTGGTTTCCTCGGCGTGTGGCGCGCCCGCGGCCTGAAAGAGGTTTCTCACACATAAATCGCACTTGGGCTATAGGATGTAGTCCGGATAAGAATCAGACTCAACCCCCAGGAGCTCAATAACCCGTGGTAGCAACAACCTCGTGTGCTGTCGTCGTCCTTGCGGCTGGCGCCGGCACCCGCATGAAGTCCACCAAGCAGAAGACCTTGCATGAGATTGGCGGGCGCACCTTGCTCGGCCACGCTCTGCACGCTGCGGCCGGGATCAACCCGGAGCGCATCGTGACGGTGGTGGGCCACCAGCGCGATCAGGTCTCCCCCGCCGTGGATGCCATCGCCCAGGAGCTGGACTGCGAGGTACTCCAGGCGGTGCAGGAGGAGCAGCTGGGCACCGGTCATGCCGTGGCCTGCGGCTTGGAGCCGATTCCGGACTTCGAGGGAACCGTCATTGTCACCAACGGTGACGTCCCGCTGCTTACCCCAGAGACCATCGAGGGCCTGCGCGCCACCCACACCGAGCAGGGCAACGCGGTCACTGTGCTCTCGATGCGCCTCGATGACCCGACCGGTTACGGCCGCATCATTCGCGGCGAGGACGGCAGCGTGTCTGCCATCGTGGAGCAAAAGGATGCCACCGAAGAACAGCGCCAGGTCAATGAGGTCAATTCCGGCGTTTTCGCGTTTGATGGGCGCGTGCTTGCCGCAGCCCTCCAGAAGCTCGACTCCAATAACGCCCAAGGCGAGCTGTATATCACCGATGTCCTCGAGATTGCCCGCACCGCAGGACACGGCGTCGGCGCGCATGTAGCAGCGGATCCGGCCGAACTCGCAGGCGTCAATGACCGCGTGCAGCTCGCCTCTGCCGGCCGAGAGCTCAACCGCCGCATGGTAGAAAAGGCGATGCGCGGCGGCGCCACCATTGTGGATCCGGAAACCACCTGGATTGGTGTCAACGTCACCGTGGGCTCCGATGTCATTATTCACCCAGGAACGCAGCTGTGGGGCACTACCAGCATCGCCGATAACGCCGAGATTGGCCCCGACACCACCTTGACCAATATGCAGGTGGGCGAGGGCGCTTCAGTCGTGCGCACCCATGGCAGCGATTCCGTCATTGGTACCAACGCCAAGGTCGGCCCGTTTACCTATATCCGCCCGAAGACCGTCGTGGGCGAGGACGGAAAGCTCGGCGGCTTCGTAGAGGCAAAGAACGCCCAGATTGGCCGCGGCTCCAAGGTTCCGCACCTGACCTATATCGGCGATGCCACCGTGGGCGAGCAGTCCAATATCGGCGCCTCCTCCGTCTTTGTGAACTACGACGGCGTGAACAAGCACCACACCACCATCGGCAGTCACGTGCGCACCGGTTCTGACACAATGTTTATCGCTCCGGTCAATGTCGGTGATGGCGCATACTCCGGTGCGGGTACAGTAATTAAAGACGATGTTCCTGCGGGAGCACTCGCAGTCTCCGGTGGCAAACAACGCAACATCGAGGGCTGGGTTCAAAAGAAGCGTCCGGGTACCCCCGCGGCTGAGGCCGCAGCCCGTGCGCAGGACAACGAAAAGTAAGGGGCATATTCTCCCATGACTGGCAAGGTAACTGGTAGCAGCAAGAACATGAAGCTCTTCTCTGGGCGGGCACACCCAGAGTTGGCGGAGGCTGTGGCTAAGGAGCTCAAGACTGATCTGGTTCCTACCACCGCCCGCGACTTCGCCAACGGCGAAATCTTCATTCGCTTTGAAGAGTCCGTGCGTGGCGCCGACTGCTTCGTAATGCAGTCTCACACCCAGCCGCTCAACAAGTGGCTAATGGAGCAGCTCATCATGATCGATGCTTTGAAGCGCGGCTCCGCTAAGCGCATCACCGCCATCCTGCCCTTCTACCCATATGCACGCCAGGACAAGAAGCACCTGGGCCGCGAGCCAATTTCCGCCCGCCTGGTGGCAGACCTTCTGCAGACTGCTGGTGCGGACCGCATCGTGTCCGTGGACCTGCACACCGATCAGATCCAGGGCTTCTTCGATGGCCCGGTCGATCACATGCACGCTCAGCCCATCCTGACCGATTACATCAAGTCCAAGTACGCCACCGATAACATCACCGTGGTCTCCCCGGATGCTGGCCGCGTGAAGGTGGCAGAAAAGTGGGCCCACGACTTGGGCGATGCCCCGCTGGCCTTCGTGCACAAGACCCGCTCCAACACTGAGGCTAATAAGACGGTATCCAACCGCGTGGTCGGCGATGTAGAGGGCAAGGACTGCGTGCTTCTCGACGACATGATTGACACCGGTGGCACCATCGCCGGCGCCGTACGCGTTCTGAAGGACGCCGGTGCGAAGAAGGTCATCATCGCCTGCACCCACGGCGTTTTCTCCGATCCAGCCCGCGAGCGCCTCTCCGAGTGCGGCGCGGAGGAAGTTATCACCACCGATACCCTCCCGCAGTCCACCGAGGGCTGGTCCAACCTCACGGTGCTGTCCATTGCACCGCTTTTGGCACAGACCATCCACGAGATCTTTGAGAATGGTTCCGTGACCACCCTCTTCGATCGCGCCTAAGCGCAGCATAACCAAAGGCGGTGAGTAATATTTTTGCTCACCGCCTTCTTTTTGCTGCGAAACCAACATAAGTCTCCTACCCTAAATCTCGTCTCTAAAAGTTTTCTCTTTCAGATTTAGGGTTTTCAGTGAAAAAGGTTTTTCTCTTAGCTCTCGCGTATTTCAGCTCCGTCGTCGGCGCCGGATTCGCCTCTGGGCAGGAGCTTTTGCAGTACTTCACCGCTTTCGGCATCTGGGGCATTGTGGGCGCAGTCGTTGGTCTCATCCTTGCCCCGCTGACCATCATGATTGCGATGCAGTACGGCTCCTACTTTCAGGCAACATCCCACGGGCGCGTGTTTTCCTCGATTGCTTCCAAACCGGTAGCACGCTTTGTGGATTACGCCATTATCTTCACTCAGTTCTGCCACACTTTTGTCATGCTGTCTGGCGGCGGCGCTAACCTGAACCAGCAATGGGGGCTGCAGCCGTGGGTTGGCTCCGCGCTGATGGCTGCCCTGGTCCTCATTGTCGGCTCTATGAACGTGGCCAAGGTGACGAATGTCCTCGGTGCGATTACTCCCTTCGTCCTCATTCTCCTCCTCTTGGCCGTAGGTGCTGCTTTTATCGATCCACCTTCTGGCCTGCAACAAGCACACGAATTCGCCACCGCCAACGTTGAGTCACCGCTTCCCTTCTGGTGGATAGCGGCACTGAACTACCTTGGATTGTCCCTCATGGCGTCAACAGCGATGAGCATTGTGATGGGTGCAGATACGCTCAATTCCAAGCAAGCCGGCCGCGGTGGTTTCCTCGGCGGCCTGCTCTTTTCTGGAATGCTGGTTTTGTTGGTCATCGCGCTTCTTCTCAGCGTGGAAGATGTGTGGGATGCGGATCTTCCTACCCTAGCCATGCTTAATGAGATTCATCCGTGGCTGGGCGTCGCCGCAGCGGTCTTTATCTACTTGATGATTTTCTCTACCGCGATCTCCAATTTTTATGGAATGGCGCGGCGCCTCAGCGCCCAGCGGCCAAATAGGTACCTTCCGATTTTGGGTGCCAGCGTCATCATCGCGTTCATTTTGTCGTTTGTTCCGTTCGGCACGCTCGTCGGCATAGTCTTCCCAATTTTGGGCTATATCGGCATCATCGTCATCGGCTTGCTCATCTTTACCTGGCTCCGCCGTGGCCGTGGCATCGTGAATGCGGAATCTCGCCGCCGCGATAAGATTCGAGCCCTGCTCCTACGCATGATTGACCCGAAGGAAAAATTCAGCAAGGAAGATCAGACTCAGCTATCTCGCGCGGTGTACAACTCTAACCTTTCCGGAAAGCACCTCCGCACAGAAGTAGCGAATGATGTCATCTCAGAATTGGATGAAGATGAATCCTCATCCTTCCATGCGGAGGACTACCAGCTAGACAAAGATTGGCAGGATCTCGAAGCAAAGCAACCACCCGCTGAGGACCTACGGGATCCAGACACCGAGCATTTCCACATCCCAAAGAACGACGGAAACCACTAAGGTGCCAGTAAGGGTTTTGATTACTCACTGGCTAACGTGCTAATCTAGCTCAGTCTCGGCGAGGGCGACCTCAGGATGAGGAAGCCGTTATCGACGCGATTGAAGTTAGAGCATGTTGCTTTTTATATACGCCTGCGATGACTCGTCCAAGACGTCCATCGGCAGGCTTTCGTCGTTTTTATCGCGTTGGCCGCGCCGCACTACTTTAACTAAGGAGAATCAAGCATGGCACAGCGCCCAGTAATCAAGGCTGAAACACGTACCGAATTTGGCAAGGGTGTCGCACGCCGCCTGCGCCGCGAGTGGAAGGTCCCAGGCGTCATCTACGGTTCCCACCAGGAGCCGGTCCACTTCGCAGTTCCGCTGCTGGACATCCAGTCCCTCGTCCGCAACAACGGCGTCAACGCCGTTCTGGAGCTGGAGATTGACGGCGAGCAGTACCTGACCATGGTTAAGCACGTTGACCAGAACGTTCTGACCTTCGACATCGACCACGTTGACCTGCTGGCTATTAAGCGCGGCGAGAAGGTTGAGGTTGAGGTTCCGCTGACCCTGACCGGCGAGCCGGCCCCAGGCACCATGCACATCCAGGATGCTGACGTACTGCTGGTTGAGGCAGACGTACTGAACATTCCGGAGGAGATCGAGGTTTCCATCGAGGGCCTCGAGGACGGCGCAGTTGTCACCGCTGCCGACCTCACCATGCCGGAAGACACCACCCTGGTGGCAGAGGAAGACACCGTTATCGTCTCCATCTCCCTGCCTGAGGTTGATGAGGAGCTCGAGGAAGCAGCCGAGGCTGCTGAGGAAGGCGGCGCTGACGCTGGCGCCGAGTCCGTCGACGAGGGCGCAGAGTCCTCCGACTCCGAGGAGTAATCCTCTCCCCTTCACACGCAAGGCCGCCGTGAAATTCGCTTCTCACGGCGGCCTTGCCGTTTTTCTCTCTGCCTATGAGACAATTGAGCGCGTGACTCCACTTCTCGTAGTAGGCCTTGGCAACCCCGGCCCCAAGTACGCAGGCACCCGGCACAATATCGGCTTCGATGTGGCAGACGAACTTGCAGGAGAGCTCATGAGCAGCTTTTCGGTACACAAAAAGACCAACACCGAAGTCGCTGAGGGCATAGCTAGCGGCCGCAAGATTATCTGCGCAAAGCCTCGGTCCTATATGAACCTCTCCGGCGGTCCGATCAAGGCTTTGGCCCAATACTTTCATCTCTCTGCCGCCGACATCATCGTTGTTCACGATGAGCTAGAACTCGATTTCGGCACCATTAAGCTCCGCAAAGGTGGCGGCGACCATGGCCACAATGGGTTGCGTTCAACCACAAAGTCCCTGGGCACCAAGGACTACCAGCGCCTTTCGGTAGGAATCGGTCGCCCACCCGGGCGCATGGACCCTGCGTCGTTTGTGCTCAAGCCTTGGGCAAAGCAAGAAAAGGCAGAAATCCCCATCCTTTGCGCCGACGCGGTCGAGGAAATCTTGCGCGTAGGATAGTCGCCATGAAATTGGCTACCCTACGCACTGGCTTTGGCACTTCCGCTATCCGCATCGACGGCGATAACGTGGGTGTTGAATTGGATTATGAAGACGTCGGCCAGCTCCTGCGCAGCGAAGATTGGCGCAAAGCCGCCCAGCTTTCCGGCGAACCCTTGGTCTTCGACCACGCCGACTTGGAGGCCGTCGTACCAACTCCCGGCAAAGTCATCTGCGTGGGGCTCAATTACGCCAAGCATATTCGCGAGATGGGACGCGAATTCCCCGAACATCCCACCTTGTTCATCAAGTTCGCCGATGCTCTCACCGGCCCCTATGATGATGTCTTCATTCCCGAATATGGCACACAGAAGCTGGATTATGAGGGAGAATTGGCGGTCATCATCGGCGAGCGTGCCCACCGTGTCAACCGCGACGAGGCCCTAGATTATGTGGCCGGCTACGCCATCATGAATGACTACACGCTGCGTGACTTCCAACGCCAAACTAGCCAGTTCCATGCCGGTAAATCCTTTTATCGCACCGCCGGCTTCGGTCCTTGGCTTACCACCGCGGATGAGTGGTCACCGGGGTCCGGAGCTGTCCTCACCACGACCGTAGACGGTGAGGAAAGGCAGCGCGATAATACCGATGACCTCATCTTTTCCGTAGCTGAGCTCATCGAATTCTGCTCACAGCTCTATCCGCTCAATCCGGGCGACGTCATCGTTACCGGCACGCCGGAGGGCGTGGGCTTTGCCCGCACCCCGCAGCAATTTATCGAGGACGGTCAGAACGTCACCATCGCCATCGAAGGCTTGGGGCATATTTCCAATACCACCCGCTATGGCGAACCCGGCTGCGGCCCCGGCTGTACTTGTTCCTAAGCTGTGCCCAGGTTCTCACTCCAAAGTGGGCGGTCCCGTTTTCATCCCAGCCGCTTGCGCCGGTTAAGCTGGATTAATGAGCACAAAAAGCAGTAAAGCCCCTAAGAAACTCAACAAGAAGGCCTACGAAAAGGAGCTCGAACGCCTCCAAGCAGAGCTCGTGGACATGCAGCAGTGGGTCGTTGAAACCGGCGCCCGCGTAGTCATCATCATGGAGGGCCGCGACGCCGCCGGCAAGGGCTCCGCGATCAAGCGCATCACCCAGTACCTCAACCCGCGCACCTGCCGCATCGAGGCGCTGCCCGCTCCCAACTCTCGCGAACAGGGCCAGTGGTACTTCCAGCGCTACGTGGAAAAGCTTCCCACCAAGGGCGAAATCGTCATCTTTGACCGCTCCTGGTACAACCGCGCCGGTGTCGAGCGCGTCATGGGCTTTTGCACCGATCAGGAATACGTCCGCTTCCTGCACCAAGCACCCACCTTTGAGCAGATGTTGGTCGAAGACGGCATCATGCTGCGCAAGTACTGGTTCTCCGTCTCCGATGAAGAGCAGATCAAGCGCTTTGAATCCCGCCGCAACGATCCGCTGCGCCGTTGGAAGCTCTCCCCTATGGATCTGCAGTCCATTACCCGCTGGGAGGACTACTCCCGTGCCAAGGATGCGATGTTCATCCACACCGATACCCCAACTGCGCCGTGGTACACCGTGGAATCAGAAGACAAGAAGCGCTCCCGTATTAACGTCATTTCGCACCTTCTGAGCACCATTCCGTACGAGAAGCTCGAGCGCGAGATGCCGGAAATTCCGCAGCGCCCGGATTCCGATGGCGAAACCTATGAACGCCCTGCCCGCGAAGAGTTCCGCTACGTGCCGGACGTCGCCGCCAAGCTAGAGCGCAAGTCCGAGCAGAAGACGGCAAAGAAGACGTCCAAGAAGGGCAAGAAGAAGGATAAGAAGAAGTAGCAGCACCGGCTGTATTACTATCTTCTTTTATGAGCACTGACACCGTCGCGCAAGCGCGTTTAGGAGATAAAATCCTCACTGCGGTGGCGGTGCTCATTGCGCTATTTTATGTCATTTCTGCCGCGAAGAATCCCAGCATAATTGAGATTATTCAGGCAGGTCTATCGTTGCTATTCCTGCCATTTATGTGGATATGGCGGAGCCGTCCCGTGCTCAGCGCCACGGGCTTTATTGTGCTGCTCGCGGCATGGGCCGTGGCTTGGATGAGCCAGCTGCCCACCAATCTAGGGCTTACCCCCTGGGCCCTGACTGCACCCATGGCGGTGTATGCGACCTCCCGCTACGTGGGGCGCCGCATAATTCCCCGCACGGTGCTGGCGCTGACGATTCTGGGCTCCTTCATCTCGCCCTTCATGTGGCGCATTGATCCGGAGTCATTCCTGCTGCACTACCAGCTAGACCGCCGCTTCTTGGCCATGCTGGTGGTGCACTGGGCAGTTTTGGGCAGCACCTATTTCATAGCCGCGCGCTACTTTGACTTGGCGCGCCAACACGAGCGGCTAGCCCAGGAGCGTTTCCACCAAGCCCAAGAAGAAGAACGCCTGCTCATTGCTAGGGAATTGCACGATGTACTCGCTCATTCTCTTACTTTGATCAAAGTTCAGGCGAATGCCGGGATCATTGCCGGGCGTGTAAATAGTGACGCTGCCCAGGATGCTCTTGCCACTATTCGTGAGGGCGCGGATTCTGCATTGGAAGAGGTCCGCGGCATTGTCACGGCACTGCGGAGCACCGGCCCCTCCGCTCTCAAACCGACAGAGCAGCTTGAGCACATCGAGGGCATTATCGATGGGTTCCGCGCGGCGGGCTTAGAAATTGCAGCGGACTTACCAGAGACCTATGAGGCGCCTGCACTTACGCAATTGGCCTTGGTACGCATCATTTCTGAAGGCCTGACCAATGCGCTGCGCCACCAGGGCCCTGGCACGCACGTAGAAGTAGAGCTCGCGCTTGCCGACGCCGCTCAGATCACCCTTACCTCTACCAATCCCTCCCCGACTCCCAGCGAAGTTACTGGCAGCGGAGTCGGCCTCATTGGCGTCGAAGAGCGCGCCCACGCGCTGGGTGGAAGACTAGAGTGCTCGGGTGATGCAACAAAGTTCATACTGCGTGCCGAACTACCGATGCAGAAGGAAAACCGTGCCTAAGATTCGTGTCCTACTCGCCGATGACCAAGCAATGCTTGTTGCCGCATTGTCTACCATCCTTAACGCACAAGATGATATTGAGGTCGTGGCCACCGCAAATACCGGCTCAGAGGCCGTCACCGCAGCGTTGAGCCACCGCACTGACGTAGCCATCCTGGATATCCGAATGCCCGGCATGGATGGCATCGCTGCGGCCCAAGCAATTCTTTCCCGCGTCCCCGAATGCCGAATCATCATGCTCACCACGTTTAATGAAGAAGAATTGGTGGCTCAATCTATCGCCGCTGGCGCGCATGGGTTCCTTCTCAAAGATGCAGATCCGGAGGTGCTAGTGGGAGCAGTCCGGGACGTCGCCAAGGGCGAATCGGTGCTGGCTTCTCAGGTCACCGGACCAGTTTTGGAGGCCTATCGCACCGCCCTTACCCGCGGCCAGTTGAGCGCGCAGGAGCGCCAAGGGCTTAGCCTGGTAACCCGGCGCGAGATGGAAGTTCTTTCGCTCATCGCACGCGGTGCTACAAATTCCGAGATCGCCGCCGAGATGGTCATTGCGGAAACGACGGTAAAGACGCACGTCTCTTCACTCATGTCTAAGCTTGCGGCGCGCGACCGCGTGGCGCTGGTGCTGTTCGCCCAGCGCGCTGAAATTGCCTAGTCTCCTACGACGGTAGGAGACATTCACTGCGAAGTCCGTCTTGTAGGCGGAAGATTTTCGCGCCCCGGCACGCGAGACTTCACAGTATGAATTATGAAATCTCCTTTGAGCGCGTCTCGAAGTCTTTTGGCTCCCACACAGTTTTGCGGGACGTAGATTTTCGCATCACCCCTGGTCGCGTCCATGCTCTTTTAGGGCGTAACGGTGCCGGTAAATCTACGCTCTTTTCCATCTTTTTAGGCCTGCTTACCGCCGATTCCGGGACTATTCGCGTGGCTGGTGCGCCCTGGTCACGCGGGGTTCTCGACCACGTGGGGGCTTCCGTCAACGGTCCAGCTTTTTATGGGCACCTTTCTGCAGCAGCCAATCTTCGCGTCCATACGCGGTTGCTTGGTCTACCAGAATCCGAGATAGAGCGAGTGCTTGCCATCGTCGGTCTCAACGGAGCCGGAAAGAAAAAGGCTAAGTCATTTTCTACTGGCATGAAGGCACGGCTCGCCCTAGGCCAAGCACTGCTTGGCGATCCCGAAATCCTCGTTCTCGATGAACCCCAAAATGGCCTTGATCCGCAGGGCATCGTCGAGCTTCGTGAACTTCTGCAGAACCTGGCTGGCGCCGGTCATACCGTAATCGTCAGCTCCCACCAGCTCGGTGAGATTGTCCACTTAGCCCAGGACATCACCATCCTTGCCGAGGGCACCATCCGCTATTCTGGTTCGCTTAAGAATTTGGCTCCCAGTGGTCAGCTTGAAGCCGAATTTTTCCGGCTGACCTCCCCGGATGGTGAGGCTCATGTTTAATCGCTACCTTTCCGCCGAGGTCCTTCGCAGTCGCGGGAGCGCGCTGCAATGGCTCCCTCTACTGGCCGTACCATTAGCGGTAATGACAGCGTTGTTTTCCGCGCTTGCTTCTCCCACGCAAGACGTCACCAGCGTTTTGGGGTGGCAGTCCATGTTCATCACGGGCATGTATGCACCTCTCATTGCGCTTTTTGCCGCCATTCCCGAGCGTCGAGAAGCCCGTACTCGCGGCGGCGGTACCCTGTGGCGCCGGATCAACGCCCACTATGAACAGAGCTCGCGCTTTCTTGTCATAATTTCTAGCCTGGCGATCTTCCATGTCCTCAATTTCGGTCTTTCTTGGGCAATCGTGGCTCTTCAGGGCCGTGCCAACCATCAGCTATTAGTAGTGGCTGGGCTCTTTTCCTTCCTAGGGGCTATAGGGATCGCCGGGCTCGCTGCAGGGTGTGCGCGCCGCTGCGGCCTCGTCGCCGCGTTGGCTGGAAGCATTGTCTGGCAAGGAATTGGAATTCTACCGAGCACTGTCGAGGGCAACGCGTGGTGGGCGTTCCCACCTGCGTGGCCGATGAGGTTATTGCTTCCTGCCCTGCGGATTCATCAGAACTCTGTTCCTCTCGATCCAGGTGATCCGCTACTGCAAGAAGGTCCACTGCCCGCCGCACTACTATGCCTAGTTCTTGCGGCTGTAGGTACGTGCGCGGCAATCTTTACTCCTCGCCGCATACGACCTCTTAGGTTGCGTCTGCGCCAGGGCGGTACCGCTGAAGGTGCGGCCGCAATCACCACTGGTGGGGTGTGGATCCCTACTGCTACACCGAGAGCTGCCGCTCGGTCCACACTATCTGGCGCGCTGATCGGGCTGCACCGTGCGGCGTTGAGCCCCTTGCTGATCGGGTGTCTAGTGCTGAGCATCGTGGCTTTAGCCGTCATTGCCCTCACCTACCCTGCCGATTATGTCCACGGCTTCTTCGTCTTTGCGCTCCTGCCTGTGGGCGCGGGAGTCCTCCCTTGCCTAGTGTGGCCACTGCTAGAGGCGGCGTGGCCGCTAAGCTACAGCGAATCACGTCATAGCCCTAACGCCTTTCTCATCTGGATCTTTGGGGCAATAGTACTCGTGTGCACGGCTGCATCGCTCGCTTCAATCAGCGCCGGTTCTTCTGCTCCTGCTGTCTTGGGACGACTGCCGCTGGCCGTAGGTGTGGGTTTCAGTATTGCGGTGATTTCCCTGTGCATCGTAGTGCGCTTCAGGATTATAAGTGCACTCGCCATCACCATAATGGGCACCATTGTTTCCGTAACTCTCGGCGGTGATGTCCTCGCCAAGACTTACCTGTGGCTAGTTGCCTTTTCGGCGTGGCCAATAAATGCCGATACTCCTGCACGCTACGCTGTCGCAGCATTCTTAACACTGCTTATCGCCGCTGCTGGTTCATGGACGGCGAAACGACTGCTGCGGACAAAGGCACTGCAGCCAACGGATTAACCACATAAAGCGGCCACGTTTCAACGCCATTGGCGTGCTTCCAGGCCGATAGCGTGGCTGCTTTTCGGGGTTGGGTGATTGGAGCAGGGAAAACGGCAAAAGCCCGCGGAAACCGCGGGCCAGAGCTTTATGAGCTTAAAGCTCAGACGGAGATACGCGCTTCGGCAGAACAACCGGGCGGGTGTGCGCCAGCTCTTCTACGATGCGTACTACCTGGTTGGAGTAGCCATACTCGTTGTCGTACCACACGTACAGCACCAGGTGCTTGCCGGAGGCGATGGTAGCAACGCCGTCGACGATGCCGGCGTGGGTATTGCCGATGAAGTCAGAGGAAACAACCTCTGGGGAGGCAATGTAGGAAATCTGCTGGCGCAGGTCGGAATGCAAAGAGACATTGCGCAGGAAGTCGTTGACCTCATCGCGCTCTACTTCCTTGGACAGCTCGAGGTTGAGCACGGCCATGGACACGTCCGGGGTAGGAACGCGGATGGCGTTGCCGGTGAGCTTGCCCTCAAATTCCGGCAGAGCCTTAGCCACAGCCTTGGCTGCGCCGGTAGCGGTAAGCACCATGTTCAGGCCTGCGGCGCGGCCGCGGCGATCGCCCTTGTGGTAGTTATCGATGAGGTTCTGGTCATTGGTGAATGAGTGCGCGGTCTCCACGTGGCCGTGGTTTACACCGTAGCGGTCATTGATGACCTTGAGAACAGGGGTAATGCCGTTGGTGGTGCAGGATGCAGCGGAGAGAATCTGATCCTCATCGCTGATGTTGTCGTTATTGATGCCGTAGACGATGTTCTTGATATCGCCCTTGCCCGGTGCGGTCAGCAGCACGCGGGAGATGCCCTTGGCCTTGAGGTGCTGAGACAGACCCTCGCGGTCGCGCCATGCGCCAGTGTTGTCCACCAAGATGGCGTTATTGATGCCATAGGAGGTGTAATCGATCTCGGAGGGATCATTGGCATAGATCATCTGGATCTTGGTGCCGTTAGCCCAGATAACCTCGTTCTCCTCGTCGACAGAGATGGTGCCGTTGAAAGCACCGTGGACGGAATCGCGGCGCAGCAAGGAAGCGCGCTTGAGGATGTCACCGTCGCCCTTCTTGCGCAGGACGATGCCGCGCAGGCGGACGCCACCGTATGCTGCCTCGCGGGCGACGAGCAGGCGGGCCAGCAGGCGTCCGATGCGGCCGAAGCCGTAGAGGACGACGTCGGTGGTCTCTAGGTCAACGCCAGCACCGACGATCTCGCACAGCTCGCCTTCCAAGTACATGCGGAGGTTTTCCTCGTTGGATTCCTCCCACCCCAGGACCAAGCGGCCGAGGTCGACGCTTGCGGCGCCCAGGTTCATGTCTGCCAATTCCACCAGGATAGGCAGGGTCTCCGCCGTGGACAGGTGGCGCTGTGCGATGCGGCGGCCGTAGCGATGAGACTTGATGATGTCGATATCGGTCTGTCCCACCAGTGGGCGGCCGAAGATGGTGGTGACAACGTTATTGTTGCGGTGCAGCTGGTGGATGAGCGGAATCATCTGCTGCGCCAGCTCGAGGCGCTCGTTCCAATCATCATGGCCAACATGTGCGTTCGCAGTCACGTAATTCATTCCTTTTCTGTCACGGGGGTGGCATTAAATCTTCAAACATAAATATTAGCGCTTACTAGTGTGGGTTTTGGCATAGATCGTTCAGGATGTTGGCCACAGTACCCCCGTTAATTTTTGCCACGTCGGTACCTACGAGGCAGTAAGCTACGGCATCATCGTGCTGCGCACGGCGTTCCTTAAGCACAGGGTTCAAGAGCGGATAAACCGGTGGAAGGTTGGGGTGACTGCGGGTGTACTGAGTTTCTAGTCCACGAGCAAAGCGGCCCGAGAAAGCACGGGTAGACACGGTTTGCCCACCACGGCGCAGTAGCTGCCGGTTGTAGTCACTCGTTCCTGCTTCTTCGGTGAGCAAGAATGCGGAACCACAGGAACATGCGGCGACGCCATCCCAGGACATAGCGGTGGCTATATCGTCTGCGGTGCGCAGGCCGCCGGCGGCAATGAGGGGAACTTCTGGGGCTGCGGTATGCACGTCGGACACCAATTCCTCCAAGTCCCGAGAATCGAGAGTCGCGGCTAAGTCCCAGGTTCCGCGATGGCCGCCGGCGGCTGGGCCTTGGACGCAGAGCACGTCGACGCCCCGACGTGTGGCGGCGGTTGCCTCCGCAGAAGTGGTGACGGTGGTCCAGGCCTCTGCGCCCGCGGCGTGGATTCGCTCTATCTGTTCGGGTGTGAAGGTGCCAAACATAGACCACACCACGCGGGCACCGCCGCGCAACGCTAGGTCCAGCTTCTCTTCAAAGCCAAAGGAGTAATCGGGATCAGGCAGTGGCTGGTTTTCTGCTTGCGCCAGCTCGCGTGCGGCGGCACGTTGCCCCCCGGAAAGCGGCTGTTGTGGGCAAAAGAGGTTTACCCCAAACGGAATGCCGGTGCACTGGTCAATCTGTATGCGGGCAGTGTCTATGCTGGCAGAGCCCACGCCTAAGGTGCCAAAAGAACCGGCGGCATGGGCGGCGCGCACTAGTTCCGGGGTGGTGGGACCGCCGGCCATGGGCGCGGGGATTACGCTACGGGAAAGGGAGCTTATAACCTGACTCATAGCACCCCACCTTACTGAGAGAGGAAGCTAGTGCAGTGGCACCTTTAGGAGATTTTTTCGCGCGGTTCTTTGGCTCGAAGAATAAACCCACACCAGGCCTCAATCCGGACGAGCTAGAGGCGGAGTGGCTTATTGTGGGCCTGGGCAATCCCGGCGCGAAGTATGCCGCTACCCGCCACAATGTGGGCTATATGGCCATCGATGATCTGCTAGCCGCAAGCGGAGACGTGCTGGAGCCGGTTCGTGGGATGGATGTGCAGGTCGCGCCACTTAGCTGGGCGGGACAGAAAGTACTTGCCGTGCGTTCGGGCACGTTTATGAATCTTTCTGGCGATCCAGTAGCGCCGCTGGCACAGAAGCTAGGCATCGCCCCAGATCACGTCATTGTTCTCCACGATGAGCTGGACCTTCCGGCCAATAAGATCCGGATCAAGCAGGGCGGAAATGAAAACGGGCACAACGGCCTCAAGTCGCTCACCGAGCGCTTGGGCACCCGCGACTATCTGCGCGTGCGCATTGGCATTGCCCGGCCGCCCAAGGGTTCGTCCATTCCGGATTACGTATTGGGCCCCGTGGATGCGGGCGCTGGCTTTGATGACGCCATCGCCACCGCGGCCGAGGCCGCCCGCCTCATCGTGACGGACGGGCTAGGCAAGGCCCAGAACCAGATCCACTCGCGCTAGCACTGGGAAAATTTTTCTAGTGCCTTGGGGCTGCCGGCGGCGACGATGAAATCGGTGGGGGTGAGCTCGGTGGCGTCGGCAAGCGGGGCCCACTCCCCTTCCGCGCGGCGCACAGAGACCAATTGCACGCGGTGCGTGCGCCAGATGGCAGAAAGGTCGAGCGGCCGGCCCACCAATGAGCTAGGAACGGCCATCTGGGTCACGCCATAATCGGTGGCAATCTCCGCAAAATCACGGAAACGCCCGCCCAAAAGGTAAGCCACGCGGCGGCCGGTATCACGCTCTGGCCGGATGACATGGTGGGTGCCAATCTGGCTGAGAATGCGCGCGTGCGCCTCCGAATCAGCCTTGGCCCAGATGTCTTTGACCCCCAACTCCACCAGATTGGACGCGGTGAGGATGGAATCTTCCAAGTGAGAGCCGATGGCGACGATGACGCGCTCGACCTCCTCCACGCCCAGCTGGCGCAAGGCCTCTGGGTCGGTGGTATCGGCTGCAATGGTCTCGGTGAGGTAGGGCGCTTCTTCACGCACGCGCTTTTCGCTGGAGTCGATGCCGAGGACCTCAACCCCATTGGCCATCAGCTCATGAGCAAGCGAGGAGCCAAATCGGCCTAATCCAATAACGACGACGGGTGGAATATCGATGCCAGCGCGGGTGCGTCCCAGCGCCTTGAGAATATTAGCCAAGGAACGGCCTTTCTTCGGGGAAGCTATAGCGCCGGCTGACGGATTTCGCCGCCAGCGCTGCTACCAAGGTGGTTGGGCCAACGCGGCCCAGGTACATAATGAGGCACAGCACTATCTGCGAGGGCGCAGACAGGCTTGCGGTAATTCCGGTGGACAAGCCCACCGTAGCGAAAGCAGAAAGAACTTCGAAGGAGACTTGATCACCGCTAAACTCCGGATCAAAAAAGCGCAGCGCCGCCACGCCCAACGTGACCACCATGACGCCGGCAAAGCTCAGGGCTAGGGCCTGGCGAGTCACCGATCGCGGAAGGCTGCGGTGGCCAATGGTGGTGGTTTCCCGGCCCGAAAACTCCGCGGCCATGGCAGCCAAGAGCACGCAGGCGGTGGTGACTTTAATACCGCCGGCCGTACCGGCCGAGCCACCACCGATGAACATCAAAATGTCGGTGCCCATCAGCGTAATGGGGTGTGCCTGCCCATAATCAATGGCGTTAAAGCCCGCCGTGCGCGGAGAAGCGCTGGCAAAGAAAGAGTTGAGCAACTTATCCCCCAGCGACATCGAGGACAAAAGCCCGGTCCACTCCATGCACGCGAAGAAGACGCCACCGGCGAGCAAAAGCACGGTCGTGGCCGCTAGGGTCATGCGGGCGGTAATGGAAATGCGGTGGACCACATGGCGATCGCGGCGTACCAAGCGCACCAGCTCCGCCCACACCGGAAAACCTAAACCGCCACCGATTAAGGCGGCGGCCAACGGCAGCAAAATCCAGGCATCAGAAACAAAGGGCACCAGGTTATCGCTATTGGTACTGAAGCCGGCATTGTTAAATGCAGATACCGCATGGAAGATGCCTTCCCACACCGCGCGCGGAAAGGAGTGCCCATAGCCAATCATCAAGCGTGCGGCCACAATGACAGCGATGATGGTCTCAGCCACCGCGGTAAAGACGAAGGTAAAAATCAGCGTCTTGCGGATTCCACCGGGGGCAATGGGGCGCCCCTCATAGGCACCGGTTTTGCGCGCCTTGAAGCTAATCCGGCCAGTAAATAGCAGGCCGGATAGCGAAGCGAGCGACATGATGCCCAGGCCGCCCAGTTGTATAAGCGCCAAGATGATGACCTGCCCGGCCGGGCTCCAAAAACTGCCGGTGTCCACCACGATGAGGCCGGTAAGCGAGACCGCAGACGTAGCAGTAAACAAGGCAGACAGGAAGGAAGCGCGGGCGGTGCCGGCCTCGGCGAACGGCAGCATAAGCAAAACCGTTCCCACCAGAATCAGCACAAGGAAGCCAGCCGCGGTCAATCGCGCCGGGCCCCACTGCCGTATGGAAAGCAAGTGTTTCACCAGCGGAAGTATAGACCTGCTTTCGGCGCAGGGAAACTGCTGGCCGGCACTACCCCTCGGTGGACGGTTAGCATTGGTGTTATGACTTCGCCAAATAGCACTGCCAAGACCATTGTGATTACCGGCGCATCCGGCGGATTGGGCGCCGCGGCTGCTCGTCAGTTGCACCGCACCCGGCCACAAGACAACCTGGTTATCATCGGCCGCAATCCGGAAAAGACCCGCGCGGTGGCCGAGGAAGTCGAAGGCCAGTACTTCCTAGCGGACTTCGAATCCCTGGGCCAGGTACGCCGCTTGGCACAGGATTTGGAAGGCCTAGAGCATATCCACGCCCTGGGTAATAATGCCGGCGGCATTTTTGACGGCCCGTCTACCACCGCCGATGGATTTGAGCGCACCTGGCAGGTCAACGTGGTGGCGCCTTTCCTGTTGACCTCGCTGCTACGGGACAAGCTGCGCGCGGATAACGCAAACGTGGTCCAGACGGCTTCGCTAGCTAATTTCCTCATGTCCAACTTTGACCTGAACGATCCCAATACGCTGGAGCACTTCAGCCCCGAGCGTGCCTACGGCAACGCCAAGCTGGGCGATATCCTGTTCACCCGTTATCTCGACGCCCACGGGCTTTCCGCGGTGTCCTTCCACCCTGGCGTGCTTGCCACTGACTTTTCCAAGTCCTCTACCGGCATGATGTCCAAGATGTATTCCGGGCTGATTGGCAAGACCTTTGGCAAGCCTGCCGAAGGCGGCGATAACCTCGCCTACTTTTTGACCGGCACCGAGGGAATCCACTTTGAATCCGGCGAATACTACAACGACAAGCGCAAACCAGGCCTCCAGCGCCCCATTGCGAAGAAGCTGTCGGTGGCTCGCCGCGTCTTTGATGATTTGGGGCGCCGCCTCAATGTGGAGTGGTAGCGCGAAACCACTAGACTATGCCGCATGAGTTCTGTCGCTTCTGAGGCCTCGCGCCGCCGCACGTTTGCCGTTATCGCCCACCCGGATGCTGGTAAGTCCACGCTGACGGAGGCGCTGGCGCTGCACGCACACGTTATTAATGAGGCCGGCGCGGTCCACGGCAAGGGCAACCGCAAGTCCACCGTGTCTGACTGGATGGATATGGAAAAGGACCGCGGCATTTCCGTGGCTTCCTCGGCGCTGCAGTTCGAGTATGCGCCGGAGGGCCACGAGGGCGAGCCCTACATGATCAACCTGGTTGATACCCCGGGCCACGCGGACTTCTCGGAGGATACCTACCGCGTGCTCACCGCGGTGGATGCGGCAGTCATGCTTATCGACGCCGCCAAGGGCCTCGAGCCCCAGACTCTTAAGCTCTTCCGCGTGTGCAAGGCCCGCGGCCTGCCTATCGTTACCGTCATCAATAAGTGGGACCGCGTGGGCCGTGAGCCCCTAGAGCTTGTCGACGAAATCGTCAACGAAATCCAGCTGCAGCCCACCCCGCTGTACTGGCCGGTGGGCATCGCCGGTGACTTCCGCGGCCTGGCGCATATCAATGATGATGGCGAGGCCGATGAGTATATCCACTTCATCCGCACCGCTGGCGGTTCCACCATTGCTCCAGAGGAACACTTTGATCCGGATGCCGCCGGGGAGAAGGAAGCAGATGTATGGGAAACCGCAGTCGAGGAAGCCGAGCTCCTCGCCGCCGATGGTGCCCTGCATGATCAGGAGCTTTTCGAGCAGTGCGTGACCTCCCCGCTTATTTTTGCGTCTGCGATGCTGAACTTTGGTGTGCACCAAATCCTGGATACGCTGTGTGCCATTGCCCCGGCTCCGCACTCGCGGGACTCCGATCCGAAGGCAGTTGAGGCTGCCACCAGCGCCATTGATGAGGTCCGCGAGGTCAGCGATGACTTCTCTGGCGTCGTCTTCAAGGTCCAAGCAGGCATGGACCAAAAGCACCGCGATAATTTGGCCTTTATGCGCGTGGTCTCCGGTGAATTCGAACGCGGCATGCAGGTCAACCACGCCCAATCCGGCCGCAGCTTTTCCACCAAGTACGCCCTCACCGTCTTTGGCCGCACGCGCGATACCGTGGATACCGCCTATCCGGGCGATATCGTGGGTTTGGTCAACGCAGGCTCGCTTGCCCCTGGTGACACCATCTATTCCGGCAAGAAGGTGCAATTCAAGCCCATGCCGCAGTTCGCGCCGGAGGCCTTCCGCATTCTGCGCGCGAAGTCGCTAGGCAAGTACAAGGCCTTCCGCAAGGGACTGGAGCAACTGGCGGCCGAAGGCGTGGTCCAGATCCTCAAGAACGAGGCGCGTGGCGATGCCTCCCCTGTCATGGCGGCGGTGGGCCCCATGCAGTTCGAGGTCATGCAGGCCCGCATGGAGTTCGAATACAACGTGGAAACCGTCACCGAGCCTATCCCCTATTCCGTGGCTCGCCGCACCGATGCCGAATCCGCCCCAGAGCTCGGCCGTCAGCGTGGCGTGGAAATCTTTACCCGCCAAGATGGCGAGCTCATCGCGCTCTTTGGCGATAAGTGGAAGCTCGCCTTCATTGAGAAGGAACACCCAGAGCTCACTATGGAAACCCTCGTGGCGGATTAGAAACCACACAGGTCCACATAGCAGAGAAAAAGGCCGCTTCCCGTTCTGGGAAGCGGCCTTTTCCGTTGCGTGTTAAACCATCAACATCACAGGGACAACGGCAATCTTGACCACCTGCCCCACCACAATGGTGGCCGCATAACCGGTCATGATGCGCGAGTCGGAGCTCAGCCCCGTGGCGTAATTGACCACGGCCGGCTGAGCAAAGATGCCAGAAAGTCCGCCAGAGGTACGGGTTTCGGACTGACCCATGAAGCGATTCGCTACAGCGAATAAGACCGAAACCACCACGGTGACAATGGCGGCGAGGATCATGCACTTCAGACCCATCCAGGAGAAGGCGGTGGACAAGAATGCCTCGCTGGATGAGAGGCCCACAGACGCCAAGAAGATGACGAGGCCCCACTGCTGGAAGGCGGTATTAATGGAAGCCGGAACCTGCCATGGAATGCGGCGGGTGCGGTGCAGCGCACCGAGGATAAGACCGGTAATCAGCGGGCCGAGCGCGAAGCCCAGCTCGAAAGAAGCACCACCTGGCATCGGTACCACGACCTGGCCCAGCAGATAACCCAAGAAGAGGCCACCACCCAAGGCCACCCAGTTCAGCTCGGAGTAGGACTTAATGGAGTCGCCGAAGTAATCCTGGATATCGCCCAAGCGGTCAAACTTCACGATGAGCTCGAGGATATCGCCGGAAGCCAGATGAGTTTCATTATTGGCCAAGAATTCCTCATCGCCGCGCTGCACGCGCACGATACGACCGCCATAGCGGGAGAACAGGTTGAGCTCCTCAACGGTGCGGCCGGCAATATCTTGGTTAGAAATAGCCACGGTTTCGATGACCAGGCGCTTATCCACGAACGGAGTTTGCGGCTGGCGCTTGCCCAGCATTTGGGTCAGTTCACGGGCCTTGGCCTTGGTGACCATCACGCGCAGGATATCGCCCTTGTGCAATTCGGGGCGATCGCCGGCAACCCGGACCTTATTACCGCGGCGAATGGTAGCGATCACAAAGTGATCCTTGAACTGTTCTTCCAAATCATCGTAGTTCACGTCTTTGGTAACGCGAATGGTGCGGGAGCGGAAGATCTTGGAGGCAGAATTGTCCTTATCGTGCTTGGCGGGCCAATTCTGCTTGAGCAGGAATGCCACGACCAAAATGGCCACCGCCACACCCACGGGATAGCCCAGCGAGTAGCCCACGGCGGGTAGCTCTTCACCGGTTTGTTGCTGGGCAACTGCCAGCGACGGCGTCGAGGTCGTGGCGCCGGCAAATACACCAACGGAAGCCAAGGTATCCAGCCCCAGCATGCCACCAAAGAGGATGGCTGCGCCCGCGGCCACCACAATCGCAATGGTCGCCGTGAGCATGTGCTTCATCTGCTTGGAAAAGCCCTTGAAGAAGCGCTCACCGGCGGACAGGCCTTGCATATAAATAAAGAGTCCCAAGCCCAGCTCTTGCAGGGAGCTTAAGATGTCTTTATCTAGGTCAATAAACGAGCCGAAGGCCAAGCCCACAAACAGCGTGCCTGCCGCGCCAAAGCGCAGCGGACCGAAGGGGATCATGCCAAAAAGCGTGCCGAGCAGCACTATGAAGAAAATGCTCAGCCATATATTTCCATCAAAAATTGCTAACACGCTGGAATATTTTAGGCATTTTCCCCCAAAGTTCCACGTGAAAGGCACATTCTTTAACGACCACCAATGGCATCGCTACTGCTTAGACCCTTTTCACCAGGGGCCACCCACCCCCAGCAGCGGCACATCTCACAGCTAACGCCCATAGTGAACTAATCGAGGAGGAATTCCTTCCACCGTGGCCACTCCGTGTAGGTCTGGGCTTTCCCTGCCTGATAGTTCGCCCGCAGCTTGTGTACGTTGCGTTCGGTGGAGGCCACCTGCATATCTTCCGGGAAAAATAAATGCGCCTTCCCTTGGCGCTCCAACTCCAAAAGCCGATCTTTGGCTGCGTTATAGAGGGCGGGGCGGGCTATAAGGGCGTCGGCAATAGCGGGGTACCTGCGGAAGATGCGGCGGACGAAGGCTGGGCGCGCAACCTCCGGGCGCACATACCCGCGCGGCTTAGTACCAATAAACAGAAACTTCTCGTATCCGGCCTCTTCTGCTTGCGCAATGGTAATGCCACCGGAAGAGCCCAAAGCACCGTCCACGTACGGCGCGCCGTCGATAAATCGCATCGGCATAATCAGCGGCAGCGTGGAGGAAGCGCGCACGCGCACGAAGAGATCTTCCGGGGTGTGGATGTCCTGGCGAGTCCAGTAAACAGACTCGCCGGTATCGGCGCGCGCTGCAGCAAGCACCATATCGGCCGGATGCTCGCAGTAGGACTGCCAATCAAAGGGCAAATCCCTGTCTGCTGCGCGCTCATAGATGTACTCGGCATTGAAATACCCGGTGCCACGCACCAGCGAACCCACGCCACCGAAGCTAGGGTTTTTAGCAAAGTCCGTAAAAGACTCTTCGGCGCGGCGGGCATCGCGCGACAAGTAATTAACGGTGTGCGATGCCCCGGCAGAGACGCCGCCTACCCAGCCAAAGTCCACGCCTTCTTCGATGAGTTTGACCATACAGGCGGCAGTATAGGAATTGCGCATGCCGCCGCCTTCAATAACGAGTGCGGTGTTACTGGCGTCAATCATGGTGCCCCATACTACGCTGGGCCCAATGAAGCGCATTTTCCGACAATTGCTCGCGGACGAAGAAGGCACCTTCGATATCGAAACCGGCCAGCAGCCCCGCACCGGGTTCGCCTATAACCCCACCGGGAAGGTGCTCCTGCGGGTGACGGAGCCTACCCCAGCCGCGGTGAGCAAAGCCTTGGCCTTAGCCAAGGAACACGGCGCGCGGTATCTCGGCACATGGCGCCAGCCCGATGGTCCACTCGTCTTCCTCGCCACGGCCGTAACCCACGATGAATCTGTGGCCCGCGAGCGCGTTGCCGCCACCGGGCAGCGTGCGTACTTCGACTTGGAGCGCTGCCGCACCATCACCGTGAGCGCTCACTAGACTGGGCTCCCATGGGATTAAAAGATGCACTTGCCCGGCTGACCGGCGCGCAGTCCCCACGCCTGGCCCGCCCAGATTCCGCGGCGCTCACCTCCCACATTGACCGGCTGGAAATCCACACCGCAGGGCCGCTTATCATCGTCGTTACTGACCAGCCCGGCGCCGAGGTACTGCGCGAAGTAGCCCGCGCCCGCGAGTCAGCTACGCTGGATTCTCCCACCACGACGGTGCATTTTCCCGCCGTAAAAAAGGAAGCCTTGCCCATCAAAGATCCTCGGCACGGCTGGGTCATACCGATGACGCCCGCGCTTGCCGACGCCCTCGTAGACAACCTCCCCTACCCCGGCGACTACGAGCTTTCCCCCGCCGTAGCCGTGGTGGTGGAATAGTTTCCTGAAAGGACTGACATGCTGCTTTTGCCTTATTCTGGAAAGAAGCCGCGCATCCACCGCAGTGCGTGGATTGCACCCACTGCCACCATCATTGGCGATGTAGAAATCGGCCCGGATTCCTCCGTGTTTTATGGCAGTGTCCTGCGCGGCGACGTGGGCGCGATTCGCATTGGTGCTAGGTGCAATATTCAGGACAATTGCGTCTTCCACGTAGAAGAGGACACGCCGTGCGTACTAGAAGATGATGTCACGGTGGGACACATGGCGATGGTCCATGCCGCGCATGTGGAGGCCGGTTCCCTGGTGGGTATGTCCTCTTCGCTGCTCTCGCGCTGCACTATTGGCACCGGCTCACTCATCGCGGCAGGCGCTGTGGTACTGGAAGGAACCACCATTGCGCCGCGGAGCCTTGCCGCCGGCGTGCCAGCCAAGGTCCGCCGCGAGCTCAGCCCAGAGGAATCGCAAGCCTTCATTCCGCATGCTGCTCGCTACGTGGACTGCGCGCGCAGCCAATCCGATGCGGCTTTGAGCCTGGATGAGGTCACCTTTGATTAAAGGGAAAGCACGCCCATGAGGATGAGGAAGACCGCCACGAGGTAGCCGCCAAAGAGCGCCACCTGGGTGCTATTGGCGCGCGCCGCGGCAAAAAGACGGCCGGCAGCCGATTCGGGATGGGCGCGCACCACCGCAATAAAAAGGCCACAGACAGTGGGCAGGGACAGGGCAAGGCTGGCGTACCACACCAAGCCGCCGTACTGAGCGGCCGGAGCAATATCTTCGGTAGCCAAGTGCATAAGCCCGTAATAAAACGGCACCGAGGTCAGCGATTGCACCACACCCATTACGAAGCCGATGAGTGCGGTAATCGGTGATGGCGTCCGCAGCGGCTCTAGCAGCCGATTGACTAAGGCATTGGGCTGCCCATTAGATCGCCATGATCCGAAAGCCACCGCAATGCCCACTGCTACAAGGACCCAGCCAGCAATGGGTGAGCTCAAAATGGCCTCAATTTGGTCTTTGACTCCTAGCAACAAAAACATCACCACTGCCGCTGCGACGAGCACCCCGACCCAATCTCCTATTACCACCAATGCAACAATGCGCCGATACTTACCGCGGGGCAAAATGATGCCGATGGCCACAAGGATGCCAATAAGTAAGGCATTGACGGAATCCAGAAGGGCGAAACTAACGGCGTGGAGCATGCCGGACAGTCTACCGCCCCATACCGCCATCGCCGATACACCCGAGGGCACAAGCCGTATATCTCACGAGCAGCTTCCTATTGCCCACCACACACGTCTTTGCACACATTCCGCAATTTTGCGTACACTATGCAATGTTTCGCACGGGGTGCAGATTTTTCCCCGCGGATTCCATATTCACTGTCACCCGCGCGCAAAGCATTGCACGCATACTGCACAAGAAAGCACATTTTTATGTCTAAATTCCTCTACCGGCTAGGCAGCTGGTCCTACCGCAAGGTGTGGCCATTCCTCGCCTTTTGGCTCATCGTCTTGGTGGCCATGGCGGGACTTACCGCCGGCTTTGCCAAGTCCCCGAACCCTAATTTCTCCATGCCGGAGATGGATTCCACGACCACCCAAGACAAAATGATGGAGCGCTTCGGCCAAGATACCGATGCCATGAGTGCTCCCGAAGGCACGGTGGTCATCCAAGCACCGGAGGGCAAAGACCTCACCGATAAACAGGTAGCCGGCAAGGTAGATGACCTCCTTAGCGAGCTCAAAGACACTGGCGCGCTCAAGGCCCAGGACAAACTGGTCAGCCCGGTGATGGCTGCAGCCGGCATGGAAAAGCAAATGGGCGAAAAGATGAAGGCCCAGCACATGCCGGAGGAGCAGATTCAAAAGAACCTGCAACAGCTCTCCCCGCTCAGCGAGGACAAAACTACCGGTACCGTCACTATTACCTTCAACGCCAACGAAGTCATGGACATCCCAGAAGAGGACATGACCAAGGTCACGGACGTCCTCAACAAGTACGACGAGGGCGAGCTCACCGTGAAGTACCAGGGCAACGCCTTTAGCTCCGCGGGCCAAGAGATGGGTGGCAGCGCCGAGATGATCGGCCTCATCGTCGCCGCAATCGTGCTGCTGATTACCTTCGGTTCCTTCGTAGCCGCTGGTATGCCGCTAATTTCCGCCATCATCGGCGTGGGCATCGGCATCCTCGGCGTACAGGTATCCACGGTCTTTACGGATACCGTTTCCGATATGACCCCGACGTTGGCCTCCATGATTGGCCTGGCCGTCGGCATCGATTACGCGCTGTTTATTGTCAACCGCTTCCGCAACGAGCTCATCACCTCCTCTGGCCTCAACGATCTTTCGCCAAAGGAACTGGCCCAAGAGCTCAAGAAGATGGATAAGGCCACCCGTGCCCACGCCATGGGCATGGCGCTGGGCACCGCGGGCGGTTCCGTTGTCTTCGCCGGCACCACCGTGGTCATCGCCTTGGCCGCGCTGACCATTATCGGCATCCCGTTCCTGGGCACCATGGCCATCGCCGCCGCGGCAACAGTGATCATCGCCGTATTGGTTGCCAATACTTTCATTCCCGCCCTGCTGGGACTTTTGGGCACCAAGATCTTCGCCGGCCGCGTGCCTGGCCCCAAGGTTCCAGACCCAGAAGACGAAAAGCCCACCATGGGTCTGCGCTGGGTTCGCCGCGTGCGTGCCCACCCGTGGCTGCACCTTATCGCGGGCGTCGTTGTGCTGGGCATCCTGGCCGTACCATTTGCCCAGCTGCGCCTGGCCATGCCCACCGATGGCACCGCAAAGCCCGGCACCCCGCAGCGCGAGGCCTATGAGATCACGGCAGACGCCTTTGGCCCTGGCCGCAATGCGCCGATGATCGCGTTCGTTGATGTGGCCGACGTCCCTGAGCAGGACCGCATGCCGGCCTTTCAGGAACTGCTGCAAGAATTCAATGACAACGACGGCGTAGAAAACGCCCAGATCGTGCAGACCACTGACAACGGTGATGCTGCGCAGATCATGATCACGCCTACCACCGGCGCAACCGATGAGGAAACCACCGAAACCCTTAACCACTTGCGCGATTACCAGGGTGAGTTTGAAAAGACCGGCGGTTCCTACGGCATTACCGGTATCACCCCGATCTTCGATGACATTTCTGAGCGCCTCAATAACGTGCTTATCCCATACGTAGCCATCGTGCTGGGCCTGGCCTTCATCGTCTTGATGCTGGTCTTCCGCTCCATTTGGGTACCGCTCATCGCTGCTGCTGGATTCGCGCTTTCGATGACTGCCACCTTCGGCATCACCGTGGCCATTTGGCAAGAAGGCATGTTCGGCATCGTCGACGACCCACAGCCGCTGCTTTCCTTCCTGCCCATCATGCTCATCGGCCTTACCTTCGGCCTGGCCATGGACTACCAAGTCTTCTTGGTGACCCGCATGCGTGAGGGATTTGTCAATGGCAAGACGGCCGGCAACGCCACCTCGAATGGCTTTAAGCACGGCGCGCGCGTGGTCACCGCCGCGGCCCTCATTATGGTTTCCGTCTTTGCCGCCTTCATCTTGATGGACGAGCCGTTCATTAAGACCATGGGCTTTGCCCTGGCTGCGGGCGTGCTTATCGACGCCTTCGTAGTCCGCATGATGATCATCCCCGCTACCATGTTTGTGCTGGATAAAAAGGCATGGTGGTTCCCGCGCTGGTTGGATAAGATCACCCCTAATATGGACATTGAAGGCGAAGCCCTGCACTCCGACCGCGAGGAACTCCTGCGCGCACAACGAGAGAAGGTAGGCGAGACACACCGTGGCTAGTCTGCGCGAAGAAAAGAAGCGAGCTACGCGTCAGGCCATGGCCGATGCGGCAGCGCGCCTCGTCCTCGACGGTGGCGCCGAAGCCGCCACGATCTCCGGCATCACCGCGGCCGTCGGGGTCTCCCCGCGCACCTTTCACAACTACTTCTCCTCCGTGGCAGATGCGCTACTGTCCTTTAGCACCGATGTGCTTGCCAAGTTTTCCAAGGAAGTACCCACTGTCTTTCCTAATTCATCCATTTCTGAATTCCTCGAACAGGTAACGCTCGATGCCACCGAAAACGAGGGCAAAGAGCTACATTCTTTTACCTCTCCTTTCACCATTGGCGAGGCTTTAGAAAACTTGAGCCATACCTCGAAAAAGCGCCAACAATTCCAAGTCGTAGCTGACCAAGTTTTGGAAGCTTTCCACCAACGCGTCCCGGATAAGTCGCGCTTTGAGATCGCGGTCATTCTCCAAGCGTGTGCGGGTGCCAGTGCGATGAGCATGAAAGAAATCCACCGCCGCTCCCAGGCCGAAGAATCACTGGACGCTCACACAAAGCATGAGATAGTTCGCACAGCCTTTGCCACCGTGCGCGCCATCGACTAGCTAGCCTAATGGGCGCTTTAATCCGTATGCTCGGCAATAGTTATGGATAAGAAAGCCCCTATATCGAGCACCGCGCAAAACGCCCGCTTCATTCAAGCGGGCGTTAATGCCGCATTTCAAGACCGCATCGGGGAGGCGACCGACGTGGAATTTAATTTCCTCGGCCCCTCCACTGACGATAAAGGCAACTTTGTCACCGATCAGCTAGTGGAGGCGAGGATAAGTTCCGCGCGGCAC
The DNA here is from genome assembly GCF_022347205.1 of Corynebacterium sp. ACRPO. GTDB lineage: Bacteria > Actinomycetota > Actinomycetes > Mycobacteriales > Mycobacteriaceae > Corynebacterium. The sequence goes on along the minus strand of NZ_JAKRNE010000002.1, from coordinate 29,024 downwards.
GTTTCTGATTTCCGTGGCGTGCGTCTCGCCGTCATCGCCGCAGGCACTTGGCACTGGACTACCGCTGCTACCGCGCACTATGGTGACCTTCCGCAGTCAGGTACGGCCAGCACAGACGTCGACCGAATGGTTGCTTATGCCTCCCTCATCGTGGGAAATATGCCGGTGCTGCGCGCCCAGCAGGGCGAGCACGTGGCCATCGTTGCGGTAGATTTCCATCCCTACCTGGACTTTCGCCAGACCTTGCTGCGCGGTCTCCAACACAGCAACGCGGACATGGATGAGAAAGGGCCGGTCCTCGCACTCGCCCGCTACCTAGACATGGATTCCACCGCGGAAGAGCCTTACCTGCATTTTTCTGATGGCACCACGGTGCGTTTTGAACAGCCAAGCCCCGAGGTACACAAGATTTCCAGCATCACCCCGGGCTTGGCGGCCGCGCGCGTCTTGGAGGACGCCTTTTACTTAAGCACCGAAAACCAGATGTTTTTCCAGGGCAACTTCCCAGATGCCACGGTAGAACTCGATGTGGATAAGGCCACCGCCACGGTGTCTTATTGCGGCGGGCAGATTGCGGCCAACGCGGTGCTTATCGCGACCATTTCGGACGAGGAGTTCACGTGGGCCTGGGCAGATCCGGTGTTTAAAGACACCGCGGCGGCGCGGTTGGCAAGAAACCTAGCGCGCTTTGGCATCGACGAGGCCGTGCCCGAACTGGTGCGCCCTCACCTTCCGCTTCCGCTGGCGCGCGAGCACCAGCTGCCGCAGCTAGCTTTGCCCATTTTGGGGATCTGGACACTGGCGGGCACTACGCTTGCCGACGCCCGCGTGGGCCTCGTCCTCCTCGATGCCCCACAGCTCCACCTCCCTGAGCCGACCCCAGCCGCCACCAAAGCGACGTTGGCGGTGCCCCCTCCCACATGGATCAACGCCGATCGCGCCCGCGCCGCCTATGGATCATTTCGCGGGGTGGAGGTGTAGGGCGCTGCGGAGGGCGTCCACGTCGACGTCGGCAAGCGCGGCAGGCTCAAATGCCGCATCGTTGGTTTTATCCACCAAGACCGCTCGCACGCCCTCGGCAAAGTCTCCACGCCGGTACATATAAGCGCCCAGGTTGGTCTCCATATCTAGGGCCTCGCGGATGCTGCTGCACTCCTGCTCGGCGTGGAATAGCTCCATGGCCGCCACGATGGAGGTCGGGCACGCCTGCGCGGTCAGCTTTTCTACCTGTTGCTTCAGTTCTGGGTACTTTTCCAGGGCCGCAGAAATGTCTTGCCAGGTGTTGTGGGAAAAGGCGTCCTCGATGGCGTCGATAAGCTCGGCCAAGGCAGCCTCGCCGCTAGGTGCGGTGGCGTGCTGGGCTAGCGCCGTGGCTAGTCCCTGCTCAATAACCGCACTTGCAAAGGCCTCGCCGTCCGCCACATAGTGGGTGGCCAGCCCGCTCCACACAAGGTCTGCGGCATACATGCGGTAGCCGGTAATCCCCCAGAACTTCGCCAACTCGGCCGAGGCCTTCCCGCGCGTTCCCACCGCACGCTGGGCGGCATAGGCCATGCCCACGTCGGTGACATAGCCAATATTCATCTCTGGCATGGAGGCAAAGGTTTTCTCCGTAACCACGCGGTGGGACCCATGGGCGGAAATGCCCAGACCTCCTCCCATAGCGATGCCATCGATGAGCGCCACGATGGGCTTGGGATACTCCGCGATATCACCGTTCAACGTGTATTCGGTGGCGAAGAAGGCATCCACCTCATCCACTTTGCCTTCCTTGACCGCATCGCGGGCATAGCGAACATCGCCGCCGGCGCAATATGCCTTGGGGCTAGTCGAGGTAAACAGCACCTGTTCCACCTCATCGTTGGCGCGCCACTGCGCCAGCGACTCCGCAATGAGGTGGATCATTTCCGGGGTGAGGGAATTGAGAGCCTTGGGGCGGTTGAGTTCAATGACTCCGGTATGGTTACGGATTGAGGAAACGATAGGTGCAGCAGTAGTCATAGCCCCTAGTGTGACACAGAACGCATGCACCTATCCACCATAAGCCAATTCACAGATAGGTTCGGAATTTTGCTCCCACAGCTCATCGCCCTGGATATGGACGGCACCCTACTGGACGGCAACGGCCAGCTTCCACCAGATTTCGCCGCGATCAGCACCCGTGCCCACCAGCTCGGCGTCACCCTTGTACCCGCCTCGGGCCGCCAGCTCGCCACCCTGCAAGAGATGTTTCCGCACGAGGACACCTTCATCGCCGAAAACGGATCCGTGGTCGTCCACGATAATCGCGTCATTAGCGCCACTACCTTGCCCAGCGCAGCTGTGCGCGCCGCCATGGCCGCACTCCAGTCTGTCGAGACCCCGCATACCGTAGTGCTGTGCACGCCGGATACCGCCTATGTCCACAAAGGCGCCAATAAACAGGCCCGTGCTGAGATTGCCAAGTACTACAGGTCAGTGGAATGGGTAGATGACCTCGATGCACTACTGGATACGGACATCATCAAAATCGCCGCTTACTGCGCCGACGGCAGCGAAAAGCACCTACACCAGCCCCTTCTTGCGGCCGTACCGGAACACAATATCGCCATTTCTGGCGCCGTATGGCTCGATGTCATGGCCGCTGGCGTCAATAAGGGCGTAGCACTACAAACCATGGCCGAGCTCCTCTCGGTTCCTATGCCTCGTACCGCAGCTTTTGGCGATTTCCTCAATGACTACGAGCTCCTCCGCGAGGCCGGCACCGCGATCGCAATGGAAAATGCACACCCAAAGTTGAAGGAAATCGCCGATCACATCGCCCCACCCAATACCGAATATGGGGTCATGACAGTTCTGCGTCAGCTTTTTGACAGCGAAGAGTCTTAGACTCGAATTTTCGCCTCCGCCCCGCGCGCCGCACCGCTACTCCCCTGCATGAGGAGAAGTGCTGGTGCGCAGGCTAAAATAGTCCGTTTAGAAAATATACGTAGTGCTTTGGGAGTTTTTGTGAAGCAAATTTTGCGCTCACTGCTGGGGAAGAAGAAACCTGGGCGTTCGAACGAACCACGCACACCGGTCTATCAGCCAGTACCGCCCAAAGCTGGCTCTACCAGTGCGCCCCAGACCCCTAAAAACAAGGATTCTGCGCGCCAGAACTCGACCAACACCGAATCCACCACGGGTGCCCAATCCACCGAGCCGAAGGGCAAGCCCCAGGACCGCACCGCTAAGGACGGCGAGTCCAAGAACCAAGCTAAACAGGCACCTGCGCGCAAGCCCACCCCGGCAAAGGCTGCACAGGCTTCCGAATCCAAGCCTGCTGCTGCGAAGCCGAAAAGTGCGAAGCCTGCCGCCAAGCCCGCGGCTAAGGACACTACTCAGCCCAGCACTGAAAAATCCCAGGCAAGCAAGGCCACTTCCGCAAAACCGCAGCAGGCTAAGTCCGCCTCGCCATCGCCTGCAGCCAAGGCGCCAATGACCAAGCCTGCAGCCCAAGGTTCTGCCACCAAGCCATCCACCACACAGCAAAACAAGGCAGAATCCTCCCCCAAAACAGCTGTTAAAAAGCAACAAGACTCGCCTGCTCAGGACAAGAAGCCACAGCGCAAAGCACACGAACCGGTTCAGCGACCACGCCGCGGCGCAAGCTTTAGCACCACCCCGCCTAAGTCCTCCCCAAAGACTCCGTCTACCCGCAGTACTTCCCCGAAGCCGGCCGCGAAGCCTGACACCCAACCCTCTCAGAAAGGCGCGGTAAAGCCCGCACCTCAGACTCAACCCACTACCCAGAAGCCGAAGCAGACGCCCAAGCCGTCCTCTTCTTCCAGCGCGAAGAAGGCTTCCCCGCAACCGGCAAAGCCGCAGAAATCCCAGCCGGCTAAATCCAAGCCGGCCACCGGCCAGCAGCAAGCGCAGAACCCACGTTCCCCCAAGCGCGTGCCGGCAAACTCGGCAAAGCAGCAACCGCAGCCGCAACCTACGCCGAAGAAGAACGCGCAGCCGTCAAAGCCCTCGCAACCGTCCAAGGGCCAAGGATCAGCACGTACTCCCGGCTCTGCAAAGCAGAAGGCTGCCCCACAGGTCTCGACTCCTAGCGCTCCAGCGCCAAAGAAGGGCACCTCTGCCCCCAAGCCGAAGGTGGCTGCGCCAAAGACTGCATCTGATCCTTCTCAGCAGAAAGCTGGGGCGGCGCAAAACCAGACTGCTCGCAATGGAAACAAGGTAGTCCAGCCGAAATCGCAGCTAGGCACACCCGCTAAGGGCAAACTGCCCAAGCAACAGGCACAGAAACAACAGCCGCAGCCGAAGGCAAAGGAGGCGACGCCTCAAGACAATGCCAAGGAGGTAACCAAGCGCCGCCCGCAGGTTAAGCCCTCCGATATCAGTCGCGGATTGGCTCGTAAATCGCAGCAGGTGGGCACTCCAACCCCGGCCCAGCAAAAGCCGTCGCGAGCCGCTCAAAAGCCCAAGGCAAAGCAACAGCCTGGTTCGCCCCAGCCGAAGAAGGCCGAGCCTCAAGCCGCTCCGAAGACGAAGCCTGCAAAGGCAGACAAGTCCGCTGCGACAGGCGCCGTAGCAGCTGGAGCGGGTACGGCCGCCGCCGCTGCCGCCGCTGAGAAAAAGCGGGAGAAGGCACAGCCGTCGAAGGAGCAACATCCAGCCCCTGAAAAGCCACAGGCAAAGGCGGCACCGCGCCAGCCACAACAAGCTGCGCAAAAGCCAGCATCACAGAAAGCCTCGATCACGCAGGTAGATACTAAGTCTAAGTATCCGCTACAAAAGCAGGCCAAGGACCCTGAAGCGCTGGCTACGCCGCCAGAGAGCAAGGTAGTTAAGAAGAAGCGCCACGCCCGCCTGCGCCAGGTCAAGGGGCTGGATGGACTGCGCGGCCTCGCAGTTATTGCCGTGGTGCTGTACCACTTCTTCCCTTCCCTGCTTCCCGGTGGTTACTTGGGCGTTGACCTCTTCTTCGTCCTCTCCGGATTCCTCATCACCTCGTTGCTGGTGCGCGAATTCCGTACCTCCGGCACAATCAGCTTGAAGGACTTCTGGGTGCGTCGATTCCGGCGCATCCTCCCAGCAGCTGTATCCGTCCTGGTCATGTGTACCGCTTTGGTGGCGTGGATAGGCGGGGACCTAGCGGTCGGCTTGCGCCAGCAGTTCTTGGGTACTCTATTCTTTGTCAATAACTGGACCCAGATCGCCACCTCCCAGTCCTACTTTGCGGACAATGAGATTCAGGTCTTTGCCCACTATTGGTCGTTGGCCGTGGAGGAGCAGTTCTATGTCTTCTGGCCGCTTCTTATTACCGGCGTTTTCCTGATTTCTCGCCGCAAGCCGCGCCGGCTTCCTATCCTCGTAGCCGCAGTCTTAGCTATCGGTTCCGCCGTGGCCATGGCGCTCATCTACGTGCCGGGTGAAGACCCGACGCGCGTCTACTACGGCACCGATACCCATGCTTTTGGCCTGCTCACAGGCGCCGTGCTGTCTTTGCTGATGACCTCTACCAAGTCCGACCCGCAGGCGGATTCGTGGGCAGCGGCAGGCAAAGCCGAATCGCGCATCGCCGGAATCATCGGCACTGTGGCGCTCATCGGCTACGGTGTCCAGCTATTCCTCATGCCGGATGACGCGGAGATCACCTACCGGGGTGGGCTCTTCCTCACTAGCGTGCTTGGCGTCCTGATGGTGTGGGGCGTGGTTCGCGAATACGGCCCGATGACCCCGCTCTTTAGGACCAAGGTCATGCGCTGGTTTGGCCAGCGATCCTTCTCGCTGTATCTCTGGCACTGGCCGGTCATCATGATGCTCAAGGCGCTTTTCGAGGGCAACCAGAACTCCGATAAATCGTGGATCCTGGGCCTTGTAGCCGTGCCTATTTCGCTGCTCCTGTCCGAGATTTCCTATCAGTTCATTGAGAATCCGTTCCGCCGCGGCGGCTATAAGAAGACATGGAAGACCTACTGGTCCTCCCGCCCAGGATTTAGCGAATTGCGCGATGGCTTTGGCAAGACCATGTGGCCGGTAGTCCCATTCCTAGTCATTGCCTCTGTAGCCGGCGTAGTCTACGGCGTTGTCAATTCCAGCGATAAGACCGAGCTGGAGCAGCAGCTGGAGCAGCTTCAGCAGCAGAACCAGAGCAGCAACAATGCCCCGGCGCAGCCGAATGATGCTGCGCCACAGCCGCCTGCTGAGGACAACGACGATAAGGCTGCCGCGAAGGACCAGAAGACCCGCCCGATGCCGCAGGGCAAAGACATCACCGCTGTCGGCGACTCGGTGATGCTGGCTTCTAGTGGCGCCCTCAAGCAGCGCTTCCCGCAGATTTACGTCGATGCAGATGTATCCCGCCACTACACTGCGGGTATCCAGATTCTGCAGCAGCTTAAAGATTCTGGTCAGCTGCGCGATACCGTTTTCCTCGGGTTTGGTACTAACGGCCCTGCCTTCCCAGACCAGATCAAGGAAGCGCTGGATATCATCGGCGAAGACCACACCGTTGTCATGGCTGTTCCTTATGGTGACCGTGAGTGGATGGCCCAATCCCAACAGGATGTCCTCGACGCAGCCAAGGAATACGACAACGTATATATCGCTGACTGGTGCGGACATGCACAGAGCAACCCGGAGATCCTCTACTCCGATGGTGTTCATCCAATGCCGGAACGCACCGGCGGGTACTCGGATGCCTTCTACGATGCTCTAAAGCAGTACTCGAATGGCGACAAGACTGTGTCCTCTCAGTGCGTGCCGCAGTAAAGCACAGGCCGGCGCGGGGCGGGGCGTCGGAAAGCGCCTAGTTCCCTCCCTCCCGCCCTTCGCGCTCACCGGAAGGTGTGCTCCGCTAGCAGCAGCATCCGCTGTGAGCGCGAAGGGCGCTGGTGCGCCTAGGCATAGATAAAGCTCGCCCCCTACATCACGGTAGAGGGCGAGCTTTATTCGTTGGGATTAATCGACGGAGAATTCACCCATCTTGTCCCAACCGGTGCGGCCTTCGATATGAACGTTAATGATGTCCGGGGTTTCCACGAGGTACTTCGGGAATTCCTCGCAGGAGCGCTGGAAGTGCTCGCTCTGGACGTGCTCTACGTCCTTGCCATCTGCGTAGGACTCCAGCAGAAGGAAGCGCTGACGATCTTCCGGATCGCGGAACCACTTGAAGTCGATGCAGCCCGGCTCTGCGTTGCAGGCCTCGGTGTACCAATTGATTTCATCGAGGAAGGTCTCTGCGTATTCGGGCTTAACGTGGAACTGTACGTTGATCAAAATCATGCCCCGATCCTACCGGCACCTTGCAGCCTCGTCATCGCTGCAGATAGAGGCCACGAATGCGGTGGAATCGGGACTAGTGGAATGCAGTTTAGTTGAGGAAGAACTCCGCAACGTAGATGTAGGTTCCGTCATAAGCAGTTGCTACACCAAAGCCGTGTGGGGAACCAGCATTGACCGGTACATCGCGGTTAAACCAGTTCAGACGGTCTTGTGCCTGCTGCTCGGTGAGACGGTGAACAGAACCCTGGCCTTCGTCCTTGTGATTCAGGCCGTGGGCTACCCCGCCCTTGTAGTCAAGCTTGCCGGCGGCACCCTGGTTGGCCCATTCCTGGGCGATGGCGGCCGCGTGGGCGTCCTTGCGGTGCCCAGCCTTCTCGAGGTGGGCGGTGGTGGCGGCCCCCAACTCACCAGCTACCTTGGGCGCGTGGCCCGCTGGTTTGGCCAGGAATTCTGGCAGCGAGATATTGTACTTCTCGGCCAGCTCATAGGCCTGCGGTGGCAAGGTGAGGCGGAAATCCTTCACAGCGGCGAAAGGATCAGAAGAAAGCTGCTGAGCTTGCGAAGAAGCCTGCTGAATTTGCGGCGGCAAGGCCGGCTGAGCAGAGGCCACGGTGGATGTACCAGTAATGACAAGAGCGGTGGACAGGACGGCTACGGTTGCACGGTGAGAAAGCTTCATGCCCTCCACCGTGCCATAGGTGGCCAGCAGTCTGGAAGGAGTTTCCGTGCTGCGCAGGTAATTCGATACAACTTTGTTATGGTCCCTGTGTTCTGGGGGCACTGCGGATGGTGCGACAATATCCTCACGCATTGTGAAGTACTGCGAAAGGTTGTTGACTGTTGCTGGACGTATTGACCGGGTTTGCAATTATTTTCGTAGTCATCGGCGTCGGGTTTGTGCTGGCCCACAGGGGCGTTATTGGCAAGGGCGAGGCGCGCTTGCAATTCAATCGAACGGCCTTTTGGGCGGCCACGCCGGCACTCATTTTCTCCAGTGTGGCTACATCCGATACCTCCGCGTTTGCGTCCCCAGTGGTGGCCGTGATCGCTGCGGCGGCGAGCTCCTACAGCTCGGTCAATATTGGCCTGCCCATTGCCACCTATGTCATTGGTGATGCCACCTACGTTATCCCGGCATTGGTTCTCCAGATGGCGGTGCTCTCCCCGTTTATCATCGCGGGACTCAATGCACAGGGTACGAGCCTACGATCGATATGGAACTCCGTGGTCTCGGGGGTTACCGCGCCGGTGGTGTTGGCTGCGGTGGCGGGATTTATTGTCTCCGCGGCGCAGTGGCAGGTACCGGATGTGGTGATGAAGCCGCTAGAGATATTGGGTGGCGCTTCTATTCCTATGATCCTGATGAGCTTTGGTGCCTCGTTAAAGGGCGACGGGCTGCTGGAGGAGGACCGTCTGCCCACCCTTACCGCGACGGTATTGAAGTTGGTGGGCATGCCCGCTTTCACGCTGGCCGTGGGCGCAGCGCTGGGGCTAAACGGCGTGGAGTTATATGCGGCATTGATTCTGGCTGCCTTGCCTACGGCACAGAATGTGTATAACAATGCCGCCACCTATGAGGTTTGGCTAAAGCGCACTTAGTATATGCCGACGTCGAGCGCGGCAAATTGGCGTTGCAGCTCATCGGGGTAAATGGCTCCCGCCACCTCTGGACCAGCGATGGCGGCAAAGCCGTCGAGCACCGATGCACCGTAGTTATGACCGTGCCCATCGGGTACGTCCTTTGCGCCGGGCAGATCGGCGGCAACTTGGAGGGAAGAGATGAGGGGCATCCACTGCATTACGCGCTCGGCAGAATACGGGGTCCGCTCGCGCATCCAATCCGGCTCCTTAAAGGCCATCTGTGGCGACCACCAGGCCACCGGATCCGAGGGGTGTTGGATATAGAGCATGCGGGTGCGTCCCCACTCCTCTTCTGGCACCGTGCCCCATTGGCGCACCTGCGCGTCATCGTTGGCAAAGCGCACGACGAGGCCGCCGGCGTATTCGGGAGTTATCTCAGAAGAGCCAGGGTCGCGGCGCTCCACAAACTGGGTGCGCAGGCGATTAAAGTGCGGCGGCCCCGTCAATAGGATGCCGTCGACGGAATTGGCGATATCGCGCACCCCGGAAAAGGCCGCCTCAATGCCCGTGGTGCCCAAGGATTCGCCGTAGAGGTAGAGCTTCGGGCGCTTGTCCTCCGGCAGGCCGTTCCACCAGTCCACGATGGGGTTGATGAACTCCTGCCCGGCGCGTTCTACCTGACCACCGCCGGACAGGAAATGCAGCGCCGAGGGCATGGCGGAGTATTGGGCGGCCGCGATGGCGGTGTCGCCGCCGTAGAGCAGCTCGAAGGCCTGGGCGGAATAAGACGATACCCACCCCGTTCCGGTGGTCATAATGAGAAGCAGCGCCTTGCGGTCTTGGGCGTGGGTGCGCTCGAGCTCGTCGATAAGCAGCTGCGCTCGCTCCTCATTGGAGGCGCGATTGCCCAGGCCGGCATAGGCGCGAATGGGTTCTTTAGCGGGCTTTCCGGTTACCTCTTCTAATTCCGCGCGGTGCGCACCGGAGGAGAGGAAACGCGAGCCCTGTAGTCCCACCCCATTCCAGTCCACGCGGGAGTCTGGGGAGCCACTGCGCTCAGCAGACGTGGGACGCTGCGTTGCGGGATCGGGCTCGGCATTTTGGGCGGTAAAGATCCTCTCCCCCACGCCCACAATGGCGCCGGGGATGAGGTTTTCCACGGTATACGTGCCCACCAGTGCCACGATGAGTACCGCACCCGCAACGCGGTAGGCGGCGCGGAAGCGCTGGGGAAAGTGGCTGGAAAGCCAGCGCACGCAAAAGCGCAGCAGGCGCAGGAGGAAAAGAAAGGCGGTAAATACCGCCAGTGCCAGCGGAACCACCAGCACATAGCTCGCAATGGTGGGCGCCGGTGCGGACAGGGCGTCTGCGAGTTGGCGTTGCCACCGCACGGCAAAGACCGCAAAGCCTATCATCCAGACCACAAAAGCGGCGGTGGCGATGCGGGAGGCTAGGCGGTAGCGCCGAGCTGGCCACGTGGCGACATCGAGCCAGGCATGCCGAGGCGCCACATAGCGCACCACCAGCCGGTACCACACGAGCTTGAGGGCGATGCCCAGCGTATAGCCCAGTCCTGCGGCGATGCCGGAGACGAGCCCTTGGTAGAGCCAATCGCGCGGCAGAATGGATGGGGTAAGCCCCAGGGTAAAAAGCGCTGCGGCGCCGATAATGCCCCACAGGTCGAGGTAGCTGACAATATCGGCGATGCGGGCTTCTACCCTTCGAGCTTCTCCCCCAACTCCAGCCATTCCATCTCCAATTCCTCGTAGGCGCTGCGGTTTTCCTTTAAGTCTCCGTCCAATTCGGTCAAGGCCTGGGTATCAACCTTTTCCGCGGCGGTCGCCATTTTCTCATTAATCTGCGCGGCCGCCTTTTCCAGCTTGTGCATCTTGCGCTCGAGGGCGTTCATCTTCTTGGTGATTTCGCGCTCTTGCTGGGACGAGAGCTTCTTTTCTGGCTTCGGTGCAGCGTTGTCTGCCTTCTTTTCTCCCAGGTTGAGCACACCGGAACTCTGCTGGGCCTCAAGTGCGGCGCGCTTGCGCAGGTACTCGTCGATGCCACCGGGAAGGTTGGTGAGCTTGCCATCGCCAAAGAGCGCGTAGGTGTTATCCGCGATGCGCTCAATGAGGTAGCGATCGTGCGAAATGACCACCATGGTGCCAGGCCAGGAGTCCAGGAGGGACTCCAGTTCCTGCAGGGTATCGATATCGAGATCGTTGGTGGGCTCGTCCAGCAACAACACATTGGGCTCGGCCATCAGTACGCGGGTCAGCTGCAAGCGGCGGCGCTCGCCACCAGAGAGGTCACCTACCGGAGTGCGTTGACGCTTGGCGGAAAATCCCAGGCGCTCGGCCAGCTGGGAGGCGGAAAGCTCCTTTTTGCCAAGCTGAACGTAGGTGGCGACGTCCTCGACGGCGTCGATAAGCCGGCGCTCCGGATCCAAGTCATCGAGTTCCTGGCGCAGCCAACCGAGGCGCACGGTTTGACCCTCGATGCGCTTGCCTGCCGCCAGCTCGTACTCGCCGGCCAAGGTGCGCAGCAGGGTGGTTTTGCCAGAGCCATTAACGCCCACCAAACCAATGCGTTCGCCGGGGGCTAGGCGCCAGGTGAGGTGGTCCACCAAGGTGCGACCGTCCGGGGACTGCACGGTGGCATCCTCTAGCTCGATAACCACGCGGCCTTGGCGCTGCTTGGAAAAGGCCATGAGCTCGACCTTATTGCGTGGCTCCGGCACGTCAGCGATCAGCGCCTCAGCGGCCTCGATACGGTAGCGCGGCTTGGAGGTACGCGCCGGTGCGCCGCGGCGCAGCCAGGCCAGCTCCTTGCGGGCGAGGTTCTTGCGGCGCTGCTCCATGGCGTCGGCCTGGCGGGCACGCTCGGCGCGGGCAAAGGTCCAATCGTTGTATCCACCCTCGTAGGTATCGACCACGCCATCGTGTACCTCCCAGGTCCACGTGGCCACGGTATCGAGGAACCAGCGATCGTGAGTAACCACGACCACGGCCAGGTTGCGCTTGAGCAGGTGGTCCGCGAGCCACTGCACGCCTTCCACGTCGAGGTGGTTGGTCGGCTCATCGAGCACCACGAGGTCCAAATCCTGCACTAGCGCGGCGGCCAGGTTCACGCGGCGGCGCTCGCCACCGGAGAGCGAACCCACCGGAGTATCGAGCCCAAGATCTACAATGCCCAGCCCGCCCAAGACATCGCGCACCTTGGCATTGGAGGCCCACTCATAGGTCTCCAATTCCAGCGGCTCAATAATCACTTGCGCGATGGTCAGCTCATCGGGCAAGTCAAAGCGCTGGGTAACCACAGCCATGCGCAAATCAGAGGTATGGGATACGCGGCCGGCGTCGGGCGGCTCGATGCCGGTGAGCACCTCCAGCAGGGTGGTTTTGCCACCGCCATTAACGCCGACGATGCCGATGCGATCGCCGCTTTGCACACCTAGGGATACCCCGTCTAGGAGGGTTTTTAATCCATAAGTTTTGCTGACTTGCTCGAGGTTAATCAGGTTTGCCATAACGAGTGTCCATCTTAATACCTCCCTGCACATACCCCCGCATTCCTCCAACCTATTGCTATTGATTTTCACGTCCAATAGTGTGCCTATGTATGAAGCATTACACACTTTCCCTCTGCGCGGTGCTCTCTGCCGCGGCAGTAGCCATTACCTCCTGTTCCGCCCCCACCGAAGAGGAAAAGGACTCCCTGCACTCCCACGGCCACGCGCACAGCGAGGAGGACCACGCTCACGAGCACGACCATGAGCATGAGCACGGCCATGACCACGCCGGGCACTCGCACGAAGGTTTCGAAGCCGAGGAGGGCGAGACCGAGGTAGCCCAGCTGCCCACCCGCATTGTCATTTCCCACGCGGAGGGTCTGCGAGCTTATGACGCCAAGACCGGCAAGGTAATCGGCGAGGACAAAATGAATGCCTTCCTGCGCCTGAGCGATGCCGGCGACGACCGCCACGTCATGGTCACCAAAGGCGATAGCTTCCTCACCTACGACACCGGGCGCATCACCAAGGGCCACGGCGATCACAACCACTACTACACCGCTGAGCCTTCGCTTGGCGACGCCCCTATCAAGGCCCCGCACGCCGGCCACGTGGTCCACCACGACGGCTTTACCGCACTGTTTTCAGACGGCGATGGAGTAGCGAAAATTTACAAGACCGAAGACATTGGCAAAGACGATGCCCAGCCGGTCAATACCGTAGACACCGGCGCCGCACACCACGGCGTGGCTGTACCGCTGAAGGATGGCTCGGTAGTTATCACCAAGGGAACCGAGGACGAACGCCACACTATCCAGCATCTGGATAAGGAGGGCAAGGTCCTTACTGAAACCACCGAGTGCCCAGGCGTGCACGGCGAGGCCGCCGCCGGAAACGGCAATATCTTCTTCGGCTGCGAGGACGGCCCTGTAATCTTCGATGGCACAAAGTTCCACAAGGTGGACGCCTCCGCCTATGCCGGCGCAGGCGGCTACCAGCGCTCGGGCAATGCTGCCGGTTCGGAGGAATCCGATGTCATTCTGGCCGATAATAAGACCGACGAGGATGCAGAACTCGAGCGCCCCACCTCCGTGACCTTGGTGGATACTAAGGACTTTTCCGCGAAGAAGGTTGACCTCGATGCTTCCTATTGGTTCCGCTCCCTGGCCCGCGGCCCGCTGGGCGAGGCACTGGTGCTCACTACCGACGGCAAACTCAACATCATCGACCCAGATTCCGGCGAAATCACCTCGCAGATCGATGCCATCTCCAGGTGGAAGGAAAATAAGGAATGGCAGCAGCCGGGGCCCATCCTGCAGGCTGCCGATGGCTACGCCTTTATTACCGACGCCCAAAAGAAGCAGCTCGTGGTCATCGACCTCCTCCAAGAAAAGGAAGTCAACCGCTTCGACCTCGACATCGAGCCCACCGAGATGACGGTGCTCTAGCTACAGCACCACGGCGCCGCTAGCGGGTCCATGGGTAGCCACACCCTTGGTTCCGGGAATTTCCACCGTCACCTGGGAGACCACTTCCCTAGCCTCCTCTGCCCCAGCACAGAGGAAGGCACAGGTCGGACCACTGCCGGAGACAATGCCCGCGAGGGCTCCGGCGGCCACACCCGCCTCCAGCGTCTTACGCAGATCCGGGCGCAGGGAAAGCGCCGCCGGCTGCAGGTCATTATGCAAGTGCTCTGCCACCCGGTGCGGGTCGCCTGAGATGAGCGCCTGCGATACCGCCGCGGTATCCATGTGCGGCGCGCCGCCGCGACCCTTTTCTCGCATTTCATCCAACTTGTGAAAGACCTGCGGGGTAGATAGCCCGCGGTCCGAGGCGATAAGCGCCCAATGGTAGGTACCGCGCGCCATCATCGGGGTAAGCTGCTCGCCGCGCCCCGTACCGAGCGCGGTGCCACCCAACAGAGTAAAGGGAACATCCGAACCCAACGCCGCGCCTAGCGCGTCCAGAATCGGCTCGCCCACCGAGTCGATGCCGTAGTAGCCGCCATAGCAGCGCTCAGCAAGGCGCAGCGCGGCGGCCGCATCAGCAGAGCCACCCGCCATGCCGCCGGCGGTAGGGATGGCTTTGTGGATTTCCAGCGCTACCTCCGGCAGCGCCTTCGGCCCATGGGTGGTGTAGAGGTACTGCATGATGCGGTTAACCGCGGTCCACGCCAAGTTTGTATAGTCCTCTGGCACGCCCTGCGCATGAGGGCCCGTAACCTTTAAGCCTTGAATGCGCGGCTTATCCACCTCGGGATTACCCAAGTCCGTGAGCGTCACGGTGTCATGCAGCTCCAAAGACTGAAAGACACTGGCAAGCTCATGGAACCCATCCTCGCGCGGTTCCTCCACGCCGAGGTGAATATTGACCTTGGAGTGAGCGCGCGCGGTATAGACGAATGGTTCGTTATCTAGCGGTGCACTCATTTAGATTCCTGCCAATCGTACGAAGTCCTCTACGGCAAGCTTTTCACCGCGCTGCTTCGGATCGATATCCGCCGCTCGCAGCGCTTCCTCGGCCGCGGCACCCGAACCAAAGTGGCCAGACAATGCCGCGCGGAGGGTCTTGCGGCGTTGGGCAAAGGCGGCGTCGATAACCGGCCAGACATTAGCCCGCGACTCATCGGTAACCGGCCAAGGAGCATCTTCAAAGACATCGATGCGCACCAGGCCAGACTCAATATTAGGCGCCGGCCAAAAAACGTTCTTGCCAATCGTGCCAGCCTTGGAGACCTTGCCATAAAAGCCCGCCTTGACCGAGGGCACGCCATAAACCTTGCTGCCCGGCTGGGCGGCGAGACGGTCCGCCACCTCCAGCTGGACCATCACCAGCACGCGGCGAATGGAGGGAAATGTCTCCAGCAAATGCAGTAGAACCGGTACGGCGACGTTATACGGCAGGTTGGCCACGAGGGCAGTCGGCTCCGTGACATCAGAATCCGTCACGCGCAGTGCGTCCTTTTCCACTACGCGCAGGCGCTGCGCATACCCAGGGGCGCGCTCTGCCACGGTATCGGGCAGCTGCGCCGCCAGGCGGGAATCGATCTCTACCGCGGTCACGTCCCCCACGGCCTCAACCAAGCCAAGGGTCAGCGAGCCCAATCCGGGGCCCACCTCGAGGACGCGATCTGTAGGCTCCAGCTCCGCCGCAGCGACGATGCGCCGGATGGTATTCGGGTCATGCAGAAAGTTCTGCCCCAACTTCTTGGTGGGCACGATGTCGAGCTTCTCCGCGAGGGCGCGGATCTCAACGGGACCCAAAAGCGCGGCGCCGGTGGAATTAGTCATGCCTTCTAACTTAGTAGAAGAGACAAAAAGGCCGCACACCACAGTGGGTGTGCGGCCAAGAAGCGCTGCGGTTTAGCGCAGGCCCAGCTTGGAAGTACATGCCGGCCATGCGCCCCAGCCCTGCGCTGCCTGCACCTTTTCTGCCACGGCAATCTGCTGCTCACGGGAAGCCTGCCATGCCTCCGGTGCGTACTCAGTACCGCCGAATGCTGCCCAAGTGGATGGGGTGAACTGCAGACCACCGGAGAAGCCGTTGCCGGTATTAATAGCCCAGTTACCGGTGGCCTCACACTGTGCAATGGAATCCCAGACGGAGCCATCTGCCACCGCCGGAGCAGCAGCACCGGAGTTGCCACCCTTCTCCGGCTTTTCCTCCTCGGACTTCTTGGTGCCGCGGGCAATGGTGGCAGCCTTAGGCTCGACGGTCACCTTTTCCTTGATGACGTCATTGGATTCCTTAGCGCCGTCCTTCATTACCAGCTTGTGGGTAATAACACGCTTGCCCTTAACGCCTTCCTCGCGGACCTCTTCGGTGCCCTCTTCCAGCTCCGGGTCATCGACAAAGTTGGGCTCGGCGTCAAACTCTTCTTCCGAGTCATAAACGGTGGTAGAAACCTGGTCCACCTTGATGGACATGCCTTCGGTAACCTTGGTCTCCTTGGACGGGAAGACGCGGTCATCGTCATCAACGTCGATATTGCGGGCCTTGAGAACATCCTCGACGGTCTTAGCGGCAATCTTGGTGTAGGTTACCTTGCCGCCATCATTAATCTTGACGATCTTCGGGGACACAACCTCAAGGTCCATGCCCTCTTCCAGCTGGGCGTCCTCGTCCACGTCGGCATCGCCAGACTTCACAGAAGCACCCTTGACCACGCCGTTGAGGCTACCCAGCAGGTCAGAAACGGTGAGGTCGGTGGTGGACAGCTGCTGCTGCACACCGTCGATGGTCACGGCCACCGGCTTGGCGGTGCGCACGGAAATCTCATCGCCATCACCCACGGATTCGGACGGGGCCGGGGAGACGATGTCTTCCTCACTCACCTGCACGCCGGCTGCCTCCAGCGCGCCGTCGACATCCTTGGCAAAGGTAGCCAACTCCACCTTGTCGCCGTTGATGTCCACGGTGACGTCCTTTTGTGCCGCAACGGCTACCACGCCGCCGACGGCCAGGGTGCCCAATACGCCACCCGTTGCCAGACGCAGTGGCAGCGAGCGGGAGTTATTGAGGCGCTTGATCTGATGAGGTGACATGCTGAATGAATCTCCGGTAGTGCAGGTTTCAACAATTACAAGAGTTTAGGTCAGCAAAGAAGTCCACGCAGGCAATTCCCTTGCTCAGATCCGCTGCTGCCGCACCGAGGGTGGCGCTGCACGACCTTAGAACCTAAACGAACGATTAATAACGATACGATAACAGCACTACAAAGTCGAGGACTAATCCACCACACGCCTCACTGGGCACACAACCGTCACACCAAGCACCCCCGCCACCTCTGACCAGCGGGTTTTATTTTTGTGAAAACCGTCACCTAGGCGTTAGCGCAGGCCGTAGACGCGATCAAAAGTGTCGTTTACCTCCGCCGCTAGCGCCTGCACCGTCTGGTGGCGTGCGCGAGCGATGCATTCATATGTGTGCCCGATAAGAGCTGGTTCATTGCGCTGGCCCCGGTAGGGCTCTGGCGTCATATATGGCGCATCGGTTTCCACCAATAACTGGCCGGCCGGCGCCTTCGCCGCCGCCTGCCGCAGCTCGGCATTGCGCTTGAAGGTGACGTTACCGGCAAAGGACAATACGTAGCCGCGCTCCAAGGCTTCCTCTGCCACTTTCAGCGGCGAGGAAAAGCAGTGCAGCATAACGGTGTCGGGTGAGGGGGCGTCGGCAAGAATGCGCATTAAGTCCGCATCCGCCTCGCGGTTGTGAATCATCAGCGTCTTGCCATGGCGCACCGCGAGGTCAATATGCCACCGCAGAGATTCCTCCTGTTGGGCCATGGTCGCGGTGGTCTCAGGCTCGTGCTGCACCCAGTAGGCATCGAGGCCGGTCTCTCCCACTGCTACGCAGCGAGGATCCGCCACCATCTCCTCCAGCGCCACCTTGGTTGGCGCATCCAACTCATTGGCGCGCACCGGGTGGATGGCACAGGCGGCATAAACATCCGGAAAGGAATGTGCAGTAGCCAGCGCCGCTGCCGATTCACGGCGGTCATCACCCACCGTCACCATGCGGCTAATACCGGCGGTACGCGCGCGATTGACCAGCACCTCATCGGTGTCCTTGTGAGAAAACAGATGCGTGTGCGCATCGATGAGGCCGCTTAGGCCCGGTGCCGGAACGGGAGTGGGACGTCGCTTCTTTTTAGCCATGTAGGCAATTGTAATATTGGCTGCCATGTTAATCAGACCCGCTGGCCTTGCGGACGTGCCCGCCATGACCGAGACCCTCAACTGGGCCATCGAGCACACCGACGTCATTTTCCGCACGACCCCGGCTAGCATCGCAGAGCGCGAAGCCTACCTGCGCCACATCTGGAAAGAGGGCTGCCCGTGCCTCATCGCGGAGTCCGATTCCGGCGCCTACCTGGGGTGGGCGCTCTACCATCCTTACCGCGATCCGCAGGTGTGGACGGGCTGTTATGAGACCACCATCTATCTCTCCCCCGCCGCTCAGGGCCAGGGCGTGGGCACTGCGTTGCTTGGCGCCTTGGTGGATGCGGCCCGCGCCGATGATAAGGTCCATTCCCTGCTCGCGCTCATCGTTTCCACCAATGTTGCATCGCTGAAGTTGCATGAAAAGTTCGGGTTTGAAAACGTGGGTACTCTTAAAGAGGTTTGCTACAAGTTCGATCACTGGTTGAGCCTCACCCACCTACAACTTCTGGTGTAAAGGAATTTCTATGCATATCCGTCCTGCTGAGCTTGCCGACGCCCCCGCGCTCACCGCCATCTACAACGCCGGCTCCGCAGCGAAACCCGCCGCTAACCTGGTCACGTGGCAAGAAGAGGTCTCTGACCGCGAAGAGTGGCTCAAGGAAATGTTTAAGGCCGGCTCCCCGGTCTTTGTAGCCGTGGACGATGATGAGGTCATTGGCTGGGCGGCCTACTTCCAGTTCGTAACCCCCGCCATCTATTACGGCACCGTGGAAGATTCCGTCTACATCGCCCCCTCCGCCCAGGGCAAGGGCGTGGGCTCCGAGCTTCTCGACGCCCTCATGGACTTCGCCGCCGACGATGCCTATGTGCAGACGATGATCACCTATATCGTCGATACCAACGAGGGGTCTATTGCCCTGCACAAGAAGTTCGGCTTTACCGAGACCGGCCGCATGCCGAATATCCATACCAAGAATGGCGTCCGCCTCGGCTTGGTGCACCTCCAGCGCGATTTCGAGCGCTAAACCACCCTTCCCGGCAAGGATTCGGGAATTTCGTACCCCTTTTTCTTAACCGGAATACAGAAACGGCCGCGTTATGCCCTCTTCTTTGTTGAAAAGGGACCATAACGCGGCCGTTTTAGGTGCTGTTACTTAGTAACAGGCGCCCACTCCGGGCCGGTCTCGCCCAGCTCCGGGTCGAGCTTAGAGATGAGCGGCTTCGGCTTGGCCAAGGCGGTGCCCGGCTCTACCTGGATGCGCTCCCACTTTGCCTGCTGCTGGGTGTAGTCACCCATGATGACCGGATACTCGTGGCCCTCTGGCGGCAAGCCAGCGCCAACGAGCTCTACCGGGATATCGTCCTTGACATCATGGACCTCTGGCTGGGCCGCCCACACGCCCTCGCGGCCCAAGGTTTCATGGACCTTTTGCGCGGTAAACGGCAGGTACGGCGTGAGCATGACATTGCAGTCAGAAACCACCTGGAGAGCAGTCCACAGCACGGTAGCTAGGCGCTCGCGCTGTGTCTCATCCTTAGCCAACTTCCATGGCTCTTGGTCTGCAATATAAGCGTTGGCTTCGCCGACGACGTGCATGATAGCGGTAATCGCCTGCTTGAACTTGGACTGTTCCAGCAAAGAACCGGCGGTCTCGAAGGTCTCTTCCGCCAGCTGCAGGATTTCCTTATCCTTTTCTTCCAGCGCTGCTGGTGCTGGAACCTCACCGAAGTTCTTAAACGCCATAGAAACGGTGCGGTTGACCAGGTTGCCCCAGCCATTGGCCAGTTCGTTATTGATACGGCGGACAAATTCATCCCAGGTAAAGTCCGTGTCGTTGTTTTCCGGACCGGCCACGGCGATGAAGTAGCGCAGGGCATCTGGGCCAAACTCCGCCAAGAAATCCTTGACATAGATGACAACGCCCTTGGACGAGGAGAACTTGGAACCAGACATGGTCAAGTACTCAGAGGAGACAATTTCCGTTGGCAAATTCAGCTCGCCGTACTGGTGAAGCTCACCGCCCTTGTTGCCCTTGCCGGCATAGCCCAAAAGCTCGGCGGGCCAGATCTGGGAGTGGAAGGTGATGTTGTCCTTGCCTTGGAAGTAATAGTGGCGGGTCTCCGGGTTCTGCCAGAAGTCCTTCCAGGCTTCAGGCTGACCAGTGCGGTATGCCCACTCGATAGAGGAAGACAGGTAACCGATGACCGCATCGAACCACACGTAGAGCTTCTTGGCGTTATTGTCCTGCCAGCCCTCAACGGGGATCGGAATGCCCCAGTCAATATCGCGCGTCATGGTGCGCGGGCGCATATCCTCCAACAGGTTCAGGGAGAACTTCAGGACGTTCGGGCGCCAGTCCTCACGGGTGGACAGCCACTTGTGCAGCTCATCCTTGATGGAGGGCAGATCCAGTAGGAAGTGCTCGGTTTCAATGAATTTTGGGGTCTCGCCGTTGATCTTGGATACGGGGTTGATCAGGTCCACCGGGTCGAGCTGGTTTCCACACTCATCGCACTGGTCACCGCGGGCGCCATCCGCGCCGCAGATGGGGCAGGTGCCCTCAATATAGCGGTCCGGGAGGGTGCGTCCGGTAGACGGCGAAATAGCGCCCTGGGTGGTCTCTTTGAGCATGTAGCCATTGGCATACAGGCCCTTGAAGAGTTCCTGTACCACGGAGTAGTGGTTACGGGTGGTGGTACGCGTAAAGAGATCGTAGGACAGGCCGAGGTTGGCTAGGTCAGTGACGATCTGGCGGTTGTAGCGGTCTGCGAGCTCGCGAACGGACACTCCTTCTTTGTCCGCTTGAACCAATAGCGGAGTGCCGTGCTCGTCCGTACCGGAGACCATGAGTACGTTGCGGCCACGCATTCGCTGGAAACGTGCAAAGACGTCAGAAGGAACACCAAAGCCGGCCACATGACCGATGTGGCGCGGGCCGTTGGCATAGGGCCAGGCAACATTTACTACTACAGACTCAGTCATGGGTTCTACTGTATCGAAGCCGGCTCCTGCCCACACGATTAGGGCAGACATTTACTCCGCAGGTGAACCGCTTTTTCAGAACAAAGCGCCCACCGCTTCCCCACTGCTGAGGAAACGATGGGCGCTATGAAAGCAAACCGCAAAGGGCGCGAATTACTTGCGCTTCATCGGGTGCTTGAGACGCTCGTTGCGGCGCTTCTTAAGTACCTGCGTGCGCTGGTACTCGCGGTGCAAGCGGCGCTCGCGGGCCATCTTGCGCTGGAACTGCTGTGCCTCGCGGTACTCGAGGTAAATAATATCCTCGCTCAAAGCCTTGTAGATGGCGAACATCAGGCCTATGACAATGAACAGGAACGGCAGTGCAGCAACGATGGTGACGTTCTGCAGGTTAGACAGCGCGTCCTCATTAGCCAGGAGCAGGGTCAGGCCTACCAAGGCAGTCAGTGCGCCCCATGCCGCGGATAGCCACGGCTTAGCGGTAGAAGCACCATTTTGAGACATAGAGCCCATCACCGTAGACGCGGAGTCCGCAGAGGTGACGAAGAAGGTAGCCAGAAGAACCGCCGCAACGATGCCGGCAACGAAGCCGCCAGGCATGGACTGCAGCAGATTAAACAGCTCTTCCTCAGCAGACTCGCCGGTAATGGATTCGCCGTTTTGCTCCATGTGGATAGCGGTGCCGCCGAAGATAGCGAACCACAGGGTGGATACGCCGGCTGGAATAAGCAGGACGCCGAGGCAGAACTCGCGAACGGAACGGCCACGGGAGATACGTGCCAGGAACATGCCCACGAACGGGGACCAGGAAACCCACCATGCCCAGTAGAAGATGGTGTAGCCGGACAGCCACTCACCAGCGGTGCCGTTTTCGGACTCGGCGGTGCGGCCGATCATCTCGGTGAAGTAGTTGAGGTAGTTACCAATGGAGCCAGGAATCTGGTTGAGGATGGTAACGGTCGGGCCCAAAATGAACACGAAGATAGCCAGCACTGCGGCAAGGACCATATTCGCATTGGAAATGTACTGAATGCCCTTGCCCACACCGGACATCGCGGACAGGAGGAATGCAAGGGTAAGGACCAACACGATGCCGATAACCACGGAATTGGTGGGGTTATCGATGATTCCGGATGCCTTCAAGCCGGCCTGAATCTGCAGGGCGCCCAGGCCCAAGGAGCAGGCGGTACCGAAGACGGTGGCGAAGATGGACAGGATATCGATAAACTTGCCCACCGCACCGTTGGCGTTACGCTCGCCGATGAGCGGCACGAAGGCCTGGCTCAATAGCTGCTTGCGGCCAATGCGGAAGGTGGAGTACGCGATGGCCAAGCCAACGATGGCGTACACCGCCCAGGGGTGCAGCGTCCAGTGGAACATGGCATAGGCCATGGACGATCCAACGTTGCCAGTGCCCTCGCCCGGGGTGCCGTCACGGTAGTTAGCCAGCGGCTCGGAAGCGCCGTAGAACATCAGGCCAATGCCCATGCCGGCGGCGAACATCATGGCAATCCACGATGGCGTGGAAAATTCCGGCTCCTCATTAATGCGGCCCAACTTGATGGAGCCGAACTTGGAGGCGGCAATAAAGACAACGAACACCACGAAGACGGTGCCGAAGAGGATATAGGCCCAACCGAAGTTGTCCACGACCCAGGTCAGGGCCGAAGAGGAGAAGTTGGCAAAGTTGTCCGGGGCGGCCAGGCCCCACACAACGATCGCGGCGACCAGAACACCGGCGATGCCGACGATGGACCAATCGATTGGAATATTGTCACGATCGGCCGCGATTTCCACCTCAGGATCGTCATAGCGCTCCGGGTGGAAGCCATCGGAGTGAATCATATCCTGAAGCTGGCCGGTGGCTGATTGTGCGTCCAGCTGTTCGTCTACAGTCTGATAATTCTCAATAGGCTGCCCGCTCGAAGAAGCAGAGGCCGGCTGCGCCTGTGCGCCGACCGGTTCCTTTCCTTCTTCTGGCACGCCTGTGCCCATATTTTCCGAGTTTGTCATGAGCTATACAGTGGTGCGGAACTACTCAATTATCAAACGAAGCACGTAGAAACTTCGCTGCTCAACACCGTTTCCCAGGGATTTTCCACGATAATTTGAAGGGATTTTACGCTTCGTTTCCCCATGTAAATACCGCTTTAAGCCGCCCACACGCCCGAGCACTATAACAATTCAATTACAAAGCCCCCGTTAGTGAAGCCATCTACGCGCGCTACGGGGTGTGACGTAATCGAATAAGCGGTGGGGACTAGTCCTTGCGAGCTGCCAAAGCGGCATCATAAAGCTCGCGATTAGAGACCTCGGTGCCTTTGGCTACCTGCTTGCACGCGTCCTTCAGTCGCATCCCCGCGTCCGCTAGCTCGAGCGCCTTGGGCACCAAGTCTGCAGCGGTAGCGGCAGCGGCAGTACCGCCCTCAATCACCACGGTGATCTCTCCCCGAGCACCGTCTACTGCCCACTCGGCTAGCTCGCCCAGATTGCCACGGCGGATTTCCTCATAGGTCTTGGTCAGCTCTCGACACACCGCGGCCGGGCGGTCGGCGCCGAGAATTTCCGCTGCCTCGGCCAAGGTTTCGGCTACGCGGTGAGGAGATTCGAAGAAGACGATGGCTCGCTTTTCGTTGCACAGTGACTCCAGCCACGCCTTGCGGGGACCGGGCTTGCGAGGAGGAAAGGCGTCGAAAAGGAAATGCCCCACGCCCAGGCCCGAAAGCGCCAGGGCCGTCGGCACGGCAGAAGGGCCAGGAAAACAGGTCACGGGGATATCCCGCTCGGCTGCCGCGGCCACAAGGGACAGGCCCGGATCCGAAATAATGGGCATGCCGGCATCGGTGACGACGAGAACGGTGCCTGACGCGGCGGCCTCGATAAGCTGCTGGGCTCGGTCCTTTTCATTGTGATCAAAATTGGACACCACCCGCCCGGAAATCTCGATCCCTAAAGCCTGGGCCAGATTGCGCACGCGCCGCGTATCTTCGGCCGCGATAACGTCCGCATGCTGCAAGGCATGCATTAAACGCGCGGAGGCATCTCCTACGTTTCCCAGCGGCGTGGCGGCGAGGATAACCCCGCGCGGTAGTGGATCCAGACCTAAAGCAGACATACTTCTAGCATTCCATACTCTTTAATGCGCGGTTGCGCTACGTTGTCGCCTAGACTCAACCAAGTGACTATTGCTACCGCTGCCCCATCGCGCACCACGCACGACACCGTGGCTCCGCCAGCACCCCGCGCCTATGCGTGGGGCAAGGCTGACTGGATAAGCACTAGCGTCGTCGGCGTCCTTGCGCTCATTACCCGCTTTGTCGGACTTACCGCGCCCGTTTCCAAGGGCACGCCCGTCTTTGATGAGAAGCACTACGTTCCCCAAGCCTGGGACATGGTGCGAAGCTGGGATAACCTTTTTATCGGCGGTATTGAAACCAACCCCGGCTATGGTCTAGTGGTACACCCACCGCTGGGTAAGCAGATCGTGGCACTAGCCGAGTGGGTCTTTGGTTATTCCCCTTTGGGCTGGCGTTTTATGACGGCCCTCTTCGGAGCAGCCACCGTGCTCTTGACGATGTCCCTGGCCCGCCGAGTCTCTTCATCCTGGCAGGTAGCAACCCTAGCCGGCCTCATCGCCGTATTTGATGGTGTGCTCTTGGTCTCTTCCAAGTTCGGCATGCTGGATATCTTCCAAGTCTTTTTCGTTGTAGCCGCCGCCTGGGCGCTCGCCCGCGATCATAATCAGATGCGCGAGCGCCTCCACAACGCGTTTTTGAAGGACCGGATGGGCTCTTCCGCCTTCGGCCCGCGCTTTGGATTCCGCTGGTGGCGCCTCCTCGCAGGTGCCTGCCTTGGCCTTTCCCTGGGTGTCAAGTGGTCCGGCCTGTACTTCATTATGTTCTTTGGCCTGATGTCCGTCTTTAGCGACCTTGCCTTGCGCAAACGCTATGGGGTGCGCCGCTACATCCTCGGCACACTGGTGCGCGATACCCCTGCTGCCCTGGCCTCCCTCGTGCTCGTGCCGGTACTGCTCTACGCCTGGACCTGGCGGGCTTGGTTTGCCTCCGAAACCGCCGTGTACCGCCATGCCAAGGTGGATGGCACCATCGAGGATGGATCGTGGCTGCTGCACCTGCCTGATTCCTTGGCCGGCTGGTTCTACTATCACTCCTCTGTCTTGGAATTCCATGCCAGCCTAACCTCTTCCGGCGGCCACCATCACCCGTGGGATTCCAAGCCCTGGGCTTGGCTCGTGGCCGCCCGCCCCATCTTGTACTACTCCTCCACCGACCTGCAGTGCGGTGATGGCAGCAACGAATGCCGCAAGATGCTCTACCTCTTTGGCACCCCAGCCATCTGGTGGCTGGTCATCCCGGCCGTATTGTGGGGCCTGTGGTCGCTCATTATTCGCCGCAACCGCGCCTTCCTTATCCCCTTGGTGGGCTTTGCGGCAGGCTTCTTGCCCTGGCTCGCGGCCTTTGACCGCCAAATGTACTTCTTCTACGCCACGGCTTTCATCCCCTTTGTCATCGTGCTTATTGCGTTAGCTTTAGGCCAGCTCATCGGGCATGGCAGGCCTGTGCGGTGGGGATGGCTGAAGAGCTTGGCCGGCGGCCCGGTACGTTGGGGCACTATCGTCGCCGTGTTCTACCTAGCCCTAGTAGTGGCGATGTTCTTCTATTTCTCCCCCATTTTGTACGGCTACAAGATTCCAGATTCCTGGTACCACTCCATGATGTGGCTGCCGAGCTGGACCTAACCCCGCCTGAACGAAGTTTATTGCGGCTGTGCGTTAAGAGACTTCCACCACGCGCGCACCAGGTAGCCCTTTTCCGCCGCCCAGGCCCACGCCAGGCTAAGAGTCGCCAGCGCGGTGGCGATAAGGAAATACACCTGCTCAATGGTTACGGTACCCAGCGCTATATCGCGCATGCCAAAGCCGAAGACGAAGGCAAACATCGTGGCCGATACCGGAAGCAGTCCGGTGACCGCTGCGGGGCGCCAGGCGCTGAAGAATAGACCACAGGCCATGCCAAAGCGCACTGCCGCGCCCTCCATCAGCAGGTTGGCTCGCTCCGGATCCGCAGTGGGATCCAAAACCTTTCCTTCCTCGCCCAACGGTACGAGCCCGGAGGCGTGCACGATGAGCACCACCGCCCAGATCGCAAAGATGACCCCCATAAGAACCATAGCGGCACGAGCAACCGTAAGGTTGGCTTGACGAGCGCTGGAGGTACGCCGCCATTCCGGTTCCACGCCGGCCAAGATGATATCAGAAAGATCCGTAGGAGGCGCCATACCGGAATCCGCAGGCTCCACAAAGCTCAATGAACGCGATAGCGCGGCCGCCTTATCGCGGAATGCGCGGCATTCGGCGCAGCTTTCCAGGTGAGTATCAATAACGTCCTGGGACAGATCGGAGTGCTCTCCATCCATGTGCGCGGAGATTGCCGCCTGAACCTGGCTATGCGTCAACATTGCTGAGCACCCCGTCCATGCTGGCTCTACCGGAGCCAAAAATTACGATCATCAGCAGGGATAACAGCAATACCAGTGGGTATTCGATTCCGCCGTCGGCAGCAAATAGACCGTGGCCCAGGTGCACGAAATACAGGGCACACCCCATGAGCAATGCGAGTGCCCCGGCGACAAAGGTGGTGAGCAGACCAACGACGAGGAATGCACCTCCGGCCATCTCTCCTATGGCGGCGATATAGCCGGAAAGCTGTGGCTGTGGCACCCCTAGAGCGGAAAATTGCCCCACGGTTTCATCCATGCCGGTCATAAACATCTTGTCCACGCCGTGTGCGATAAAGATTAATCCGAGGACCGCTCGAAAAATAAGCAGTGCGGCATCGCGTACGGCAGGTCTATTCATGCTGAACAGATTACCCTGAACCCCTCGCCCGACGCGAAGGCAATGGACTACACCTATACTCCTGGGAAATTCGCCCTTTGGCGGGGGAAGGAAAAGACCACGGCCGCGCGGGCTGTTTCAATGGGAACCACGCACAAAAGATAAAAGGAGAACACCATGAGCGAACCAACTACGCAGTCCGAAGAGCGCACCACCTTGGTCTATGACGATGATGGCCTGGGCCGCCCGCCTTGGGCGATGTCCTCGCCGATGCTGAAGGAGTATTACGACACCGAATGGGGCCTGCCCATTTTCGATGAAGCTGGACTTTATGAGCGTTTGAGCCTCGAGTCCTTCCAGTCCGGCCTGTCCTGGGCTGTGGTGCTCAAGAAGCGCGAGGCGTTTCGCGCGGCCTTTTGTAACTTCGATCCGGACAAGGTCGCCCAATTCGGCGAGGCAGACGTGGAGCGTTTGCTTGGCGACGCCTCCATTATCCGCAACGAAACCAAAATCCGCGCCGCGATTAATAACGCCAAGGCGACCATCGCTCTGCGCGAGGAAGGCGGGCTGGCAGAGTTCATCTGGGCCTACCAACCTCCGGAGAACCTCTACCCCACAGTGATGGAAGATATTCCGAAAAAGAGCTACGAGTCCAAGCTCATGTCCCGCGAGCTTAAGAAGAAGGGCTTTCGCTTCGTTGGACCGGTTACCTGTTTCGCCCTCATGGAGGCCATCGGCATGATTGACACGCACCTTATCGGCTCCCATCGCCGCGGTACCTCCGGGGTGTGGCTGGAGAGCGGCGTGCCGAATTATGGCCTAGCGCAGGAATACAACGCGCTCGCGAACTCGCAGACAACGAGCGCTGACGAGCTTCACGGCGCTGCTAGCTAGTCCGCTACGCGCGCTTATCCAGCGCGGCGGGCCGCTAGGTCATCGCGACGGCCATAACCATCGGGCCCGGCGTGCGGGCCGTCAAAGTCGCCGTCCTCACCATCGCTATAGCTCAGCGGAAGGTGCACGAAGTCCGGGCTTTCATCGTCGATTTCCACAACCACGGCGCCTGGGCGGCGCAGATTGCGCGGAATCTTCAGCTCTTCATCCTCGGTGTTGCGCACGCCCAAGCGGGCGCGGCGCAGGTGGCGCACGCGGCGGCGCATTAGTGCCTGTTCCTGGCGTACCTGGGAGCGAAGGGCGATCAAGTAGGCCACGGTGAGCACGCCGGCGACGGCAGCCAACCACCAAGTCCAGCCACCGACTACAATGCCGAGGGCTACCGTGAGCACCACGGCCACGGCAAGCCCCAGCAGGGTGCGCTGACGGCGCTGGTAGCGCGTCGCCGACTTTTCCTTTTCCGCTACCGGGTCCCAGCCACCGCGACCCAAACGACGCTGGGCGAACTCGACCTCGTCCTCGGACAGGTCGGTATCCATGCCGGCGTCGTCTGCTTCGGCGGTCTCAGCGAGTTCTTCAGCTCCCTCGGTATCCACCGTTTCTGCAGATGCAGGCTCGGCATCATCCGCGCTGGCAGAATTTGCGCAGTCGTCTTCACTGTCCTCGGCCTTGTCTACGGCACCCGGATACATGAGGTCTACCGGCGAGGTATAGGTTTCGTCATAGGCATAAGCATCGCTCGCCACGCTAGAGACAGCTGGGGCGCTAAAGACCTCAGCCTCGGCGGCGGCAACATCGGAGGCTTTGTCCTTAGTGGACTCGTCCGCGGCGTCGTCCTCGTCCTCCAGGAGCACGTCATCGACATCGTCCGCCTCTGCGGTGCTGGCTTCCTTGTCCGCATCAGCCTGCTGGGAGACAGGAACCGCAGCTGCCTGTGGCTCGACTGCAGTCTCGTCTTCTTCTGCAATCGCTTCTTCCACCAATTCACCATCGATGGTTTCTGCCTGTTGCGTGGATTCTTCACCAGCGGTGGAGGCGGATGCTGCAGTAAACGCACGGCTACCGCTACCGAAGGGCTGGGACTTGGCCCGGCGTGCGGCACCGGCAATAGTTACGGAGCGCGACGAGGGCTTGGTGGCCTCGGCATCGGATTCACTGTCGGCCTCGTATGCGGCCGCGGCGGGGTCGTTGTGCCCCGCCTGCAAACCGTTACCGGGGTGGGCGTGCGGCAGCCGCGGGGGGGGGGGGCGGCCACCGTGGTGGCGGTGTTGTGGCTGGGGGGAAGCTCCG